>NZ_LXNG01000033.1 GCF_001642575.1 Xanthomonas floridensis | reverse complement strand
TCGACAGCGGCGCCGGTGCGGCGTTTGCCAACGGCACCAGCACGCTGGCGGACCTGGCCAGCTACGCCGCCGGCAATGCACCCACGCAGATCAGCGGGCGCCAGGAAGCCTACGAGAACCTGATCAACCAGTATCTGACGCGTTGATGTCCCGTGGCCGGCGGCGCACTGCGTCGCCGGCCGATGGCGGTCGCCCCCGTGACCGCTCCCTTGCATGTCTCCAGGTGAACCCATGTCCAGTGTCTCCATTGACGGCGCCCCCGATGCCGGCGAGAACACCCGTTTCATCATCCTGATCAGCTGTGTGGCCACGATCGGCGGCTTTCTGTTCGGCTTCGACAGTGGCGTGATCAACGGCACCGTCGACGGGCTCAAGCAGACCTTCAATTCCAGCGCTGCGGAGACCGGGTTCGAGGTCGCCTCGATGCTGCTGGGTTGCGCCATCGGCGCCTTCTTTGCCGGCCGCCTGGCCGACCGCTGGGGCCGCCGCGCGGTCCTGATCATTTCTGCGGCGCTGTTCCTGCTCTCGGCCATCGGCGCCGGTGCTTCGCACAGTTCCGGCTTCTTCATCTTCGCGCGCGTGATGGGCGGCTTTGCCGTCGGCGCGGCCAGCGTCATCTCACCGGCCTACATCGCCGAGGTCGCCTCCGCGCGCTACCGCGGCCGGCTCGCCACGATGCAGCAGATCGCCATCATCAGCGGGCTGTTCTGCGCGTTTCTGAGTAACTACCTGCTGGCCAACGCCGCCGGTGCGTCCACCGAGCCGCTATGGGCCGGGCAGGCCGCCTGGCGCTGGATGTTCTGGATGCAGGCCATCCCGTCGCTTCTGTTCCTGGTGCTGCTGCTGGTCATCCCCGAGAGCCCGCGCTACCTGGTAGTCAAGGGTCGCCGCGAGCAGGCGCTGGTGGTGTTGAAGCGTCTGTACGGCAATGCCGCCGCGCAGACCAAGCTGGCGGAAATCTCCGCCTCGATGTCGGCCGACCAGCACAAGCCCAAGTTCTCCGACCTCATCAGCAAGGCCACCGGCAAGGTGCGCCCGATCGTCTGGATCGGCGTTGGCCTGGCGGTGTTCCAGCAGCTGGTCGGCATCAACGTGGTGTTCTACTACGGCGCGGTGTTGTGGCAGGCGGTCGGCTTCTCCGAGCAGGACGCGCTGCTGATCAACGTACTCTCCGGCGGCCTGAGCATCGGCGCCTGCCTGGTCACGGTGATGCTGGTGGACAAGATCGGCCGCAAGCCGTTGCTGTGGATCGGCTCGGCCGGCATGGCAGTCTCGCTGGCCCTGGTCACCTACGCCTTCGCCACCGCCTCGCTGGACCCCAACGGCAAGCTCGCCATGTCCGATGCCATGGGCATGCTGGCGCTGGTGGCCGCCAACGTCTACGTGGTGTTCTTCAATGCCTCGTGGGGCCCGGTGATGTGGGTGATGTTGGGCGAGATGTTCCCCAACCAGATCCGCGGTTCGGGCCTGGCCATTGCCGGCGCCGCGCAGTGGACCTCCAACTTCGCCATCACCGTCAGCTTCCCGATCCTGCTAGGCAGCATTGGCCTGGCCGGCGCCTATGGCATCTATACGGTTGCCGCCTTCATCTCGGTGTTCTTTGTGCTCAAGTACGTCTACGAGACCAAGGGCAAGGAACTGGAGCAGATGGAGGGCTGATTTTGTCTGTTGTGCCGATATCGGCATGGAAAACGAAGAAGGCCGCGCAATGCGCGGCTTTTTTTTGTTGGGATGATTCCTTATAGCCAACCGCTATGCACGCTTGCATAAGCCGCATCAGCAAGCCGAACCATGCAGCACGGTCTGGTTTGCGTCATCAGCATGGAGCGCTTGCGTTTTTCTTAGCCGATGCACCGTCAGATGCATTGGCTATCGTTAGCTACCGAACTCAGCGTTCATCCATGTATGGGGCTAATGCACCAGCAAAGTGCAATGTGCGTCGTTAAACGCACGCGCTACACGCCAGAACGTACACGTCCTTATCGCAATGTGTGCGCCATCGCTATACTCCGCTGAGCAGTTCCCTCCAGACTAGGACGCATCGTGGAACCAAGGAGTGGTGGTATGGCGGTAGCCAAGGAAGTCCTCAGAGGCATGCTGATCAGCGTGTGCTACGGACTGACGTTTGTGATGCTTTGGTTCTTCTCTATTGATCAGTGGTATCTGCCTGTCGGCTTACGAGTCGTCACGTTGCTATTTCGGCCGTATCGTGAATGGCCTTTCTTGCTGATTGGTGATGCCGCCGCCATGCTCTGGCTTCGCGTTCCGATAGCTCAGCGCCAGGATTACAGCGTGTTATGGGCCTATCTCAGCCCGTTCTTGCATGCGCCGATGATCGCGTACTTTATATGGTTAGCTCGGCATCACGCACGCCTGCTTTTTCAACAATCTCGCTGGTTGATTCCCTTTGGCATTGCCATTGCTTTTTGTAATTCACTGTGGAGCATCGTGGTCAATGCATTGCTGGATGGCCCGCCTACAACAAATTTTTGGGAGTTCCTGCTCCGTTACTGGCTCGGCGGCTATCTCGGTATACTGATGTTCTTGCTTCCAACGATGCTTCGGTCGCCTAAGCAGTCGCAGCCGATCAGGGTTGACTTGCCACGTGATCTTGGCGCTTCAGTGATTGTCATTGTTGCGTTGTTTTACATGCTTACTTACGTGCATGCCCCGCTTCCAAAGAACGCGTTGATGATCGCCCTAATAGGGCCCGCAATTTTTCTAACTCGACGTCATGGCCTAGTAGGGACTACTCTGGGCACATTGTTGGCAATTGTAGCGCTTGCCATTAGTATTCCAAAGGTCTATCAAATTGGGTATTACGACCCAAATCTATTCTTGATTCAGTTGTTTCATGTATTTGTCAGTACTGGCCTTTTTATCTTCGGTGCTCGGCTAACTGTTCCTTTGAAACGTTTCGATACCATCCGTCGTATCAGGGCGGAGGCGCAGCAGACTGTGAAAGATAGCTATTTGGCCGCTGAGCGCACTTTGCGCAGTCAGGTCGTAGAGTATTCTGATGTCAATGTGCAAATCAATCGAATGCGTAAAGATATTGTTGCAGACTTGCGCGCGCGTGGACACCACGCGGCGGCAATGGAGATTACAAGAGTTGCAGTGATTGAATCGCGATTACTTCAAGAATATGTGGCAAACCTGTATCCACTAGAGATCGAAACGCACGGTTTGTTCAAGTCGCTTCGTTCGCCAGCACTGGCGCGCTTCAAATCTACAGAATTCGAATACCTGTTGCAGGGAGACTGCCGTCAGCTCTCACTCGGTCTTCAGTTGGCTGCCTATCGTTGTACGCTGAGTGCGATCGAGTTGCTGCCCCATGCAAATAAACATTTTATCCAAGCCCGTGTATGGCGGGGCCGAGGCGGGCAAGGTGTTGCAATACGCGTGTTTGCAGACACGTCGTTGGTAGAGTCTGTGCGGCGTGATTCGCCGGAGGTGGAGGCGGAGTTTCGTGCCAGATTAAAGTCGCATGGCGGCATGTTCCGTCGCCGCCATGCGCTAGTGCTGACCTTCCTCGTCGCGGAGACGTCTGCCCTTATTTCGAAGGAGAGACCTTCCAGTGTTCCCCGTTGGCTTGCGACTCGACGTGCACAGTGAAGTTTGCAGTCCGATAAACCATGCGAGCTCCGTAGCTTGTTGCTGTGTTAGCGACCGAAGGAGCTGTGTTGGCCCAAATGGAATTGGTGGTTGGTATTGAAACGCGGTCTACATCCTTGCCCATCGGTACTACCCAGAGCGCATTGTCGACGCGTGCCACCACTGCCCGCACTGTGCCTGCAATGTCGTTGATCTGCAGGTAGGTCACCCCATCGCGTTGGAATTCGTAAATTGACCACGCAGCATCCAATGCGAGGTTAGTGGCAATCGGATGGCTGTCACCGAGTCCCGTCGCTCGCACTCCCGAGCCACCGTTGGGGCAGCATACTTGTGCCGACGCTTCGCCTAAAATCAAAAATCCCGCCAGCACGCATACGGCTTTCAGTGCGTTCGCTTTCATATCCATGATTGTCGCCTTCCCCTGCTAGGGGCGATTCTGCCTGCGATTCAGGCTCGCCTACGTTACGTCCATAAAGCGGACGGGTGTGGGCGATCACACAAAAATTGCTGACAGTCACTCTGTCTCGCGCACTTTCGACATTTAGGCAGGACTGACTCAGCCTTTATCTCCTCCCAATCTCTTATCGACTGCAGTGCCCAAGAGGATATGCAGAGTCAGTTATTTGACAGCTTGCCTGCTGCGAGCATTGGTCTCAGCGAAAGGTCGCGTTCGTCTGCGCGTCGGAAATTAAGAGTCGCCGAGCGTTAGATCTGTTGTCTTGCCCAGTTCGCTAGGGATACAAATCTTGACAAGGTTTTTGAACGCCATAACCCAGCGACTTAACGTGTTGCTCCCAAATTCTGCAGAGCACGCTCAAACCACCCAATCACCTGCTGGTGATGCACCGGTCCCCAACGACGCAGGAATTGCTGGGTGTGGTGGTCGCCGAGATCGCGCAGGCTGGCGAGCCGTTGGACGATGAAAGGCGCGGTCAGTGGCTGGGCGCAGTCGGTTTCGATGCAGTGGCGCCAGGCGGTATAGCTGTCGGGGATGGCGGGGGACATCGTGGTGCTCTTGGGTGAACGTGAACGTGAGGGCGGTGACGGGGCGCGGCGGGCTTGATTTTACGCAACAAGTGTTACTTTATAACACTTCATCCATCGTCCGTCCGGTCGCGTCGTGTCGCGTTCTTTGCCGCAGAGTGTCGTTTGCCTGGTCACCATGCCGAACCTTCCGTGCTCCAAGTGGCGCGCTGGGCGCGTCGATTCCTCGGGATCGGCCCGATGAGGCGGCGACAGGTACTGCGCACCGCCGGCGCAGCTTTGCTGCTGTCGCCGAGCCTGGTCCATGCGCAGTCGCTGCCGCGGCTGCGCAACTGCAACCTGCAGCGTCAGGATGGGGGGCTGCGACTTCGCCTCGCATTGAGTACGCAGGTCGCCTACCGCAGTTTCAGCTTGTCCGATCCGTCGCGCCTGGTGATCGACCTGTCGGGCATTTCGGCACAGCCGCCGCAGTTGGATCCATTGCCCGAAGGTCTCGCCGTCGCCGCCATCCGTAGCGGCCCGCATGCTGATGGGCTGCGCGTGGTGCTCGATCTGTTGCAGCCGCTGACTGCCACGGCGCGCTGGGAGGACAACGTGCTGGTATTCGATCTTGCTGCCGCTTCCGGCACTGCCTCGTTGTCAGAGGCAGTGCCGGCAGCGGCGGCGGCTGGGTTCACACGCTCGCGCCTGCATCCGTACGTGATCGCCATCGATGCCGGCCACGGCGGCAAGGATCCCGGTGCGGTCAGCGCGGATGCCCGCTACGAGAAACATGTCGCCATGGCGGTGGCCGGGCGGCTGCACCAGTGTCTGGCGTCCGATCCGCGCTACCGGCCGACCATGATTCGCAGCGACGACCGCTTCGTGCCGCTGCACGAGCGGGTGCTGATCGCCCATCGCCACAATGCCGATCTGTTCGTGTCCATCCATGCCGATGCCGCGCCCAACAGCCAGGCGCGTGGTGCCTCGGTATTCGCCTTGTCCGAGAACGGGGCCAGCTCGGCACTGGCCCGCTGGATTGCCGACAGCGAAAACGCCGCCGACGACATGGGCGACAGCACGCGCCGCCTACGCGTGCCCAGCAATCCGGTGCTGTCGCAGGTGCTGGCCGACCTGTCGCTGAGCGGCACCATCGCCAGCAGCCTGCAGTTCGGCAAGCTGATGCTGGGCCGCCTGCAGCAGGTGACGCGCCTGCACCAGGATCAGGTGGGGCAGGCCGGCTTTGCGGTGCTGAAGTCGCCGGATATTCCGTCGTTGCTGGTGGAAACCGGCTTCATGAGCAATCGCGACGATTGCAACAGGCTCTGCGGCGATACCCATCAGGACGAGCTGGCGCAGACGCTGCATGCGGGCATCGACGATTACTTCCAGGCCTTCCCCGGTCGCGCCTGAGGCGCGATCGCCATCTTCCCTTTCTCCGAGCGATCGATGTCCGTCACCCTTCCCGATGTTGCCGTTACCGAACTGCCCACGTTGAGCGCACCGTTGCGTTGGGTGGGCATGCACGACATTGCCATTCCTGTGCGCCTGGACGAAGCCGAGCCCGGTGCAACCGTGGGCGCGCGCGCCAGCGTGCAGGTGGATCTGCCGCGGCCCGAATTGAAGGGCATCCATATGTCGCGGTTGTACCGCTTGCTGGACCGGCATCTGGAACAGCCGATCTCGCCGGCGATGGTGTCGCAGTTGCTGCAGGCCTTGATCGACAGCCATGCCGATTGCGGCAGTCGTGCCGCGCGGGTCTCGCTGGCGTTTGAGGTGATGCTGCGGACCCCGGCCCTGTTGAGCGAAGGCTTGGCCGGGTGGCGCGCGTACCCGGTGCGCCTGGAGGCGCAGTGCAGGGCAGGGCAATGCCATCTGCAGTTGCAGATCGATGTGCTGTACGCCTCTACCTGCCCATGTTCGGCCGCCTTGTCGCGGCAATTGCTGAGCGATGCCTTCCTGCAGCAGCATGCTGGACGCCAGACGCTAGAGCGAGAAGACGTGGCGCAATGGCTGCGGGTCAATGGCTCGCACGCCACACCGCACAGCCAGCGCAGCATCGCGCAGGTGCGGGTGGACCTGCTTGCCCGCCAGCAGCGTCTGGAGATTCGCGAGCTGATCGGCGTGTGCGAGCGCGCACTGGCCACCCCAGTGCAGGCGGCGGTGCGGCGCATCGATGAGCAGGCCTTCGCCCGTTTGAATGGCGCCAACCTGATGTACGTCGAAGATGCGGCACGGCGCCTGCGTCAGGCGCTTGCCGAGCGCTACACGGCATTTCATGTGGCGGTACGCCATCTCGAAAGCCTGCACGCCCACGATGCGATCGCCGAAACCGATAGCGACGTAAGTGGCGTGCACTCATTCGCCAGATGAGCAGCGAGCATGTACTGCAGAGTCCGCGGCGTCTTGTGTGCGCAGCGGGTAAACGCAGTCGCAGGTACACCGCCCGGTGCAGCGGCATGCACGAGCCGCGCAGCGCAGGTTGCGTCGCTGCTACCGGTGCTTCGGCACACAGTGCTTGATGTGATCGGTGCTGCTGGCTGCACGCACCGGGCTGGCGTGGCGTGGCGCAGGTCCGTGGGGCACTTGCGCGGCAGCCAGCCTGGTAATGGCAACCGATCTCGACCGATGGGGCGGGGCAGGATTTGCCGACAAAAGGCCAAAGCGTTGATTCGCTTCAGTACCGCGCGGTGGCGGTCCAATGAAGGCTCAGGTCCGGATCGCCCGGAAATGCGCAGCCCACAACGCAAAAACCCCGCAATGCGGGGTCTTGGCGTGGTCTGCGGCAGGACGAACGTGGTGCTCCCTAGGGGACTCGAACCCCTGTTTTAGCCTTGAGAGGGCCACGTCCTAACCATTAGACGAAGGGAGCGTTTTTGTCGCGTCTTGTGCAGCGCGCTAGTATAGTGAGGTAATAGCCGTTGGGCAATCCTGCAACACAAGACGGAAGCGCCATCATCGAACCCTCAGTTACATCCCCGTTCACGCTGCGCGTCATCCCACGCGATCAGCACACCATCTCGCGCAAGGACATCAGCCCCAACGCGCTACGCGTGTTGTACCGCCTGCGCGAATCGGGCTTTGGCGCCTACCTCGTCGGCGGCGCGGTTCGCGACCTGCTGGTCGGCGGCCACCCGAAGGATTTCGACGTGGCCACCAGTGCGACGCCGGAAGAGGTCAAGGCGCTGTTCCGCAATTGCCGCCTGATCGGCCGCCGTTTTCGGCTGGCGCACGTGGTGTTCGGCCGCGAGATCATCGAAGTGGCCACCTTCCGCGCCAACGTCGACGACGGCAGCGGCGACCGCGAACTGGATAACGGCCGGCTGGTGCGCGACAACGTCTACGGCACCATCGAAGACGACGCGATCCGTCGCGACTTCACCTGCAACGCGCTGTACTACGCCATCGAGGATTTTTCGGTGCGCGATTACTGCGGCGGCTTCGAAGACGTGCAGGCGCGGTTGATGAAGCTGATCGGCGACCCGGAGCTGCGCTACCAGGAAGATCCGGTGCGCATGCTGCGCGCGGTACGGCTGGCGGCCAAGCTCAACTTCGAGATCGAAGCCGGCAGCGCCGAACCGATCCCGCGCCTGGCCGGGCTGTTGTCCGAGGCAGCGCCGGCGCGTCTGTTCGAGGAAATTCTCAAGCTGTTTCTGTCCGGACACGGCGTGGCCAGTTTTGAAGGCTTGGAGCGTTACGGCCTGCTCGGTGCGCTGTTCCCGGAAAGCGCGGCAGCCCTGAAGTCCAATCGCAGCGGTGCGCTGCGTGCGATGGTGCTGGAAGGCCTGCGCAATACCGATGCGCGCGTTGCCAACGACGAACCGGTGTCCCCGGCGTTCCTGTTCGCGCTGCTGCTGTGGCCGGCGTTCTGCCGCACCCTGATGGGCTTGCAGGCGCAGGGCGTGCAGCCGGAGGATGCGCAGCGCCGTGCCGCCGACCGCGTCACCTTGCACCAGCTGGAACGGGTGGCATTGCCGCGCCGTTTTTCGCTGCCGATGCAGGAGATCTGGCTGCTGCAGACACGCTTCTCCTCGCGTCAGCGCAAGCGCGTGTTCCGCACCTTGTCGCATCCGCGCTTCCGTGCCGCTTTTGATTTCCTGGTGCTGCGCCAGTTCGCGTCGGCCGACCATGCGGCCGATGTCGAGTTCTGGCGCGAGGCGCAGAAGTCCTCCGGCCAGGAGCTGGTGGATGCCATCGAATCGGCGCAGGCCGACCACGAGGGCGAGGACGGCGCGCCGCGCAAGCGTCGCCGTCGCCGCCGTCGCACCGGCGCACCAGCAGGCGAGTAGGGCATGCAGACCGCCTTTGTCGGCCTGGGTGCCAACCTGGGCCCGGCCGAGGCCAGTGTCCGTGCGGCCATCACCGCGCTGGAGGCCGTGCCGCAGTCCACGCTGGTAGCGGCCTCGCGCCTGTATCGGACCCCAGCCTGGGGGCGCGAAGACCAACCCGATTTCATCAACGCCGTAGCCCAGCTGCAGACCGGGCTTGCCCCGCTGGCGCTGCTGGATGCGCTGCTTGGCATCGAACGGGCCTTTGGGCGCGAACGTCTGGCCGGCGAGCGCTGGGGCCCGCGCACGCTGGATCTGGATCTACTGCTGTACGCCGACCAAGTGCTGGATCTGCCGCGGCTGCAGGTGCCGCATCCGCATCTGCATGTGCGCGCCTTTGCGCTGCTGCCGCTGTCCGAGCTGGCGCCGGAGGCGATCATTCCGGGTCATGGAACAGTGCGGCACGCCCTGCAAACCATCGATGCCTGCGGGCTGGAGCCGATTGGGTAGATAATGGCCGGCTCATCACCCCACGTAATGACTTCATGAGCAGCCATAGCGACAGCAAGCCCTGGACCGTGCCCGCCCTGGCCGAGGCCAAGCGGGCGGGTCGAAAACTGGTCATGTTGACCGCCTACGACGCCGGCTTTGCGCGCAGCTTCGACGCCAACGGCGTGGACCTGATCCTGGTCGGCGACTCGCTGGGCATGGTGGTGCAGGGGCACGATTCCACCTTGCCGGTGACCACCGCCGACATGGTCTACCACACCGCCGCGGTGGCACGCGTGCTGGAACGCGCGTTGCTGGTGGCCGACCTGTCGTTCCAGGCCGATGCCACCCCCGAGCGTGCGCTCGATGCCGCCACCCAGCTGCTGCAGGCCGGTGCGGAGATGGTCAAGATCGAAGGCGCCGGGCACAAGCTCGAGGTGATCCGCTACCTGGTCGAGCGCGAGATCCCGGTGTGTTCGCACCTGGGGCTGACGCCGCAGTCGGTATTGCGTTTCGGCGGCTACAAGGTGCAGGGCCGCGGCGAAGCCGGCGAGCAACTGCGCCGCGATGCGCAGGCGGTGGTCGACGCCGGTGCCAGCCTGGTGGTGCTGGAATGCGTGCCGACGCCGATCGCCGCGCAGATCAGCGCCGAGCTGCAGGTGCCGACCATCGGCATCGGCGCCGGCCCCGGCTGCGATGGCCAGGTGCTGGTGATGCACGACATGCTGGGCCTGGACAGCGGCCATCGCCGTCCCAAGTTCGTCAAGGATTTCCTGGCCGAGGGCGGCTCGGTGGCTGGCGCGGTGCGTGCCTATGCGCAGGCCGTGCGCGATGGCAGTTTTCCCGATGCAGAGCACGCGTACGCCGCATGATCCAGACCATTACCGATCTTTCCGCCCTGCGCGCCCTGGTCACCGGCTGGAAGCGCGAAGGCCTGCGCGTGGCGCTGGTGCCCACCATGGGCAATCTGCATGCTGGCCATTACTCGTTGGTGATGCTGGCACGCCAGTACGCCGACCGCGTGGTGTCCAGCGTGTTCGTCAACCCGACCCAGTTCGGGCCAAACGAAGACTTCGCCCGCTACCCGCGCACGCCAGAGGCCGATCTGCGCGGCCTGGAAGATGCCGGCTGCGATGCGCTGTGGCTGCCGGACGTGGACACGATGTACCCGCTCGGTACCGCGCTGGCCACGCCGATCCATGCGCCGGGCGTCAGCGACGTGCTTGAAGGCGTGTGCCGCCCAGGCCATTTCGACGGTGTCTGCACCGTGGTGGCGCGCCTGTTCAACCAGGTGCAGCCG
Source organism: Xanthomonas floridensis (assembly GCF_001642575.1). Lineage (GTDB taxonomy): Bacteria > Pseudomonadota > Gammaproteobacteria > Xanthomonadales > Xanthomonadaceae > Xanthomonas > Xanthomonas floridensis. The sequence goes on along the minus strand of NZ_LXNG01000033.1, from coordinate 4,748 downwards.
GACGTGGCGGCGTTTGGCAAGAAGGATTACCAGCAGCTGGCAGTGATCCGGCAGATGGTGGCCGACCTGGCGTTTCCGATCGAGATCCTGGGCGGCAGCATCGTGCGCGAGGCCGACGGTCTGGCGATGAGCTCGCGCAACCAGTATCTGTCGGCCGACGATCGCCCGGCTGCCGCGCAGATCCGCAAGGTGCTGCTGCAGATGCGTGACAGCTACGCGGCCGGCACGCCGCGTGCGCAGGTCGAACAGGCCGCCACCGGCGCGCTGCAGCAGGCCGGATTTCAGGTCGATTACGCGGTGGTGCGGCTGCCGGACCTGAGCGAGCCGGGCGAAGCCACCGCTGGTGCACGCGTGGCGCTGATCGCCGCACGGCTGGGCGGCACCCGCCTGATCGACAACCTGGAATTCTGAGCCGGCCGAGCGTGCGCCAGCAGCCGGCGTGGTGGCCGGTGTCGGTGACCGGGTCTGGGAGAGGTCAGGCCGTCGCCTTGGCGCGGGCCTGAAGCCCTCACGACCGCCTGCAGCGCAAACCGGTGGGCGCGAGCGCTTTCCGCTAAAATGCCGGCTTTCCTTTTGTCGTTGCCTGCGTCCATGCATCTGTCCCTGCTGAAAGCCAAGATCCACCGCGCCACCGTCACCCATTCCGAGCTCAACTACGAAGGCTCGATCGCCATCGACGGCCTGCTGCTGGAAGCGACCGGCATCCGTGAGTTCGAACAGGTCCATATCTGGGACGTGACCAACGGTGCGCGCTTCAGCACCTATGCCATCCGTGCCGAAGACGGCAGCGGCATCATGTCGCTCAACGGCGGTGCTGCACGTCACGTGCAGGTGGGCGATCTGATCATTGTGGCGGCGTTTGCCAGCATGAGCGAAGACGAAGCCAAGACCTTCAAGCCCAATCTGGTATATGTGAACGCGCACAACGCGATTTCCCACACCAACCACAGCATCCCCACGCAGGCCGCATGACACAGACCAACGGATTCGACGCGCTTCACGCCCACGCCCAACGCCTGCGCGGCGCTGCCATCCCCGCATTGCTTGCCGCCGAGCCGCAGCGGCCCACGCAGTACGCCAGGCAAGTCGGTCCGTTGTATTTCAATTTCGCGCGGCAGAAGTACGACCGCGTCGCGCTGGATGCCTTGTTCGCCGTTGCGCGCGAGCGCGATCTGGCCGGTGCATTCCAGCGTCTGTTTCGTGGCGAGCAGGTCAATGTCACTGAACAACGCGCTGCGCTGCACACCGCGTTGCGTGGCGATCTGACCGACGCGCCGGTGGCCTCGGAGGCGTATGCCACTGCTGCAGAAGTGCGGCAGCGGATGGGCGCGTTGATCCAGCAGCTGGAAGCCACCGACGTCACCGATATCGTCAGTGTCGGCATCGGTGGGTCGGACCTGGGCCCGCGTCTGGTGGCCGATGCATTGCGTCCGGTGAGCGGCGCGCGGTTCCGCGTGCACTTCGTCTCCAATGTCGATGGCGCCGCCATGCAGCGCACCTTGGCGACGCTGGATCCGGCGCGCACCGCCGGCATCCTGATTTCCAAGACCTTCGGCACCCAGGAAACCCTGCTCAACGGCGGCATCCTGCATGCCTGGCTCGGCGGCAGCGAGCGCCTGTACGCAGTGAGCGCCAACCCCGAACGTGCCGCCAAGGCCTTCGACATCGCACCGAGCCGCGTGCTGCCGATGTGGGATTGGGTCGGCGGGCGCTATTCGTTGTGGTCGGCGGTCGGTTTCCCGATTGCGCTGGCGATCGGCTTCGAACGTTTCCAGCAGTTGCTGGAAGGGGCCGCGCAGTTCGACGCGCATGCGCTCAATACGCCGCTGGAAGAGAACGTCGCGGTACTGCATGGCCTAACGGCGGTGTGGAACCGCAACCTGCTCGGCAGCGCCACGCATGCGGTGATGACCTACGACCAGCGCCTGGCCTTGTTGCCAGCGTATCTGCAGCAACTGGTGATGGAGAGCCTGGGCAAGCGGGTCAAGCTCGACGGCTCGGCGGTGGATAGCGACACCGTGGCGGTGTGGTGGGGCGGTGCGGGTACCGATGTGCAGCACAGCTTCTTCCAGGCGCTGCACCAGGGCACCAGCGTGGTGCCGGCGGATTTCATCGGCACCGTGCACAACGACGACCCGTACGCGGAAAACCATGTCGCGCTGATGGCCAACGTGCTGGCGCAGACCGAGGCGCTGGCCAATGGCCAGGACAGCAGCGACCCGCATCGCAGCTATCCAGGCGGCCGCCCGAGTACGGTGATCCTGCTCGACGCGCTGACCCCGCAGGCGTTGGGTGCGCTGATCTCGATGTACGAGCACAGCGTGTATGTGCAGTCGGTGATGTGGGGCATCAATGCGTTCGATCAGTTCGGCGTCGAACTGGGCAAGCAGTTGGCCAGTCAGCTGCTGCCGGCACTCAAGGGCGAGTCTGCCGAGGTCGCCGATCCGGTGACGCGCGAGCTGCTGGACAAGTTGCGCGGCTGAGCGGCCGCATGGTGGTAGCGTCAAGCGACGGGGCCTACAGGCCCCGTCTCAGTTTGGAGCGACCCACACACCACTGTGTTCGCCGCCAGGTGGGTGCAGCCGATGCTTGGTAAGACGTGTGCCACGCGTCCGATTCGGTTTTAAGGCGTATTCCGTAGCCCCTTGATGACTGCCAGCTACGGTTTAGAGTCGCGAATAAGACGACTGCGCGGCCGATAGACGGGCGCCGCTGGTGCTTGGGATCCTCATGTACCACTCGTATCCGGCTCTAAGCGCACCGCCCGTACCCGCCTGACGGCCGCACGTTACGTTTTGTTGGCTAACCCTTGCCATTTGGCTGGCTTCTTGCGGAATGAGTTCAAAATGGACAAATTTCCCAAAATGGGTATTTTGGCGTAGCCTGAGACCACTCACCTCGCAGGACCGCCCCATGTCCCGTCATCAGGATTTGCCCGAGCTCGAAAGAGCGCCAGCGGCCGATATCAAGATCAAGGGCTGGCCCAGCCTGATGCGCAAGGTGCGCACCCACGGCGCGGTCGTCATCACCAATCACAATCACCCCGAAGCGGTGGTGGTGGATGCCGAGGAATACCGGCAGCTGGTGCAGCAGGCCAGCGCGCTTGCCGGGGCGACCACGCGCGCGCAGTCGCTGCAGGCCTTGCAGGCCAGATTCGACGCGCATCTTGCCGCGGTCACCGATGGCGCAGTGCTGGCCAAGGGGATCGCCAAGCCCGCACGCCGTGGCCGCAAGGTCGCCTTGGGCCCGTCGCTCTGATCGATGGGAAACATCCTGGTACTGGCGGGCGTCAACGGCGCCGGCAAGAGCTCGTTGCTGGGCAGCTTGCTGCAGGAAGACGGCGCCAGCTGGTTCAACCCGGATGCATTCACCAGAGCGCTGGTGGAGCAGGGCTGGACACTGGAAGATGCCAATGCGCAGGCCTGGCAGGAGGGCGTACGACGGCTGCGCCAGGCGATGGCCGATGGCAGCGATTACGCCTTTGAAACCACGTTGGGCGCGAACACCATTCCGCGCCTTCTGCGCGAGGCCTGCGCGCAGCACACGGTGGCGATCTGGTTCTGCGGTCTGTCGACGGTGGAGCTGCACATCGAACGCGTTGCAGCGCGGGTCGCCGCTGGTGGCCATGCGATCGCCGAGCACAGGATCCGCGAGCGCTTCGATGCCTCGCGCGCCAATCTGATCGCCTTGCTGCCGCATCTGTCGGTGCTGCACGTCTACGACAACAGCGCGGCTGCCGATGCATCGAGGCAGGCCGAGCCGCTACTGGTACTGGAACTGGATCAGGGCGGTCTGCATTACCCGCAGACGCCCGCAGAGCTGGCAAAGGTGCCGGAATGGGCCAAGCCCATCGTGATGGCAGCACTGGAAACGCGCCGCGTGTCTTGAAGCGTGCATCCGGGTGCGGCTGCGCGAGTTCCCTGCCTGATTCGCAACGCATGCGTTGAACATAAGAATGGCGAGTAAAACTACTTCACACCGGTCTACCGCAGGCCGGTTGATCTGCTGCCTGGCTGCAGGGCCCTTGCCCGCCCACCCTCGCGGGACACGCCGTGAATCCGTCCCTGGAGGCTCTTACGCGGCATCCATGCCGCGTAAGGTCCCGCGACGGTGGGCGGGCAAGGACCAGTCAGGAATGTCGGTCCGCATGGTGCAATCAATGCGCGATGTATGTTGTTTGGATAACCGTGGTTTCGGTTAGCTTTCCAACGCAAGCCGAGCCACCAATAAGCTTTCAAAGAAGCAACCGACTAACTTTCTGGTGCGGTGTCCTTACCGCTTGCGGGACCGTGTTGCGGCATGGATGCCGCCACCGAGCCTCCACGGACGGATTCACGGCGTGTCCCGCGAGCGGTAAGGGCACCGTGCCCTCGACTCACTCAGCTTTTGACTGTATCTAGACGCCTCTACCACTTAGATCCGTGGCTGCTTTTTCATCTTGTGTCTGGATGGAATGAGACAGTCGGATGGATCAAAAAACAGAGCGAATTGATACGCCCAGGGTTCCGTAGACACTCAAGACCCTCGTTGCGCGTAGCGCCGTTCGAACTCTACAGGCGACAGGTCGCCAGTTGAACCGTGGCGGCGTTTTGGGTTGTAGAACATCTCGATATAATCGAACACCTCGGCGCGTGCGGCGTCCCTGGTCGGGTAGATCCGCCGCCTGATCCGCTCGCGTTTGAGCAGGCCGAAGAAGCTCTCCACGGGTGCGTTGTCGTGGCAGTTGCCACGCCGACTCATGCTGCACA
>NZ_LXNG01000032.1 GCF_001642575.1 Xanthomonas floridensis | reverse complement strand
TGCAGACCAGCCTGCGAGAATGGGCCTATGCGCGCTCCTATACCGACTCCACGCAACGCGCCAACGCCTTCCAGGGCTGGCTGCATCACTACAACTGGCATCGGCCACACGCCAGCCTCGGCTACAAACCCCCCATCTCCCGAATTCCAATTCCAATGAACAACGTGGTGGGTTTACACAGCTAGCCGGCTATCAGTTCTTCGGCGAGGTGGAGATCGACGGCGCCAGCGGCGTGCTGACGGTGACCTTGCGCGATCTCGACGGCGTGGCGCAGTTCCGGCAGCCGATCCTGCCGTATGGCGCGGCGCCTCACGCGGCGGGGTGAGGGTAGAACGCCAGCGCGGCGCGGCAGTCCGGTGCAGCCCACCATTCGTGTAACTGCCAGTGCGCCGCCTGGCCCAGCGCCGGGTCGCACCATTGCAACCGCAGTGCGCCATCGGCTGCCAATGCAAACGCCAGCCGATGCAGCCCGAACGACAGCCCATGCCCGTGCGCCTTGAGCAGGGCCTCCTTGGCGCACCACAGGCGAAAGAACAGTGCCTGCTGCGCATCGGGCGCTTGCCTGCCCAGCAATGCGAGTTCGTCGGGGTGGAAGAAGCGCTGCGCGATCTCCAGCAGACGCGGACGTACACGGATCCGTTCCAGGTCCACGCCCAGCCGCACGCCCTGGCCCAATCCCACCAACAGATGCTCGCCGCTGTGGCTCCACCCGGTATCCCACCCGGGCAGGGCCGGCTGCAAGGTCGGGCGCCCGCGCGCATCGCGCAGCACGGGCACCTGCGCTGGATCCAGCCCCAGCGCATGACCGAGCAGCTGCCGCGCCTGCGGCTCGCCCCGCTCTCCGGGTTGGTGCGGCCGCAGCCATAGCTGCACCGGGCCATGGCGCCAGGTTGGTTGCATCGTCACCTGGCGCACACCAAACCGAACGCACGGCCATTGGATGCAGCGTGTTCGACGGCTGCTTCACGGCCGGCTGCGTCCAATTGCGCCCACGCACCGCGTCCGGTGCGACTGAACGAGGAGAGCGGCACCATGGGCATCATCATCTGGTTGATCATCGGCGGCATCGTGGGTTGGCTGGCCAGCCTCATCATGCGGCGCGATGCGCAGCAGGGCATCATTCTCAATGTCGTGGTCGGCATCGTCGGTGCGATGATTGCCGGCTGGCTGTTTGGCGGCGGCATCAACCAGGCCATCACGCTGATGACCTTCGTCTGGTCGCTGGTGGGTGCGGTGATCCTGCTGGCCATCGTCAACCTGTTCACCCGCGGCCGGGTGCGCTGAGGCAATCGCACCACACGTGCTGTGCGCAACGCCCGGGCCTGCCCGGGCGTTGTCGTTTCAGCCTGGTCCTTCAATCGTGCGCCGCTGCACGATCGGCCGGATGGTTGACGCCATCTTCCACCGGCACTGCAATGGTCAACGCGTACGGGTTGACCCCTTCCAGGCAGCCGACGTTGTAGCCAAATTCGGTGGGATTGGAGCGGCGCCGATGATGGGTATAGATCCCGCAGACGCCGCAGAAATAATGCGCGGCGGTCTGCGTGTTGAACTGATACAGGCGCAACACCTCCTCACCCTGCAACACGTGCAGACCATCGAGCGTGACCGAGGCGACCACCGCGCCGCGCCGGCGGCACATCGAGCAATCGCAGCGGCGTGGATCCAGCAGGCCGTACGGCAGGTCCAGGTCGATCTGCACCGCACCGCAGTGGCAGCTCAGCCGATGCACCGGCCCCAGCGTGACCTCGCCGATCTTGTGGGTGCTGCGCCGCAGATGCCGTTCGCTCATGCGCCAGCCTCCGCCAGCCGCACCCACGCCGGTGCGTGGTCGCTGGGGCGTTCCCAGGTACGCGGTTCGCGGTCGATGCCCGATTCCGCTGCGCGTGCGCGCAGCGCCTCCGACACCAAGGTCAGGTCGATGCGCAACCCCAGGTTGCGGCGGAAGCCGGCCTGGCGGTAATCCCACCAACTGAACTGCCCGGCATCTTCGTGGTGCAGCCGGAATGCATCGTGCAAGCCCAGCGCCAGCAGCTGGTCCAGGGCAGCGCGCTCGGCGGCCGAGGTGAGGATGTGGTGTTCGTTCCACACCGCCGGGTCGTGCACGTCGCGCGCATCCGGGGCGATGTTGAAGTCGCCCAGCACCACCAGCTGCGGATGCCGCTGCAGCTCCTGCGCGATCCACTCCCGCGCGGCCTGGAGCCAGCGCAGCTTGTAGGCGTATTTCTCGGTGCCCACGTCCTGGCCGTTGACCACATACAGATTGATGATGCGCACGCCATCCACGGTGGCAGCGATGACGCGTTGCTGCACGTCATCGAAGCCGGGGATGCCCATCTGCACCTCCAGCGCCGGCGAGCGCGACAGGATCGCCACACCGTTGTAGGTCTTCTGCCCGCAGAACACGCTGCGGTAGCCGAGCGCGGCCAACGCGGCATCCGGAAACTTGTGGTCCTCCAGCTTGGTCTCCTGGATACCCACCACGTCCGGCGCGAAGTCGGCAAGCCACTGTTGCAGGTGCGGCAGCCGCACGTTGAGCGAGTTGACGTTCCAGGAGGCGATCTTCATGGCGGGGGCCGTGGTCCAAACCACCAATGGTACCGTGGCCTCGCCGCTCAGTCCGACGCGCCTGTGCGGCCATGCTGCGCGCGGCCTGCGGTCATGGCCGCGGTCTGACCACCCGGTATTGGTCGCGCGCGCCGCTGCGGGGGCCGCGCGCATCGACGTTGGCACATAGGCGGTCTCCACACAGGACGACATCGCTGTTGGCGACGGCCTGCAGCACCTTGCCGTCGACCAGGTATCGGGTTAGGTCGCGGCGCGCTTCGGTCAGCAGGTACACACTCGAGGCACAGGCCAGCACCGTCGCGACGATCAGCCCGGCGCAGGTGATCCAGGCGCGGGTGAGCCAACGGCTGCGCAGCGCTTCGTGCGCGGTTTCGACCGCCTGCAAGGCCGTGCCGGAGCGCGAGATCACCGCGTCCAGCCGACGCGAGGCGGGCGCCAGACTGCTGTCGAGCGCCTGTTGCCAGGCCTGCTGCAGCTGCGGTACCGCGCCGCCGACCAGGCGGTTGATTTCATCCCCGTTGCGCGCGACCAGTGTGCGTAGCGCGGCCATGTCCCGCTCCAGCGCGGCATGCTGACGCTCGTCGCGCGCCTCGATGGTGGCGGCCAGCGTGCCCAGTGCCCTGGCCAGCTGCTTGAGTTCTTCTTCGTGCATCCGTTGTCTCCTTCAACGTGCATTCCCCGCGGCGCATGCGGCCGCGCCACCCACGCAGGCGCTCAGCCGCCACCACCTCCTCCTCCGTCGCCACCACCGCCCCCCGCGTCGGCGGCGGCCATCGCCGGCCCGTGGTGCATCAGGCTCATCACGCGTACCGGCCCATGTGCCATCTGCACATCGGGCGGCTGCATGTCGGCTGGGGTCCAGGCCAACTGGTTGGTCACCGCCTCCTGTTCGCGTTGCTGCATCAAGGCCTGCCCCTCCTGCAGCAGCGCCTGTCCTTCGGGCGAATACCGGATGCGCTCGGCCGCCTTGAACACCGCCGCTTCGTCGTGATTGCGCAGCGCCTGCAGCATCGCGTCGATATCCGCATCGCCGGTGCGCAGCGCCGTCGGAGCGTACTGATCTTGCTGCGCAGCCGTGCGGCCCTGGCCCAGGACCTGACGGGCCTGCTGTTCTTCCGCCTCGATTCGCGCCTGCAGGCTCGGCACTACCGTCTCGGTCATCAGGTGACGTTCCAGCGCCTCGTGCAGCGAGCGTTGGCCGTGCACCGACAAGCTGGCCGTCTGCGCGATATTGCCCAGGTTGTAGGGCGTGCCCGGCGTAAATTTCAGCTGCGCGGAGACACTGCCGGCCAGCAGCGCACCTTCCAGCGCACCGGCGCTGGGCGCGTGTGCGGTGAGCCCGGCCAGCGCATCGCCGCCGGCATCCAGGCTGCGCTGCAGGCGCGTGCCCACCGTGTCCAGCAATTGCTGCGGCAGCGCCGACACGCTGCGCACCTGATCTGCAGCTGCGGTTGCGGCGCCTGCGGTGCTGCGCAGCAAGGCCTCGGCCTGGTGGGCGCTGTCTTGGCGCAACCGCGCGGCGTGCTGCTCGGCCTGCTGGCGGTCTGCCTGGGCCTGTCGCTCCAACGCCTGGGCCTGCTCCAGCAAGGTGGCCTGTGCGGTATCGGGCAACCAGCGTGCGACACCGCGCAGTGCGTCGGCGGCGGTGTCCTGCGCTTGCGCCTGGGCCTGCAACGCCCAGCGTTGCGCGCTGGCATCCAGCTCACCGGCAACCGCACGGCCTGCGGCCAGCCCACGGCCGAGCGTGTCGCCACCGGCGTCCAGTGCCGTGCCCGCAGCGCTGCCGCCGTGGCGGATGGCCGCGCCGCTCATCTGCATGCTGCGCGCCGCGCCGTCGCCGGCCGCATCCAGCGCCGCATCGCCCGCCCGTCCCAGCGCGGCGCTGTGCTCGCCCAGGCCGCGCCCGATCCGTGCGCCGGCAGCGCCGGCCCGCAACACCCCCAGCGCCGGGCCGGCCAGGTAGAGGCTTTCCTGCAAGGTCAGCGCCTGCGCGCGGTCTACCAGCGCGCCATCCTGGCCCTGCATCTTGGCCGGCAACACCGGCTCGATGCGGCCTGCGGCCAGCGGCAGCTGCTGCAGCAGCCGGACGGTATCGCCCTGCGCCAGCCGGTCCACGAACGCATGCACCGCCGGCTGCGCATTCACCGGCACATCGCGGGTCAGCGCGCTGTCGAGCAAGGCCTGCCCCTCCGGCAGGGTGCGCACCAGGGTGGCGGTGTCGCCCATCACCGCGGCCAGCTGCTGGCGCCGCGCCGCATCCAGCCGGTGGATATTGTCCTGGATGCCGTTGTTGAGCATTTCGCCCTGGACTTGATAGGCCACGACGGTGTCGGCGGTGTCGTAGAGCTGCACACCCGGTGTGCTCCTGGCAAAGCGCTGGGCGGTTGCCGGATGCAAACCGGCGGCATTGAAGGTGGTTGCCGGCACGCCGCTCACCGCCGAGGCTGCCGAACCCATGCCGCCACCCAGGGAATGGCCGGCGATTTCGAAATCGACGTTCTCCAGTTTCAACTGCGATGCCAAACGCATCGCGCGGTCGTAATAATCCGTTTGCATTCCGACCGATTGTGGGAAGTTGTTGGCTAGAAAATCTTCAGCGCTGGTGTCCCGCAGCTCATTGGCGGTTGCCACTTCGCCCGCTGAGCCTTTGTAGACCACGGTGGGCTTGTAGCCAGGCCCGAGGATTGCCGGATCCGGAATGTAGATTTCGGCGCGGAAGCCGGATTCGCGCGGCCGCAGCCGTTCAGCTAGTTCTGCATCTTTCGTAGCGGATAACTGCGGAACACTCCTCCGAAGTTGATCGAAATCTTCGCCTCCACGCATCCATCCAACAGGGGCATGACCGATTCCCTTGGCTGAGTCGTAGACATCGTCTGCCAGCGAAGCCATCTCGTGCGCATGATAAAGCTGTTGAAGCTCAGCGGCGCGCGATGCAGCCTCCGCAGTGCCACTGGCATGCAAGTCCTCCAACAGTTGCTCGCGTTGTCTGTGCAAGTCTGGCGTTTGCATGCAATCAATCCTTGTGCACGGAGGTCAAAGCAACGGGATATCTTTTTCTTCCGTTGGGAAGTGGAACGCCTTGCGCATGCGTTTGTAATGGTCCGGCATCGCAGGCCGCGCGTACCCACGCGCGAACAGCCATTGCTGGCACTGTCGCTGCCAGCGGGGATCCTTTGGATTTCCCGGATGCCAATAGATCGAAGTGATCGTGCGTGAGTCCAGTTTCCTAGTCGCGGCACCTCCGGAATACTCGATACGCGGATCCGCACCGTGCTCCAATAACCAAAACGCGGGCTCGAACCCGCCCGTACCAACGTAGTTCTCTATAAGAGTCCCACCCATTCCTGCTAGCGCATTGACATCGGCACCACGCTCGACCAACAACTGGATATTCGGCCACTTGTCTTGCTTGATGAGCGCATGAAACAACAAGCTCTCGTTGTTTGCATTGCGCGTATTCGGATCACCGCCATGATCCAGCAGCAACTTGAGATAGATCGGGTCGTCCTGCTCGGCTGCCCAGACCATTGCATTGCTGACATTGGTCTGATTTCGTCCAGGCTCCGGCGGATAGGGCTTGGCCACATTCGGATCGGCCCCATTCTCCAGCATCGCCTTCAACCCGGGCGGGCTGTGGGTGAAGATCGGCCAGAACAACAGCGGATGGCCGTCCTTGGAGAAGATGGTGTCCGGGTTCACGCCTTCGACCTTTATCAGTCGTCTTACTTCCTCGGCATCGCCCTGCTCGGCCGCCAGCGCCAGCGCCAATGCCTTGGGATCGGTGAAGTTGCGTTCGGGCGAATAGCGCGATTGCGCGGCAGGCGAGCAGCCAGTGATGGCCAGCAGTACCATGCAGCAGAACCGGATAAGCAAATGCGATGGCTTCATGCGCGCCTCCGTTGCGGCAGATTGCACATGTGCTGGAGGGTAAGCCAGTTGGCCCCTAGCAGCGCGCGACCTGGCCCGCACTTCGCGTGCGCTGCATCGTGTTGGCGTTGTGGTGCGTGTTGGTCTGGCGTTTGCATGCGATCAACCCTTGTGCATGGAGATCAAAGCAGCGGGATATCTTTTTCTTCCGATGGAAAGTGGAACGCCTTACGCATGCGTTTGTAGTGGTCCGGCATCGCAGGTCGCGCATATCCATGTGCGAGCAACCATTGCTGGCATCGGCGCTGCCAGCTTGGATCCTTGGGATTTCCAGGGTGCCAGTAGATCGATGTGATCGTGCGCGAATCCAGCTTCCTCGTAGCGACATCTACGTAGTACTCGATACGCGGGTCCGCCCCATGCTCCAACAACCAGAAAACCCGCTCGAATCCACCGGTGCCCGCGTAATTCTCCACAAGGGTTCCTCCCATGCCCGCCAATGCATTCACATCGGCGCCGCGCTCTACTAACAACTGGATGTTTGGCCACTTGTCCTGTTTGATCAGTGCATGAAAAAGTAATGTCTCGCCGTTTGAATTATATGTGTTCGGATCCCCGCCATGATCGAGCAGCAGCTTGAGATAGACGGGATCATCCTGCTCGGCCGCCCACACCATTGCGCGGTTCCGGTAACGTCCCTTGAACCGCGTAGTCTCTTGCAAAGGATGCAACTGCCCGGCGTTGGGATCGGCCCCGTTCTCCAGCATCGCCTTCAATCCAGCCGGGCTGTGGGTGAAGATCGGCCAGAACAACAGCGGATATCCATCCTTGGAGAAGATGGTGTCCGGGTTCACGCCCTCCACCTTGATCAGTCGTCTTACTTCTTGGACATCGCCCTGCTCGGCCGCCAGCGCCAGCGCCAATGCCTTGGGATCGGTGAAGTTGCGTTCGAGCGAATAGCGCGATTGCGCGGCAGGCGAGCAGCCAGTGATGGCCAGCAGTACCAGGCAGCAGAACCATACGAACAAATGCGATGGCATGACGCGCCTCCGTTGCGCCGTGTCCGCCGAGCGGCGGGGTGAGAGTTATCGCCGCTGGGCATGCGCTGCCACCGACCGTTGCGGCGACCACCACATTAGTGCAAGCGATACTAACGCACATAGCATAGCGCAGCGCGGCGGCCTGGCAAGCCGGCGAGTCGTCGATTCCACAGGTATAGCCGCAGCGGCAGACCGGTGCGGCGAGGCGGCCGTGTAGCGGCAGAACGCTTAAGAGGGGCACACCTCAACGTGGCGATCGGCGGCCACAGGAGAGTGGACGACGCGGACACCGGCGTGCGCGTGGGGCATGCCGGTGTCCGGAAAACCCGCGCCCTGCGGTGAGCGCGTCGTAGATGTGTCAATGGCTCTCAGTGGAGAGGTGCGATGCGCACCCCCAACTGGTTGGCCACCGGGCGTTCGCGCCCCGGAATGCCGGTGTGGATGGGGCGGTTGAGCGTGCGCACGCGCCCGTCGACGCGCGCGGCCAGGGTGCTGGAACCACCACCGTCCAGGTTGATGGCCGCGTGGGCGCCGAGTTGCTGCAGCACCGCGGTCAGCGCGTCCAGCGTCATGCCGGCGCTGTAGCCGGGCTGGCGGCCGTCGGCGACCACCATCCACAGGGTCTTGCCGGCGCGGTCCAGGCCCAGCGCACTGCGCGGTTCCGGGCCGTCGTAGTAGTCGGCACGGCTGGCTTCGCGCGGTTGGTGTTTGCCATCGAGCAACAGCAGCGGGCCTGCGCCCACGCCGACTGGGCAACTGCCGCGCACGATGTGCACCGCGTTGCGCTTACTCACGCAAAAAGCGCCATCCACGCGCGCATCGCCGGTGGCGGCCGCCGAATCGAGATGGCCGTCGTCGATCGCCAGGCCTTCGGCGGTCACACCCTGCCCGGCTGCCGGCACGAAGGCCTTGTCGAACAGATGCCCGCCATCGAACGGCAGGAAATAGTCGGCATTGATCGCCAGCGCCAGCCCGCCATCGCGTACGAAGGCGGTGGTCGGGTTGGCGAGAAATTCGCCACCGCCGCTGCGGTCGCCGCGCGTGCCGACCAGTTGCAGGCCCGGCGTGGTCAGGTCGATCCGTGCGATGTGCAGCATCACCGGCTGCGGCCCATCCACGCGCTGGCGCCAGTAGCGCACGCCCGGCGCCAGCGTGATCGGTGCGGCGGGCGCAGGCACCGCCTGCACCAGCGGCTCGATGCTCGCGCGGGCACGCGCCCGCGCGTGATCCAGCGCCGCCAACACCGCATCGATGCGGGCCGGCGGCGTGCGCAACAGCAGGGCTTGCGCCGGTGCCGACCGCAGCAGCTGCGCCAGATCCGCGCAGCGCGCGCCGTTGCAGGGCTGCGCATCGATGCCGACCCGTGCGGAGCCATCGGCATCGTCGATGACCTGCAGGGCGAGGCGATTGTGCTCGGCCGGCTTGCAGCGGCTGACCGCCGCCAGCACATCGTCGGGCCATTGGCCCCAGCAATCGCCGCTGACGACGGTCTCCATCGCCACGAACGGCGGCGTTGCTGCGGGCGTGGCGGCCTGGTCGGCAGATGCGTTGCCGATGGAGACGGCCATCAGGCAGGCAAGCAGTGCCGACGCGAAACGGCGATCAGAACGCATAGTCCACTCCCAGGTAGTACGCGCGGCCGTTATCCAGTTGCTCGCGCAGCAGTTGCTGGTCGGCGCCGATGACACGGGTCAGCCGCGCGTTGCTGAGATTGCGGCCCTGCAGGGTCATGCGCAGCTTGTCGGACACGCGCCATGCCAGCTGCGCGTCGTGTCGGCGAACTCGCTTGCAGCGCACTCGCCGGCCGGTCGATACCGGGGGAGAGGCCAAGCCGTGCGTGATCAGCGTTCGGCTTGCGGGCCACTTTAGTCACTCCTGATGACTTAATTTCTTCGCCGGTGTGTCGGTCTGTCACGACCGCGCAGGCGTTGCGCGAAGAACGAAGCAGGCGACACCATCGGTCGTCACCGTGCAGGCAGGCAGTACGAGCGACGCAGCGCGCGGCACTGCGCCTCGACCTTTGCTGTCGAGGCACCCTGGTCGGCACGACGTTGCATTCCGTTCGGCATCGGCGCTGGCGCGCACGGTCGACCGGCAGACCCCGGCCTTGGCACAGGCGAATGACCGTAGCGACGTGGCAACAGCGACGCTGCCCGACCTCACCCTCGACTAAAACGCAAAACGCCGGCACTCGGCCGGCGTTTTGCGACTACGTGACCACTAGCACTCAGTGACCCGAGGCACCACTGGCACCCAGGCCGGTTTCGGCACGGATCTGCTGGGCCTTGAACGCTGCGCGTTCGTTGGCCGCCTGCGGGCTTCGGTCCAGGATCGAGAACAGCCAGATGCCCACAAAACCAATCGTCATCGAGAACAGCGCCGGCGAGGTGTACGGGAACGGCGCCGAGCCAGCGGCGTTGCCCAACGTATCCACCCACACCGATGGCGACAGGATCGTCAGCACCAGCGAGGAGATCAGGCCGAGGAAGCCACCCACCACGGCGCCGCGGGTGGTGCAGTTCTTCCACAACAGCGACAGGATCAACACCGGGAAGTTGGCCGAGGCGGCGATGGCGAAGGCCAGCGACACCATGAAGGCCACGTTCTGCTTCTCGAACACGATGCCCAGCAGCACCGCGATCACGCCCAGCACCAGGGTGGTGGCGCGCGAGACCTTCAGCTCCGAGCCCGGCGCCGGATTGCCCTTCTTGATCACCGTGGCGTACAGGTCATGCGACACCGCCGAGGCGCCGGACAGGGTCAGGCCCGCGACCACCGCCAGGATGGTGGCGAAGGCCACCGCCGAGATGAAGCCCATGAACACGTTGCCGCCCACCGCGTTGCCGACCAGCACCGCCGCCATGTTGGCCGCACCCTTGCCGCCGTGGATGGTGCCGGTGGTGACATCGGCGAACTGCGGATTGGTGAGTACCAGCGCAATCGCACCGAAGCCGATGATGAAGATCAGGATGTAGAAATAGCCGATCCAGGTGGTGGCCCACAGCACCGACTTGCGCGCCTGCTTGGCATCGGGAACGGTGAAGAAGCGCATCAGGATGTGCGGCAGGCCGGCGGTGCCGAACATCAGCGCCATGCCGAAGGAGATCGCCGAGATCGGGTCCTTGACGAAGCCGCCCGGCCCCATGATCGACAGGCCGGCCTTTGCCGCGTCTTGCGGCGATGCCCCGCCGTTTTCCGCGATGGCCGTCTTCACCCGCACGCCCTCGGCAAACAGCGCCTCGAAGCTGAAGTTGAAGTGCCACATGATCGCCACGGCCATGAAGGTCACGCCGGTCAGAAGCAGCACCGCCTTGATGATCTGCACCCAGGTCGTGGCCGTCATGCCACCGAACAGCACGTAGACCATCATCAGCACGCCGACCAGGGTCACCGCCACCCAGTAGTCCAGGCCGAACAGCAACTTGATCAACGCACCGGCACCGACCATCTGTGCGATCAGGTAGAACAGCACCACCACCAGCGTGCCGGACGCCGCAAAGCTGCGGATCGCCGTCGGCGCGAAGCGGTAACCGGCCACGTCGGCGAAGGTGTATTTGCCGAGGTTGCGCAGCCGCTCGGCCATCAGGAAGGTCAGGATCGGCCAACCGACCAGAAAGCCGATCGCATAGATCAGGCCGTCGTAGCCGTTGGCCATCACCGCTGCGGTAATGCCCAGGAACGAGGCCGCCGACATGAAGTCGCCGGCGATCGCCAGGCCGTTCTGGAAACCGGTGATGCCGCCACCGGCGGTGTAGAAGTCAGCGGCCGACTTGGTCTTGGCCGCCGCCCACTTGGTGATCCACAAGGTGCCCAGCACGAAGAAGCCGAACATGGCGATCGCCACCCAGTTGGTGGGTTGCTTGTCGACCTGGCCCATATCGCCGCCGGCCGCCAGCGCGAGGCCCGCCGGCAGCAGGCCGGCCAGAATCAGGAGAAGGCGCGAAGTCTTGCTCATTTGCGGGCGTCCTCCAGGATCTGCGCGGTCAGCTGGTCGTAGGTGCTGTTGGCGCGGCGCACGTAGATGGCGGTGATGACGATGGTAAACACCATCACCCCGATCGCGATCGGGATGCCGATCGAGGTCACGCCGTCGCCGATTGGCTTGGCCAGGAATGCCTTGTCGAAGGCGATCAGCCCGATGTAGCCGTAGTAGGCCAGCAACATCAACGCGGTGAGGGTCCAGCCCAGCGCGTTGCGCTGGCGTTTGAGCGCGTGGTACTTCGGATTGGCATCGATCTTGGCGATCAGTGCGTCATTCGAGACGGTCATGGTCTGTCTCCTGGAGTGCGGGCGGCACGGCCCGCCCACATGCGTGGCGGGCGGCCGGCGGGATGAACCTTAGAAGCTGTACTTGGTGGTGAACTGCAGGCGCGAGATGTCACCGGAATCGCCGTTTTCGGCCTCGCGGCGGCCGTACATCAGCTCTGCACCCACATCCACCTTGGGCAGCGGCGAATAAAAGACGTTGGCGCGGATGCTCTGCTGGGACTTGCTGGCCAGCCCACCGGTATTGGCGATGTCGTGGTCGTAGTTCACCCGCGAATACATGATGGTGCTGCGCAACTTGGCGTTGTAGTCGTGCCGCCACGCCACCCAGCCCGCCACGGTGCTGACGGTCTGGATGTTGCCATCCATGTCGATCTCCACATCCGAGCCGTTGCCCAGGCCCAGATAGCGGCCGAGGCCTTCACCGTAGGCCAGCTGGTAGCGCAGATCGTTGTTGGAATTGATGATCCAGCGCCCGCCGCCGGCGATGGCGCCGCCGAAGTCGGTGTCGTTGGTCAGCGCACTGCGGGTGCGGTATTGGCGCGCGATCGCCGACAGGCCGAAGGTGCCCCAGGTGCCCTTCCAGTTGTAGCGCGCGGTCAGGTCCGGCATCGCGCCATGGTCCGAGGCCAGGATGGTGTTGCCGCCCTGGTAGGGCGTGGTCAGGGTTTCGGTGTTTTCCGCCGATACGCTGAAGGCCCCGCGGGTATAGCGGATCTGGGTCTGACGGCTGAACAGGGCACCGTCGGTCGGCCCGACGATATCGGCCGCTTCCGGCAGGATGGTGGCGTCGACGAAGTTGGACCAGGTCTGGCCGGCCAGCCAGTTGTTCCAGCTCATGTAGGCATGCCGCAAGGTGCCGCCGTACAGATTGTTGACCTGGTTGGCCAGCGCGTTGCCGAAGAAATCCAGTTCGATGAAACCGGTGAGCTTGTCGCCGTTTTCGGTGACCGTGTCCACGCCCAGATTGAAGCGCGAGAACTTGGCATGGAAGTCGGTGTCGGTGCTCGACGCCTGCCCCCCGACAGGCGTCTGCGTCGGGATATAGAGATAGCGACCCACCGCGCCCTCAGGCAGTGCGCCATCGCTGGTGCGGGTGGTCATGAAGTCGGCCTTGATGAAACCACCGTAACGGAACGTTGTCCCCGCCGCTGCGTTCGGTGTGATGCTGGTGACCTGGATCGGCCGCTTACCGGCCGGGACCACAGGTGCGGGCGCGGCTGCCGGCGTCTGCGCCTGCAAGGTGCGCACCTCGGTGACCTGCGTCTGCGTCTGGGCGATCTGGCCCTGCTGTTGCTGCTGCGCAGTCACCAGCAATTGAACCTGACGCTCGAGCTCGGCAATACGTGCTTCCAGCGCCTTTTCCTTGGGCGTCTGCGCGAACGCAACGCCCGGCAGGATGCTGGCCACGAACAAGGCGGCCGCCAACGGATGGCGCACCAGCGGTGCAGTACGGTGTTTCATGGAACCCTCTCCCCAATGAAGGCCTCGCGCTTGATGGCGATGCTGTGCGGAGCGTGAGGCAGTCCGCGGTTTGCAGCCTATTCGCCTTTGGTCGTAGCTGCAACGCAGCATTCCGCCAGATGACCGATGGTCGCACCAGACCCCGTAATGGATGTGCGCTACCGCACTGACCAGGTTACGACCATGGTCTAAGGCCGCGTTGACCGCCGGGACAGAATGGATACGGCACACTGATTGCCTACCGAGGGCAGCTGCCGCGCCCTCTCCCGACACGTTCTTCGCAAGTGAGGCTGCCATGGCTGATGTTTATCCCGTCGATCCTGCATTCGCCGCCGATGCGCGCGTGACCCGCGAGCAATATGCAGCGCTGTACCGCGAATCGATCGAGCACCCCGAGCAGTTCTGGGGCAAGGCCGCGCAGCGGCTGGAGTGGTTCAAGCAGCCCACCCAGGTCAAGGACGTCAGCTACGCGCTGGACGACTTCCACATCCGCTGGTTCGGCGATGGCGAGCTCAACGCCAGCGTCAACTGCCTGGACCGCCAGCTGGCCACCCGCGGCGACAAGACCGCGCTGCTGTTCGAACCCGACAGCCCGGATGCCGCCTCCTACCCGGTGACCTATCGCGAGCTCTATGAGCGCGTGTGCAAGCTCGGCAATGCGCTGCGCAACCTGGGCGTCAAGAAGGGCGACCGGGTCACCATCTACCTGCCGATGATCGTCGATGCCGCGGTGGCGATGCTGGCCTGCGCGCGCATCGGTGCGGTGCATTCGGTGGTGTTCGGCGGGTTTGCCGCCAACTCGATCGCCGACCGCGTGATCGACTGCCAGAGCAAGCTGATCATCACCGCCGACGAAGGTCTGCGCGGCGGCAAGAAGATTCCGCTCAAGGCCAACGTGGACGCGGCACTGAAGATCCCCGGCACCACCACGGTGGAAACCGTGCTGGTGGTGCGCCATACCGGCGGTGCGGTGGAGATGCAGGCCCCGCGCGATCGCTGGTTCCACGACGTGGTCGACGGCCAGCCGGCCGAGTGCGAGCCCGAGCGCATGAACGCGGAAGACCCGCTCTTCATCCTCTATACCTCCGGCTCCACCGGCAAACCCAAGGGCGTGCTGCACACCACTGCCGGCTATCTGCTGTTTGCCAGCTACACGCACGAAGTGGTGTTCGACCTGCGCGAGGACGACATCTACTGGTGCACCGCCGACGTGGGCTGGGTCACCGGCCACAGCTACATCGTCTACGGCCCGCTGGCCAATGGCGCCACTGCCCTGATGTTCGAAGGCGTGCCGAATTACCCCAGCGTGTCGCGTTTCTGGGAAGTGATCGACAAGCACCAGGTCACCCTGTTCTACACCGCGCCTACCGCGATCCGCGCACTGATGCGCGATGGCGAGGCGCCGGTCAAGAAGACCTCGCGCAAGAGTTTGCGGCTGCTCGGCAGCGTCGGCGAGCCGATCAATCCGGAAGCCTGGCGCTGGTATTACGAGGTGGTCGGCGACAGCCGTTGCCCGATCGTGGACACCTGGTGGCAGACCGAAACCGGCGGCATCCTGATTTCGCCGCTGGCCGGCGCGGTCGACCTCAAGCCGGGCTCGGCCACGCTGCCGTTCTTTGGCGTGCAACCGGCGCTGGTGGATGCCGAAGGCAAGATCCTGGAGGGCGCCACCGAGGGCAACCTGGTGCTGCTGGATTCCTGGCCGGGCCAGATGCGCAGCGTCTACGGCGACCATCAGCGCTTCATCGACACTTACTTCCGCACCTATCCGGGCAGCTATTTCACCGGCGACGGTTGCCGCCGCGATGCCGATGGCTATTACTGGATCACCGGCCGCGTGGACGATGTGATCAACGTGTCCGGCCACCGCATCGGCACCGCCGAAGTGGAAAGCGCGCTGGTCTCGCATCCGAAGGTTGCCGAAGCGGCCGTGGTCGGCTTCCCGCACGACGTCAAGGGCCAGGGCATCTATGCCTATGTCACCCTGATCGCCGGCGAGACTCCGAGCGAAGACCTGCACAAGGAACTAGTGGGCTGGGTGCGCAAGGAGATCGGCCCGATCGCCTCGCCCGACCACCTGCAGTGGGCTCCCGGCCTGCCGAAGACCCGCTCGGGCAAGATCATGCGCCGCATCCTGCGCAAGATCGCCGAAAACGCACCGGACCAACTGGGCGACACCTCCACCCTGGCCGATCCCTCGGTGGTGGATTCGCTGGTCAACGAGCGGCTAACGCGCTGACGCGCGTTGGGAATGGGGAATCGGGAGTAGGGAATCGTTGAAGCGGTTCCCTGCGACCGGAGGGAATCGGGAATCGGGAGTGGGGAGTCGTTGAAGCGGTTCCCTGCGACCGGAGGGAATCGGGAATCGGGAGTGGGGAATCGTTGAAGCGGTTCCCTGCGACCGGAGGGAATCGGGAATCGGGAGTGGGGAATCGTTGAAGCGGTTCCCTGCGACCGGAGTGCAGAGGCGGCATGGGGATTGTAAGGACAGTCTCCAGCCCACCTCTGTCAACCAGTGTTTCGCGACCTTCCCGATCCACCATCCGCACCCAATGCATCCATCTCTCATTGCTGTTGCTGTTGCTGTTGCTGTTGCTGTTGCTGTTGCTGTTGCTGTTGCTGTTGCTGTTGCTGTTGCTGTTGGCTATTGCTCCTAGCTGTTGATGTAGCTCATGGCTTTTGCGTCTGCTCTTGCGATTCCCGATTCCCGATTCCCGATTCCCCACTCCCGATTCCCGGCTCCAAAATGACCACCCTGCTGATCGCCGACGACCATCCCCTGTTCCGTGAAGCCTTGCGCGGGGCGGTGCAACGCGTGATGCCGGGGGTGCAGTTGTTCGAAGCCGACAACGTGGACGCGCTCTACACGCTGGCCGATGCGCAACCGGATGCGGACCTGTTGCTGATGGATCTCAACATGCCTGGCGCGCAGGGCTTCAGCGCGCTGGTGCATATGCGCTCGCTGCATCCCCAGCTGCCGGTGGTGGTGGTGTCCGCGCGCGAGGAACCCACGGTGATGCGCCGTGCGATCGACCACGGCGCGTTCGGCTTCATTCCCAAGTCCGCCGATTCGGACACCATCGGCCGTGCCCTGGCCACCGTGCTCGATGGCGAGCGCTGGATCCCGGCCGAAGCGCAGAAACTCCCCCCCACCGACAGTGAAGAACGCGAAGTGGGCCAGCGCCTGCGCGATCTCACGCCGCAGCAGTTCCGCGTGCTGCAGATGCTGGGTGCGGGACGGCTCAACAAGCAGATTGCCTACGACCTGGGCGTGTCGGAAGCCACCATCAAGGCGCATGTCACCGCGATCCTGCGCAAGCTCGGCGTCACCAACCGCACCCAGGCGGTGCTGATGGCCGGCAAGCTCGCCATCGACGCCGACGGCATCGTGCTGCCACCGCCGGAAGAGGACTGACGCACGCAGGCATCGGTCTGCGTGAGCTGGCATCTACGGGAAGCGTCGTCGCGCCCGTGCGTGTTCCGCCGCTGATACCGCGGCCTCTGCCGGCGTCATTGGTAGGCAATTAACCAACTCGCTATGTCGCGCAACGCGATGTGCTCGTAGGCGTGCCGGCGGAAGCGCGATTGTAGGCGCGTGCCTGCGCGCGACGGGCATTCTCCATTCGCTGCCCTCAGCCGAATAGTGCCGCATAGAAGAAGATCGACGCAGCGATGCGCGTATCGCTGCGATAGGCATGACCAGTATCGCCTCGTCGCGCCTTGGTGCGCCGCTACGTGGGATCTGCGGTGTGTTCGTCGTGCTCGTTGGTGGGGGGCTCGAATGGACACAAGGCCGCATGATGAAAAGCCGTCGCGAGAACTTGCCCGCGCGCGACAGACATGCCTGGTAAAAAGCATGTCGCGCCCGGGTGCGTTCCTACGTTGGTGCTTGTCGCACTTGGAGCGGCAAACTATTGCGCAACGGTCACGCGGACGCGGCCGTTGCCCCGACGCGGCAGGTACCACTCGTCCCCTTCGGTGCTGAGCGCGCCGTCCACACCACCTGACGACTGCTCGCTAGGGTCTGCGAGCCGCGCTTAGTCCGGCGCGCGCACGAACAAGATGTTCAGATCGCGCATCGGCACGAAATCGGCCTGCTTGAACTGGAAGGTCAGCGGGTCGATCTTCTTCAGCTCGCCATCGAAGCACAGGCTCAGGATGTCGCTGGCGGCCTGCTTGTGGATGGTCAGCTGGAAGTCCTTGATCGGACCGTTCCAGTTCTTGCCGGTGGTGAGCACGTAACGCAGGTTGGCCCAGCCCAGACCGTACTGGCCTTCGCGACGCTGCATGCTGGCCCTGGTGGCCGGCTCGATACAGGTATCTTTTGCATAAGTCTCCAGCAAATACGTGCTGGGCTGCGGGACGCCGGTGGACACGCTCGGTGTGTAGGCGTGGCGGATCTGCACGCTTCCTTTAGCGGGAAATTTCTGCTGCCAGACAACGTACTCATTGAGGGTGAAACGCGGTTGTGCATCGCCGTCCAACCAACGCGTGGGCAGCGGCTTGCGCCCGTTGGGCACGTTGCCCGATTCGGTGAAGGCGGCCACATCATCCACGGTCCAGCCAGTGGCAGCGAAGGCCTTGGAAATATCGCTGCCGTCGTCTAGCAGCACTACCAGCTTGCGCGTGGTGGCAACCGGTTTGCCGTCCACCCACAGTTTGAAGTCGGTGAGCGCGCCGTGGTCTGCCATGCCGAAATACATCGGCGGCATCGGAAAGGCTACCGGCACGCTCAGGTCGCGCTCGCTGTGATTGGTGAACACATAGTCCACCTGCACGCGTTGCTCGCTGAGCGACAGCGCTTCACGGTCCATGCTGATGTCGGGCTGATGCAGCAGGCGGATGGTGCCATTGTCGTCGCCAAAACTGCTGTCATTGGCCTGTGCCGCACTGCAGGCAAGCAGCGCCAGCACACACAGCCGGACGGAAAACGCCATCGCGCGCATTACATGATCCTTGATCGGCCGGCACGCACCCACGCGCCGTGGCGCCCAGCATGCCACGGGCAGGCATGGCTTGAGGCTGGACGATCAGTGGAGCTAGATGTGCAGCGAGTGCAACGCTTAGGTGTAGGGCGCTGATGCTTCTGGCAGATCTGGCGGGCTTGCCTGGTATCGCCTGCAGGCATCTCCCGCGCAGCTCCCCCGTGCACGTGAACTTGCGTTTGATCTTGAAAGCTACGCTTGAACGTAACGCCATTGTTGCCCGCGCACGTCTTTCACCCGGACACGTCATCGCATCCTTGCGCGATGACCTGGCTGCGCAAACGCTCCCCCTATCACCCCGCATCCGTAACAAGCCCAAGCGCGGGGGCGTGATCGCATCCACAGCCGCAGGCCGCGCGCCATCGCAGTTGTCGATATCACCATTGACCATGAGCTGATGCCTGGGCAAGGCTCGGGCATCAAGGACGCTTTCGGAGCTGGCATGGCGCGACGTTTTCCCTGGCTCTGGATGGGCCTGCTGGTGGCTTGCGGACTGATCGCGGTGCTGGGGTGGCAAAACCGGCAGCTGCGTGTGCAGCAGCAATGGCTGCAAACGCGCGTCAGCACGGCGTACGAAGGCATGTATGTGCCGCAGATCGAGGCGACCGATGCCGATGGCCGGCGGCATCTGTTGGGCGCGCCGCAAGGGCAGGCGCAGGTGCTGTTCTTCTTCACCACCACCTGCCCGTATTGCCAGCGTTCGGCACCAACGGTGGTGCGCGCGGCGCGGCAGCTGCAGGCCAATCTGCCTGGGCGGCCGCAGCTGCTCGGCGTGTGCCATTGCGATGCAGCGCAGGCGGCGCGCTACGCGCATGTGCATGGTTTCGATTTTCCGGTGGTCAGCTTGACCGATCGTCGCGCGCTGATGCTGTTCCGCGCGCGCAACGTGCCACTGCTGTTGGCCATCGATGGGCAGGGGCGCGTGCGCCATTCCCATCATGGCGTTTTCGATACCACGGAGCGGGTGCAGGACCTGGTCGCCGCCTTGCGCCGCACGGACGCGCCAGCGGCTTTTGCAACGTTGAGGGAGTAATGCATGAAAAAGCGTTGGGTAAGCTTACGCAGTGCGTTGATGGCAGCGACGTTTCTGGCCAGCACCGGCTTCGGTGCGTTTCAGGTGATGGCCGTCGATAACGCACAGCCGAAAGTGGAATCGTGTAGTGCATGGGCCTGCAAGGCCGAGTGTCCGGAGTTCGGCGGCGACCTGGGTCAGGGCAACGTCTGCTACTGCTGCGGTTAACAGCCAGCGACAAAGCGACTGCGTCGCTGCCAGAGGGAAGCGGCCGGTGGACGGAAGCGGCGTGTTGCACGCGCATGTTCCGCTTCTGCGCACCGCCCGCCTCCTGCTGCTGACCCTGTACGCACTGCTTTGATCGCCGCTGTTTCGCCTGACGGCGAGGTCCCCCCGGGCCTCGCCGTCTGAAGGTGTCGGTGCGTGACGTAACGCGCCACTCAGCCCAGCGCGCGATAGCGGAAATCGCGCAGCACCACCTCGCCTTGCTGGGCGGCATACACGCCTAGCTGCAGGCTCAAAAAGCCGCCGAACACGTTGTGATGGAATCCGGACACTTCCATGCGGGTGGGGTGACGCGTCCATTGCCGGCCGTCGTCGAAGGAGTATTCGAAGCTCACGATATGGTGGTCGTTGGTCAGCCGCACGCGGATGCGGCGGTGCGTATTGGGCGCGCGTGCCCACACCAGTTCTTCCGAATATTCGTAGGTCTTCATGGTATCGGCGGTGAAGCCGATGCCGACAAAGGCCTTGTGGTTGTAGAACAGCAGGATGCCGCCTTCGGCATTGCCGACCAGCTCCAGGGTGACCTCGGCCGCATAGGCACGATCGGGCACGCCGCAGGTCAGCGGTGCGCTGTCGATGGGCGATGTGCCGGCGCAGGTCAGCGTCAACGCCTTGTTGGCCCGCCGCACGCGCGCCTGCTCGCCCGGCTTGGGCGCGTGCAGGCTCCACTGGGTGCCGAAGCGGTCGGCGGAAAAATCGTCTGACAAGGCAAAGCCGGTCGCCCTCGGCGTCGTGCCCGCAGGCGCGCGGGCAGGCGTGCGCAGCGGTTTGGACAGGTCGCCGCCGGTGGCGCGGAACCAGCCATCGGCAGTCCATTCGACCGGCTCCAGCAAGGTTTGCCTCCCCAGCGTGCGAAAGCCATTTTCGTAGCCGTGGTAGACCAGCCACCAGTCCCCGCGCGGGCCTTCCACCAGGGTGGCGTGCCCACGCGACCACCATGGCTCCTGTTCGGACTGGGTGCGCACCAGCGGATTGCGTGGGCAGTGCTCCCACGGCCCGTGCACCGAGCGCGAACGCGCGGCGATCACCATGTGTCCGGTCACCGGGCCGGCGGTGCCGCCCACCGCGGTCACCAGGTACAGCCAGCCGTTGTGCCAGGTGAGCTTGGGGCCTTCGGGGGCGAAATTCTCCACCACCCAGTCCTCGGGATAGCGCCACGGCGCGTAGGCTGGCTCCAGCTGCCCGTCGGTGGCCAGGCCGTCGTCGCGCAGGCGGATCTTGCGGATGCCGTTGACGAACAGATAGCGCTTGCCGTCTTCGCCCACGACATGGCCGGGGTCGATGCAGCCGGCGATCTTCAGGTCGATCGGCGCACTCCACGGCCCGCGGATGTCGTCGGCCCAGATCACGAAGATCGACCAGCCGGTGTCATCGGGATTGGCCGGGATATAGATGAAGTAGCGATTGTCGTGCTTGCACAGGTCCAGCGCCCAGATCGTGCCGAGTTCCTGGTGCAGCGCCGGGCCGATCGGGGTCCAGTTGACCAGGTCGGTGGAATGCCACAGCACGATACCGGGGTAGGAAAAGAACGACGAGAACGTCATGTAGTAGTCGTCGCCATCCTTGAGGATGGTGGGGTCCGGATGATCGCCGGCCACGATGGGATTGAGATAGGTGCCGTTGCCCAGATCCGCCTTGCGCTGGCCTTCGGTGCCGTGCGCCCACTGCGGCGTGCGCGCGCATGGCGCGGCCGGTGCCTGTGCCGCAGCGGTCAATGGCGCGACCAGCGCGCCGGCTGCCAGTACCTTGAACAAATCGCGCCGCGTCGTGTCTGGCATGCAACCGCTTCACCTGGGAGAGGGGCAGGTATCTAGCCCTAGCGGCACAGACTAGGCAACCGTAGCCACGGCGATATAGGAACTGGTGATGCGGCACGTGGATTTCGACATAGCCGGCGTGTGGCGCCGGCGCTGGGCCGCGGCGTTTGGCGGCGGGCGCGCATCGGCAGGTGCCTGCAGCAAGGCACAGCGCGGCCAACCCTACATATGGCGACGTTGCGGGGACCGCGCGCCGCCCACGCGCGCAGCGGTTCCGGCAGGGTGCCCCAACGCGGGGACCGTGCGGCGTGGGCCGTGGCAGCAGTGGCAGGCCCATCGCCGCCGCCCGCACCCGCACTCACATCCAGGTGGGCGCCCGCAGGGCCGGAACTCTGCGTCAAGCACGCAAGATGCCGCCGGCATTAGGCACAGGCTCAACCACGGTGGTCTCGACAACACCGTGCACGGCGGACGCACTACGGGTGTTACACCCGTTCCAATTGCGACAGGCAGTGCGGCCCCAGTGCCCGCCGCTCGCCATGCTGCACTGCAGCGTGATCTGTTCACTCATGATTGCGATATTCATATGCGAACAGTCGGGCGCCCGCCGGCTGGTGGACGTCGCGATGCCCAGCTGCTGCTCCCCGGTTCCTGCCCAGCCCCACGCCGCCCTGATGGCATCTTCGGAGCGCTGCGCGTGAGCGTGCCGCGGCAGCAGATCGGCAGCACCGGCGTGCAGCTGTCGTCGCTGGGCTTTGGCGCCGCGCCCATTGGCAATCTGTATGCCGAAGTGGCCGAGGAGGCTGCGCTGGCAGCGGTGGCAGCGGCCATCGATGCCGGCATCCGTCATTTCGACACCGCGCCCTACTACGGCTATGGCCTGAGCGAGGCGCGCCTGGGCCGTGGCCTGGCCGGCGTGCCGCGCGATGCCTACACGCTGTCGACCAAGGTGGGCCGCTGCGTCTACGACGATGCGCACGCCGTCGCCGGCCGCGACGGCTTTGCCGTGGCTGGACGTCGCGCCGAGTTCGACTACAGCGCCGATGGCGTGCGCCGCGCCTTCGCCTCCAGCCTGGAGCGCCTGGGCACCGACTATATCGACGTGCTGCTGCTGCACGACATCGGTGCGCTGACCCACGGCGACAATCACGCCCACGTGCTGCGACAGGCCTTGGAGGAGGCCTTGCCGGCCATGGCGGAGTTGAAGGCGGCCGGTGCGTGCGGGGCGATCGGGCTGGGCGTCAACGAGCAGGACGTGGCACTGGAGGTGCTGCCACGCTTTCCGCTCGACTGCGTGATGCTTGCCGGCCGCTACACGCTGCTGGAACAGCACGGCGCGCGTGCGCTGCTCGACCAGGCGCAGCACCACGGCGTGTCGATCCTGTCGGCCGGGCCGTATAGCTCCGGCCTGCTCAGCGACGCGCGTGGGCCCGGCGCCACCTATAACTACGCCCCGGTAGACACCCCCACCCTGCAGCACGCACAGCGCCTGTATGCAGCGAGCGCGGCGTTCGAGGTGGACATCGGCGCGGCGGCGTTGCAGTTCCCGCTGGCGCATCCGGCGGTAACCACGGTGGTGGCCGGCATGCGCAGCGTGGCCGAGGTGCAGTCGGCTGCCACCCGCCTGCAGGCGCCCATTCCGGCCGCGCTGTGGCAGCGCCTGCGCGATGGCGGCCTGCTCGATGCGGACCTGCCCACGCCATGAACCGCGTCGATGCGCATCTGCATTTCTGGCAGTTGGCCCGTGGCGACTACGACTGGCTGACGCCTGCGCTGGCGCCGCTGTACCGCAACTTCGCGCCGCACGATGTGAGCCAGGCGCTGGATGCCGCCGGCGTTGGCAGCGTGGTCGTCGTGCAGGCAGCCGCCACCGAGGCGGAAACCTGCTACCTGTTCGAACTGGCACGCGATGAGCCGCGCATTGCCGGCGTGGTGGGCTGGGTGGATTTCGACGCACCCGATGCCGCCGCACGCATCGGCGCCCTGGTGCGCGCCGGTGGCGGCCTGCTCAAGGGCCTGCGCCCGATGGTGCAGGACATCGCCGATGTGCGGTGGCTGGCAAGCCCCACGCTCGATGCCGCCTTCGACGCCATGCTGGCGCACGATCTGGCCTTCGATGCGCTGATCCGCGCCGTGCACGTGCCGGCGTTGCAGGCGCGGCTGCAACGCCATCCATCGCTGCGGGTGGTCGTCGACCATGGCGGCAAACCGGCCATCGCCGCCGGCGAATTCATCGCCTGGGCGAGCGGCATCGATGCGCTGGCGCAGCACCCCAACGTGCATTGCAAACTCTCCGGCCTGCTCACCGAAGCGGCAGCTGGCGCCGGAGGCGATGCGCTGGCGCCGTATGTGGCGCACCTGTTCGCACGCTTCGGCGCGCAGCGCCTGCTCTGGGGCAGCGACTGGCCGGTACTGACGCTGCGCGCGGACTACGCGCAATGGTTCGATCTCGCACAGCAACTGGTCACCCACCATGCGCCCGGGCACACCGACGCGGTGTTCGGCGACAACGCACGCACGTTCTATCGTCTGCCACGGCCGGCGGCCCCCACCTACGGAACCTCATCGGTATGACTGTCTCGATTCCTTCGACCCCCAACGAGCGCCTGCGCGGCAAGCGCTGCCTGATCACCGCCGCCGGCGCCGGCATCGGCCGCGAAAGCGCGCTGGCCTGCGCACGTGCCGGCGCGCAGGTGGTCGCCACCGATATCGATACAGCTGCGCTGCAGGCGCTGGCTGCCGACTCCGACGCGATCACCACCCAGCTGCTGGATGTCACCGATGCCTCGGCGATTGCCGCATTGGTCGCCGAGCACGGCCC
Organism: Xanthomonas floridensis; assembly: GCF_001642575.1. GTDB lineage: Bacteria > Pseudomonadota > Gammaproteobacteria > Xanthomonadales > Xanthomonadaceae > Xanthomonas > Xanthomonas floridensis. The sequence continues at coordinate 6,885 of NZ_LXNG01000032.1, read as the reverse complement.
GTTCGACGTGCTGTTCAACTGCGCCGGTTTCGTGCACCAGGGCAGCATCCTGGACTGCGACGAGCCAGCCTGGCGCCGTTCGTTCTCGATCAACGTCGATGCGATGTACTACACCTGCAAGGCGGTGCTGCCGGGCATGCTCGAACGCGGCACCGGCAGCATCATCAACATGTCCTCGGTGGCTTCCAGCATCAAGGGCGTGCCGAACCGCTTTGTCTACGGCGTGACCAAGGCCGCGGTGATCGGCCTGAGCAAGGCGATTGCCGCCGATTACGTGGCCCAGGGCGTGCGCTGCAATGCGATCTGCCCTGGCACCATCAAGACGCCGTCGCTGGGACAACGCGTCAAGGCGCTGGGCGGCGACGAACAGGCGGTGTGGAAGAGTTTCACCGATCGCCAGCCGATGGGCCGCCTGGGCGACCCGCGCGAGATCGCGCAGCTGGTGGTGTACCTGGCCTCGGACGAATCCTCGTTCACCACCGGCCAGACCCACATCATCGATGGCGGCTGGTCGAACTGAGCACTGCCGGCGAACGAGAGTGCAGCCACCAGGCGCGCTCCCGCTCGCCAGGGTTTTATCGCGCGTTGTGCGCTGATAAAAAACGATCTCTCACACGTGGCGTCACCGCTGGTTGCAGCATGCATCATCCACATTCCTGTTCCGAGCGCACCTTCCGCACCCGCCTGCGAGGTGTGATTGGCCGCTCCACTCCTCCCCTGCAAAGGAAGACTGCATGAAACTCGTACGTGTTGGCACCGAAGGCCACGAACGCCCTGGTCTGATCGATAGCGAAGGCCGCATCCGCGACCTCAGCGGTGTGATCGACGATGTCGCCGGTGAGCATCTCACCAATGCCGGATTGGACAGGCTGCGCGCGCTGGATGTCTCCGCGCTGCCGGTGATCGAAGGCGAGCAGCGTTACGGCGCGGCCGTGGGCCGCATCGGCAAGTTCATCTGCGTAGGACTCAACTACGCCGACCACGCCGCCGAATCGGGCATGGAAGTGCCGAAGATGCCGATTCTCTTCATGAAGGCCACCACCGCCGTGTGCGGCCCCAACGACACCGTCATCATCCCGCGTGGCTCGGTCAAGAGCGATTGGGAAGTGGAGCTGGGCGTGGTGATCGGCGATGTGGCGCGCGATGTGTCGGTGGACGAAGCGCTGAACCATGTGGCCGGCTACGCGGTAATCAACGACCTGTCCGAGCGCGAATTCCAGCTCGAACACGGCGGCCAGTGGGTCAAGGGCAAGAGCGCCGACACCTTCGGCCCGATCGGCCCATGGCTGGTCACCCGCGATGACATCGCCGACCCGCAGAACCTGTCGATGTGGCTGGAGGTCAACGGCCACCGTTACCAGAACGGCAGCACCCGCACGATGGTGTTCGGCGTGGCCGAACTGGTCAGCCATATCAGCCGCTACATGACGCTGATGCCGGGCGATGTGATCAGTACCGGCACCCCGCCGGGCGTGGGCCTGGGCCAGAAGCCACCGGTGTATCTGAAGCCGGGCGACGTGATGGAACTGGAGATCGAAGGCCTGGGTCGCCAGCGCCAGCCGGTGGTGGCGCATCCGCGCGACGCTGTTTGAAGGTTGAGCTTGGTGGTTTGAGCTGCGTGGCCTGAGCTTCGAGCTTCGAAGCCTGACGCATGAGGCATGAGGCATGACGCACGAAGACATGCTCCGTGCCAGAGAACGCACGAGGTGAGTGGACGGCAACGCAGTGCACACCATCACCCAACGCGATCTGGTCAGGCATACAGCTATCTGCACAGCAGCAGCGCACACATCGCGCGCCGCAGCCTGAGCCCCTCTCCCACCGGGAGAGGGGTTGGGGTGAGGGTACGCAACCCAGCCTTGCAACGGTTCTATGCAATGCATTGTGTTTTACGCACCACAGATTTAGTGCTGTACGCACGTGACGCAGCCTGGTTCGCACAGGTGATTGAACGCATGCGCTGCGTGTTTGAGCAGCTGAGTAACGTTCCATGCAGTTCCCAGCCACCGTCAGTGCGCTGCACGCATCGGCAGGCAGCGATACCCGCGCTGCGTGCGACGGCGCCACTTTCGGCGCTGCGCGTCCGTACCCTCACCCCTCTCCCGGTGGGAAAGGGGCTCAGGCGCACCGCTTCGCTCACGCTTTTTTGGCCCGTTTTTCCATTTCCCGCTTCGATCGCCCAGGACCTTCATGCGCACCATCATCGCCCTCGAAACCCACGACGTCCGCTTCCCCACCTCGCGCGAGCTCGATGGGTCGGACGCGATGAACCCGGATCCCGATTACTCGGCGGCCTATGTGGTGCTGCGCACCGATGCCGCCGATGACCTGGCCGGCTATGGCCTGGTGTTCACCATCGGCCGCGGCAACGACGTGCAGACCGCCGCAGTGGCTGCCCTGGCCGAGCATGTGATCGGCCTGTCGGTCGAGGACGTCATCGCCGATCTCGGTGCGTTCGCGCGCCGGCTCACCAACGACTCGCAGCTGCGCTGGCTGGGCCCGGAAAAGGGCGTGATGCACATGGCCATCGGCGCGGTGATCAACGCCGCCTGGGACCTGGCCGCACGTGCGGCGAACAAACCGCTGTGGCGCTATATCGCCGAACTCACGCCCGAGCAGCTGGTCGATACCATCGACTTCCGCTACCTCACCGATGCGCTCACCCGCGACGAAGCGCTGGCGATCCTGCGCAATGCGCAGCCGCAGCGCGCGCAACGCATCGCGCAGTTGATCGAGCAAGGCTACCCGGCCTACACCACTTCACCCGGCTGGCTCGGTTACTCGGACGAGAAGCTGGTGCGGCTGGCCAAGGAAGCGGTGGCCGATGGCTTCCGCACCATCAAGCTCAAGGTCGGCGCCAACGTGCAGGACGATATCCGTCGCTGCCGCCTGGCGCGCGAAGCCATCGGCCCGGACATCGCAATGGCGGTAGACGCCAATCAGCGCTGGGACGTGGGCCCGGCGATCGACTGGATGCGCCAGCTGGCCGAATTCGACATCGCCTGGATCGAAGAACCCACCAGCCCGGACGACGTGCTCGGCCACGCCGCGATCCGTCAGGGCATTACCCCGGTGCCGGTGTCTACCGGCGAACACACCCAGAACCGCGTGGTGTTCAAACAGCTGCTGCAGGCCGGCGCAGTGGACCTGATCCAGATCGATGCCGCGCGCGTGGGCGGGGTCAACGAGAACCTCGCCATCCTGCTGCTGGCCGCCAAGTTCAATGTGCGCGTGTTCCCGCATGCCGGCGGCGTGGGCCTGTGCGAACTGGTGCAGCACCTGGCCATGGCCGACTTCGTCGCCATCACCGGCCAGATGGAAGACCGCGCCATCGAATTCGTCGACCACCTGCACCAGCATTTCCTGGATCCGGTACGCATCCGCCACGGCCGCTACCTCGCCCCGGAAGCCGCTGGTTTCTCCGCACAAATGCATGCCGCCTCGATTGCGGAATTCAGCTATCCGGATGGACGGTTCTGGGTTGAGGATCTGGCAGCCAGCGCGAAGACCTGAGCCCACGTTCCCTCATCCGCCCTTCGGGCACCTTCTCCCGCGCGCGGGAGAAGGAAGTCGTCGTTCATCCGGGAAGGCGTCGTCGTTTGTTCGGGATGGCGTCGTCATTCGTCCGGGAAGGCGTCGTCGTTCGTTCGGGATGGCGGGGTCATCGGTCTCCGACGTCGCGGAACGCAACAGCTGACCGCAGCGCACTGCAGATGCCCGGCGGTGGGTCGATGGCGCAGCCATCCCCACCACGCCCGAGCCAAACCGCATCACGCCCTTCTCCCGCCTGTGCCGGATCACGTCCTTCTCCCGCCTGCGGGAGAAGGTGCCCGCAGGGCGGATGAGGGCGCGGCCTAGCGCTGCGCGTCGATCGCCTCGGTCTGGGTCGATGGCGCAGCCGCCCCACCACGCCCAAGCCAAAAACGAACCACGGCCTTTTCCCGCCTGTGCCGGATCACGTCCTTCTCCCGCCTGCGGGAGAAGGTGCCCGCAGGGCGGATGAGGGCGCGGCCTAGCGCTGCGCCTCGATCGCCTCGGTCTGGGTCGATGGCGCAGCCATCCCCACCACGCCCGAGCCAAACCGCATCACGCCCTTCTCCCGCCTGTGCCAGATCACGCCCTTCTCCCGCCTGCGGGAGAAGGTGCCCGCAGGGCGGATGAGGGCGCGGCCTAGCGCTGCGCGTCGATCGCCTCAGTCAGCGCAAAGATCCGTCCGGCCTGCCGCCATTTCTCGCCTGGGGCACTGTCGGGCAGCGGCTTCTGGAACCGCCACATCAACCGCTCCCATGCCTGGATGCGCGGATCGGCCGCATCGCGCGCGGCCTTGGCGGCAGGATCGTAGTTTTCGCTGACGTCCATCAGCATCACCAGCCGATCGCCGCTGCGAAAGATCTCCAGTTCCTGGATGCCGGCCTGCTGCAGCGAGGCCACCACTTCCGGCCATACCTCGGTGGGTTGATGCCAGCGTTCGTACTCGGCGATCAAGTCCGCATCGTCGTGCAGGTCCAGCACATAGCAAAGCCGCGGCATGCTCAGGCTCCTGCCACGGCGGGGGCCGCGTGACGCGCGCGCAGCGCGAACACCAGGATCACTGCAAAGCACGCGCCCGGGACCACCATGGCCCAGTGGATACCGGCCATGTCAGACACCGCGCCCATCAGCGCGGTGAGCAGCGCACCGCCGATGATGGACATCACCAGCAACGACGAGCCCAACTTGCGCGCATCGTCATGCATGCCGTCCAGGCCCAGCGCAAAAATGGTCGGGAACATCACCGACATGAACACGCTGGCGGCCACCAGGGCGTACAACCCGGTCCAACCCGGCAAGGCAATGGCGACGGCGCACAGCAGCAGATTGATCGTGGCAAAGCTGGCCAGCAGCTTGGCGGGCGCCAGATAGCGCAACAGCGCGGTGCCGATGAAGCGGCCGGCCATGAACAGCACCAGTGAAATGGTGAGATAGGTGGCGGCGGTTTTTTCCGGCGTACCCGGCACTGCGTCCTGCAGATAGCGGATCAAATAACTCCAGATACCGACCTGCGCGCCCACATAGAAAAACTGTGCCACCACCGAGAACATGAAGCGCCGGTTGCGCAGCAATTCGCTGAAACGCGCACGCTTGGGCGCCTGGCCGGCCACGGCATCCGGCGCGCCGGTGGGAAAGCGCACCAGTGCGATCAGGATCGCCCATAGCACCACCACCACGCCGATGATCAGGTACGGCGTTTGCACTGCCGCCGATTCGGTGGCAAAGAAGGCCTCACGCGCGGCCGGTGCCATCGCCGCCAGTTCGGCCGGCGTGTGCTCCACGCCGGAGAAGATGAAGTGCTGGCCCACCAGCACGCCAGTGATCGAGCCCAGTGGGTTGAAGGCCTGGGCCAGGTTCAGGCGCCGCGCCGCGCCATCGGCCGGGCCGAGCACGGTCACCAGCGGATTGGCGGTGGTTTCCAGGAACGCCAGCCCACTGGCAATGACAAATAGCGCCAGCAGGAACAGCCAGTAGGTGTGCACCTGCGCGGCCGGATAGAACAGGAACGCCCCGCATGCATACAGCAGCAAGCCGAGCACCACGGCTGCCTTGTAGCTGTAGCGGCGCATGAACATCGCCGCGGGCATCGCGAACACGAAATAGCCCATGTAGAAGGCGCTCTGCACCAGCCCGGCCTGCAGGTCGGTCAGCTCGAAGGCCTTCTTGAACTGCTTGATCAGGATGTCGTTGAGGTTGTTGGCCATGCCCCATAGAAAAAACAGGCTGACGATCAACAACAGGGGAACCATGGCGGTACGCGCCAGGTTGCCGCGCGGTGACGCGGCAATGTCACTGTGATGCATGCGACCGTTCCCCTCCCAAGGCTGTGGCGCTTGCGTTGCAATCGGGCGAGCGTACTGCGCGCGTCCACGCCATGCAAATATAAAATCTTTGTTTATATTTGCACGCACAGTCTCCCGCTGACCCCTGCCCGCGTTGCCTGTACTCTGGCGCGCCGCACCTGCCCTGGAACGCAAACGGATGAGCACCGAACCCGCCAAGTACCGCGCGCCGGCCCTGGACAAGGGGCTGGACATCCTGGAGCTGCTCGCCCGCCAGGCGCAGCCGATGAGCATGGGTGCGATCTCGCAGGGCATCGGCCGCTCGCGTGGGGAAATCTTCCGCATGCTGCAGGTGCTGGAGGAACGCGGCTACCTCACCCGCGATGGCGAAGGCGACTACGTGCTGACCAACCGCTTGTTCATGCTCGGCATGCAACAGCCGCACGTACAGAGCATCAGCGAGGCCGCGTTGCCGGTGATGCGGCGCCTGTCCGATGCGATCTACCAGCCGTGCCATCTGGTGGCCCCGTCCGGCGACCAGATCGTGGTGATCGCGCAGATGGACGTGCCCAGCGACCTGGGCCTGGTGGTGCGCCCGGGGCATCGCCGCCCGTTGACGCACTCCAGCTCCGGGCTGGTGCTGTTCGCCTTCCAGCAGCCGGAAGTGCAGGCGCGCTGGCTGGACATGCTCGATGCCAGCGAGGTGCCGTTCGAGCGCGCGCAGTTTCTGGCCGCCGCCGCGCAGGCGCGCAGCGACGGCTACGCCATGCAGCCCAGCGAAGCGGTGGTGGGGGTGGTCGATCTGACCGCACCGATCCTGCAACGCGGCAGCGCCGCCTACACGCTCACGGTCCCCTTCATCGAACGGCGCCCTGCACTGGTGAGCCCGCAAGCGGCCTTGCAAGCGCTGCGCGCGGCAACCGCCGAGATTTCCAGCGGGCTGCACTAGCTGTGTAAACCCACCACGTTGTTCATTGGAATTGGAATTCGGGAGATGGGGGGTTTGTAGCCGAGGCTGGCGTGTGGCCGATGCCAGTTGTAGTGATGCAGCCAGCCCTGGAAGGCGTTGGCG
>NZ_LXNG01000031.1 GCF_001642575.1 Xanthomonas floridensis | reverse complement strand
TCGACAGCGGCGCCGGTGCGGCGTTTGCCAACGGCACCAGCACGCTGGCGGACCTGGCCAGCTACGCCGCCGGCAATGCACCCACGCAGATCAGCGGGCGCCAGGAAGCCTACGAGAACCTGATCAATCAGTATCTGACGCGTTGATCCACCAGCGCACGCATGCATTGGTGACAGCCAGTGTGTGTGCGTGAGCTGCATGCGCTGCGAGCACGGCGCATGCAGGAGCAGGCGCGACAGGAAAGGCCATTGACGCGAACGCGCACCGGCCAGCAGACGGCAGGTGCCTGGGCGGGTCCACAGCCCGACCAGGTCGGTGACCGACACCGGCTGCGGCAGCCAACGGGCTGCGCGGCCGTCCCGCAGCACTCTCTATTCGGCCGGATCGACGGATGTCGGCGCGGCCACCGAATCCCGCTTGACCAGCAGGTGCGCGACCACATGATCGACCATCTTCGGCGTCCGCTCCTTGGCGCGTATCGTCTTCAGCAGGATGTCCAACGCGGCATCGGCCATGGCGGCAATGGGTTGCTGCACCGTGGTGAGTTCGGGCCAGACGGCGGTGGCGGCGGAGGTGTCGTCGAACCCCACCACCGACAGATCACGCGGCACATCCATGCCGCGCCGATGCGCCACCGAAATGGCGGCGGCGGCCATATCGTCGTTGCTGGCGAAGATCGCGCTGGGGCGGCGCTTGCGTGCCAGCAACTTTTCCGCGGCCAGCAACCCCGAGCGGTAGGTGTAGTCGCCCGGTTGCACCAGATGCCGGTCCAGCCGCAGGCCGGCATCGGACAAGGCGGCCTGGAATCCTTCGAAGCGCCGCGTGCTGGCCGACAGGTTGGGATGCCCGGCGATATAGCCGATACGCGTATGCCCCTGCGCGATCAGATGCTCGGTGATTTCCTTGGCGGCAGCGAATTCGTCGATGCGCACGCAGGCCACATCGGGGCTGAAATGATTGGAGGCGATCGCCACCACCGGCACCTTGGCGCGCACCAGTTCCAGCACCGCGGCGCGGGACTCGCACAACGGTGGCGGCAGGATGACTCCGGCCACGCCCTTGGCGAGTTTGCGCGCGGCACGGCGCTCGGCATCGGCATCCAGGTCGTCCCAGCAGTCGATCACCAGCTGGATCGAGGTGCGCGAAGCAACACGCAACACCCCGAGCAACAACTCGCGCAGGTAGGCGCCGCTGGGGTCGCTGTAGATCAGCGCAATGCGCGTGCTTTGCGCGGCGGCCAGCGCGCTGGCGGCCAGGTTGGGCGTGTAACCGAGTTTGTCGACGGCACGCATGACGCGCTCGCGGGTGGCCTCGCGCACGCTGCCGTTGTTGTTGACCACACGCGAGACCGTCATCGGCGACACTTTCGCCAGCGCCGCCACCTCGTCGATGGTGGTCGCGCGGCTGGTGCGGCGGACCGATTTCCTGACCTTCTCCAAGCGTGGCCTCTTCAAGTGAGTGCGAAAGCTGCACGATGCATACCGACTGCGGCAATGGCGTCCGCACCCACGGCATACACGGCGATGCGCGCCATGGTACCGGGAAGCAGACAGAGCGGCGAGACGCGCAACGCTGCGTTACCTGCAGTGGAGCGGATGTCATGAGCAGGCAGGCAAACGGCGGTGATCGCGTCCCGATGGCTGCGCTGTTACTGATGGGGCTGATGCTGCTCTGCGGCGTGCTGCTGCCTGCTGCGCAGGTGCAGGCCGAGGATGGCTACGATGTGTGGTTGCGCTACCCGCCGGTGGACAGCGCCACGGCATTGCGCGAACACACCCAGGCACTGGTGGTCGCTGGCAACTCGCCCACCCTGCAGGCCGCACGCCAGGAGCTGGAACGTGGCCTGCAGGGCCTGCTAGGCGCTGCGCCGCAACCCACTGATGCGGTTACGCGCGACGGTACGCTGCTGCTGGGTCCGGCCAATGCGCCACAGGTGGCAGCCCTGAAGCTGCATACCGCCGATCTCGGCCGCGAGGGCTACCTGATCCAGTCACTCACCGTGGACGGCCACCGCAGCATCGCGATCGTGGGCGGCAGCGATATCGGTGCGTTGTATGGCGTATTTCATTTCCTGCGTCTGCTGCAGACCGGCCGGGCACTTACTGCACTGAACGTGCGTGAGTCGCCGCGGCTGCAGCTGCGCATGCTCAATCACTGGGACAATCTCGATGGCGTGGTGGAGCGCGGTTATGCCGGCGCCTCGCTGTGGAGCTGGCAGACCTTGCCGGGCTATCTGGATCCGCGCTACACCGATTACGCACGCGCCAATGCCTCGCTGGGCATCAATGGAACCGTGCTCAACAATGTCAACGCCAAAGCCTGGAGCCTGACGCCGCAGTATCTGGACAAGGCTGCTGCGCTGGCCAAGGTATTTCGGCCGTATGGGATCCGCGTGTTTCTCAGCGCCCGCTTCAGTGCGCCGATCGAAATCGGCGGGCTGCCCACCGCCGACCCGCTGGACCCGCAGGTGCAGCGCTGGTGGCGTGAGACCGCCGATGCGATCTATGCGCGCATTCCGGATTTCGGCGGGTTTCTGGTCAAGGCCAATTCCGAAGGACAGCCCGGCCCGCAGGACTACGGGCGCACGCATGCCGATGGCGCGAACCTGCTGGCCGCTGCGCTGGCGCCGCATGGTGGCGTGGTGATGTGGCGTGCATTCGTGTATTCGCACGAGCAGCCCGACGACCGCGCCAAGCAGGCGTATAGCGAATTCATGCCGCTCGATGGGGCGTTTGCCGAAAACGTGATCGTGCAGGTGAAAAACGGCGCCATCGATTTCCAGCCACGCGAGCCCTTTCATCCGTTGTTCGGCGCGATGCGCAAGACGCCGCTGATGCCGGAGTTTCAGATCACCAAGGAATATCTAGGGTTTTCCACGCATCTGGCGTATCTGGGCACTTTGTTCGCCGAGACCCTGCAAGCCGATACTCATGCGCGCGGCAAGGGCTCGACTGTCGCGAAGACGGTAGATGGCAGCGTGTTCAACGATGCCAAACGCCCGCGGCTGACCGGCATCGCCGGCGTTGCCAACATCGGGGCGGACCGCAACTGGAGCGGCTCCTTGTTCGATCAGGCCAACTGGTATGCCTATGGACGGCTGGCCTGGAATCCGTCGTTGTCGCCGGAGGCGATCGCGCAGGACTGGGTGCGCATGACGTTGTCCAACGATCCGGCCGTGGTCACGCCGGTGGTGGGCATGATGCTGCGCTCGCGCGAGGCGGTAGTGGACTACATGACGCCGCTGGGCCTGCATCACCTGATGGGGCGCGGCCACCATTACGGCCCGGCGCCCTGGGATGCCGGCAGCGAGCGGCCCGATTGGGATCCGGTGTATTACCACCGCGCCGACCGCAACGGCATCGGCTTTGACCGCAGCGCCAGCGGCAGCAACGCGGCCGCGCAATACGCCGCACCGGTGGCGCGCGTGTTCGGCGATGTGCAACGCGTGCCCGAGCAGTATCTGCTGTGGTTCCATCACGTGTCCTGGGACCGGCGCATGGCCTCCGGGCGGACGCTGTGGGACGAGTTGGTGTGGCATTACGACCATGGCGTGGACGAGGTGCGGGCGATGCGGGCGACCTGGCATGGATTGGCCGGCCGCATCGATGCGCCGCGCTACCGGCAGGTGGACGCGTTTCTGGCGATTCAGCAGGACGAAGCGCAGTGGTGGCGCGATGCCAGCATCGCCTATTTCCAGAGCGTGTCCGGGCGTGCCCTGCCGCCAGGCGTGGCCGCCCCTGCGCATCCGCTGGCGTACTACCAGGGCCTGAAATTTCCGTACGCACCGGGGAATCCGAAATGAACCTGCGTGGTTTGCCCCTGCTGCTTGCCGCCGTTGCCGCGCTCGCAGCCGATGTGGCCTGCGCCGCGGATGCGCCGCTGCTGCATCCGCTGTTCCAGGACCATGCGGTGCTGCAACGCGATGCGCCGATCCGGGTATGGGGCAATGCGGCGCCCGGCACGCGCGTGCGCGTGCAACTGGATACGCAGCAGCAACAGGTGCGCGCAGACCGCCAGGGCCACTGGCAGGTACAGCTGCCCGCCCATGCCGCCGGCGGACCGTACACGCTGACCGCCAGCGGCGCCGACGGTGCGACACAGCAGGTGGCCGATGTGATGATTGGCGATGTGTGGCTGTGTTCGGGTCAATCCAACATGGAATTGCAGGTACATCGCACGCTGGATTCGCGCAGCGAGATCGCCGATGCCGATCAACCGGCCATCCGCATGTTCAAGGTACCGGCGCAATCCAGCCCCACGCCACAGCGTGGCTTTGGCGGCGCGGCGCAATGGCAGCCGACCACGCCGGACACGGTGAAGGACTTTTCGGCAGCGTGTTACTACTTCGCACGCGAACTGCGCAAGACCGTCTCCGTGCCGATGGGGTTGATCAACGCTTCGTGGGGCGGCTCGCAGCTGCAGGCCTGGATCGGCGAGGCGGCACTGCGTGCGGCCGGCGACGATGGCCCGGCACTGGATGTGCTGGCACGCTATGCCGACAGCCCCACGGACGCGGCGCCGCGCTGGGCACGGCTGTGGGAAGCATGGTGGCACGCGCATGGCGAAGGCGAGCCGTGGCAACCGGATGCGCCGGGCGCGTGGCAACCCGCTCCTGCCGCGCTGGGCGCATGGGACGACTGGGGCGTGCCGCAGTTGGTGGGCTTCAACGGCATGGTCTGGTATCGCACCAGCGTGGAGCTGACGCCCGCGCAGGCGGCGCAGGAAGCCACCCTGGTGCTGGGGCCGGTGGATGAGCTGGACCAGACCTGGGTCAACGGTGTTGGCGTCGGCAGCAGCTATGGGGCCGATCAACCGCGCCGCTATGCACTGCCGCGCGGCCACCTGCATGCCGGGCGCAACGGCATCGTGCTGAACGTGCTCAATACCTATCGCCGTGGTGGGCTGCTGGGCGATGCGCAATCGCGTGCGCTGCAGTTTGCCGATGGCAGCACGCTGCCGCTGGATGCGCCCTGGCACTACCGCATCGTGCCGCCGCAACTGGGCTCGCCACCGCGCGCGCCGTGGTCCTCGGCCGCAGGGCTGACCACCTTGTACAACGGCATGATCGCCCCGCTCGGCCAGTTCGGCCTGCGCGGAGTGCTGTGGTACCAGGGCGAGTCCAATACCGGCGATGCCGTGCATTACCCGGCCTTGCTCGACGCCTGGCGGCGCCACTGGCGTGCACGCTTTGGTGCAACGCTGCCGCTGCTGGTGGTGCAGCTGGCCAACTATGGCGCGCCGCCCACGCAACCGGTGGAAAGCGGCTGGGCGCAGTTGCGCGAAGCGCAGCGCCGCTTCGTGGCCGAAGACACGCATGCCGGCCTGGCAGTGGCCATCGATATCGGCGACCGCTACGACATCCACCCGGCCAACAAGCAGGAACTGGGCCGGCGGCTGGCACGCGCGGCGCGGCATGTGGTGTATGGCGAAGCGGTTGCACCCTCCGGCCCGGTACCACGCGTCGTGCAGCGCGATGGCGACAGCGTGCGCATCGCCTTCGACGATGTGGACACCACGCTGCTGAGCTACGGCAACGATGCGCCGATCGGCTTCGAAATCTGCGGCGCGGCGGCCGGCAGCTGCCGGTACGCCAGCGCCAGCATGCAGCAGCGCCTCGTGCGCCTGCGCATTCCTTCCGGCATGGATGCGGCGCGGGTGCGCTACTGCTGGGCCGACAGCCCGGTGTGCACCTTGTACGACCGCAGCGGCCTGCCAGCCGGCCCATTCGAACGTCCCATCACCATCCCACCTTCCCCCTGAGCGAGATCACGATGACTTCCGACTCCCCTGCACCGCTGCAAGGTTCTGCCCGCGACCGCGAGATCGTCGAAGCGCGGGTGATCGTCACCTGCCCGGGCCGCAACTTCGTCACCCTGAAGATCCGCACCCGCTCGGGCATCACCGGGCTGGGCGATGCCACGCTCAACGGCCGCGAACTGGCGGTGGCGGCGTACCTGCAGGAACACCTGGTGCCGAACCTGATCGGCCGCGATGCCGGGCGCATCGAGGACATCTGGCAGTTCTTCTACCGCGGTGCGTACTGGCGGCGTGGCCCGGTGACGATGAGTGCGATTGCCGCGGTGGACGTGGCGCTGTGGGACATCCTGGGCAAGATGGCCGGCCTGCCGTTGTATCAGTTGCTGGGCGGGCGCTCGCGCGAAGGTGCGCTGGTCTATGGCCACGCCAACGGCCGCGATATCGCCGAAACCAGCGATGAAGTGGGCCGCTTCCGCGAGATGGGCTTTATCGCCATCCGCGCGCAATGCGGTGTGCCCGGCATCAAGAAGACCTATGGCATTTCCAGCGGCGGCAAACCCTACGAGCCGGCCGAGAGCGAACTCCCCACCGAAACCGTGTGGTCCACGCCGCGCTATCTGGGGGTGGTGCCGAAGCTGTTCGAGCAACTGCGCAGCGACCACGGCGACGAGATCGAACTGCTGCACGATGCGCATCACCGGCTCACCCCGATCGAAGCCGCGCGGCTGGGCCGGGATCTGGAGCCGTACCGGCTGTTCTGGCTGGAAGACGCCACGCCTGCGGAAAACCAGCGTGCGTTCGAGATCATTCGCCAGCACACGGTGACGCCACTGGCGGTAGGCGAGGTATTCAATTCGATCTGGGACTGCAAGCACCTGATCGAACAGCAGCTGATCGACTACATCCGCACCACGATTGTCCATGCCGGCGGCATCACCCACGTGCGCAGGCTGGCCGACTTCGCGGCCCTGCATCAGGTGCGCACCGGCTTCCACGGCGCCACCGATCTGTCGCCGGTGTGCATGGGCGCGGCATTGCACTTCGATACCTGGGTGCCCAACTTCGGCATCCAGGAATACATGTTCCATTCCGACGAGGCCAATGCGGTGTTCCCGCACGACTACGTGTTCCGCGACGGGCGCCTGCATTGCGGTGAAACCCCCGGGCATGGCGTGGACATCGACGAGGCGCTGGCTGCCAGGTACCCCTATGTGCCTAAACAGCTGCCCATCGCGCGCCTGGAAGACGGCGCGATGTGGGACTGGTGATGCGGCTGTTGCCGGCCGCGCTGGGCGTGCTGATGGCCGCGCTTGTGCCTGTCGTGGCGCAGGCGCAGGCCAGCGCCCAGGCCGATGTCGCCTTCGATTGGTTCGACTATCGCGGCGACGATGCGGTGTTCGCTACGCCGTTGGCGGCCGGTCAGTACCGCAACCCGATCCTGGCCGGCTTCTATCCGGACCCCAGCATCACCCGCGTGGGCGAGCGCTATTACCTGGTCAATTCAACATTTGCGTATTTCCCGGCAATCCCGGTATTCGAAAGCCGCGATCTGGTGCACTGGACGCAGGTCGGCAATGTGGTCGAACGTGCCGACCAGCTCGACTACGACGGCCTGGGCGTCTCGCGCGGCATGTTCGCCGCCAGCATTCGGCACCATGACGGGCGCTTTTATGTCGTGGGGACAGCGGTCGACAGCGGTGGCAATTTCATCGCCAGCGCCGAGCGTGCGTCCGGCCCCTGGTCGGCACTGACGTGGTTGCCGGGCATCGATGGCATCGACCCGTCGTTGTTCTTCGACACCGATGGCAGCGCGTACCTGCTCAACAACGGCCCACCGCAAGGCACGCCGTTGTACGAAGGCCACCGCGCGATCTGGATGCAGCGCCTGGACATCGCCAGCAACCAACCGACCGGCCCGCGCAAGGTGCTGCTCAACGGCGGCGTGGACCTTGCCAGCAAGCCGATCTGGATCGAGGGCCCGCACCTGTATCAACGCGACGGCTGGTACTACCTGTCGTGCGCCGAAGGTGGCACCGGGCCGCAACATTCGCAGGTGGTGCTGCGCAGCCGCAACGTGTGGGGGCCGTATGCGCCCTCGCCGCACACCCCCATCCTGACCCAGCGCAACCTGCCTGCCGACCGTGCGCACCCGGTCAGCAACGCCGGCCACGCGGATCTTGTCGAAGCACCGGACGGGCAGTGGTGGGCGGTGTTCCTGGCTAGCCGGCCGTATTCCGGCGATCGCTACAACACCGGGCGCGAGACGTTTTTGCTGCCGGTGCAGTGGCGCGATGGCTGGCCGTCGATCCTGCCTGCTGGCGCACCGATTCCTTACATCGCCAACGCACCTGCGGGGGCAAGGGCGACTGCCGATCAGGCGCCGCTGTCGGGCAACTTTACCTGGCACGACGACTTCACTGCCACTACTCTGCAGCGCGAATGGCTCACCCTGCGCGTGCCCAAGCGCACCGTAGGCGATACGCAGGCACGCGCCGGTTGGCTGACCCTGCATGCAACCGGGCAAGGGCTGGAGGGCAGCGGCACGCCCGCGTTTGTTGCACGCCGCCAGCAACACACGCGCTTTTACGCCAGCACCGCGCTGGCCGTACCCATGCAGGCAGGCGTACAGGCCGGGCTGGCCGCGTTCCAGAATGCCAACGCGTGGTATGCGCTGGGCGTGCGTCGCGACGGCGCTGCAGTGGAGGTATTTGTCGACAAGCGCGACGGCGCCACCACCACCACGCTGGCACGCACCCGCATCCCAGCCACGACAACGCAGTTGCGCCTGCAGATCAGCGGCGATGCTGGCGCCTACAGCTTCGACTACGACGCTACCGGTGCCGGCTGGCGATCGCTACGCCGCAACGACGATGCCGGCTTCCTCAGCACCGCACAGGCCGGCGGCTTCGTCGGCAGCATGATCGGGCCCTTCGCCCGGTTGCAACCAGACCGCACCAAGGAGGACTGACCATGCATTCGCACCCTGCCCGTCTCACCGCCGCCCCGCGCCGCGCCCTGGCCGCCGGCCCGCTGCTGGCCATCGCCCTGGCCGCCGGCAACGCGCAGGCGATTGCACCGCCGCCGCCCCCGTATCTGGACACCCAACTGCCGTTCGAGACACGCGCCGCCGATCTGGTATCGCGCATGACGCTGGAGGAAAAAGCCGCGCAGATGCAGAACGCCGCACCGGCGATCCCGCGCTTGCGGGTGCCCGCCTACGATTGGTGGAACGAGGCGCTGCATGGCGTGGCGCGCGCCGGTGGCGCCACGGTGTTTCCGCAGGCGATCGGGCTGGCAGCCACCTTCGACACCCCGCTGATGGCCGAAGTGGCCACCGCCATCAGCGACGAAGCGCGTGCCAAGCACCACGCGTTTCTGGCGCGCGATGAGCACAAGCGCTATCAGGGGCTCACATTCTGGTCGCCCAACATCAACATCTTCCGCGACCCGCGCTGGGGCCGTGGGCAGGAAACCTACGGTGAAGATCCGTTTCTGACTGCGCGCATGGGGGTGACCTTCGTACAGGGCCTGCAGGCGCAGCAGGGCCCATACCGCAAGCTCGATGCCACCGCCAAACACTTCGCCGTCCACAGCGGCCCGGAAGCAGACCGCCACCACTTCGACGTGCACCCCAGCGAACGCGATCTGCATGAGACCTACCTGCCGACGTTCCAGGCCTTGGTGCAGGAAGGCCATGTGGCCGCAGTGATGGGCGCCTACAACCGCGTCAACGGCGAGTCCGCATCGGCCAGCACGCGGTTGGAAGGCATCCTGCGCCGCGACTGGGGCTTTGATGGCTACATCGTCAGCGACTGCGCGGCGATCCGCGATATCTGGCAGAACCACAAGATCGTTCCCACGCCCGAAGCCGCCGCCGCGCTGGGCGTCAAACACGGCACCGACCTGGATTGCGGCGACACCTATGCATCGTTGCCCAAGGCGGTGCGCGCCGGCTTGATCGACGAAGCCACCATCGACACCTCGCTCAAGCGGCTGATGACCACGCGCATGCGCCTGGGCATGTTCGACCCGCCGGCCAAGGTACCGTGGGCGCAGATTCCCGCCTCGGTGAATCAATCGCCGCAGCACGATGCGCTGGCCCGCCGCACCGCACGCGAGTCGCTGGTGCTGCTGAAGAACGACGGCCTGCTGCCGCTCACATCCACGCTCAAGCGTATCGCCGTGGTCGGCCCCACCGCCGACGATCCGATGTCGCTGCTGGGCAACTATTACGGCACGCCCGCCGCGCCGGTCACCATCCTGCAAGGCATCCGCGATGCGGCGCCACAGGCGGAAGTGGTGTACGCACGCGGCAGCGATCTGGTGGAAGGACGCGAAGACCCCAACGCTGCCGCACCGATCGACGCGCGCTATCTGCGCCCGGCCGCCGATGCCAAACAGAACGGATTGACCGGTGAGTACTTCAAGGGACGCAGCCTGGCCGGGCAACCGGTGCTGACCCGCATCGACCCACGCATCGCCTTCCGCTGGGACCGCAATGCGCCCACCGACGATGCAGTGGGCCGTGGCGAGCTGCAGCCCGGGCAGGCGTTGGACAAGGACGATTTCAGCGTGCGTTGGCACGGCCAGCTGTTGCCGCCGGTCACCGGCGAGTACGCACTGCAGATCGCCGCCGATGACGGCGTGCGGCTGTTTCTGGACGGCAAGCTGCTGATCGACCAGTGGAGCGACGCACCGCGCATGCGCGGCGGCAACGCCAGCGTGCGCCTGGACGCCGGCAAGGCCTACGACCTGCGCGTGGAGTATTACGAAGCCACCCGCGATGCGGGGGTGCGCCTGGCCTGGCGCATGCCTGGTGCCAAGCCACCGCTGCAGGAAGCGGTGGATGCCGCGCGCAATGCGGAGGTGGTGGTGTTCGTCGGCGGCCTCACCGGCGATGTCGAAGGCGAAGAGATGGACGTCAACTATCCCGGCTTTGCCGGTGGCGACCGCACCGACACCCGCCTGCCCAAACCGCAGCGCGAGTTGCTGCAGGCACTGCAGGCTACCGGCACGCCGGTGGTGGCGGTGTTGACCACCGGCTCTGCACTGGCGGTGGATTGGGCGCAGCAGCATGTACCGGCGATCCTGCTGGCGTGGTATCCCGGCCAGCGCGGCGGCAGCGCGGTGGGCGACGTGTTGTTCGGCCAGGCCAGCCCCGGTGGTCGCCTGCCGATCACCTTCTACAAGGAAGCCGAGCGCCTGCCCGCCTTCGATGACTACGCCATGCGCGGGCGCACCTATCGCTACTTCGCCGGCAAGCCGCTGTACCCGTTCGGCCATGGATTGTCGTACACGCAATTTACCTACTCGGACCTGCGCCTGGACCGCACGACCCTCAGCGCCGATGGCACGTTGCGCGCGACGCTGAAGGTGCGCAACACCGGCAAGCGCGCCGGCGACGAAGTGGTGCAGCTGTACCTGCATCCGCTCGACCCCAAGCGCGAACGGGCCGGCAAGGAGCTGCGTGGTTTCCAACGCATGACCCTGCAACCGGGCGAACAGCGCGAGGTCGCCTTCACGCTAAAGGCCGCCGATGCGCTACGCATCTACGACGAGCAGCGCAAGACCTACGCCGTGGACCCGGGCGCCTATGAAGTGCAGATCGGCGCGTCAAGCAGCGACATCCGAAGCAAGCAACGCTTTACCGTCACCAACGACTAGCGCCTTTCAGAACCCCTCACCCTGCGGACATGGCGAACAAACCCTCTGGCCGCGATTCCCCCAAGCCACTCTCCCCTCGGGGCGATAAGGCACTGCTTGCGCGCCACTGGCGCGCGTGCCTTGGAGCGCCCGCGCTGCTGGCCCGGGCCGGGGCGCGGAGCGGGGGTTGGGGTGAGGGGACAGCGCAGGCGACTCCACCAACTCCCTAGTGCGCGGACACCACGATGCAAGCCCCTCGTCTTTCGCTCGATACCCTTGCCACCCTGACGCCAGCGGTTTCAATGCCCGCTTACGATCCAGCGACAACCACCATCGGCATCGTCCATCTAGGCGCAGGCGCCTTCCACCGCGCACACCAGGCCGTCTACATCGACGACCTGCTCGCGCAGGACCCCAGTTGGGCCATCTGCGCCGTCTCGCTGCACAGCCCGCAGGTGCGCGACGCGTTGCGCCCGCAAGATGGCCTCTACACCCTCGCGCTGCTCGATGAGCACCCGCAACTGCGCATCATCGGCGCCATCGGCCAAGTGCTGTGCGCCGCCGACGAACAAGCCGCCGTGCTCGCGCGCCTGGCCGATCCCGCCGTGCGGCTAGTCACCCTCACCGTCACCGAAAAAGGCTATTGCCTGGCCGGCGACACGCTCGACCTGCATCACCCCGACATCGTGCACGACATCGCCAACCCCACCGCGCCACGTAGTGCAGTCGGCTATCTGGTGGCCGGGCTGCAGCGGCGCAGGCAGGCCGGCCTTGCACCGTTCACCGTGCTCAGTTGCGACAACCTCACCGATAACGGCCACCTGCTACGCCGTGCGGTGCTGCTGCTGGCGCGCCAGCACGACTCCGCGCTGGCGGTGTGGATCGAACAGCAGGTCAGTTTCCCGCGCTCGATGGTCGACAGCATCACCCCGGCCACCGACGAGGCCCTGCGCACCCAGGTGCAGGCGCAGACCGGCCTGCACGATGCCTGGCCGATCCAGCGCGAGCGATACAGCCAGTGGGTGATCGAAGACGACTTCTGCAACGGCCGCCCCGACCTTGCGCGCGTCGGCGTGGTGCTCAGCGACGACATCGCCGGCCATGCGCGCGCCAAGCTGCGCCTGCTCAATGCCCCGCACTCCACGCTGGCGTATCTGGGCAGCTTGCTGCAGCTGGAAACCGTTGCCGATGCCATGGCGCATCGGCCGCTGGCGGCGTTCGCCGAGGTGCTGATGCGAGAAGACATCGCAGCCACATTGCAGCCGATGGACGGCTTCGATGCGCAGCGCTACAGCGACGCGATTCTTGCGCGCTTCCGTACTCCCGCCATTCGCCATCTGCTTGCGCAGATCGCCTGGGATGGCTCGCAGAAGATTCCGGTGCGTCTGCTCGCCACCATCGACGACGCGCTTGCCGCAGGCCGGCCCATCGAGCGCCTCTGTTTGCCGGTCGCGGCGTGGCTGCAGTTCGTGCGCCGGCAGGCGCGCAACGGCGTGGCCCTGGTCGACCCCTTGAACGAGGCGCTGAGCGCGCTGGGACGTGCAGCCACCGGCGATGCAGCCGGCGATATCGCCCGCTTTGTCACGGTGGAAGCCGTGTTCGGTACACGGGCTGCGGATCCGCGCTTCATCGATGCGCTGACCCGCGGCTATGCCGCGCTGGGCGATGCCACGCCAGGCCGGGTGGACGCTGTACTTGCAGCGTTGGATGCCTGAGTTACGTGGTGGCGCGAGGGTGGCCGCCGGCGTATGCGCTGCTTGCTCGACCCAGGTGGCTGCATCGGGATCGGGTCGTCCGACCGGCAAGGACACCCGATGCCGCACCTTGCCGCTCCACGCATGACGTCGATGACGGCGCCGACCTGCGATCGAACGCCGCGCGATTGCAGCATGGGTCAGTGGTCGCCGATGACCTGCCCGATCCGCAGCAGATTGCCGCTCTCGTCCACGATCGCAAATTCGCGCATGCCCCAGGGCTTGTCGCCCACCGGGTCGATCCTAGGAATTCCACGGGCCGGGAGCGCCGCTGCCTGCATCGCTGCATGGATGGCATCGACATCGCTCACCCGCAGATAACAGCCCGCATAGCAGCTCGCCGGATCCAGATCCGGGTGCGCGAAGAAGTGCAACTCCACATCGCCGCGCCGCAGGATGGCGTACCCCGCGTCATGCGGATGCGCCTGGCCTTCGAAGCCAAGCCGGTGATAGAACGCCAACGTCTGCGCGATGGAGCGGCTGGGCAGGATTGGGATGGTTTGGTCAGCGGTGGTGGCCTTGGCGTTCATCGTCAACTCGTCTGAAGTGATGATCGGGCTCAGAGCGGTACGTCCATTGCCGGACGCACGAAGCACTCAGGTGCGCTTGCAACCAGTCACGACGGCCAACCCCAGCTGCCCGGTGTACCAGCTCACCTGCCGCAAGTATCCACCAATGCAGCAGGTGACTGCATACCCCAATGGCCGCAGCAGCCTGTGGCCCCATCGCGCGTAGGCGTCTCGAAGTGCCGGGGCCAGGCCCTGCAGCAGCACGGCGCCAAGCTGGCTCACCAACAGGTAGGCGAACACGTCGATGCCCAGCATCTCCAGCAATGGCGCAGCCGCTGCAAGTTCCGGGTTCGATGCGATGCAGGCGATCAGCAACGCGGTGACTGCAGCGGCTGCCCTGCGATTTACGGTGATTCGCCACATAGGGATAAACCTGTATACCGTTCCGGTGTCAAGGATGGCAGCGCCTTCCAGCCGCCCCTGATCTGCTTCTCGATCACGATGCCCGGACGCCCTGCCTGGCACCGGATGTGCTGAAGATGCGCATCACCACCAGCACCAGCAGCACCACGAAGCTCAGCTCCCACACATAGAACGCAGCACCCACGTGGTCGATCATGACCTGATGGCCGGCTTCGTTCCTGTCGAACCGGGTGGCGCGAAAGGTATCCAGCCCGATCAGGCAAGCCGCCACCAGCAGCGCCGCCGCCATCTTGTCCACCTTGAGGAAGTAGCACGGCCACGCCAGCAGGAACAACGGATTACTCATCCAGGCCACGCACTGGCCATCGATCACCTGCATCCAGCCGAACAGCAGAAGGACGAACCCATCCAGGCTGGTATCGCCGCCATGCAAGGCAGGCAAGCACAGCGCAACGCCGTACAACAGGGCCGATAACACGAGCAGAAACGGTTTCATGGGCGTCCTTGTATGTCGATGCGGCCAGTGCATGCCGCCGTTTGCGGAGGTGTGGCTTGCATCTGCACGGGCCAGCCTGCGCTCACTATAGACAATGCACGCAGGCGTTGGCGGAAACGCCGCCTGGCATGCCGGTGCGTGCCCCAAATGAAAAACCGGCACAGCGGAACTTCGGTCCGGGACGTCGCCATGACATGCTGGAAGCACACTGCACCGCTCCGGAACCTTCCCCATGGCACCCCACAAGAAGCAGAACTTGCCGGAAAAGGTCTGCGTTCATTGTGGGCGACCATTCCGCTGGCGCAAGAAGTGGGAGAAGGTATGGGACGAGGTGAAGTACTGCTCGGATCGCTGCCGCGGCGACAGCAGGCGACAACGTCCGGCACCGTAGTCTGCTGTCAGCTGCAACCCGGCCGCACTCATCCGCTGTAGCGTTTGCGCCAACCGGGTCATCCTGAGACGCAGGGGCTGGTGGCTGGTGGCTAATGGCTGCCCGTATTTTTCGCAGCGCGCGATCCGCTCGTCTTCTTGGCCGCGTTGCCTTTACGTGCAACTGCCATGTTGTCCACCAGATTGGGATAGGGGCGGCCCGCTGCCTTGGCGCGCTGTTTGGCCTGTGTCGTCTGCGCTGGAGAAAGCGAACGTTTACGCGAAGTCCGCTTCGGGTTTGGCGTGTTCCATGGCACGGAAGCCTTGCCCGCGCTGTTGTTCGCGGTGCTGCGCGTGGAGGCGCTCTTGCTGGCCGCAGGTCGGCGAGTAGCTGTCTTTCTCGTCGTGGTTTTCTTGGCAGGACGTTTGTTCGCCGTCGCTTTCCTGGCTGCGGTCTTGCTTGCTGCAGCCTTCTTGGCAGCCGGCTTCCTGGCGGCCGTCGTGCCGCCAGCCTTGCGCGCGCCTGTCGAAGATTTGCGTGTAGCCGCGCTACCGGCCCGCGCGTTCCTGGCCGCTGCTTTTCCTGCCGTAGGCTTCTTCACGGAAGAGGCTCCGCTTGCCTTCTTTGCGACCTTGTTTGCGGCGGTCTTCTTTGCAGTGCGTTTTACTGCGGCCTTCCCGGCGGTGCGTGCCTTGGTACCACGGGCGTCGGCAGCGGCCGTGCTACCGGCCCCTACGCTCTTGCCTGTCGCGGTCCCTGCGTTGGCTGCATCCTCCAGCCGCTGGTACAGCCGCGCCGCCCAACGCTGGCCTGCATCGCCGCCCCAGAGCAGCCAGGCGATATAGCCGGCCGATGGCGCGCTACGGTCGGCCCAGCCCTTGCCGCTCTTGTCCACGCTGTGACGCGCGAAATAGGCGTGCATGCGTCGAATGGTCTGGGTGGAAAGCGATTTCTGCGCAGACAGATCACGTGCACGCGCGACGCCGATCGCGGTACCGCCACGCCCATGCTGCTCGCGCAGCCGCAGTCCGCGTGCCGCGGCGCTGGCAACGTTCTTGGGCGGCATCGTAGAAATCGCCTGCTTTGCTGGTGTGCGTGCCACAACCCTCTCCTGGTGTATCGAGTTGCCGTAGTGTTCGCATGCGTGATGCTGCTGCATGTGAAGAGGCTGGGAGCGTGTCAGCGCGTGCCACGCGCCAATCAACGTCGTGGCGGTACCTAGGCCTGTCCAATGCGCACACTGCGATGGCGTTGGTTCGGCAAGCCCGGTTGCTCGCACAGCACGCACTGCACAGACAGCATCCGCCGCCCCAGCTCTGGCTGCAGATCAGTCTGCTTTTGCGAGTGGATCGACGTGCAGGTGTCGCTACACTGGCCTGCCACGGTGACTGGAGAAACGCTGCATGCGCCTGTTGAAGACCTCGTTCTGCGCAAGCCTGCTTGCTGCCGCGATCGGCACTCTACCTGCGCCGGGTCAGGCGACTGACAAGGCAGCGCCAGCGACTACTCCGGCGCCATCTGAGCAGATGCAGCAATGGCAGGCGCTGACCACGCGCAACAAGCCGCATGCGCGCCATGAAAACAGCATGGTGGCCACCGGCGAGCGCCTGTATCTGATCGGTGGACGCGATCAGCGCCCACTGGAAATTTTCGATACCCGCACGCGCCGCTGGTCACAAGGCAGTGCACCGCCGCTGATGGTCAGCCATGCGCAGGCAGTGGTGTCGTCCGGCAAGCTGTATTTCGTGGGCGGCCTCACCGGCGACTACCCCGAGGAAACGCCGCTGAGCAATCTGCTGATCTACGATCCCCAGACCGACCACTGGCAGGTCGGGCCGGAGATTCCCAAACAACGTCGCCGCGGCGCGGCAGGCGCGGTGGCGCATGAGGGCGTGCTGTATCTGGTAGGCGGTAACACCCGCGGGCACATGAGCGGCTATGTGCCATGGCTGGATGCCTTCGATACCAGGACACAGCAATGGACGCAGCTGGCCGATGCCCCGCACGCACGCGACCATTTCCATGCGGTGGTGATCGACGGAAAACTGTATGCCGCCGGTGGACGCAGGTCGGCGCACGAAAGCGGCAACACCCTGGCCCAGACCATTCCGGAAGTCGATGTCTATGACATCGGGCGCGGCACCTGGTCAGTGGCACCGGCCGCATTGCCGACGCAGCGGGCAGGCACTGCCGCCATCGCACGCAATGGCCGGCTGCTGATCATCGGCGGCGAGAGCATGCGGCAGGTCAAGGCCCATGACGAGGTGGAGGCCTATGACCCCAACTCCGGTAACTGGACCACGCTGGCAGCACTGCCGCAAGGCCGCCATGGCACCCAGGTTGCCGCCGTCGACGGCACGCTGTACCTGGCCGCCGGAAGCGGCAATCGTGGCGGCGGCCCGGAGTTGGACGATGTGCTGATGCTGGAGCGCACGACAGTGGCGGATTGAATTGGCCACATCGCGCGCGCCTGCGCGATGTCATGCGCCGACGTGACACCCGCTTGCCGACTCCGGCAGCGACGCTCCCATCAAACGCCTCGCATTGGCGCTGCCAATGCGAGGCTGCGCCGGCAGCCACCGGACGATGCGGCGACGATCGCGCGCAGCGAGCAATGACTCTCTCCCTGCGCTGCCGCCCAGATGCGCAGAGGCGCAGTACAACATCAACGCACGAACTGCAACCCCAGCGGCTTGACCCGCACACGGGTCAGCATCGCGTGCGAGGTCATGTACAGGGTATGGCCGTCATTGCCGAACGCGCAGTTGGAGATGGCCTCACCGGTTTCGATGCGACCCAGCCGCTGGCCGGACGGGTCGAACACGATGACGCCGCCGGGGCCGGTGGCGAACAGGTGGCCGTCAGACGAGACCGCCATGC
The DNA here is from genome assembly GCF_001642575.1 of Xanthomonas floridensis. GTDB lineage: Bacteria > Pseudomonadota > Gammaproteobacteria > Xanthomonadales > Xanthomonadaceae > Xanthomonas > Xanthomonas floridensis. Next base: position 19,664 of record NZ_LXNG01000031.1, on the reverse strand, counting down.
CGTCCGGCAGGCCGGGAGCGTCCTTGGCGACCAGATCCGAGGCATCGGCAAACACGCGCTTGCCGGTGACGGCACCCTGCGCATCGAGCGCATACGCCATCCAGATCGGCCGTTTGGGGTCGGAATTGGACACGTACAAGGTGCGCTCATCCGGCGATAGCGCAATGCCGTTGGGGAAACTCAGGCTGTCGTCCAGCAGGTGCACGCTGCCGTCGGGGTCCAGCCGGTACACGCCGTTGTAGCGCAATTGCTTGACCGGCGAGTCGTTGAGATCCTTCAGGCCATACGGCGGATCGGTAAAGAACACCACGCCGTCGTTGCGACGCACCACATCGTTGGGACTATTGAAGCGCTTGCCGTCGAAGCTGGTGGCCAGCGGCGTCTTCGTGCGGGTGGCCGGATCGAGCCTGGCCACGATCCGCGTGCCCGAATCGGCCAGCAGCACCGTGCCGCTCGGCTCGGCATACAGGCCGTTGGCGCCGGCCTCGCGTAGCGTGGCCTGTTCCGGGCCAACGTAGCCGGACGGCGACAGCAGCACCGACAGGCCAGCATCCTCGGACCAGCGATACAGCTTGTTTTCCGGCACATCGGTGAACAACAGGTAGCCCCCGTTGCGCACCCACGCCGGGCCTTCTGACCAGGTGAAGCCTTCGGTGAGCTTCTCGATGCGTGCATCGTCCGCGACCACCTTGCTGAAACGCTGGTCGAAGCTTTGCAGATGCCCGATGGTGGCGAATCGCGGTGGCGGTGTGTCCTTCTTCGTGCAGGCAGCGACAATGGCCAGCAGCGGAACGGCCAACAACAGATAGGGCGACAAGCGCATCGGCAAGGTCCGGGTTCAAGTGCGAGCATCATGCCATCATGCGTGCCGCGCATGCTGGCGAACGCGGCTATTGCCCGGCAGCGGCGGGCACCGCCAATACCGACGCCAGCGCAGGTTTGGGCCGGTGACTGCGGTCGAACAGCAAGGGATAATTGGTGCGGCCGGGAACCGGGTAGTCGTTCTTCCACGACATGCCGTCGGTGACGCCCCACACGCTGACACGCGCCAGCTTGTCGCGCTTGCGCCAGAACAGCGCAAACAGTTCCGCATAACGCGCGGTCAACTGCGCCTGTACCTGTGGCGGTAGCCCATCGCGATACGGGTCGAGAAACCGCTTGAATTCCGGCAGCTGGAACTGCTTGTGCGCCAGGCCCGTTCCGATCACCTGGCCTTCCTTGGTGACCGGCAACACGTCCACGTCCAGTTCGGTGATCATCACCTTGATGCCGAGCGCAGCATACGCATCGATGGCCGCTTCGATGTCCTGCACGCTGGGGTAGTTCAGCCCCCAATGCCCCTGCATGCCGACGCCATCGATGCGGATACCGGCCTGCTGCAACATCCTGACCATGCGCACGATGCCGTCGCGTTTGGCCGGCCGCCAGGCATTGAAGTCGTTGTAGTAGAGCTCGGCATCTGGTGCGTAGCGCTGCGCGAATGCAAAGGCATTGCGCACCACGGTGTCACCATCGCCGACGTGTTGTACCCAGTTGGTGGCGCGGTAGCTGCCGTCTTCGTCGATGATTTCGTTGACCACATCCCAGGCCTGCACCTTGCCGACATAGCGCCCGGCAACCCGCTCGATATGCGCACGCATGCGCTCGATCTGCGCAGCCGAGGTGTTGGGTGTGCCCTGCGCATCGACGAAGAACCACTCCGGGGTCTGGTTGTGCCAGACCAGCGTGTGCCCGACCACGAACATGCGCTGGCGCTGCGCATAGGCGACAAACGCGTCGGCGGCGGCGAAATCGAACACCCCCGGCCGCGGCGCGACGACCTCGGCCTTCATCACGTTTTCCGCAGTGACCGCATTGAACTGGCAGGCCACCAGCGCCGCCGAGGCAGCGTCCGTGCCGGAGACGATCTCGGCATTGACTGCCGTCCCCAGCAAAAACCCCCTGGAATAGGCAGACTTGAGCGTCACCGCTCCGGGCGCGCACGCCGGCGCTGCCGTGGCGGATGCCGCGATTGCGCTCAGGCAGAACAGCAAGCTGCAGCGTGACAGCCAGGGGCGGTGATGCATGGCGTTCTCACAGTCAAAGAGGCGTGTGGTTGTGGATGCAGCGTGTGCGTCCCATGGGTGCGGGGGGGCAGTCGCCGTGCATCGCGCGATTGCTGGACAGGACCGCCACGACATCGAGCATGCGCAACCACGAGCACGAGCTCCGCAGCGCTGGCATACATGGCGCCTTGCGTGCGCTCGACGCACCTGCGGCGTGTTGGCGTGTGTCTTCCTGGGCGAACCCTGGCTGATGAGGGCCGCAACGCACCGCGCAAGCAACCCACAACGCCGGTGCGCAGCAGGCCGCTCATTCGGCCTGCACCTGCACGCTGGTGGGCTGCAGCGTGTCTGATTCCACATGCAGGGTGATCGGCCCGCGCGCACCGTTGCGCGCACGCACAATGGCCAGGCACAGGCCATTGAAGGCGTTGCGTTGTGTCGAGACGAACGACTCCAGGTTGGTCGGGTCGCCATTGTCGGTGGCCACCAGTTCGCCCGGTCCCTCGATGCGAAAGCGCAGGCGGTCGCCCGCGGTCGGTGCAGCGCGTCCCTCGCGATCGAGCAGGCGCACGGTGATGAAGCTCAGATCCTTGCCATCGCCACGGATACGGCTGCGGTCCGGCGTTGCCTGCATGCGTGCGGCACGGCCTGCTGTCTGCACCTGGTCGCTTGCCCACGGTGTGCCGTTGCGGTACGCCTGCACGCGTAACTCGCCGGGCTGGTACACCACCGCATCCCAACGCAGGCGGTACTGCAGCGGTCCCTTGCGCTTGCGCCCCTGCGAGACGCCGTTGACGAACAACTCGGCCTCGTCGCCGGAGGTGAACACATGCACCGGGGTGACCTGGCCCTCGCGTCCCGGCCAGCTCCAGTGCGGCAGCAGGTGCGCCATTGGCAGGTCCGGACGCCACCGCGACTGGTACAGCCAGTAGCGATCCTTGGGAAACCCCGCCAGATCCAGGATGCCGGAATAGGAGCTGCGCGAGCTGTAGTACGGCGTGGGCTCGCCCAGATAGTCGAAGCCGGTCCAGACGAATTCGCCGGCCACGTACGGGTGCCGGTCCAGCGCGGCGAACACCTTGTCCGCGCTGGAACCGAAGTCCACCGCATGCAACTCGTACGCACTGACCTGATGCGCCACCGCATCGCCGCCACGCCCCTCACGGACCGGTGCGCTGCTGTCCGGCGTCACCGGAAACAGATACACCCCGCGGCTGCTCAGTGCCGAGGCCGTCTCGCTGCTGAGGATCGCCTTGTGCGGAAACTTCGCATGGAACGCCGGGTATTGCGGTTGCTTGCGAATGCGCTCGGTGCCTTCGAACTCCGGCGTATCGCGAATGCCCTCGCCCTGGTAGTTGAGGCTGATGACATCCAATGCAGCCGGCAACGGCATGTCCGGCGAGGCGTAGTTCATCGCCGCCGTGGCCGGCCGGCTGGGATCTTCGTCGTGCACGATGGCATGCAGCTTGCGCGCGATGGCAGCGCCCTGCTCACCGGTGTATTGCTCGCCGACCTCGTTGCCCACGCTCCACAGCATCACCGATGGATGGTTGCGGTCGCGGCGCAGCATCGCGCGCAGGTCCGGCTCGTGCCACTGCGCAAACACCAGGTGGAAGTCCAGCGGGGTTTTCTTCATTTCCCAGCTGTCGAAGACCTCGTCCACCACCAGCAGGCCCATACGGTCGGTGAGTTCCAGCAGTTCCGGCGCAGGCGGGTTATGGCTCATGCGGATGGCATTGGCACCCATCTGCTGCAGCACCTGTAGCTGGCGCTCGGCGGCGCGCACATTGAACGCGGCGCCCAATGCGCCCAGGTCGTGGTGATTGTTCACGCCGCGAATCGGCACATGCTCGCCATTGACCAGCAGGCCGTTGTCGGCATCGAACACGATGCTGCGGATGCCGAACGGGGTGTCGTAGCGGTCCACCAGCTGCCCGACCTGGCGCACTTCGGTCACCGCCACATAGCGGTGCGGCTGCTGGGTGGGCGGTGGCCCCCACAGCCGTGGATTGGCGATCTGCACAGTGCCTTGCACACGTGCGCTGCCGCCGGCAGGCACGGCTATCTGCGCTGCGGGGATCTGCGCGACCGCTGCGCCACTGGGGGTGCCACTCGCTGCGTCGAGCACATAGATGGCGGTGCTGACCTGCACTTGCGCTGCGGTCTGTGCAGCGTTGTCCACCGTCACGGCCAGCTGCACCTGCGCCGATGCCGCCGACACCTGCGGCGTGGTCAGTTGCGTCCCCCACTGTGCGATGTGCAGCGGTGCGGTCTTGGTCAGCCACACATGGCGATACAGCCCGCCGCCGGGATACCAGCGCGCCGAGTCGGGCGGGTTGTCCAGGCGGATCGCCAGCTGGTTGCGCCCGCCGGGAATGGCATACGGAGTCAGGTCAACGCGCCAGGAGCTGTAGCCGTAAGGCCAACCGCCGACCAGCTTGCCGTTGAACCAGACGGTGGCATAAGACATCGCGCCATCGAGATCGAGAAACAGCGAGCGGCCGCGATCGCTGGCCGGAAGATCCAACGTCTTGCGATACCAACCCACGCCCCAGCTCGCCAGCCGGCCCATGCCGCCGTAGGGGCCCTCGGCCAGGAACGGCCCGGCGATGGCCCAGTCGTGCGGCAGGTCCACACGTTGCCAGCGGCTGTCGTCGAAGCCTGCCTGTACATACGCCACGCCGCTGCCTGGATGGCCGGGCGGACGCCGATGGCGTTGTGCGGGATCGGCGATCAATGCGTTGGCGGTTGGCAGGATCCACGGCTTGAGCACTGCGTTCGACGATGCCTGCGGTTGCTGCGCCTGGTCCGGGCGCGCATCGGCCACCTTGCCATCCTCGCTGCGAACGACCTCCGGGCGCACGTCGTAGTCGAGCACCACGGTGTTGCCAGGCGGATCGCCGCGCTGGAAACGCCAGCCTGCATCCAGCGACAGCCGCTCGCGCGCTGCGCCGCTCGGCGGTGCTGCCACTGCATCGGCGACAGTTGCTGCGCCGAGGATGCAGACAAGCGCGACCAGACCAGCACGCAGCGTGCGCCTGGCGTGCCGCTGCCGCGTGTCCGGGCGCAGGTCACAGCCGCAATTGTCGAGGCGAGACAGCAACGCCCGCAGACCCAGGGCGCGCGGTAGTGGCAGACGCGCGCCGCATGGGGTTGCACGCGCTTTGGCCGCGTGCGCGTGATGCTGTACAGCGGCAGGGGTCACCCGCTCACTCCCACGACGCACATCGCCTGCAATGGGCCAGTCGTCGTCTGCGCGCGCGATGCGCCTACCCGCTCTCACAGCTTGTAGGCCTGTTTGGGCAGGCGGTAGGCCAGATCCACCGCGATCTCCGCGGCCTCGTCCTCGTCCAGCCGATGCTCGGCCACCAGCTTGGCCAGGAATGCGCTGTCCACGCGCCGCGCGACATCGTGCCGGGCGGGAATCGACAGGAATGCACGGGTGTCGTCGTTGAAGCCCACCGTGTTGTAGAAGCCGGCACTGGCCAGGGTCTGCTCGCGGAAGCGCCACATACCTTCCGGCGCATCATGGAACCACCAGGCCGGGCCCAGCAGCAGCGCCGGGTAATGTCCGGCCAGTGGCGCCAGTTCACGGCTGTAGCTGGTTTCGTCCAGGGTGAACACGATCAGGCGCAGCCGCGGGTCGTTGCCATGGCGATCGAGCAAGGGTTTGAGCGCATGCACATAGTCGGTGCGCATCGGGATATCGGCGCCCTTGTCGCGCCCGTAGCGCTGGAACAGCGGCTGGTTGTGATTGCGAAAGCAGCCCGGATGCAGCTGCATCACCAGCCCGTCGTCCAGGCTCATGCCTGCCATTTCGGTCAGCACCTGCGCGCGGAACAGCTCGGCCTGTTCCGGCGTCGCCGCGCCGCGTACCACGGTCTCGAACAGGCGCTGCGCCTCCCCCGGCGACAGGTCGGCCGTGGCGGCACTGGGATGCCCATGATCGGTGGAGGTGGCGCCGTGCGCCGCAAAGAACGCACGGCGCTGCCGGTGCGCACGCAGATAGCCGGGCCAGGTCAGCACGTCCTCGCCGGTGAGTGCGCCGAACTGCTGCAGCGCGCCGGCAAACTGCTCGTGCTCCGGATCCACCACCGGGTCCGGACGGTAGGCGGTCAGCACGCGTCCGGTCCATCCGCTGTCGGCAATGGCGGCGTGATGCTGCAAGCTGTCCAGCGGCGACTCGGTGGTGGCGATCACCTCGATGGCGAAGCGCTCGAACAAGGCACGCGGTGCGAATGCGGGCGTCTGCAGCGCGGCGGTGATGTGGTCGTAATAGTGATCGGCGGTGGCTGCATCCAGCCGGATGCGCAGATCGAACACCTCGTGGAAGACATGGTTGAGCCACAACGCCGACGGCGTGCCGCGCAACAGCGCGAAGTGTTCGGCAAACACCCGCCATGCCGCACGCGGGTCCACCGCTGCGCGGGTGCCATCCGCGCGCGGGATGCCCAGCGCGTCCAGATCGATGCCCTGGCTGTAGAGCATGCGAAACACGTAGTGATCGGGCACCAGCAGCAGTTCTGTTGCGTTGGCGAACGCCGCATTGGTCGCAAACCAGGCCGGATCGGTGTGCCCGTGCGGGCTGATGATCGGCAGCCTGGCGATCTGTGCATACAGACGGCGCGCGATCGCACGCGTGCCGGGGTCGGCGGGTAACAGCCGGTCGTCGTGCAGGGTCAGGGGAACAGGTGTGGACATGGGCTCAGAACACCGAGAAAGACGGGAAATACACGCTGTCGGTCGTCCGCGTCATGGCGCAGGCGTGCCGGGATGGGCAGCCACGTAATCGCGCAACCAGCGCATCGCCGGTCGCTCGCTGCCGTCGCCACGCACCAGATAGGCAGCTTCCTTGTCGCGCCACAGGCCGGAACGAAACCCCCACAGGGTGATGCCGCGCACCGCCGGGTGCTCCCAGAAGACCGGAAACACACGCTGGTAGTCGGCCAGCTGCTGCGCATCGCTTGGCCCATCCAGGTCGAATTCGGTGATGTAGAGCGGCAGGCCAGTGGCCGCCAGGGCATCCAGATTGGCGCGGTGCACCGACATCGCCACGTTGGGCATGGTCTCGAAGGCATGCTCCTGGATGCCGATGGCATCCACCAGGTGCTCGCGCTGCAGCAGGTGCACGATCTGCAGATAGCGCTGCGTGGCCTTGGACGTGTTGGTGATGCTGTAGTCGTTGATCATCAGCTTGGTATGCGGGAAATGCTGGCGCGCCAACCGAAACGACTGCACCACCCATTCCCACCCGCTGGCGCCGGTGCCGCCCAGGGCCTGCAGATAGTTGCCGCCACCGGTGTCGGCCTTGCTGGGCGGGTCGTTGAGTGGTTCATTGACCACCTCCAGCAGGTCGATGTCGGGGTAGCGTTGCGCCACGGCGGCAAACCACTGCTCGATCTCGCGGCGCTGCTCGGCCGGCGGCAGGGTCTTGATCCATTCCGGCTGCTGGTTGCCCCACACCATCACATGCATCTGGAACGGCATGCCGTTGGCCTTGGCGAAGCGGTAGGCCGTATCCAGCGCGCTCCAGTCCATCTGGTCGCGCACCGCTTCCACCGTGCCCCACTTGCCGCCATTTTCCGGGGTGAGCTTGTTCCAGTACTGCGCAAATCCCGGTGCCTGCTGCGCGCTGTAGGCACTGCCCAAAAACTTGGAGGCGCCCGCCGCCAACGGCGCCGCGTGGGCCGCCGATGCAAGGCTTGCGGCGAGCAACACGCCCAACCTCATTGTGTGCAACTGCATGATGCGTCCCTCAGGAAGATGGCGGCGCCGGGATAGTCGCGGGCAGATGCGCAGGCTCCAGCCGCGGCACCAGATGATGCACGAGGGCCAACGCCAGCAGATACGCAGAGCCCGCCATCATGAACACCGGCACATAACTGCCGGTCGCCTGTAGCAAAAATCCGATGAAGGTGGCGATGAGCATGCCGCCCACCGCGCCGGCGAATCCGCCGATGCCCACCACCGTGGCCACCGCATGCCGCGGAAACATGTCCGAGGGCAGCGTAAACAGATTGGCCGACCAGCCCTGGTGCGCGGCGGTCGCCAGCCCGATCAATGCCACCGCCAGCCACAGATTGTCCGCACGCGCGGCAAACACGATTGGCACCACGCAGATCGCGCAGATCAGCATGGCGGTCTTGCGCGCACGATTGACGCTCCAGCCGCGCGCGATGAACCGCCCGGCGATCCAGCCGCCGGCAATGCTGCCTACATCCGCCAGTACGAAGATCACGATCAATGGCGCGCCCAGTTGCAGCAGGCTCAAGCCGTACTCGGCATGCAGGAACTTCGGCAGCCAGAACAGGAAGAACCACCAGATCGGGTCGGTGATGAACTTACCCAGCACAAAGGCCCAGGCCTGGCGATGCGCAAGCACCTGCAGCCACGACAGCCGCCGTTGCGCCGGCTCGTACGCATCGCTGCGGATATGCGCCAGCTCTGCCGCCGACAGGCCGGGTTGTTGCTCGGGCGGGTGGTAGCTGACCCACCACACCAACAGCCAGGTGGCGCTGAGGATGCCGGTGAACAGGAAGGCCGCCTGCCATCCCCAGGTCGTTGCGATCACCGGCACCAGCAATGGGGCAACGATGGCCCCGATATTGGAGCCGGAATTGAAGATGCCGGTGGCCAGCGCGCGCTCGCGGCGCGGGAACCATTCGGCCACCGTCTTGAGCGCGGCAGGAAAATTGCCCGACTCGCCCAGCCCCAGAAAGAACCGCGCAATTGCAAAGCCCACCACGCTGGTCGCCAGCGCGTGCCCCATCGCCGCCAGGCTCCACACCCCGATCGCCAGCGCATAGCCGATGCGGGTGCCGAAGCGGTCGATCACCGCGCCGCTGCACAATAGCCCCAATGCGTAGGCCGCCTGGAACGCAGTGACGATGTAACCGTACTGGATCTCGTTCCAGCCGATCTGGGTCTGCAGGAACGGCGCCAGCACGCCCAGCACCTGGCGGTCGACGTAGTTGATGGTGGTGGCTACCAGCAACAGCGCGCACACCCGCCAACGCACGCGGCCCACCCCCGCCGGCGCAGCGACTGGCACGGCCTTGGGTGCCTCGCTCATGCGTGTGGCCTACGCGGCGACCAGGCTCCGCGCAGCTGCTGCACCGGCATTGCAGCAGCAGCGGTGCGCGCACTGCACCGGTGCCGCTCATGCGCGTGGTTGCCGCGCTCTTCGCTGAGTTTCATCGACCACTGCACCTGCACGAAGGTGGCCTTGCGCCACGGGTGATAGCGCTACCATTACCACGCTCGCCGGCGAAATCCATCGCGCAGTGCAACACGACCGCGTGCCGGTCACCCCCGCCAACCTTCAGCAGCGCCCGGCTTGCGCACCATTCCTGCCTGGCCGCTACGTCTATGCTGCCCTGCAGCGTGATGTTCCGAATTTGGTAGCGCTAACATCCAGCGCCACTGATCGCCCGTTCTTCCCCACCGCACCATCGCCGCGCCGCTACCGGCAGCGGCACTCCCTGCGCAGGGGCGATGCGTGGGACATCTGCTCACCTGTTAGGGAAGGGATTACGGTGAAGAACAGCTACGCACGAACCGCGTTGTCCTGCGCGTTGGGATCCATCCTGCTGGGCATGGCCAGCACTGCCGCCTGGGCCCAGTCCTCCGACGCCACCACTGCGCCACCGCCGCCGGACCCGGCCGGCAGCAACGACGCGGTGACCCAGCTCGATACCGTCACTGTTTCCGGCTACCGACGCAGCATTCAGTTCTCTACCGATGCCAAGCGCGATTCGGTCGGTTTCGCCGACACCGTGTTTGCCGAAGACATCGGCAAGTTTCCGGACATGAACATCGCCGAGTCGCTCAACCGCATTCCCGGCGTGCAGCTGGCGCGGGACGTGAACGGCGAAGGCCTCAATATCGCCATCCGCGGCCTGGGCACCAGCTTCACCAAGACCACGCTCAACGGTTCCAGCATCGCCACCGCCTCGATCGGGTTGAACGCGCAGAACCAGAACCGCGAAGTCGACCTGAACCTGTTTCCCACCGAGTTCTTCACCCAGCTCACTGTCAGCAAGACACCGACCGCCAGCATGCTCGAAGGCGGCGTCTCCGGCGTGGTGGACATGCGCAGCGCGCGTCCGTTCGATCGTCCCGGCGTGCATTTTACCTACCAGGCGCAGGCCGACTGGAACAGCACCAGCGAGAAGACCACTCCACGCGGCGCCTTCATGGGCAGCTGGACTAATGAAGAAGGCACGTTCGGCGCGTTGTTCGGGGTGGCCTCGGTGCGCAGCAAACTCGGCGTGCGCGGCTTCGAGAGCGTGGGTTGGACCAATCCGGGCCTGACCTACACCCAATGCGGGCTCACCCCGCCCGCAGGCACGCCGGCCACCAACCAACCGGCGGCGTGCAACGTCAACGGCGGCGGCAACTGGCGCATTCCCGACCGTGTGCCGGCGACCGCCGGCAGTGGCCTGACCACCGGCGAGACCATCGACGCGGCGTGGCTGCTGGCACGCAATCCGGGCCTGAGTATCGACCAGATCAGCGATGCGCTGATTCCACGCCTTGGCCGCCAGGTCTACATGAATGGCGATCGCGACCGCGATGCCTCGGTGATGTCGCTGGAATGGCGCCCCTCCGACAGCATGCATTTCTATCTGGACACGCTGTACTCTGAAGCCAAGCGCACCACCGAGCGGATCAGCATGAATCTGATCGGCCGCAACGGCAACATGATCCCGCTGGGCATGCAGCTGGACCAGAACAACGTGGTCACCAGCGCCACCTTCGCCAACGCGCAGTACTTTCTGGAAGCGCGCCCGTACCGCGAAGAGGTCAAGTTCTGGAGCGTCAATCCGGGTGCCGAGTTGTTGTTCGGCGACAACCAGGACATCAAGCTCAACGTGCAGGCCAATGCCACGCGCAGCTGGCTGGACCGCGAGTCGCCCAGCATCCTGGTCACCTCGCCGTTTACCACCGTGGACTATCGCAATGAAGGCGGCGACCGCCCGTCGATCAGTAGCCCGCTGGATCTCAACAATCCCAACCTGGGTTGGGGCTGGACCGGCGGCCGGGTCAACATCCAGAACGAAAAACGCGTGACGCAAACCCGCGGCGCACGCGCCGACCTGCAGTTCGGCGAGGACAAGCGCAACATCAAGATCGGCGCTGCCTACGACCAGGCCGAGCGCACCATCCGCGGCTTCGACAACAGCATCGCCTGGGAGCAGGTGGTCTGCCGCGGCGGCGGCGGTAACGTGTGCAATGGCGGCCCGGGCTCGGCGGTCCCCAATTCCGCATTGGCCGGTTATTTGCGGCCCGGCCCGGACGGCTTCATCACCGCCGATTTCAACCGCTTCCTCGGCGACACCAACTATTACGCGCTGCGCGATTCCGCGCCAGAAACCAACTCTGCCAATACCGGCGCCTCGGCCGGCGGCATCCGCGAGAAGAACCTCGGCTTCTACATCGAAACCAACGCGGAAACCGAGGTGTGGAACCGCACGCTGCGCTTCAACGCCGGTGTGCGTTACGTCACCACCGACCAGACCATCACCGGCCCGGTCACCATCAACGGCATCCGCCGCGTGCAGGTGCTCGATTCCGATTACGCCGAAACCCTGCCCTCGTTCAATGCGGCCTGGGACGTGGCCGACAACGTGGTGCTGCGCCTGTCCAGCTCGCGCACGCTCACCCGCCCGGACCCGAGCGCGATGTTGCCCAACACCAACTTCAGCGACCCGTCCGCGCAGACCGCGACCCAGGGCAATCCGAACCTGGCGCCGTACCTGTCCACCAACGTCGACTTCGGTGGCGAGTGGTACACCGGCGGCGAAGGCTATGTGGGCCTGACGCTGTTCAACAAGCGCATCAGCGGCTTCACCGTCAATGGCGTGCGGCGCATTCCCTTCAACGATCTGGGCGTGCCGTACGAGAGCCTGCTGCCGATCCAGCAAGCCGGCCTGGACCAGCGCGGTGGTCCCAATGCCGCCACGGTGGACGTGCAGACCCAGGTCAACGCCGATGGCGTGCTCAACATCCGCGGCACCGAAGCGATCTGGGTGCAGCCGCTGGACAAGCTGGTCGACGGCTTGGGCTTCAGCGTGAACTACACCCATGTCACCCAATCCTCCGAAGGCGAAGGCGTGCCGGCGGTGGCGGTGGGTGTGGCGCCGAACCTATGGAACGGCACCGTGTACTGGGAAAAGAACGCCGCCTCGGTGCGCCTGTCCTATACCTGGAACGACGACATGGTGATCTCCGGCGCCAACCAGAACGGCATCCCGTACGCGCGCCTCAATGCCGATGCACGCGGCCAGCTGGATCTATCGGCCAGCTACGCGCTGGACTGGCTGCCCTCCAAGCCGCAACTCACCCTCAACGTCACCAACATCACCGACGAACCGCTGCGCACCACCTATGCGTGGCCCAACGCGACCTACGACCTGTACGAGCCTGGGCGCACCGTCATGCTCGGCATCCGGGGCACCTTCTGACAGTGACCACCGAAACACGCTCGCCGTTGGCAGCCGGATGTCGTGGGTGTTCGGAGTGCACGCCTGCTTGGCGTGCACTCCGTCTCCCGCGCGAGGCCCAACCTGCACGCGCGACGGCGCACGACGTTTTGCCTGACACTTCAAGTGCTGCGTCTGCAATCGTGATCCAGAGGGGTCACGGCCAGCCGCGTAGCGCGCGCCGCGGCGTTTTCCGTAGCACTCTTCGAGCCCGCCTCACCTCATGAACGATCGGTCACAGCAGCTCTCCGTGCGCGAAAAGATCGGCTACAGCCTGGGCGACCTGGCCGCCAACCTGATCTTCCAGACCTTGGTCACTTTTCTGGCGTTCTTCTATACCGACGTGTTCCGGATTCCCGCCAGCGCGGCGGCCACGTTGATCTTTGTGGTCGGCCTGCTCGGCGCGTTCGTGTTCACGCCCATCATCGGCATCCTGGCCGATCGCACCCGCACCCGCTGGGGCAAGTTTCGCCCGTGGATCCTGTGGACGGCGCTGCCGTTCGGCGCACTGTCGCTGGCGGCCTTCAACACGCCCGCGCTGGGCGAGCACGGCAAGATCACCTACGCATTTGCCACCTACACCTTGCTGATGCTGGTGTATGTCGCCAACAACCTGCCGTATTCGGCGCTCAGCGGCGTGCTCACCGGCAGCATGGAGCAGCGCAACAGCCTGTCTGCGTATCGCTTCCTGGCGGTGACGTTCGCGCAGTTCATCATCCAGGTGCTGTTGCTGCCCTTGGTGTTGATCCTGGGCAATGGCGACAAGGCGCAAGGTTTTCGCAACACCATGGGGTTGTTCGCGGCAGTCGGCACGCTGTGCTTCCTGATCACCTTCTTCACCACCCGCGAGCGCGTGCTGCCGATCACCGAACAGCGCAGCAGCGTGCGCCAGGACCTCACCGACCTGGTGCGCAACAAGCCGTGGCTGGTGATGCTGGCGCTGACGATTTTGGTCTTCATCAATCTCGCCATGAAGGGCGGGATGTACATCTACTACTTCAAGTACTACCTCGATGCGGGCGCGCTGGCACAGTTTCTCGACAGCGCAGGCTTCAATCGCTTCATTGCCGGCATCAACAGCATGCTCACCGGTGCGGGTATGACGGCACTGCAGTGGCCGCAGGATGCGCCCACGTCGGCCTTCAGCGTCTTCAGTGCCGGCGGCATCCTGGCGATGATCGTGGGCATCGGGTTTTCCAAGCGCCTGGCCGATCGCTACGGCAAGCGCAATGTGTTTGGCGGCGCGCTGCTGATCTCCACGTTGTTCCTGCTGGCGTTCTACGTGTACCCGCCCACCGCCATCGGCTGGGTGTTCGCCTCGTATGTGCTGCACGGCTTTTTCTACGGCATCACCATCCCGCTGCTGTGGGCGATGATCGCCGATGTGGCCGATTACTCGGAGTGGAAGAACCACCGCCGCGCCACCGCCATCATTTTTTCGGCGATGTTGTGCGGCCTGAAAATCGGCCTGAGCGTCGGTGGCGCGCTGGTCGCCGGCCTGCTCGCCGTCTACGGCTATGACGCCGCGCTGCCACGGCAGAGCGCCGCAGTGACCGATGGCATCCGCCTGGCCATCAGCGTGTACGCCTCCCTGCCGTTCCTGCTCGGCACCGCCCTGTTGGCGCTGTACGAAATCGACAAGGCACTGGAAACCCGCATCGAACGCGAGCTGGGCGTGCGCCGTCAGGCCGCACCCCTCGCGTCGCCCTGACCTCTCCCTCCCACCCCATGCACAGGTACGCGCATGTCCGATGAACTGCAAGCCGCCACCCTGCAGGCCCTGGCGCGCACCGCCATTTCCGCACCGCTGGTCACTCACATCTACACGGCCGACCCGTCCGCACACGTGTTCGACGGCGCGCTCTACATCTATCCCTCGCACGACATCGATGCCGGTGTCGCCTTCAGCGACGACGGCTCGCATTTCGGCATGGAGGATTACCACGTCTTTCGCATGGCACACCCCAACGCACCGGTCGACGACCTGGGCGAGGTGCTGCACGTGCGCGACGTGCCCTGGGCGCAGCGCCAGATGTGGGCACCGGATGCAGCGCAGCGCAATGGCAAGACCTACCTGTATTTCCCCGCAAAGCGCGCCGATGGCATCTTCCAGATCGGTGTGGCAGTCGGCGACCAACCCCACGGCCCCTTCATCGCCGAAGCCGCACCGATCGCCGGCACCTACTCGATCGACCCGGCGGTGTTCGCCGAAGACGATGGCGCGCATTACCTGTATTTCGGCGGCATCTGGGGCGGCCAGCTGCAGCATTACCGCGACAATGCCTACGCGCCGACGCATCAGGAACCGGAGGGCGCTGCGCCCGCACTGGGTCCGCGTGTGGCGCGCCTGCACGAGAGCATGACCGCGCTGGCCGAGCCCACGCGCGAGATCGTCATCCTCGACGAACACGGCACCCCGCTACGCGCAGACGACCATGCCCGTCGCTTCTTCGAAGGCCCCTGGGTCCATCATCACGCCGGCCGCTACTACCTGTCGTACTCCACCGGCGACACCCACCTGATCTGCTACGCCACCAGCGACTCGCCGTATGGCCCATTCCACTACCAGGGCGTGCTCATGCAGCCGGTGATCGGCTGGACCACCCACCACTCCATCTGCGCCTTCGATGGCCAGTGGTATCTGTTCTATCACGACGCGGTGGTCTCGGGCGGCCAGACCCATCTGCGCAACATCAAGATGGCACCGCTGGAGCATCTGGCGGATGGAACGATTGCGACGATTTATCCGTACGGGAAGGATGCTGTCTCGCCTTGGTGAGATGGCGGTGGCGATCAGGTCCGCTGCTGTCTGTCCATCATGGGGTCGCCGGTCGAATGCGCATCGGAGCGCCTAATAGAACGACACCGCTCATGACCAGGCAGGCTCGGCCGGTCCTGAGCGCGGCACCAACCACCCGCACACTCCAGTCCTGAGTACGCCGTTCACATCGATCTGACGACTGCTCGTGACGTATCAGTCGCTGTAAGGCAACGCTCATCCAGTCCCCCGCGCCTGTCATTCCCGCGAACGCAGAAGCTCCAAGGCCTTGCAAGGCCGCGATTTACGTCCATGGCCTCCCGCTATCGCCGGGATGACAAGACCAAGAGCGGCTAACAACACTACTGTGCAGCCGCCAGGCGGGCGCGGCCGGTGCTCGGAATCGGCATGTACCACCCGTACACTCCGGTTCCTGCGCGCCGTCCACACCCACCTGACGACTGCTCGCTACGTTTTGTTAGCCGCTCTTAGTCGGCCCAGGAGTTCTGCCAGCGCTCAGCCAAAGAGGGCCGCGTAGCCGGCGCGGCTGTGAGGTAGATTGACGGCATCCCAGTATCCGGGTCTTGTCGACGCCGGCGGCCGCAGCGACGCGCTCATGGCGCTGAATCCGCCCGCACACCACCACGCCGACAGGCGCAAAAAACACGGCGCTAATGCCGCGACGCGGCATCACCCACGCTACCGGCTTCGGGCCTGTTCAGCCGCTGCGAGCGCCGGTGGGCGCTGGCGAATGCCGCCGTAGCTCAATCGCCGCCACAGCCACTCCACCGGGCCGATGCTGAAGCGCGCCAACCACCAGCGGCTGCTGATCACCTGCATAGCGAACAGCAGCACGCCCAGCGCCAGCGCCAGGTCGAGCGGCATCCGCCCGTACTGGCCCAGGCCGAAGCCGTAGAAGATCCATGTGCAGACCAGCGACTGCAGCAGGTATTGGGTCAGCGCCATGCGACCGAGCGGCGCGAACACACTCAGCCACACGCGCCAGCGCGATCGCTGCAGCAGCAACAGGATGCCGGCCGCGTAGCCCAGGGTCAGCGCGAACTTGGCGAAGAAGAAGGTCGCCTTAATCAAGACCCGCAGCGGCTGCAGCGCAAGCTGATTCACCCAGGCATGCAGCGCCTCCTGCGGCACCGCGTTGGCCACCAGCCCGAAGCTGAAGCAGAGCACGAAGACCTGCCGCAGCCGGCGCCGATGCGCGTCCGGCGCCGAAAGCCATCCGCCCTTCCAGGCCGCAACGCCGACGATGAAGAACGGCGCCAGGATGACGAAGCGATTGGCGATACGCATCGGGCCGATCACATGCAGCGTTTCCCACCATCGGTATTGCAGGGCGTCGAGCCACCCACCTTGCCCGTAGTGCTGGAGACCAAGGGTGTAGGCTTGCGCCGGCGGCAGATCCGTTGCAAGCGCCTGCATCGGACCGGCAATCACCGCCGAGACGATCAGCACCACCGGGATCGCCCACAACACCCGGCCGGCCGACAGCCGCAGGAAGGGCAGTACCATCAAGCTGATCAGTGCGTAGTCGAGCAGGATGTCGACGTTCCACAACAAGAACGTGTGCACGCTGCCCAGCAGGGCGAGCACAGCGCTGCGACGCAGCGCAAACGGCCAGCGCGACTGACCCTTGTCGGACGCACGATCAGCCTGGATGGCGAGGCCAGCACCGAACAGGATCGACAGCAGCGCCGCCGCCTTGTTCTCCAACAGCACCCTAACGAGGTCGCCGGCCAAGCCACCGAAGTCTCCCAGCGGATAAGCGATCCCGGCTTCCTGCGCCAAATCGGCACCGCAGAAGTAACCGATATTGACCAGCAGCACGCCGAACAAGGCCAGGCCGCGCAGCACATCCAATTGCAACAACCGTTCGCCGCGAGCGACCGGGTCTTGCGACACAACTTCCGCAGACATAACTACTCTCTCAGTAAGACACTGACTCAGTTCGCCGGCGCGATGCCGAGCACCCGCGCTGCCATATTTTTTGCCCGCATGGCGGGGGTCGGGTTTCCTTCGCGAACCGCGGTGACCACGGCCCCGTCGAACAGCAGCATGAGATCGCCGGCCGCGCTTTCGTCCAGCCCGGCCGCTCGCAACAAACGGGCGAAGTAGGCCTCGAAGCGGTGCTTGTGCGCAGCCGCAGCCCGATGCAGTGCGTGGCTGGGCAGCGGCGTCTCGGCGATGGTGTTGAGGAAGGCGCAACCGCGGTAGTCGGGGCTGGCCAGGCGTATCGCCAAGGCATCGAACACTGCCAGCGGCCGCAGACTTGCATCGGGCGACAAGCGCTCGACCTCCTGCTCGAACCAGGCGCAGAGTCGTTCGTCGCGCCGCTCCAGCACCGCCAACGCCAGACCTTCCTTCGACTGAAAGTGCCGATAGAAGCTCATGCGGGCGACGTCCGCGGTGCTGATGATGGCGTCCACGCCGACCGCCTGAATCCCCTGCCGATAGAACAGATTGGTGGCGACATCGAGGATGCGCTCGCGAACCTTGCTCATGATCACTCCGGCGGTGGATTCCCGACGGATGATATAGACCGGTCAGTATCCTTTCAATTCCGGCGCAGGCGGACCCTACCCACGACATCGCCGGGAGCAGGCGTGGCATCGCGTTTGGTTTGGCTGGCCCGGCGCTTGAACTCAGGCGTGTTCGGTGCTGGCGGCAAAGGTCCAGGCCTCCGTGAATCGTGCTGATCCTAGCCATTACGGATTACGCGGGGCGGGGCCAGACGTTCGATCGATGTGCTACTCGCCATCGTGGCCGGAAGGGATGCTCAGGGTTGCGAAGCGATCAGGAGGAACCTCCTGAAGTTCCCTTTTTCGGGCGAGGCCTCGCAGCACTTTCTGAATTTCTTCTTCTGGCCGCTCCTCGACCTTGCCGGTCGAGGAGTGGCCTCTTGGGCTTAAGAGCGGCCCAGGAAGAAGCCGTAAGCAGATGATGGAGCAAGCAAGCCAGAGCAACGCCAGGTGGAGGTCGATGCGGTGTTCGAAGCGGATGCGCAGCTTCCCCATGCCTGCGAACCAGGCATGGGTGCGTTCGAGGACCCAGCGATGACGGCCCAAGCGGTCGTTGCGCTCGATCCCGTTGCGTGCAATCCGCGCACTGATGCGGCGCTGTTTGAGGAAGGCGCGACACCGTTGGATGTCGTAGGCCTTGTCGGCATGCAGCTTGCCGGGCCAGCGTCGCGGACGGCCTGGTTTTCCGCAGATGTGAGGCAAGGCGTGGATCAACTCCTCAAACACCACCGAGTCGTGCCGATTGGCGCCGGTGACGCAGACCGCCAAGGGGACGCCGTTGCGGTCGACGATCAGATGCCGGTTGCTGCCGAGTTTTCCGCGATCGGTCGGGTTCGGGCCGGTGTAGGCGCCCCCCCGGGGGAGGCCACACTGGCCGCGTCCAGACTTGCTCGGCTCAGATCCAGCCGCTCGGCGCGACGTCGCTCGGCCAGCAATACCTGATGCAGACGATGCCACACACCGGCAGCTTGCCAATCGCGTAAGCGACGCCAGCAGGTCATGCCGCTGCCATAGCCGAGTTCGATGGGTAGGTCTTCCCAGGGAATGCCCGTACGCAAGACATAGACGATGCCGCCGAGGGCTTGCTGATCACTGATGCGCGGCCGTCCGCCCTTGGGCGAACGCTTCACGTGCGGAATCAGTGGTCGATGCGCTTCCACAGCGCAATGGGGATCTCTTTGCGACGTGTCATGCCCGTAATGTTGCCATCGGCGAGGCAAGATTCAAGGGGTTTTGTTAGCCGCTCTTAAAAGGCGACGCCATAAGAACGCTCCCGACCTCGCACCGGCATAGCACCTGATCGTCACGCTCGCGAGCCGGCTGTCGAGCTGATGTGGGAGATCGTGTGATACGCCCAGGCTTTCCTAGACATCTCAAGGCCATGGAAAATGGCAGATTCGGAGGTGTCCATGAGCAGCAAGCGGTATACGGATGAGTTCAAGATCGAAGCGGTCCGGCAAGTGACCGATCGTGGGTTCAAGGTGGCAGAGGTCGCCGAGCGACTGGGTGTCACGACGCACAGCCTGTACGCCTGGCTGCGCAAGTTCGGCAAGCCTGGCGTGGTGCATCGCGCCGAGGTGGACCAGAGCGCCGAGGTTCGGCGGCTGAAGGCAGAGTTGCGTCGCGTGACCGAGGAGCGCGACATCCTAAAAAAGGCCGCCGCGTACTTTGCCAAGGGGTGAAGGCAAAGTACGCGTTCATGCAAGACCATCGCAGGGAATTCAGGGTATGCGCGATGTGTCGGGTATTGCGCGTCAACCGGGCGGGTTATTACGCCTGGTTACGCTCGCCTGACAGTGAGCGCGCCAAGGAAGACCAACGCCTGCTGGGATTGATCAAGCAC
>NZ_LXNG01000030.1 GCF_001642575.1 Xanthomonas floridensis | reverse complement strand
GGTGTGCCTGTAGCAGGGGCAACACCGCGCACATGCGCCGGAAACGGCCAAAAACCGCAGGCCTGAGCGTCATTGGCGCGACCGATGCGGCTTACCTCATCCTCCGATGGCGTTGATCAGACCATCCCTAGGGTTGGTGCGCGCACAAGCCAGCCAGTGGGGCGTCGACCCGCACAAGATCGGTGTGCTCGGTTTTTCTGCTGGCGGTCATCTGGTGGCGGCGGTCAGTACGCACTTTGCAACGCGCACCTATCAGGCGGTGGACGCGTCCGATACTCAGAGTTGCCGGCCGGACTTTGCCATCGCGGTCTATCCGGGCCACCTGTGGGCGCACGAGGATGAAGACAGCGCTACACGCGATCCAACCCAGTTATCGCTGCGGCCAGACATCACCGTCACCGCGCAAACGCCGCCGACCTTCTTGCTGCAGGCCGAGGACGATGCGGTGGATGGCGTCAGTCAGTCGCTGGCCTACTACGTGGCGCTCAAGCAGGCTGGCGTACCGGCAGAAATGCATCTCTACGCCGAAGGCGGGCACGCGTTCGGTCTGCGCGCGGGCGCCCTGCCGATCGCGCAGTGGCCGCATCTGGTGGAAACCTGGTTGGGGACGATCGGCATGCTGGATGCGGCCGATGCGCGCCTGGACTAGCCATGGCCCAGTCTAGGTTTTGCCAGCCTTGATGCAGCGTCAAAGCCAAGCAGTTGCGCCTTTGCCCGGATTTTCAACGGGAATGCGATCTTCGGGGAAGTAATGATAAATATCAAAGCCACCGAAGAGGAATTTAATTTCTAGTAAGGGCACAGAGTCAGCCACGATATCGCTGACC
The DNA here is from genome assembly GCF_001642575.1 of Xanthomonas floridensis. Lineage (GTDB taxonomy): Bacteria > Pseudomonadota > Gammaproteobacteria > Xanthomonadales > Xanthomonadaceae > Xanthomonas > Xanthomonas floridensis. The sequence continues at coordinate 36,927 of NZ_LXNG01000030.1, read as the reverse complement.
GTTTGAAAGATGAGTTGCAGGTCTTCGTCGAAAGTTGGCGTATGTTCCTTCGGAACCGCAGCCTTTTCGAAATCGATGATGATCGCATCATTGAGTTGATCGTAAATCAGCTTGAATTTTGGATCCTTTGCAGAGCCGAGCTGAAGACTGTTTTCGCGTATGACGTCTTGCACCAGGCGAGTCAAATCCGACTCCAGCTGCGCTTTTTGGCTCGAGGTTAAATGTTCTTGCGCCATGTCTCCTTGAGCGAAGACACTGCCACTCAGCGAACACAACAGGGCTGTGGCGATGCCAAGTTGCAAGACTTTGGCCAAGCAAACGTTCATTTGGATATCCCTCCATTGGATAATGATCTGGGAGCCAGGTTGCACTGTCATTCTGGACCGCGCCTGCGTCATTTTAGCCACGCGGCAGCGAGACTCTGATCAACTCTGACTGAAAATAGGCAGAGGGTATTGTCTGCGTATGGTTCAGGTATGCAGATTACTGCGTCGCGAGCCCGCAGCGCCTGCAGCATGCGGGTTGGAACCCGGGCCGCTGCCGCCTTGTCAGCCCAGCTCGCCGATCACCACGGGCCGGTCCTGCTGCAGCCGCGCCGGCCCACCCATGGCGGGGTCGCTGACGCTGTCTGCACCGGTCTCGATGCGCCCGGCCAGGCGTTGGCTTGCGCCGTCGTGTTCGATCCACAGGTCGTACCAGCCGCCGCTGGGTGCGGCCTTCCAGCTGCGTTGCCATGTCTGGCCGCCCGCGAGCTGCAATTGCTCGCGTGGTTGCGCCTGCGCATAGGCGGCCGGTTGCAGCGCGATCTGGAGCGGCATGGTGGCGGCGTTGTGCAGCGACAACGACAGCGCTGCCGGGTCATCCGCTGCCTGGGTGATGTCGGCCAGCAGCAATGCAGCGCTCAGGTCGCCACGGTAGTGACGATGGAATCCGTTGGGGCCGATCAGCCACAGATCGTAGCGGCCATCGTAGGTGGTCCAGTCGCCGTCCAGCGTGGCGCCGTTGCCCACCGTGTAGCGGCGCGGGATCGCCGCCAGGTCGTAGCGGTCGTAGACATGCAGCACCGCCGCCGCGCCGCTGTTGGTCATGCGTAGCCGCACCTCACCACGCTCGGGCAGATAGGCCAGTTGCATCCGCGGGCGATAGGGCACGGCGCGCGAACGGCGTACGCCGAACGGTTGTGCGGGCGGCTGCAAGGTGGCCGGCAGCGGCGGCAGCGTGTGCTCGCGCAGGGCCGCTGCACGCATTGCCGCATCGCCCACATCGGGCAGCGCTGCGACGAATGGGCGCGCATCGGCATTGCGGAAATCGAACGCCGCGGTCAGGTCGCCACACACCGCACGCCGCCATGGTGTGATCTCCGGTGCCTGCACGCCAAACCGCCGTTCCAGCAGGCGTAGCACCGAGGTGTGGTCGTACACCTGCGAATCCACCCAGCCGCCACGGCTCCACGGCGAAATGACATACAGCGGCACGCGCGGACCAAGCCCGTAGGGGCGGCCGCGCAGTTCGGGCAGATCCACTTTCTGCTCGCCCGGTGCAGGCTGGCGATGGTAGTCGTCGTCGATGGCGATGCTGGAAGCGCCGGCAAACCCGCCGGCGGCGCGCGGGTCCGGCGATGGCGGCGCAGGCGGTGGTATGTGATCGAAGAAGCCGTCGTTCTCATCGAACATCAGCAGCAATGCCGTGCGGCTCCACACCTGTGGATCGGCGGTGAGCGCATCCAGCACGCGCGCAGTGTAGGCCGCGCCTTGCGCTGGACTGGACGGGTCCGGATGTTCGCTCCCGGCCGCATCGGCAATGACGAAACTCACCGACGGCAACCGGCCGGCCACCACGTCCGCGCGCAGCTGCTCTACCCCCCGCGTGCTGATGCCCTGCGTGCGCAGCTGCGCATCGTGGCCAGGCGCATTGCGGTAGGCCTGCCGAAACGCCTCGAACCCGGCCAGCGGGTTGTCGGTGAAGTTGTCTGCCATGTCCTGGTAGATCTGCCAGGACACGCCTGCGCGCTGCAGCTGTTCCACATAGGTGGTCCAGCGATACGGCTCGGCAAAACCGCCCAGTTCCGGAAAATTGTCGTGCGAGTTGCCGATCACCGGCCCGCCATGACGCGCCTGCGGATCGTTGCCGCCGGTCCACAGGAATACGCGATTGGAATTGGTGCCGGTCTGGATCGAGGCGTGGTACGCATCGCAGATGGTGAATGCATCGGCAAGCGCGTACTGGAAGGGAATATCCACACGCCCGTAGTAGCCCAGCGCATGATTGTGCTTGGCTGCCGCCCAGTGCCCTAGCCGGCCATGGTCCCAGGCCTGCTGCGCATCCGGCCAGCTATGCGGCGTGCCCTTGACGCGCATGAAGCCGAATTGCGCGGCCGTGTCCAGTGCGAATGGGGTGAGCCATTGCATGCCGTCTTCGCTGGGCTGCAGCCACACCGTGCGCGATGTCGCACCCGGCAGCGGCGGGGCCGGGATCGGAAAGCGATCGCCGAACCCGCGCACGCCGGGCAGCGCACCGAAGTAATGATCGAACGCGCGATTTTCCTGCATCAGGATCACCACATGCTGCAAATCCTCCAGCGTGCCGCTGCGGCGGTCCGGGGCGATGGACGCGGCACGCGCGATGCTGGGGAGCAGGGCGGCCGCGCCGCTGGTCAGGCCGGCTTGCAGCAAACGGCGGCGGGGCAGGTCGATCATCGTGTCACCTCTGAATGGCTGAACCCCTCCAACTCCCTTCCCCCGCCTGCGGGGGAAGGTGCCCGAAGGGCGGATGCGGGCGCTGTGCCCTCACCCCAGCCCTCTCCCGCAGGCGGGAGAGGGGGCGGGATGCTGGGGATTTTCCCGCATCTTGCGTAACTGGCTGAACCCCCTCCAACTCCCTTCCCCCGCCTGCGGGGGAAGGTGCCCGAAGGGCGGATGGGGGCGCTGTGCCCTCACCCCAGCCCTCTCCCGCAGGCGGGAGAGGGAGCGGGTTGCTGGGGATTTTCCCGCATCCTGCGTGACCGGCCGAACCCGTCGAGTCCCTTCCCCCGCCTGCGGGGGAAGGTGCCCGAAGGGCGGATGGGGGCGCTGTTGCCCTCACCCCAGCCCTCTCCCGCAGGCGGGAGAGGGAGCGGGTTGCTGGGGATTTTCCCGCATCCTGCGTGACTTGCCGAACCCGTCGACTCCCTTCCCCCGCCTGCGGGGGAAGGTGCCCGAAGGGCGGATGGGGGGGCGCTGTGCCCTTACCCCAGCCCTCTCCCGCAGGCGGGAGAGGTGGCGGGATGCTGCGGGATTTCCCCGCATCCTGCGTGACTGGTCGAACCCCCTCCGAGTCCCTTCCCCCGCCTGTGGGGGAAGGTGCCCGAAGGGCGGATGGGGGCGCTGTGCCCTCACCCCAGCCCTCTCCCGCAGGCGGGAGAGGGAGCGGGATGCTGCGGGATTTTCCCGCATCCTGCGTGACTGGCCGAACCCGTCGAGTCCCTTCCCCCGCCTGCGGGGGAAGGTGCCCGAAGGGCGGATGGGGGGCGCTGTTGCCCTCACCCCAGCCCTCTCCCGCAGGCGGAAGAGGGAGACAGTCTCGGCGTGCACGTAAGCATGGCAGGTTGCCGTCACAGATCCAGCGTCACCGTCAGCCCCACCGTGCGCGGCGCAGCGATAAACGCGCTGTCGCTGCCGTCCACACCTTCCAGGTAGCGTTTGTCGGTGAGGTTGCTGACGTTGAGCGCCAGTTGCAGCCCCTTGAGCTGCGACGACATCTGCGACAGCTCCACGCCCAGATTCGCATTGAAGGTGGTCACGCCATCGAGTGCGGCGCGGTTGGAGGCATCCAGGTAGCGCTTGCCCAGATAACGACCGGACACACCGAAGCGCCAGGCCTGCCCGCGCCAGTCGGCCGAGACCACCAGCGTGTTGCGCGGTTGGCCGATCACCTGCGCACCTGGGGTGATCTCCAGCGCGGTATCGCGCGCCGCATCGCCACTGCCCAGATAGTCGGCCTTGTTGTAGGTGTAGGCGCCATTGATGCGCCAGCCGTTGTCCCAGCCATAGCCCAGTGCCGCTTCCACGCCGCGTGCATGCACGCCGCCGAAGTTCTCGTACACGCCGTCGGTTTCGCCGAGGTAGTCGATGCCGGTGACGAAGTTGGCCGGCACATACACGATGCGGTTGTCGAAGCGGATGTCGTACAGGGTGATGCTGCCGGTCAACGGCCAGCGGCTGATGCGCAGGCCCAGCTCGATGTTGTCGGCGGTTTCCGGCTTCACCCGGCTCAAGGCGACCGGGTCGGTTTCGCCCAGAACGCCGGACGGAATCGCGGCAAAATTCTGCGAGTAACCGGCAAAGGCTTCCAGGCCCTGCACCGGGGTGGTCCAGGTCAGGCCGGCAGACAGCAGCGGGTCCGAATGCGCATCCGATTCGACGTGCTGCGCATCGCCGATGCGGCGGTCGCGGGTCTGGTCGAGAAAGAACTGCTTCACGCCCACGCGCCAGGCGAAGGCGCCGTACCGCATCACGTCTTCCACGTAATACATCTGCTCGTCGGTCTGGTATTCATCCTTGAATTGCACCCAGTACGGCTGATGGTCGAAGGCGATATTGGTGCCGACGTTGAGCAGGCGATGCCAGTCGCGGGTGACGCTGCGGTCATAGCGCTCCAGCCAGGCACCGGCGCGCACGGTGTTGTCGATCGGGCCCAGGTCGTGGCGCCATTCCACATCGGCCATGGCACCGGCGCGGTGGTTGTCGTAGTGGCTGTGGCGATACGACTGCACCGGTATCGAACCTGCCGGATAGCAGGCTGGATTGGATTCGGCCGGTACCGCATCGCTGCCGGCGCAGCCGGCCAGCATGGTCGCGGCTGCGCCGGCCGGGGTCAGGTAATACAGCTTGCCCAGGTCAATGCCGGCATACACGGTGTTGCCGCCGCGCGCTTCGGATTCCGGCGCGCCTGCACCATCGTTGGTGACGTCCACCAGATAGGGCGGAATCCAGTCGCCGCGTCCTTGCATGCGGTGCGCGTAGCCGGTCAGCGTGGTCTTGAAGCCATTGCCGCCATCGAAGGCGCCACGCAGGTAGCCGAACGTGTTCTTGCGCAGCGCGCGCGAGCCTGAGCGATAGTTTTGATCCAGGTAGGGAATGCCGGTGAGCGTGCCGGTCAGCAGGTCGTGTTCCGGATCGCGCGCGAACTGTTCTGGCGTCACGCTGGTGTATTCGGATTCGTCTGCATCGTCGTAGGACGCGTAGCCGCTGAGCGTCCACTTGTTCAACGCACTGACGAACTTGCTGGCCAAATGATCACGTCTGGTGTGGCCGCTGCCGTCGATCCAGTCGTCGTTGCGCGCCGACGAGCCGCTGATCCAGGCGCGCGTATTGCCACCCAACAGGCCGGTGTCGTAGCGCGCGTAATACTTGCGTGCCTGGTTGTCGCCGATGCCGCCGATCACACGCACACGCTGTTCTTCCAGCGGCTCGCCGGTGAGGTAATTCAGTGTGCCGCCCAACGCTTCGTTCGAGCGCGAGGCGATATCGGCGGTGCCCTGGCTCACTTCCACCGTTTCCAGGTCCGGCATGTCGATGAAGCGGTTGGCCTTGGAGCCGCCGCCGTAGGCCGAGCCACCGTTGGGCACGCCATCGACGGTAGTGCCGATCTGCTGGGTATCGCGGTTGCTGACAAATCCACGCATGCTGATCTGCGTGCCCCAATCCGACGAGCCGAACGCATCGGCTTCGGTGACCACCACGCCGGGCAGTTCGTTGAGTGCATCGTTGACGCTGCCGAGCACGAACTGGCGGTCCAGCATTTCCTTGCTGACGTTGGTCTTGGAATACGTCATCGCCTGGCCGACCACCTGCACCTGATCCAACGTGGACACCTGCTCGCCAGCGCTGCCCGGTTCGGCCGCAGCCGGGCCAGACGCTGCGCCATCAGGGACTTGTTGCGCGTAAGCGGGCAGGGTGAGCGGAACCAGCAACAAGGCGAGCGTGGCCGGACGGTGCACGCGCGAGGAGGACGTCGAATCCATTGCAATCCAACAAGCGGGGAGGGTCCACAAAGACTGCTGCGCTTGCATTGCGTGATGATGACCGCGCTATAGGTGTGGCCGGGATCACCAGGTGAACCTGGGAAGTCCTAACGTCGGGACGATGGCGATTCAGCGCTTTTTCGATGTTTCTGGGCCGCGCTATTGCAAGACACCCGGAGTTTCGTGTCGCAGCGTTGTCTCCACTTCAAGACAAGCGATTTCGAGTCGTCGCGTTGTTGTAGATGCACCCAAGTGCTTATGCCGGAAGCCTGCTGAGTCGAGTGCGCGGTGCCCTCACCACTTGCGGGACACGCCGTGAATCCGTCCATGGAGGCTCCTTGGCGGCATCCATGCCGGCAAGGGTCCCGCAACTGGTAAGGACACCGCACCAGGAAGTTGGTTGGTAGTCGCGTGAAACGTCGGTCGTCGCACGTGTGTCGGGCTTCGAGCGGCACACCGGTATCGAGCAGCGAGCATCACGCACTGCTCTTAACCACGCACACCGACCATCTCGACTGGTGCTTGCCCGCCCACCGTCGCGGGACCTTCCGCGGCATGGATGCCGCGTAAGAGCCTACAAGGACGTACTTGCGGCGTGTCCGGCGATGGTGGGCGAGCAAGGGCCTTGTAGCCAAGCAGCAGATAGGCCGCTCTATAGCTGGTCCATTCAAGAAGTCATCAACCAGCTGCTTCGCCTTGCGGCGCCCCTCGCAATGGTGGGCGGGCAAAGGGGCCTCTGCAGCAACGCCGCAGATCGCCTGATCAGCGGCGCAGCGACTGACGACAGCGAAACAGGTGTGTCAGCCGCCCTTGGCGTGCGGCGCTGCTTCGGCCTGCTGCGTTTCCGGCATCAACTCCAGCGCCGATGGCGTGGTGCGCAGCATCGGGCGGAACGAGATCGGATGGGTGCGGCGGCGCGTGAAGCGCAGCAAGCGGGTCAGGGTAAATCCGGACAGCGCCAACAGCATCACCGCGAAATACACCGGCAGTGCCGCAGGTCCGAATTTCTGCATTGCGCCACCGGCCAGGGCCGGACCGATCGCCGCGCCCACGCCATGCACCAGCAGCAGGCTGCTGCAGCCGGAGAGCAGATCTTCGCGCGGCAGGTAGTCGAGCATGTGCGCCACCGCAAACGGATACAGCGAGAACGCCAGCCCGCCGTACACGAAGAACAGCACGAACAACAGTTGGGTCTGTGCCTGCACCATCGGCACCGCGGCGGCGATCGCAATGCCGGCAGCCAGCACGCTGACCGCGACCAGGCCGATCCGGCGGTCGTGACCATCGCTGATGCGCCCGATCGGCCACTGCAATACCGCGCCGCCGACGATGGCGGTGAGCATGAACATCGCCACGCCGTCGGCGTCCAGCCCGACGCGGTTGGCGTACACCGGCAGCAGGCCCCAGAACGCGCCCATCGCCAGGCCGGACAGGCCGGCGCCAATCGTCGCCACCGGCGCCAACGCATACAACGTGACCAACCGCAGCCGCGAAACCTGCGGTACCTCGGGCGGAATCAGCCGGGTGGTCATCACCGGCAGGACTGCTGCACAGAACAGGATCGCCGTCAGCGTGAACATTGCCGGAGCACCTGCATCGCCGATGGTCAGCAGGATCTGCCCCAGCGCCAGCGCCGACAGATTGATCGCCATGTACACCGAGAACACCCGGCTGCGCCGGCGCGCATCCGGCTCGGCGTTGAGCCAGCTTTCGATCACCGTGTACAGGCCTACCAGTGCCGCACCGGTGACCAGCCGCAGCACGCCCCAACCCCACGGGTCGAGCCAGATCGGATGCAGCAGCACCGCAATGGCCGCCAGCGACGCATAGAACGCGAACGCGCGGATATGCCCGATGCGCCGGATCAGCGGCGGTGCGAAGAAGGTGCCCAGAAAGAAGCCGGCAAAGTAGCCGGACATGATCAGCCCCAGCGCACGCGCATCGAAGCCGGCCAGCCCGCCGCGCACGGCGAGCAGCGTGCCTAGCAGTCCGCTGCCGGTCAGCAACAGGGCAACGCCAAGCAGCAGGGCGGTCAACCGCAGCATGGATGCGGCACTCGTGGGGAGAACGTCGCGTCGATCACGGCATCGAGTGTAACAGTCCGGTGGATGCCGCCAGCGCGGCCTTGGCGTGATGCGGCTGGCAGATTCGCAGCGAATCACCGGCAGCAAACGAGTCCGCGCAGAGGACGCGAATCGCCGCAGGCACGCGGCTTTGCGCGCGCGCTGGCAGCGCGTGCTGCGCGCTCGCGTGCCAATGCGCGGTACGTGGCGATGCGGCTGCGCGCCGCAGCTGTGGCGAGCAATTGGCCAGCGCAGCGCTGGCGCCGGCTTCGCCATGCAGTGCGGCGCGCGGTTGCGCCGGCGCGCGCGCATCCGTCTAGAATCTGCGCCCCAACATCGTCTTCCAGTAGCGTCGTCATGCCCATCTACGCGTTCCAGTGCACCACCTGCGGCCACTCGTTCGATCGCCTGCAGAAGATGGCCGACCCCGACCCGCAGAGCTGCCCGGCCTGCGCCGCAGCCACCATCAAGCGCCAGGTCACCGCGCCATCGTTTCGCTTGTCCGGTAGCGGCTGGTACGAGACCGATTTCAAGTCGGCCGGCGACAAGAAGAAGAACCTTACCGACACCGGTGGCGGCAGCGACGCCAAGCCAGCGGCTGCCAGCGACAGCAAGCCGGCCGCTCCGGCCGCCCCGGCCCCGGCCAAGCCGGCGTCCGACAAGGCGTGATCACGGCAAGGCGCGGCGGGGGTGCCAGGCTGGCGCTGCGCTGCTGGCCAGGGCTGCTGGTGGCCGCACTGAGCGGATGTGTCGTCTCTGCGCCGTCGAACCGCGCCAACCCGGGGGCGCCGGCAGATCGTTTTCTGGCTGCGCTCGCCGCCTCCTGCGGTCAGGCCTTTGCCGGCCGCGTGTTGGTCGATACGCCCGCATCGGCAACGCCCGGCCCGTTTGCCGGCAAGGCATTGGTGATGCAGGTGCGCGGTTGCGAGGAGCCGACCCGCACGCTGCGGATGCCGTTCCATGTAGGCGACGACCATTCACGCACCTGGGTGCTGACCCGCACCCCGGCCGGCCTGCGGCTCAAGCACGACCATCGGCATGCCGACGGCAGCGCCGATGCACTGACCGGCTACGGCGGCGACAGCGCAGGGGCGGGCAGTGCCAGCCGTCAGGAATTCCCGGTGGATGCGGAATCGATCGCCTTGTTCAAGCGATTGGGCGCTACCGCCTCGTTGCGCAACACCTGGGCCATCGAGGTCGAGCCAGGCCGGCGCGTGGTGTACGAGTTGAGTCGCCCGGACGGGCGGCTGTTTCGGGTGGCATTCGATCTCACCCGGCCGGTCGCACTGCCGCCCGCGCCGTGGGGTGGCTGAGCACTACGCGTAGCAGGGCAGGTACGGCGCACGCTGTAGCGATCAGGGTTTCCGCCTCGCGGCAGCAGCGACCCGTTTGCTGTTTCGGGTGGCATTCGATCTCGCCCGGCCGGCCGCACTGCCGCCCGCGCCGTGGGGCGTCTGAGCACTGCGCGTTGCAGGGCAGGTACGGCGCACGCTGTAGCGATCAGGGGTTTCCGCCTCGCGGCACCAGCGACCCGTTTGCTGGATGCGGCACGACAGGGTGTGAGACAGACGGGGGGCGGAAGTTGCCGACCCGGCCCGTGGCCCGTTGCCCGATGGCCAGGCAGAGAGCGAGTACGGCATGTGCCCGAACCTGTCGGGCGGAGACTCAGGGCGATGTCTTGCCAGCGTCGGGCGCCGCGAATCGACACCAGGCCGCTACACCAGATGGATAGCCGGCGATCGTCGGCGCGCGCGCGCGCCGGTTTCGTCGCGGCCTTATGCAGCTGCCCGGCCGCGTGACCGGGCAGCTGTGCGTGGTGCGGCGACGCGGCGCTGCGCGTCTGTGCACGGCAGGGCGCCCGGGCCCTGCGACAGCGCAGCCAGGCGTCGAACCGGATCAGCGTGCGTCGAAGCGCGCGCGGCAACCGTCGTTGACCCAGACGGTGGAGCGGCGCGGGTCGTAGCCCCAGGTGCGGCCTTCCTCGCAACGGGTGTCCGACAACTGGCGGGTCAGCACCGGGCGGCCTGCGCGCACGTCCCAATCGCAGGTGCGCAGGCGGCGGTCGTCGCTGCTGCAGGTCACCGAATAGTCGCCACGTGGGCGGCCGCCGTAGCCGTCATCGCGATCCCAGCCACCACCGCGGGCCTGCGCAAAGTCGGCGCGGCAGCCGTCATCCACCCAGATCCGGCCATTTTCCTGGTGCCAGTTGCGGCCCTCCACGCAGGGCGTGCCGGAGAGCTGGCGCACGATCGTCGCGCGCCGCCAGCCGGTGTTGCAGATGGCCTGGCGCTGGTCGCGGCTTTCGCAACGCACGGTGCCGGCGGCCGCATTGCCGGGGCGGTCGTCGCCGCCATTCCAGCCACCACTGCCCCAGCCGCCGCGCGCCTCGACAAAGCGGCCACGGCAGCCGTTGTCCACCCAGATCCGGCCGCGGTCGCTGCCCCAGTTGCGGCCTTCGATGCAGCGCGTGCCGGAGATGTTTTCCACCAGGGCGGCGCGTCCACGAAACGGGGTGTCGCACTCGCGGCGGCGGTTGTCGTTGCTGGAGCAGGTGATGCTGGGGCCGTTGAAACCGCGGTCCTGCGCGGCGGCGGGGCGGCTGACCAGCGCGCCTGCGAGGGCGGCAAGACTGAAGCCGGAGATCAGCAGGGCGGTGCGCAGCATCGTGACGTCCTTGGTGGCAGGAGGGGCCTGGCGCCTATTCAGCCGGGCGCTGACTTAAGCGCCGGTGACCGTCGCCGCATTTGCTCCTGCCGGCCGCCGGCCCCAGAATATCCGGCTTTCCGGCGCTGCCTGCGTCGGGTTTTCAGCGGAGCTTTCGATGCGTACCCACTTCTGCGGCCTGGTCGATGAGACCTTGATCGGCCAAACCGTCACTCTCGCCGGCTGGACCGACGTGGCCCGCAATCTGGGCGGGGTGTGCTTCATCGACCTGCGCGACCACGAAGGCATCGTGCAGGTGACGGTGGAGCCGGCCGAAGGCGACGCCAACTCCGCCGAAGTGTTCAAGGTGGCCGCCAGCCTGGGCTACGAGGACGTGCTGCAGGTCGAAGGCGTGGTGCGTGCGCGGCATGCGGTCAACGACAAGCTGCGCTCCGGCAAGGTGGAAGTGATCGCCACGCGCATCACCATCCTCAACAAGGCCGCGCCGCTGCCGTTCCACGCGCATGAAAACCCGGGTGAGGACACCCGCCTGAAGTACCGCTATCTGGACCTGCGTCGCCCGGAAATGCAGCGCATGCAGCGCACCCGCATCAAGCTGGTGCAGGCGCTGCGCCGCCATCTGGACGCGCGCGACTTCCAGGATATCGAAACCCCGATCCTGACCAAGGCAACCCCGGAAGGTGCACGCGACTTTCTGGTGCCGGCGCGCATGCATCCGGGCGAGTTCTACGCCTTGCCGCAGAGCCCGCAGCTGTTCAAGCAGATCCTGATGGTGGCCGGCTTCGACCGTTACTACCAGATCGCGCGCTGCTTCCGCGACGAAGCGCTGCGCGCCGATCGCCAGCTGGAATTCACCCAGCTCGATATGGAGTTCGCCTTCGTGCGCGAGCGCGACGTGCAGGATTTCGTCGAAGACATGATTCGCGCCATTTTCAAGGAAGTGGTGAGCGTCGAGCTGGCTGCGCAGTTCCCGCGCATGACCTGGGCCGAGGCGATGCGTCGCTATGGCTCGGACAAGCCGGACCTGCGCATCGCGCTGGAATTGATTGATGTGGCCGAGCTGGTCAAGACCAGCGAATTCCCGGTGTTCACTGCCGCCGCCAACGATGCCGACGGTCGCGTGGCCGCGCTGCGCATTCCCGGTGGCGCCACGCTGAGCCGCAAGCAGATCGACGAGTACGCCGCGCACGCCGCCAAGTACGGCGCCAAGGGCCTGGCCTACATCAAGCTGTCGGACACCGGCGAAGTCAGCTCGCCGATCGCCAAGTTCTTCTCCGACGAAGCGTTTGCCGCGCTGCTCAAGCACGTGGGTGCCGGCAATGGCGACATCGTGTTCTTCGGTGCCGGCGGCTACAACAAGGTGTCCGATTTCATGGGCGCGCTGCGCCTGAAGGCCGGCAAGGAGTTCAAGCTGATCGCCGATGGCTGGGCGCCGCTGTGGGTCACCGATTTCCCGATGTTCGAATGGGACGACGAAGCGCAGCGCTACGTCGCCCTGCATCACCCCTTCACCGCACCGGCGGTGGACGATATCGCCGACCTGCGCGCCAATGCCCGCACTGCGGTATCGCGCGGTTACGACATGGTGCTCAACGGCAATGAAATCGGCGGCGGCTCGATCCGTATCCACCGCCCGGACATGCAGAGCGCGGTGTTCGAACTGCTCGGCATCGGCGCCGAGGAAGCACGCGCCAAGTTCGGCTTCCTGCTGGACGCATTGAACTACGGCGCACCGCCGCACGGCGGCATCGCCTTCGGTATCGACCGCATTGCCGCGCTGATGGCCGGCACCGAGTCCATCCGCGACGTGATCCCGTTCCCCAAGACCACCGGCGCGCAGGACCTGATGACCGACGCCCCGTCGCCGATCGCCGCCGAGCAACTGGCCGAAGTGCACGTGCAGGTGCGCCCCAAGCAGGTCTGACCTGCGCGAGCAGATGGTCATGCGGTGTGCGTGGTCATCTGCACAAGGCGCCCAGCGCAGCCAGCGCTGCGCGCGTTGGCGGAACCGTCAGCCCCAGGGCCGGAGGCCGTGCATGTATCACGGCCATCCAATCGCCGCCGATCGACCGGCGGCGGTGCGCCTGTAGGTCCGTTTCGAATCGGCCGGCGTTGCGCTAGTACATGGCCATGCCTCGCAGGTGATGGTTATCTTTCCGACGCGCTGCGGTGCGCAGCCAGCGTCGCGCGCTTTGCCAAAACCATCAGCGCCCACACCGAATCTTGCACACGGGTAATCCAGGCACCGCAGATGCTTGTCCGATTCCCGATTCCCGATTTCCGATTCCCGACTCCCCAACTTGCAGAACCGCCGCTGCATGCGACAAGCTGCCACGTCCATCCGGCACGAGAAGCCCGCATGACCCGCATCCGCCGCGCCACGCCGGACGATGCCGAAGCGTTGTCGCTTCTGGCTGCGCAGACCTTTACCGAAACCTTCGGCCATCTCTACCCGCAGGAAGACCTGCGCGGCTTTCTCGAAGAGACCTATGCGGTGGAGCGCGCGCGCATCGTGCTGGCGCATCCGGACTATGCGATCTGGCTGCTGGAGCTGGATAACCTGCTGGTCGGCCACGCCGCCGCCGGCCCGTGCGGGTTGCCGCATGAGGACGTGCGTCCCGGTGACGGTGAGCTCAAGCGCCTGTATCTGCTCAAGGACTATCAAAGCAGCGGCTGGGGCAGCCGATTGTTTGAAACCGCACTGGAGTGGCTGGAGCGCGACGGCCCGCGCACGCTGTGGATTGGGGTGTGGTCGGAAAACTTCGGCGCACAGCGCTTCTATGCGCGCTACGGTTTCGAGAAGGTGGGCGAGTACGATTTTCCGGTCGGCAAGATCGTCGACCGCGAGTTCATCCTGCGGCGTAGGCCGATCGCTGCCGCGGGCTGAGTGAGGGGCGGGATTGAGGGATTTGGGATTTGGGATTCGGGATTGGCGTGGTCCGCGTGTGCGCAGAACGGGTGGTGACCCGATTGGCTGGGCTGTGTGACTGTCTTCATAGGTAGGGCCTGCGGCGTCAGGCGCGATGGCCCGGACAGTGCGCGCGATCCATAGCGTGGTCTGGGTCGATCGGTCGCGCCGTGTGCAGCCCGCCCACCGCTCACCACCCATCGCGCATCTCCTGGTGCGCAATCGCATTCATCGCGCGAATGCATCGCGATTCCGCAACTGAGCTGGTGTCATGTGTGGCTGGTCCGGTGCCTCGAGCTGGTGTAACCATCGAACAAAGGGATGAGCAGGCGCGTCGAGCTTCAGGCTGGCCGGCCATTGCTTCGGCTGGCCGTCCGCATCTAGCCAGGCGGCGAGTTGCGGAATAGCGAGATGGTGATTCCGAGAGATGGCGAGTCAGGAGAAGTTAGCCAGGCAGGAGAAATGGCGAGATAGCGGGTTAGAGAGTGAGTGGGGCACAGGGATAGCGCGGCAGACGCACCGGCCCGATCTCCACACGCCGCGCCAGGTCTGTTCACGCGCCAGCGTCGGGCGCTCGTACACTGCAGGTCCTGCGCCGCGTCCGCATTGTCGGACGCTTGCGCGCCACGTTCCGGTCCTCCTGCCTTTGTCCAGCGCATCTTCGGCCCTTGCGGTCACGCCGCGACGCAGCTCGCGCAAGCAATCGACCATCACTACTGCCGATGTGCTGTTGGTGCATGGCATCTGGAATACCGCGCACTGGCTGCTGCCACTGGCCCGCCGGCTGCGTGGCGACGGGCTGGCGCCGGCGTTGTTCGGCTACGCCAGCGTGCTGGGCGGTCCGGCGCAGGCGGTGCCGCAGCTGATCGCGCGCGTGCGCACCAGTGGCGCGCAGCTGCTGGTCTGCCACAGCCTGGGCGGCTTGATGGCGTTGCAGGCCTTGTGCGACGCCCCCGACCTGCCGGTGCGCCGCGTGGTCTGCCTGGGCTCGCCCCTGTGCGGCAGTGCTGCCGCGCGCGGGCTGGCCCGACGCGGTGGCGTCTGGGCCATGGGCCGTAGCGCCGCGTTGCTGCAGCAGGGCTTTGCCCAGTGGGACGGTGCGGCCGAGATCGGTCAGGTGGCCGGCTGCATCCCGCGCGGCGTCGGCCGTTGGCTGGCCCCGCTGGACGGCGACTCCGACGGCACCGTGGCGCTGTCCGAAACCCGCCTGCCGGGGCTGCGCGACCACTGCGTGGTGCAGGCCAGCCACAGCGGCCTGCTGCGCTCGCCGGCCGCCGCCGCGCAGGCGCTGGCCTTCTTGCGCCAGGGCCGCTTTCGGCATTGAACATCCGCTGGCGCATGTTGCCGCCCCGGTGAGAGCAAGCAATCAGGTAAAATCCGCGCCCTGTCATCCAAGCCAGTCTGGAATCACTCATGGGTAGAGGCCCCTCCATCGAAGGCCGCAAGAACGCCTCCGACGCCAAACGCGGCAAGATGTTCACCAAGATCATCCGCGAGATCAGCGTGGCCGCGCGCGCCGGCGGCGGCGATCCGTCCAACAACCCGCGCCTGCGCACCGCCATGGACAAGGGCCTGTCGGCGAACATGTCCAAGGACGTGATCGAACGCGCCATCAAGAAGTCCACCGGCGAGCTGGAAGGGGTGGAATACGAAGAAATCCGCTACGAGGGCTACGCCCCCGGCGGCGTGGCGGTCATCGTGGATTGCCTCACCGACAACCGCGTGCGCACCGTGGCCGACGTGCGCCACGCCTTCAGCAAGTGCGGCGGCAACATGGGCACCGAGGGCTCGGTGGCCTTCATGTTCAAGCGCCTGGGCGTGCTGAGCTTTGCAGCCGGTGCCAATGAAGACGCGCTCACCGACGCGGCCATCGAAGCCGGTGCCGACGACGTGGTGGTGTACCCGGAAGACGGCGCCATCGACGTGCTGACCGCCCCGGATGCCTTCGCCCAGGTCAGGGACGCCCTGGCCGCGGCCGGCCTGGAGCCCGCGCACGCCGACATCACCTTCCGCGCCGAAAACGACATCGCCGTGGACGGTGACACCGCCGTGCAGGTCCGCAAACTGCTTGACATGCTCGAAGACCTGGACGACGTGCAGGACGTGTATTCGAACGTCGATCAAGCGGCGCTTGGCGCGTAAGCGCCGGGAATCGGGAATCGGGAATCGGGAATGGAGAATCGGGAATCGAAAAAGCTGCATCCGGCGCCGCCGAGTGTTCCCGGACGCGCCCGTAGGCTGCTCTACCCATTCCCGATTCCCAACTCCCCATTCCCGGCCGCTCGATGACCCGCATCCTGGGCATCGATCCCGGCTCGCAGCGCACCGGGGTCGGCATCATCGATATCGACGAAGGCGGTCGCAGCCGGCATGTGCACCATGCGCCATTGATGCTGCTGGGCGAGGGCGACTTCTCCCAGCGGCTCAAGCGGCTGCTGCACGGGCTGGGCGAGTTGATCGAGACCTATCGGCCGGACGAAGTGGCGATCGAAAAGGTCTTCATGGGCAAGAGTGCCGATTCGGCGCTCAAGCTCGGCCACGCCCGCGGTGCGGCAATCTGCGCGGTGGTCATGCGCGACCTGCCGGTGCATGAGTACGCGGCCACCGAAATCAAGCTCGCGCTGGTCGGCAAGGGCGGTGCGGACAAGGTGCAGGTCCAGCACATGGTGGGCATCATGCTCAACCTGAAAGGCAAGCTGCAGCCCGACGCCGCCGATGCACTGGCGGTCGCCATCACCCACGCCCATGTCCGCGCCACCGCGCAGCGTCTGGGCGTCACTACCCAACAGGCCTGGAGCCGGAAGAAATGAGAATCGGGAAACGGGAATCGGGAATCGGGAATTGCAAACGCAGAGTCCACAGCAGCGCGCGCTGTTGCGATTCCCCATTCCCGATTCCCCATTCCCGGCACCGCCAAGGCGGTGCCCAATGATCGGCCGTCTGCGCGGGATCCTGGCCTACAAGCAGCCGCCGTGGCTGGTGATCGACGTGGGCGGGGTGGGCTACGAGCTGGAGGCGCCGATGAGCACCTTCTATGACCTGCCCGATGTCGGTCGCGACGTCATCCTGTTCACCCATTACGCGCAGAAGGAAGACAGCGTTGCGCTGTACGGCTTCCTGCGCGAGGGCGAGCGGCGGTTGTTCCGCGACGTACAGAAGGTCACCGGCATCGGCGCCAAGATCGCGCTGGCGGTGCTGTCCGGGGTCAGCGTGGACGAGTTCGCCCGCCTGATCACCAGTGGCGACATCACCGCGCTCACCCGCATCCCCGGCATCGGCAAGAAGACCGCCGAGCGCATGGTGGTGGAGCTACGCGACCGCGCCGCCGACTTCAGCAGCGGCGCGCCGATCACCGGCCAGCTCGGTCCGGACGCGATCTCCGAAGCCACCGTCGCCCTGCAGCAACTGGGCTACAAGCCGGCCGAGGCCGCGCGCATGGCACGCGAGGCCGGGGCAGAAGGCGATGAAGTCGCCACGGTCATCCGCAAGGCCCTCCAGGCCGCGCTGCGTTAAGCAGCCTCGGCCTTTCCTATTCTTCACGCCCTTCGGCGATACCCTGCCCACTCATGTCACAGACCTCCACTCCTGCAGCGGGCCACGGCCACGCGCCCGCCAACGGCCACATGGCCCTGGTCATCGGCGCCATTGGTGTCGTTTTCGGCGATATCGGCACCAGCCCGCTGTACACCCTGAAGGAGGCGTTCTCGCCGCACTACGGGTTGACCAGCGACCACGACACCGTGCTCGGCGTGCTGTCGCTGGCGTTCTGGGCGCTGATGATCACGGTCACGCTCAAGTACGTCACCATCATCATGCGCGCCGACAACGACGGCGAGGGCGGCATCATGGCACTGATGGCGCTGGCCCAGCGCACCCTCAAGCAGGGGGCGCGCTCGGCGTACGTGGTGGGCATCCTCGGCATCTTCGGCGCCTCGCTGTTCTTCGGCGACGGCGTGATTACCCCGGCCATCTCGGTGATGGGCGCGGTGGAAGGCCTGGAGATCGCGGCGCCCAGCCTGCACCCGTTCATCGTGCCGATCACCGTGGTGGTGCTGCTGCTGGTATTCATGGCCCAGCGCTTCGGCACCGAAAAGGTCGGAAAGGTGTTCGGGCCGATCACCTGCCTGTGGTTCCTGTCGCTGGGCGCGATCGGTATCTGGAACATCGTCGACGCGCCGGAGGTGATGAAGGCCTTCAACCCCTGGTGGGCGATCCGCTTCTTCATGGAGCACGGCTGGCACGGCGTTTTCATTCTCGGCGCGGTGGTGCTGGCGGTGACCGGCGGTGAGGCGCTGTATGCGGACATGGGCCATTTCGGCGCGCGCCCGATCCGCCACGGCTGGTACTTCTTCGTGCTGCCGATGCTGCTGCTCAATTACCTGGGGCAGGGCGCGCTGGTGCTCAATCACCCGTCCGCGCTGAAAAACCCGTTCTTCGAGGCGGTGCCGGGCTGGGCGCTGTATCCGATGATCATCCTGGCCACGCTGGCGGCGGTGATCGCCTCGCAGGCGGTGATCACCGGCGCCTATTCGGTGGCGCGCCAGGCCATGCAGCTGGGCTACATCCCGCGCATGCTGGTCAAGCACACCTCGCGCGACACCATCGGCCAGATCTACGTGCCCGGCATCAACTGGTTGCTGATGGTGATGGTGATCGCGCTGGTGCTGATCTTCCGCAGCTCCACCAATCTGGCGGTGGCCTACGGCATCTCGGTGTCGATGACCATGCTGATCGACACCCTGCTGCTGGCGCTGGTGGCGCGCGCGCTGTGGCCGCGCTGGCGCAGCTGGGTGCTGCCGCTGTGCGTGGTGTTCTTCCTCATCGAACTGGCCTTCGTGATCGCCAACGGCGCCAAGCTGCTGCAGGGCGCCTGGTTCCCGTTGGCGCTGGGCATCGTGGTGTTCACCCTGATGCGCACCTGGCGCCGCGGTCGCGCGCTGTTGCGCGAAGAGATCCGCAAGGACGGTATCCGCATCGACAGCTTCCTGCCCGGGCTGATGCTGGCGCCGCCGGCACGTGTGCCCGGCATGGCGGTGTTCCTGACCGCCGATCCGATGGTGGTGCCGCATGCGTTGATGCATAACCTCAAGCACAACAAGGTGCTGCACGAACGCAACATCTTCCTCAACGTGGACACGCTGCCGATTCCGTATGCGCCGGTGGACAAGCGTCTGCAGATCGAATCGATCGGCGATGAGTTCTACCGCGTCTACGTGCGCTTCGGCTTCATGGAAACGCCCGACGTGCCGCTGGCGCTGATGCGTTCCTGCGACCAGGGCGGCATCCATTTCGACCCGATGGACACCACCTTCTTCGCCAGCCGCGAGACCATCGTGGCCAGCGCCAACCGCGGCATGCCGATCTGGCGCGACAAGCTGTTTGCGCTGATGCATCGCAATGCCGCCCCGGCCACCGGCTTCTTCCGCATCCCCGGTAACCGCCTGGTCGAGTTGGGCGCGCAAGTGGAGATCTGAGCGTGGCCGCGCTCAAGTGGATGGTTTACGGGCGCTCGCCGAGCCTGGACACCTTCTGGGACGAAGCACTCAACCTCGGGCGCGTGCCGGCCACCGATGCTGCGATCGCTGCGTCGCAAGCGCGGCTCGGTGTCCGCCTGCCGGCCTGGCTGTGTGAGTTGTACGCACGCTACGACGGCGGCGCGGTGCAGATGGCGCGTGGCCAGTCTCTGGAGGAGCCGGACAACTGGCTCAAGGCCGAATGGCTGATCTCGCGTGCACGCCTGCTTGGCAGCGCGGAGCTATTTTCTTTCGCCGAGGTCCGTGCTCGCGAGGAGTACCGCGACGACGCATTTGCCGGTCTTGCTGCCGGTGGCGATGATCGCCATCTGATCGTCATCGCCGCCGATGACCGTTCGCCAAGCCGGGCGCTGTGCCTGGACTATTCGGCATCGGATGCCGAGCCCACCCTGGTCTACGTCGATGCAGGCAACAATCGCAGGCTGGCGGTGTTCGCCAACGTGGACGAGTTGCTGGCGCAGTTGGTCGATGTCCACTACTGGTCGCCCGCATTGCAGGCCAGGCACGACGCAGATGTGGTGCAGTGGCAGCCGCAGCCGCCCGCAGTGACCACCTTCTGGAGCGGCGCCGGGTGCCGGAACGACGGCGGAGCCGCGGCGGACACCGATGCCTTCGCTGCCGCCGAAGCACGCCTGGGCGTGCGCCTGCCGCCATTGTTCAAGCGTCTCTACAGTGTCCAGGACGGCGGAGATACCGACTGGTGCTGGGCGCCGCGCACCCGTTTTCCGTCCGATCACTACGTGGATTGGGAATGCGTGCTGGTGGATCGCTACCTGACGCCGCTGGCGAGCATCGGCAGCGTGCTGGATCTGGCCGCTGCGTTCGAAGACCCGGACGACTTCCGCGCTGCGGCCTGCCTGCATGCCGGTCTGGATCGGGTACTGGTGCTGTCGTGCCACAACGTGGATAGCCTGCTGTGCCTGGACTACCGCGCGCGCGGCCCGCAGTGCGAGCCGGAGGTGGTCTATTTCGAGCTTTGGGAGCAACTGGTGCCTACGTGGCGGGCGCCGAGCTTCGATGCGTTCTTCAGCGTGCTGCGGCAGGCCGAGCTTGATTTCTAGACTCTGGGCCATCCGTGCGCGGCATGAGAAGATGGCGGGATGACCGAGCAGCGCATCATCGCCAGCAGCGCCACCCGCGAAGACGATGCCGCCGATGCGAGCATCCGCCCCAAGCGCCTGGCCGATTATCTCGGCCAGCAGCCGGTGCGCGAGCAGATGGAGATCTACATCCAGGCCGCCAAGGCGCGCGGCGAGGCGATGGACCATGTGCTCATCTTCGGGCCACCGGGCCTGGGCAAGACCACGCTCAGCCATGTCATCGCCAATGAGCTGGGCGTCAGCCTGCGCGTGACCTCCGGCCCGGTGATCGAAAAGGCCGGCGATCTGGCCGCGCTGCTGACCAACCTGCAGCCGCACGATGTGTTGTTCATCGACGAGATCCATCGGCTGTCGCCGGTGGTGGAAGAAGTGCTGTACCCGGCGATGGAAGATTTCCAGATCGATATCATGATCGGCGACGGCCCCGCGGCGCGCTCGATCAAGATCGATCTGCCGCCGTTTACCCTGATCGGCGCCACCACCCGTGCCGGCCTGCTGACCGCGCCCTTGCGCGACCGCTTTGGCATCGTGCAGCGGCTGGAGTTCTATTCCCCGCAGGAGTTGACCCGTATCGTGATCCGCTCGGCGGCCATCCTCGGCATCGATTGCACGCCGGAAGGCGCGGCCGAGATCGCGCGTCGCGCCCGTGGCACGCCGCGTATCGCCAATCGCCTGCTGCGCCGGGTGCGCGACTACGCGCAGGTCAAGGCTGCCGGCCATATCGATCTGCCGGTGGCGCAGGCGGCCATGCAGATGCTGAAAGTGGATCCGGAGGGCTTTGACGAGCTCGACCGCCGCATGCTGCGCACCATCGTCGACCACTTCGACGGCGGCCCGGTGGGCGTGGAATCGCTGGCGGCCTCACTGTCGGAAGAACGCGGCACGCTGGAAGACGTGGTCGAGCCCTACCTGATCCAGCAGGGCTTCTTGATCCGTACCGCGCGCGGCCGCATGGTCACGCCCAAGGCCTATCTGCACCTGGGCCTGAAGCCGCCAAGGGACCGTGCACCAGGCATCGGCGAGCCGGGAGACCTGTTTTGACGCCGCTCCGTTTGTCGCTCGCCCGAGCCGTCTTGACCAATACTCCGTCCCCATGACTGCCGATTCCCGATTCCCGTCTCCCGATTCCCTGCCTGTATTCAGTTGGCCGACACGCATTTACTGGGAAGATACCGACGCCGGCGGGGTGGTTTACCACGCGCGCTATGTCGCCTTTCTGGAACGTGCGCGCACCGAATGGATGCGCGCGGCCGGTTACGGGCAGGAGGCGATGCGCCAGCAGCATGGTCTGGTGTTTGCGGTCCGCTCGATGCAACTGGATTTCCTCAAGCCGGCCCGGCTTGACGACGCGCTGTCGGTGTCGGCGGTGGTGTTGAAATGCAAACGGGCCAGCCTGCTGTTCGCGCAGTCGGTGCGCCGCGAGGGCGAAGTGCTGTTGACCGCTCAGGTGCGCATTGCCGCACTCAGCGCCAGCGACTTCCGCCCCTGCGGCATGGACGACGCGGTGTACGACGTTTTGAAAGCTTTAGAAACCCCAGAATCCGATTACTGAGGAACGAACGGATGTCGATTGCATTGCTCCTGGCCCTGCAGGACACGGTAGTGGAAGCACTACCGCAGGAAGTCACCGCGGCCGCGGCGCAAACCGCCACGGCGGCGCACAACAGCAGCATCAACTATGTGGACCTGATCCTGCGGGCCAGCATCCCGGTCAAGATCATCGTGCTGCTGCTGCTGATCGGCTCGTTCATCAGCTGGGTCATCATTTTTCGCAAGGCGCGCGCCTTCAAGCAGGCCAACCGCGAAGCCGACGAGTTCGAGAACCGCTTCTGGTCCGGCGCGGATCTGGCCAAGCTGTACGCCTCGGCGACCGACCGCAACCGTACCGTGGGCGGTCTGGAATCGATGTTCGAAAGCGGCTTCCGCGAGTTCTCACGCCTGCGCGATCGCCGTCGCCTGGATGCGCGGGTGCAGCTCGAAGGCGCACAGCGCGCCATGCGCACTGCCTTCACCCGTGAGGTCGACCAGCTCGAGCGCAATCTCGAATTGCTGGCCAACATCGGCTCCACCGCGCCTTACGTCGGCCTGGTCGGTACCGTGTTCGGCATCATGGTGACCATGCACGACATGGTCAGCAGCGGTGAGCAGGCCGGTATCGCGGCCGTGGCGCCGGGTATTTCCGAAGCGCTGTTCGCCACCGCCATCGGCCTGTTCGTGGCGATTCCGGCGGTGTGGGCCTACAACCGCTTCACCACCCGCGTGGAACGGCTGTCGGTACGCTACGAAACCTTCGCCGACGAGTTCAGCTCCATCCTGCAGCGCCAGGCTGGCGCAGACGAGTGATGCGCGCTCCCGGCATGCACCCGCATGGTTTGATGCGGGACGTGGCCGGGCGAGCCAGTCGCGTCGATGCACAGCGTCATGCGCGGCGGTCCCTCACCCGGGCGCCGCGCGACTCCGCTGCCGCCCGGCGCCGAGGATTAATTAGGAACGTTTCGCGATGATCTCCGGTATTTCCCGCCGCAAGAAGCGCAAGCTCAAATCCGACATCAACGTCGTGCCGTACATCGACGTGATGCTGGTGCTGCTGATCATCTTCATGGTGACCGCACCGTTGCTGACCTTGAGCACCGACGTCAGCCTGCCCAGTTCGCGCGCCAAGGCGCTGGAGAGCAAGCAGGACCCGGTGGTGGTGGTGGTCGCCGCCGATGGTCAGCTGGCCCTGCAATTGCCCAAGGGCAAGCCGCAGGCAATGGACGTCAATGCGCTGCAGGCGCAACTCGCCGCCATCGTGGCGCAGGACAAGGATGCCCGCGTGGTGGTGGCCGGCGATCGTGCCGCCCCGTACCAGAAGATCATGGACGCCATCGATGTGCTCAAGCAGGCCAAGGTCGAGAAGGTGGGCCTGATTTCCGACTCCGGCGGCACCGCAGGCAGCGATGCACGCTGACGCATTCCCCACGCAAGGTGCGCGCGAGGATGGCTGGCTGCGGCCGGTGGTCCTGGCCTTGGTCGTGCATGTACTGGTCGCGCTGGTGTTCATCGCCGGCTGGCTGTGGTCGCCGGAACGTTCGGTGGAACCGGCTGCGGGCGACCCCAGCATGGAGGCTTCGCTGGACGTCTCCGCGGCCGAGGCGCGCGTGGCGCGTCAGGCATTGAAGGCCACCCCGGTGGAGGCACCGCCCCCGCCGGCACCGCTGCCCGAGCCTGCGCCGGAAGACAGCGTGCCGCCACCGCAGCCGATTCCCGAGCCGCACCCGCAGGATGCGCCCACCCCGCAGCAGGCGCAGGCGCAGGAGCGCGTGGCCCAGCCGGACAAGATCGACCAGGACAAGGTCGATGCGTTGGCCATTTCCGCTGAAAAGGCCAAGCAGGAACAGGAGGCCAAGCGTCGCCAGGAACAGATCGACCTGACCGAGCGCAAGCGCCAGGAAGAGGCCGAGCAGAAACTTCGCCTGGCCAAGCAGCAGGAAGAGGCCGACGCCAAGAAGAAGCAGGCCGCCGCGCAGCAGGCAGCCGCCGACGCCGAGCGCGAGAAGAAGATTGCCGATATCCGCCG
This sequence comes from Xanthomonas floridensis, assembly GCF_001642575.1. Taxonomy (GTDB): domain Bacteria; phylum Pseudomonadota; class Gammaproteobacteria; order Xanthomonadales; family Xanthomonadaceae; genus Xanthomonas; species Xanthomonas floridensis. The sequence goes on along the minus strand of NZ_LXNG01000030.1, from coordinate 13,098 downwards.
CCAGCGCGAGCAGGCCACCAAGGAAGCCGCGTTGGCCGAGCAAAAGCTGCGGCAGGTGGCCGCTGCGCGTGCGCAGCAAGCCTCTGCCGCCGCGGCGACCAGCGCGCAGCCGACTGCAGGGCAGGGCGGTACCAGTACCGACCTGTCGGCCAAGTACGCCGCCGCGATCCAGCAGAAGGTGCTGGCGCAGTGGGTGCGTCCGCCCTCCGTGCCGCCCGGCCAGAAGTGCACCATCAACATCCGTCAGCTGCCCGGTGGCAGCGTCATGGAGGCCAAGGTCGCGCCGGGTTGCCCATACGACGAGGCTGGCCAGCGCTCGATCGAAGCGGCGGTATTGAGCGCGCAGCCGCTGCCGTATCGCGGCTTCGAATCGGTGTTCCAGCGCAACCTGACCTTCGTGTTCACCGCGCAGGATCAGTGATGCCCGCACCTGGCGTCGGCGTGGCAGTGCCGGCCGGCGCCGCAGCGCAGGTGCCGGGTGTCGGTTGCCGGGAGGTGTCGCTGGCGTTGGGATAGAGTCGTCGCCGCCGGCCAGGCGACGCCCAGCCTTTTTCTATTCCATGACGTCGCTGTGCCAGGCTTCTGCTCGCTCCATTTTCACGCTGTCGCGTTCATGATTGCGAGTATGTTCACTCGCTGATTGGTATCCCTTGCCCACTTTTCCTGCCAGATCCGAGCCGTCCATGAAAAAACCGCTGCGTTGGCTAGCCGCCCTGACCGCCCTGTTGTTGCCGCTGAGCGCGCTCGCGCAACAGCAAGGGCTCACCATCGATATCGTGGGCGGTAGCGCCTCGGCGACGCCGATCACTGTTGTCCCCATGCCCTACCAGGGCTCCGGAACCGCGCCGCAGACCGATGTGTCGGCCGTGGTCGGTGCCGACCTGGATCGTTCCGGCCAGTTCCGCACGCTGCCTGCCGCGCAGATCGTCGAAAAGCCGACCCGCGGTACCGAGGTGCAGTTCCAGACTTGGCGCACGCTCAAGCAGAACTACATCGTCGTCGGCCGCGTGATGGACGCAGGCGAGGGCGCGTATCGCGTCGAGTACGAATTGTTCGACGTGGCCAAGGGCGAGCGCATGCTCGGTCTGGCGATGACCGCGCGCGCCAATGCGATGCGTGACGTTTCGCACCAGATGGCCGATGCGATCTACGAAAAGATCACCGGCGTGCGTGGCGCATTCTGGACCCGCATTGCCTATGTGACCGCCAGCGGCAAGGGCGGCGCAATGCGCTATGCGCTGATGGTGGCCGATTCGGACGGCTACAACCCGCAGACCATCGTGCGTTCGGCCGAGCCATTGCTGTCGCCGAACTGGAGCCCGGACGGCAAGAAGCTGGCTTACGTGAGCTTCGAGCGCGGCAACTCCTCGATCTACCTGCAGGACATCGCCACCGGCGCCCGTGAACTGGTGTCCAGCTTCCGTGGCATCAACGGCGCGCCCTCGTTCTCGCCCGATGGCCGTCGCCTGGCGCTGGCCCTGTCGCGCAGCGGCAACCCCGAGATTTACGTGATGGACCTGGGCAGCAAGCAGCTGACCCAGCTGACCAACCACTTCGGGATCGACACCGAGCCGACCTGGGCGCCGGATGGCGGCAGCATCTACTTCACCTCCGATCGCGGCGGTCGTCCGCAGATCTACCAAGTGGCCGCCAGCGGCGGCAGCGCCAACCGCGTGACCTTCCAGGGCAACTACAACGCCACTGCCAGCGTGTCGTTCGATGGCAAGAAGATCGCCGTGGCCCAGGGTAGCGGCAACAGCTACCGCATCGCGATGATGGACCGCAGCCTGGGTTCGCCGAGCTGGAGCACGCTGTCGCCGGGGTCGCTGGACGAATCGCCGAGCTTTGCGCCTAACGCCAGCATGGTGCTGTACGCAGCGCGCGAGGGTGGTCGTGGCGTGCTCTACGCGGTGTCTTCCGACGCTCGGGTGCGGCAGCGTCTGGTTCTGGCCGATGGCGATGTGAGAGAACCTGCTTGGGGGCCTTACCGAACCGCGCATTAATGTTAATATTTCGCTGCGTTAAATCACTCATTGGCCCAGAGCCTCCATAGGTATCCCATGAACAAGTCCACCCGCGTCTTGCTTGTCTCCCTGTTGTCCGTTGCCGTGCTGGCTGGTTGCTCCAAGAAGGTGAAGGAAACTCCGCCTCCGGCAACCGATACCACCGCTGGTTCCTCCGTGCCCACCGGTCCGTCCACCTCCGGCCTGTACGGCCCGGGCGACCTGGATACCGATGCCTGCCTGCGCCAGCGCGTTGTCTACTTCGATCTGGATCAGGACTCCCTGAAGCCGGAGTTCCAGGCCATCATGGCGTGCCACGCCAAGTACCTGCGTGACCGTCCTTCTTCGCGCATCACCCTGCAGGGCAATGCCGACGAACGCGGTTCGCGTGAGTACAACATGGGTCTGGGCGAGCGTCGCGGCAATGCCGTGTCGTCGTCGCTGCAGGCTGCCGGTGGTTCGGCCAGCCAGCTGACCGTCGTCAGCTACGGTGAAGAGCGTCCGGTCTGCACCGAAACCAGCGAAAGCTGCTGGTCGCAGAACCGTCGCGTCGAAATCGTGTATACGGCTCAGTAAGAAGCGATGCGCTTTCGAGTGACATCCCTGTTCGTCGCGGCGGCCCTTGTGGTCGCCGCGCCGGCATACGCCCAGCGAGCCAGTCTCGCTGATCGTGTGGCCGTGCTCGAGCAACAGCAGGCCAACAGCCAGGCCAACAACGATCTTCTCAATCAGCTGCAGCAGGCGCGTTCGGACCTGCAGGCATTGCGCGCGACCGTTGAACAGCTGCAGCACGACAACGAGCAACTCAAGCAACAGTCCAAGGACCAGTATCTGGACCTGGACGGACGTCTGAACCGGCTGGAAGGTGCAGGTGGCGCAACGCCTCCGTTGCCTTCTGCCACCGGCAGCGTCACCCCAGCCCCGGCTCCGGCCGCGCGGCCTGCAGCGGCGGCCACTTCCGAGAAGCCGCCCACTGTTCACGGCGATCCAGGCACCCTGGCCGTCAGCAACGATGAGCGCACTGCCTACAACGTTGCGTTCGATGCACTGAAGAATGGCAAGTACGACGATGCGTCGCAGCTGTTCCTGAGTTTCCTCGAGCTGTATCCCAACGGCGTCTACACCCCCAATGCCTTGTATTGGCTGGGTGAGAGTTATTACGCCACCCGAAATTTCCAGCTGGCCGAGGCGCAGTTCCGCGATCTCGTCAGCCGCTATCCCACGCATGACAAGGCCGCTGGCGGTCTGTTGAAGCTTGGCCTGTCGCAGTACGGCGAAGGCAAGAACAACGAAGCCCAGCAAACCTTGCAGCAGGTCGTCTCGCAGTATCCCGGCTCCGACGCAGCACGTGTGGCCCAGGAACGCCTGCAGTCCATCCGCCTCGGCCAGCAACTGCGCTGAGCCCGCGCGTCGTCGCCGGTTGGCGCGGCGCATACTTTGCCCATGAACGCCGCCGCCGTCCCCAGCGAGATCGTCCAGTCGCCATTGCCGCGATTGAAGATCACCGAAATTTTCCTGTCCCTGCAAGGCGAAGCCGAGGCGGCTGGCTGGCCAACCGTGTTCGTGCGCCTGACCGGTTGCCCGTTGCGCTGCACCTACTGCGACACCGCCTACGCGTTTCACGGTGGCCAGTGGCATGACATCGACGCGATTGTGGCTGAAGTCGCCAGCCATGGCGTGCGGCATGTCTGCGTGACCGGCGGTGAGCCGCTGGCGCAAAAGCGCTGTCTGGTACTGCTGCAAAAGCTCTGCGATGCGGGCTTCGATGTCTCGCTGGAAACCTCCGGCGCACTGGATGTCTCCGAGGTCGATGCGCGGGTCTCGCGCGTAGTCGACATCAAGACGCCCGCCTCCGGCGAAGCGCAGCGCAACCGCTGGGACAACTTGCCTCTGCTGACCGCACGTGACCAGATCAAGTTCGTCATTTGTGGTCGCGCCGATTACGAGTGGTCGCGCGAGATCGTCGCGGCGCACGCGCTCGAGCGTCGTTGCACGGTGTGGTTTTCGCCCAGCAAGAGCGAGGTCACGCCTCGGGAGTTGGCCGACTGGATCGTCGCCGATCGCCTGCCGGTGCGCTTCCAGATGCAGCTGCACAAGATCCTCTGGGACGACGAGCCGGGCCGCTAAGGGCGGCAACTGACCGGCACGTCGCCTTGCCCGATATGCATGCCGAACCGACGGCGCCGTCGCGGCCTGGCGCCGACCCTGCTAGCCTTTGCGTCTTGATGCTGTCGATGCCTTCCTGAAATGAAAAAAGCTGTCGTTCTGTTGTCCGGAGGCATGGACTCCGCCGCCGTCATTGCGCTCGCGCAGGAGCAGGGCTTTGCCGTGTACGCGTTGAGCGTGCGCTACGGTCAACGCCACACTTCCGAGCTGGATGCCGCCGCACGCATTGCCGCAGCGCAGGGCGTGGTTGCGCACAAGGTGGTCGATGTGGATCTGCGCAGCATTGGCGGCTCGGCGCTCACCGACGACATCGAGGTGCCGGACGCAGGCGGCGATGGCATCCCGGTCACCTACGTACCGGCCCGCAACACCATCATGCTGTCGCTGGCGTTGGGCTGGGCCGAAGTGGTCGGCGCCAACGACCTGTTCTGCGGCGTCAATGCGGTCGATTATTCGGGTTATCCGGACTGCCGGCCGGAATTCGTGCGCGCATTCGAGGTGCTCGCCAACCTGGCGACCAAGGCCGGCGTGGAGGGCGCCGGCCTGCGCGTCCACGCGCCGCTGCAGTTCCTCAGCAAGGCCGACATCGTGCGCGAAGGCGTGCGCCTGGGCGTGGACTTCGGCCTAACCGTGTCCTGCTACCGCGCCGACGCCGACGGACGCGCCTGCGGCCACTGCGACGCCTGCCGGCTGCGCGCCGCCGGCTTCGCCGATGCCGGCGTTCAGGACCCCACGCATTACGCGATTTCGTCTTGACGCCTGTGTAGGGTAGAATGCGCACCCCGGCGCACAGTCGGGTCAGTGGGCCGTTAGCTCAGTCGGTAGAGCAGAAGACTTTTAATCTTTTGGTCGATGGTTCGAATCCATCACGGCCCACCAACTAAATCAGCAGCTTAGAGGGCGCCGTAGGCGCCTTTTTTGTGTCTCCGGGAAAATTGCCGGGAAAATCAGTGGCCGTGGAGCATGCTCCACGGCCACGAAGTGGGATGGCATGCGCCGGCTAGCGCGGGCCTTCATTGCCGGCACACTCTTGGAGATCACATTGCGTCATCTTGCAGGTCATGTGGCCAGGCGGATGCAGCCGTGTCTTCTACCGAGGTCTGCCCAGGGCCGCACAGGATCACGTGGTCTACATCTACTGGATAAGCGATTGCACCCGACGTGTTCGTCGTGCGCCTCCACTGGCCCGTGCTTGCTTGCGCAACCAAGTGAGGACTCAAGTGCAGAATCGACACGCATGCAGACATGCAACTTGCCCAGTACGATGCTCTGCGCATCGCCGCCTAGCAAGACCTCTTCAAGGCCGGTCGCTTCGCAGGCGATCAGAACCGGCGCCACTTCTTGCTGTGCATCGGAATGCAGCATCGCCAGCAAGTAGCCCCGCATTGTCTCGAAGCTGAGGACGACGCCCGCGCAGACGCGGAATTGCTTGTTGGCGCTCATCGCTGAGCCTCCGCAAACGAGCCATCAACGGCAACAACCGCTACATCGACATCGACAGGCGTGAGGATGCGGATGGGCTTGCCAATGCCTTTGAGGCTCGGCGTCACGTTGAGCGAGTCGGCACCGCTCCATTCAACGACGATGGCGGTCAAATCGAAATGATGGGCGAGCTGACGTGCCGCAAACGCGGGCATTTCTTGGGTGTAGTAACACATGCTGAATTCCTTTTGTGTTTTGAGTCCGCCACCCAGACGCCAATCGGGGTGGTGGACGGTACGCGGTTGGCGTGCCGGCCAAAAGGAACCGGTGGGCCTTGCGGCCCCCGCGCACCGCCCGCCATAAAGCTGGCCGGCATGCGCCCGCGACGACGCTGGCGATAAAAAAGCGCCTTGCATCGGTCGATGGGCGCTGGTGCGCCTTTTGATTCGGGACGCCAATCCCGGTCGCCGATTGTGCGGCGACGTAGGAATACTCGCTCCGATTCTTGGGGCATGTCAATGAAAACCCAGCCGTGCACGATGGCGCCGTGAGCATCCTGATCACGCGAAGCAAATTTGTTCGACGCGCTGATCACTGATCCGCCGCATGCCAGCGGTGGGCTGCACGCGGCCGCGCGGGCCAAGCCGCCCTCGGCAAAGTACGTCCAGGGCGGTGGCGCGCAACTGCATGCCGACTTCGTCGGCGACGAACGCGACCAACGCTCTCACCTGAAATGGATGCACCTGTGGCTGTCCGAGTGCGCGCGCGTACTCAAGGACGGCGCACCGGTGCTGCTATTCACCGACTGGCAGCAGCTGCCGCTGACCACCGACGCGCTGCAGATTGCCGGCTTCACCTGGCGCGGCATCACCGTCTGGGACAAGACCGAGGGCGTGCGGCCGCAACTGGGCCGGTTTCGCAACCAGGCCGAATACATCGTCTGGGGCAGCAAGGGCAACATGCCGCTGGATCGCCATGCGCCTGTGCTGCCGGGTGTCATCCGTGAGTCGGTGCGCAAGGCTAGTAAGCACCACCTGACCGGCAAGCCCACCGAGTTGATGCGGCAGCTGGTACGCATCTGCGAGTCAGATGGGCGCGTGCTCGATCCGTTTGCTGGCAGCGGAACCACTTTGGTGGCTGCGCAGTTGGAAGGATTCGAGGCAGTCGGAATCGAGGTGACCGACCAATACGCCTCTGTCACCCGCCAAAGGCTTGGCAACACGCGGGCGAGTATTTGATTCACTAGCCGCCCATCTGGGCGGCTTTTTTACTTTCCGTTGAAGTGATCTACGGGCTGTATCCGGGTATAAACATGCATGCACCTATCTTTCCGCCTTGTTCTTTGCAAGCAAGCGCTTTTTCCCAAAGCGGTTGTGCAAAACAGCCAAAGGCCAGTCCTAACACGAAGCAGGCCGGAAGATAAAATCCTAGCCTATGAGTTGGTGGCTCGCGCTTCATCGAGTAAGCATTTACTAAGCGCATGCCGTGACCGATCAGCCATAGAAGAGGCAACCCCAGGCCAAACGCCCATGTCATAACGCCGATAGAAAAATGTTCCATGCTTCCCCCTGCAAGTATTGAGCAGCGATCATATCCACTTGCAGTTCATGTTGTGAATCTGCGGTCAAAAAATTGATTGGAAGCACATTTTCGTTTGATCTTACAGATTGCGCGTCCCAAAGTTTTCAGAAATCGAGAGATCTAACGTGCGGTTGTTTGACGCTGAGCGATCACACGAAATTGGCCCTGATCGCCGTAGCGCGGCCCTTTCTTGTCGATCTCGGCGCATAGCCTGTCCTTGCCACAGGCAACAAGATTGGCACGAGCAACACGATCCAAAAAGGCGATTTCCGCCCTGAGTTGGGCGGCTTCAGTGATAGCCGCTTTTGTGCTGTAGAGCGCGTAGCCGGCGACGACGACGCTGATGATACCCGCCACCACCAGGGCAATCGATGCGATCCACATGCGCCGCGTTGTCGTTGTTTCCAGGGAACGCTGTGTGTGCGCGTAACGCTGGGTCGCCTGCTGGACCGTCTGCTCCGCAGTTGCCATCTTCTTGTTGAATCGCTCGGCCGCCGGTTCCAGCGTTTGCGTCAGCGCCTGATTGCTCAATTGCGTCAGCCGGGGAAGTGCGCTTTCCACGACGCGATTGACGCGCTGATCGGCACTGTTGACGGCGCTCTGCAGAAGCTGCAGCTGTTCCCGGACCAGTTCGTCCAATGCGTGCTCGCGCCGTTGCAGCGTCCCGATCATCGCCGCCAGGGCCTGGATCGATTCTTTTAGCGTGCGTTCCGACCCGTGGGCATCGGGTAGTGCGGAGGTGTTCTGCATGTCCATAGTGTTCTCTCGATGATTCAACTTGCTGCACGTGTTCCGGCTATCCACCACCGCCACCACCGCCGCCGCCGCCGCCATCTCCGCCACCACCACCGTCACCCTGCGGACCTTGCATCGCCGGGCCGTTGGCGAATTGCGGCAGTGTCATCACCATCACCGGGCCACGGCTGGTCTGCACCTCTGTCGAGACCTCCATGTTCAGTGCCTGGCGCGTACTCGCCTGCTCCTGGGCTTCCTGCATCGCCTGGGCATCCAGAAATTCGTGCCCTTGTTTGGCAAGGGCCTGGCTGTAGGGACTGTTGGCGACCCGTTTCAAGGCCTGTTCGATCGCCAGTTCGTCTTTGCAGTCGATGGCGTACAGCAACTCGTCCACATCCGGATCGCCGGTGATGTTTTTACGCTGCGGCTGCGGCCGATCTTCTTGCTCGCCAGCGGCAAGAGACTGTGGCGCGGTGTCTGTCGGCGGGGCGCGTGGTGGTCTCAGTCCAGAAGGGCCATCCGGATCGTACCCATCACGTAATTCCAACTCGGTAAACGGTCGCTCACCACGGTCCACGCGCGCCTGTCGCGCTTCTGCGATGCGGTTTTCTGTTTCGAGGTCCTGTTCGAGTTGGATGCGCAGCTCACGCATGGAGCGCTCTATTTCCTCCCAGGAGTCCGGATCGGCGGGCACAGCGACAGGACGGTCGTGCTCATCTGCCAGGGACGCGGAAAGCGGCTCGCGCGCATCGACCGCGTCCTCGGGTGCATCGGCGGAGCGGCCAGCGGTCGGCATGTCCAGCGATGGCCCTGTCGCTTGCGCGAGGTGTGCGGACACTGGCAACGCTGCAGGGGGATCTGGTGCGCCCAGTGTTTGAGCCTGTGGCGTACTCGCCTGTTGCTCGTCGCGCTGTTCTGCGGCGACCGGCGTGGCGAGCGATGGCGCGGAAGGCGGGGTCGCCGCCTGGGCCAGGTACGCGTCCGCCGGCTGCTCGGGCTGCTGCGCCGGTGCATCTTGCTGCGCACCCGATGCTTGCGCCGCAATCGACCGTTGGCTGCTGTGCAGGTCCGCGACCTGCTGCTGATCTGCCGGTGCTGTCTGCGCGGTCGCCGCGCTCTGCGCAGTCTGCTGCTGGACTTCCTGCGGGCGCACTTCTTGCGCTCGTTGGCTTTGTGGCCGCTGCTGCGCTACGTCGGATGCCTGTGCTTGCGCAGGCTCTGCCAACTGCTCCTGGGGCCGTTGGGCGACGTCATCCGGGGTAGACCGCTGCTCGGGCTGGCGCGGCGATGTGTCTTGCGCATGGAGCGACGACGGCTCGCGCGAGACGGCCTCCTGTGCCGGCTCCTGCTCGCGTAGTGGAGCCGCTTGGGGGTGCAGCGGCTGTTGCTCGGGATGTTGCACCGTCTGCGCCTGCAGGCGTTCCTGCTGGCTCTGCTGGGCGTCCTGGGTCTGGCGTGTTTCCTGCTCGCGCTGCTGCGTCTGCTGGGCCTGCTGCCGCATTTGTTCGCGCTGCTCGGTCTCGTGCGCCTGCTGCTGGACTTGTTCGCGTTCCTGGGCAGCCTGTGTCTGGCGTTCTTGCTGCTCCAGCTGTTGCGACTCTTGCCGGCGAAGCTCCTGAACTGCATGCGCCTGTAGCGCCTGAGCATCCTGTGCCCGGTCTTCGTGCGAGGTCTGCTCCTGCAGCGTGTGCGCGCGTGCCTGTGCCAGCTGTTGGTCTTGCGCTTGCCGGTCCTCCTGCTGCCGTTCCTGACGCGCCTGCGCGGCGCTTGCCGCCTGGCCCCGCGCCTGCACGTCGAGCGCATGCTGGTTGGAGGGGGCGGAAGACGACGTGTCCGCATCTGCGGATCCGTCCGATGAGCGAGGCGCAGAGGCCAGCTGCCGTATCGGCAAGGCCGGGTTCTGCCGCGCCTGTATCTCCTGCAGTGCCTGGCGGATGTCCTCGGTGCTGGTGACTGCTGCAATACGCTCTACACCATCGGGACCGCGTTGCAGATGCGCAATCGGACTATCGGCGCCAAAGCTTCCACCAGGGCCGCGTTGCAACTGTATCGCGCCATCGCCCGCAAGTCCCTCTGCCTCGCGGGTGCGTTGCGTCGCCAGTTCGATCGCTTCACGCCATTGCGGCTGCAACTCGGTGCCGACGATGCGATAGCGGTAGAGCGTCTGCTCGCCTTGTACGTCCTGCGGCGATTGCTGGATGGCGGCAATCGCCTGCGCCTGCTCGGCCAGTGCCGGTTGCAGCATCGCGCGCGTGGTCTCCAGTTCCAGCACGCGGTTGCCATCGGGTGGGGCGCCGTTGCTTGTCCACTGGCCTTCGATATCGCGGTAGTAGCGCTGGCCGTTCGAGGCGGTCAAGGCATCTGGATCCGGCAGCGCCTGCTGCACCGCTGGCGACATTGGCAGGCCATCGGCCGCCCAGCCGCTGCGGTGGTGCGCCAGTTCGTAGCGCGCGGCAATGGCGCCGGGACTGTTGGCGATGTTGCGGGCGATGGTGTCCTGCGCCTGCGCGTCCAGTTCGGCTTTGCGGTGCGGCAAGGCGGTTTCCTGCACGTAGCTGCCGCGATCATTGGCGCCAGCGATCTCGGCCTTGACCAGCCGATGCCACTGACCGTCCGCTGCATCGCGTCGCCAGTCGGCGCTGCTCAGGCTGGGGCGGTCAGTGGCATCGGCCGGCTGGCGATACGGATCCTGCGGAGCGGGGGCATCCTTGAGGGCGAGCGCTGCAGCGGCGTTGGTGGCCTGGTAATTGAGTTCGCGTGCCTTCTCGAAGCTGGCGACGATGGTGGTGGAGGTGGGGTTGTCTACCCCGTCGTTGGTGGTGTCGGCTTTGCCCTCGCGCGTCCAGGCGGTGCCGTTGAACGACCACTGCGTGCCGGCGCGATCGGTCTGGGTGTAGATGGCGCGGTTGTCGAGCAACGCGGCGGCCTTCTCGCCAGCGGTACTCAAGAAATACGCATCGGCCGCGATCAGCACCATCGGCCCGGCGCCCGAGCTACCCAGCGCGTAGGCAGCGGCAGTACCGCCGGCCCAGCCACCGACGTTGCGGCCGGCAAAGTGCGCAAGCTCCGATTGCGCGGCGAGCGGATTGTCTTGGCCGAGCAAGTGTGTGGCGCGTTGGCCGGTCATCACCGTGTCGGCGGCGGTGGCGAGCAGGCCGGCGGTGCGCAGTGCCTGGCCTGCAGATAGATCGCCGGCCAGCAGCTCGGCGGTGGCGAAGCCGCGTTGCGAAACTGGTGTGTACGGCGCATGCGGTGTAGCGGCTGCGCCTTGGCGAATGCTGCGCGCAGCACCGCCGATGGTTGTCGGCGTGTCATCTAGGACCTGCTGGACCAAGGCCGCGTTGGACTCGGATAACGTCACGCGCCCGGCATCCTCGGCGTGCGCGATGGCCATGCGAAATTCCTCGCGGCCGGCAATCTCGCGGGCAAGGACATCGGGTTCACGTGGGACACCGACCAGGTTGCGCCCCGTTGTGCGTGCGACATCGATCACTTTTGCGATCCGCTGCTCGGAGTGGGTGATCGCGGCCCATTCGGATTCGACATTGCTCATGGAGCGCAGCGTCTTTAACTGATCGGCGTGGGCAGTGCGGTACTGATCAATATCGGAGATGGTGCTGCGGTTTTGCGCGTTCGTTTCGGCCTTGGTCAAGCGATCTGGGGTAGTTGCAAATGCATCGCCATTGATGAGGGCGATTTTGAGTGTGTCTCGAAGATCTTGCACTTGAGTGGCAATTTTTCTCAGTGCTACTTGATCGTCATCCAGCGCTGCCTGACCAACATCACTTTTCTCAAGCCGATTCAGAACGTCTGTGACTCCATCTGTATAAGAACTTCGCGTCCGCCCCCGATGAGGCGATGTTTCAATTGCGTCGGCTAGTTTGCCGTCTACCGGCAAATACAATCGATTTGCGGACGCATGCTCATCGATCAGGCCATGCTCAGTCAGCTTGTTGAGCAAAAGATGATCGCGAAAAACATCTTGCTCAATTACATGATGACTATGAAGGATGACTTGGTTGGCAGGCATGCTTGTCGGCTCTTTGGTCGCGATAGACAGTCAGTAATCCGAAGCGTCGATAAGTCGGACTCCACGTGTTTTTGGTGATCTGCCGAACCCGTTTTCGATCAGCGCATCACGTAATAGGCGATCGCAGAAAGCGTCTGCTGTGTACGGCGTCCGAAAGACGTGGGCCGATGCAACGACTTCCTTATCGAAAGCCAAGCTCGCACCGCCAGTCAGATCGAAGTACTTGCCTTTCGAATATCCCTCCGTCAGAACCTTCACCGTTGACGCACCCTCGTCGATGGCATCAATCACTCTGGTGACATCACACAAGTAATGTTGAGGGCCTTGCGATCCGTCTTCCAAAAGAAAATCGCAGGGCACGAACTCGAACCCTTCGGGATCAATCGATTCAAGCACTTTTTTCAACGGGTCAGAGGTTAGCCAGTATCCGCTAAAGCCACCTTGCAGATCATTCGGCATCTGTCCTCGACTTTGGTTATATCGAAGGCGCGGAGCTTCTTTCAGAAGCGGGAACCCTCCGTCCGTTGGCCGAATAATTCCTCTCCCTTCTGGGCGTAGCGCCTTCTCGTTCTCAAAGACCACCCCATGTCCAGACCGACCACCGCGCATATCCGGCCTGAAGATGTAGAACGCACCTTTCTGAGGTGCGTTGTGGAGTGTTGCGCGGGCTTCTTTTGCTTCGTTCATAGGTGCTCTCTCAACAATCCAGCATGCTTCGAACAGGTGCCCACAGGTGAGTCGCTTCGCTGCCTCTCCATCAGATGCCCACCTCTGCGCGTGACCGCCCGTAATGGAGGCGGGGCCGGCGACGGATGCTGGGCATGCGGTAGACCCTGTTGGAACCGGATGCAGCCTCCTATGTTGCCCGTCTTCAGCGACCGACGCAGTAGGAAAACCCCGACGCCCACTGACAGCGCTGGCCCTAGCTGTGTAAACCCATCACGTTGTTCATTGGAATTGGAATTCGGGAGATGGGGGGTTTGTAGCCGAGGCTGGCGTGTGGCCGATGCCAGTTGTAGTGATGCAGCCAGCCCTGGAAGGCGTTGGCGCGTTGCGTGGAGTCGGTATAGGAGCGCGCATAGGCCCATTCTCGCAGGCTGGTCTGCACCAGCCGTTCGGCCTTGCCATTGGTGCGCGGCGTGTAGGGTCGGGTTCGCAGAT
>NZ_LXNG01000029.1 GCF_001642575.1 Xanthomonas floridensis | reverse complement strand
TCCGGTCGAGCACACCGGCCTTGGCCCAACGGTTCATGCGTGTATAGACCGTGTGCCAGTTGCCAAAGCGCTTGGGCAGGCCCCGCCATTTGCAGCCATGCTCTGCGACGTAAAGGATGGCGTTGACCATCTGCAGGTTGGTCATGCTGACATTGCCGCGCTGCGCAGGTAAGCAATGTTCAATGAGGGCAAATTGTGCGGGCGTGATCTCCATGCCAGATAGTTTAATCGCTTATCTCATTAGTGTTAACACGCCCTAGTGCAGCAACGAACAGGAATGGTATGAGCATGTCCAACGTGGGACCAATTGCGTTCGGGGATGTCTCGTGTGAGAGATTTTACAAGGCAGACCACTGCACAGGGCAGCGCCTTGCAACCGTTGAGTATCGACATTTGCTGACCTATGTATCGACTGCAGGACTCAGCAAAACCGGACTGTGCGCTGTTTCTGCCGAGACCACTGACAAATGCAGCGCACTGCGCCAAGCCATCGTCGTTACGGCACCCAGACCAGATTCATCAACTGCGGATCGGCCGTCACCTTGACCAGCTTGCCGCTGGGGCCGAACTGCACCTGGTACTCGGCGAAGCTGGTGCGCCAGTAGCGCCACAGCGAGGCGTCCAGATTGGGGTTCTCGCTGCTGATCGGATAGCCGACCGCCATCAGCACCTGTTCGCGGGTCATGCCGCCGGTGAGCTTGCCGTCGATGATGGCCTGGCGGATCTTGGGCGGGAAGGTGGCGAGCTTGAGCTTGGGATCGGCGGTGACGACGTAGCGGGCGGCGAAGGCGGTGTTGTCCAGGTCGCGGCTGTAGTCGTTACCGATGGACTGCTTCTCGCCGGCGATCTTCAGGTTGACGCGGTTGCGGCCGAAGCCGGTGACGCTGACCGGGGTGCCGACGGGAAGCACGCGCTTGCCGTCTTCGGCGTAGTTGCTGTCGCTGATCCAGCTGCCGTCGGTGCGCAGGTTGCAGCACAGAAAGCCGTCGTACTTGGCGACATCGGCCGCAGCGGCCAGGTTGGAGACAGCGAACAGGCTCAGGGCCAGCAGGGAAGAACGCAAACGCATTGGGAAGACTCCTTTCTCGACGGCCGGAGCCGCGCGGCAATGATGGATATGAAGCGTCGCCGTGTCCCGACGACGCGGTGGCATTGTCGCAGCCTCGGGCCGCTTGGCAAGCGCGGGTGACGCGCATTGCCCGGGGTTGTGTATGCTCGGGGCGTGGACACCCTCTCACCCGCCGAGATCGCCCTGCAGATCGCCGAGTTGCGACGCGCGCACCGCGCGTTGGACGAGGAAATCCAGCGCATGCCCGCCAACCTGGAGGACGAACTGCAGATGAAGCGGCTGAAGAAGCGCAAGCTGCAGATCAAGGACTGCATCATCCGGCTGGAAATGGAGCTGGTGCCCGACGAGCCGGCGTGAGGCCACGCCTGCAGTTGGGCTCGCTTGGTAACGGCCGTGCGCTCATTGCCGCGTGGGCCTGTGTTGTGCCCCGCTCTGCGTAGGAGCGCGCCTGGGCGCGGTGAGGCGTTCCCTGCAAGGCCGTCGCGCTCGGGCGCGCTCCTAAGACGTGTCTGCTGTCGGCTTGACTGCCGGGACTGCGGATGCGCGGCGTGCGATTCGCGATGGGGTGCGCGGCATGCCATGGCCGGTTGAGCAAGCATGGCCTTGGCGTGGCGTTGCGCGCACTACTACTTGACTGGGGAAGTCCGCAGACGTTGACCAACTGTCGCTGCGTTCCCCCATCCGCCCTCCGGGCACCTTCCCCCGCAAGCGGGAGAAGGAAGCGCCAAGGCGAGGCAATCAGGCTGCCGCCTGCAGCGCTTAGCCGGCGCGCAACAGGATCTTGCCGCTACGTCCTGCTTCGGCACTGGCGGCGGCCGCCTTGGCGGCATCGGCCAGATCGAACACCGCCTCCACCGGCAACGCCAGGCTGCCGTCGAGTGCGGCCTTCATCAGCTCGCCGATCATGCGACGCTTGTCCCCGGGCTTGGTGGCGGCCATGACCTTGCTGCCCCAGAAGCCGCGCACGGTGGCCTGCTTGAAGATCACATCGCCGCTGGAGATCTGCAGCGGCTCGCCGGTCATCGAGCCGAACGACACCAGTTCGCCACCTTCGGCCAGCAGCCCCATCAGGTCGCTGGCGGCACTACCGGCGACCGAATCGACGGCGCGAATGATCGGCGCATCGCCGGCCAGCGCGCGCACCTGCTCCTGCCAACCGTCCTGCGCGGTGGACACGGCATTGCCGATACCCAGCGCCTTGAGCTCGTCCACGCCCGCGTCGCGACGGACCAGGTTGATCACGTTGATGCCGCGGGCGGCAGCCAGCATGGCCACTGTCTTGCCGACTGCCCCGTTGGCGGTGTTTTGCACGATCCAGCCGCCTTTTTCCACGCGCAGGAATTCGATCAGCATCAGGGCGCTGAGCGGCATGGCGATCAACTGGCAACCGCGGTCGTCGTCCAGCGCATCGGGCAGCGGCACCACGCCAGCGGCATCGGCCAGGAAGTACTCGGCCCAGCTCTCGTGCACGCCGGCAGCAACCACACGCTCCCCGGTCTGCAGGCCGTCTACGCCCTCGCCAAGAGCGTCGATGATGCCGGCGCCTTCGCTGCCGCCGATCGCCGGCAGCTCCGGCTTGTAGCCGTAGTTGCCGCGCACGGTCCACAGGTCGTGGTTGTGGATGGGCGAGCGGCGCATGGCGATGCGCACCTGCCCCTTGCCGGGCTGCGGCACGGGCCGTTCGCCGAGTTCGAGCACCTTGGCGGGATCGCCGAATTGGGTATGGATGGCTGCGCGCATGGAATCTCCTGCCAGGCGCATCGGCATTGCGATGCGCCCGATCATTGTGAAAGGTGACCCGATGCTATCGGCAACCGCGCAAGTGGCCGATGAAACGAACGCAACTGTTGTGTGAAACCTCGCTGCAGATTGCTGTGTGGCGAGGACGATGTGCTGCATGGCTGCGTGATGACCTGCCGCCGCACCCTCATCTGGCGCTACGCGCCACGCTGTTGCGCTGGAAGCAAGGCATGATCGGGGCGTTGGATAGCGCGCAGATCACTGGGTGATGAGAGACAACTGCTGCATGGCTGCACGGGTTGCCTGGACGCCGTACCCTCATCTGGCGCTACGCGCCGCGCTCTTGCGCTGGAAGCAATGCATGATCTGGTCGTTGGATATCGCGCAGATCACTGGGTGATGAGAGGCAACTGCTGCATGGCTGCATGGGTTGCCTGACGCCGTACCCTCAGCCGGCGCTGCGCGCCACCTTCTCCAGATGGGAGAAGGAATTACCGGGTCGTTGCTGAAGGTGGTGCCTCGCTGCCGTGCTGGTGTTTCTACGGCGCGCATGTGTTGTGTCTCTGCCGCGCTGTCCCGCTTGATCGGCAACACCGCGTCCGATGTGCTGCGGCCGCACTACGGCGCGCGATGTCGCACCGTTTTCAATCCAACTCGAGCGAACTGGAACAATCCGCCAGCGCCAAGCAATGCCGCGCGCTTGGCCACGTGCGCAGCTCCTGCCGCCAAGACCGCCACCTCACTCCGGCGGCAACACCACGTCCGGCTTCACCGCCGCCGGGCTGACCCGCTCGATGGTGTGGCGCAGCTCGCGGCCGAGGATGAACTTGGCATCCTTGGCCCATGCATCCAGCCGCTCATCGAACAGCAGCTTGCTGTTCTCGTCCGGCCACACCAGGCGCAGCTCACGCAGTTTCTGGATGAAGCTGCGGAACAGGGTCTTGTCGAAGAACTCCGGGGCCGCCGGGGCATACAACAGGCTTAGACGCTGTGCGGCCTGCTGACACAGGCTTTCCAGTTCGCCGGCACCGAGGACGCCGGGGCCGTTCTTCACCAGCACCGAAATAGCGATGTAATAGCGCTCGAATGCCTGCTGCAGCGAGTGGCCGATGGCGCGCAGACGGAACACTTCATCGGTCTGCCCGGTGTTGCGCGCCAGGATGCCGCCGTCGTCGTCGGTGACGTTGAGCAGCAGGCCCTCGCGTACGAACATCTCGATGGTCTGTTCGATGCGCTCGGCAAAACGGTCTTCGCTCCATGGCAGGAACAGCTCGGCCTGCAGAAACGGATACACCGTGCGACCCAGCCGGATCAGACCGGCGCGACTCATGCGGCGGTTGTTCTGGAAACAGCACGCCACCCACGACGATGCAGTGAACAAATGCAGCACGTTGTTGCGGAAGTAGCTCAGCAGCACCGCGGTATCGCCGCTGACGCTGAGCACATCGCCCAGCGGGTGCGACACGCGCGTGAGCACGTTGATCTCTTCGGCGTGGGTGATGATGCGCGCCGGGGTATGCGGCGTCACCGTGACGCGGTCCGAGTACGGCATTTCCGCCAGCAGTTTCTTGCACAACTCGATCTGCGCGATCAGATCGGCCTCGCCCATCGCATGCTTGGGGGTGGACAGCAGCGCCAACGCCAGCAGGTTGATCGGATTGACGTCGGCGGCGCAGTTGATGCGGGTCTGGATCTGGGTGGACAGCGTGTCCACCGCCGGTGCCAGCCAGGTGGGTTTCTCGTCTTCCGGCAGCGGCTGCCCGTCCCAATCGGGTGCGTGCTTGGCCAGCACGTCGTTGAGCGCGATCGGCTCGCCGAAGTTCACCACCACCTGGCCGTAGTTCTGCTTGAGCACCTTGGGGATGGACCACAGCAGGCCCCAGATGGATTCCTTTTCCTTGGGCCGGCCGGTGAGCTCGTCCAGGTAGCTGTTGCCTTCCATCAGCTTCTCGTAGCCGATGTACACCGGCTGGAACAGCACCGGCTTGCGCGGCTGGCGCAGATAGGCGCGCAGCGTCATGGCGATCATGCCGCCCTTGGGCTGCAGCAGGCGCCCGGTGCGCGAACGCCCGCCTTCGACGAAGTATTCGATCGAATAGCCGCCGGCCACCAGCTGGGCGACGTATTCGCTGAGCACTGCTGAATACAGCGCGTTGCCCTTGATCGAACGGCGGATGAAGAACGCGCCACCCTTGCGCAGCAGCGTGCCCACCACCGGCAGGTTGAGGTTGATGCCGGCCACGATGTGCGGCGGCACGATGCCGCGTTCGTACAGCAGGTAGCTCAGCAGCAGGTAGTCCATGTGGCTGCGGTGGCTGGGCACGTACACCACTTCATGCCCGGGCGCGGCCTGCTTGAGCTTGTCCAGGTGATGCACCAGCACGCCGGCGTAGATGCGGTTCCACACATGGGTGAGCAGGAAGCTGGCCGAGCGCACCACCGGGCTGGAATAGTCGGCGGCAATTTCCCACGCATAGGCATGCGCCTTGCGCCAGGCATCGACCGGCTTGGAGTTGTCGCGCTTGGCCTGGGTGGCGATGGCTTCACGCACCGAGTCGGCGGCCAGCACCTGGTCCACCAGCAGGCGGCGGGTGGACAGGTCAGGCCCGATCACCGCCTCGCGGATGCGCCGGAAGTGGGTGCGCAGCACGCGCTGCAATTTGCGCAGGGTGCGCTCGGGCGGCAACCCCTCGGCCATGGTCTGGCGCAGCGAGATCGGCGGCGCGAAGCGCACGATGGTGGTGCGCCCGTTGAGCAGCACCGACAGCAGGCGACGGAAGCGGCCCACCAGCGCCCAGTTTTCCGAGAACAGCACCGCGAACCAGCCGCTCTGCTTGTCCGGCGCGCGGCCGACGAAGATCGACACCGGCACCAGGTGCACGTCCAGGTCGGCGCGCACGCGGTGCGCCTGCAGCAACTTGGCCAGCGAATCGGAATGGGTCTTGCCGCCGCGCTGTTCGGGGATCAGCGAATTGCTGCTGCTGCGTCGCGACAGTGCCAGATAGGCGCGCTTGCGCTCCAGCGGGTCGCCCGGCAGCGGCACCAGCGGCGACGGCAGGCCGACTTCGCGGCAGGCCTTGTCCAGGATCAACGCATTGGACATGCCGTAGTCTTCCAGCACGTACACCACCGGGCGGCCATCGTCGTAGCGGCCGGGTTGATCCGGCTCGATGGTCAGGCTCAACCACGGGTCGGCCAGGCGCCCAAGCAGGCGCGCCCACCAGGGGCGCTTGGCCTGCCGCGCAGTGGCCGGCAGCGGCAACGCGGCCGTTGGCGCGTCCGGCGGCACCGGCGTAGCGGCGGGTAACGGCGAGGCGGCCGTCGTCGCGCCAGGGTCGGCGGCGGCGGCGGTCGGGGCGGGCTGGCCGTCAGGAAACGGCAGGGGGTTCTGTTCTGGCATCGCCGTCATTATCGCCCAGCCGGGCGCTGCCCGGCGTCCGTGGCCGGTGCAGGCGCCGCCGGTGCGGTATCGGAGACTGCCGCAGCATCGGGTAAGGGCGGGGCCGGCATGGTGTCGAGCAGCGCCTGTATCTCGTTCTGGGTCTGCTGCTGGTACCAGTGCCCATCGCGTTTGATCAGCGCCACGGTCAAGTCGATGGCGTGCGCGGCCAGCGGATACCGCAGCCGCACCTGGGCGCTATCGCCGTCCTGCTTGACCAGGCCGGTGCGCAGCGCGTCCAGGCTGGTGTCGATCGACAGGTCGTAGCGCTCCAGCACCTTCTTGCACGCCGCCCAGAACGGCCCGAGCCGGCGCAGGCTTTCTTCCATGCCCAGCCGTTGCAGGTCGGCGTCGGAGGTAATGCCGGTGGCACGCGCGGCGGTCACCAGGTCGGCGATGCTGGCCTTGGCACGCGGACGGTCGGCCAGCGGCGCGGACGCGGCCCAGGCGCTCAGCGCATCGACCAGTTGCACATAGTGCGCCCGCTGCTCGGGCTGGTAATCGCTGCGACTGCGCAGGTACTGCACGCCGAACTGGCCCAGCGACTGCGCTGCCTGGGCAATGCCACGCGACTGCCCAGCCAGCTGCGCATCGAAGGCCTGCTGCAGGCGGCGCTCGGCATCGGGGGCCGACAACGACCCCAGCAGGGCGCCGGTTTCGTTGGGCAACGGCAACTCGGTCAGCGGCCAGCGGCTGGCGCCACTGCGCCAGGCCGCTTCCAGCTGAGTGTATTGCGCAGGCGTGACCCGGATCCGCGCGTAGGCCACCAAGTCGTTGCGCCGCAGCGGCACCGTCATCGACTGCATCGCGGCGGCCGGCTCGGCCTTGGCTCCGGGCAATGCAACGGTGGTGTCGTTGCGCTGGCAGCCGCCGACGCAGAGTGCGGCCAGCAACACCCACGCGATGGACTGGAACCGGCCTGCGCGGACGGTGGTTGGCGACATGCGCACGATGTTCCCCTGATCGATCGGCGCATCTTGCTGTCTGAATGCACTGGCGGCAAGGCACGTGGCTACCGTACGCTGAAGTACGGATTAAAGGTGTTACGTTTTCGTAGTTCTCGCCTGTTGCCAACCGGTGTCCGACCATGACTGCCGTTGTCTCATTCGGACAACTTTGTCCACCAATCAGGTCGCAAGCCTTGTCCCGACTATGTTTCGCCCCATGCTGCGGCGCATCATGTAAGCGCTTGCAGTTCCTGCTAGCGTGCGCGCCATCTCGCTTCGAGGTCGCCATCGGATGGGGCCGATGACATCCATGTGCCTGTGCGACACGAACGTTCGGCACCCGCAGACTGCACGCAGCGCTTTGGCATGCGGCCGTCACCGCCTTAGTTTTGGAGAGAGCGCCATGAGTCGGCCACGTTCGGAAGGCGGAAGCGTCACCATCAAGGACGTGGCCCGCGAGGCGCAGGTGTCGGTCGCCACGGTGTCGCGCACCATGAATGGGCATCAGCACGTGGCCGAGTCGGTGCGTGAGCGCGTCCTGCAGGTGGCGCGGGCACTGAACTACATCCCGCATCACGCCGCGCGCAGCCTGAGCAGCCGCCGTACCCACACCATCGGGGTGGTGCTGCCGGATCTGCATGGCGAATTCTTTTCCGAACTGATCCGCGGTATCGACCAGGTGGCACGGGAGCAGGGCTACCACCTGCTGGTGTCCAGCTCGCACGGCGACCCGCAGGCGCAGCGTCGTGCGCTGGAGCGCCTGCCCGGCCGGGTGGATGGGGTGGTGGTGATGTCGCCGTCGTTGGGTGATTCGGGCGTGCACGAAGACGCGCTACCGGGCGGCCTGCCGGCGGTGCTGCTCAATTGCGCCGGCAGCGCCAGCCAGCGCCCGGTACTCAACGTGGACAACTACGGCGGCGCGCGGGTGATGACGCGCCATTTGCGCGACAGCGGGCACCGCCGCATCGCCTTCATCGCCGGTCCGGACGACAACTTCGATGCGCACGAGCGCCTGCGCGGCTATCGCGATGAAATGGCGGTGGATGCAGACGCGCAGCCGTGGGTGCTGCCGGGCAACTTCGACGAGGAGTCCGGCTACCGCGCCGGCCAGGCGCTGGCGCAGCAGGACCGCCCGGACGCGGTCTTCGCCGCCAACGACATGATGGCGCTGGGCTGCCTGTTCGCGCTCGGCCACGCCGGGCTGAAGGTGCCGCAGGATATCGCGCTGGCCGGGTTCGACGACGTACCGATGGCGCGCTATGTGCTTCCCGCGCTAACCACCATGCGGGTGGACATCGCCGGGCTCGGCGCGCGCGCGTTGCGGCTGCTGCTCGGCCAGCAGTTGGTCGATGCCCCGCCGCCGCCCGCCGATGCGGCGCCGCCAGCGTTTTCGGAAATGGTGCCAGAGCTCATCGTGCGGGCGTCCAGTGCCGCCCGCACCGCAGCTGACCGCTGACAGATATGCGCCCGTCGCATCTTCACGAATTCTTTGCGGTTTCTTATGTTTTTTATAACTCCTGATTTGTTGCCGCCATTGCGCCATCGTCCCTGAAACAACGCACCACCCCGCGCCACGCCGACCATTCCTGCCGGTAAGCGCCTGACCCCTGGGAGGGGGAAGTCATGAAAAGCTACCGTAGCGTCTCCACCCTGCCGGCGCGCAGCCTGCTGTGCTGTGCCCTCGCCGCCTCGTTGCTGGCCGCCGCCCCGGCCATGGCCCAGTCCAGCAACGCCACCCTGCGCGGACAGGTCGCCGCGTCCCAGGCCGGGACTACCGTGACCGCGACCAATGTCGCCACTGGCGCCACCCGACGCGTGACCACCGGTGCGGACGGCAGCTATGCCCTGGTCGGCCTGCCGCCGGGGACCTATAAGGTGGATGCGGGTCCGGGCACGGAGAAGACGGTGACCTTGTCGGTGGCCTCGTCGGTCAGCCTGGATCTGGGCGCCGGCGGCCAGGCGGCAGCGCCGGCCGCCGACGGTACTGCCACCACCCTGGACACGGTCAAGGTCACCGCCACCACGCTGCAGGAGGTCAAGACCTCCGAAGTGGGGACCACTATCTCGCTCAAGCAGATCAACACGGTGCCGCAGCTGACGCGCAACTTCCTGGAGTTTGCCGACACTGTCCCGGGCATGCAGTTCGAAACCGACCCGAACGGCAACAGCCGCATCCGCGGCGGCGCGCAGGCCAGTTCGGCGGTCAACGTCTACATCGATGGCGTGGGCCAGAAGAGCTATCTGTTCGGTGGCGTCTCCGGCCAGCAGCAGAGCGCGGGCAACCCGTTCCCGCAGCTTGCGATCGGCGAGTACAAGGTCATCACCTCCAACTACAAGGCCGAGTTCGATCAGGTGGGCTCGGCGGCGATCGTGGCGTCCACCAAGTCCGGCGGCAACGAGTTCCACGGCGAGATCTTCGGGCGCACCACCAACACCGATTTCCGCGCACGCCAGGCCGATGAGCGTGCCGGTGCGCCCAACGCCGACGGCAACAAGCGCCAGACCCACCAGGACGAATACGGCATGGCCTTCAGCGGGCCGATCGTCAAGGACAAGGCGCACTTCTTTATCAGCTATGAAGGCAAGGGGTTCGAGGTGTCGGCCAACCCGGTTGCGGTACCGGATGCCTTCAGCGCGCTAAGCGACGACTTGCCGGCCGGCGTGCAGAGCCGCCTGGGGTCGGTCACCCGCCCGTTCAACGAAGACCTGTACTTCGGCAAGATCGATTGGGACATCGGCGACAACGATCGCCTGGAGCTCACCGCCAAGTATCGCGACGAAGAAAGCCGCGACAGCGTGGGCGACCAGAACACCGCCATCGCCGCCAAGATCAATCTCAATACCGAAGAACGCTACGACCTGCGCTGGCAGCATTTCGGCGAGAACTACGTCAACGAAGCGCGCCTGTCGTACGAAGACGTGCTGTTCAACCCCACCGCCTACACCATCGGCAGCCAGACCGTGTACACGCGCGGCATCGCCCAAGACGATGTGCTGCTCAACGATGATGCCACCAGCGGTCTGGCGATCCAGCGCAAGGGACAGAAAGGTCCGAGCTTCCAGAACGATCTGACCTTCAACAACATCGAGTGGCACGGCAGCCACGTGATCAAGATGGGCGTGAAGTACAAGGAAGTGGAACTGACCCAGAGCGAGAACTCCGCGGTCAATCCCTCGTTCTACTACGCGGTCGCCGATGGCCAGGGCACGGCACCGATTCCGTACCAGGTGCGCTTCAACCTGCCGTTTGCCGGTGCCGCCCCGTCGGTGACCACCACCAGCAAGCAGCTGGGGCTGTACATCCAGGACGACTGGGACGTCAACGACAAGCTGCAATTGAACATCGGCGTGCGCTGGGACGGCGAAAAGATTCCGTCCTACCTGGACAACGTGACGCCGCCGGAAGTGATCGCCGCCTTGAACGGCCCCGGCACCGACCCGGCCGTCAGCGCCACCTATGCCGAACAACTGGCCAAGGGTGGCGTGAACATCAACGACTACATCAGCAACGGCCGTAATCGCAAACAGGACAACAACAACTTCGCGCCGCGCCTGGGCTTTTCCTACGACTTCCGTGGCGACGAATCGCTGGTGCTGTTCGGTGGTGCCGGGCGTAGCTACGACCGCAACCTGTTCGACATCATGGGCCTGGAGCAGGTCAAGTCGGCGCTGTCGCAGTACACCGTGCGCTTTGTCGAATCCTCCGGTTGCACGCCGGCGCCTGGCACCTGCACCAACTTCAACCCCTCCTTCATCAGCAACCCGGACAGCCTAGGCGGGCTGGTCGATGCGCGCGTGCGCAACGGCGAGATCGACCTGCTCAACAACGATCTGAAGACGCCGTATTCGGATCAGTATTCGCTGGGCCTGCGCACCCGCGTGGGCGAGTGGAGCAACTCGGCCACGGTGTCCTACATCCACAGCAAGGATGGTTTGATCCTGACCTTGGGCAACCGCTTTCCCAATGGCGATTTCTTCCAGGCCGGTGTGCAGCCGTGGAGCCAGTCACCGGCGGGCTTTGGCAACCTGATCATCGGCAACAACGGTGTCGAAACCAAGACCGCGCAATTGCTGTTGTCCGCCGACAAGGCCTACACCAAGGAAAGCGGCTGGGGCCTGACCGCGGCGTACACGTTCTCGCGCGCACGCGGCAACCGCGGCAACGACGATCAGTACGGCTTCGATGCGGCGACCATCGCCAACTACCCGTTCCTGGATCTGAACTCGGTGCCGCGCCACCGGCTGGTACTCACCGGCATCTACGATCTGTTCTGGGGCATCAGCGCCTCGGCCAAGCTGACCCTGGCCACGGTGGCGCCGCGCAACGAGGCGGTGTCGTTCGACCAGTACGGCGGCCAGCCGTCGGACAACATCCGCATCGTGTCGGTGGACGCACCGGGCGGCAAGTTCCTGGCCGGCGGCGACATCTTCGGTACGCGCCAGCTGGATCTGTCGCTGTCCAAGGACATGCACGTGACCGACGCGTTGACCGTGCAGGTACGCGGCGACCTGATCAATGCGCTGAACTTCCGCAACTACGATCAGTACGCCATCGACTGGGGCCAGAACGGCGTCTACAACCCGCGCGCCAGCATCAATCAGTACGGTGCGCTGTCCACGCCGCCGCGCACGCTGTTCCTGAGCGCGCGCATCATCTGGTAATTCGATAGCAACACCCGCTTGGCCAGCGATTGCCAGCACCGGGCGACTGCCCGTGCTGGCAGGTGTACATGGCACGCACTGGCGCATCGCCCGCATGTGCATCGCCCGTTGAATGCCGATGCGCCGCATCGGCCACCCGCCGCCAATGCGTTCCCCGTCTTGACCCGTGCCTGAAGGAGCAGCCGCCCGTCACCGTAGACCTTTGTCGTTCTTGCAGCCACTCGGCTGTTGTTGCCTGCCGTTCCCGTGTTCCACACCAAAGCACCAACCCAACGCGCCAGTCACTCCGCTGTGTCGCGCTTTACCCCTGGGAGGGGGAAAGTCATGAAGAATCACCGCACCGTCTCCACCCTGCCGGCGCGCAGTCTGTTGTGCTGCGCCCTGGCCGCCTCGTTGTTCGCCACCACCCCGGCCATGGCCCAGTCCAGCAACGCCACGTTGCGCGGACAGGTCGCTTCCGCGCAGAGCGGCAGCGAAGTGGTCGTCACCAATCTGGCCACCGGCTCGGTGCGACGCGCACCGGTCAATGCGAACGGCAACTACACCATCGTCGGTCTGCAGCCGGGCACCTATAAGGTCGAATCCAACGGCGTCAGCCGCACGGTCACCTTGTCGGTCGCCTCCAGCGCCACCGTCGATCTCGGCACCGAGACGGCAACCGCCCCGGCCGGCGATGCGACCACGCTGGATACGGTGACGGTCAGCGCGCCGATGATTCGCGACGTCAAGACGTCCGAGGTGGGGAACACGGTGTCGCTACGGCAGATTCAGCAGTTGCCGCAGGCCACGCGCAACTTCCTCGAATTTGCAGACACGGTTCCCGGCATGGTGTTCACCATCGACCAGGACGGCAACACCAAGTTGCGTGGCGGTGCATCCAACGCCAGTTCCAGCAATCTGTATATCGACGGTGTGAGCCAGAAGAGCTACGTCTCCGGCGGCGGCATTGCAGGCCAGGACGAAACCCAGGGCAATCCGTTCCCGCAGCTCGCCATCGGCGAGTACAAGGTGATCACGTCCAACTACAAGGCCGAATACGGCCAGATCAGCGGCGCGGCCATCACCGCGGCCACCAAGTCCGGCACCAACGAGTTCCATGGCGAGGCGTTCTACCGCTTCACCAACCAGGACCTGCGCAAGGAGCGTCCGGACGAAGAGAACGGCAAGGTCGACTCGCAAACCAAGGAATACGGCTTTGCCATCGGCGGGCCGCTGATCCAGGACCGCATGCATTTCTTCTTCGCCTACGAAGGCAAGGACAATGTAGCGCCGAAGAGCGTGCAGCCCAGTGCCGAAGCCTCGCCCTTCGTCGGCTTGTTGCCCTCGAACCTGCGCGATCAGTTCGGTGCGTCCAACATGCCGTTCACCGAAGACCTGTACTTCGGCAAGATCGACTTCGAACCGACCGATAACGATCGTATCGAGCTGGCAACGCAGTACCGCGACGAAACCCAGGTCAGTAATGTCGGTGGCCAGAACGCACCGGACCGCGCGGTGGACAAGATCAACAAGGACAAGCGCACCAGCCTGCGCTGGCAGCACAGTGCCGACAGCTGGTTCAACGAGGCCATCCTCACCACCGAGGATTCGCGCAACGTGCCGACGCCGCGTGGCACTGGCAACGGCTCCATCTATACCTACATCGACCGTACCGAAGCCGATCCGCGCCAGTGGGTGTTCCTCAATACCGGCGCAGCCAGCGGCGAAGATTTCAAACTGCGTAGTCAGAAGGGCTGGTCCTTCCAGAACGATCTCACCTTCAACGCGCTGCAGTGGCATGGCGAGCACACCATCAAGACCGGCGTGACCTATCGCGACATCAAGCTGACCTCGCGCGAGTCCAGCTCGCTCAACCCCCAGTTCAGCTATGAGGTCGGCCAGAACGGCATCGCGCCGGTTCCGTTCCAGGTGCGCTACATCCGCGCGTTCGACAACCCCGGCCAGGTGCCGGTGGTGGAATCGCCGTCCAAGCAGTACGGCATTTACCTGCAGGACGACTGGGCGGTGAACGACAAGCTGATGCTCAACATCGGCGTACGTTACGACTACGAAGACACACCGGCGTACACCGACTTCGTGACCTCGCAGCCGTTTATCAATGCGCTGTATTCCGACGATCCGGACAACCCGGGCCAGCCATGGGCGAACCGTTTGTTGCCCAGCGGCATCAACGTGGCCGACTACATCAGCACCGGCAACAACCGTAAGAACTTCAAGGATGCCTGGGCGCCGCGCTTCGGCTTCTCGTACGACTTCTTCGGCGACGAGAGTGCAGTGCTGCATGGCGGTGCCGGCCGCTCCTACGATCGCAACCTGTTCGAACAGCTCGCGCTGGAATCAGTCAAGGCTGCGCTGTCGCCGGTGGTGGTGTATTTCAGCGATGCCGCCAGCGGGCAGCCCTGCTTCCGCGATGACCGCGTATGCACGCCGTGGAACCCGGGGTATCTCAGCGGGATCGATCAGCTCAACACCATCCCGGGCACCAACGACAGCTCCGAGCTTTTCATGTTCAAGAACAAGCTCAAGACTCCGTACAGCGATCAGTACAGCATCGGTATCAGCAATCAGGTAGGCGACTGGCTGACCGACGTCACCTTCCAGCGCGTGCTGGCCTACGACGGTCTGGTGATGAGCCTCGTCAACCGCTACCCGAACGGTGCGTATTTCGACGCCAATGGCAGCGTGCCCTGGGGCGAGCCGGTGCCGGGGTATCGCAACACCATCCTTGGCTACAACGGTCTGGAGCAACGCAGCAGCCAGGTCCTGCTGTCGGCCGAAAAGCCCTACACCAAGGAATCGGGCTGGGGCTTGAACCTGTCCTACACCCACACCAGCGCGCGCCAGAACCGCACCATCGACGAGCCGTTCGCGTTCGACAAGGCCACCATCCGCGACTATCCGTTCGTGAAGTCCGATGCCGTGTCGGCGCATCGCTTCGTCGCATCCGGCTCCATCGATGGCCCGTGGGGCGTGACCTTCGGTGCCAAGCTGGTGCTGGCCACGCCCGAGCCGATCAACACGATCGCCTGCTACGGCTTCACCGATCCGGACGGTGGCACCTGCCAGGCAGTGGGCGTGACCCCGCCGGGCAACGGCAAGTTCCTGTTGGGTGGCAAGATCTGGGGCTACCGCACCGTGGACCTGCAGGCCAACAAGGAGTTCACGGTGGTGGGCGATTTCAAGCTCAACGCACGCATCAACGTGCTCAACGCCTTCAACTTCAAGAACTTCACCCAGTACCAGTACAACAGCTTCGGCAGCGACGGTCGCCTGCAGCCCGATATCACCGTGGTCGACAACGGCGAAATCAGCTACGTGCCACGCAGTGTCGTGCTGGAAGTTGGCGCCAAGTTCTGATGCAGCCCAACGCCGTGTGCCTGCGCTGTGCTGGCATATGATCCGAACGGGGCCGATTGGCCCCGTTCGCTTGTTGGTGGTTTCCACTTTCGTACAGGATCGAATGCAGCATGATCCCCGCACCACTTCGCAACATCGTCATCGTCGGTGGTGGCACCGCCGGCTGGATGGCGGCCGCCGCATTTGCGCGCGTGCTCGGGCCCACCTTCAACGTGCAGCTGATCGAATCCGAACAGCTCGGCACCGTGGGTGTGGGCGAGGCCACCGTGCCGCATATCAAGGCCTTCAACAACCTGCTCGGCATCGATGAGGCCGAGTTCGTGCGCCAGACCCAGGGCAGCTTCAAGCTGGGAATCGAGTTTGTCGACTGGCAACGCCCGGGCACGGCGTATATCCACGGGTTCGGCACCCAGATCGGGCACCCGCTCGGGCTGCTGCCATTCCACCAGTACTGGATCAAGCAGCACGCACGCGGCACCGCGCAGCCGCTGGGCGCCTATACGCTCAATACCGTGGCTGCAGCGCGCGGCAAGTTCATGACCTCGGCCGGCGATGTGCCGGCCAATTCGCCGCTGGCCAACATCGCCTACGCGTATCACTTCGACGCCAGCCAATACGCACGTTTCCTGCGCGGATACGCCGAACAGCGTGGCGTGGTGCGTCTTGAAGGAATGGTGGCGCAGGTGCAGCTGCATCCGGAGAGCGGCCACGTGCAATCGCTGCAGCTGGAGTCCGGACAGCGCATTGCCGGCGATCTGTTCATCGATTGCTCGGGCTTCCGCGGCCTGTTGATCGAAGACGCGCTGCACACCGGCTACCACGACTTCACCCACTGGCTGCCCTGCGACCGCGCCCTGGCCGTGCCCTGCGAAAAAATCGGCCCGCCCACGCCATACACGCGCTCCACTGCGCGCGCGGCCGGCTGGCAGTGGCGTATTCCACTTCAGCACCGCACCGGCAACGGCTACGTGTATTGCAGCGCGCACATCAGCGACGACGAAGCCGCTGCCACGCTGCTCGCCAACCTGGACGGTGCGCCCTTGGGCGACCCGCGTCCGCTGCGCTTCACTACCGGGCGGCGCAAGCAGTTCTGGAATCGCAACGTGGTCGCGCTGGGGCTGGCCAGCGGGTTCCTGGAGCCGCTGGAATCGACCAGCATCCATCTGATCCAGTCCGGTATTTCCAGGTTGCTGGAGCTGTTCCCGCGCGAGGGCATCAGCCCGGTGCTGGTGCAGCGCTACAACGACCGGCTGGCGTTCGAGTTCGACCGCGTCCGCGATTTCCTGCTGCTGCACTACCACGCCACCGAACGCGACGACAGCGCGTTCTGGCGCCACTGCCGCCACATGCCGATCACCCCGGAACTACAGACCACCTTGGACTTGTTCCGCGACAGCGGGCGCTTCTACCGCAACGCCGAGGAGATGTTTGCCGAGATCAGCTGGGTGCAGGTGATGGTGGGCCAGGGCATCCTGCCGCAGGGGTATCACCCGCTGGTGGATCAGGTACCCGACCGTGAGGCCGAAGGCTTTCTGGCCAGCGTGGCGCAGACCATCTCGCACTGCGTGGACGTGATGCCGACCCACCAGCAGTTCATCGACCGCTATTGCAAGGCGCCAGCGATACGCCAAGCGCGATGACCGAACGGCAAGCGACCCGAAGGCAATGCCGCTGCATCCATCGGACGGGTACGCGAACGGCATGGCGGGCGATGCGCAAGGTCGCCTCGGCCGCCACTGCCGTGTGCACCAGCCGGTGGCAGTACGCGCCCCGAGCCACCACCTGAAGCGTCGCCCCAAAAAAAAAGGATCGGGCACAAGGCCCGATCCCTTCGAAAACCGGGACACGCCCGGTGGACAATGAGTGGCACAGCTTCCGACTGACATCGGACACCGGCATGTTAACGAGACTTTCACATTAAAGCAATGCTTTAATTATTACCACCTAAACCATTGATTTATATCGCTCATTGCGGCAACTGAGCGACTGCCGCTCAGGCCAGGTGCTGTATCACCGCCGCGCGGATCTCGTCCTGGATGGCGGTGGCAGCGGCTGCGGGGTCGGCAGCCAGGCGAATCGGCCGGCCGACCACAATCGCGTCGGCGCCATCGGTAAAGGCCTGCGCCACGCCCACCGTGCGCTGCTGGTCGTCGCCGACCGGGCCGCCGGGGCGGATGCCCGGGCACACGATCGAAAACGCAGGGCCGGTGGCGCGGCGGATCGGGCCGGCTTCCTGGCCGGAGGCGATCACCCCGTCGATGCCGGCGGCCTGGGCAGCCAGCGCGCGTTCCACCACTACCTCCACCGGTTCGCGGTCGATGCCCATCGCGGCCAGGTCCGGGCGGCCCATCGAGGTCAGCACGGTCACCGCCAGCAGGCGCATGTCGCCCTGGTTGGCCTCGGCGGCGGCCTGCAGCATGCCGGCATGCCAGCCGTGCACGGTGCAATAGCTCACCGGCCACTGCGCCAGGCGGCGGATGGTACCGGCCACGGTGGCGGGGATGTCGAAGAACTTCAGGTCCACGAACACGCGCTTGTTGCGCCTGGCCAGCGCATCGAGCACATGGAAGTACTCGCCCGAGGCCAGCAGCTCCATGCCGATCTTGTAGAAGGACACCGACTCGCCCAGGCGGTCGACCCAGGCGATCGCCTCGTCATGGCCGGGTACGTCCAGCGCGAAGATCAGCCGCTCGTGCGCGGCCAGCGGCAAGGGGGGACGGCTCATCGTGCAAGCTCCAGTGCGGCGCGCTTGGCGTCGTGGCGGGTCTGCCAGGGTTGGGAATAATCGTTGTTGAACTGCGCCGGCTCCCAGCCGCCGTAGCTGGGATTGGGCAGCATCCACCAACGCTCGCCGAACCAGTCGTGGTACTGCTGCAGCAGCGCGCCGCGCGCCTGGCTGGTGTTGGCGCTGACCTGCACGAAATCGCCCAGCTGGTCGCCGAACTGCATCAGCACGCGGTATTTCTGCCCGGCCAGTTGGCGGCGGCAGTTCTTCTCGCTGCCGCTCTGCTCGCAGCCTTGCACCACCGTGCCCAGGCCGAGGAACACGCTGTCGTCGGCCACCGGCAGGCCGGCGCTGCGCAGGTTGGCCAGGGTGGCGTCCTTCAAGTGCACCGCGCGGTTGGAGATGTAGATCAGCGTGATGCCGCGGGCGTTGGCGGCCTTGGCGAAATCCACCACGCCCGGAATCGGCTTGGCTTTCTTTTCGGCCACCCACTGGTCCCAGCTCAACTCGTCGTATTCCTTGCCATCGCGCAACAGACGCGCCTGGTAGGGCGAGTTGTCCAGCACGGTCTCGTCCACGTCCAGCACCACCGCCGGCTTCAGGCCGGTGGCGGCATTGCGACGTTCTTCGGGGACCAGCGCGTCCCACTTGGGCTGCTTGAGCGCGGCATCGAGCTTGTCGGCCGCAGCCCGGTAGGTCTGCTCGGCCACGGCGCGGTATTCCTCCGAGCGCTGCATCCACAGCACCGCGTTGAGGTTGTCGTCGCCGGCCGGGATGGCGACAGCAGCGGCCGTGGAGGCCTGTTTCGCCGAAGCGGCACTGGCGGCCGCGTTGGCGGACACGGCAGCGGCTTGCGCACGCTGGCCCATCTCCTCTTGGCCGGGCTTGCAGGCGCTCAAGGCCAGCGCGGTGCAGGCGAGCAGGGACAACGGTGCGTAAAGCGAGGGGCGCATGGCATCCACCAGAACAGGAGCGGCAATGAAGCCCACGATTTTAGCGGGTTCGCGCGGTGCTGCCCTGCCCGTTTCCGCCGCCGACGCGCGCCGGCCTGCCTGGCGCGTTGCGAGGCGTGCGGCAGGCGGCGACAAAGACATCGCTCCACTGCCTGCACGGTTGGCTCGCCCGCTGCGGGGCACGCGGACCTGCCGCCAGCAACACGCTGGGCGATGACGTGGGGACACACGCAGCGGGGATGGCCGCAACACCATCGCCACACGGCCCTGAGCCCGGCGCTGCACGGCGAGCGACGCGCAGACCGCCAGGCACGGGATCGGCATATCCTTCCTTGCTGATTGCCCAGGAGCTGCCGCATGACAGACACATCGTCCATCCCCGTGCTCGATACCGCCCAGGCCCGCGTGCTTGGCTGCCTGATCGAAAAAGAGGCCACCACCCCGGACGCCTACCCGCTCACCGTCAACGCCGCGCAGGTGGCTGCCAACCAGAAGACCGCGCGCGAGCCGGTGCTGAATCTGCAGACCGGCGTGGTGCATCACGCGCTGCGCCAGCTGGAAACGCTGGGACTGGTGCGCCAGCAGTTTTCCTCGCGCGCCGAGCGCTACGAGCACAAGCTGGGCAGCGTGCTGGACCTGACCCGCCAGCAGGTGGCGTTGATCGGCCTGCTACTGCTGCGCGGGCCGCAGACGTTGGGGGAACTGTTCGCGCGCAGCGAGCGGCTGGCGCGCTTCAACGATGCCGACGATGTGCGCCATCACCTGGACCGGCTGATCCAGCGCGGCCTGGCGGTGCAGTTGCCGCGTGCCAGCGGCCAGCGCGAAGACCGTTACATGCATCTGCTCAGCGGCGCGCTGGATCTCGACGCACTGCAGGCCGCAGCTGCCACGCGCGAGAGCGCGCCGCGCGGCGCCGACACCGCAGCCCTGGAAGCGCGGGTGCAGAGCCTGGAAGACCAGCTGCAGGAACTGCGCGAGCAGGTCACCGAACTGCGCGCTCGCGTGGGCGAGTAAGCGCGAGGCGCGAGCGGCCTGCGCAGCCGCCAATCGCGCGGCCAATGCTTGCTGCAGCACGGATCACGCGTACTGCGGTCACTGCGCGACAGTCCTTGGCGCACTGCCTGCCAGCCGTGCGTCGCGTCGGGGCACCTCAGCGGCCGGTGCTGGCCGGATCACGCCGTCGCCGGCACCCGTTCCAGCACGCCGCCCGCATAGTCGGCCTGGAACGGCAGGTCAGGCCGATGCACGTAGCCGATGAAGCAATCGCACCGCGTGTTCGGGCAGCTGCGGGCACGTAGCTGCGCGGCGAAACTGCCGTCGTAGAGATTGCCCAGCGACGTATCGACGAAGTGGCAGCGCCGCACGGTGCCGTCGCCATCCACCGACAGCACCGATTCACCGGTCAGGCAGGGCGCGCCGAAGCTGGGCGGCGGAGTGAGGTTGTAGCCGAAGTGCGGATCGATCCGGCTCAAACGCTGCACCTGCTCGGGCGTGTAGTAGTCCGCCGGGCGCGGATCGAAGGCGTTGAGCCACATCGGCGTGGTGTCGGGCAAGGCCGCGCGTAGCGCCTCGATCTCGTCCAGGTGCGCATGCGCGGCCACCATGCCCACGCTGTGGCGCACGCCGCGCTGGCGCAATGCCTGGCAACGCTGCAGGAAGGCCGCGCGCGTGACCTGGCTGGGGTGGTAGGTGCACCATAGTGCGAGGCGGTCGAGATTGGCCGCGTCGAGCCAGCGCAGGCCCACGCACAGATTGGTCTGGATCGCCACGCGGCGCAGCTGCGGCAGCTGGCTCAGCTGCACCATCGCCTCGCGGTAATGCCGCCGCACCAGGCCTTCGCCCCAGGGCGTGAACAGGATCGACAACGGCCGCGTCTGCGCCTGTGCCCAGCCGACGAACCGCGCCAACTCCTGCGCGTCGCGACGCAGTGCGGCGGCGCTGTCGTAGGTCTTGGCAAACGGGCAGTAATCGCAGGCGTAATTGCAGCTGCTGAGCCGGCCACGGTAGAGCAGCGACAGATGCATCGACGGCTTATCCAACCTGATACTGCTGCATGCGCTCGACGATCGGCGCCGAGGTGAGCCACGGGCCGATGGTGTCAGCGCACTCCATGCCGGCGGCGGTGAGCGCCAGCAGGCTGCCCTGCCAGTGCGCCAGGCCCAGCGCCAGCAACTCCTGCAGCTGCGGCAAGGCGTCCAGGCAGTCCATGCCGAAACGCTGGCAGAAGTCATCGCGGTCCAGCCCCGGCACCACCAGCAGCGACTGGATCGCATGCCGCCGCCGGGCATCGTCGGCATCCAGCGCAATGCCGTAGTCGGCGCGCGCAAAGCTGGCCGGGTCGCGCTCCAGGTAATGCTCGAGAATGTCGGCCACCGAGCGCCGGCTCACCCCGTATTCGCTGGAGTAATGCAGCCCGGCGGTATACGAGCGCGCACCGCAGCCGATGCCGACCATGCCATCGCTCTGGCAGCAGTACACCGGCGCGTCGCCATCGGGTGCATGCGGGGCACGGAACATGCGCATCGAAACCTGGGTGTAGCCGGCTGCCAGCAGCCGGTCGCGCCCGGCCCGGTACAGCGCCAGGCGTTCGTCCAGCGGTTCGGGTTGCAGCACGAAGCTGCGCCGCCCGCCGGGCTTGGCCTCGATCCGGCCCAGCCCGGTCATCGGCCGCACGTATAACGGGTACAGGTAGAGCTCTTCCGGCGCGTGCTGCAACGCGCTGTCGATCGAGGCCAGGAAGCTGTCCACGGTCTGCCCGGCGATACCGTAGATCAGGTCCAGATTCAGCGTGGCAATACCCTGCTCGCGGATGATGGCGATCGCCCGCTCCACTGTGGCGCGTTGCTGCGGGCGCACCAGCGCGCTCACCTCGGCGGCGCTGAAACTCTGGATACCCATGCTGACGCGGTCGATGCCGGCCTGCCGGCAGACCCGCAGCCGCTCGGCATCCACGGTTTCCGGCGAGACCTCGATGCCGGCCGGGATCGCGTCCAGCGCGATGGTCGCGTGGCGCGCCACCATGTCGAACACCCGCTGCAACTGCCCCGCATCCAGGTAGCTTGGCGTGCCGCCGCCCATGGCAAAGCGCACGAAACGGTGCTCGCCCAGCGCCTGCACGGTGGCCTGCAGTTGCCGTTCCATCTGCGCCAGGTACGCCTCCACCTGCGCCGGTGCCGGGCGTGCCAGCGCGAACAGGTTGCAGAAGCCGCAGCGGTACGAGCAGAACGGGATATGCAGGTACAGGAACAATGCCTGCCGCGGTTCGTCGGCCCACACCTGCTGCAGCGGCACGGACGGCTGCAGCGGCCGGTAACTGGTCTTGTGCGGATACGAGTACGAATAGGCCTGATACGGCGGCAGCCGCAGCAACTCGGCCAGCGAGGGCAAGCTCATGGAGGCACCAGAAAATGGGCGTAAGGCACGGTCATCACCACTTCGTGGGCCAGGCGGTGACCATGGTAGCCATCCTCGCCGTAGGCGGTGCCGTGATCGGAACAGACGATGGCAAACGCACCGCCGCGCGCGCGCAAGGTGGCAAACAGCGGCGCCAGTGCGGCATCGACATAGCGCAGTGCGGCGCAGTGGCTGTCGAAGTCGTCGTTGACGGCGCCGGGCACGTAATGCCGATTGGGCTGGTGCAGCGCCGAGACGTTGATGAACAAAAAGCAGCGCGTGTCGCGCAACGCCCGGTCGCCCAGCCGCGCGCAGGCCAGGGCAACCTGCTGCTCGGTGGAGTCGGGTGAGGTGACGCCGAATGCCGGCGTCCAGTGGCTCTCGCGGAACAGGCCGGGCAACTGTGCGCCCAGCGCATTGCGCTTGTTGAAGAAGCCGGTGCCGCCGATGCACAGCGTGTGGTAGCCGCAGCGCGCCAGACCATCGACGATGTCGCCGCTGTCGGCGAACACCTGGGTCTGCGCCACGATGGTCTCGCTGCCATCGAAGGCCAGCGCGAACAGGCGCGGATGCGGGCCCTGGCGGGCAGGCGTGGGCAGGAAGCCGGCAAAGAACGCCAGATGCGCTGCATAAGTGAAACTACCCGGCGTATGCCGCCGTTCCCAGCCATCGGCCGGCAGATACGGCGCAAGCACCGGCAGTTCGCCGCGCGCAAAGCAGCGCTGCGCGGCGTCGTAGCGCAGCGTGTCCAGGGTGATCAGCACGATGTCGCGCGTACCGACAATGGCGTGCATGTCCGGCAATGGCTCAACCATGCCGTCGTCGCCCGTCGCCGGCAGCGGCAGCGGCAGCGGCAGCGGCAGCGATAGTGCCGAGTGCCGCCTGATCTTCGTAGGTCGTGCACCCCTGCCAGCGCAGCTCCGGCAGCAGGTCGCCAAAACCATTGGCTTCCAGCACGTGGCAGCGCCCGTCACGCTGGATCAGGTCGAAGCCGATCATGCGGCAGTCGGCAAACACGCGCGCGGCCTGCGCCACCGTGGCCGACACCAGCGTGTCCACGTCTGCGCCCTGCCACGCCTGCGCTGGCAGACGCGTATTGCCCAGATGCAGATTGGTCAGCGGGCCACGGCTGGCGCGGGCCACGCGTTGCCGCGCCACGCCATCCAGCGCGACGACCCGCAGGTCGTAGTGATGGCCCGGCAAGCCGGGCGCGCGCGGCTTGGGAATCCACCGCTCCAGATAGGCGCCTTGCGCGGCGATCGCATCCACCAGCGCCGCGATCTCGGTGCGTTGGGTGTAGCGGCGCTGGCGCAACGCATTGAATACCCGCACGCGGCCCTGCTCCACGACCAACTCGGCCGAGCCGCTGGCGATCTGGCGCCCATCGCGGTGCCAGCGATACGCCAGCACGCCGGCACCGGACGATCCATAGCGCGGCTTGAGAAATGCCTGGTTGCAGCCCGAAGCCTGCAGGCAGGCGTGCATGTCGGCATAGCTGCCCACGCTGCCCAACAGCGTGGGCACGGCTACGCCCGCAGCGGCCAGGCGCTGCTGGCAGGCGAGTTTGTCAGTCATCGCCAGCAGACCGGCGGGCGGATTCAGATACTGCGCGGCCGGCAGCGACGCGAGCAGGTCCGCAAACCCGGCATACCACAGCTGCTGATGGGCCAGCTCGCCATGCGCCAGCGGTGCCGGCGCCGCGCCCTGCGCTCCCAGCCGACGCCAGCCGCGCGACACCAGCGCCTGATGCAGGTCGGGCGCCTCGCCGGGCGATTCGAGCTTGACCCGCGCGGCCGGGTGGCGGGCCAGCCAGTCCTGCAGCGGCGCTGGCGTCTGCAGCAGTTGCAGATAGTCGAACACTGCCGCCGCAGGCTGGCCCTGCGCCTGCAATGCCTGCTGCAGGGCCGCGATCCTGCGGCTGTCCCGCGGCCCCACCACGACCCAAGGCACGCTCACGTCACTCGGAGACGGCGACGTAGCGCTCGTCCTCGTCTTCCTCTTCGGGATCCTCCAGGATCACCGTCACCGGCAGCGCTGCCAGCCGCGCCTGCCATTGCGCAGAAATGTAGTGATGGCTCAGATCGATCCGTTGCAGCTGGCCCAGCTGGGTGCTTTCGACCAGCGCGCGCGCACCGGCGTCGCCGATGGTGCCCAGCGACAGGTCCAGGGTCTCCAGGCCACCGAGCCACGGCTGGGTGGCCAGCCAGCTCGCCAGTTCGTCGGTGTTGGCGGCGTTGCGCAGGCCCAGATACCGCAGCCGTTCGGGGCCGATCGCCGCCAGCAGCCGCTGGTAGGTTCCCAGATCGCCGTCGTAACCGTAATCCTCCACGCCCAGCCACAGTTCCAGGTGCTGCAGGGCCGGCAGCGTGGACTCGGCGATCGCCTGCACGATCGCCGATGGCAGGCCGCCGCATTCGATCGCCAGTTCCTGCAGCTGCGCATGCGCAAACGGCGTCAGCTTCAACTGCGAGGAACCGCGCACGCGCAGCGACTGCAGCGCCGGAAACGCGGCCAGCAGCGGGGTGTAGTCGGTCTGGATGATCCAGGAGATCTCGCAGTCTTCAAAGGTCATGTCGCCGACGAACAGCGCGCGCAGCGCAGGCAATTCGTCGCGGCGTTCGATCAACCGCTGCAGATAGCCGCTGGGGCCTTCTTCGAAGGATTCGCGCCACGGCCCGATGATCAGCGCCTGGATGCTGGCCGGATCGACCTGCGCCAGCAGGCTGTCGAGCAGCGCCGCCTGGGTGTCCTCGCCTTCGTACTCCTGGCACAGCCGGTACACCACATCGCCGCCGCTGGCCGGTTGATCGACACTGAAGTCCACCACCCGCTTGCCACGATAGAATTCCGAATACTGACCAATGGTCATTGCATTGCCTCCCTGGCTCGGTGAGCGGGCAGGATACCTGCACGTCCATGGCAGCCTCGTTAAGCGGGGCTGCCCGTTCCATTGTCCACCACCGATCGTCCGCGTAGCGGCCGCAGGCGCGTCCCGACTCCAATGGCGCACTACCGGCACGCGCACAGCTCTCCCCCCGGCAATGCTGTCTGTCCAGGCACAGTACCGGCCTGGGCGCCTTGGCCGGCTCGCGCGTGATGGCGCTGGAATGGGGATTCCTGGTGGCCCTGCGGTGGTCACAAGGTTCGCGCTACCTGGTGGTGCGCCATCACGACGGTGGCATCGTCGCCGCGCTGGACTGGCCCGCCGGGGCCACAGCCAACGTGCGCGAACAACCCGGGCATCTGCTGTTCCATGACGGCCGGGGCCGCCTGCTGGACCTGTATACCGATCGTTCGCTGACGCATGCCGCTTCGTTTCTGGGCCGAGCCGTGCCGAAGCCGGCATGCAGCCGCACGCGCGATCCGCAGGTCCGCACGACCTGGCGGTACGCACTTCCGCCATGCTGTGCTCCTGGCACGTCGGCCGGCCGGGCACGTCCATACCGCGTGCCGTCATCCGGCAGGCGACGACGCGTGCATGCGCCCTCTGCTGATCCACGCGCGGGGCGCGCGACCACGGCGCATGCCATCGCTCAGGTCGGTGTATCCACCTGGTCCCAGTCGGCGTCTTCGAAATGCAGCAGCCAGTTGAGCGCGTAATGTCGCTCGTACACCACGCCGGGCACGATGCCGGCGGGGGCCGTCTGACCGGATTGCCCGGCCTGGCGCACTGCCCAGTGCAGGCGCAGGTGGCGGTCCAGCGCATCCAGCAGCTCGGGCAACGGGCGTAGCGTTGGCGGCGGTGCCGTGGAAATCTCGGCCCGCTCCAGCGCGCGCTGCGCCACGCCGGGCACATCGCATAGAGCGGTGGGCAGCGGCAGGGTGTCGGTCATGCCCACCGCCCATTGCAGCAGCGCCAGGCTTTCATAGCGCCAGCCGAAGTTGGCCAGTTGCTGCGCATCCGGCTGCGCGTGTTCGAAAAATGCCTGTTCCTGCGGTGACACTGCGGCCTGCAGTCCCGGCAGGCGTTCGGCCATGTCGGTCAGTGACGGCGGCGTATCGCCGGCGGCCAGGATTTCCGCCCGCAGCGCCACCGCAAACAACGCCAGCATGCGCGCGGCAATGCTGTCCGGCGTGCGCAGGCGGGCCTCGGCCTCCCCCGGCACCGGCGGCAGGCTCGGCGGCACGCGGATGCCCAGCGCTGCCAGCTGGTCGTGCTGCCGCGCGCGGCGCTCCAGCGCGTCCGGCGGATACGGCAGCTGCGCCTGCTCATCCAGTGGTGGCTCGCCCTGGCTGATCAGCACCCGGCCCTGCGGGTCGCGCACGCTGCCGTCGGCCAGGAAGCACACCGCATTGGCCTGCTCGGCCCACTGCGCCAACGCGCCGAACGCCGCATCGTCCACCTCGAAGCTGAAGTGCTGGCGCACCCGCTGCACATGCCGCATCAGGTGATAGCGCGCCTGGGTCATCTGGCCATCGCCGGCCTGATTCACATAGCCGACAAAGCCATGCAGATGGTTGGCCAGTTCTGGATCGGCATGGTCGCGATGTTGCACGGCAGTCTTTGGCAGAAAGTCCGGCCACAGCGGCGTGCGCAGCGTGGAATAGGCGTTGACCAACAGTGCCATGCAGGCCTCCCTGTGCGGTGGAAAACAGCCGGCAGGGTGACGCAGCCCCGCTCAGCTGTCCACGCCACCAGGGCCGAGGTCGATCGTGTAGTACGCCACGGCCTCGGTGCCGGGACTCAGCACCCGCAGGCTCTCATAGCGCAGTCCCAGCGCTTCCAGCGCGCGGATCGACTCCGCATTGCCTGGCGAAACGATCGCGCACACTTGCGTCAATCCCAGTACCCGGTGTGCATGCTCCAGCACCGCACGCCCGGCTTCGGTCACATAGCCTTTGCCGCGATACGCGGGCAACAGCGCAAAGCCGATATGCGGCACCGGCAAGGTCTCGCGGCACAACAGACCCAAGGTGCCCATGAAGATGCTTCCGTCGCGCGTTTCCAGCGCCCAGTGCGCGAAGCCGTGTTGTTGCTGATGCGCCTGCGCCCATTCGCATACATGCGCGCGCGCCTGCTCGCGGGTGCGGATACCGCGGTCGTTGATGCCGGCGATGAATGCAGGATCGTTGACCAGCGCCAGCATCGCCTCGGCATCGCGCTCGGGATCGAGCAGACGCAAGCGCACGCGTGCGGTTTCGAGGATGACGGTCACGGCGCACTCCGTTGGCGGGAACCTCAGACTGCCGTGCGGCAGTGGCACTGACAAGCCTGACGACAGCACGCATGGCCACGCTGCATCACGCGCACGGTTGGCGATATCACTCTGGTTGGGTGGGGCAACTCGCATGCACCACCGGTGCGTCGTTCCGGCCATCGGCGCGTTGCCGGCTCGCTTGCCCGGCCAGCGGCGCTCCAGCCTTGGGCCGTTCCAGCGACGGTGCGAGCGACCACGCCGGGCCTGCATGCCGGGCTGCTCCGCGTCTGTTGCAGGCCGCGTGCCTCAGTGCGTAGTGCGCAGGTCGAGCGGCAATACCGGGCATCGATGCATGCCTGACCGCCAGCGCATCACGGCCGCTACGTCCACGATGCGCTCCGTCCCTTCCCACTCGGTGCCGTGCACTGCAGCCGGCTCAAAAGGCGAAGCGCCAGGCACGCTTGGCAACCGATGTGTGCCATGCACTCACCCGCATGCCTCCGGCGGACGCCCAGCGCCGTCTTGCGTACCAGGCTCACCTCTTGATGCATGTGGCACAACGCTGCCCGCGCGGCTCAGTCGACCTCAGTCGAACAACGCCTGGATCGCTGCCAAGCCCGCACTGGCGCGCTCCTTCTTGCGCTCGGCATCAGCCAACGGGTCGGCACCGTCGCGCTGCAGCTCTGCTGCCGGGATCTCATCGAAGAACCGGCTCGGCTTCAACCGCACATGCTCGCCGAACTTGCGCGTCAGCTTGCTGTAGCTCATCCACAACTGCTGCTTGGCGCGGGTGATGCCCACGTACAGCAGGCGGCGCTCCTCCTGCAGATTGCCTTCTTCCAGGCTGACTTCGTGCGGCAGCACGCCGTCTTCGCAGCCAACGATGAACACATAGCGGAATTCCAGGCCCTTGGACGCATGCATGGTCATCATGCGCACCTGGTTGCCACCATCGTCCTTGTCGTTGCGCGACAACAGCGCCAGCTGCGCAGCCAGATCGCTGGCGCTGGCACCGCGCGGCCCACCTTCGAACCACTCGGCCAGTTCGTCCAGGTTGCGCTTGCGGCGCTGGAATCCGGTTTCGTCCTTGGACTGGTTGCGCAGGTCGTTGAGCAGGCCGGAGGTGTCGGCCAGCATGCGTACCAGTTCGCCCGCCGGCATGCTGGTGGAGTGCTGGCGCATCTCGCGCAGGATGTCGGTAAACGCGCTCAGTCCATTGGCCGCACGCGGCGGCAGCTGTTGCAATGCGCCCATTGACTCGGCCGCACGCGACATCGGCACCGACTTGCCGCTGGCCAGTTCGGCCAGTCGCGCCAACGAGGTCGCACCCACTTCGCGCTTGGGCGACTGCACCGCACGCAGGAAGGCGGCATCATCGTCCGGGTTGACGATCAGGCGCAGCCACGACAGCAGGTCCTTGACCTCCTGCCGCTCCAGAAACGCCGTGCCGCCGGTCAGGTGATACGGCACCCGCAACAACTGCAACGCCTTCTCCAGCGGCCGCGACTGGAAGTTACCGCGGAACAGGATGCAAAAATCGCTCCACGGCACCTGCTTGGCAGTGCCCAGGAACGAAATTTCGGCGGCCACCTTTTCGGCCTCGTGCTCGCTGTCGCGGCACTCCCACACGCGGATGCGTTCGCCGTCGGCCTGGTCGCTCCACAGCGTTTTCAAATGCTCGTGCGGGTTGTGCGCGATCAAGGCGTTGGCCGCGCGCAGCACGCGGTTGGAGCAGCGGTAATTCTGTTCCAGCTTGATGATTTCCAGCGCTGGATAATCGCGCCCCATCTGCTGCAGGTTTTCCGGGTTGGCGCCGCGCCAGGCGTAGATGCTCTGGTCGTCGTCGCCCACGCAGGTGAAGTTGCCGCGCGGGCCGGCCAGCATTTTCAGCAGCCGATATTGCGCATCGTTGGTGTCCTGGCATTCGTCCACCAGCAGGTAGCCGATGCGTTCGCGCCAGCCCATCACGATCTCTTCGTTGGCTTCCAGGATCTGCACCGGCAGGCGGATCAGATCGTCGAAGTCCACCGCATTGAAGGTGGTCAGCCGCGCCTGGTAACGCTCGTACAGGCTGGCCGCTTCCTTCTCGCGGTTGCTGCGTGCTGCGGCCATCGCCTGTTCCGGCGACAGCCCGGCATTCTTGGCGCGCGAGATCAGGTTCTTGGCGTCTTCGATCGCATCGGGCTTGGCGCCATGCATCAGGTCCTTGATCTGCGCGGCGGCATCGTCGGAATCGAAGATCGAAAAGCCACGCTTCAACCCGGCTGCGGCATGTTCGATCTGCAGGAACTTCAGCCCCAGCGCGTGGAAGGTGCAGATGGTCAGGCCGTCGGCGCCATCGCCACGGATGCGCTTGGCCACACGCTCGCGCATTTCCTTGGCCGACTTGTTGGTAAAGGTGATCGCGGCGATGCGCTTTGCCGGATAGCGGCCGATGGCGATCAGATGCGCGATCTTCTCCACGATCACGCGCGTCTTGCCGCTGCCGGCACCGGCCAGCACCAACAAGGGACCTTCGCAGTGCAGCACTGCGGCGCTTTGCGGGGGATTGAGACCGTGCATAGAGGCTTCCGACAGAGCGCGCCATTGTACCGGGGCGGGCAGCGGCTGGCCGACGCAGCGGGTTCATGTGGCG
Source organism: Xanthomonas floridensis (assembly GCF_001642575.1). GTDB lineage: Bacteria > Pseudomonadota > Gammaproteobacteria > Xanthomonadales > Xanthomonadaceae > Xanthomonas > Xanthomonas floridensis. The sequence goes on along the minus strand of NZ_LXNG01000029.1, from coordinate 8,128 downwards.
CCGGCAAGCGCCCAGGATTGCCGCAGCGCGTTCGCAGAGCACGGCGGCGCGGTCCTGGTGCAGCATCGGCCGGCCATGCCAGGCAGCGGCGGCCTTCCGCATCTCCCCGCCCGGCCCGCTAAAATCGCGCCATGGCCAAGCTCTACTTCTATTATTCGGCGATGAATGCCGGCAAGACCACCACCTTGCTGCAGTCGGCGCACAACTACCGCGAGCGCGGCATGCGCACGCTGATCCTCACGCCCAAGCTCGATCACCGCGCCGGCAGCGGCGTGGTCGCCTCGCGGATCGGCCTGCGGGCGGACGGGCGCACGTTCGACCGCAGCACCGAATTGCACCAGCTGGTCGAACGCGACATCGCCGCCGACGGGCCGCTGCACTGCGTGCTGGTGGACGAAGCGCAATTCCTTGGCCGCGCGCAGGTCTGGCAATTGAGCGAGGTGGTCGACCGGCTACGCATTCCGGTGCTGTGCTACGGCCTGCGCACGGATTTTCGCGGCGAGCTGTTCGAAGGCAGCCAGTTCCTGCTGGCCTGGGCCGACGAACTGGAAGAGATCAAGACCATCTGCCACAGCGGTAGCAAGGCCACCATGACCGTCCGCGTGGATGCGCACGGCCATGCCGTACAGGACGGCCCGCAGGTGGAGATTGGCGGCAACGAACGCTATGTGTCCGTCAGCCGTGCCGAGTTCAAGAAGATCATGCGCGGCGAAGGCCGCATCGACCCGTTGCAGATCGCCCTGCCGTTGCCGGCTGCAGGCAGCTAGGTCGTTGCCTGATCGGCCAGCTGCCGCGCCGAGCAGGCGCAGGGCGACGCCGATCAGGAACGCGTACGGCCACCGCGACGTCGCGTTCCCAGCTATACGGTTCATTGCCATCGCTAGACCTTCCCGGGCATGCGGTTGCAGCCGCATCGCCGAGGTCGGCCGACAGGCGTATCGTGATACCCGCATGGCAGCAACCGGACGCCCAACCAGGCCCAACTGCTGTCCTGTAAACTGGCGACCATCCACTTTTCGGGAGGCAATGCATGGGTCCGCTTCCCGCTGAGCTCCGCGCCGACATCGCGCGCGTTGGCCGACTCTCCTCGGTCCCCGATGTCCTGAACATCCTCACCCGTCTGACCGGCATGGGCTTTGCCGCGGTCGCGCGCGTGACCGAGGCGCGCTGGATCACCTGTCAAGTGCGCGACGAGCTGGCCTTCGGTCTGGTGCCTGGCGACGAACTGCCGCTGGCCACCACGTTCTGCGACAGCGTGCGGGTCAAGGGCAACGCGGTCTGGTTCGGCCACGCCTCGGATGACCCGGTCTACCGCGACCATCCTTCGCCGCGGCTATACGGCTTCGAAAGCTACGTCTCGGTGCCGATCCGCTTCGACGATGGCAGCGTGTTCGGCACGTTGTGCGCGCTGGATCCGCTGCCACGGGTCATGGACCGGCAGCTGGTGGAGAAGGTCGAGCTGCTGGCGCAGTTGCTGGCCGCACAGATCCAGGCCGAGCAGCGCGCCGAGGAGAGTGCGCAGGAATCGCAGCGTGCCCGTAGCGAACTCGGTCGCGCCGGTGCCTCGGCGCGGTTGCGTGAAGAATTCATCGGCATCCTGGGGCACGACCTGCGCAATCCGCTGCAGTCCATGCACGCCGTGGTGGACATGCTCACCATCGACCCGATCAACCAACGCCAGGGCGGCGCCATCCGTTCGATGCAGCGCAGCTTGCAGCGCATGGAAGAGCTGATCGACTTCGCTTGCGATTTTGCCCGCGGTATCGAGCGCGACTGGCTGCAGCTGGACTACGGCAATGGCAGCGACCTGTCCGATGCGCTCTCGCAGGTGGTGGACGAAACCCGCGCCGCCTATCCCAATCAGGTGCTGTCCACCCATGTGGCCATCGACGAGCCGGTGCATGGCGATGCGGTGCGGCTGGCGCAGATGTTCGGCAGCATGATGATCAACGCGGTGGTGCAGGGCCAGCAGAGTTCGCTGATCAAGGCGGTGGCGGTCACCGAGCAGGGCCGTCTACGGCTTGAGGTCTGCAATCTGGACGGCATCGATCCACGCCGGCTGGATGTGCTGCACGCCTCCACGCATGTGCACAGCGGCGGCCGCGCAGTCCCGGAAGTGGATCTGGGCCTGCATATGGCCGCGCAGATCGCACAGGCGCACCAGGGTGAGCTGCGCATCACCAGCGGAAAGAACGGCACCTGCTTCCGCGTGGAGTTGTCCTGCGCACGGCCGCGTACGCGCCTGCAACTGATCAACGGCACGACGTCGGCCTGATCGCGCCGACCAACCGACTGCGATCATCCTGGCAGCGCGTATCGAAGTCGGTCCCTACAGCCGCGATGTGGCCTCGCCGCGCTCGTCATGCAGCGCACCACGGTGACGTGCCGCCTGCGGTTGGCTGCAGTGCCAGCTCGGCCGACTCATCAGGTTGCCCCGGCTCTGGAAAGCTCTGCGGTGCATCCGCGACGTCGCAGACGACTCGCACCTCGCAGCCACGCCCCTGAGCACCCCTGCAGTGCGGCACTGCTTGATCGCGTGCTGACCGAACGCCCAATCCGTGGCTGCCATGCGCAAGGCACGTCGCGCGCCAAGTGCAGCGTGCATCGATCGCCCTCTCATCTCAGACCTCCTGCGTCGCCGCTGCCAGCAGAGCGTTATCGGGCAGTGCTCACGACACCGCAGGCGTTCGGATATCACTCCTCATACCCGCAGATAGCCAATGCTTACGCCGTGGCATCCCTGGCAACGCGCCATTGCTCAGCGCATCACCGCGACGATCGAAGACTGCAGCACCCACGCGGAATGGCAGCACACACGTTCCGCATACCCGGCATGCAAACTCAGTAAAGCTTGCGCTCACTAGCCGGCGGCGGTGTCCACTGATAGAGCCAGGTTTCGGTCAACGGCTTGCCGTTGGCGCGCAGGTACAGGCGGATGTCGATCTGCTGGGTGCTCTCGTCCGGCGGCACCAGGTCGAACATCGCCCGGTAGCCCTTGAGCTCGTGCAACGGGCGCGCCGAGACGATTTCGGTGGTGCCGCGCGACACCTGGATCACCGCTTCGACCTTGGTCTTTGCGTCCTTGACCAGGGCCGGCAGCTCGCCTCCGGCAAAATCCACCGCAAACCGCCATGAGAAGTGGCTGCGCTTCTGTCCGACGATACCGCCCAGCCCGGTGCGGGTGGCCACGCAATGCGCCAGCGGCGAACTGGCCGGCGGCTGCGCGCCCCAGTACAGCCGGTAGCCCATCAACAGTTCCTGCCCCGGCTGCGGTTTGGCCTGCGGATTCCAGAACGCCACGATATTGTCGAAGGTCTCGTCCACGGTCGGGATCTCGACCAGTTGTACCGAGCCCTTGCCCCAACCACTCTTGGGCTCCACCCACAGGCACGGGCGCTTCTCGTAGAACACGCCGTCGTCCTGGTAGTGGTCGAAGTTGCGGTCGCGCTGCAGTAGCCCGAAGCCGCGCGGGTTCTCATCCACAAACATGTTGAAACGCAGCTGCGGCGGATTGCACAGCGGCCGCCAGATCCATTCGCCGCCACCGGTCCACATCGCCAGGCCGTCGGTGTCGTGGATCTCCGGCCGCCAGTCCCAGTCCATGCGGCTATCGTTTTCGCCGACCTGGTACATGCTGGTACACGGGCCGATGCCCAGCCGCTCGATGGCCTTGCGCGGGTAGAGCGCGCTGTCGATGTCCATCACCAGCACCTCGCCATTGGTGATGGCAAAGCGATAGGCGCCGGCAACGCTGGGCGAGTCCAGCAGGCCGTACACCACTACGGTGTCGGAGTCGTCGGCCGGCTGCTCCAGGTAGTAGGCGATGAAGTCCGGAAATTCTTCTGGTCCACCGGTGCCGGTATCGATCGCCAGCCCACGTGCCGACTGCCCGTACTGGCCTTCCTTGCCCACCGCGCGGAAATAGCTCGCACCCAGAAACGCCGCAAAGTCGCGGTCGGTGTCCTTGCGCGTGTTGAGGCGGAAGCCGGCAAAACCCAGGTCCTTGGGCAACTGCTTGCCGCCCAGCCCGCTGCTGCCGTAATCGAACGCAGCCGGGTCGTAGGCCAGTTGTTGCGCCTTGCCATCGACGATGTCGTAGATGTGTACCGGGGTATGGAAATACAGGCCCAGGTGGAAGAACTTCGCCTGAAACTTGCCATTGCCATCGGCCCACAACGCGTGGTCCTGGCGGTAGCGGATCGATTGATACTGATCCCAGTTCAAAGCCTCCAGCGGGCCAGGCAGCACCTGCTTGTGGCTCTTGTACGGCGCGGCAGCCAACGCACGCGCCTGCCCCTTAAGCCAGGCATAGTCGAATGGTTGCGGCTGACCGAGCCGACGCAGTCCCACCGCCTTGGCCGCCAATGCCCACTGCGGCACCGCCGGTAAACCGAGCGCGGCCAGGGCGGCAGCGGCATTCTTCAGGAAGTGGCGTCGTTGCATGCGCATCGGTCTGAGCTAAGGAATGGCGACATCATAGCCACAGCCCGCCGTGGACGCGCATGCGGGGACTCAAGGTCTCTGGGGTGCAGCCGCGCAGGCCTGGTCCAGGCCCAGCTCCCCGGCCTTGCTGCACAGGAACTGCCGTTGTGCCTGCTCTTCGTCCGGCCCGGTGTAGCGCAGCAAGGTCCATTGTTCCTGCGCCTGCATCTGCGCCCCTGGCGCGAGCTGCCGGTACGGCGCATGCACTTCCATTTCCAGCAACCCCTGTTCGGGATGCTCTGGTGGCGCATCCAGATACAACTCCACCTGCCCCTGCTCGGGATGGATTGCCGCCAACGGCTGATGCGCAAAGCGAATCACCAGGACCTGCTTCCCGGCAAACCCGGCCATCCAGCCTGCCGATGGCTGCAGCAACAGCTTGCCACGCTGGATCAGGCTGTCACCCCTTGCATCGGCGCGCAATGCAAGGACGCCTGCGTGGTGCGAGAAGACCGGCGCCGTCGTACCCGCCTCGCTGGGTGGCTGCACACGCACATCGGTCCTGTTCGCCACCGGCACAAAGACCCGCGTACTCGCGGCCACCCGCGTGTTGAACCACAGGTCCCAGGCGATCGCCTGCTTGCGGATATTGCGCGCCGTGGCCCGCAGGTCCACGCTATCCACGCGTGTCCTGGAAACCTCGACGTGCTTGCTCAGCTGCACGCCCGTCACCGGGCTGGGCACGCCCTGCAGGCTCGCCTGGCCTGGTCCCCGCGTGACCACACGGGTACTCGCCAACGACAGATACGGGTCCGGCGGCCACACCGCAGCGGCGGCCTTGCGCTGCGGATTGACCTGCTGATGCAACCACCACTGGCTCTGCGGTCCCACCCAGACATCGTGGCCCAGATACGGCACATCGCCAGCGGTGGCAGACACCGCGGGTGTGGGCTGCCGGCTCACCGCGGCTCCCACTTTCAACACATTTGGTTGGCCATGCAGGTTGAAGGACAGCACGCGTCCGCCGAATGCCGGCGTCAGGCTCAGTTCCAGCACCTCGTTACTCAAGCGGATGCTCTCTACTGTTGCCGTTTCTTCGTGAACCGGCGCATCGGCCCGCGCCATGCTCCAAGGCAGCAGCGTCAACGCCAATGCAATCCACAGGAAATCGAAGCGGTGCGGCATCGTGGGCATGTGGCACTCCGGGCGTGAGACCCGTGATTGTGGCGCCGTCCCCGCCGGGACACTAGCCGCGCACGCTGGAAAGTCGGCAGCGACCAACGCAATGATGCTTTTGCGGTGTCGTCGGTCGTTACGCAACGCCTGTCCCAGATGCTTGATTGGATGGCATGCAGACGTGCGATGTGGTGTTACTGCGTTAGGGCCTGTTAACACATCCGAAGCCCATCAACGGTCAGCACAAAGCTGAGGAATCCAAAGGAACATGACGTCCAGCTTCTCGAAGCGTGTGAAAATCCGGCGGTAGCCCTTCAGCGACGGAATAGTCGCTCCACTTCGTTGCGTCGCTTGTACATTTCCCGGTCGTACTCCCAAGGATCGACCCGATTGGACTTGGGTGGGACCACCGGCACGAAGCCAAGATCGAGCGCCAACTGGCAGGTTTCATTGCCTTCGTAAGCGCGATCCATCAACAGATGAGTCGGTCGCTCCACTGGCCCCAGGTGTTCAAGCAACGTGCGGCCTGCGGGTGCGTCGTGTGCGTTGCCAGGCGTCAATCCGAACGTGATGGCTGTTCGAGCATCTGCGGCAACCAGATGAATCTTGGTGTTCCATCCACCGCGGGACTTGCCGATCGCTTGTGGGCCGTTTTTTTTAATGCGCCAGTGCCATCGGGATGCACCTTGATGCTGGTGGAGTCCAACGAGACTGCCTCGATTTTGATGCGCACGATCTGCGATTTCTGCAATTGCGCGAACATCCGGTCGAGCACACCGGCCTTGGCCCAACGGTTCATGCGTGTATAGACCGTGTGCCAGTTGCCAAAGCGCTTGGGCAGGCCCCGCCATTTGCAGCCATGCTCTGCGACGTAAAGGATGGCGTTGACCACCTGCAGGTTGGTCATGCTGACATTGCCGCGCTGCGCAGGTAAGCAATGTTCAATGAGGGCAAATTGTGCGGGCGTGATCTCCATGCCAGATAGTTTAATCGCTTAAATCATTAGTGTTAACAGGCCCTAACTCATCCGCAGTACGGAGTGATCCAGCTGCCGAGGTGGCTTCAGCCATCATGGGTTTACCCCTTATCGCTGGCAGCTACCGCACCACACCGTTGCACGTTGTCCAATAGTGGCGTGCTTCAACAGTCGCCCGCACTGTTTGCAGAGCTCGCCCTCACGCCCATAGACATTCAATTCCTGCTCGAAATAACCGGGTGCACCATCCGGACTGATAAAGTCCCGCAGCGTAGTGCCCCCGCGCTGGATGGCATAGCCGAGTATCTCTTTGACTGCAGCGGCCAGCCGGCGATACCGGTCGAGCGAAACCTTTCCGGCTTCGCGCAAAGGACTGATTCCCGCGCGATACAGGCTCTCAGCCGCGTAGATATTGCCGACACCGACCACCACGGCCTGATCCATCAGAAAGGTCTTGACGGCTGCACGACGCCCGCGCGACAGCGCATGCAGATAATCTCCAGTAAATGCGTCGGATAATGGCTCCGGGCCCAGGGTCGCAAGCAACTCATGCACTTGCGTATCCGCCTGCCATAGCAAACATCCGAACCGGCGCGGGTCGTTAAAGCGCAGGACACGTCCATTCTGCAGGCTGATATCTACGTGATCGTGCGCCCGCGGCAGGGTATCGCCCGGCAATACGCGCAGGCTGCCCGACATCCCCAGATGCAGCAATGCACTGCCACCGGCATCGGTATCCATCAATAGATATTTCGCGCGTCGCCGCACCTGCGTAATGGTGGCGCCAGGCAGCAAACGTTCGATCTGCTCGGCAATGGGCCAGCGCAAATCCGGACGACGCAGGATCACGCCATGAATGCGTTGCCCGACCAGGTGCGGCGCCAGACCTCGCACAGTAGTTTCGACTTCGGGCAACTCCGGCATCCGGACATCCAGCAACACCGGCCATGCACCGGCAAGACCCAAGATGGAGATCCGCCGGGCAAAAACAATACACCTGCAGGCGCACAGCTTAGTGGCCACTAGAAAATGAAGTCACCACCCGACCAGCCACGCCGTTGGCTCCCTCCTTTCACCGTGCGGGGGTGTGAGCTCCTGTTTTGGGGGTACGCGCGCCCTTTTGGCTAGTGCAAGCAGCGCAGCCCAGCATGGGGCGCAGCAAGCTTGGGATGTCATGTCGCAATGTGTCTTGGGCCACGGGCGGCTTCTGGCCCCTTTTTGACTGGTGCAGGCGGCGCTGGCCAGCGGAGGAGCGCATCAAGCTTGGGTCGTTGCCGTATCTGGCTTGGAACACGGATGGATGGACGCCCTGCCGGGCCGGGCACCGCATCCTCGCCTTGGCCTTGCATCGCAAGCAACGATGGTTGACGCACTGTGGTGGCTTAGGCGTTTTCCATCGTACCGACTTCGCCAAGAGAGAAGCGCCATGTGCCGGTGCGTTCCCGGCCGTCCTCACAGTGTTCCGCGCCTCCTGCCAAGCCACCCACTGACGGCGGACAGTGCGAAGGGCTTAAATCGGAGACAAAAACAAACCCCCAGTCCTGTCGGACTGAG
>NZ_LXNG01000028.1 GCF_001642575.1 Xanthomonas floridensis | reverse complement strand
CCGAGCCGGCCTGTGCGCAAGCGTTGGCCAAGTACCGCATCAACCCGGGCAACGTCGGCTTCGGCAAGAAGAAGGACCTGCAGTTCGGGCAGCTGATCGAATTCGCCATCAGGTACGACAAGCCGGTACGCATCGGTGCCAACTGGGGGTCGCTGGACCAGTCGCTCGCCGCGCAGCTGATGGACGAAAATTCCCGGCGCGAATCACCGTGGGACGCCGGCCGCGTGCTGCGCGAGGCGTTGATCCGTTCGGCGGTGGATTCGGCCGAGCGGGCGGTGGAACTGGGCTTGCCGCGCGAGCGCATCATCCTGTCGGCCAAGGTCTCCGGCGTGCAGGAGCTGATCGCGGTGTATCGCGACATGGCCGCGCGCTGCGACTTTGCGCTGCATCTTGGCCTGACCGAAGCCGGCATCGGCAGCAAGGGCATCGTGGCCTCGGCAGCAGCGCTGAGCGTGCTGCTGCAGGAAGGCATCGGCGACACCATCCGTATTTCGCTGACGCCCGAGCCGGGGCAGTCGCGCACCCAGGAAGTGGTGGTGGCGCAGGAGCTGCTGCAGACCACCGGGCAGCGCGCGTTCACCCCGATGGTCACCGCGTGCCCGGGCTGCGGCCGCACCACCTCCGAGTTCTTCCAGGAGCTGGCCGGCGTGGTGCAGAACCACGTGCGTGCGCGCATGCCGGAATGGAAGATCTCCAACCCCGGCGCGGAGAACATGACCCTGGCGGTGATGGGGTGCGTGGTCAACGGGCCGGGCGAATCGCGTCACGCCAACATCGGCATCTCGTTGCCGGGGACAGGCGAAGCGCCGTCCGCTCCAGTATTCGTGGATGGCGAAAAAACCGTCACCCTGCGTGGCGAGAACATCGCGCAGGAATTCATCGCACTGATTGATCAGTACGTCGAACGCACCTATGTCCGCCGCGCCGGCTGAGTCGCCGGCCGGATTCAAAGTATGGCTGCGCCGTAACGCGTGGCGCATGGGGCTGTTGTTCGTTGGCGTGCTGGTGCCGCTGGGTCTGTTCGTGGACCTGGCCGACGAAGTGCATGAGCTGGAAAATTTCTATTTCGACGAACCCTTGCTGTGGAGCCTGCGCAGCATTGCCACCCCGACGCTGGATACATTTTTCGGAGTGATCTCCAAGATCGGTTACCAGTACGGCGTGATTCCGGCCGATATCGCCATCGTGCTGGTGCTGCTGGCGCTGCGGCGCTGGCGCGAGGGCGCCTTTGCGGCGCTGGGCTTCGGCGGTTCGGCATTGCTCAACATGGGTGCCAAGCAGTTCTTTCAGCGCGACCGGCCCAGCCTGTGGGAGTCGATCGCGCCGGAAAGCACTTTCAGCTTTCCCAGCGGCCACGCGATGGGTTCGATGACGCTGGCGGCAGTGGTCATCGCACTGGCCTGGCGCACCCGCTGGCGCTGGCCGGTGACCATCGTGGCCAGTGCGTTCGCGTTGCTGGTCGGCGTGTCGCGCATCTATCTGGGCGTGCATTACCCCTCCGACATTCTGGGCGGCTGGTCGGCGGCGCTGGTCTGGGTGGTCGGCCTGTATCTGGTGATGTTCCGCGGCACGCGGCGCCCGCATTGGCGTCGCGTTCGCGTGCCGGCCTGAGGAGGTCCAGGCCTTTGGGCAATGCCCGAGGCAGTGCAGGCATGGGTGTCTGACGCCCGCGCGCACGGCCGCTGCGCACAGGCCCACGTGTTCGCATCGACGATGCACCGGTTCGCGTTCCGGTTCGGGCGCCTGCCCGGCGCGGCGTAGCGTTGCCGCCTGATCGGCTGACCTGGCTATCAACCAGGTGCCGGGCAGGTGGACAGACGCATTGCATGTCCATCGATGCCTGCCCGGACCTGTTGCAGCCGACCGAAGACCGAGGACAGGTGCATGCACGAAGGGTTGCCTACCGCGACGGCGTCGCCCACCTGCCGGGTGCTGCGCGCCAGCGACCCGGCGCTGGCAGAGCAGGGCGTGTTCTATGCGTCGGGAATCTCCGCGCAGACAACCGGCGCCACCGGTTTGAGCCTGCACCGGGTCACCATTCCGCCGGGCGGTCTTGCCAGGCCACACCTGCATGCCGCGCACGAAACAGCCATCTATGCGCTGACCGGCACGTCCAAGGTCTGGTACGGCGCGGCACTGGAACATCATGAGGTGGTCGCAGCCGGTGATTTTCTCTATATCCCGGCCGGCATGCCGCATCAGCCGTACAACGATGGGGCAGAGCCAGCGGTGGTGCTGGTGGCCCGCACCGATCCCAACACCCAGGAAAGCGTGGTGCTGCTGCCTGAGCTGGATCACCTGCACGGATGACGGCGGGACATGGGCGGGCATGCAGCGTCGCTGGATTGCAGTGTTGAGCGGCTGCCTCGCACTGCAGTGTCCGCGTGGGTGCCGCGATGGACGCTATGCGTGGCCCCGCAGGGAGTGATCCTTCGCGGGGGCATGGCGCAGCAGCTGCAGGCCGATCACGCTGCCGATCAGCGCGAGCAGCATCACGTAATAGCCCGCGCCCATCGGGTGCTGCTTGACCAGCATGACCACCAGCAGCGGCGTCAGCCCACCGAAGACGGCATAGCCCAGGTTGTAGGCGAACGACACGCCGGACAGGCGCACGGCTGGCGGGAACACCTCGACCATGACGCGCGGGATCACGCCCAAGATGCCCAGTGCCGCGCCCAGTAGCGCGTACAGCGGAAACACCAGCTGCGGATCGCCGGCCAGGCGATAGAACAGCCATGCCGCCACACCGAGAAACAGGCTGCCGATGAGCAGCACGCGTCCGTTGCCGTGGCGGTCGGCCAACGTACCGGCCACCACCGAACCCAGCGCCTGCAGCACGATCGCCAGGCTGTTGGCCTGCAGCGCCACCGCCGCCGGGTAGTGATAGCTGCTCTGCAACAGGCCGGGCGTCATCAACGACACCACCAGCACGCCGCCGGCCACCATCCAGGTCAGTGCCAGCGACAGCAGGACGCCGGGGCGATGATCGCGCAGCACCAGCTTGAGCGGGGTCTCGCGCGCCAGCGCCCGCATGGCGACCAGCTCTGCAAACACCGGCGTTTCGTGCAGCCAGCGCCGTAGATAAACCGATACCAGCCCGAATACCCCGCCGGCCAGGAACGGCAGGCGCCAGGCATAGTCGGCGATCTCGGCAGCGGTGAAGTAGCGGTTGAGCGCGCCGGCGCCCAGCGAGCCAAGCAGCACGCCCCCGGCCAAGCCGGCGGTCAGCGTGCCGCAGGCAAGCCCGGTGCGCTGCGGCGGCACATGCTCGGCCACGAACACCCAGGCACTGGGCACTTCGCCGCCGATGGCGGCGCCCTGCAGCAGGCGCGCGCCCAGCAACAGCAGCGGCGCCGCAATGCCGATCTGCGCGTAGGTGGGTAGCAAGCCGATGCACAGCGTCGGCAGCGCCATCAACAGCAGGCTCAAGCCGAACATGCGCTTGCGACCGACCAGGTCGCCGAAATGGGCCATCACCATGCCGCCCAGCGGACGCACCAGGTAACCGGCGGCAAAGATGCCGAAGGTCTGCAGCTGGCGCATCCAGTCGGGGATGCCGGGAGGGAAGAACAACCCGCCCAGCACTGCCGCGAAAAAGATGAAGATGATGAAGTCGTACAGTTCCAGCGCGCCGCCCAGCGCGGACAGGGCCAGCGTCTTGTAGTCGTCACGTTTGAGCTGCGGCCTCGGTGCAATGCCTGTGGGCGAATGGGTCTTCAAGGCGTGACATCCTGTGGCGGGTGGTGGCGCGCAGGCGCGTGTGCAGCAGTCGCCAGTGCAGGCATCATGCTAGCGCGCCGACAGGTGCGGCTTGCCTACTGGCGCTGGATGGCACGTATGGGACTTCGGTAAACGCGTCGTGTCTGCGCCCGTGGTGGCGGTATCAGGCGCGCAGGCTGGCCAACGCCGCTGCTTCGGCATGCAGCACGGTGGTATCGAACAGCGGTAGCGCCGAGTCGCCGGCATCCACCAGCAAGGAAATTTCCGTGCAACCCAGGACGATCGCCTGCGCGCCTTGCCGGTCGAGTTCGGCCATGACCTGACGAAACGAGTGACGCGATCCTGCATCGATCACGCCCTGGCACAGCTCCTGGTAGATCACCCGATGCAGTTCCGCGCGCGCATCGGAAGGCGGTATGAGCACCGTCAGTCCACGTGCCTCCAGCCGCTGGCGATAGAACGGCTGCTCCATGGTGAAGCGCGTGCCGAGCAGGCCAACCCGGGCGATGCCAGCCGCGAGCAAGGCCTCGGCGGTGGCATCGGCGATATGCAGCAAGGGCAGTGGCGTTGCGGCGGTGATTGCATCGGCGACGCAATGCATGGTGTTGGTGCAAAGCACGATGAAGTCCGCGCCGCCAGCGTGCAGCGAACGCGCGGCGGCCGCCATCTCGCGACCGGCGCCTTCCCAGTCGCCGGCGTGCTGCAGGCGTTCGATATCGTGGAAGTCGACGCTGTACAGCAACAGTCGGGCCGAATGCAGCCCGCCACATTCGCGGCGGACGGCCTGATTGATATGGCGGTAGTAGGGCAGGGTGGACTCCCAGCTCATGCCGCCGATCATCCCGATGGTTTTCACGTGCAGTGTCCTGGTGCAAGCGGGTTCGCCTGCATGGTCGCATACGATCTCGGTGGCATGACCCCAGTGACGGAGAGGCCGCCGACGAACGCTCAGTGCGCGACAACGCGACCGCTGCAGTCGTGGAATGCGTGGTGAAGCGTGCGGCGGCGCGCGTTACACCCACATGTATCGCGTCGCCGCTGCTGCGTCACTCGCCCGGCTTTGCCCCCTCCACCGGCGCATGGGTGGCGGCGCGGCGCGCCAGCACGGTTTCGCGATGGGCGATGTAGACGTTGGCGCCGATGATGATGGCCGCACCGATCAGGGTGTGGCGCTCGATCGCCTCGCCGAACAACCACCAGCCCAGCAGCGCCACCAGCGGCAATTGCATGAAGCTGATCGGCTGCAGCGCCGAGACCTCGCCCAGCTTGAGTGCGCGGGTCCAGAACAACTGCCCGGCGGTGCCGAAGATGCCGGTGGCCACCAGCCACAGCCAGTCGACGCCCTGCGGCCAGCTCCACTGGAACAGCGCGGGAATCAGCGACATCGGCACCCAGAACAGGTAGGTGTAGAACACCACCGTGTCGGAGTCGTCGCTGCGCGAGAGCTGCTTGATCTGGATCGCCACGATGGCGCTGATCACCGCGGCCAGCAGCGCCACCAGCAAGCCCGGGCTGAACGTGGACGAGCCTGGCCGCAGGATCACCAGCACGCCGATGAAGCCCGCTGCCACCGCCAGCCAGCGCCGCATGCGCACCTGTTCCTGCAGCCACACCACCGCCAGCACGGTGACGAACAGGGGCGTGGAATAGGACAGCGAAATTGCCTGCGACAGCGGCAGGTGCCCGATCGCCCAGAACCCGCACAGCATCGAGGCCAGGCCGATCAAGGTGCGGGCGAAGTACTGCGGCAGTTGGCGCGTGCGTGGCAGCGGCTTGCCCGGACGCACGATCAACGGCAACAGTGCCAGCAAGCCGAAGGCATTGCGGAAGAACGCGATCTCGGTGGTCGGAATGTGCGCGGAGGCAAACCGGATGCTGATGGCCATCAGGCCGAAGGCGAGCGTGCTGATCAGCATCCAGACGGCGGCGCGCACCGGCGCCGGCGATGCCGTCACCAATGCGCTCCGATGATGCGCGGCTCCGGTTCCAGGATCACCGAATAGCGCTCGCGCACCGATTCGGCGATACGCCGTGCGACGTCGAGCAACTGCGCGCCGCTGGCGCTGCCGTAGTTGACCAGGACCAGCGCATGATCCGGCGACACGCCGGCATCGCCTTCGCGCCGGCCCTTCCAGCCGCATTGCTCGATCAACCACGCTGCCGACAACTTGCCCTGGCCGGCGTGTTCGCCGGGGTAGACCGGCATGTCGGCAAAGGTGGCCTGCAAGGCCGCGATCTGCTCGCTTGGCAGCAGCGGGTTCTTGAAGAAACTGCCGGCATTGCCCAGCACGTCCGGGTCCGGCAGCTTGCGCCGGCGGATATTGATCACCGCCTGCGCCACATCCGCTGCACCGGCCAGCTCGGCTCCCATGCGGGCCAGCTCCTCGCGGATGCCGGCATAGTCCAGCCGCAGTTCGTGCAACAGCGGCAGGTTGAACTCCACCGCCACGATCAGGTAGCGCTCGGGCTGCTGCTTGAACACGCTGTCGCGGTAACCGAACGCGCAGTCGTCCGCACCCAGCCGCACGAACTGCTGGCCCTGCCGGTCGAAGGCCTCCACCGCGTGGATGAAGTCGCCCACCTGCGCGCCGTACGCGCCGATGTTCTGGATCGGGCTGGCACCCACCGTGCCGGGTATCAGCGCCAGGTTCTCCAGGCCAGACAGACCCTGCTGCAGCGAATACAGCACCAGCGCATGCCAGTTCACGCCAGCGCCGGCACGCACGATGGCATGGTCGGCATGGTGCGCAATGATGGCGATATCGCGGTTTTCGAAACACAGCACGCAGCCCGGCGGGTCGCCGGCCAGCAAGACGTTGCTGCCGCTGCCCAGCACCAGCAGCGGTTCGCCCGCGATCTGCGCCGCTGACAACGCCTGTGGCATGGCCTCGGGTGTGTGGATATGCAACAGCCAGCGCGCCGTGGCCTGCACATGGAACGTGTTCAACGCATGCAGCGACGCGTGTTCACTCAGGCGCCAGCCCGGTTGCACGGCAGCGCTCATAACGGCGACACCGCGCCGCCGCTGGGCGCCTCGCGGCGGCGGCGGATGGCATCGACGCATTCGCCGATCAGTGGCGGCCCGCGATACACCAGCCCGCTATAGCACTGCACCAGGCTCGCGCCCGCGGCCATCTTGGCTACTGCATCAGCGCCGGAGGTGATGCCGCCCACGCCGATCAACGGAATCGATTCGGGCAGGCGTGCGCGCAGGCGGCGCAGCACCAGAGTGGATTGCCCCAGCAACGGCGCGCCCGACAGGCCGCCGGCTTCCGCGGCCAACGGATGATTGGCGATCAAGGTGCGCGTGACCGTGGTATTGGTGGCGATCACGCCATCCACCGCCAGGTCGGCCAGCACGCGCGCGGCCGCATCGATGTCGCGGTCGTTGAGATCCGGCGCTACCTTCACCAGCATCGGCACGCGTTTGCCGTGCTGCGCGCCCAGGGCTTCCTGGGTTTCGCGCAGGTCTGCGATCAGGCGGCGCAGCGCCTGTTCTTCCTGCAGTTCGCGCAGGCCGGCGGTATTGGGCGAGGAAATGTTGACGGTGATGTAGTCGGCCAGCGGGTACACCCGCTCCATGCAGTAGCGGTAATCGCTGGTGGCCTCTTCGTTGGGGGTGTCCTTGTTCTTGCCGATGTTGATGCCGAGCAGGCCGCCGCGGCGGCGCGCGCGCTGCACATTGGCCACCAGCGCATCCACGCCCAGGTTGTTGAAGCCCATGCGGTTGATCACCGCCTGGTACTCGGGCAGCCGGAACATGCGCGGCTTGGGGTTGCCCTCCTGCGCACGCGGCGTCACCGTGCCGATCTCGACGAAGCCGAACCCCAGCGCCATCAGCGCGTCGATATGTTCGCCATTCTTGTCCAGCCCGGCGCCAAGCCCGACCGGATTGGGGAACATCAGCCCGAACGCGGGCGTCGGCAGTGGCACCGGGCGCTTGGCCAGCAGCGCCATGGTGCCGGTGCGGTAGGCGGTATCAATGGAGCGCAAGGCCAGCGCATGGGCGCGTTCGGCATCGAGGAAAAACAGCAAGGGGCGGGCAAGCGAATACATGCGGGTCAGTTCAAACTCCCGGCGAAAATGCGGGTCTGGTAATGAAAGTCGATCACCCCGTCGTGCGCGTACGCGTCGAACAGGGCGCGCAGCGCGGCCAGCATCGGCGCGTGCCGTACATCGTGCGCCAGCGGCGCATACGACGAGGACAGCAGGCGGCCACGCAAGGCGTCGAAATCCAGCCGCTGTACATTGGGAAAGCGTGCCATCGCCCGGAATCCATCGCCGAACCAGGCCTGCATGGTCGCATCGTCCTGGTAGCGTTCTGCCACCGCCGAATAGTCGGTGCCGTAGTCCAGCAGCAGCTGTTCGTAGCCGCGCAGGAACGCGGTGGAGTCCAGTTCGCGCGAGTTCCAGTACACCACCGCCAGGCCGCCGGGCTGCAGGATACGTGCCCACTCGCGGCGTACGGCCTGGGTGTCGAACCAGTGGAAGGCCTGCGCTGCCGATACCAGGCCAACGCTGGTATCGGCCAGCCCGGTGGCCTCGGCGGTGCCGTCGATGGCCTGGAAGCTGCCGAATTCGGCCAGCCATTGTTGCGCGGCGGCGCGCATGGCCGGGTTCGGTTCCACTGCGGTGACCGAGTAGCCGGCCTCCAGGAACAGGCGGCTGGAGATGCCGGTGCCGGCACCGATATCGGCCACCGGCGTGGCGGGAGTGACGCCCAGCTCGTCGTGCAGCCAGCGCAGCAGCTGCGGCGGGTAACCCGGCCGGTAGCGCACATACGCCGCTACCCGGTCATTGAAGCGCTGTGCCGAGGAGGGCGCGGCCATGCTCAACTGTTGGCGGCCGCCAGCCACGCCATGCCGCCAAAGAAAAGAATAAAAACCGCAACGCCCAGCACCCACAGCGCTAACGCCAGCCAGCCCAGGATCAGCCCGCCGATCGCCAGCCCGTCGCCGTCCAGGCCCTGCGGATTACGGCGGATTTCCGCCCGCGCCAGATGGCCGGTGATGATGGCGCAGATGCTGCCGAGGAAGGGAATCAACGTCCAGCCGAGAATGCCGGCCACCAGGCTGACGATGGCCATGGCGCTGGTCTGTCGAACGACAACGTTCATCATGAACTCCTTGAAGGGCCCGCAGCCGGCGGCTGGCGTCGCCCGATTATCCCAGAGCGGCCGGCCAAAAGGCGTGCCGGTTGAGGCGAACCGTGGCCGATGGCCGGATTCAAGCGGTTGGGAGGGCAGTGGGGAGCGACGGCGGCGCTGTGCGAGCGCGTGGTTCATGGCCTGGAGCATGGTCGGGCAGGGGTGGTGACAGGTTGCCGCGGCCTGTTTCGACGGCCCGCCCTGGCATCAGCACGATGGCCTGGTGCTCCAGCATCCCGGCATCCCGGCATCCCGGCATCCCGGCATCCCCGCATCCCCGCATCCCGGCAGCGCGAGGCAGCAAGGCGTGCTGCGCGCGCGCTGCAGGCAAGCCCACGCGCCGGGGCAGTGTCCGGCGCGCAGTCCCTACATCACAGATCGAACTTGATGCCCTGGGCCAGCGGCAACGAATCGGAGTAGTTGATGGTGTTGGTCTGGCGGCGCATGTAGACCTTCCATGCATCCGAGCCGGATTCGCGACCGCCGCCGGTTTCCTTCTCGCCACCGAACGCGCCGCCGATCTCCGCACCCGAGGTGCCGATGTTGACGTTGGCGATGCCGCAGTCGCTGCCCGCAGCGGACAGGAACTTCTCGGCCGCTTTGAGGTTCTGGGTGAAGATCGACGACGACAGCCCCTGCGGCACGCCGTTCTGCAGATCGATCGCCTCATCGAGTGTGCTGTACTTCATCACGTACAGGATCGGCGCGAAGGTTTCGTGCTGCACCACCGCGTCGCTGTTCTGCAGCCCGGTGACGATCGCCGGCAGCACGAAGTTGCCAGGGCGATCGATCGCCGTACCGCCCACTTCCACCGTGCCGCCAGCGGCCCTGGCCTTGGCGATCGAGGCCAGAAACTGTTCCACCGCGCCCTGGCTGTTGAGCGGGCCCATCAGGTTTGCCGGGTCGGTGGGGTCGCCGATTTTGCTGTCGAGCTGCTTGTACGCCTTGACCAGCGTGGCCAGCACGTTGTCGTAGATGGAGTCGTGCACGATCAGCCGGCGCGTGGTGGTGCAGCGCTGGCCGGCGGTGCCGACCGCACCGAACACGATGCCGGGAATCGCCAGCTTCAGGTCGGCGGTTTCGTCCAGGATGATGGCGTTATTGCCACCCAACTCCAGCAGGCAGCGGCCCAGGCGGTGGGCGACCTTTTCAGCGACCACGCGCCCGATCTGGGTGGAACCGGTGAAGCTGATCAGCGGGATGCGGGTGTCTTCGACCAGCTTTTCCGACAGCGAAGTGCCGGCATCGTTGATCAGGAAGAAGATGTCCGGGAAACCGGCGTCTTTCAATGCCGCATTGCAGATCTTCATCGTGGCGATCGCGGTCAGCGGGGTCTTGTTGGACGGCTTCCAGATGCAGATATCGCCGCAAATCGCCGCCAAAAACGCATTCCACGCCCACACCGCCACCGGGAAGTTGAACGCGCTGATGATGCCCACCAGCCCCAGCGGCTGGTACTGCTCGTACATGCGATGGCCAGGGCGCTCCGAATGCATGGTGTAGCCATAGAGCATGCGGCTCTGGCCCACGGCAAAGTCGGCGATGTCGATCATCTCCTGCACTTCGCCGTCGCCCTCGGGCTTGCTCTTGCCCATTTCCAGGGCCACCAGCGAACCGAGCGCATCCTTGTGCTTGCGCAGCGCTTCGCCACACAGACGAACGGCTTCGCCACGACGCGGCGCCGGCGTGGTCCGCCATACCTTGAAGGCCGCCTGCGCACGCTGGACGATCAGCTCGTAGTCTTCCGGCGTGGTCGCCTGCACCTCGGCGATCACCGCGTTGGTGGTCGGATTGAGCGGCTGCAGCACCCCGGCGCCGGTGGCTTGCGACCAGGTCGCCTCGCCGAGATAGGTACCGGAATTGGACGCGGCGAGGTCGAGCGCCTTGAGCAGGTCAGCGGACATGGGATCTCCAAAGGTCGGGACGGTCGCGCGGCGGCCAGGGGCCCCGCGACACGGGTAGCCGCCGATTTTAGCAGGCTCCACCCACCCCCGGCCGGCTTGGCAAGCTGGCTGAACATGCGACAATGCCGCCCTTGGCCCCGTAGCTCAGCTGGATAGAGCGTCCCCCTCCTAAGGGGAAGGTCGCCCGTTCGAATCGGGCCGGGGTCACCAGACCGAGAGTTTCTGTTCCCGATGTCTGCATAAGCCAGCTGGGCGGTGTGAGCCGGCTCGCTCCCGTAGTGAGGAAGGCCAGGGCACTGGGGGCACTGTGTCCGCAGAGGTGTGCGCATCCTTTCCCAGGTCATTGGATGGGTCTCACGTCGCCTGCCACAACTCTGCCTTGTTGCCGTCGGGGGTCGATGACCCATGCAAACAGCCCGAGCTCCGAGGTGGCTTTCGCAAAAGCCGTCCGCTTCTGCCGGGAAATCGACTCCCGCAGTTCCCTCGTGTCACCGGTGCCGTACCACCCGCACCCCCACTGGCCGTGCGAACTTGTCCATCGACACTGTCGAAATGCGGCTGTGGCGAAGCAGGGGGCCGAGTTGTTCGGTGGCGCCCAGGCGTTGGTCGACTTCGGGTTCGGGTACGGTGCGCGGGCGCTTGCGCTTGTCGGCATTGGCGAAGCGCAGGCGGTTGTATTCGGCCCAGCCGACGGTGGTGATGGCCGCCATCAGGGCGATCACCGGCAGTGCGCCGAGGGCGAACGGGTCGATGGCGTTGTGTTTCAGGTAGAGCTCGGTGTACGCGCTGCGCAGGCCGAAGAACCAGGCGATCAGCGTGGCCAGTGGTGCCCAGAGATAGAAATAGACCATCCAGGCGCCGGCGGTGGCGGCGCCGTAGGCGAGGCGGCGCGAGCGGCCGAGGCGTTGCGGCAGGTTGATGATGGGCGGTGTCATTGGATTCCTCGGTCGGGACTTTTCCAGCGGGCGCGCGTGTTGCGACGGGCGATGAGCGCGCGAGGGAAGGCGATGACGGCGGTGAACATGCCGATCATCCAGAAGGCAGCGGGATACCAGATCACCCAGAAGAACTGGCGTGCCAGGCCTTTTTCGTAGCGTCGCTCGATCAGCAGGCTGGTGCCGAACTGCAGCAGGCAGACCACCGCCAGTACCAGTCCATGCCAACGCGGCAGGATGGTGTCGACATACAACGCGGGCGGCATCGCGATGAACTTGCCAAGCGCCCACAGCACGATGATGAAGAGCATCACGTAGGCCCAGATCAGGCTCAGTGCGTATTCCAGCAACACGCCCCACATGCGCCGGCTACGCCAGCCGAGTGCGCGCCGTCCATGGCTCAGCAATACCTCCACGCCGCCACGCGCCCAGCGCAGGCGCTGCATCCACAGGCCGCGAAAGGTTTCCGGCATCAGGATCCAGCACAAGGCATTGGGCTCGTAGCGGATATCCCAACCGTCAAGCTGCAGCCGCCAGGAGATGTCGATGTCCTCGGTGACCATGCTGTCGGACCAGAATCCAACGTGATGCAGGGCAGAGCGACGAAACGCGCAGATCACACCAGACACCGTGAACAGGCGGCCGTAGACGCGCTGTGCCCGCTTGATCAGGCCGACGATGGCGGAGAACTCGCCTACCTGCATGCGGCCCATCAGGGTGGTGCGATTGCGCACGCGCGGATTACCGGTGACGCCACCCACGCGCGGACCAGCCACCAGGTGGCCCACCATCCAGCGGGTGGCGTTGGGGTCGAGAATCGCGTCGGCATCCACGCACACCAGGTAATCCGAACGCGCCGCCAGCGTGCCGACCCGCAGCGCGTTGGCTTTGCCGTGGTTTTGCTCCAAATGCACCACGCGCAAGCGCGGGTAGTGGTGCGTGAGGTCGTCCAGCATTTCGGCGGTGCGGTCGGTGCTGCCGTCGTTGATCGCGATGATCTCGTAATCCGCATAGTTCTGCGCGCTCATCGCCGCAATGGTTTCGGCGACGTGCTTGGCTTCGTTGTAGCAGGGCATCAGCAGCGACACGAACGGTTCGCTGGCCATCGGTGGGGGCTTGGACGGGCCGGGCGTGCCGCGTTCGCGCCGCAGGTAGTAGTAGATGCCGCCGATCATCCAGAAGAACGCCATGATGATCGGGTAGAAAAACGCAAAATTGAACAGGGCGGCCAGTAAGAGGCTGGTCGTCATCGGTCATCGCTCGATATAGGGGAATTGGCGGGCCGAGATGGCCTCGCGCGCTTCGGGCAGAGACGGATGGCCGCCAATGAAATCGTCCGGGTAATACGCCAGGTGGCGCACACCTGCGGCCAGCAGCAACTGGCTGTGCGCAAGCAGCACGCCATCGTCCAAGGGCTTGCCGGTACGCCAATCGACCGTCTGCAGTTCAAAGATGGTCTTGTCGAAGCCATGCGGGTTTTCGCCGACGCGCTTGGCCAACTGGCTCAACCACTGCCGAGGGTCGTCGGCCTTTTCCATGTACGGCATCGCCATCAACGCGGTGTAGTCGTACGCGGCAGTGAACGCGTCCAGCCGTTGTGCGAACCAGGCTTCGCTGTGCGGCTCCAGCACCGGTTGCGCGAACAGGTTGCGCACTGTCACCAGCTTGGGGCGCCAGCGTTCGGCGGCGGTCTTCAGCTGCTGGGTGAAGCCGATCAGCGCCTGGGTGCGCTTGGCGGGATCGCCATTGCCATAGTCCGGCAGTTCGTCATCGCGCAGATAGGCATCGTCGTGGAAGAGCAGCCCTTCGAAATAGGCATTGGCGGCAAGGTCTTCGTAGACGTCGGCCACCAGAGCGCGCGTGCGCGGATTGCCCGGATCCAGCCGCGGCACGTCCTTGGGATCGTTGCCGCGGATCTGCAATGCAGCCTGTTGCTGCGCATCGGGCAGATGGAAGCCGAGCACTGGCAACCAGGCGAACACACGCACACCGGCGCGGGTGCGTAGCTGCCAGGCCACGCGCCCGAACAGGTCCGCGCGCATCGGCAGATGCCGGTTGGGGAAATACAGCGCATCGGCTGCGCCGTCGCCATCCGGGTCGGCAAAGGCCTGCAGGAAGACGTGGCTCGGGCCGATGTCCTTGACGCGCTGAACCAGGATGTCGAGGTTGCGCGCCAACTGTGCCGGGTCCGGGTCGTAGACGTAATCCAGGTCGATCTGGATGGCGCGCAACCCATCGCGCGACAGATCGCGGCGCAGTTCGCCGGCCAGGTCGCGTACGTCTGGGTTGTTGAACAACAGCAGGCGCCCGAGGCTGGCCAACGATTGCCCATCCACGCGGTCGCGGCCTTGCTGGCCGATATCGGCTTCGTGCGAGCGGCCTTCCAGGTCGAAACTCAGCGTCATCCCCAGCTGCGCGGCAATGGCATTGCTGGCGCGGTTGTAGGCGGCATACGGCCATACCATCGCACGCGGCGGTTTGCCCAGATGCGCCACGATGGCATCGCGGCTATGCCGCAGATCGGTTTCGATGCGCTGGCGATAGTCTGCTTCGTCTTCGTAGCCGCTGCGCGCATCCCACAACCGTGTGACCGCAGCAGGGGTCTGATTACCGAACGGATTGCCGGCAATGCCCTTGTGCAGGTCGTCGCTATGCGAGCCGATTTCCACCAGGCCGCTGTCCTGCATCTCGCGCAGTTGTGCCCAGGTGACGAAATCGTCTTGAGTGAAATCGCGTGGGCCATAGGGGACGACCCTGCCTGCAGGCAATTCGACCCAACTGGTCACCGGCGCAACCAGTGCGGGGTAGCCATAGGCCTGCAGTAGCGGAAATACCCGCGTATAGACGCTGCGCAGGCCATCGTCGAAGGTGAGCAGCACCGGACGCGAGGGCAGGGGGCGCCGGCCGGCGCGTGCATCCAGCACCTGCTGCACGCTTACCGGGTGGTACGCATGCGAGCGCAGCCAGTCCAGATGCGCAGCGAAGTTGCTGGTGGACACCGCGTAGCGATCCGGGTCGCCCTTGGCGGCGACGTCGTCGCGAATATCGTGGTAGCTGAGCACCAGCAGCCCCGCCTGCGCCGACGACGCGAAAGTCATCAACAGCAGCGCGAGCAGCAACAGCAGCGGGCGGATCACGGCGTACCTCCCCATCGGAAATCCAGGTCCAGTCCAAGTTGGTGTTCGCGCCGACCGTCATAGACCGGGCGCGACCAGCTCACGCCATACGTCAACGCGCTGCCGTCGCCCAGCGACCACAGGTGCCGATACGCAGCTGCAGGCACCCATTGGCTGCCAAAGCCCGATTGATAGGTCGGTCCGGCGGTGACTTCCAGGCGCTGCCGAAACGCGTAGTCGTAGCGGCGCCAGCCGATCTGTTCGATGCGTACACCCGCGGCCATGCCTGCGCTGCGGCGTGGGTTGAAGTAATCGACAACGCGGTCGTCTTCGGCGCGCCCGGCGGATGCAGCGAACACGCCATCGACCAGCACATGCGGGCGTGCCCACAGGCGCTGGCTGCCGGAGAGGTCGAGCTGATCGCGCCGGTTACCATCGCTGTAGCGCAACTGGCGCGCCTGCAGTTCCCAGCGGCTTTCATCGCTGGGTGTCCAACGCGCGGTGGCGCCGATGCTGTCGGCGGTGATGCCCAGGCGACGCGCTTGCAACGAGGCCTCCGGGTCGCGTGTCCGCCAGGCAACGCTGCCATACCACGCATCGGAAAAACGCCATCCGGCGTCCAATGCCCACGCGGTGCCATCACGGTCGAAATCATCCAGTGCGCGGCCGCCATAGGCGCTGACATCCAGGCGGTTGTAGCGGTAATGCGTGCCCAGCCAGAAACTGCGGTAGCGCACGCGGGTGTCCTGAAAGTCGGCCCAGTCGTCGCGGGCACGCAGGCCGACACGCCAGCGCTCGCCGAGCAACGGCGACTCTGCTTCCAGCAAGGTGCTGCCGAAATGATTGCCGAGCGGCGAGATCGATGTGGCGCGGCTGTCGTTCTCGCTGCGTCCCCATGCATGGCTCAGATGCATCTGCCAGCCGCGTTGGCGCTGCAGCGATGCGCCCAGCCGTTGCAGGCCAACGTCATCGGGATACTCGGTGCGCAAGGTCTTGAACTGCGCATCGGCCAGATCCAGTCGGTCCAGGTCGCGCTGGGTTTCGACCATGCCGCTACGCGCCTGTTTCTGATGCGGATCCAGCGTCAGCGCAACCCGATTGCGCTGCAGGGCCTGCGTGGTGTGCCCGCGACGCGCCTGGATCGAGGCCAGCGCTGCCTGCAATTCGGCATTGTCTGGACCGATGGCTGCACGTTCGCGCAGCAGGCGTTCGGCATGACGGTTGTCGTTGGCCGCGGAACGCGCGGTGGCCAGTGCAATGTCGGCGCTGAAGCGGTCCCAGTTTTCGTAGCCACTGGTGGCGCCGGCTCGCCGCGGCCAGGGTGCCTGGGTGGCAGCCAGCCGTTCGAACAGCGGCAGCGCTGCATCGAAGCGCTCCTGCTCAAGCAAGGCGTAGCCGAGCAGGACCTGTGTGTTGAAATCGTCCGAGCTGTGCTGCAGCGCCTGCCGCAGCACGATTTCGGCCTCGGCAGGGCGGCGCAGGCCCATCAACGAATCGCCCACCGTGGCAAGCACATACGTCGGGACGTCGATACCCTGCGCTCGCAACGCTTGATATCCGGCCACTACATCGCGGTGGCGCTGGCGCTGATTGAGTGCGATCAGGCGATCGACGCGCAACCGCGTCGCTTCGCTGGCCACCTGCGGTGGTGCACTGCGTTCGATACGCGCCATTGTGACCAATGCCTGATCGGTCTCCGCGTAGCGGTGCGCCGCATCGATCGGTTCGGCACCGGCCCAGCCAATCATGCGAGCGACGCGATCGTTTTCGAGGCGGTCGCGCTCCTGCTGCGAGAACCAATCGGGATGGCGCCATACCGCTTCGGCGGCCAGCTGCGCGCTTCCCAGGTCGCTGAGCGTCAGCGCACGCATCGTATAGGCGCCCTTGTCGCGCGGGTCCACACGCAACACCCGCTCGTAGATGGCTAATGCGTCCGCGTAGCGCTGCTGGCCGCGCAATTGCTCGGCCTGCTGCATGGGCGTGAGGGCGATGGAGGCGTCAGTCACATCCGCAGGCCGCACTTCACCACTGCGCGCCGGGGGCGCACACAGGGCAAACAACGCGAGGCCAAGCAGGGGAGTGAGTGCGCCTGTGAGGTCAGGGCGACCGCGCTGCACGTGCTTGTGCAAGCGTGTGGGGAAAAGAAGTCACTAGCGATCCCGGCTATGAGGATCGGCGATACTGCGTATGCCGTTGTAAAGATGACGTCGTCACGGTGTTGATGAGATGTTCATCGGCTGAAGCTGCTTGGTAAGCGAGCACGATTTCGCTGAGTGCGTAGCGTGGTTCTCCGCCATTAGTGGCATGCGCATCTTCCTGGATGGAAAGGATGGCGAGTAGGGTGCGGCCCTGGCGGTTCGTCACTCCCAGAATTTGTTATGCCTATTGAGGCATTTCTAAAATTAGCGTCTTAACTGCCCGTTGACCGAACTTGCCGTCAATAAGTCGCCTCGACGGACCGATTCACGCAGCCTCGCTTCCAGCACACTCAACTATTTTAGTGATGCTCATCACATAAGGCCGATTGTCGGGTTTTTCTTACAGGGTGGCCCCTACAGCAAGCGTTGACGTTCCGTTAACGCTACAGCAAAGTCCCGCAGCACTCGCCGCGCTGACGGGTTGCGTCGCCGTTTTGGCGGCCAGGCGCGGTGGTGCGAGTAACGGCATGTCACGGCGTGACCGTTGCACAGGGGGCATGACAGATGTGGATGCGATCGGCGCCGCTGGCGCTGGCGGCTTGTCTATGGGCGGTCGCCGGGCTGGCGGCTGCCCAACAATCGGCACCTTCCAGCCTGGATCGGCAGGAACAACTGCGCCAGGCCGAAGAGATCCAGCGTCGGCAGGAGCAGGAGCGCCAGGCGCCCTTCGCCGGCCCGCGCGAGGACGCCGACCGCGTGGACGCGCGTAGCACTGCATTGCCCACGGAAGAGCTGTGCTTTGCCATCACGCGCGTGCGCCTGTCCGGTGCGGGCGATGCAGCGGACCGTTTTGCCTGGTTGTGGAAATCCTTGCGTCGTTATGAGGGCCGCTGCATTGGCCGCGCGGGGATCGACATCATTCGCCGCCGCGCATTGGATCGCCTGGTGGCACGTGGTTTTGTCACCACCCGTATCGGGGTGCCCGAGCAGGATCTGTCGCGTGGAGAACTACGTTTCGAATTGATGCCCGGACGTCTGCGTGCGGTGCGTGTGGTCTCCGATACCGATGGCGCGCACTGGAAGACGGCCTTGCCGTTACGCAGCGGGGACCTGTTGGATCTGCGCGCAATCGAACAAGCCGTGGAGCAGTTCAAGCGCCTGCCATCACAGGACGCCAAGATCGACATCGCGCCGGGCGAGGCGCCAGGCGACTCGGATCTGGTGATCACCTTGCAGCACGGCCGGCGTTGGCGCGGTGTGGTCAACGCTGAGGATTCGGGTGTGGAGGCCACGGGCCGTGTGCAGGGTGGGCTGGATCTTTCGCTGGACAATCCACTGGGACTCAATGATCTACTCAGCGTGGGCTATAGCCACGATCTGGCCACGCGCGACGAAGAGCGCGGTACCCGCGGTAACAGCCTGAGCTACAGCCTGCCCTGGGGTTGGTGGACATTCGCCTTGTCGGCGTCGTCGTATCGGTATCACCAACGCGTGGATGGCTTCCTGCAGACC
This sequence comes from Xanthomonas floridensis, assembly GCF_001642575.1. Classification (GTDB taxonomy): domain Bacteria; phylum Pseudomonadota; class Gammaproteobacteria; order Xanthomonadales; family Xanthomonadaceae; genus Xanthomonas; species Xanthomonas floridensis. The sequence goes on along the minus strand of NZ_LXNG01000028.1, from coordinate 20,670 downwards.
TTCCGGTCCAGCGGCGAATCCAGCAATGCCCAGCTGGATATCCAGCGCGTGCTGCACCGTGACGGCACCAGCAAGACCTCGGCTGGCATGACCATCGGCCGGCGCCGCGCACGCAGTTATCTGGATGGCGTGGAGATCGGGATCCAGCGGCGCGATACCAGTAGCGCGGAATTCTATTTCACGCACCGTCGCTATCTCGGCGCCATGCAACTGGATGCGCGTATCGCCCACCGGCGCGGAACGCCCTGGTTCAACAGCCAGTGGACCGGATACGACCCAGACATCGGGTTTCCGACCTTCCGCTATGGCGTCACCACGCTGGACATCAGTACCGCGCTGCCCTTCAAGCTTGGCCCGGTGCCGATGGCCTGGGAGAGCAGCCTGCGTGCGCAGACGGCTGGCGAACTGTTGCTTGGTTCTGAATTCTTCACCATCGGCGGCCGCTACAGCGTACGTGGCTTCGATGGTGAAGCCACGCTGGGTGCAGAGAAAGGTGCGTACTGGCGCAATACCGTGAGCTTTCCGGTGCAGCGGATCGGGCTGACGCCTTACCTGGGACTGGATGCAGGCCGCATCGATGGCACCAGCGCCAGCGGGCTGCGCAGCCGCAGTCTGGTCGGTGGCGCGGTGGGGCTGCGCGGCGGCTGGTTGGGCGCCAGCGTCGATGCATTCGCCGGTTGGGCCATCCACCGGCCCGATGGATTTGGAACTGCGCAGCCGGCCTACGGCATGCGTGTGATCTACCAGTTTTGACATGGACCGCGCGGCCAGTCGGCGGCGCGCTTGTTGATTGATGACGCCTGCGGGCGGCGAGAGAGAAACGATGGACACCGAAGCGATGAGCGTGCGTGGTTGCGTGGCCGAACAAAGCAAGCGCGCCTTGGCGCTGCTGCTGTGCTTCACCGTGACCTGGACATCGTTCCCGGCGTGGGCGCAGGTTGCGCCGACGGCCAACCCCGGCGGTCAGACGCCCGGCCAGCAGGTCGCGGCTAACGGTGTGCCGGTGGTCGATATCGTCGCCCCCAACGCACGCGGCATCTCGCACAATCGCTACAGCACTTTCAACGTCGGCCCGAATGGACTGATCCTCAACAACAGCGCGCAGATTTCAAAGACCGAGTTGGGCGGCTATGTGGCCGGCAACAACAATCTGCAGCGCAGTGGGTCGGCATCGTTGATCCTCAACGAAGTCACTTCCGCCACCAGTCGCCTGCAGGGTTACACCGAAATAGCCGGCGCCAAGGCGCAATTGGTGATTGCCAACCCCAACGGCATTTCCTGCGATGGCTGCGGATTTCTCAACACCTCGCGCGTCACGCTGACCACCGGCACGCCCAACCTGGGTGGCGATGGCGCCTTGAATGGGTTCACCATCACCGGCGGTGCGCTCAGCATCGGCAGCAATGGTCTTGATGCCTTCAATGTGGACCGCCTGGATCTGCTGTCGCGCCAGCTCAGCGTCAATGGGTCGATCTGGACCAAGGAACTGGTCGCAAGCGCAGGCGCTGGACGCGTCAACTACGACGGCATGTTGCTCGACGTGCTGCCCGGTACCGATGGCGCCGCGCCGTCGATCGGCATCGACGTCGCGCAGCTGGGCGGCATGTATGCCGACCGCATTCGTCTGATCGCTACCGAAGCCGGCGTGGGCGTGGTCAGCCGCGGCACCCTGGCCGCGCAGAGCGGTGATCTGCAGATCGACAGCGCGGGCCAGGTGAGTCTAAGCGGGACAACGGTGGCGCGCGATGGAATGGATGTGCGTGCCGCCGGTGACCTCGACCAGCGCGGCGTGCTCGGCTCGCAGCAAGGCGATGTGCGTCTGCGCGGTGCACGCATGACCCTGGCGGGCGATCTGATCGCCGCCGGTACATTGGATGCACAAGCCAGTGGCGCGTTGAGCCATAGCGGCCGCAGCAGCGCCGGCGCCATCCGTTTGTTCGGTTCGGAATTGAATGCCGATGGCAGCCTGCATACCACGGGTGCGCTGGATCTGGGCGCCGATGGTGTATTGCGCAGCAACGGGGTGGCGTATGCGGCAACCGCTGCAACCCTGCGTGCGGGGCAGATTGGCCTGACCGGCACGCTGCAGAGCGGCGGCGCGATCGGGCTGAATGCAAACGCGATCAATGCACTGGGCACCCTGGACGCGGCCACCGCCTTGCGTGTGAACAGCAGCGGCGACGTGCGCCTGGGTGGATTGGCGCAGGCCGGGCAGGGTGCCGATGTGCAAGCTGGCGGTCGGCTGGAGCTGCAGGGCCAGCTGATTGCAGCGGATGCAGTGGCGCTCAATGCGGCGAGTATCGACATCGCACAGCGCGGCGCACTGTCTGCGGGTGGCGATCTGGAGTTGCGCAGCGCAGGCGCCTTGAACAATGCCGGTAGCGGCTACGCCGGCCGCGATCTGCGTCTCCAGGCAGCGACTGTCACCACGTCAGGCAGTTTGTCTGCAGCAGGCGATGCGCAGGCGGCGGTTGCCGGTGGTCTGGTCAATAGCGGCATGTTCGTTGCAGGCAATGCGCTGACTATTGACGCAGCGCAGCTGGACAGTCGCGGCGATATCGGCAGCCAGCGTGGGGAGACGCTGCTGCGCAGCCGCGGCGGTCTGGCGCTCAGCGGCAACACCGTGGCAGGTACTGCCTTGGGCCTGGACGCCGCAGCGGATGCGCAGGTCTCGGATATCGTCAACGCCGGTCGCGTGAATCTTCGTAGCGGCGGCGATACCGCACTCTCCGGCACCTTGCAGACCACCGCCGGTGGATTGGTGATCGCCGCAGGCGGTGAGCTCGTCAGCGATGCCGTGGTGGGTTCGACAGGCACGATCGATTTGCAGGCGAACGGCGCGCTGCGTCAGCGTGGCCAGCTCCGCGGCGACGGCGCGGTGCAACTGCGCGGCGCGGCGATCGAGCACAGCGGTGTCATCGATGCAGGTGGCGACCTGCGCATCACCAGTGCTGCCGATCTCGCGTTGGACGGCACCGTGCAGAGCGCCGGCTCAGCCACATTGCAGGCGGGCGCAGCACTGGATAACCGCGCGAAGGTGGTCGCAGCCGGTGCGCTGGATGTAGAGGCAGCCTCATTGCGCAATGCGCAAGGCGGCGCGTTTTCGTCGGATGCCGGTGCGCGCGTGCGCACGGCCGGCACATTGGACAATGCCGGCAGCCTGTATGCGGCGAGCGATCTGCAGCTGACCGCAGGCGCGTTCACGCAAAGCGGCAGCGCCAGCTCGGGCAACACGCTTTCGGCAGCTGTGAGCGGGTCATTCGACAACGCTGGCAATGTGATTGCCAGGAACGCGCTACAGATCGATGCCGGTAGCGTGCGCAGCAGCGGTCAACTCGGCAGCGAAGCGGCAGGTGTTCGTCTGAGCAGCCAGGGCGATATCGCGCTGCAAGGCGTGGTTGCCGCTGCGACCACGCTGCAGGCCAGCGCCGCTGGCGATCTGCAGCAGGCAGGGTCGTTGAGGGCTCAATCGCTGGCACTGCGTGCCGGGCGTGATCTCAGCGCCGCTGGCAATCTGCAATCGGCATCCACGCTGGATCTGCAGGCACAGCGCGCACTGACGTTTGCTGGGCAGGGCCAGGCCGGTGGTGATGCTTCACTGCGTGCTGCCACATTGACGACGCGCCAGGATGCGGTGCTGCAAGGCGCTGGCGCGATCGCGCTGGAGGGCGCAGCCGTCGACAGCCGCGGCAAGCTGGACGCGGGCAGCGATCTGCACATCCGCAGCCAAGGCGATCTGACGCTGGCGGGTGTGGCACAAGGCGGCCGCGACGTTGTTTTCAATACCACCGGCGCGCTCAGTAACGCGGCGCAGGTCTTTGCAGGCCGCGATCTGGCGTTGCAGGCAGGCAGCCTGGATAACACCTTGAACGGTGTGCTGGCGGGCGAGGGCAACATCGCCCTGACCACGACGGCACTGCTGAACAACGCAGGCCGCGTGCAGGCCGGTGGCGATCTGCAGGTCAGCGCTGCAAATATGGACCAGGGCGGCAGCGCGTCTGCAGGCAAGGCGTTGCGCACCGCCATCGCAGGCACTCTGGCCAATCGTGGCAATCTGATCGCCAAGGATGCGTTGCAGGTCGATGCAGCCACGCTGCGTAGCAGTGGGCAGTTGGGTAGCGAGCGGGCCGATGTCACGTTGAACAGCCGAGACACGCTGCAACTAGAGGGTGTGGTTGCAGCAGCCACTGCATTGCGTGCGACTGCTGGAGGCGATTTGCAGCAGGCTGGTTCGCTCAAGGCACAGTCGATCGCATTGCAGGCGGGGCGCGACCTCACTGCAAACGGCACTCTGCAATCGGCATCCACGTTGGATCTGCAGGCGCAGCGCACGCTCGCCCTGAATGGACAGGCATCGAGTACGGGTGAGGCAACCGTCACCGGTGCAACGGTTCTGACAGGCGCTGCAGCAGTGCTGCAGAGCGGTGCTGCCATCACCCTGGATGGCGGCTCCATCGATAGCCGCGGTTCGCTCGATGCGGCGACCGATTTGAACGTGCGCAGCGCCGGTGATCTTGCACTGGCTGGCGTGGTCCAGGGCGGGCGCGATGTTGCGCTGACCGCTGCGGGCGCGTTGAACAATGGCGCTCAAGTCGTGGCAGCCCGCGATCTGCGTGTGCAAGCTGCCAGTGCCAACAACGCAGCAACTGCGACCTTGGGCGCACTACGCGACCTGCGCGTCGATGTCGCTGGCGTGTTGGAGAACAATGGCACCCTGCATGGCGAGCGTGGCCTTGCACTGAACACCGGAACATTGCTGCAGCGCGGCCGTGTCTATAGCGGCGACGCTGTGTCGATCGCTTCGACAGGCGTATTCGAGAACGCGGGCCAGCTGGTATCCGGCAAGGATCTGAGCATCGCTGCCGACAGCATCGTCAGCAGCGGGCAACTCGGCTCGGTCAACGGCGCACTGACGCTGACCAGCCAGAATGCGATCGATCTACAAGGTGTGGTGGCTGCGGCGACCACCCTGCAAGCCACCGCTGGTACCGATCTGCTGCAGGCCGGCTCGCTCAACGCGCAGGCCGTGACATTGCAGTCCGGCCGCGATCTCACTGCCGGTGGGACATTGCAGTCCGCGTCTGCGTTGGATCTGCAGGCGCAGCGCAGCCTGACGTTGAACGGTCAGGCGCAGGCGGGTAGTGACGCCAACCTGCGCGGTAACAGCATCGCCACCGGCCGCGACGCCGTGCTGAAAAGCGTCGGTGCGATCAGCCTGGACGGTGCGGCAATCGACAGCCGTGGCACGCTCGATGCCGGCACGGACCTGAGCCTGCGCAGTACCGGAGCCCTTGCGCTCTCAGGCGTGGTGCAAGCCAATCGCGATGTGGTGCTGAGCGCAACCGATACCTTGAGCAACGCGAGCCAGGTGATTGCCGGCCGTGATCTGTCGGTGCAGGCAGGCAACACCACGAACGTGGCGGCCGGCGTGTTGGCGGCCGATGGCAGCGTCACGCTGACTACTGGCGCGCTGCAGAACGCCGGCAAGGTGCAGGGCGGCGGCGATCTGCGCATCACCGCTGCCAGCATGGATCAGGGCGGCACTGCAATTGCAGGCAAGGCACTGACCGCGAAGGTCACTGGCACGCTGGACAACCGCGGCAACCTCATTGCCAAAGAGACGCTGCAGGTGGAGGCGGGCAGCTTGCGCAGCAGCGGCCAGCTCGGGAGCGAAACTGCCAACGTCAGCTTGATCAGTCAAGGCGACATGACGCTGCAAGGCGTTGTCGCCGCAGCGACCACATTGCAGGCAACGGCAGTTGGCGATCTCCAGCAGGCCGGTTCGCTCAAGGCGCAGTCGATCGCGCTACAGGCTGGTCGCGACCTCACCACGGCAGGCACGCTGCAGTCGGCAACGCAACTCGATCTGCAGGCACAGCGGACTCTCACCTTCAACGGACAGGCGGTGTCTGCAGGTAATGCCACGTTGCGCGGCGCGCGTATTGCAACAGGGCAAGCCGCAGTGCTGCAAAGTGCTGGCGCGATCAGCCTGGATGGCGCGGCGATCGATAGCCGTGGCGCACTCGATGCAGCCACTGATCTGAATCTGCGCAGCACCGGCGACCTGGCGGTTGCCGGTGTGGCGCAAGCCGATCGCAACGTGGTGCTGAGCGCAACCGGTGCCTTGACCAATGCAGCGCAAGTCGTCGCTGGTCAGAGCTTGAACGTCACGGCAGCCAGCGCAAGTAATGCGACAAACGGCGTGTTGCTCGCGCAGGGCGACGCTACGTTCTCCATCGGCGGTCTGCTCGACAATGCTGGCGCCGTGCGCGCTGGCAATCAACTCACGCTGGGTGTCGGTTCGCTGCGTCAAACCGGTCGGGCCTATGGTCTGCAACGCTTGGGTGTGCTCGCCACTGGAGCGGTGGACAATCGCGGTGACCTGATTGGCGGCAATGGCTTGCGCGTGGAAGCGGCGCAAGTCAGCAGCAGCGGCCAGCTGGGCAGCGAACGTGGCGATGTCGCCTTGATCAGCCGCGGCAACCTGGAGCTCGGCGGCAGCCTCGCATCGGCTGGCAGCTTCTCGGCGCAGGCCGATGGTGCGCTGGCACAGAGCGGCACTCTGAGTGCGGGCAACACGCTCGACCTGCACTCCAAAAGCGATCTCACCGTTGCAGGTCAGCTGCGCGGCCAGCAGGTCACCCTGGCCAGCGACGCCGTGGTGCGTCAGCAGGGCGTCGTCAGTGGTGCGACAGTGGGGCTGCAGGGCGCGCGGATCGAAAACGCCGGGCAAACCACCGCGTCGGGAAATCTGAGCCTGCGTGCGGGCGAGATCACCATTGCCGGTACAGTCGGTGCAGGCATTGCCGGTGACGGCAATCTGGGGGCGGCCAGTATGTTGAGCCTGGTCGCCGATCGCCAGTTGAGTGCATCAGGCAAGTTGTTGGCGGGCGGCAATCTGCTCGCGCAAGGCGCCCAGCTGCAGCTGGGCGGCGCCAGCACGCGTGCCACCGGCAATGTCGCGCTGACTACTGCCGGTAGCCTCGACCACCGCGGCGGCGATCTGCTCGCTGGCGGCACGCTCACCGTGCAGGCAGGCGGCACCATCGACAACGGCCGTCTCACGGGCGTTGGCGGACAACTGCAGGCCAGCCAGCTCAGCATCGATGGCGGCAGTTTGAACAATGCCGGCGGTCGCCTCGTTCAAAGTGGTAACGGCGCGACGCGCGTCAGCATTGCTGGCGCAATCGACAACACGTCGGGAACCTTGGCCAGCAACGGGCAGGATCTGACCATCACTGCCGCAAGCCTCGACAATGCGCAGGGACGGATCGAACATGCCGGTAATGGCATTGCATCGGTCACCAGCCGTGGTGCATTGGGCAATGTGGACGGTCGCATCGTCTCGCAGGGGACGCTGACCATTGGTGCCAGCAGCGGCATCAACAACCAGGGCGGCACGGTTGCTGCCGCTGGTGATGCAACGCTTACTGCGGCCAGCCTCAACAATCTCGGCGGTTCGGTCGCTGCACGCGGTTTGACGGTGCAAAGCGGTGGTGCTGTCGACAACCGTAGCGGGCTGCTGCAGGCCAGCGGCGGCGCGATGGCATTGCGTGCCGATAGCCTCAGCAATAGCGGTGGCACGCTGCAGGCGGTGAGTAGCGGTGGTGCGGGCGGCAGTCTGCGCGTCGAGCTCACCCGTGGGCTGGACAATGGCAGTGGCATCATCGGTGCCAGTACCGATGCGGTGATCACTGCGGAAAATATCGCAAGCTCCGGCGGCAGCCTGCAGGCGGGTCGCGACCTCAGCGTCACCGCGCGGGGTCAGTTGGACAATCACCAAAGCGGCAAACTCAGTGCCGGCCGCGATCTCAATGTTGCGGTGACAGGCGCGCTGCTCAACAGCGGCGGCCAGCTTGATGCCGGCAATACGCTCGCCGTGTCTGGCGGACGGATCGACAATACGCAGGGCAGCATCGTCAACAATGGCGGTGGACTGACGCGCATCACCACCGGCGGCGCATTGACCAACACCAGCGGTAATCTTGGTGGACGCGGCAGCGTGGTGATCGATGCTGCCAGCATCGCCAACAACAGCGGCCAGCTGGTCGCTGGCGGCGACCTGATCGCCAACACCAATGGCTTGAACAACCAGGGCGGCAACGTCTATGCCGGCGCGAGCTTCCTGCTGCAGCGCGCAGGCGCCACGCTCGACAACCAGAACGGCAGGATCAAGGCCGAGCAGGCAATTCGCCTGAACCTGCAGAGCCTGAGCAACGCCGGTGGCCAGATTGGCGCGGGCAGCGTCACCGGCGGTGCGGGAGATGTGGTGATCGACACCGTCGGTTTCGACGGCGGCGGCAGCATCCTGGCGCAAAACCTGCTCGATCTTACCTTGCGTAGCGACTACACGCATCGCGCAGGTGCAGATCTCACCAGCAATGGCGATTTCAACCTGCGTGTTGGCGGCAACCTGGTCAACGAAGCCACGCTCAAGGCCGCACGTCGCCTGGACATTACCGCCAGCAGCATCGCCAACCGCGCCGGCGCCAACATCCTGTCCAACGACACCCGCCTCAACGGCGGCAACGTCATCGACAACGCCGGGAGTATTTCCGGCAATGGCGCGCTATCGCTGGTGGCAAACAGCATCTACAACACCGGCAGCATTGTCGGCGGCAATGTGTCGGTGAATACCGGCACGCTGGTCAACGGCGCGGACTTTGGCGGTGCGACGGGCAATGCTGCCTATGGCTCGGCCTTGCTGGGCTCCACCGGCAACATGAACCTGATCGTGCGCGATCAACTGCTCAACCGGGATGCCCGCATCTTCAGCTTGGGCAATATCGCCATTGGTGGTGCGCAGGATGGTGGTGGCACGCTCACCTCGCGCACGGGCGTGGTGAATAACCTTTCGGGCAGTATCGAGGCTGACGGAAGTGTTTTGATAGCGGCTAATCAGCTGAATAATCGGCGGCGGGTAGTTAATGCCAGAACTGGGCCCTTGACAGATTCAGAGCGCGCTGCTGCCAACGCAGCCATGCCCGAAGACGTTATCCGAAGAGATCCACGGCCGGGGAGTTCTGGTTCCGGTGGTGTTCGCTATGCAGGACACGACCCTGGTGTTTACCGTTCTTACGATGTCCGTGAGCGCGAGCAGTTGATTTCGGCCAGCGCCGAAGGCCGTATTGTGGCTGGCGGTAATATCGGCTTGTCGGGCTATGTAACAAACAGTACGTCGACAATAGCTGCTGCGGGTTCTCTACTGGTGAATCAGCGGGGTGTCGGTGGTCTGTCGGACGGAATGCTGGCCAGTAGTGATGACGTACTCAATCAGGCCCTAGCGCTCAAGCAGGTCGCCAATTACACAGACACCGAATATACGGCTCGGGCAGTCTATAACGACTGCATGCAGCGGCCTGGTCAGAGCGTTGTCTGCTATTGGGAAACAGATGAGCGTGTCGTAGGCTCTGGCACAGTAGACAGCAGCTACATCGCCCTAGGCGCGAGCATGACCGGCGGCCAAGGCGTCAGCATCAACGGGGCCAGCATCAGCAACGGCGCCGTCGGCAGCGATGGCCGCATCGTCAGCGGCGCCTCGCTCAATGGCGTCAGCGCACAAGGTGGATTGAGCGGTCGCACGCGGCAGACCGCGGCAAATGTCGGTGGTCAGGCCGTCATCGGCCGGGCAAATGGGGGGGCGGCCAGCATCAGCGTGGCGAGCAACACCGCCGGCAACGCGGGTGCGCAGGTCGATGCGACTACGCAGGATGCGTCGCTTGCGGCATCCGGCGGCATCGTCAAGATGTCGGTCGCACCGGTCATGTCCAATGACAGTGGCTTGGTGCATAGCACTGTTGATCAGGCCAACGTGCAAGCTGCGGCAACCGGTAGCGGCGTCGTTGCCGGCGTTGGCGAAAGCCGTACCCGCGTCGATCCGGCCACCATTCCGGTGACCAATATTGTCGGCGGCGGCCAGACCTCGCTGGCGCAGATCGATCTGCCCATCGGCGGGCTGTATCGGCTGTCCAATGGCACGGCCACCGACCGCACAGCCATGGGCCGCGCGGCAACCGGCCTGGGCGGCATCAACGCCTGGCGCAGCAACGGTCCCGGCCGTCGTTACTTGATCGAGACCGATCCACGCTTCGTCAACTACGACAACTTCATCAGCAGCGATTTCCTGCTGGACAAGCTGGGCGTAGACCCGGAGTGGACCCAGACCCGCCTGGGCGATGGTTTCTACGAGCAGCGCCTGGTGCTGGACCAGATCACCCAGCTCACCGGCCGCCGCTATCTGGGCAATTACGCCGACGGCGTGGCGCAGTACCGCGCCTTGCTGGAGTCGGGCGTGGCCGCCGCAGGTCAGCTGCAACTGAGCATGGGCGTGGGCCTCACCGCCGCGCAGGCCGCCGCGCTGACGCAGGACATCGTGTGGATGGTGGAGCAGGACTACCAGGGCCAGAAGGTGCTGGTGCCGGTGGTGTATCTGGCCTCCAACTCGCTGCAGCTGCGTGGCAACGGCGCCTTGATCGCCGGCGGCAACGTCGAGCTCAACGCCATCAATTCCATGAGCAACCAGGGCGTCATCGCCGGCGCCGATGTCAGCATCACCGCAGGCAACCTGCTCAACCAGGGCCGCATCAGCGGCACTGGCGCTGTATCGCTGGAAGTCCGTAACGACCTGCTCAACCAGGGCCAGATCCAGGGACGCGACGTTGCACTGGTAGCCGGCAACAATCTGGTCAGCGAAGCATCCAAGGCCATCAACGGCGTCGGCATCCTGTCCGGCATCAGCGCCAGTAACACCCTGCAACTATTCGCCGGCAACGACATGACGCTGACCGGTACCCGCGTGCAGGCCGATGGCAGTGCGGCGTTGATCGCAGGCAACAACCTCAGCCTTACCCCAAGCGCGTTGCGCAACGATAACGGCCTGCTGCGCGGTGGCGATGCGATGTCGGTGACCACCGCCAAGGATCTGGTGATGTCTGCAGGCAACGACCTGCAACTGCACGGCGTCACCATCAAGGCCGGCGGTAGTGCCGCACTGCAGGCAGGCAACAACCTCTCGCTGACCCCGACCACTGGTCTGGATGGCAAGGTTGCCACCCGCACCAATATCAGCACCGGCGACAGTCTGCAATTGACCGCCGGCAACGACCTGACCATCCGCCAGGCCGACGTCAAGGCCGGCGGCGATCTGATTGCCGCAGCAGGCAACAACCTCAACGTCGAGTCCGTCCTCAACGAGACCGAAACCAACAGCTACAAGACCCGCAACGGCAAGACCCGCGTCACCACCACCACGACCACCCAGACCATCGATCAGCAGGCACTCACCGCCGGCGGCAACCTGATCCTCAGCGCCGGCAACGACGTCAATTTGGTCGCGGCAAAACTCGATGCTGGCAAGGGCTTAGGCATCAGCGCCGGCAACGACATCAACGCGAGCACGCTGACCACGGTCGACACCAGCGATACGCTCGAGACGCGCAAGCGCTTCAAGCAAACCACCAGCACAAGCGACGAAACCGTCCACGGGGTCGAGTTCAGCGCCGGCGGCAACTTGGCGATGCAGGCGGGTAACGACATCACCCTCACCGCCGCATCAGCCGCCACCAAGGAAGGCGGCATCACCCTGGCCGCCGGCAACGACGTCAACCTGCTCGCCGCCAGCGAGCAGCACGACGCCGTGCAGGACATGACCAAGAAGAAGAAGGGCACGTTCTCCAGCAAGACGACCACCACGCATGATGAGTGGCACGACAACGTGGCCGTCACCACCACGCTCAGTGGCGACACGGTGCAGATCGCGGCGGGTAATGATTTGCTGTCGCAAGGCGCGCAGGTCGCCAGCACCGGCGATGTGGTGTTGGCCGCAGGCAACAACCTCACGCTGGACACGGTGCAGAACACGCACAGCGAGGAACACGAAAAGACCGTCAAGAAGTCCGGTCTGTATGGCGGTGGTGGATTCAGCGTCGCATTGGGCGTTACCAAGAAGACCGACGGCCTGGATGTCACCGAGGTTACCAACAGCGGAAGCTTGGTCGGCAGCACCGATGGCGCGGTGACGATGACCGCCGGCAACAAGGTTGCCATCACCGGCAGCGATGTGCTGAGCGCCACGAGTACCACCATCGTGGGTAAGGAAGTCACGATTGCGGCAGCGGAGAACACCGTCGATACGGTGCAGACCTCTAAGCAGCAGAGTGCAGGCATTACGTTAGGTTTGACCGGGGGCGTGGTTGCCGCAGCGGAAGCCGCCTACAGCGCGACCAAACGTGGCTCAGAGGTGGAGGACGACCGTCTAAAAGCACTTTATGCCGCCAAGGCGGGTTACGCCGTCAGCGATGGCGTGGCCGAGTATCAGGCGGCTGCGGCCGCTGGCAGCAGTATGGGGGGCGTGAGTTTACGCATCGGTATTGGCGCTAGTAGTGCGTCGAGCAAGACGACCACACATGAGGAAACCACTGGCGGTAGCCGCATCCTAAGCGACGGCAACGTCACCATCGCAGCGACGGGCGGCGATCTGAATGTCATTGGTAGCAAGATCAATGGTGAAAATGTCGCGCTGTCTGCGGCGAACGACCTGAACTTGCTGAGCAACCTGGAGACCAACACCAACAAGTCGGAGAACAAGAACGCCGGCGGCGAGATTGGTGTCAGCGTTGGTACCACGACAGGCGTGTATCTCACTGCCTATGCTGGTAAAGGCAGTGCCAAGGGAAATAGTGACGTACACGCTGAAAGCGTGGTGACCGCTAACGACAGGTTGACGTTGGTCAGTGGCAACGACACTACGATCAAGGGCGCACAAGCAGTCGGCGACAAAGTGCTGGCCGACGTCGGCGGTGACTTGCTGATCCAAAGTGAGCAAGACACAAGCGACTACAAGAGCAAGCAGCAGCAGGCGGGTATGACGTTGGTGTGGGGCTTTAGCGGCAGTAGTGCGAACTACAGCCAGCAGAAGGTCAACAGCAGCTATACCAGTGTCAATGAACAAAGCGGCATTCAGGCAGGCAAGGGTGGATTTGATATCACTGTTGGGGGCAATACGCACCTTTTTGGCGGCGCAATTGCAAGTACGGCGGATGCGACACTCAATCGCCTGTCCACGGACAGCCTGACAGTAGAAGATCTTCAAAACGAAGCAAAGGCAAAGGTATCGAACATCGGTGTGGGCGCGGGGACCAGTGGTGCTGGATTAGCGCAATCCGCCGCAAGTGCAGGACTCAGTGCTCTGGGCAGCGCCAATAGCAATGCAACGAGTACTACTCGCAGTGACATTGCTGCTGGTGCTATTGAGATACGCAATAAGGATTTCAGTGCCCTGGAAGGCCTGGAACGTAGTGCTTCGATGCTTGATGGCAATAGCGTCAAGGCGATTGATACGAACAAGTTGCAGGAACAGGTCGAGCTGAGCCAGGTTGCAGGCGAAGTCGGATTTCGTACTGCCAAAGAAGTGATCGCTGCACGGCGTGACGCGGCAACAGAAGAGCTCAAGGCCGCAGCCGAGGATTATCAAGCTGCTACAACCGATGAAGAGCGTGCGGCAGCAGTGGTGCGGCGTGACGCCGCTCAATCCAGCCTCAAGCAGTGGTCCGATGGCGGCAACGCCAAGATGGCAACGCAGGTGCTGGCAGGCGTATTCCAGGCGAGTCTGGGCGGGGGCAGTGCCCTAGGCGCTGCTGCTGGTGTGGCTGCGAACGAAGGATTCCTGACCAAGCTAGCAGCAAGCATCAATAAGGGCCTGGATAGCGATGGTATTGCCCACGAAGGAGCGATGAACCTGGCCAGCATTGGCCTGGGTCTGATCGCTGGCGGTCTGATGGGGGATGCCACGTCGGGCGCCATCGCCGCCAGCACCTCCCAGCAATATGGCTATTACGACTACCGTGACGGAAAGCGACAGCTGCTGGCCTCAGATGCTCTGCGTGAGATGGCCGGGGGTGATGAAGCCTTGCTGCAAGGCATGCGTACGCTGATCAACGAGGCAATCAAGAATGGTGCAGATCCGGCCAGTCTTGCGGCCGCGCTTACGACGCCTGGCGTCGCCAACAACATGGCGGGCATGGCGCTGGTTGAAGCATCGGCCCAGAGGGAATTCGGCAAGAGCTTTGGTTCGCTCGATATCGTGGATCAAAAGTCGGTTCTGGGGCTGCTGGGCAAGGTTTATGTTGAAGGCGCCCAAAGCATCGGTTCTGATGGGCAGCCTCTCGCTGCTGTTGGAAGTGTCGAGAAGCTTCCAACAGTTGAGGTGCTTGGTAAATCATCCGGGGGGCTACTGCACGCCGGTCAGCTTGTCAGCGGGGTCATCGAGAGTGGTGGCCGGGGCGTAGAGAGGGCAAGCAACTGGCTGGGTCAAGACACAGCATTGGCGCTCGCTTACGTGGCGATGGCGGCTGCTGGCGGCCCGGTCAAGACCGTTGCGAGTACGCTGTTTGAAAACTCTGCGCCAGGCGAGTTCCTGCAGAACAAGAAGCAGCAGTATCTGGTTGATCCGTTTGGAAACTTTATTGGGATTTATGGCCTAGGAGCCCAGGGCGAGCAGCAGCTTCAATCGGTAAGACCTGCAAGCAGCGTGATGGCCGGGATGGGTGTCGATGCGATGATGTCTGTCGCCGGTATTGTCACTGCTGGCACGGGAGCACGAAGCTTACTTGAGAATTCGCTAGGAATTGGCAAAAAGTTAGACAACGTCGAGTATCAATTGGCAGGAGATGGTATCGGAGGTCCACATCGGCAAACTAGTAAGCCTGCAGGAGATGGATTGGATTCACATCATTGTCCCGCAAAGGATTGTTACACAGCTGCTCCTATCAGCAGTAGCAGAGGTCCTGCAATTAAGATGGATCCTGACGATCACAGAAAAACTGCAAGTAATGGGTCGGGAGATGACGCTGTTGCTTACCGTGCAAAGCAGAAGGAGCTGTTAGAACAGGGGCGCTTGATGGAGGCGCAGCAGATGGATATCGATGATATTCGCTCAAAGTTCGGCAGCAAGTACGATGATGCGATTAAGCAGATGGTGGAGTACACTAAGACTCTCGACCCTAAAGATTTTATCCCGAAGAAATGAAAATAGAATTTGTTTGCCAGAAGGGGGCTGTTGGGCCGTTGCATGTTGGGATGCGGCGAGCTGAAGTGCGTTATATTTTGGGTGGCATTTACGAGGAATTTAAGAAATCGCCGTTTTCAGAAAACACTACAGATGATTTTCCGCATCTAAAATTGCACGTTTTCTATTCAAAAAATGACATTATTAAAGGGGTTGAATTATTCCCGGCTGCTGGAATTTTTTTTAAAGGTTACAACTTGTTTGCTCTAAAGTTAAACGATATATTAATAATTCTTGATAAATTGAGTGTTGGTTACGAAATTGGAGATGTTGGGATTCGTATTCCCGAGGCTGGCATTCGAGTTTATGCTCCTGAAATATTGGATTCTAATGTTGCCTCGATAGAGGCGATTTATTGCGAGCTATAACTGATGTCTAAGTGTCAGGTTTGGAATTGATTGTGAATTTAAATTGATCTGGTTAGCCCGTTTGGCGCCAATGTCTATTGCGCCTGATCCAGCTGAGAAATATGGGTGATTAGAGGCGTGTATGACGCGGTGCGTGAAATGAGGACGTGCGTCTGTGCCATATCGCTTGCGCTGCAGCAGATCAATCCGTAGGAGCAACACTCACGATCAGCTCGCCATCGCGTATGCGAATGTGAAGTTTGCTACCGATGGCAAAGCCCATTTCTTCCAGCCAGCGACCACGCAAGCGTACTGTAGGAATGCGTTGATCGCTGGCGGAGTAGTAGCCATAACCGACGGTCAGCTGCCGCGGCGGGCGCGGGCGACGCTTTGCGCGCTGTTGTTTGACCAGGTCGGCGGCGTTGGCGGCTTGAACCTCTTCGGGGGTGAGCAGCGGGGTACGCGGCGATTCTTTGATGCGCCGGACCGCGTCGCGGGGTGATTGACGCTTTACGCGCTTGCGTGTGCGAGATGGCGGTTGACGCATGGCAAAGCCCTCCGTTGCGAACAGGCGCCGTCGCCGATCAGCGACGGGATGTCGGGAGGTTAGAAACCGCACGTAGCCGGCGGGCGTATTTCCCCAAAGGGTGTTGTATTAGCCGCCCTCCCGACGCAGGCATCGCGTCGGTTGCGCCAGCAAAGATGCAGGCACAAAAAACCCACCGGTTTGACGGAGGTGGGTACCGCTACGTGAGGAGTTTCTACGCTCCTTGGAGCAAGAGATTGCTACCGCGCAGGAACCATGTCAATGGCTTCGTAACCTCGCGCTCAACGCCACCAACTCCATGAGCAACCAGGGCGTCATCGCAGGCGCCGACGTCAGCATCACCGCAGGCAACCTGCTCAACCAGGGCCGCATCAGCGGCACTGGCGCTGTATCGCTGGAAGTCCGTAACGACCTGCTCAACCAGGGCCAGATCCAGGGACGCGACGTTGCACTGGTAGCCGGCAACAATCTGGTCAGCGAAGCATCCAAGGCCATCAACGGCGTCGGCATCCTGTCCGGCATCAGCGCCAGTAACACCCTGCAACTATTCGCCGGCAACGACATGACGCTGACCGGTACCCGCGTGCAGGCCGATGGCAGTGCGGCGTTGATCGCAGGCAACAACCTCAGCCTTACCCCAAGCGCGTTGCGCAACGATAACGGCCTGCTGCGCGGTGGCGATGCGATGTCGGTGACCACCGGCAAGGACCTGGTCGTCTCTGCAGGCAACGACCTGCAACTGCACGGCGTGACCATCGCCGCCGGCGGCAGCGCCGCGCTGCAGGCGGGGAACAACCTCTCGCTGACCCCGACCACCGGTCTGGACGGCAAGGTCGCCACCCGTACCACCATCAGCACCGGCGACAGCCTGCAATTGACCGCCGGCAACGACCTGACCATCCGCCAGGCCGACGTCAAGGCCGGCGGCGATCTGATCGCTGCCGCAGGCAACAACCTCAACGTCGAATCTGTCCTCAACGAGACCGAAACCGACAGCTACAAGAGCCGCAACGGCAAGACCCGCGTCACCACGACAACCACGACCCAAACCATCGACCAGCAGGCATTGACGGCCGGCGGCAACCTGATCCTCAGCGCCGGCAACGACGTCAATCTGGTCGCGGCCAAGCTGGACGCCGGCAAGGGTCTGGGCATCAGCGCCGGCAACGACATCAATGCCAGCACGCTGACCACGGTGGACACCAGCAACACGCTGGAAACGCGCAAGCGCTTCAAGCAGACCACCGCGACCAGCGACGAAAGCGTCCACGGCACCGAGTTCAGTGCCGGCGACAACCTGGCCATGCAGGCCGGCAACGACATCACCCTCACCGCCGCATCTGCCGCCACCAAGGAAGGCGGTATCAGCCTGGCCGCCGGCAACGACGTCAACCTGCTCGCCGCCAGCGAGCAGCACGACGCCGTGCAGGACATGACCAAGAAGAAGAAGGGCACGTTCTCCAGCAAGACCACAACCACGCATGATGAGTGGCACGACAACGTGGCGGTCACCACCACGCTCAGCGGCGACACGGTGCAGATTGCTGCGGGTAACGATCTGCTCTCGCAAGGCGCGCAGGTCGCCAGCACCGGCGATGTGGTATTGGCCGCAGGCAACAACATCACGCTGGACACGGTGCAGAACACGCACAGCGAGGAACACGAAAAGACCGTCAAGAAGTCCGGTCTGTATGGCGGTGGTGGATTCAGCGTCGCTTTGGGCGTCACCAAGAAGACCGACGGCCTGGACGTCACCGAGGTCACCAACAGCGGCAGCCTGGTCGGCAGTACCGATGGCTCGGTGACAATGACCGCCGGCAACAAGGTCGCCATCACCGGTAGCGACGTGCTGAGCGCCACCAGCACCACCATCGTGGGTAAGGAAGTCACGATTGCTGCGGCGGAAAACACTGTGGACACGGTGCAGACCTCCAAGCAGCAGAGTGCGGGTATTACGTTGGGATTGACCGGTGGGGCTGTAGACGCGGCGCAGGCGATCTACGGCGCAGTCAAGCGCGGCTCGGAGGTCGAAGACGATCGCCTGAAAGCGCTCTACGCCGCCAAGGCGGGTTATGCGGTCAGCGACACGGCGGGACTGGTCAGCAATGGCCTAAAGGGCTACGACGGCCAAGCGGTTGCCGGCAACATGACGAAGACCGGTGCCGCTGCTGCGGATGGCGCGCAAGGTGCCGCCAATGCGGCGGGTGTGAGCTTGCGCCTCGGCATCGGCGCCAGCAGTTCGTCGAGCAAGACGAACACGCACGAGGAAACCACCGGCGGTAGCCGTATCCTCAGCAACGGCGATATCACCATCGTCGCGACCGGTGGCGATCTCAATGTCATCGGCAGCAAGATTGCCGGTGAAAACGTGGCCCTGGCTGCTGCAAACAATCTCAACCTGCTGAGCAACAAGGAAACCAACACCACCAAATCGGAGAACAAGAACGCCGGTGGCGAGATCGGTATCAGTGTCGGCGCGGTCACGGGCTATTACCTGTCGGTGTCCGCAGGCAAGGGCAGCGCCAAGGGCAATAGCGATCTACGCACCGAAAGCGTGATCACGGCCAACGACACCTTGACCCTGGTCAGCGGTAACGACACCACGATCCAGGGCGCACAGGCCGTCGGCAACAAGGTTCTGGCCAATGTCGGCGGCGACCTGCTGATCAAGAGCGAGCAGGACACCAATGAGTACAAGAGCAAGCAGCAGCAGGCCAGCCTGACCTTGGCGACCGGCTCGGGCAGCGGCGGCAGCTACAGCCAGCAGAAGGTCAACAGCAGTTACACCAGCGTGACCGAGCAGAGCGGCATCCAGGCCGGCAATGGTGGCTTCGACATCACTGTGGGCGGTAACACGAAGTTGGTTGGCGGTGCGATTGCCAGTGCTGCCGATGCCAGTCTCAATCGGCTGTCCACCGATAGCCTGACGGTCGAGGACCTGCAGAACAAGGCGGAGTACAAGACCAGCGGCGTAACAGTTGCCGGCGGCACGGGCAGCAGCATGGCCAGCGTTGCCATCGGTGCCGGACTGAGCATGCTGGGCAACGCCAGCGATAGCTCGAGCAGCACGACCAAGAGCGACATCGCCGCCGGCTCGATCCAGATCCGCAATGGAGATGCGTCAGCGCTCGCTGGTCTGGATCGCAGTGCAACCCAATTGCAGCAGTCCGGGCTGAAGGAGATCTTCGATCAGAAGAAGATCGAAGACCAGAAAGAGCTGATGGGGCTGGCGGGGGAAATTGGGTTCCGGGTAGCGGGTGACTTGGCGAGCAGCATGCAAGAGCGGGCGGCATTAGACCTTGCTTCAGCAAGATCCAGCGGGGACAAAGCTGCGGAAGCAGATGCATTAGCTCGAATAAGCAGTTGGGGTGACGGAGGAGTAAACAAGGTCTTGTTACATGGCCTGACAGGTGCGGCCGTTGCTGCACTGGGAGGGGAGAGCGCACTTGGCGGTGCCATCTCGGCTGCGGGATCTGAGAGAGCCAAACGGGTCATGGCTGATTATTTGGTTAGTCAACATATTGACCCCAATAGCGAGACGTTTAATAGCCTGATGGAGGCGGGTAGTGCGATTATAGGCGGGGCCTTGGGTGGTGCAACGGGGGTAGGTATTACAGTTGCAGCTGATAAATTTAACCGCCAACTCCATTCTGATGAAAGAAAGGTAATTGAGTCTCTTGTAGCCAAGGGATATAGCGAAGAAGAGTCGCTGGCTGTGGCATGTGCGATAGTACAATGCCTTCTGGGACGCGGATTAATAAAACCGGAAACGCTTGCAGAGGGTCTGGTAGGCGACATTGAACTAACTCCAGCAGGGCAACAACTGGGCGCTCGCTACCAAGCAATCTTGTCAAGCATGAGTGCTGATGAGCAACAGCAGATAGCACAAGAATTGGCTGCTACCGGGCTATTCAATTACGGTTGGAAGGACGCCTTTAAAGATGCGGCAGTCGATACTCAGTTCGGCGTCCGTATGGAGGGGTTGGCTAAAGGCACTCTCGGAGCAATCGGGGCTATGGGAGTCGGAGCTTGGTGTGGCTTCACTGGCGGCCTCGGATGTGCTGTAGGAGGTGGAGCTGCTGCCGTTGAAACTGCGGACAATACTGCTGCTGGACTGACCCAGTTCTATGCTGGTCGACCCACGCTAACTTTGCAGAACCAAGCTTGGCAGGCGGTAGGGCTAACTCCTGAACAGGCGAACTTGGCTGAGGCAGGTACAGCATTGGGCCTTGGTATCGGCGGGGCGATTGCAACCAATAACGCTCTTGCTTCTACCAGTAAGATCCCGTCCAAAGTAGCAGGCGAAGTACCCATTACTCCAGTGGGACAAGCTTATGAAGACCCATCGAAACTGGTAAAAAACAGAGTTGAGGAAATTTTAAACCAAATACCAGATAATTCGAAAGGGCGTATTACGATGGCTGTGGCTGTAGTGGAGGATTCCAACGGTGTCTGATACGCCCAGGGTTCCGTAGACACTCAAGACCCTCGTTGCGCGTAGCGCCGTTCGAACTCTACAGGCGACAGGTCGCCAGTTGAACCGTGGCGGCGTTTTGGGTTGTAGAACATCTCGATATAATCGAACACCTCGGCGCGTGCGGCGTCCCTGGTCGGGTAGATCCGCCGCCTGATCCGCTCGCGTTTGAGCAGGCCGAAGAAGCTCTCCACGGGTGCGTTGTCGTGGCAGTTGCCACGCCGACTCATGCTGCACA
>NZ_LXNG01000027.1 GCF_001642575.1 Xanthomonas floridensis | reverse complement strand
TTTTTTTGTTGGCGTCGTAGACCTTGAACGCGAGCGGGTTGTCGGAGTCGCGGCCTTCGAAGCCGATCTTGCCGATGCCGGGGAAATATTCCTTCGCGCCGATGTAAACGGTGTTGCTCATGGGGTGGGCTCCTGCAAAAAGGGGGATGTCATGGGGGAGAGGGATGGCATAGGCACACTGCGACGCCGGAACGCGCAACGACCAGTCGCGCCGCGTCGCTGCAGCGCAGCTGTGCATGTGGGTACTGCTACACAATGCCCAAAATGTTAGCGCTACCAAAAAGCCGACTGAAAAAAGCCGCGCCATACAGCGAAGCCGAAGGTGTCATGCCGATCCCAGCTGAAACGGTCCTGCGGACTTTACCCAGCCCGCCGCCGAAAGGCTTGCTGCGCTGCGAGATGCGAGCTGGTCCATGGCTGTCGGATGTGGGGATACCGTTGATGTGCGTTGGCGTGCTGCCCTCACCCGCCCTTCGGGCACCCTCTCCCGCATGCGGGAGAGGGGAGCATCAAGAGAGGGGAGCATCAAGAGAGGGGAGCATCAAGAGAGGGGAGCATCAAGAGAGGGGAGCATCAAGAGAGGGGAGCATCAAGAGAGGGGAGCATCAAGAGAAGGGAGCATCAAGAGAAGGGAGCAGCAGGAGAAGGGAGCATCAGGAGAAGGGAGCAGCAGGAGAAGGGACCATCAAGACAGGGAGTCGCCAGGAGAGAAAACTGCCGGGAAAGAGTTGGGGGAGGCGCTCTCCGTCGACGAGGGCTTGCGTCCTTCCCCCGTTCACGGGGGAAGGTGCCCGAAGGGCGGATGGGGGCAGCCACCTCTGGCCTCACGACCCAATCCCAATCCCAATCCCAATCCCAATCCCAATCCCAATCCCAATCCCAATCCCAATCCCCCCGGCCGCTACAATGGGCGGCTCATGACCGCTGTCCTGCCGCTGCCGCAACCCCTGGCCGACCCCGCGCCGCGCGACCCGCGCCAGCGGTTGCAGCGTGATCAGCTGCGCCTGGGCAAACGGCTGCAGCGCCAGGTGGGCCAGGCGATCGCCGACTTCGGCATGATCGAGGCCGGCGACAAGGTGATGGTGTGCCTGTCCGGTGGCAAGGACAGCTACACCTTGCTGGACATGCTGCTGCACCTGCAGCGCAAGGCGCCGGTGCCGTTCACATTGGTGGCGGTGAACCTGGACCAGAAGCAGCCGGACTTCCCGGCCCATGTGCTGCCGGCCTACCTGCGCGAACTGGGCGTGCCGTTCGACATCGTCGAGCAGGACACCTATTCGGTGGTCAGCCGGGTGATCCCGGCCGGCAAGACCCTCTGTTCGCTGTGCTCGCGGCTGCGGCGTGGTGCGCTGTATGCCTATGCGCAAGCGCATGGGGTGACCAAGATCGCGCTCGGCCACCACCGCGACGACATCGTCGCCACCTTCTTCATGAACCTGTTTCACCACGCGCGCCTGGCCGCGATGGCGCCCAAGCTGCGCAGCGACGACGGTGCGCATGTGGTGATCCGCCCGCTGGCCTATGTGCGCGAAGCCGATATCGCCGCCTACGCACAGCTGCGGCGATTTCCGATCATCCCGTGCAACCTGTGCGGCAGCCAGGAGAACCTGCAGCGCCAGCAGGTCGGCCGCATGTTGCAGCAGTGGGACCACGAGCAGCCCGGCCGGGTCGAGCAGATTGCGCGCGCGCTCGGCGACGTGCGCCCCGAGCAGCTGGCCGACCGCACGCTGTTCGATTTCATGCGCCTGGGCCTCGCGCCAGACGCAGCCACGGTCGCGCATGCGTCCACCGCCTGGCACGCCGCCGGCGACACCACAGACGATAGCGACTGACGCGCCCGCCCGGTCGCCATCGGTCTTCCACCTCCACGTTTCTCTTCTTCGGTCTTACGCATGTTCTTTCGCAATCTCACCCTGTTCCGCTTTCCCACCACGCTGGATTTCACCCAGATCGAAACGCTGCTGCCGCAAGTGCAGCTCAAGCCGGTCGGCCCGCTGGAAATGAGCTCGCGCGGCTTCATTTCGCCCTTCGGCCGCGACGAGCAGGAAGTGCTCTCGCACCGACTGGAAGACTTCCTGTGGCTCACCGTCGGTGGCGAGGACAAGATCCTGCCCGGTGCGGTAGTCAACGATTTGCTCGAGCGCAAGGTCGCCGAGATCGAGGAAAAGGAAGGCCGCCGCCCCGGCGGCAAGGCGCGCAAGCGTTTGAAGGACGACCTGATCCATGAATTGCTGCCGCGCGCCTTCGTCAAGAGCTCGCGCACCGACGCCATCCTGGACCTGCAGCATGGCTATATCGCGGTCAACACCTCCAGCCGCAAGAGCGGCGAGAACGTGATGAGCGAGATCCGCGGCGCGCTCGGCAGCTTCCCGGCGCTGCCGCTCAATGCCGAAGTCGCCCCGCGCGCCATCCTCACCGGCTGGATCGCCGGCGAGCCCCTGCCCGAGGGCCTGAGCCTGGGCGAAGAATGCGAGATGAAGGACCCGATCGAAGGCGGCGCGGTGGTCAAGTGCCAGCATCAGGAGCTGCGCGGCGACGAGATCGACAAGCACCTGGAAGCCGGCAAGCAGGTCACCAAGCTGGCCCTGGTGATGGACGACAACCTGTCGTTCGTGCTCGGCGACGACCTGGTGATCCGCAAGCTCAAGTTCCTCGACGGCGCGCTGGACCAGCTCGAACACAGCGAGGACGACGGCGCGCGCGCCGAACTCGACGCACGCTTTGCGCTGATGAGCGCCGAAATCCGCCGGCTGTTCCTGCTGCTGGAAACCGCGTTGAAGCTGAGCAAGGCCGAGTAACCCGGCCTGGAGCCGTAGCGTCGTTGAGGCGCGCTCCGGGGTTTCACGTCAGGGCGTTGGACGAGGCGAAAGCGCACTGCCTTCGCCAGTTCCGGGACACGCGTGAATCCATCCCTGCAGGCCCCCTGGCGGCATCCATGCCGCCAGGGATGCCGCAATCTGCAAGGACACGGCTCCTAAAGTGGTCGCGTACGGACGGGAGCGGAGTCGGTCGCGCCAACCTCGTTATGGGCAACGTCGCTGCGTTAGCCGCTCCAAGTCGCGCCAGCATCGAATGAATCGATCGCCCTGTCTCACCACCTGACACATCGCGGCGCTATCCTGTGCGCATGTTCAAGCCCGTCCGCCGCCTGATCGCGCCCACCCCGCACGTCATCGAACGCGATTGCTTGCGTGTGCAGCTGGACGGCAGCGAGATCGACGTGTTGCGCGTGCGCGACCCACGTGCGCGGCGGATCAAGCTCAGCGTGGACGAGCGCGGCGCACGGCTCACCCTGCCGCTGCGTGCGAGCCTGGTGGCCGGCGAGCGCTTCGTGCACGCGCATCTGGATTGGCTGGGCACCCAGCTGTCGCGTTACCAGCAGGTCGATGCATTTCCGGCGCTGCAACGTGGCGTGCCCGGGCTGCTGCCCTTGCGTGGCGCGCTGCTGCCGTTGTCCTGGCACGAAGGGCGCTACGCGCGCATCGAACTCGATGACGACGGCGCGCACTTCCATGTGCCGGCACGGCTGGGCGAAGCCGGCCTGCGCCGCACGCTGAAGGAATTCTACGAAGCGCAGGCGCGCGCCGACGTCGGCCGCTGGCTGCCCACCTATCTGCCCGGGCTGCCGCGCCCACCGGCGCGCCTGCGGCTGAAGGTGATGTCTTCGCAGTGGGGCTCGCTGGCACCGGACGGTTCGATGGCGCTGGATCTGGCGTTGGTGCTCGGCCGCTCCTCGGCATTCGAATACGTGCTGGTGCATGAGCTCTGCCATCTGCTGCAGGCCAACCACTCGCCGGCGTTCTGGGCCGAAGTGGAGCGGCGTTTTCCCGCCTGGCGCGACGAGCGCAGCTATTTCCACGACCAGGGCCGCCAGCTCAAGGCGCAGCTGCGGCGGTTGCTGCAACCGACCTAGCCGATCGGTGTGCTCCGCAAGGCGCAATTCAGCCAGTGCGCAATGCCGAGTGCGTCAGGTTTGCACAAGGCCGGACGCGTCCTCGCCCCGGCACAAGGGCGTCGCATTGCACGGCTAGAGTGCCGTCGCACTGCGTCCGCCACGCGTTAGCGCCATTGGTAGGATGCCGCCCTGGCAAGCTGCCTGCAGGCCAGCGGCGACAGCCAGGCGTAGCGCTGGGCCAGCGCCGTCTCGGCAGCTGCAGTGCCCGTCTGGAGCGTGCACGTCGTCGTCCAATGCTCGGCATGGCAGGCCACCGCCCAGAGTGCGTCCAGCAACCGGCGATCGTCCGCATCCAGGGGTGGTGCCGCACGCACCGTGTCGAGGAAGGTCCAGGGTGAACTCCACAGGTCGAAGCCCTCGATCGCCACGAGCAACTGCACGGGCTGACGCGTCACGCGATTTCCCTGCCGGCGTGCTGCCATGCAGGCGTCCTGTCGCCACCCGGCGCGCACCTGCAGCCATCGGGCGCGCCGAGGGATGGTGCAGCTGCCGGGTCAGCCAATGGCAGCATCACAGGCACCAGTGCCCGTACACGTCATCTCTCGCTGCATGTGCGTGGCGATGGCAATGGCAATGACGCCAGAAACGCATTGATCACCGCCGCCACCGGCTGCGGTGTTTCCATATGCACATGGTGCGTGCCCGGCAACAGTTCCAGGCGCGCGTCCGGCACCATCGCCACCCGGTGATCGCGCAGCGCATCGGAAAAATACGGCTGTGCCGGCGTGGCGAAAATCGCCTGCGTCGGGCACCCGATGGACGACAGCACTGCGTCGATCTGCGCTTCGGTCATGCGGATGGCAGTGGGCAGGGTCAGGCGTGGATCGGTGCACCAGCTGTAGCCGCCTTCGACCACGCGCAGGCCGCGCTCCACCAACAGCCGTGCCGCCGGCTCGGTGAGCTGATTGGCCATCATGCGAGCACGGATTGGCGCTTCCATCGAACCAAACACCCGCAACGGCCGCTGCGACAGGCTACGGGTTGAGCGCACCGAATCGCGCAGCCGTTCGGCAGTGCTTTCCACCGGCTCGGCCAGGGCGCCCAGGGCCTCGATGACCACCAGCGCCTCGATGCGTTCCGGCGCAGCGGCGGCCATCAGGCTGGCCACCCCGCCGCCCAGCGAATGGCCGAGCAGGGTAAACCGCTCCCAGCCCAGCGCATCGGCCACCTGCAGCAGATTGTGAATGGCGCTGCTGAGCGTGTATTCGGCGCCCACCGGCAGCCACGCGCTATGGCCGTGGCCGGGCAGGTCCAGCAGCACCAGATCCAGGTCCGGCGCCTGCAGGTGCGCACTCAACGGCACGAAGCTGGCCGCATTGTCGAGCCAGCCATGCAATGCCAGTACCCGGCGCTGTCCCCGCTCGGTGTTGCGCAACCCGGTCACCTGGCCGATGGCCAGTTCGCACGCAAACGGCTCCAGCCTCACGCGCGACGCACCAGTGCGGCCAATGCCTGCGCATGTGCCGGGGTGGCGTTGAGGCAGGGGATGTAGCTGAGCGTGGCACCGCGTTCGGCCAGGGTTTCGGCAAAGCCCAGCGCCACTTCTTCCAGGGTTTCCAGGCAATCGGTGGCAAAGCCCGGGCACACCAGGTCGAAGCTGCGCACACCGCCTTCGGCCAGTTTCCAGAGCGTGGGCTCTGCATATGGCTGCAGCCAGCGCTCGGAGCCGAAGCGCGACTGGTAGCCCATCTGCCACTCGTCCGCGCCCAGGCCCAGCGCGGACACGATCGCCTGCGCGCTGCGCTCGCACTGCTGCGGGTACGGGTCGCCCGCATTGGCCACGCGTTGCGGCAGGCCGTGGAAGGAGAACATCAGCTTCTCGCTGCGCCCGTGTACCTGCCAGTGCGCGCGGATGGAATCGGCAATCGCCGCCACCCAGCCGGCGTCCTCGCAATAGTCCTGGATCACGCTGACCTCGACCTCCGGTGCGCTGGGCCGCCATGCATCCACCACGTCCTGGATCGAGGCGGTGGTGGTGGTCGAATACTGCGGATACAGCGGCAGCACCACGATGCGTTTGATACCGCGTGCGCGCAGGCCATCAAGCGTGTTGCGCAGCGCCGGCTCGCCGTAGCGCATCGCCCATTCCACCTGCCAGTCGGGCATGACGTCCTTCAGTCCCTCGGCCAGGCGCCGGGTATACACCGCCAGCGGCGAGCCGTCCGGCAGCCAGACCTTGGCGTATTTCTCGGCGGACTTGGGCCCGCGGATCGGCAGGATCACCCCGTACAGCAGCGGTTTCCAGAACAGCGGCGGAATCGCGACCACGCGGCGGTCGCTGAGGAACTCGGCCAGGTAGCGGCGCACGGCCGGCGCGGTGGGCGCTTCGGGCGTACCAAGGTTGACGACCAGCAGGGCGGAATCGGGTGTCGTGTTCATGCGCACCATTCTGGCAGAGCCGGGCAACCCTGCCGACAAAAGCGCGCCGATCGGTGCAATCGGCGCCATCTTGGGCGCCGATTGCGCTCACCACCGATTCATTGCGCCACCACTACCGTCGCGCCATTGCTATCTTTGACGGATCGCCCCTTGGAGCTTGTCATGCCTCGTTTGTCGCGCCTGGCCCTGTTGTTGTCGCTGACCCTTGCCGCCGGCCATGCCGTTGCCGGCCCGGAAGAGGACCAGCGTGCGCGTAACGCGGTGCGGGTGCTCAACGAGATCATGAAGATTCCCGAGCAGTCCATCCCGGACAAGCTGCTCGACGAGGCACGCGCCATCGTGGTCATCCCCGACACGCTCAAGGCCGGCCTGGTGATCGGTGGTCGCCGCGGTCATGGCCTGATGTCGATGAAGAATGCCGACGGCAGCTGGTCGCAGCCGGTGTTCGTCAAGCTCACCGGCGGCAGCATCGGCTTCCAGGCCGGTGTGCAGTCCTCCGACGTGGTGCTGGTGTTCCGCAACGACCGCAGCCTGGACAACATCGTCAACGGCAAGTTCACCCTGGGCGCCGATGCCGGCGTGGCCGCAGGCCCGGTGGGCCGCAATGCCGCCGCCGCCACCGACGGCCAGCTCAAGGCCGAGATCTGGTCGTGGTCGCGCGCCCGCGGGCTGTTTGCCGGTGTGGCGCTGGATGGCGCGGTGCTGCAGATCGACGATGCCGCCGACCTCAACGCCTACGGCGGCGGCGCCACCCCGCGCATGATCTTCGAGGGCCGCACCAACGAGCGCCCCTCCACCGACGTGGTGGCCTTCCGCGACCGTCTGGAAGAGGTCACCTACACCGCACGTGCCAATCGCAACAGCGATGGCGACGACAGCGACAGTGTGCCGCCTCCGCCGCGCGCAGCGACCACCACGCAGGCCCCGGCGCAGCCCGCACCACCGCCGCCGGCCAACGCCGCCAGCACGGTGCCGATGCAGCCCGCCGCCACGCCGCCGGCCCAGCAAGGCTTCCAGCCGGTATCCGAGGGCGAGATCCGCACCGAGTCCCTGGACGGAACGCGCTGACCGACTGTCATCCCCCTGCGCGGTGCGCTGGGGTATCCTGCGTCTTCCTTCTTTCTCAGCAAGCGAGCAGATCATGGGCGGTTTCAGCATTTGGCACTGGCTGATCGTGCTGGTGATCGTGTTGCTGGTGTTCGGTACCAAGCGGCTCACCAGCGGTGCCAAGGATCTCGGCAGCGCGGTCAAGGAATTCAAGAAAGGCATGCACGACGACGACAAGCCGGCCGGCAAGCTCGGCGACGACTCCCGCACTGCCGAGCAGACGCGTGAGGCGCAGGCCGAACGCGACCGCGACCGCGACGCGCGCTGATCCGGAGCAGCGTCGGTGTTTGACATTGGTGTTGGCGAACTGACGCTGATCGCGATTGTTGCCCTGGTGGTGCTCGGTCCCGAGCGCCTGCCCAAGGCTGCCCGCTTTGCCGGGCTGTGGGTGCGCCGCGCGCGTGCGCAGTGGGATTCGGTCAAGCAGGAGCTGGAACGCGAGCTGGAAGCCGAAGAGCTCAAGCGCAGCCTGCAGGACGTGCAGGCCTCGCTGCGCGAAGCCGAAGACCAGCTGCGCAACACGCAGCAGCAGGTCGAGCAGGGTGCGCGCACGCTGCATGACGATGTCAGCCGCGATATCGACATCCGTAGCAGCGCCACGCCGGCGGCCACGCCGCTGGAGCTGGCGCATGCGGATCTGGCGGCAGGCGCGGGTGGCGAGTTGGCCGCCGACGCAGCAGATGCTTCCGATCACGCGGCTGCCGCACCCGTCATTGCGCAGGCGCAGCCGATCGCCCCGGCGCCGCACCAGACGCCGGTACCGTCCCCGCACGACACGCTGGTGCCCGCACCACATGCATTGCAGAGCACCAGCGCACAGGCGCCGGTAGGCGCCGTGCCGAGCGAGTCGCGCACCGCGCCGGCGCCGGCTGCACCGAGCCCCCTCCAGGAGAAGCAGCCGTGAGCCTGTTCGACGATGCGCAGGCCGAAAGCAGTCTGATCGAGCATCTGGTGGAACTGCGTGCCCGTCTGGTGCGCGCGCTGATTGGCCTGGGCGTGGTGCTGCTGATCCTGCTGCCGTTCTCGCGGGCGATCTATTCCTGGCTGGCCGCGCCGCTGATCTCGCAGCTGCCGCTGGGGCAGACCATGATCGCGATGAATCCGGCCGGCGCGTTCTTCGCGCCGCTCAAGCTCACCTTCTTCGTGGCGGTGTTCATCAGCGTGCCGTGGCTGCTGTTCCAGGCCTGGGCGTTCGTGGCGCCGGGGCTGTACCAGCGCGAAAAGAAGCTCGCGTTCCCGCTGCTGGCCTCGGCGGTGGCGCTGTTCTACATCGGCTGTGCGTTCGCCTATTTCCTGGTGTTGCCGGCGGTGTTCCACTTCCTGACCACGTTCAAGCCGGACGTGATCGCCATCACCCCGGACGCCAATTCCTATCTGGATTTCGTGCTGGCGATCTTCTTCGCCTTCGGCGCGAGTTTCGAGCTGCCGGTGGCCTTGGTCATCCTGGTCCTGCTGGGCTGGGTCAGCCCCAAGCAACTCAGCGAGGGCCGCGGCTACGCCATCGTCGGCATCTTCGTGCTGGCCGCCGTACTCACCCCGCCGGATGTGGTCTCGCAGCTGATGCTGGCCATCCCGATGTGCCTGCTCTACGAGCTGGGCATCATCGCCTCGCGGGCGGTGGGGCCGAAGAGCGCCTGATTCGCGCTCGGTCTGCGAGCTGATCTGGGAATGCAAAGAACCAGGTCAGAGCAGGTGTTCGAAACATTCTGCGCGCACCATCGGCTGAACTGCCAACGGATTGTCGAGACATCCAGCCGTACGCCCGACTATCACGTGTGGCTTGGCAGCACGTTGGTGGCGGTGGAGATCAAGCAGATCGAGAGTGATCGCGGAATCGATCCGGATGACGTGTGGTCCAGGACGATCGGTTGGCATGTGCGCCAGAAGATTGTTGAAGCGCGGGGACAACTCCGCGCTGCTGCCAGTGTCGGTATGCCGACGGTGTTGCTGATTTACAACGCCGTCGATCCACTCCAGCTATTCGGCACCGAACAACACGACTTCGTCAGCGCGATGTATGGCGAGCTGACGGTACGCATCGATACCTGCGGTAACGCTGCGAGTGACCTCTTCCACGGCCGTAATGCCACCTTGAGAGAGAATGCCAATACGTCCTTCAGCGGCGTGGGACACCTGCGCGAAACCCGCTCCGGTGCAGAGGTGATCATTTACGAGAACGTATTTGCAGCGCATCCATTCTCGTTCGGCGACATACCCGACTGCATCACGGCCGTTCGCGTGGAGCTCAATCGGACAGACTGACACCACGCAGACAGATCGAATTCCGTAGATGCAGAGCCGATCTACGATACAAGCTCCAGGCTCCAGGAGCGCATGGGCTTCTTGCATCTGCTCCGATGATCAGTCGGAAGGCATGCCGCTGTTGGGCGGCCATGTCCAGATGCAAGGGGCGCAGCCGGGCGCGACGGGCGGTCCCAGGAAAGCTTCGTCGCGCCCAGGTGCGCTCCTACGGCTCGCAAGATCAAGCCGCAAACACATCCGGCCGTGCGGGCTTGATCGGCTGGGCGGCGGCGCCTTCGTGGGTGAACATCTGCTTCCACGCAGCGTAGACCGAGCCGGCGAACACCGGCATCAGCACGGCCATCAGCAGCAGCTGGGCCAGCCACATCGCCACGGTCTGGCCGGCCACCAGGCCGACGATCAGCGCCACGATCATCACCGCGAAATAGATCGCGAAGATGGCGATGAAGGCCAGCACGAAGAACACCAGCATCGCCGGCAGGTTGTGCAGGCTGGCGCGCAGGCTCTCGCGCAGCGCGTGGCCGCCGGTGCTGCGGTCGAACATCACCTGCGGCGGCATCACGAACAGCGCCAGCGTCATCGCCGCAAACGTGGCGATAGTCAGCAGCAGCCACAACAGGATGCGTCCGGCCGGCAGGCTGGCCGCAAGCTGCTCGATCTGCACCGGGTCCGGCTGCGCGCCGGACTGGCTGATCTGGTTGATCTTGAGCATCACCTCGGACAACTGCTGCAGCCCGCTGGCGCCGATCATCACCAGCAGCAGCACGCCCAGCAGCAGGCCGGCGATCAGCTGCGGCAGCAGCGACACCAGCAGGTGCGGCGCGCGGCCGTCCTGCAGGCCGTGCAGCAGATGCGACGGTTTGGCGATGCGGCCTTCGTCCACTTCGCGGATCGCCCACAGCAGCCCGCCCATGAACAGAGGGCCGGCCAGCACCAGCAGGAACTGCAGGGCCGGGCCCAGCAGCGGCACCAGCACCGACAGCGACACCACCAGCGAGGCGGCCACGCTCCAGATCACCCCCAGCGAGCCAAGCGCCAGCGGCGCCCGCTTCAACAGCGAGAAACCGGTCAACAGCCATTCTGCGCCGGCAGATGCCGGCACCTTACGAATTTCGCTCATTCCCATTCCGGATCGATACGCGCGCCGGACCATCCGGCGTGACGCGATTATCGCTGCTTTTACGTGTGCGCGGCGGGACGAGCGTTCACTGTTTGCAGGCCGCGTGCGTGATGCACGAACCGGCGCAGCAGCTTGCGGGCCACCGGCGCGGCGGTGACCTCGCGGGCCACGGTGCGGGCGCAACGGCCATGGCGGGCGATGCACTCGGCGCGCGCCTGCACGTAGCCGCGCATGTGGTGGGTAGCGAACTCCGGGTGGAATTGCATGCCCCAGGTGGCCCGGCCCCAGCGAAAGGCGTGGCACCGGTCCTGGCGCGAATGGGCCAGCACGATGGCACCGTCCGGGGCGCGCACCACCGTCTGCAGATGGGTGGCATGGGCCGGGAACTGCGCCGGAAGCCCGGCGAACAATGGGTCCTGCCCGGCCGGCGGGTGCAGTTCCAGCGCGATGGTGCCCGACTCGCGCCCGGCCGGGTTGTAGTCGACCTCGCCACCCAGCGCGTGGGCCAGCAGCTGATGGCCGTAGCAGATGCCCAGCAACGGCATGCCCTGGTGGGCGGCAGTGCGCAGCCACTCGGCGCTGCGTTCGCTCCAGTCGGCGCGGTCGGTGACGAAGGCGGCCGAGCCGCTGACGATGATGCCGGCAAAGGCCGCCGGGTCGGGCAGCGCATCGCCGTTGGCGACGTCGATGGCCACCGTTTCATGCTCGGCCAGCCCGGCGGCCACGCGGATCCAGTGCGGAAAACGGCCGTAACGCTTCATCTCCGGCACGGGTTGCCCGGTTTCGATGATCAGGAACGGCAAAACGGACATGCGCGAACACCCGGACACGACAGATGCCCCCGATTGTAGGCGGCAGCGGCGCGGTTTTTTCAAGTGGCGTACCGCTGTGGTCGCTGCGGGTCATTGCCGAATGACATGTCCTGATTCCCTCCAAGCGGGGTCGATGCAATGGGCCACGGCGGTGGCATGCCCTGGATATCGGCAGCTGCCTGCCCGACTGGACGGTGGTGCGACGGGTTTTTGCGGCGGGGCGTGCTTTTGTCTGCTTGGACAAAGCAGGGCGCGGTCAATGGCACGGCCCGATGGCCGCGTGGCTGCGGACGTTGCGTTGCGTGTCGGTGTGCTTGGGCGGCTTGAGCGAGTCGGCGATTGCCGTGGCGGGAGTGCCGGCCCAGGCACGGGCAAACCGGCGCCAGCGACTGTGGTGGCTGCGGCACCGCCGAAGGCGGCGGGGCTCACCGACGCCGGGCCTTCCGCCAGCACTCGGGTGGGCCGGTCGCCGGGACCTCATGCGCACCGGCACGCCCAGCGTCACCAAGATGGCCACCCGGCTCGCCTGGAAGGCGTACCAGCTCGCAAGCGGCCCGCCGAGCCGGCCCGGCTATTCCCGCGGCGGCAGCACCGACAGCACTTCTTCGATGGTGGTCAGTCCGGCGGCGACCTTCTCCAGACCAGTGCGGCGCAGCGTGCGCAGGCCTTCGCCACGGGCGGCGTGGCTAAAGCTGGCCAGTTCGGTGTCGGGGCGGATCAGGGTACGCAGCCGCGGGGTGACCGGCAGCAGTTCGTACAGGCCCACCCGGCCCAGATAGCCGGTGCGGCGGCATTCCAGGCAGCCGACCGGGGCGTGTACGTTCAGCACCTCCGGCAGCGCTTCGCCGGGTTCGCGGATCGCCGCCCAGTCGTCGTCGCTGAGCGTGTGCGGGCGCTTGCAGTGCACGCACAGGGTGCGCACCAGCCGCTGCGCCAGCACGCCGTTGAG
Organism: Xanthomonas floridensis; assembly: GCF_001642575.1. Lineage (GTDB taxonomy): Bacteria > Pseudomonadota > Gammaproteobacteria > Xanthomonadales > Xanthomonadaceae > Xanthomonas > Xanthomonas floridensis. The sequence continues at coordinate 31,935 of NZ_LXNG01000027.1, read as the reverse complement.
CGTGGACGCCACCAGGTAATGCGGCACGCCCAGGTCGAGCAGGCGGGTGATCGCCGAAGCGGCGTCGTTGGTGTGCAGCGTCGACAGCACCAGATGTCCGGTGAGCGAGGCCTGTACCGCCATCTGCGCGGTCTCCAGGTCGCGGATTTCGCCGATCATGATGATGTCCGGGTCCTGGCGCAGCAGCGTGCGCACGCCGCTGGCGAAATCCAGGTCGATGTTCTGCTGCACCTGCATCTGGTTGAATTCCGGCGCGATCATCTCGATCGGGTCTTCCACGCTGCACACGTTCACGTCCGGCGTGGCCAAGCGCTTGAGCGTGGAATACAGCGTGGTGGTCTTGCCCGAGCCGGTGGGGCCGGTGACCAGCACGATGCCGTGCGGGCGCTCGACCAGCGCGCTCCAGCCGGTGGCTTCTTCGGGGCTGAAACCGAGTTGTTCGATGCTCTTGAACGCCGAATCCGGGTCGAAGATGCGCATCACGCATTTCTCGCCGAACGCGGTGGGCATGGTGGACAGGCGCATTTCCACCTCGCGCCCACCCGGCGAACGGGTCTTGATGCGGCCATCCTGCGGGCGGCGGCGTTCGGCCAGGTCCATGCGGCCGAGCACCTTGATGCGGCTGACCACCGCGGTCATCACCGACGGCGGTACTTCCAGCACCTTGTGCAGCACCCCGTCGATGCGAAAGCGTATGCGCCCGGCCTCGCGACGCGGCTCCAGATGGATGTCGCTGGCCCGCTGTTCGTAGGCGTACTGCAGCAGCCAGTCGACGATATGCACGATGTGGTGGTCGTCGGCATTGACGTCGCCGGCGCGGCCCAGTTCCACCAGTTGTTCGAAGCTGGGCAGGCCCGAGCTCGACTCGGCGCCGCGCGCATCGCCACGCGCACCGCGCACCGACTGGGTCACGCCGAAGAACTCCATCGTGTAGCGATGCAGGTCCAGCGGGTTGATCAGCGCCAGTTCGATGCGGCGACGGCTCAGGTGCTGCACGTCGGCCAGCCAGTCCAGCGCCAGCGGCTCGCTGGTGGCGATCAGCACGCGCTCGGCATCCAGCGCCAGCGGCAGGATGCGGTGGCGGCGTGCGTAGGCATGCGAGACCACGCCGGTGACCGCGGCCACGTCGATGCGGGTGGGGTCGATGCGCAGATAACGCAGGCCGGTGCGGGTGGCCAGCCATTCGGTGAGCCGTTCCAGGCCCAGCTCGCCGGCCGGCGCCTGCGCGGCATGCAGCTTGAGGTTGGCCAGCAGCACCAGCGGATGCACTTCGCTGGCGTTGCGTACGCCCGCAGCGGAGAACTGCACGCGTTCGTGTTCGTGCGGTACCACCATGCCGTCGGCCAGCAGGGCGGCCGCGACCGGGTCGAACATCAACCGGCCACGCGGCAGGATGGCCGCTGCGCTGTCCGGGTCGGCGTTGCGCCGCTGTTCCATGCTGGTGATTCCCCTGCCGCGATGCACCCGCGGCAAAGCGCCGCGGGTGGGCCGGTATACTAACGCACCCCTTTCGCACGGCCCCTGCTGCATGTCCGATTCCCGCCGCGTTCCAATCACGTTCCAGGGCCTGATCCAGACCCTCAACCAGTACTGGGCCGATCAGGGCTGCGTGCTGATCCAGCCGCTGGACCTGGAAGTGGGTGCGGGCACGTTCCATCCGGCCACCTTCCTGCGCGCGCTGGGCCCGGAGCCGTGGAATGCCGCCTACGTGCAGCCCTCGCGCCGCCCCACCGACGGCCGCTACGGCGAAAACCCCAACCGGCTGCAGCGCTACTACCAGTACCAGGTGGCGATGAAGCCCAACCCGGACAACATCCAGGACCTGTACCTGGGCTCGTTGAAGGCGCTGGGTATCGACCCGCTGGTGCACGACCTGCGCTTTGTCGAAGACAACTGGGAATCGCCCACGCTCGGCGCCTGGGGCCTTGGCTGGGAAGTCTGGCTCAACGGCATGGAGGTGACCCAGTTCACCTACTTCCAGCAGGCTGGCGGACTGGAGTGCAAGCCGGTGCTCGGTGAGATCACCTACGGACTGGAGCGGTTGTGCATGTACCTGCAGAGCTGCGACAACGTCTACGACCTGGTGTGGACCTACGGCCCGGACGGCACCCCGGTGAGCTACGGCGATGTGTATCACCAGAACGAGGTGGAGCAGAGCGCCTACAACTTCGAGCATGCCAATGTGGCCGAGCTGTTCCATCGCTTCGATGCCTGCGAAGCCGAGGCCAAACACCTGGTCGAGGTCGGCCTGCCGCTGCCGGCGTACGAGCAGGTCACCAAGGCCAGCCATGCATTCAACCTGCTGGACGCGCGCCGCGCGATCAGCGTGACCGAGCGCCAGCGCTACATCCTGCGCGTGCGCGCGCTGGCCCAGGGCGTAGCGCAGGCGTATCACGCGCAGCGGGAGAAGCTGGGGTTTCCCGGGGTCAAACGCTGATGCTGTTGCCTTCCCCCGCTGGCGGGGGAAGGTGCCCGCAGGGCGGATGGGGGCAGCACGCCTTCGCCGTCGTCTTACAACCCTCATCCGGCGCATCGCGCCACCTTCTCCCGCACGCGGGAGAAGGACATCATCAAGCCACCTTCGTCCGGTGACGAACGAAGCGAAAACCAAGGTCGGACGCAATGACTCAGATGCACCCCCTGCTGATCGAACTGGGCACCGAAGAGCTGCCGGTCAAGGCGCTGCCGGGCCTGGCGCAGGCCTTCTTCGACGGCGTGTTGAGCGGGCTGGAAAAGCGCGGCATCGCCGTCACCCGTGGCGACGCCAAGCCGCTGTCCACGCCGCGGCGCCTTGCGGTGCTGCTGCCGGGCGTGGCCACCGAGCAGCCGGAGCAGCGCTCCGAAGTGCTGGGGCCGTACCTCAACATCGCCCTCGACACCGAAGGCCAGCCGACCAAGGCGCTGTCCGGTTTTGCGGCCAAGGCCGGTATCGACTGGACCGCGCTGGAGCGCACCAGCGACGCCAAGGGCGAGCGTTTCGTGCATCGCGCAGTGACGCCGGGCGCGCAAACCGCCGCGCTATTGCCGGAGATTCTGCGCGAGGCCATCGCCGCCATGCCGATCCCCAAGCCGATGCGCTGGGGCGCCCACGAATATGCCTTCGCACGGCCGGTGCAATGGCTGGTGCTGCTGTTCGGCAATGAGGTGATTCCGGCCGAATTGCTGGGCGTGCGTGGCGACCGCGTGACGCGCGGGCATCGCTTCATGCATGAGGGTCCGGTGTCGCTGGCGGCGCCCGGCGACTACGTGGATGCGCTGCGTGCTGCGCATGTGCTGGTGGATGCCGATGCGCGCCGTACCCGCATCGTTGAAGAAGTGGAAGCGGCTGCCAAACAGGCTGGCGGCAGCGCGCGCATCAGCGACGACAATCTGGAACAGGTGGTCAACCTGGTCGAATGGCCGTCGGCGGTGCTGTGCAGTTTCGAGCGCGCGTTCCTGGCGGTGCCGCAGGAAGCGTTGATCGAAACCATGGAAATCAACCAGAAATTCTTCCCGGTGCTGGACGACGGCGGCAAGTTGACCGAGCAGTTCATCGGTATCGCCAACATCGTCTCCAAGGACGTGGCCGAAGTGGCCAAGGGCTACGAGCGGGTCATCCGTCCGCGGTTTGCCGATGCCAAGTTCTTCTTCGACGAAGACCTCAAGCAGGGGCTGGAAGCGATGGGTGCGGGCCTTGCCAGCGTGACGTATCAGGCCAAGCTGGGCACGGTGGCCGACAAGGTGGCGCGTGTGGCGGCACTGGCCGAAGTGATTGCGCCGCAAGTCGGCGCCGATCCGGTGCAGGCGCGTCGCGCTGCGCAGCTGGCCAAGAACGACCTGCAGTCGCGCATGGTCAACGAATTCCCGGAACTGCAGGGCATTGCCGGGCGTCATTACGCCAAGGCCGCAGGCGAGCCGAGCGAGATTTCGCTGGCCATCGACGAGGCCTACCAGCCGCGTTTTGCCGGCGACGACATCGCGCTGTCGCCGCTGGGCAAGGTGCTGGCGATTGCCGAGCGTCTGGATACCTTGGCTGGTGGCTTTGCAGCCGGCTTGAAGCCAACCGGCAACAAGGACCCGTTTGCGCTGCGGCGTAATGCGCTGGGCTTGGCGCGGACGGTGATTGAGAGTGGGTTTGATCTGAATATCCGCGCGCTTGTCGAGGAAGCGGTTACCCAGATTGCAATGATGAAAAACTTCTTGAAGTTCGATGCACGTGCACAGGCTTCAGAAAAAGCAAAGAAGGACGGAGTAAAAATATCTGGCATCGAGTTCGACGAGATTGGAGTCCCTAATGGCCTCGCCGACGAACTAGTTGACTTCATCCTCGACCGCTTAAAAGGCTACTACGCAGACAAAGGCGTCCCTGCCACGCACTTCAATGCAGTCGCTGCATTGTTCTCGGTCGCGCCCGAGGGCGCTCCTGCACCGCGTGGCGTAGGAGCGCACCTGGGCGCGACCCACGGCTCCCTCTACGACTTCGACCGCCGCATCGATGCCATCGGCATCTTCGCCACGCTGCCCGAGGCCGAAGCCCTGGCCGCGGCCAACAAGCGCATCCGCAACATCCTGCGCAAGGTCGACGGCGAGATCCCCGGCGACATCGACACCATGCTGTTGCGCGAACCGGCCGAAGAAGCGCTGGCCGAAGCGGTGGAAGCGGCCATCGGCGACACCGGCGATGCGTTGCACCGCCACGACTACGTTGCCGTGCTCGCGCGCCTGGCCCGCCTGCGCCCCCAGGTGGACGCGTTCTTCGATGGCGTGATGGTCAATGCCGAAGACCCGCAGCTGCGTGCCAACCGCCTGGCGCTGCTGAAAAAGCTCGGCGACCGCCTCGGTAGCGTTGCCGCCATCGAGCATCTGTCCAGCTGATGTCCACCGCTGCCGGCGCGACGCAGTGGCAACGTGCCCAGGACGCGCTGGCCCGCCGCGACATGGCCGCAGCGGCGTCGGCGTTGCAGGCGGTGTTGGCGGTGGAGCCGACGCATGTGTCGGCCCGGGTGCTGTTGGCCGGCACCGTGCTGGCGAGCGGCAAAATGCGCGAGGCAGTCACGCAGCTGCGCTTGGCCGCGCGCGATCTGGGCGACGATGTGACGCTGCGTTGCCGTGTGGCGCAAGCGCTGCTGCGCGTTGGCGAACATCGACCGTTGCATGCGCTGCTGCGGCATCCATCGGTGCTGCAGTGTGGCGATGGCGCGACGCTGGCCTTGCTGGCGCATGTGCATCAATCGCTGGGCGAACATCCCGAGGCGTTGGCGATGATGCAGCGCGCGCAGGCGTGCGGATTCGATGGCGCGGATTTCCGCTTTTTCCTTGCCGTGCAATTGCAGTTCAACGGGCAGCTGGATGCGGCAGCGCAGGCGCTGGAACAGACCTTGACGCAGCAGCCTGGCTACGGCCGTGCGGCGCTGACGCGTGCACGCTTGCGCCGCCAGAGCGCGAGCGATAACCATGTCGCTGCACTGCGCCAGCAGTTGCAGCGCGCTGCGCCCGGGAGCGAAGACCGGGCCGGGCTGGCGTTCGCGCTGTACAAGGAGCTGGAAGATCTGGGCGAGACCGATGCCGCCTGGGATGCGTTGCAACAGGGCAATGCGGTCATGCACGCACGCTTGCGCCACGATGCCGAGGCCGAGGCAGCGCTGTACGCGCAATTGGGCGGCTTGGCCGATCAGGGCGTGTTTGCGGCCCAGGCGGCCGATGCTGCACACGGCCCGCAACCCATCTTCGTGCTCGGCCTGCCGCGCTCGGGGACCACGGTGCTGGAGCGCATGCTGGGCAATCATTCGCAGGTTGTCTCTGCGGGCGAGCTGACCGACTTCGGCCATCAATTGCGCTGGGGCGCAGACCAGGCCGGGCGCAGCCTGCTGGATGCAGGCCTGTTGCAGGCGCTGCCCACGCTGGACTACGCACAGATCGGGCAGCGCTATCTGGAGCAGACGCAGTGGCGTGCGGGGTCGGCGCGCTGGTACATCGACAAGTTGCCTGCCAATGCGGTGGCGATCGGGCCGATCGCACGTGCCTTGCCGGGCGCTGTGATCGTGCATCTGGTGCGCGAGCCGATGGCGGTGTGCTTTTCCAACTATCGCGCGCTGTTCGGCGATTCCTATGCCTACAGCTACGACCTGCAGACACTGGCGCGTCATTACCAGGCGTATCACGGCTTGATGGCGCAGTGGCGCGCTGCGCTACCGGGCCGGGTGATCGATGTGGACTATGCGCAGATGGTGCGCGATCCGTCGGCGCTGCTGGAGCAGTTGATGACGCGCTGCGGGTTGGCGATAGAGCCGGGACAGATCGATATCACCCGCAATACGGCCGCGTCGGCCACGCTGAGCAGCGTGCAGGTACGCGAGGGTGTGCATGCACGCAATGTGGAAGCGTGGCGCCGCTACGCAACGCAACTGGAGCCGCTGAAGCAGGCCTTGTTGCAGGCGGGCATGATCGAAACGGGCAATACGCGCTAAGCCCAGCCGACAGAGCGCTTGCGCTCGCGGCCAGGTGGGTGCGGCCTGCTGTTTGATCCTGATCAGCGTACTGCCGGGTTGGCAGGTGCCGATGCCCTCGCTGCTTGCCGGACCCTGTGGCCGGATGGATGCGGCGTGAGAACACGTAGACCGATGCGCGGCGTGTCGTGCAATGCCCAGCCGATGGCGGGTAGTAGCCGTTCTTGCGCAGGCCGGCATCGTTGGCTGGGGTGCACATCGGCTGCGCGTTGCGACAGAGACCGGATCCGGCGCGGTGAACACGTCATTGGTGGGTCTGGCCAATCTGCGCGCCTTGGCCCACCGGCGTGCATTCAAGCGCCGTCGATCGCTGCTCCAAGTCCAATCCAGGCGCATCCGGGTCGGCGTGGGTGCATCAAAAAAGACCGGCAGTCATGATGACTGCCGGTCGTTGGTCACAACCGATGACTCACTGCGCGCCAAAGCGCCAGTTCAATTCCAGCATGTAGGAACGGCCGTAGCCGGTGTAGTTGAAGATGTTGTAGTACGGGTAGTCGGTGTAGGTACGGTCGCGCGGCGGACGCTCATTGGTCAGGTTGTTGACCGTGGCCGTGAGCGAGATGTCGTCGTTGATCGCGTAGTCCAGCGTCGCATTGAAGGTGGTCCAGGCGCCGACCTTGCGCGCCCCTTCCACTGCATAGCCATCGGTGCTCTGGCCCGCGGTGAAGTTGGGCGTGCGGCCGTAACGCTGGCCGAACAAGGTGGTGGTCCACGCATCCTTCTGCCAGGTGATCGAGGCATTGGTGATGCTGCGGAACTCGGAAGAGAAGAACGGCTCGCTCAGCAGGTCGCGCACCGGGTCTTGCGGGAACTGCTGACTTTCGTGCTTGAGCGTAAGGTTGTACTGCGCGTCGAACACAAACAGGCCCCAGGATTCGGTGGCCAGGTTGTAGGTCGCCTTGGTCAGCACGCCGGAGATTTCCTCGTTGGAAATATTGACCGGGTTGATGCGGATGTTGCTCAGGCGATTGGGTACCAGCGCATCGGCGGCGGTGCGATCGATGCGCGACAGCGCGTCGACGCAGGTGGGCGAGTTGATGTCGAGGGCGCCGAGCCGGCAGGCCGATTCGTTCTGCAGCAACGCATCGGTGCTCAGGTCGCTGACCTTGTCATCGATCTTGATGTTGTAGTAATCGGCATTGACGCTGAAGCGTGCGCTTGGCGACCACACCACGCCGGCGCCCCAGGATTTGGCGGTGATCGATTTCAGATCCGCATTGCCGGACCGACGGCCCTGGATGCTGGTGCCGGCATAGGTGCAGTCGGAGATCGGCACGCCGGGTTCCTCGACCGCGCAGCGGTAGTAGTCGTTGACGCCCTGGAAGAAGCCGCTGTCGCCAGCGAAGGAGAACGCCATGTCCGGCGCCTTGAAGGCAGTGGCGTAGTTGCCGCGAAACAGCAGCGAATCGATCGGGCGGAATTCCAGCGCGGCCTTGTAGGTGAACTTGGAGTCGCCACCGCCGCCCTGGTTCTTGTAGTCGTCGTAACGGCCGGACAGGTTGGCGGTCAAGGTGCTCAGGATCGGCACGCGCATTTCGAACGCCGCCGCCCAGTTCTCGCGCTTGCCGCTGCCCTGGGTGCCGGTCAGCTGGTAGAAGTCGCCAGCAATCACGCGCGGGTCGGTCGGGTTGGTCCAGTACTGATTCCCAGCCTGCAACACACCGGCGACACCGACCGCACCGGCCGGCAGGTTGAACAACTCGGTGTTGGTCAGCTGCAGGTTGACGTTCTGGGTCCAGGTCCTGGACTTGGTGCGGATTTCGTCGTTGAAGCTGCGGTACTGCGCCGGCGTCAAGGCGCGGTAGAAGTTGGCGTCGTTGGGCGAATAGATCGGGTAGCCGTAGTACTCGCCTTGCGGCGCACCAAGGAACTGTTCGCGGAAGAAATCTTCGATGCGGTCGGCCAGCGGCCACTGCTGACGACTGTCGATGCGGTATTCCGAGCGTGCGTAGTACGCATCGTAGGTCCAGTTGCTGGCACCCAGGCCGCCTTTCAGACCGAGCGCGATGTTGTAGGAGTCGGCGGTCTGGCGGTTGTTGTTGAAATCGTTGCTGCCGGTTTCTTCCGGTGCAAACACGCGTTGATAGCCTTCGAGCTGCTGGCTGTCGCCGTTGTAGAACAAGCCGCCGGTGTCGACAGAACTCTGCCAGAAGCGGGATCCGCCATTGACCTCGACCTTGGTCCGGTTGAGCAGCAGGGTCGAGTACAGCTCGACGTTATCGTTGAACGCATAGCTCAGGTTGGCATAACCGCTGGCGCTGCGTTCCTTGTTGAGGATGCTGGCATAGCCCGGCTCGGTGCGGCTGCTGCAGAAGTTGCCGCGGTTGGCGCGGTTGTCGTACTGCACAGACCCATTGAACAATGCGCCCAACGCGGCGCAGTTGTCTGCGCCTGGATCGACATAGCTGGCCGGGGGGCCGGGGAGGCTGTGCAGCGCAATGCGTGAACCATAGCGCAGGGTCGGGTCCGGATTGTCGTCGGTGGAATCGAAATCGCGGCGCTGATAGCCGTAGATCGGATCCTGGTTGTTGAGCTGCAGGCCCCAGACGATGTTGGCGCCGCCGATCTCGTTGCCGCCGGTGAGCTGAAAGCGCTGGTTGTTGCCGCCACCGCCGTCATAGGTGCCCATGCGGTAATTCATCTGCACGCCGTCCATGCGCTTTTTCAGGATGATGTTGACCACACCGGCAATGGCGCTGGAGCCGTAGATCGAGGACTGGTTACCGGGCGCCACGTCGATGCGCTCGACCATGCCCACCGGAACGCTGGCCAGATCGACGAAGTTGCTCTGGCCGTTGTAGAGCAACGGGTAGTCGGCCATCGGCCGGCCATCGATCAGGACCAGGGTGAAACCGGGATCCAGGCCGAGCAGGCTCAGCGATTTGGCGCCGGCGGTGAAGCCGCCATTGAACTGGCCGTCCTGGACCGCGCCGGTGGCCATCGGTTGCGAGCGCAGCACGTCGTAGACGTCCTTGAAGCCGCGACGCTGGATGTCCTGGGCGGTGATCGAAAACACCGGGGTTGCGGTTTCTACCTGGGAACGGGGGATCAACGACCCTGTCACCGTCACCTTGTCCAGTTGAGTCACTTCGCCCTGCTGCTGTGCCATCGCAAGCGATGGCATGGTCAGGGCGGAACACACGGCGGTCACCAATAAATGACGCTTCATGAAACGCACCTCTCTCTCCAAAGGTCTGAACGGGCGTGCGGCAATCGGGGGTCCGCACGCAATGGGTGTCAACGAAACGTTAACAACGTGCCGACTGTACGAGTTCCGTCCGGTGCCGTATAGGCGTGTTTCCTCAGATTTTTTGTCCCTTCACGCCCAGGCTGGGTATCCTTTGCCGATGCTTAAAGCCGCGTTTGCTCTCTCCCTGCTGTGCACCCTGTTCGTTCCGTTGCAAGCGGTTGCCCGGGCGACCATCGACAAGATCGAGATCAAGGGGCTGGACGACGGCGATGATGCCGAGATGATCGAGAACATCGAGGTCTCGTTGTCTCTGTATGAGGCCGTCGGCAAGGAGCAGGGCGAGTCGCGACTGGAGTACCTGCTGGCGCAGGCGGAACGGCAGACGCGCGAGGCGCTGGAACCGTTCGGTTACTACTCGCCGACCATCGAACTTGCCGCGCCGCGCAACGGCGACAGGGTGACGGTGGTGATCACCGTGAACCGTGGCGAGCCGGTCCGGGTACGCACCTCGCATATCTCCATCACCGGCTGGGCCGAGCAGGACCGTTATCTGGGGCAGGACCTCAAGCAGTTCGAGCCGCGCGAAGGCCAGGTCTTCAGCCACCCGCAATACGAAGCCAGCAAGGTGCGCATCACACGGCGCCTGGCCGAGCGCGGATACTTCGATGCCGACTTCACCCAGCGCCGGGTGGCGGTGACGCGTGCCGAGCACGCTGCCGACATCGACCTGAACTGGGATAGCGGCCGCCGCTACGACATGGGCAAGGTACGCTTCGACTACGACTACTTTCGCGATGGCCTGTTCGACCCATTGGTGTACTGGGACGAAGGCAGCTACTACCACGAAGGCAAGCTGGATCGGCTACGCGAGTCGCTGACCAAGCTGGATTACTTCAGCACCATCGACATCCAGCCCAAGCCCGAAGAAGCCGATGCCGATGGCCGCGTACCGGTGGACGTCAAGCTCACCCGCGCCAAGCGCACCGTCTATACCTCGGGCCTGAGCTACGGCAGCGAGAGCGGGGCCGGTGTGCGCGGCGGTGTGGAGCGGCGCTATGTGAATTCGCGCGGCCACAAGATGGACACGCAGCTGGACTACGCACAGAACCGCAAGAGCCTGACCACCAGCTACCGGGTGCCGGCGTTCCGCTGGCTCGACGGCTGGTATACCGCCTCGGCGCGGTTGTACGACGAGCAAACCGAGTATATCGACCTGCGCAACGTCAAACTCACCGGCAGCCGCAGCGGCCAGATCAACGAGCGCTGGAGCGCCATCGCCTCGATCAACGCCTTGCGTGAGCGCTGGCGCTTCAGCAGCGGCGACGACTTCGAAGGCGCGGTGTACGAGACCTCCACCCTGGTCTACCCGCAGCTGCAGGCCAACTACGTCAACGTCGACGACCGGCTGTTTCCGCGCAGTGGCGTGTCCGGGCAGGCGTTCATCCGCGGCGGTGCCGAAGGCGCCGGCTCGGATACCAATTTCGGCCAGCTCTATGGCCAGCTGCGCTGGTTCCTGGGCGCCGGCGACAACGGCCGGGTGATCCTGCGCGGCGAAGGCGGCACCACCTGGACCAGCGACCTGGTGGCGATGCCGCCCAGCCTGCGCTTCTTTGCCGGCGGCGCCAACAGCATCCGCGGCTACGCCTTCCGCGAAGTGGGCCCGCGCACGCCCAAGCCGGACGAATTTGCGCTGGGTGCCAAGAACGTGGTCACCGCCAGCGCCGAATACGAGCACTACCTCAAGGGCGGCCCCTGGGGCGGCGCGGTATTCGTCGATGGCGGCAGCGCCTTCGACGACACGCCCGACTGGCATACCGGTATCGGCTTCGGTTTGCGTTGGCGCTCGCCGGTGGGGCCGGTGCGCGTGGACATTGCACACGGCTTGAACGACCCCGACTCGCAGTTCCAGCTCTATATCGATATCGGGGCCAACCTGTGAGCACACCCACGCCACCTGCCGCACCGCGCCGCGCGCGTTTCTATCGCCGGCGCCGGTTCTGGGTGGGCTCGGGGCTGACCGTGCTCGGGCTGGTGTTGCTGGCCTTGATCGCGATCTATTGGTTGCTGCAGACCGTGGCCGGGCGCGACGTGTTGCTGGCGCAGGTGGTGGCGCGCCTGCCGGTGGGTGCCAGTTTCACCTACGGCAGCGTGGAAGGCCCGGTCGCCGGCCCGCTGACCCTGCGCAATGTCGACTTCAAATACCAGGACATCCACTTCACCGCCGAGCGCGTGTATCTGGAGCCGGATCTGCGCCCGCTACTGGGGCGCAAGCTGCAGCTGGACGCGGTGCAGGTCAGCAACGCCACCTTGAACCTGGGCAAGAGCGAGGAGCCATTCAAACTTCCCAGCTGGCCCGAATCGCTGCCGCAGATCGAGGTGCCGCTGGCGATCCAGGCCGACAAGATCGATGTGCAGAACCTGCGCATCACCCAGCTGCAGCAGCCGATGATCGTGCTGCACAAGATGCAGGGCGGGCTGGAAGTGGCGACCGGCGAACTGCGCACGCGCGGCTTGGTGATCGATACCGACATGGGCGATTTCCGCCTGCATGGCGATTACATCCCCAACGACGATTACCACGCCGATCTCACCGCCACCGCGGTGCTGCCGGCCGCGCGTGGTCGCACGCCGGCCAGCCTGGGCCTGGTGGCGCGTGGTGACCTGGACAAGATGGAAGTGGCCATCGCCGGCCGTGCGCCGGCCCCGCTGCAGGCCAGCCTGGTGTTCACCGGCCGCGACGACCCGACCTGGGCGCTCAAGGCCGTCACCGAGGCACTGGATACCTCGCTGCTGATGCCGGCCGCCGATGGTGCGGCCGCCGCACCGGCCACGCCGATCGCCTTGAACCTGACAGCCTCCGGCAAGGGCGGCAATGCCGACCTGCAGGGCAGCGTCAAACAGGGCGAGCTGAGCGCCACCTTGCAGCCGTCGCACATCAGCCTGCAGGAGCAGGTGTTGACGGTCGAACCGTTGGTGATCGACACCTTCGAAGGGCGCACCCAGCTGCGCGGTACCGCCGATTTCCGCGACACGCAGAATCCGAGCTTCCGCTTTGCGGTCAATGCCAAGGGCCTACGCTTCACTCCTGCGGCCGACCCGGCCACCCCCGATGCGCCGGTGGTGCCGGTGGAATTGATCGACGCGCGCCTGGGCGTTGCCGGCACGCTGAAGGCCTGGGCGGCGATCGGCCGCGCCACCGTGGAGCGCGACGGCCAGCAGGCCGCGCTGGTGTTCGACAGCCGTGGCAACGAGCAACGCGCGCAGCTCAAGCAGGTGCAGGCCACCACCCCGGGCGGCTCGCTGGATGTCACCGGCGAAGTGGCCTGGGCGCCGGAGCTGCAATGGGATGTCACTGCGCAATTGGCCAAGTTCGATCCGGGCTATTTCGCGCCGGGCTGGAACGGCAACCTCTCCGGCAAGATCGCCTCCAAGGGCCGGCAGTTGCCGGCGCCGGCGGGTGGCATGTCGCCGGGTTTCGAGGCCACTGCCGACATCCCCGGCCTGAGCGGCCAGCTGCGCCAGCGCGCGCTGTCGGCCAACGGCAAGTTCGCCTTGCGTGGCGAACAGGGCGAGGGCGAGCTGCAACTGGCGCTGGGTAATAGCCGCGTCACCGCCAAGGGCAAGGTCGGCGACCAGCTGGAGATCGCCGCGCAATTGCAGCCGCTGCAACTGGACGACGTGCTGCCCGGCGCCACCGGCGTGGTACGCGGGCAGCTGCAGGTCAGCGGCAAGCGCGATGCACCGGACATCACCGCCGACATCGCCGGCAATGGCCTGCGCTGGAACACCTACAGCGCGCAGAGTCTCAGCCTGCGCGGCCGGCTGCCGTGGCGCGGCAGCGACGGGCAGCTGGCCTTGCAGGGCAGCGCAATCGAGGCCGGCGTGGTGCTGGACAGCGTGCGCGTGCAGGCACGCGGCGCGGTGGAAGCGCTGCGTCTGGATGCCGACATCGCCAACAGCATGGCCAGCGTCGCGCTGCAGGGCGACGTCAAACGCAACGGTGAGCGTTGGCAGGGCCAGGTCGCCACGCTGCGGATCGCACCGGCCAAGGGCGATGCCTGGGCATTGCGTCAGCCGGCGCAGTTCAGCACCGACGGCGCGGCCTTCACACTGTCCGATACCTGCCTGGGTGCGGCCACCGGTGGCGCGCTGTGCGCCAGCGCCAACTGGCCGCGCGAGGGGATGGTGGTGCATGGCGACGCGCTGCCGCTGTCGCTGGTGCAGCCGTGGCTGCCCAAGCAGGAAGGCCGGCAGATCTATCTGCGCGGCGAGCTGTCGCTGGATGGCAGCTTCAAGCCGCGCGGCAATGCCTGGGAAGGCAGCCTGCGCATCGCCTCGCCCGAAGGTGGCATCCGCCTGGGCGAAACCCGCTATGCGGCGGTGGCCGGCAATCCCAATCGCGGCGAACTGCTGCGCTACGACCAGTTCAGCATGCAGGCCGACTTCACCCAGCAGCAGATCCAGGCCAAGCTGGGTATCGGCTTCCAGGGCGCAGGCTTTGTCGATGCCAAGTTCACCACCGGCTGGGACGCGTACGCGCCGCTCAACGGCGAGCTGTATCTCAACATGTCGCGGCTGTACTGGCTGGAGCTGGTGGTGGCCGATGTGGTGCGGCCCAAGGGTCTGGTCGAAGGCCACGTGAGCCTGCGCGGCACCCGCGACAAGCCGCTGCTCGGCGGCGATGCCACGTTGAGCGATTTCACCGCCGAATACCCATCGATGGGCCTGACCCTGAGCGAGGGCAAGGGCCGCTTCGACGCGTTGCCGGATGGCTCGGCCAAGATCACCGCCTCGGCCAAGTCCGGCCCCGGCACGCTCACCATCGACGGCGGGCTGTCGTGGTTCGGCACCAGCACGCCGCTGCTGCTCAATATCCGCGGCGACAACGTGCTGGCCTACAACACCAGCGAGCTGCGCATCATCGCCAACCCGGACATGCAGTTCGGCATCACCGACAACACCATGCAGCTGCGCGGCAAGGTCACCGTGCCCGAAGCCGACATCGATCTGGAACGCCTGGATCGCGGCACCTCGGTGTCCGAAGACGTGGTGGTGCTGGACCCGGTGGACCCGGAAGAAACTCCGGCCTCGCCGCTGGATATGGACCTGGCCATCGTGCTCGGCGACAAGGTCAACATGAGCGGCTTCGGCCTGAAGGGCGGGCTGAGCGGGCAGATGCAGATCCGCGCGCGCCCGGGCCGCGAAATGACTGCCAACGGCGGGCTGGATGTGCGCGGCCGCTACAAGGCCTATGGTCAGGACCTGACCATCAGCCGCGGCCAGCTGACCTGGAACAACAACATCGTCTCCGACCCGCGCGTGAGCCTGCGCGCCGAACGCAAGATCGGCGACGTCACCGCCGGCATCGACGTCAGCGGCCGCGCCGAATCGCCGCGTGCCGATGTGTGGTCGGAACCGGCGATGTCGCAATCCGAAGCGCTGTCCTACCTGGTGCTCGGTCGCGGCCTGTCCACCGCCAGCAGCGACGAAACCCAGCAGGTCAGCGCCGCCTCGGCCGCGCTGTCGGCCGGCAGCAGCCTGATCGCCTCGCAGATCGGCGCCAAGCTCGGCCTGGACGACGCCGGCGTCAGCCAATCCAGCACGCTGGGCTCGGTGGTGGGCTTCGGCAAATACCTCTCGCCCAAACTCTACGTCGGCTACGGCGTCTCGATGATCGGCAGCGGTTCGGTCCTGACGCTGAAATACCTGCTCAGCCGCGGCTTCGACATCGAGGCCGAATCCAGCACGGTGGAGACCAAGGGGTCGGTGAACTGGCGGCGGGAGAAGTAGAACCGCCGGGAGGCGACAGCGGCTTGTCACTTGCGCTCGCCCTGTGCATGCCGCCAGTTCTGGTGGGCGAGTCACGAAGCGAAACGCTCTGGCCTGCATGCACCTGACGGGTCGATCGGCCGCACCAGGCCGCCGATGCGGCAGGCAATCGCATGCCGGGTGGTTGGAACGTGGATGTATCGCCCATCTCGCTGGGGTATTCCACAACCTTGGCCATCGGTCGCACTGCGTTGCAAGGCGGACCAGCCGCGTATTCGCGCCCGCACGAGTGGATGCGGTACGCGTTGCCGCCGACAGGCATCACACCAGACCTCGTGTGCCGTTGCCTGTCGACCTGACGAAGCAGGACCGCCACGGGACGGCATGGGATGCTCCGGCAATGGCTGCCTTGCCCCGGCCAGGACCGTTTCGGGCCATGCCGGATTGGCTATCATGCGAAAGACCCGGTGAGTGCATGCGTGCCTGGATTGCAGTCCGGTCCGGCATTGCCCTTGCTCCGGTCGTCCCTATGCTCAAGGAATAGCATGACTCAGGTTTTACGTGCCGGTGAAAATACCCAGCTACCTGCCGCGGCAGGCGAAATTGTCATTTCCCACCAAAGTGCTGCCAACCTCGACATCAATCTCACGGCGTTTCTTGTCGATGAGAGCGGCAAGATTTCCAAAGACAGCGACATGGTCTTTTTCAACGCCGACCGGCATCCTTCCGGAGCCGCAACCTATCAATTGCCGGTGCAATCCGGTGCGTCCATCCAGCATCGGCTTTTGTTTGATCTTGCGCTGCTGCCGCCGGGAATCGCACGCATTGCAGTGACACTCAGCGAGGATGGCAGCAGCGCAGGCTTTGCATCGGTAGAGCAGCTTGTCGCGAAGGTTACGGTCAACGGCAACGTCTTCGAGTTAATGCCGGCCACATTCGCAGCCGAGAAAGGCATCATCGTCCTGGAGATGTACCTGCGCAATGGCCAAGCCAAAGTGCGCTCGGTGTGGCAGGGCTTTGCCTCAGGTCTGAAGGGGCTATGCGATCACTATGGCGTCAGCGTCAGCGATGAACCTGCAACTGCCGCCCCCGCCCCCGCTCCGGTGTCAGTTGCCAAGGTGACGTTGAGCAAGAGCGACCAATCCCATCGCATTTCGCTTGCAAAGGGGCCAAGCCGTCCAGAGAAAATCGTGGTAAAGGCCACCTGGATCGATAATGGCGACGGCCTGGATAACGATGATCTGGATCTGCGGGTTGGCATCCTGTATCCGGATGGCCGCATGGGCATCATCCAGGCACCCGATAAGGCCGGATCCCTGTTGTCGGCGCCGTATGTGTTTCATACCGGAGATGTGGTGAGCGCGAGTGTGTCCGCTCCCGGCACCGAGAAGGTTGAAGTCAACCCGGACATTTCCAAGAAGTTGGGCGGCAAGGTCGGGCTGGTCTTCAGCGTTTATTCTGCAATTTCCAACGGTGCCGTGTCGGTCGCTTCGCTCAAGCCGCAAATGCGTATCGAGTATGGCCAGCACGTCGTGGAGTGCGTATGCCTTCGAGCACGACGAGGATTACGGGATTTACACCTATGTCATCGGCTTGATCGATATCGATGGCGACACGATCGATATCCGTCCCGCCGGCGTGACCTCCGATGATGGCAGCGAAGAAACGCCCTGGCTTTCGCGCAAGCTCGATTGCCTGGTTCTCAGCATGGATGGTCCTCCGGTGTTCAAGGGACAGCCGCCCAGCAAATGGGGCAAGAAACGCTACGTGTGAGAGGTTCGGGCATCGTCAGAGGTGGCGCTTGAGCAAAGCGCAATGCGTACGTCCAAAGATGCATTGCCAACCCTGCGTCGAACGGCGCACCAGCTGACCACTCTTCATCAGCAACATCGCTCGTTCCTTGGCGATGTTGCCGAGCGAAGCCGCGACGGGACGGGCCGCTGAGCACATGTAATTTGCTCTGGAAGCGACAGGAGTCAGTGCCGTGACCCGTCTCCGTGCTTACCCAGCGCGCCAGGTCCGGGCAATGGTTTGGCGGTGCTTGATCGTGTCCATGATCCACAAAACCAATGCGCCGAGGGCGGCGACTTCACTGAAGACGAAAATGACCGCCCCCATTTTGAATATCGGCAACAACAGCAGAAGGCTCCAGCCCTTGAGCTCGAACGCAAGGCGGGCCCGTTGCATGTAGCGGCGCACGGCAAGTATCAGCCCAGGTATCAAGACAATGCTGCCCAGGATGCGTTGGCCGCCCAGATGGATCAGCAGCATGCCAAGGCATACCAGCAGAGGAATGAAGGCCAGTCGCCAGAAGATGGCCTGTCGACTGGATCGCATATTTTCGTCCTGCGACTGCCAGCCTATCAGCGCAGCGAAACCAAACCAGCTCAACCAGGCGAAGACGGTGGCTATCGCCAGACCAAGCGAGAGATTGACCGCGTCCATCCGTCCGCTGGACAGGGTGAGCAGCAGGGTGAGCAGACCGATCGCCGTGCCTACCAGCGCACTACGTGCCAGTCCGACCAGCAGGCGCGGAAGGTTGGCGTGTCCGGCTTGGTCCAATGCCGACCAGAACGCCACACGTCGCAGGTTGAACTGCGCAGGCAGCGGTTCGCGTGGATGACCGAAAGCTGCAAGGAGCTGCAGCACCTTGGCGACCTTGCTGGGCAAGAGCGCGGCACCCAACAGCCGGCTCCAGGAAAAGGCGCCTTGCAGCTGACCGACCAGGGAGCGCGCCTGGCCGGTGGAGGACGCCAGTCGCATGCGCTGGATCAGGTGCCAGTGCAGGGTCTGCTCGCCCGCCGGCTCCAGCAACCAGTGCTTGTGCATGCGCTGGCGCAGCTCGCCGAGCGCCAGCGCATCGACCTCGCTCCCCACTTGGTCCCAGTCGAAACAGCGGACCAGCAGCGTACAGTTGTCTTCGTGCATGCCGGGACGGGACTGGAACAAGCGGTTGGCGAGTGCATGACCGATGAGCGGCTTGTGTTGAAGCGACCACAACGCTGGCTGCGCCTGCAGCCAGCTCGCCAGTGCGGCTGGCGTCAGGATGCAGGCCTGGACCAGGATGTCGTGGACGGTGGCGGTGATGTCGACCGGTGCCGGCGGAGCGATGACGTCGACGTGATCGGGAGTTTGCCTAGCCGCCGGCCTTGCTGCCATGTCGTCGCCGGCCGGATTCGCAGGCGCGGTTTTGGGTATGGGCGGGTCGATCACCCACTCGACCGCAATCGGCGACGATGAAACATCGTCATCACCATGCAGCGATGCGGCCGCGTCCAGGCGTGAGGTCCGTGCGCGTCGCCAGGCCAGCGCAGCCTGATACGCCTCATGCAGTCGCTGAAAGCCTTGCGGATCCTCATCCGGGCGAGTCACTTTCAGGCGTGCTGCGTAGGCCCGCTTGATGGCGCGCTCATCTACATCCTTGTCCAACCCCAGCGCGTCCAACGCCCAACTCACGCGCGTGCTTCCAGTTCGTCCAGTGCCTGCGCAAGTTCATCGCGGTGGCGTTCGATGTGTCGCAGATCCTGGCTCTCAAGCACTTCCCGAAACTGCACGATCCACTGCTGCACCAGATGGCGCGCGTCGATATATTCCTCATAGACGCGCTCGGTACGTGCCATCAGTGCGATATTTTGCTGCTGGTCGCGTGGATGTATCTTGAGAGCCTCCAGGGCCTGCAGCCGGCGCGCGATTTCATCACGATCAAGCAGCCCGGGGTTCTGTTCCAGCACCAGTTCGTGGCGCCTGCCGGTGGCATCCTCGATCACCTCGACTTGCAGCAGCCCATCGACATCATAGGTAAAGCGGGTGAGCACGCCTTGCTCGCTGCGTGCGCGCCTGGGGTCCAGGGGGACGCGTATTTCACCGAGCTTGATGTTCTTTTCCACCATGGGGTTTTCACCCTGGTAGACATCGATGATGACCTGGCTCTGCTGCTCGTTGATCG
The DNA here is from genome assembly GCF_001642575.1 of Xanthomonas floridensis. Classification (GTDB taxonomy): domain Bacteria; phylum Pseudomonadota; class Gammaproteobacteria; order Xanthomonadales; family Xanthomonadaceae; genus Xanthomonas; species Xanthomonas floridensis. The sequence goes on along the minus strand of NZ_LXNG01000027.1, from coordinate 12,545 downwards.
GGTAGAAGCGGTCCTCGCGGCTCACCGGTACCACGCTGTTGCGCGGGATGATGGGATGGAAGTAACCGGAGCGCACCTGGCCGTCGTTGCTGTGACGTGCGATTTGCGTGCCGAGCGTGTATGGGCAGACATCGGTGAGCACCACTTCGCGCAGGCTCTCGTCGCGGCTTTTCAGGCCGGCGGCAACGACCGCGCCCAACGCGATGGCATGATCCGGATTGACGTGACGCAGCGGTAGCCGGCCAAGCATGCGGGTGGCCAGGCGGCTGATCATCGGCATGCGCACTGCGCCGCCAACCAGCACGATATCGTCCAGCTCCGACGGTTTGAGCTTGGCATCGCGCAAGGCGCGCTCGATCGGAGTGCGCATCCGCTGCAACAGCGGCTCGGCCAGCTGCGCAAAGCGCGCTTCGTCGATCTCCCAGGCATAGCTCTGTCCAGCCATGCTCGGGTTGATGGCACCTTGCGCCTGCGTACTCAGCTCGCGCTTGAGCTGTTCCAGCCGGCGGCGCAGCTGCGCGCTGTCGCCAGGCGCAAGCTTGGCGGCATCGAGGCGATGCTCGGCACAGAAGCCTTCCACCAGGACCTCGAGAAAATCCTCGCCGCCGAGAAAATTGTCGCCGGCACTGGCGTGCACTTCGACCACGCCATCGAACATTTCCAGCAGCGACACATCGAACGTGCCGCCGCCCAGGTCTAGCACCAACACCCGGCCTTCGCCGCCACGTTCCTGCAGCCCGTAGGCCAGCGCGGCAGCCGTGGGCTCGTTGATCAGCCGTTCCACGCGAATACCCGCCAGTTCACCGGCCACACGCGTGGCTTTGCGCTGCGCATCGGAAAAGTACGCCGGCACGCTGATGACCGCTTCTTCGATCTTGCTGCCTAGCGCCGCTTCGGCGTCGGCGATCAACGAGCGCAGGATCAGCGCCGATAATTCTTCGGGACGAAAGCTGCGCTCACCCAGCTTGGTCTCGCGCGGGCTCCCCATCCAACGTTTGAACGCCGCCACGCTGTGCTTTGGATGCGTTACCAGACGCTCCCGGGCGGATTGGCCCACTAACAGGCTGCCGTCATCGCCGATGCTGATCACCGACGGTGTCAGCAGACTGCCGTGCGGATTGGTGAACAACCGACCACCCTCGGCATCGTGCACGCCGATCAGCGAGTGTGTGGTGCCGAGGTCGATACCTACGATCATGAGCAGATCCCTTGTGTCCCTTCAGTTGCAGAAGTCTATTGGCCGCCTTGCAGGCGGCGGTGCTGTGCGTCCTGGATCAACGAAACCACCCAGAGCAGCAGAGCGAACACCGTGCCGAACCAGGCCCCGGCTTGCGTCACCATCAGGATCGGCGTGCCAAGGCCGACGAACGTGAGCATGGGCATGACCGCGGAGCGTGAATCAGGGTCCATGCGTCCAGTGAGGCGAAAAATAGCGATGTACGCAAGCGCTGCGCTGCTGGCAGCTCCCGAAGCACCACTGCGCATCACTGCCAGAATAACTGCGCTGGTGACCGGTATCGCCCAGCGATGCGCGACACGCTTGCCTTCGCTCGAGAATGCGGTGCATGCCTGCCAGCGTGCTGCCATCTGGACCATCACCAGCGCACTCCAGATCATGAGGCCCGCTCCCAGGGTGGGGAATACCCAGGCGCTGGCGGCGATACCGGCAATCGGAAGCATCAGGGTCGCGCCGACGGCGAGCAGGACGGCGACTGCCAGTCCGCGTCCGATGCCGACCGCCAACTGCCAGCCGTGCGGGCGACGCCGATTGCCGAGCTGTTTCCAGAAACGCACGTGTTGTGGTTGCAGCGCTGTGGGCAAACCATCCGGGAACCAATGGTTGATGATCCCGCAGAAACGGTACATCCATGCCGGCCGCATCGGCAGCAGGGCGGACAGCAAGCACGCCCGCCAAGAGGGTGGCCCGACCACGCGCGCCCTCAGCGCCGCGGCCCATTGCGGCGTCATATGTCGCCAGTGGGATGCCTCCAGTTCTTGGGCCAGCACGGCTGCGTCTCCGCCAGGCGACAGTGCGGCTAGCCGTCGCCGACTACGTCCCTGCACCTGCGCCACCTTGCGCGCATCGTGCAGCCACGCGCGATCATGGCGATTGTGATCGAGCTGACTCCAGCACAGGGCCCTCGATAGCGCGTCGATCGCCTTCAATTGCAACGTTGCCTGCCGCTCGCGCAGTGCGCGCAGGACAAGCGTACCGATCGCGCCACGCTCTTCGTCGGGCAGCACGGTGACTCGGTGTTCCATCCAGTGCGCCAGAAAATCCGGCGACTGCCCCAGCACGATGGCCATCACTCGGCCCGCCCAGAGCGCATGACCCAGGTCGCTGTCCTCGTCGTCGGAGAAGCAGGCAATGAAGGCATCGAATGTGGCGTCCGAGAGCGCAACGCCGTCGTGTGCGATGCGGCTGGCGATGGCGTAGCCAATGCGTGGGCGCAGCTCCAGGGACCAGGTTTCGGGCAGGGCACGCAACCAGGCACTGAAGTCTGCCGCTGACAGTGAGTCCGCCGCAGCAAGGATACGCGTGACGCCGTCCTGCACGTACGCATTGTCCTGCCACCTTGCCAGTTCGGCCTTCAGGATCGGATCCTGTATGACCTCGGCCCGTGGCTGGCGCCTGCTACGTGCTTCCTCGGCCGGTGGCGCTGCGCCTGCGTGCGCCGCTTCGGGCATGTGGGCATCAATGTCTTCGGCTGTCCCCTCTATCGCCTCGGCCCACGGCTGGCGCCTGGTGCGTACTTCTTCGGTCAGCGACGCGACACCTGCGTTGACCCCTACAGGCCTGCCGGCATCAACCTCTTCGGCGCTTGCCTCGGCGTGCGAGCGCGTGATTGCCGCTGCCCACGCCAGTGCGGCCTGGTAGGTCTCGTGCAGTTGCTGGAACGCGGCGGGGTCGTCGTCGGGACGTGTTGTCTTCAGGCGCACAGCGTAGGCGCGCTTGATCGCACGTGCGTCCGCGTCGTGTGTCAGTCCAAGCGCCTCGACAGCCCAGCTCACCGGCACGGCTCTGCGTGATCGCTACCTTGTCTGCGTTCCATCCCAGGCCTGCTCCTAGTATCCGGTGCCGGGTTATCGGCCCCAACCGGTGGAACTTGATTACCAACGCGATGCGTGCTGCCCAGCGGCGCCATTACACAGTCTTTACGCCGGCGCTGGCGCGCACGGATAGCGCCTTTATGGCGCCCGCCCCTACCTTGGCACTCCCGCACGATGGTGCGTTGAGCCAAACACGATGTGTATCCTGATTTTGCGAGGTCCTCAGGCCGATCCGGCGCGGTTGGTGCCGGTGCAGTTGCCTGAGTGTGCCGGGCGTGCGTTGCGCACGCTGGCGTGTGCCGATGTGGATAGCTTGATTGCCGAGCTGCATGCGGCCGGTGGCGATGCCGAGGTGGAACTGGTGTTGCTGGACTCGGGCGATCTGCCCTTGTCCGAGCGTAGCTGCGCCAGGGCCTTGCGTGCGGCGGTGGATGCGTTGCCCACGCCGTACATCGAGCTGCATGCCGATGCGGCGCAGGAACTGGAGCCGTGGCTGCATCCGCAGCATGCGCCGTTGGCGGTGGTAATTGCGCCGCACGATGCGCCGCGTGCCTATGCGATGTCGCTGGGCATTGCCGCGCGTTGTCTGCCGTCGTTGCACGCGCCGTTGCGCGTGGCTGCCTGAGGACGCCGGCATGTCGATCATGATCGTACGCGGGCCGGAAGCATCGTCGCCGCTGGTGCGTGGGCCGCAGCCGTTGCCGCGGGCCGTGATCCGGCAGCTGGTGCAGTGTGCCGGCGACGCGGGCAAGACGGTGGCCTTGCGTGCCTGCGGGTCGGAGCAGGAGTTGCTGGATGCCTTGCGCGTGGCCGGACAGGCGCGGATGGAAATTGCGTTGATCGATCCGGGCAGTTGCGTGGACAGCGTACGCCTGCACCGGGTGCTGGCGTCGTTGCGCTACCCCTACGTGGAGGCGCATGACGACAGCACCGACCGGCCGGAGCGCTGCCTGCCGGCGGGCCTGGGCGAGTGCATTGCGACGGTGCGCGGTTACTGCGCGCAGAGTTATCTGCTCGGGCTGGAAATCGCGTTGGAACATCTGGGCTGCACGGAGATCCAGGGCGATGTCCACGTCGGTACCTGAGCTGCGCCAGCTGCATTATTTCGCCGACTACGAAGGCTATTGCGATGGTCGACCGGTGCTGTGGGGGCAACTCGCCCATAGCGTGGAGGTGCCTGCCGACGGTGTGCTGGATGCCGCAGGACTGGTGTGCGCGTTGCGCCGTCGCGCGGCCGAGGCGCATGGGCTGGAAGCGGGGCAGATCCGGCTGTGCCAGGTCACGCGTTTGTAGCGGTCATGCCGCTACCGCAACGTGGCCGGCATCTGCGTCGGTGTGGCAGCCAGCACCGACACACGTTACGACCGCATACAACGACGCCACCCGAAGGTGGCGCCGTCGTTTTGCTATCACTGCGCGTTACTCAACGCAGAGCATGCGGTCACCGCTTACTTGGCCGCACCACTCTCGGGCACGAACTTGATCAGCTGGTTGCTGGTCGCTGCAGTACCGAAGTTGAAGCGGCCGTAGCCGGCGCCCCAATACAACGCACCATTGACCACGGCCGGCGAGCTGATGACCGAGCCGGTGGCGTCGTAGTTCCACAGCGTGGCGCCGGTGTCGGTGTCGAGGGCGACCATGTTGCCGGCCATCGAACCGGCGTACAGCAGGTTCGGCGACACCGTCAGCGAGCCCTGGCCGCCGGCCGGTACGTTCGGATTCACGCGGTTGATGCCGGGCACCTTGACCTGCCACTTGATCTTGCCGGTTGCGGCATCCAGCGCTGCCCACGAGCCGCCATTGTGGCTGACGGTGTTGGCCGGGCCCAGGGTGTAAGTGGCGTTGGAGCTGTTGTTGATGGCCACATAGACCTGCGACTTGTACGGGTCGAACGCGGTGCCCCATTCGACGCCGCCGGTGGTGCCGCCGGGGCCGACCTGGGTGGACCACACCTTGGCGCCGGTCCTGGCGTCGAAGGCCCAATAGATCCCGCTCTTCTGCCCTGCGCCGACCAACTGCTGCGGCTTGCCGTCACGCCACACGGTGAACAACTGCACGCCGGCACCACCGAAATCGTAATCGGGTCCGGTCAGGTTGGTTGCCTGCGTATTCGGGCACAGGCCGTTGGTGGGTGCGACGATGCACGACAGGTTCCAGGCGTCGTACCCCTGTGCGCGATTGGCCCAGGCCAGCTTGCCGGTATCCAGATTCAACGCCACCACCGAGTCGACGTAGTTATCCGGCGCCATGCAGTTCAGTTCGTCCTGCACGGTGAGTTCGCTACCGCGGTAGGAGCGCGCATTGGAGACGCAGTTGCCCACGCTCTGCGGAATGTTGTAGTTGTTGCCGGTGCCGAAATACAGGCGGCGGCTGATCGGGTCGATCGCCACCTGGCCCCACACCGAGGCGCCGGTATAGCCCTCGGGTACGTTGTAGAACTGCCACAGCTTCTTGCCGGTGTTCAGATCCAGCGCCACGACGCTGCCGCGGAAGCTGAAGGTATGGGTCGGGTCGAGATTGCCCCAGTCGCCGGAGGACACGGGCACGTAAATGCGGTTGCCGTAGATGACCGGCGAGGAGGTGATGCGCGCCTGCGGGTTGGCTTCGGCGGTGGTCTTCCACAGCAGCTTGCCGGTCTTCTTGTCGATCGCCAGCACGGTGCCTGCAGCCTGGTCGCCGACGATGATGCTCTTGGCGCTGATGGCCGGGGTGTTGCGCGTCACCGAGGCGGCGTTGCCGGTGTAGTCGGACAACTTGGCCTGCCAGTTCGGCTTGCCGGTCTGGGTATCGACGCTGTACAGGGTGCCGCCCCAGTCGGGCACGTACAGGGTGCCACCCTCCACGCTCGGCGTGGCCGAGATGTCGCCGGTGGTGGTCAGGGTCCAGGCCGGCTTGAGGCCTTTGACGGTGGTGCGATTGATCTTCCACTCACCCGGCGCGAAGCGCGCGTTGAAGTAACCGCCACCGGCGGTGGGCCAATTGGAGGGGCTCGCGAACGGGAGGTTGCTGCCGAAGGCGCTCCACACCTGGCCGGAGCGCGCGAACGCCTGGGCATCCAGGGAGGAAACCGACTGTTGTGCGGCAGCTGGGCTGGACTGGGCGAAAGCTACTGCGCTGGCAAGCAGGCAGGGAAGGAGCGTCAAACTGCGTAACCGCAAGCGGCGATTGGAGTTGGTCATCACGGCGTATCCATTGATGGAAGGAAGCGCTGGATCCCCCCGGATCTGCGTGGTGAAGATCGCCGATCACCGCGCCCCTGCAACAGTGGTGCGGACCTGCATTTAGATAGCGGTCGGGTCTGCCTGGATCTGGTATGACCAAGTCGAAAAATTTGCGTTCAGCGTGTGCGTTAATCGCGCAAATGGTGATGATCCATCACTATTTCGCGGATCTGCGATAGAAAAAATCATTCAGGACGGCAACGTCGAATTGGCAGGAAAATCATCGGTTTGCAAAAAGTAACCAGGACATCTTGCGCCACCTTGTTTAGCGGTCTGTGGACTGCGGACGGCCACGCCTGTGCGTGGCGTGGCATGCAACGTGCGGCGCGGCCATGGATGGAACGCGTGTGATCCTGGCGAACGCGCGTTGTGCCGGCTGTATGCGTGTCGGGCCTTCACCGGCATCGCCAGCGTGTGAGCGGGCGGCTTGACGCCAAATAGCGTGCGCCCGCCGCTAAGATGTCGGCGTCCGATGGCGCACGGAGCCCGCATGTCGACATGGCTGACGCTGGTGTCTTACGACAATGCCCTGCAGGCAAGACTGGTGGCCGGACGTCTGCAGGCCGAAGGCATCGCGGTCTATCTGGCCGACGAACAGCAATGCCTTGCGCAGTGGTATCTGTGCCAGGCACTGGGTGGGATCAAGGTTCGCGTGGAGGCAACGCACTGGGCGCAGGCCCGTGCCGTGCTGGCCGACCTGGAAGCCGGCGCACACGCCTTGCCCGACGGTGCTGACGAGGCGCCGTTGCCGCATGCACGCCACGACACGCTATCGGCGCGCCTTGCGTTGGTGGTGGTGAGCGTCCTGGCGATTCCGCTGCCATGGCGGCGCCGCTAGGGCGCGCTGGGCAACGAAGGTGTGCCGGCGTTGGCGGCTGCGGTGTCGATGAGCGCTAGTTGTGCGATCGCGTCGTGCACCACCTCCGGCACGCTGGCGTCCACGTCCACCGACACCACGTCTGCTTCGTCCAGCGGCAGTTCCAGCGTCTGCAGCTGGCTGTCAAGCAGGCTCGGGGGCATGAAGTGGCCGGCGCGCGCACCCAGGCGCGCGGCGATGACGTGCGGTGCGGCATGCAGGAACACGAAGCGCATCGGCACGCCGCTGCTGCGCAGCAATTGGCGATGCGTGTGGCGCAATCCGGAGAACGCCAGCACCACCGATTCGCCGGCCTGCACGCACTCGCGCAGGGTGGCCGACAGCAGTTCCACCCACGGCACCCGCATGGCGTCGGTGAGCGGCTGGCCGGCGGCCATCTGCGCGCGCGCAGCCACGCTGTGATAGTCGTCGGCATCCAGGAAACGGAAGCCGTAGTGTGCGGCCAGTGCCTGCGCGATGGTGGTCTTGCCGCTGCCCGACACGCCCATCACGACGATGGCCAAGGGGGAAGCGAACGCGGGCGTGGTGGGGACGGCGGTGTCCATCACGTCAGGTTATATCTCCGGATCGATTCGGCATTTGAGCGGATTTCACGTTGGCGGCAGCCGATGCGTGGTGTAGCGTCGGCGCTCCTTGCCAGGTGAGCGGGCGCCCAGCGTAACGGCGTGACCGGCCGGGTACAACGCATCCGAAGGTCACCTGATGACGTCAACACCCGCACCGTCTCCTGCATCGGCGCGCCTGCGCTGGCGCGAAAAGCTGGGCTACGGCGCCGGCGATCTGGGCCTGAATCTGTACTGGGCCAACATCTCCGCGTTCCTGCTGATCTTCTATACCGACACCATGCATCTACCGGCCGCGGCCGTGGGCACGATGATCCTGCTGACCAAGATCGCCGATGCGATCGCGGACCCGGCCATGGGCGCCATCGCCGACCGTACCCGCAGTCGCTGGGGCAAGTTCCGCCCGTATCTGCTGTGGGGTGCGGTGCCGATGGCGGTGACGGGAGTGGTGGCCTACACCACCCCGGACCTGGATCAGAACGGGCGCATGTGGTGGGCCACGATCAGCTTCCTGGTGATGATGCTGGCCTACACCGTGGTGAGCATTCCGTACTCGGCGCTGTCGGGCGTGATCACCGCCGACAGCAAGCAGCGTACCGGTCTGATCAGCCTGCGTTTCATCGGCGCGTTTGCAGGCACCACGCTGGTCAATTACTTCACGATGGATCTGGTGCGCTGGTTCGGCGGCGGCAACGATGCGCTGGGATGGCAGCGCACGATGATGCTGTACGGCGCCATTGCGGTGGCGCTGTTCGTCAGCGTGGCATTGACCACGCGCGAGCGCGTGCAGCCACCGCCGCAACAGCGCACGCCGGTTGGCCGGGACATCGCCGATCTGCTGCAGAACAAGCCCTGGTGCGTGCTGTTCGTGCTGTCGCTGATCATCATGATCACCATCACCATGCGCGGTGGTGCAGGCGTGTATTACCTCAAGTACTACGTGCAACGTCCGGATCTGGTCGGCTTGTTCCTGGGCTGCTATTCGGTAGCGCTGGGTGTCGGCGCGGCAATCACGCCGCTGCTGACCCGGCACTGGGACAAGCGCCAGCTGATGTGCGGGCTGATGGTGATCGTCGGCCTGTTGAGCTGTGCGATGTTCTTCGTGCCGGCCGATGCGGTGTGGGCCATCTTTGCGTTGAACATGCTGATCGGCCTGGCACTGGGGCCGAAGTCGCCGCTGGCGTTTTCGATGTATGCCGACAGCGCCGATTACACCGAGTGGCGCACCGGCCGGCGTGCGACCGCGATGACCTTCGCGGCGGCGACCTTTTCGCAAAAACTTGGCGGCGCGCTCGCCTCGGCCGGCATTGCCTGGGTGCTGGCCGGCATGGGCTATGTCGCCAACAGTGCGCAGTCCAGCGGCTCGTTGACCGGCATCGTGCTGCTGCTGACGGTGATTCCCGGTGCGGTTGCCCTGCTGGCGGCATGGACCATGCGTTTTTATCCGCTGGACGACGCGTTGCTGCGTCGTATCCAGCATGAACTGGCTGCGCGCAAGCGCGACGAACAGGAGCACCTCTGACCGTGTCTGCAACGCCTCTTGCTGCTTCCGACGATCTGTCCACCTTGCTGGGGCCCAGCGCCGACGGCGCGCGCTACGCGCTGTACAGCCCCACCGCCATGCCCAACGCCGGCGGGTTCTTGTGGAACCGCCGCATGATGCTGCAGCTCACCTGCCGCGGTTACGCCACCGGCCAGTTCATGCAGCCGGAGCCATCGAAGTATGCGCATGCACCGATGCTGGAAGCGCGCAACTTCATGATGCCGGAGCAGCCGTATTACGCGCACCATCCCGGGCGTTTCTTCTATCTCAAGGACGAAGACAGCGGGGCGCTGTATTCGGTGCCACACGAACCGGTGCGCGCACCGCCGCAGGCGTTCGAATTCTCCGCCGGCAAGCACGATGTGCGGTGGCGCGTGTGCCATGACGACATCGTGGTGGAACTGTGCGTGGCCCTGCCCACCGACGATGCGGTGGAGCTGTGGGAATGCCGCGTGCATAACCAGTCCGGGCGCGCCCGCCGGCTCAGCCTGTATGCGTACTTCCCGGTCGGCTACATGTCGTGGATGCACCAGGCCGGCGGCTATGAGCCGGCGCTGGGCGGCATCGTCTGCCGCAGCGTGGCGCCGTACCAGAAGATCGACGACTATTTTCGCCAGCGCAATTTCAAGGACTGCACCTTCCTGCTGCACGAACAGCCGCCAGTCGCCTGGGAGGCGCAGCAACTGGCCTTCGAAGGCGAGGGCGGGCTGCATGCGCCGTCGGCGATCCAGGCCGAGCAGCTGGGCAACCACGAAGCGCATTACGAAACTCCTGCGGCTGCGCTGCAATATCGCCTGCAGCTGGAGCCGGATGCAGGCAGCGTGTACCGCTTCGCGTTCGGGCCGGCCAAGGACGATGCGGAGATCGCCGCGCTGCGCGCGCGCTATCTGTCCCAGGACGGTTTTGCTGCCGCTGCGCGCGACTACGCGCAGTACCTGCAGGGCGGGCGTGGCTGCGTGCAGATCGCCACGCCGGACCCGGCGCTGGACAACCTGGTCAACCACTGGCTGCCGCGGCAGGTGTTCTACCACGGTGACGTCAACCGCCTGACCACCGATCCGCAGACCCGCAATTATCTGCAGGACCACATGGGCATGGCCTATCTGCAGCCGGCCACCGCACGTGCGGCGTTGCTGCATGCCTTGTCGCAGCAGGAGCCCAGCGGCGCGATGCCGGACGGCATCCTGCTGGTGGAAGGCGCCGAGCTGAAGTACATCAACCAGGTGCCGCATACCGACCACTGCGTGTGGTTGCCGATGTTCCTGAGCGCGTACCTTGCCGAAACCGGCGATGCCAGCATCCTGGATGCGATCGTGCAGACCCATGACGGGCAGCGCCTGAGTGTGGCCGAGCGGCTGGATGCGGCGATGCAGTGGCTGCTGGATGCACGCGACGCACGCGGCCTGAGTTTTATCGCGCAAGGCGACTGGAACGACCCGATGAACATGGTTGGCTGGCGCGGCAAGGGCGTGTCCGGCTGGCTCACCGTGGCCACCGCCTATGCGCTGCGGCTGTGGTCGGACATTTGCACTGCGCACGGCCGCAGCGTGCAGGCACAGACCTTCGGCGAAGCGGTCAGCACCGTCAACGCCGATGCCAACCGCGAGCTGTGGGACGGCAACTGGTATGCGCGCGGCATCACCGACGACGGCGTGCGGTTCGGTATCGCCGATGATGTGGAAGGTCGCATCTACCTCAACCCGCAGAGCTTCGCGTTGCTCGCCGGCACGGCCGATGCGCAGCAACGCGCAGCGCTGTTGGAGGCGGTGCGTGAGCAGCTGCACACGCCGTACGGCCCGGTGATGCTGGCGCCGGCGTATACGCACATGCGCGACGACGTGGGCCGGTTGACCCAGAAGTGGCCGGGCGCGGCGGAGAACGGCGCGGTGTACAACCATGCGGCCGCGTTCTATCTGTATAGCCTCTACCAGATCGGCGAGTCCGACCGCGCCTGGGAGATCCTGCGCGCGCTGTTGCCCGGCCCGACCCGCGAGGACGTGCTGCAGCGCGGTCATCTGCCGGTGTCGCTGCCCAACTACTACCGTGGTGCATGGCATCAATACCCGCGCACCGCCGGGCGCTCGAGCCAGCTGTTCAACACCGGCACGGTGGCCTGGGTCTATCGCTGCGTGCTGGAGGGCTTGTTTGGCCTGGTCGGCGAGGGCGATGCGCTGGCGATCCGCCCGCAGCTGCCGTCGCACTGGCCGCAGGCGCAGGTGACGCGCCAGTTCCGCGGTGCGCAGTTCGAGGTGCAGCTGCAGCGCGAGGCCGGACGCGTGGCGATGGAGGTGCTGGTGGATGGCGTGGTCTGCGCCGACCAGCGGGTGCACGACATCACCGCCGGCCAGGTGTATCGGGTGCAGGTGCGCCTGCCGGTTTGAGCGGCCCCCGGCCCTCACCCGCCCTTCGGGCACCCTCTCCCGCAGGCGGGAGAGGGGAGCCGGCCAACACCAGGTGGGCCGGTGCATCATCGGCCGATCGCGACGGTGATGCATCGCGACTGGCATTGCACAACCTTGCACGGTGATGGGGCAGACGTTACCTGCCGGAGATCTGAGTGGATGGGTCGGATATGCGACAGGCGAGCGTGACGTACCCCACTCGCTGCCTTCCCAGCGTGCGGGAGAAGGTCCCGACGCGGACGGGCATCACCCATTGCCAGATACCCGCCCGCTGGATGCCCGAACCAGGAAGCCGGCCTTGAGCTTGTCCAGCGTGGCGAAGCTGGTACCGGCATCGTTGGCCTCGTGGCCGAGCACACGGTCCAGCTCCAGCGGGTGGCCCACCGACTCGTGGATGGTGAGCCAGGTATGCGAAGGACTCAGCACCAGGTCGTGGATGGTGAGCCAGGTATGCGAGGGGTCCAGCACCAGGTCGTATGGGCTGCGCGACAGGTGCATGGCAATCACCACAACCGCACTGCCTTCTTCCCGCGAGCGGAAAGGGTCCCGAGGGGTGGGCCAACACCGCCAGATGCCGCCGCTAGGTGTGATCTCTCAGTAGGTTGTTCATCCGGGGCATCTCTGGAAGATGGGGGTTATCAAGCCAACCCAGCCCCCAGGAGCCCCGAATGAACCTGCATAAACATGCCCGTTTGAGCCCTCGCGGTCGAGCCCTGCTTGTGGATCGCATCCTTGTTCAGGGGTTGCGTGTGGAAGAAGCGGCGCATGCGGCCGGTGTCAGCGTCCGAACGGCCTACAAATGGCTCAAGCGCTTTAAGGAAGAGGGGGAAGAAGGGTTGACTGACCGTACCTCCCGGCCTCACAAGTGCCCCCATGCCACGCCTAAGC
>NZ_LXNG01000026.1 GCF_001642575.1 Xanthomonas floridensis | reverse complement strand
ACCTCGCGCCGTGTCTGCTTGCGCTTGCCGTTGTACTCCGCGTCGCCAAAGCTCAGCTGCATCGAGATCGTCCGCTCGGTTCGTTGATCCATTGTGGCAGTATCAGATGGAGTTGTTCAGACCTTCCTTAGCGGTGAAGCCTGTTCGCGCACGGGCGCGCTCCTCACTGACGGGTGTGCTGCCGCAGGCGTTAGCGGCGCTGCGCCAGCAGCGAGCGCTCGTACTGCGCCAGGTCGATTTCCAGCTGCCATTGCAGCCGCGCCTTCTCGCTGGCCTGGCGAAAGGCACGGCAGTGGGCATCGTCTGCCTCGCGTTGCAATGCGTCGTGGCAGGCCTGGACGCCGCCGCCATCGGCAGTCCACAGGCTGGCACCTGGCAGGAAGCCATACGTCAGCCCGTTGCGCGCCAGCTGCTTGAGCGTGGGGTAATCGATACCCTGTTCCTGCATGGCGCGTTGGTATTCGTGGGTCATGTCGGCACGCGACACGCCGGCATCGTCGGTGGCCAGCACCACCGGCACGCCTGCGCGCAGGTACATCGCCAGCGGGTGTTGCGCGCCCTTGACGCCCAGAATCACCTCGTTGCTGGTCAGGTTGATTTCCACCGCCACAGGTTGCTTGCGCATGCGCTCCAGCAGCCCACTGGCATCGTCCTCGTAGGGCAGGTCCACGCCATGGCCGATACGGCGTGCGCCGGCATCCACGGCCTGGCGGATATGCGAACGCAGCTGCGCCGGCGGTACCAGGCCCAGGGTCAGTTCGCCTGCATGCAGGGACAGCGGAACGCCTGGATAGCGCGTGGCGAAGAAGCGGAACATCGCCATATGCCGCGTGTAGTCGGCCAGTGCCACCGGGTTGTCTTCGGGCGCGACGATGTTCACCGCCACCGCGCGGCTACCACCGGCGGCCACCAGCGCATGGGCAAGCGCCATCTGCCCGAACACCGCCGGCTGCGGCAGCACGCGCAGCACATACGGCACGTAGCGATAGGTGACCCGGCAGCCGGGGCGCGCATCGGCCTGGTCGCAGCGCAGCACGCGGCGAACCTGCGCATCGATATCGGCCAGCGCCGCCTGTGCGGCCTGCACCAGCGGCGGCAACGCCTCCTGCAGGGCGGCCAGGTTGGCACTGTCGTCATCGCCTCGCCAGGGCAGCGCCTGCATGCGCTGCGCGGCCTGATCCATCTGCGGCGGGTTGGCGATGATTTCCACGTATGGCACGCGGTCGCGCGCGGCCTGGTCGAGCACCGCGGCCACGGCATCGGCCACGCGTGTGTGTACCACCGCATCGAACTTGCCGAAGCTGCCGAAGAACTGGCCGTGCCCGGTGGGCTGCGCGGCAGTGGGCAGGAACCTGCGCATCGACAAGGCATCCACCACCCGCCCGTACAACGCTGCATTGCGTGCGGCCAGGCCGCTGGCCGGCTCCTGCGCCTTGCCGCAGGGCGGCGCGCGCAGGCTCAGGTCATCCAGTTGCACGCAGGCGCCGTCTTCGCTGGCCCACTGCAGGTAGTCCTCGGCATACACCGAACCGGACAGGTGGTTGTGCAGGTCGCCGCCCTTGGGCATGGCCTGCAGCCAGGCGCGCAGCTGTGCAGGTTGCGCGGAGGCGGCGTGGAACAGCTGCGCCACCTGTTGCTCGCGCTGCTGCGCGGGAGCGACGGAAGCCGTGCGTGCCTGGGCGATGCAGGGCAACAGCACGCAAGCGCTCAGGATCAGATAACGATGCAGACTCGACATGCAGGAAATACTCGCTAAAGACAGTGGGGCGCCTGGTGGCTGCAGGCGGCTGCACAGGGATGCCAGGCAGGAAAGCAGTGCCCACGCAAGGCAGGCATGGCAGATGCAGGCTGCCGCCACGCAAGCACGATGGCGTGCGCAATGTCAGCCGGAGCACTGGCGGACACCGCATCACCCCCCCTGCGCAGGCGGTGCCTGACCCGCCGCATCACGCAGCCGGCAGCGTCGCTCGCGCGCCAGGCAATCACCGTCGCGCGTGCCATGCAGCGCCCGTGACGACTATATGCGGCGTGACTGCGCGAGTATGCGTCTGCGCATGCCGGCATCGGCTCATTCCAGCGCATAGCGCAGCACGAACAAGCCGGCGATCGCCCAGGTGGCCGGGTGCACGCCGCGCCAACGGCCGCTGCCGAGCTTGAGCGCCGCGTAGGTGATGAAGCCCAGTGCCAGACCGGTGGCGATGGAGTAGGTAAGCGGCATGGCGAGCATGCAGATCGCCGCCGGTAACGCTTCGCTGACATCGTCCCACTGGATCTGCGTGCACTCGCGCAGCATCACCGAGGCCAGATAGATCAGTGCCGGCGCGGTGGCATACGCTGGCACCATGGCCGCCAACGGCGAGAACAGCAGCGCCAGCAGGAACAAGGCGGCGACCACCAACGCGGTCAGGCCGGTGCGCCCGCCTACCTGCACGCCGGCGGCGCTTTCCACGTAGGCGGTGGTACTGGAGGTGCCGAGCAACGAACCGGCCAGGATGGCGGTGCTGTCGGCCAGCAGGGCGCGGTCGAACTGCCGGCGTTGCGCCTGCGTGCGCAGCAGGCCGGCGCGCTGCGCCACGCCCATCAAGGTGCCGGTGGCATCGAACATCTCCACCAGCACGAACACCAGCACCACATGCAGTACTGCCGCAAGTGCACCGCTGCTACCGTGGCCGTGCAGCGCGCCGGCAATATCCAGCTGCAACAGCGTCGGCGCCAGGCTTGGCGGCAGCGACAGCACGCCCTGGTAGCGCACCAGACCCAGCGCCAGCGCCGCGGCGGTGACGGCCAGAATGCCGAGCAACATCGCCCCTCGCACGCGGCGCACTTCCAGCACGCCGATCAACAGCAGGCCAGCCAATGCCAGCAGCGGTTCGGGCCGATGCAGGTCGCCCAGGGTCAGCAGCGTTTGCGGATGCGCCACCACCAGCCCGGCCTTCTGCAGGCCGATCAGGGCCAGAAACAGGCCGATGCCGGCCGCGATTGCGCTGCGCAACGTGGCCGGAATGCCATCCACCAGCCAGCGCCGCGCGCCGGTGACGGTCAGCAGCAGGAACAGGCAGCCGGACACGAACACCAGCCCCAGCGTCTGTTGCCAGCTGTAACCCAGCGTGCCCACCACGGTGAAGGCGAAGAACGCATTCAGGCCCATGCCCGGTGCCATGCCGATCGGGTAGTTGGCCAACACGCCCATCAGCAGCGAGCCCAGCGCCGCGGCCAGGCAGGTCGCCACGAACACCGCGCCATGGTCCATGCCGGTGGTGGCCAGGATGTCGGGGTTGACGAAGATGATGTACGCCATCGTCAGGAAGGTGGTGGCACCTGCCAGCAGCTCCGTGCGCCCAGTGCTGCCGTTGGCGGCCAGCGCGAATCCGGGCCAGCGCATCAGCGGGCGCTCCGGCAACGGTGGGGGAAGGCGATCACACAAGCGACCATCGGCAGGCATCTCATCGGCACAGGGGGCAACGCGCGGTCGTTGCGCAGACGCGCGGGCCGAACATCTTGCACTGTGCGACCGCAGTTGCCACGGACCTTGGGCACGGAATGCGTTGCGAGCGCAATGCCGGTTGCCAGCACGGTGCATGAGCGCCAGCGCCTGGCGCGGCTGCGCCAGCATTGCCCGGTGCGTGCAGCAACCGCATCGTGCAAGACGGTGCGCGGCCCACGCCCATCCACAGGGTCCCTGCAAGGTTGGCGGCTGCTTCGCCGTGCAGCATGACCGGCATCAGCCACCTGCGCGCCCGCTGTCGTCCTGTCTGCGCAGGCGCGACACACGCGCAATGCTCAAAGATCCAGCACCAGGCGCGGCGAACGGCTGCGCGAGCAGCACAGGGTGATCTGCGTGTTGCTGGCGCGCTCGGCCTCGCTGAGCACGCTGTCGCGATGATCGGGGACACCGGCGATCACACCGGTCAGGCAGGCCCCGCACATGCCTTGCTCGCACGAGAGCGGCACCTCGATCCCGGCATCCAGCAGGGCGCTGGCAATGCTGCAATCGGCCGGCACCTGCAGCACGCGGCCGCTGGTGGCCAGCTCCACCTCGAAGGGGCTGTCGGCGTCATGCGCAAGGCCGGTATCGGCGGCGGCGAAGTGTTCGCGGTGCAACTGCGCGTCAGCCCATCCCTGCGTCCTGGCAAGCTGGGTGAAGTGGTCCATGAACGCGGCCGGCCCGCATAGATACAGTTGGTCGTGCACACCTGCCTGCACGAGCGCTTCGGGCACATGCACGCGCGGGCTCTGGCCGCCATCGCTCAGATGCACATGCACCTGGCCATGCGTGAAGCCTTGTTGCAGCCGCTGCACGAAGGCCACGTCGGCATGCCGGCGTGCGTAGTAATGCAGCACGAACAGCTCGCCGCGCGCTTCCAGCGCCTCGGCCATCGACAGCAGCGGGGTGATGCCGATGCCGGCCGCCAGCAGCACATGCCGTTCGCCCGGATGCAGCGGGAACAGATTGCGCGGGCTGGAGATCTGCAGGCGGTCGCCGGGGCTGAGCTGCTCGCACAAGTGCCGCGAGCCGCCGCGCGAGGCATCGGCCAATTTGACGCATAGCACATAGTGATCGCGCACATGCGGCGCGCTGGCGATCGAATACTGGCGGATCAAGCCATCCGGCAAGTGCAGGTCCACATGCGCACCTGCCTCGAATGCTGGCAATTCCGCGCCGACTGGTTCCAGCCGGATCGCGCGTTGGCGATGGCCTTGATCGACGACGTCGGCAACACGCACTTCATGCAGGCTCATGGCGCGCTCCTTGGCGGTCAACGCAGGAAGAAGTCGCTATAGCCCTGGCTGCGCAGGCCACGGCGGTAGGCGATCGAACTGCGGTCGGCCGGGATATGCACTTCCAGCAGCGGGTCCAGCGGCAGGTATTCGGGGCGCTGCGCTTCCACCATGGCGCGGTCTTCCTCGAACACGCGCAGGTTGAAGGCGTGCACGTCTTCCACCGGCAGATGAGTGTCGAAGTTGCGCGCAATCGGCACCAGCAGGCGCGTCTTGTGCTTGGATACCGGGCTTGCGGCGTTCATGATCACCAGCCGCTTGCCCGGCACCGGGAAATGGATGGTGAGGGTGGCGGTGAACGGCAAATGCACTTCGAAGTGGCGCAGCCACTGGAAGCCGGGGTCCACGTCCGGCAGCGGCATGTCCACCGAATAGTTGGCCACACTGCTGAGGTAGTCGGCGTTGAAGCCGGTCGGCGTTTCGGTGGTGGTATAGGCCGGCACCTCGCGCTTGTCCGGCTGGGCGAAGGTGGCGGTATGCACGAAGGCGAAATGCGCCACGTCGATGAAGCCTTCCAGTTGCCGCGCCGCGCTGCCGGCGATGTCGAACGCCGGGCACACGATCTGCTGAAAGCCATCCTCGTCCCAACCCGGCATCGGCGGGATCTGCACCTCGGCCTCGCTCACGCCGGCGGGTTTGGCCAGGCACACCCAGATCAGCCCGTAGCGCTCGGCCACCGCATAGGTGTGCAGGCGCATCTTGGCCGGAATGTTCTGATTTGGACTGGCCGGGATGTGATTGCAGCGCCCGCCCGCGCCGAAGCGCAGGCCGTGGTAGGCGCAGACCACGCCGCCACCATCGGCGGTACCCATGCTCAGCGGCACGCCGCGGTGCGGGCAGACATCGCGCGCGGCCACCAGTTCCTCGCCCAGCCGGTACAGCACCAGTGGCTCGTCCAGCAGGGTGGCCTTGAACGGCGCCTGCCCCACCTCGCTGCCCAGCGCCACCGCGTGCCAGTGCTGGGCCAGGCGCTGCCAGTCGGCGGCTTCGAAGGTGCAGTGCAGCGGCAGGGCGGGGACGGCGACATCCATGGGGCGGTCTCTGGCGTGAGGCGGGAGCGGTGCCGGATTGACTCTAGGAAGCCGGGGGTGTGTGATCAAACATCGTTTTTCCGCCAAGCCATTGCAAAAAATGCAACGCCAACCGAGCTACGCCCCATGCTGACCTTCTCCCGCTTCACCCGTTACTTCATCGAAGTGGCCCGCTGCGGCAGCATCCGCAAGGCCTCGGAGGTGTTGCACGTGTCGGCCTCGGCGATCGACCGGCAGATCCTCAAGGCCGAGGAAGAGCTGGGCGCGCAGCTGTTCGAGCGCCTGCCCGGGCGGCTGCGGCTCACCGCTGCCGGCGAGTTGCTGCTGGTGGACGTGCGCGGCTGGGAGAAGGCCTACGCCCGCACGCTGGAGCGCTTCGACGAGCTCAAGGGGCTGCGCCGCGGGCACGTGGAGATCGCCATGATCGACGCGCTCAGCGAGGGCGTGGTGCCGGCGGCGGTGGCGGCCCTGGTGCAGGAGTACCCCGGCATCACCTTCAACCTGTCCACCGCGCGCAACCAGCGGGTGATGGAAATGGTGACCTCGGCCGACGTGGACATCGGCCTGCTGCTGGACCCGGTGAGCAGCGTGGACCTGGAGGTGCGCGCGTTTGCGGATATCCCGCTGGGGATTGCCATGCCGGTCGGCCACCCGCTGAGCACGCGCACCGAACTGCAGCTGAGCGAGACACTGGAGCACCGATTGCTGCTGCCGGCCGCGCCGCTGATCGTGGGCGAGCATGCCAAGGTGCTGTACCAGCGCCAGCACATCGATGTGAAGCGGCTCACCCACTGCAACGATGTGCGCACCTTGCGCGGCCTGGTGCGTGCAGGCGCCGGCGTGGGGCTGATGTCGTGGCTGGACGCCGCACCCGACGTGGCCGACGGGCGGCTGGCGTTCGTGCCGTTCCGCCAGCACCTGACCAAACCGATGACGCTGGCCTTGTGCGTGGCCCCGCAGCGTCAGCTTTCGCGCTCGGCGCAGCTGGCGATCCAGGCGCTGGCTGCGAAGATCGATGCGATGACGGTGCCGGAGGTAGGGTGAGTGTGCGGCGCAAGCGGCCCTCACCCCTGCCCCTCTCCCGCAGGCGGGAGAGGGGAACGGCAACGCCCTCGCTGCGGGCCGATGGTGTGTGCAGGTGCTGGATGGCGGCATGCAGTGCTGTCAGCCCTCTTTGGGGACGTAGAGGGTGCGCAGATGCTGACGAGCGCATGCAGACATGGCTAGCCGCGCGGGGATACCGCGGATGCCGCCAACAGCATGCAGGCCACCAACAGCATGCAGATACCGCCAACAGCATGCAGGCCACCAACAGCATGCAGATACCGCCAACAGCATGCAGGCCACCAACGGCATGCAGATACCGCCAACAGCATGCAGATACCACCAACAGCATGCAGGCCGCCAACAGCATGCAGATGCCGCAGCGGCTATCCCTTCTCCCGCGTGCGGGAAAACGACAAAGCGCCGAGCTAATCACCCCGCCACCCGCGCCCGCAGCGCGTCCCTTCTCCCGCCTGCGGGAGAAGGTGCCCGCAGGGCGGATGAGGGCAGCGCTCACCCGGTACAATCGCAACTGCTCTTTCAGGCCACACCCGCACCATGCAGTTGATCGATATCGGCGCCAATCTCACCCATGATTCCTTCGATCGCGACCGCGACGCCGTGCTGCAACGCGCCCGCGACGCAGGGGTGTCACAGCTGGTGATCACCGGCGCCAGCCGCGAGCATTCGCCGTTGGCCCTGCAATTGGCGCAGCAACACCCCGGATTCCTGTACGCCACCGCCGGCGTGCATCCGCACCATGCGGTGGAATTCACCGCCGAATGCGAAGCGGAGATGCGTACCTTGCAGGCACATCCGCAAGTGGTGGCGGTAGGCGAATGCGGGCTGGATTACTTTCGCGATTTCGCGCCACGCCCGGCCCAGCACAAGGCCTTCGAGCGTCAACTGCAATTGGCCGCCGACAATGGCAAGCCGCTGTTCCTGCATCAGCGCGATGCGCACGATGACTTCCTGTCCATCATGCGCAGCTTCGACGGCAAGCTGGGTGCGGCCGTGGTGCATTGCTTCACCGGCACGCGCGAAGAGCTGTTCGCCTATCTGGACCGCGATTACTACATCGGCATCACCGGCTGGCTGTGCGACGAACGCCGCGGCGCGCATCTGCGCGAGCTGGTGCGCAATATCCCCGCCAACCGGTTGATGATCGAAACCGACGCGCCCTACCTTTTGCCGCGCACGCTCAAGCCCATGCCCAAGGACCGCCGCAACGAGCCGATGTTTCTGTCGCATATCGTCGAAGAACTGGCGCGCGACCGCGGCGAAGACGTTGCCGTGACCGCTGCCAACAGCACCGCTGCGGCACGTGCGTTTTTCCGTTTGCCGGCAGCTCAGCCGGGCAGTTGAAGACGCACGCAGGCATCGGCTGCCGCATTGGCGAACGAGCGCATCGCCCAGGGCAGTGCGTTGCCTATCGCTGCCATCGCGCGCAGGTGCCTGCATGCATGGCGGTGCCGTAGATGATGATGGCAGCCGTTGGATAACACGCTGCCCGCCAGCACGTGCGCAGTGCGATAGCGCCGCAGGATGCACGGCAATCTCGCCGGGGAGACCAGGGTACGTAAAGGTACGACGTGCAGCCGGGCGCCAAGGCTTGGCCGTTGCGGCACTGCCGCTACGCGCTGGTGCCGCATGAACTGAGAAGCGCCCCGTCCGGCGATGCGCCGGTGGTTGTCATGGACAGGTCGTCATGCGGTCACCGGCAATGTCCACCTTCGCCGACGGGCAATCGGCCCTCGCACTGAAGGGAAAGACCATGCGCATTTCTCGTTACCTGGAGCGCGGTGTGTTCGCCGTGGCTGCAGTGCTCACCTTGACCCTTGGCGGCGTCACGTCGGCCTACGCGGATTCGTTCAAGGTCAGTGGGAATCTGTCCTATCGGTCCACCGAAGTGAAACGCCTGGCCAACTGTGCGGCGACGCAGTGGTACAACAAGTCCGAGTCCGGCGGACAGATCAACGACTGCAACAACGCCGGCAACGACGCTTACTGGGACGGGGTGCATCTGTCTGCGGCAACGGAGATGGAGATCATTGGCGAACGTGTCGGCTATTACAAAGGCGCCTGTCCGCCCAAGCACGGTTTTGCATACGTCAAGTGCTACTACGTAGACGGACGCGCCAAGGGTCACCCGGTGATGACGGTAGCGGTCGAGTCGTACGGCCTGGGTGGGATGACTGCCCGTGTGACCTGGTACTACCTCTGAGGGTGCGAGGCCACCGAGGCACTGCGCTGCCACATCGGTGGCGGCGCAGTGCGTGCGTCGAGTACGTCAGCCAGTGGCTGCGCGATAGCAGACCGCCGTGCTGTGGCTATCGCCCACCAGCACGGCAGCTGGGTAAAGCATGCATGGTTGAACTGACGGCGATGCGGCGCGACGCCGCCTTGTACTGCAAAGCCATCGTGGTGCCGTGGCTAGGCAGCCAGCAGTTCCCAGCCCTGCGCATCGCGTAGCCGCAGGCCTGGTTGCGGTGCGTCCACGCTAACGCGCAAGCCGTCGGCCCACGGCAGTTGGCGCTGTTGCGGAAACCACCGCCGGCGCTGGTCCACCACGATCAACAAGCCTTCATCGTCGCCCAGCGCGACAAAGCCTTCCACGGCCGGCGCGAACGGGTGCACGCCGAAATGATGGCCAACGCTGCTGGTCACCGCGGCCACGTTGCTGCTGGGCAGGCCGATCTCGCTCAGGCACAGCAGTTCGCTGCCATGAAATATGCCCTGGCCGGTGGGTGTGTCTTGCAGTGCATTGCGCGCAATCAGTTCGAGCACGGCCCCATCGGGGCCGGCAAAGTAGACCGAACGCGATTGCCACACGCCATCGAGCTGGAAGCGTTCCTGGCCAGCGGGATCGGTGAGCAGCGTTGCACGTGCGCCGATCCAGGCCGCCGCTGCATCGAAGCGCGCAGGCGCCACGTTGAAGGCCAGGTGCACGCTGCCCACAGACTGCTGCGCCTGGATGCATTCCAGCGTGCTCCATCCGATGCGGACGCTGTTGCCCGACAGCGGCAACTGCAGCGTATCTGCATAGAAGCGCAGGCTGAGGGTCGGATCGAGGCAGGGCAGAACAAGGTGGCGCAGTTGCATGGCGATACTTCTGTGGCGGGGAAGTCCATATTGAACAACCTCAATCATGGTTGAGATCAAGAGCCCGTTGCCAGCAAAGCGCTGTTGTTGGGATGGCAGGTCCGAACCTGATCGCGCTAAATGTGGCCGGAATATGTCGCATGGCGAACCCGTGGGGTATTAAACGAAGTTGCCTCCGTTTTTTTGCAGAGCCGTCAAGTAGAGTCCGGATGTGATTAGCGATTGTCACTGCGCGCAACAGCGGATTTAAGTTGCCATCCTTGGGTGGAACCGATTGCACAATGGTGACCGCAGCCACCGGAAGTCCCCTCAAATGGGTTTCTCATCTTTAATCGATCAAAAGCCGGGAGTGAATAAAATGAGCATAAAGATTTTATTTATGGCAGCCAGCGTGCTGGCAGCATCGCTGTGTTTTTTGCCGAGTGCCAATGCCCAGCTGACTCACCCTTTCCATGTGCTGATGGTCGGTGTTCCGAACAGCAGTAACATCAACTCAGTTTATGTGGTTGGCAGGGGTGTCAATAATACAGGATTTGAAACGTGTATTAGAGTGACTCGTGGAGGCGATCGTGGAGCAATCACGTGGGTTACACCTCCCCAATCTCTGGTGGCCAACGGAACAACCGTAACCATTCTCGGATTTACTTCAACTCGTTGCCAAAACGGCATCGTGCTACGTAGGATGTCGACTGTCCCAGGGTTTGACCGTCTTACAAATTTCTGGTTCTCACTGCGCTGATATCTGCCGCGCATATCACTGCTGCAGTCAGGGCATGTGGTGGGCAGCAGTGATGCGTGGCAGCATGGACCTTGTTTCAAGCAACGGATTACCCCGGGGGTAGGCGTAAAGTGGCGAGCGGTGCGGCAAGCCAGTGCGCAGGTGTGGAAAGTGCCGCGCCCGCTGCCGGGCGCGTAAAGGGCGATCAGCCGCTTGAGGTCGTTGCGACGCCGGTTCTTGATTACATTCAGATCAATTCCGCCAGCCCCCATAGATGGCGCACCAGCGGAGCGCTGTCCAGCGCGCCCGGTGCAACCGCCAGGGCCAGTCGTGCGAGCGGCATGCGTCCTTCGATATCCAGGTAGCGCACGCCGGGGCGCTGCAATTGCGCGGTGGAGGCGGGCACCACCGACACGCCCAGTTCGGCGGCGACCAGGTTGATGATCGACGACATCTGCGGCGCCTCCTGGGTAATGCGCAAGGTCACGCCGGATTCGCGGCAGGCGGCGAGGATTTCGTCGTAGAGGCTCGAACCGAAGCTGCGCGGAAACAGGATGAACGGCTCGCCGGCCAGCGCCGCCAGCGGCGCGCTGTTGTGGGCGGCCAGCGGATGTGCCGCCGGCACCGCGATCTTCATCGGCTCATCGGCAAAGCGCAGTAGCTGCAGGTCCGGTGGCGTGCTCAGTCCGTAGCGGACGAACGCCGCATCCAGGCGGCCATCGGCCAGGCCCACCAACAGGCTGGCGGTGTTGGTTTCTTCCAGCAGCAGTTCGACTTGCGGCCACTGCCGCCGGAAATCGCGGATCAGGCGCGGCACCACCGGACTGAAGGCGGCCGAAGCGGTGAAGCCCATGCGCAAGCGGCCCGATTCCCCGCGCGCCACGCGGCGGGCCGTTTCGGCGGCGCGCTCCACATCGGCCAGCACCCGTCGCACTTCGCCGAGAAAGGCCTCGCCGGCTGGCGTCAGCTCCGCACCGCTATGGGTGCGGCGGAACAGCGGTGTGCCCAGCTCGCGTTCCAGCGTCTGGATCTGCTGGCTCAGCGGTGGCTGGCCGATACCGACCCGGCCAGCGGCACGGGTGAAATTGCCTTCCTCGGCAACCGCCAGGAAATAGCGCAGGTGACGCAGCTCCATGATATCTGTTTCACATATGGCAACTGCCAGCATCATATATTGGACAGGGGGTGGTAGCAGGCGAATACTCGCCGTCCCCGGTCTCATCCAGATACCCGTGCCTGCTTCCGACTCCCGCCCCAGCGCCCTGCCGGCCACTGCCGCCGTCCCCGAGATCGCGGCGCCTGCCAGCGGCCGCATACGGCTGGCCTTGTTCCTGGCCGGCTTTGCCACCTTCTCGCTGCTCTACAGCGTGCAGCCGGTATTGCCCGAGTTCGCGCGTGCCTTCGGCGTGGATGCGGCGGTCGCCTCGTTGCCGTTATCGCTGGCCACCGGCGGGCTGGCGCTGGCGATCTTCTGTGCCGGTGCGGTCTCGGAAAACCTGGGCCGGCGCGGGCTGATGTTCGCTTCGATCGCATTGGCCGCGGTACTTAACCTGGTGGCGGCCTTCCTGCCGGACTGGCATGCGCTGGTGGTGGTGCGCACCTTGTCCGGCATCGCGCTGGGTGGGGTGCCGGCGGTGGCCATGGTGTACCTGGGCGAAGAACTGCCCGCCAGCAAGCTGGGCGCGGCCACTGGCCTGTACGTGGCCGGCAACGCATTCGGCGGCATGAGCGGGCGCATCATGATGAGCGTGCTGACCGACCACACCGACTGGCGCACCGCACTGGCGCTGCTGAGCGGGTTCGATCTGCTGTGCGCGTTTGCATTCCTGTGGCTGCTACCGCCTTCGCGCCATTTCGTGCGCCGGCAAGGGGTCAACCTGCGCTTCCATCTGCATGCCTGGGCCGGGCATCTGCGCGACCGCAACCTGCCGTGGCTGTTCGCGCTGCCGTTTCTGTTGATGGGCGTGTTCGTCAGCCTCTACAACTACGCCGGGTTTCGCTTGGGCGGGCCGGAATTTGGACTGAGCCAGAGCCAGATCGGCATGATCTTCAGCGCCTACGTGTTCGGCATCGTCAGCTCGTCGGTGGCCGGCGCGGCGTCGGACCGCTTCGGTCGCGGGCCGGTGGTCAGCGCCGGCATCGTGTGCTGCGTGGTCGGCGTGGCGCTGACCCTGGCGCATGCGCTGGCGCTGGTGGTGGGCGGCATCGTATTGCTGACGATCGGCTTTTTCATCGCGCATTCGGCGGCCAGCGCCTGGGTGAGCCGGCTCGGTGGCGCGCATCGCAGCCATGCCGCCTCGTTGTATCTGCTGGCCTATTACGCCGGCTCCAGCGTGATCGGGGCACTGGGCGGCTGGTTCTGGCAGCACGGCGGATGGGCCGGGCTGGTCGGCATGTGCCTGACGCTGCTGGCGCTGGCGTTTGCCGCCGTGCATGTGTTGCGCCAACGCGCCGATGATGCACGCCCGTACGGCCGGTGTGCCCCACATCCTGCGCGTGGGCAATGACATGCAGATCGAGCGGCTCGACCATCTTGGTGCTCACCGTTGCCGACGTGCACGCCACCTGCGATTTTTATGCGCGCGTGCTCGGCATGCAGGCGGTGCGCTTTGGTGAAGGGCGACGTGCGCTGGCCTTCGGGCAACAGAAGATCAACCTGCACGCCGCCGGGCGCGAGTTCGAACCGAAGGCGCGGTTGCCGATGCCCGGGCCGGCAGATCTGTGTCTGATCAGCACACCCCCATTGCAGCAGGCGCAGGACCACATCGCCGCTGCCGGTGTCACCATCGAGCAGGGGCCGATCCAGCGTACCGGCGCAACCGG
The DNA here is from genome assembly GCF_001642575.1 of Xanthomonas floridensis. Taxonomy (GTDB): domain Bacteria; phylum Pseudomonadota; class Gammaproteobacteria; order Xanthomonadales; family Xanthomonadaceae; genus Xanthomonas; species Xanthomonas floridensis. The sequence goes on along the minus strand of NZ_LXNG01000026.1, from coordinate 35,571 downwards.
TGCGTTGCTGTCGATCTATTTCCGCGATCCTGACGGCAACCTGATCGAGGTCAGCAACCTGCTGTAGCGACCGATTGCCGTGCCATGTGTGCGCTGTGCGACGTGGCAGGTGGCGCGATGCAAGGCACCTTGAAGCGATGGCCGTCGCTCACCCTTCCGAGCTAGCGTGCCCGCTTGCTGCGTGCCGTCTGCGCTGCAGAAGGCGGCGCGGCGATCGCATCGGCCGCACCCTGTGCCAGGGTTTCCAGCAGGCGCCCACGCCGCTGTTCCAGATCGGCCAGTTGGCGCTCGATTTGCTGCAGACGCGCGCGATGCACGTGTGCGGTTTCCGGGCACATCTGCGCACCTTCCAGTAAGCGCATGCAATCGGGAAATCGGAGAATATCGTCCAGGCTGAAGCCAGTGGCGATCAGCCGCTGGATCTGCCGCACCTGCGCAACGCATGCGGCGGGAAACACCCGATAGCCATTGGCGCTGCGCGAGGACGTCAGCAGGCCACGCGCGTCGTAGTGACGAATCGAGCGCACGCTGACGCCGGTCTGCAGTGCCAGTGCGCCAATGCTCAGCGAGGGTTCGGGAGGCGTTGCCATGCGCCAAGCATACGTTGCAAGTACTGCTTGACCCTCACACTGATGTCAGGCTGGAGGATGGCCGCTCTCATTGTCTGGAGCTCACCCCGATGCCTGTTCGCTTCTTCCCTGTCGCTGGCATGCTGCCGATGCGCTGCGCGCTGGCTTGCCTGTTGCTGCTTTCTTCAACCTTGGCCGCGGCGGTCACCCCCGCTTCGCGCACCTATACGGTGACTGCGCCCGATGGCGTCACCCTGGCCGTGCAGGAACACGGCGCCGGCGATGCTCCGGCGATCGTGTTCGTGCACGGCCTGCTCGGCAGCCGCATCAACTGGGATGCGCAGCTGGCCGACCCGCTGCTGCAACGTTACCGGTTGATCACCTACGACCTGCGCGGGCATGGTCTGTCCGGCAAACCGACTGCCGCATCGGCCTATCAGGACGGCGCGCGTTGGGCCGACGACCTGGCGGCAGTGCTGAAGGCCGCTAATGCTCACGACGCCGTGCTGGTGGGGTGGTCGCTGGGTGGCGCGGTGATCAGCAATTATCTGAGCCGGTATGGCGATGACGGCCTGGGCGGCGCAGTGTATGTCGATGGCGTGATCGAACTACGCGCGCAGCAACTGGGAGCACACCCGGCGATCTACCGCGACCTGGTGTCCGATGACCTGCGCACGCATCTGCAGGCGGTGTACGACTTCCTGCGGCTGTGCTTTGCCACTCAACCGCCTGTGCCGGTATTCGACACCCTGCTGGCCAATGGCCCTGGCCTCGTGGGACATGCAACGCGCAGTGCAAGGCATGTCGATCGATACTGCCGGCCTGCAGCGCACTCGGCTGCCGGTGCTGCTGGTGTATGGCGCGCGCGATGCGCTGGTGCGGAGCGCGCCGACGCTGGCGCGTGCACGTCAGCTGCAGCCGCGCGCGCAGATTCGCCTGTATCCGCAGGCAGGCCATGCTCCGTTCCTGGAAGAAAGCGCACGCTTCAATCGGGATCTTGCGCAGTTCATGGAGCAGGCTGGCGTTGGGCAGTGAGCGCAATGGGCAGTGGCGGGATTGCGTGGTGAGTCATGCGCGTGTGCAATGACAGGCAATGATGCGTCGCGCTCGTACCGGCGTGTCGGTAAGCGCAAGGCCCGCTGGCCGACTGCTGCAATCCTGGGAGGCGGCCTCTCCGGTGACGGCGTGCCACGCTCCAGGCGGTTGCTTGGAATCGACCATCCAGCCCCAATGTCATGAACTCGCTGACGGCGGCACGCGTGGACATTTCAGCTGCATCCAGTGCCTTTGGTTGCGCGTACTAGATGCTGAGTTGTGCCGATGACGCAGTGCACTGTAATCCACACGGTTCACTGCATCATCGAGCAAGCGTGCGCTGCAACCGCTCCGGTAGAGCTTGCAATGCGTTGCGCGCAGTATGTGTCTGCAAGGCGATCCCATGGCAATTGGAGTTGTTCGATGACCGCTGTCCTAGCCCAAGCCGACGACGCGCTGCAGGCGTTCATCGAGCGCCACCAACGTCTGTTCGTGCTCAGTGGTGCCGGGTGCAGTACCGATTCGGGCATTCCCGACTACCGCGACCTGCAGGGCGGCTGGAAGCGCCCGCAGCCGGTGACGTTTCAGGCCTTCATGGGCGAGTTGTCCACGCGCCAGCGCTACTGGGCACGCAGCCTGGTGGGCTGGCCGCGGTTCGGGCTGGCCAAGCCCAATGCCACCCATCACGCACTCGCCGCACTGGAGGCGCGTGGCCAACTGGAATTGCTGCTCACCCAGAATGTGGACCGCCTGCACCAGGCCGCCGGCAGCCAGGCGGTGATCGACCTGCACGGCCGGCTGGACGTGGTGCGCTGCATGGGCTGCGAACGGCGCATGCCGCGCACCGAGTTCCAGCTGCTGCTCGAGCAGGCCAATCCCGGCTGGGCCGACCTGGAGGCGGCCCAGGCGCCCGATGGCGATGCGGATCTGGACGATGTGGCGTTCGACAGCTTCGTGGTGCCGCCATGTCCGGCATGTGGCGCCGTGCTCAAGCCAGACGTGGTGTTCTTCGGCGAGAACGTGCCGCGCGAGCGGGTGGAGCGTGCATTTGCGCATCTGCAGGCGGCCGATGCGGTGCTGGTGGTGGGCTCGTCGCTGATGGTGTATTCGGGCTTTCGTTTCGTGCAGGCCGCCGCGCGCAACGGCCTGCCGATCGCCGCACTCAATTTCGGGCGTACCCGTGCCGACGCGTTGCTCAGTCTGAAGGTGGAGCAGTCGTGCGCGCAGGCGCTGGCCTTCCTGCGGCCGTACCCTGCCGCCTGACCGCTCCGGCCGATCCTGTTGCTGTACTTCCGCGATCCAGACAGGGCGATCGCGCTCAGCAGTGCCCTGCAGCGCGTCGGCATTTGCCTGCCAGGCGCACCCATGCACGCTACGAACCGGCGCGCGCTGCAGTTTTTGTCGTATGTCCTCGTGCCGGGAATCGCCACGGCTTACTGAACGCCCGCTATCGGATTCTTATGCCGGCCGACATGTGGCATCAGGTGTCGGACATGTGGCTAAAGCATAGGAACCTATGTCTGGGTCCTAGTCGGCGTGATGCCACTTGCATACGCCATTCAACACAGGAAGGAGCCGGCCATTGCCAGTCGGCTTTACCACCACACCGTCAATCACTTCGCCGTCCCGGTTGATCGTGACGTCCGCCTGCAGGATGTCGTTGGACGAACTGTCGACTCTTTCGTGCTCCGTCCATTGGTAAATGGTTCTCGTGCTTGGGTCGAACTGCGACTGCGGATTTGTGATGTAACTGGTGGCCTCGCCATGGAATAGGGCCATTACGATGTAACGCCCTGGCTTGACTCGGGTGAACATGAACTCGCCATTGGCGTTGGTCTTGCCCGGAAGGCCTGACGCAAAAGCACGGTTATCTACTTCAACCCGCACTTTTTTTCCTTTCTTGCGGTTGGCATCAAACAGGTCGATCGCTTCCTTCAGATAGGGAGTGTACGGAAAGAGCATGATTCCCTGATTAGGCGCCGTCTGGAATTGAGAGCCGCCTACCGTCATCACTCGCCCGCATGTGAAGCCCTTGATCGTCGAGTTGCCTTCGGACTGCAGCGTCGTATCCGCGTCTGTGGGGCTGAATATCGCCTTGGGCCTGACAACCTTGCGGCGGTCCGCGATTTCAGGCGCCGCACCGCGATCGCTATCAGCCCTGACGACCGCTGTTTCTCGGCTAGCGGTCACCGATGCCTTGGCGGCCTCGCCTGCACTCATACCGCCATTCAGCGCGGCCAGCAGTGGTTTGGCGAGTGCGGAATTGCGAGCGGCATTGCGTCTGCTCGCATTTGCGGGCTGTCCATTCAATTTTGCATCATCAAAGAACGAACAGACGTTGCCTTTCGCATCGGGCGCAGTCATGCCTTTGGGCAATTCGAAGGAGATGACCGCAGCATCAGTGTCGGGTGCCACTATCATGACAATAGGAAAGCTGCGCGAGGTCGCGGATGCTTCCTGTGCGTAGACCATGGTAATGAGGCCATCTTCGAGAGTGGAGGGGCCTTGGATGAGTTGAAACTTCTGTCTCTTGGCCATGGCCGCAAGGCTGGATGTCACTGCGGACTTGTTGGCGCCGTATAGTCCAACGAAGCTCTGGTGGATAACGCCGCCATTGGAGCCGGGAGATGAATTATAGTTTTGCTCGCATTCGCTCGCTGCATGGGCAGCCTGTGCATGAAGCAGCATCCCCAAACATATTCCGTAAGCACTACACTTAATCGCACTAACCATTGCCTTTCCCATGGCGTCTACATCCTTTTTGTGTGAAGGGAATTGTTGTTCTGGATCGGCTTAATGATAACAAACGTCACCAAAGGTTGCCGGTGTTCAGGTGATGGTGGTCATGCGGTGCGGTGCCAGTGCCGCATTTTACACTGCATTCCCATTGCCTGAGGCGTGTTGCCGACTTGATGTGGTCTCGCTGTCATGACCGAATGCAAGCGCCGTATCCAGCCAAATTTTTCGATGTCGGGTAAGTGTTGAGCTTCTCTGGCCTGAAGGCGGAATCGGCTCCGTCGTACGAGCATGCGTTGCGGGCGATCTTCAATGCCTTGCGCTCGAAGGCGTGAACTGGATCGCCACGATGCCTCCTGCCCAATGACGGCACGCCATGGAGCGTGGCCTCGAAGCAGTGGGAAGCGCGCAGCCGGCTCGAATTGCTGCCACCCAGAACGTGGACCGCCTGCACCAGGCCGCCGGCAGCGGATCGATGATCGACCTGCCCGATTGGGCTGCACGGGCCGGGCAGGCGCCTGATGGCGCGCCAACTGGAAGGCGTGGACTTCGCCGCCTTCGCGGTGCCGGCCTGCACGCAATGCAGCGGGGTGCTCAAGCCGGATGTGGTGTTCTTCGGCGAGAACGTGCCGCGCGAGCGCGTGGAGCGTGCCTTCGCGCATCTGCAGGCGGCCGATGCGGTGCTGGTGGTGGGCTCGTCGCTGATGGTGTATTCGGGCTTTCGTTTCGTGCAGGCCGCGGCACGCAATGGTGTGCCGATCGCGGCGCTCAATTTCGGGCGTACCCGCGCTGACGCGTTGCTCAGCCTGAAGGTGGAGCAGTCGTGCGCGCAGGCGCTGGCCTTCCTGCGGCCGCCGCCGGATCCCCTGCAGGCTGCGCCGGCCAGGTACGACAGTGCGCGCTCTGCATGACGCAGTGATCCATCGCAGCGGTTGTGCGGCGGCGCGTGGCGCAGTGCAATGGGCACCCCCACCCCGCGCCCGGATGTTGCCTTGAGCCAGTTGTTCACCCCCATCGCCTTCGGCCCGCTCGCGCTCGCCAACCGCATCGTGATCGCGCCGATGTGCCAATACTCCGCCCAGGATGGCCGCGCCAGCGATTGGCACCGCATCCACCTGGGCACGCTGTCGCAATCGGGTGCGGGCCTGTTGATCCTGGAGGCTGCCGCGGTGCTGCCGGAAGGGCGCATCAGCTACGCCGATCTGGGCTTGTACGACGACGCCACCGAGCAGGCGCTGGATGCGGTGCTGCAATCGGTGCGGCGCTGGTCGCCGATGCCGGTGGGCATCCAGCTGGCGCATGCCGGCCGCAAGGCCTCGACCGATCTGCCGTGGAAGGGCGGGCAGGCCATCGCCCCCGATCACGCGCAGGGCTGGCAGACCGTATCTGCCTCGGCGCAGCCATTCCAGCCGGGCAAGCCGGCGCCGCAGGCGCTGGACGAGGCCGGCATCGATGCAGTGGTCGCCGCGTTCGTCACCGCGGCAACCCGCGCCGAACGCCTGGGGTTGGACCTGATCGAACTGCATGCCGCCCATGGCTATCTGATGCATCAGTTCCTGTCGCCGCTGAGCAATCAGCGCAGCGACGCGTATGGCGGCTCGCTGGAGAACCGCATGCGCTTGACGTTGCGCATCTTCGATGCGGTGCGTGCGGCGGTGTCCGCGCGCATCGCGGTCGGCGTGCGCATCTCGGCCACCGATTGGGTGGAGGGCGGCTGGGATCTGGAGCAGAGCATCGTCTTGTCCAAGGCGCTGGATGCACGCGGCGCGCATTACATCCATGTCTCCAGCGGGGGGCTCGATCCGCGCCAGCAGATTCCGGTGCAGGCCGGCTATCAGATCCCGTTTGCGCAGGCGATTCGTGCGCAGGTCGCCACGCCGGTGATCGGCGTGGGCCTGATCACCGAGCCGGCGCAGGCCGAGGCGATCCTGCAGGACGGCCAGGCCGACGCAATCGCGCTGGCACGCGGCATCCTGTACGACCCGCGCTGGCCGTGGCATGCCGCCGCGGCGCTGGGTGCATCGGTCACGCCGGCCCCGCAGTATCTGCGCTGCGAACCGCGCGATGCACGCGGCGTGTTCGCCAGCTGACGCACGCCACCGACGTCATACCGAAGAGGACGCACACGCATGCCGATAGGATTTCTGGGAATGGGCACGATGGGCCTGCCGATGGCGCACAACCTGCTGCGCGGCGGCTTCGAGATAAGTGTCTGGAACCGTTCGCCAGAACGCGCGCGGAGCCTGCGCGATGCCGGGGCGACGGTGGTGGATGCGCCGGTGGGCGCTGCGTGCGGCCCGCTGTTGTTCTCGATGCTGGCCGACGATGCCGCGGTCCGTCAGACCGTGCTGGACGGCGGCGTGCTGGATGCACTGCCGGCCGGTAGCGTGCACGTCAACATGGCCACCATCTCGGTGGCGCTGGCGCACGAGTTGACCGCACTGCACGCCGAGCGCGGCATCGCCTATGTCGCCGCGCCGGTGCTTGGCCGCGTCGACGTGGCCGAGGCCGGCAAGCTCAATATCCTGGCTGCCGGCGACGCTGCGGCGCTGGCACGGGTGCAGCCGATGTTCGATGTGCTGGGGCAGAAGACCTGGCACATCGGCGATACCCCGGAGCAGGCCAACGCAGTGAAACTGGCGGCCAATTTCTGCCTGGCCAGCGCCATCGGCGCCATGGCCGAGGCCAGCGCACTGGCGCGCGGGCACGGCGTGGACGCCACCCAGTTCCTGGGCATGCTCACCACCACCTTGTTCGCTGCACCTGCGTACCAGGGCTACGGCAAGCTCATCATGCAGCGCCAGTACACACCGGCCGGCTTCACCGCCACGCTGGGGCGCAAGGATGTGGACCTGGCCATCCAGGCCGGTGCCGACAAGCAGGTGCCGATGCCGTTGGGCGAACTGTTGCGCGCCAGCCTGGACCAAGCCATCGCGCACGGCGACGGCAACGCCGACTGGGCCGTGCTGGCAGAGGTGTCGGCGCGGCGGGCAGGGCAGGCCTGATCGCGACGCAAGAGTGCGGATGTGTTGCGCGCTTTCCTCGAAAGCGACATGCGATGCCTCTTGCTCACCCGAACATGCAGCGGACCTTCTAAAATGTTGGCTCGTTACAGCCGCCGCTCCAGGGAGGATGCGATGCGACACCTGCATATCACGCTCGGTTCGACCGAGCGCAAACCCCGCGCACCACTCTGCGCCGGTGGCGCACGATGACTGCCGAACCGGTCGTCAACCAGGGCCCGGTGGGTCCGGACCATCCGGAGCACCCGGACCACTATCTGTTTGCACAGATCCGCGAAGCGGTGGGCGTGCTCGATGCCGAGCTGGACAAACCCACCGACGAGGCCAGCGTGCGCATGGCCGCGCGCCTGCTGCCGCTGGCCAAGCAGCACGGCTTCGATCAGGTGGATTACGTGGTGCTCAGCCGGCACGTCGGCGAGGTGGGCGAGAACGTATTCCTGGTACGCGGCGAACTCTCCGACCCCGCGCACCTGCGTGCGCACATCACCACCCAGGAAGCGATGGAGACCTCGGTGGAGACCTCGATGGCGCAACTGGACGAGATCAATCGCCGGCTGATGCTGCGCCTGCCGCCGCGTTGATCCGCATCGGCAGTGGCATGCGTATCGCTTTTGGCGCCGTACGCCACCAGCGCAACGCCCGCCATGCGCTGATCGGCTGATCCGCAGCACGGCGGGTCAAGTGTCGTTGCGCTTCTCTGCGTTGCGTCGGCCTTGTCCGTTGCGCCGCGTCGCACTGTAAAAGTTACCGACGCAAGCACTGCGCCTGCGGTGCCATGCATTGGCTATCATTGCGCCGATGCGCTCCGACTACATTCTCACGCTGTCCTGCCCCGACCGCACCGGTATCGTGTACCGCGTCACCGGCCTGTTGTTCGATCTTGATTGCAACATCCTCGATGCCCAGCAATTCGGCGACGACGAAAGCGGCCGCTTCTTCCTGCGCGTGCATTTCAACAAGCCGCCCGGCACCGGGATCGCCAGCCTGGAGCAGCGGTTCGCGCTCCTCGCCAACGAGTTCCAGATGGCCTGGCAATTGCACGATGCGCGCCGCCGCGCGCGGTTGCTGGTGTTGGTGAGCAAGCAGGGGCACTGTCTCAACGACCTGTTGTTTCGCATGCACAGCCGGCAACTGCCGGTGGATATCGTGGCCGTGGTCTCCAATCACGCCGATTTCGCACCGCTGGCCGCGTCCTACGGCATCGACTTCCATCATCTGCCGGTGAGCGCAGACACGCGCGCCGAACAGGAAGCGCAACTGCTTGCCCTGGTCGAGGACCTGCACATCGATCTGGTGGTGCTGGCGCGCTATATGCAGATTCTCTCGCCTGCGCTGTGCCGCGCATTGGCCGGGCGCGCGATCAACATCCACCACAGCTTCCTGCCCAGCTTCAAAGGCGCCCAGCCGTATCACCAGGCGCACGCGCGCGGCGTCAAGATCATCGGCGCCACCGCCCATTATGTTACCGAGGACCTCGACGAAGGTCCGATCATCGAGCAGGACGTCGCCCGCGTGGACCACGCCATGACCCCGCGCGATCTGGTACGCGTGGGCAGCGACACCGAATCGCTGGTACTCGCCCGTGCCGTGCGCCGCCACGTCGAGCATCGCATTGTGCTCAACGGGCACCGCACGGTGGTGTTTCGCTAAACAGGATTACGAACAAGGGTGCACGGAGAAGGCGACCTGGGCGAAGACTGGCGCACGCATCCAATGCTTGATCGATGTACTACGCCCAGTGCCGCTGAATAACGCCTGCGCCTGGCCCTTGCTTGAGTCATCCAAGACTAGTTGGAACCTTTCATGGGCACGTTTCATGCCAAGGTTGTTGGCGTCTTGGTCTCCAATGCAAATGGAATATCCCGACAAGCCTATATCGCGAAATTCTGTCGGATTGGTATGCCTGTCGTGCTTCACCGCGAGCCTGCAAACCCTTACGACGCGAATGCCGTCGCTGTCTTCATTACCGCACGGGTGCTGATTTTCTTTTCCGCATCCGTGCAGATCGGCTATCTCCCCGCAGACCTTGCACCTGAAATAGCAAGACACCTGGATCAAGGTGGGAAAGTAACGGCCGTGGTTTCTAAAATCACTGGCGGATCTGAGAGCAAGCGGTCACTAGGCGTCAATCTTAGGATCACCAAATTTTGAGATGCCGCAGGTGGTCGGCACCTACGCGCCGACCACCAGGTGCGCTAATGTCTTTTTGAGCATCACCGCGCTGCGTTGGCATTCATCACTGCATTGCGGTTGGCGTCCAGATACTGCGCCGGGTCGCGCATGCCGGTGGTGTGGCACTGGCCGGTGGTGTGACCGCGGTTGACGCCGCCGGGCAGCTGCGCATTGACCTGCTCCACGGTGCCGTCTTCCGGGTCGTTCAACACCAGGTCCGAGGCCGCGTTGCAGTAATCGTTGGTGTACCAGTTGGTCTTGGCGAACGAGGTGGTGTAGTAGTTGACCTTGGCGCGCGCGTCGGCGGGAATGCCGGCCAGCCAGGCCTTGGCGCCGTCGTAGGTGAGGTCGGTGTTGGTGCCGCAGCCCACCCCGAACCACGAGCCCACCGCAGCAAGCACGCCGGACAGATTGGTGCCCTGGTAGGGCGTACCCACCGATTGCATCACGCGCCCGCCGCTGGCGTTATCCAGGCCGCTCCAGTAGTACGCATACAGATGCAGCGCGGCCATGCCGCCCTGGCTGTGCGCCACCGTGGAGAACGAGGACCACTGGCTGGCGAACTGTGCGATGCGCTGTGCAAACTGATCGTTGCTGCGGTTTTGCTTGGCATCCAGGAATGTCGAGGCATTGGTGAACTGCGCCTGCGGCCACACGCCGTTGGAGCAATAACCGTGCACCAACACCAGTTGCGAGCCTGCTGCCTGCGGCTGTGCCATCGCGGTGGCCAGCGTCGACGGGCGCGGCCCCATGCGCATGCTTTCGTCGATCGCCGCGCTGGAGCGCGCGATGCTGGCACGTCGCAATGCGGGCACCTGCAATGGCAGCGTGCCGGCCTGTACCAGCGGAATGTAGTGATCCGGGTCTTCGATACGCAGCCCGCGCAGCGTGAACGGCGCACGCGCACCGGCACGCGCGATCCAGCGTTCGTCCAGGCTCAGCGGCAACTGCCCCTGCTGCGGCGTCAGCATGCCGCCGATCCACGCCACCGGCACGTCCTTGCCTTTGGCATCGGTGCCCCACACCTGCCCGAACACCCGATAGTGCGACGGTGCATTGCCGCGCGCGGCCACCGGCAGCGCCACCGTCAGCCGCGTACCCTCGCCAGCACGTGCGTTGAGCGCGTTGCCGAGCAATCGCAGCGAGGTGTCCAGCACCGGCAGCACGTGTTCGCTGGTGCGGACAAACGCCTGACCGGCCTGGTCGTGGCCACGCACGATCACCTGCGCGATCCAGGTGCCCTCACGCGTTGGCTGGAAGTTGCCCCCGTACACACCGTCGCCGGCGGCGCCATCGTTGTGCGCCCCATCGTCGGCCATCGGCAGAACGCGCACGCTGCCTTGCGGATCGATCACGCGCAGGCTGGCTTCGTCGATCTGTCCGGCCTGGCCCGCAAGCAACGTGGCTCCGCGCGCATCGTTGCCGCTGAGCATGGCGTTGAGCGTGAGCGACTTGCCCACCAACTGCTGGCGATCGCGCGGATACGAGGCCAGCTGCGTGCGTGGGTCGCCTTCCATCAGCACATAGCCACGCTGCGCCACCGGTGATGCCGAGTGCAGCGTCAGCGACCAATTGCCGTTCTGGGCGGTGTCCACGGCATAGCGCATGCCGCTGGTGCCGCTCTCGGCCGTGCCCAGCAGTGTGCGCTGTGCCTGCAGTTGCGGTGCAACCGCAGCAGTGCGTGCGCTGGCAACGCGTGGCGCGCTGATCGCCGCATCCCATGCCTGTTCGCCTGCCAGCACCATGAAACGCAGGTGGCCGTTCTCCACCGGCAGCGTGCCTTGCCAACGCGCTGCAGTCCCTGCGGGCGTCAGTTCCACCGGCAACAACGCACTCTTGGACAGGATCGCCGACTCGGCCGGATCGGGCGCGCGCATCTGCGCGAACTCCTCCGGTGGGCCGGCAAGCAATTTGGGCTGCAACTCGGCCGCGGCCAGCGGCAGGGACACGAGCGACAGGCTGCACATCAGCGATAACAACGACGGCTTGGGCATGGCGACATCTCTCCTTGGACGTTGCGGATGCGTTGCCGCCGCGCATGGCAACGGCATCGGATGCAGCGCCCCCTCGCCGCGATTCGCCGACGGTTATACCTCGCACTTGTGACAGGTCTGCTGTGCGCTGCAACACCTCACGCGCAGCAAACATACCGCCAGAAATAAAAAGTACAGACTGTGATCTGGGTCGTGGACATGGCCACGCCGCAACGCAGTGCGTGCTGAAAGCCGGAGGTCTGCAGACGCTGTGCAGCGCGAATTTGGCGGGTGTCAGTCCAGCCGGACCCGCACGGCGCTGGAGCGGTAGCGCTCCACCCACGCGACAGTCTGCGCAATGCCGCCGAAGGGATAGAAGTGCAGGCTGACGTCTCCATGCGCTTCAGTCAGGCCATTGGCCAGGCGATCCACAAAACGATCCGGCCCCGCAGTGCCGAACAGCTTGCCGAGCGAGATGCCGTACTTGGACAGCATCGAGGCGCAGGCACCGACACCGCAGCTGGCGGCATAGCGTGCAAGCACCGCCACACCAGCTGGACCGGGAACGCCTACACGCACGGGATGTGCAACGCCGCGTGTGCGCAGTGCTTGCAACCAGGTCAGCACGATGTCGGCATCGAACGCGAATTGCGTGACGATCAGCGGCGTCATGCCGCGCTCGGCGATGCTGCGACACTTGCGGTCCAGTACCTCCCATCGATCGATGGCAGGCATGCTCGGATGCCCTTCCGGATGCCCCGCCACGGCGATGGTCTGGATGCCGGAGCGCTCGAAGATCCCGGTATCGATCAGCGACAAGCTGTCCGCAAACGGCCCGACCGGAGCAGGCGGATCGCCCGCGATCACCAGGCAGCGCTCGACGCCGGCTTCCTGGGCGGCGCGACTGACGAAGGTGTGGAGCTCCGCGCGCGAGGCGATGCGGCGCGCGGACAGGTGCGGCATCGGCTGGAAGCCGAGTGCGCGCACCATCCGAGCTGCGGCCAGTCGCGCGTCGTCGTCCTGGTTGGGCAGGTAGGGGATGGCAATGGTCGAGCCGCGCATGATCCGGGGCGCCGCTGTCGCCAGCCCGGCAATGTGCTTTGCGCTGACCTCCAGCGAATAAGCCTCGGTGATGGTGCTGGCGAGGCTGGGAGTGTCCGGATCAGTCAAAGGTGTTGCCGTCCTGTGGTGGTGAGTGGCTGCGCCGCTGCGTCAGCCCTGATCGAGCGGGCAGGGAGCCAGAGAACACGTCGAAATCCCGGTCGCGCCCCAAGACCCGCTTGCACTCAATCGTCCTGTTCCGCATCGCCGTAGAATTTCATGCCCAGTTGTATGCGATGGCGCCCGCTTTCCACGCGGTGTCGATTGGTGTCGCGCAGCGAGTAGACGCAGCCGCAGTATTCCTGCTGGTAGAAGTTCTCGCGCTTGCTGATCTCGACCATGCGCGAGGAACCGCCGCCCTTGCGCCAGTTGTAGTCCCAGTACATCAAGCCGGGATACTTCGCCGCAGCGCGGACGCCGCAGTCGTTGATCTGCTGCATGTTCTTCGAGCGCGAGATGCCCAGGGAGCTGGTGATCACCGGGAAGCCGTGCTCGTGCGCATACAGCGCGGTGCGTTCAAAGCGCATGTCGAAGCACATGGTGCAACGCACGCCGCGCTCTGGTTCGTTCTCCATCCCGCGGGCCCGCGCGAACCAGTTGTCCCGATCGTAGTCGGCATCGACGAAGGGCACGCCGCACTGCTCGGCAAAGCGGATGTTCTCGTCCTTGCGCAGCTCGTACTCCTTGCGAGGATGAATATTGGGGTTGTAGAAGAAGATGGTGTAGTCGACGCCGGACGCCAGCATGGCTTCCATCACCTCGCCGGAGCATGGCGCGCAGCAGGAATGCAGCAACACCTTGTCGTGGCCGGCAGGCAGGGGAAGTGGCGCGCGCGTTGCGGTGGTGTCCATCAGTGGGCTCCGGGTGTCGTGGCGATGGCATTGGCAGGCTGGCGGGCCAGTTCGATGAAGGCGCGCAGGTAGTCGATGGCGATATCGGCCTCGCGTGCGCCCAGGAAGATCTGCTTGGGGATGCCGCGCGCGCCCAGCCGCACCGGCACCACCTCCATCCTGGAGGCGTATTCCTCCACCAGCCAGCGCGGCATGGCGGCCACGCCGCGGCCACTGGCCACCATCTGCATCATGATGTCGGTGGTCTCGATGGCCTTGTGGCGGCGCGGCGTGACACCGGCCGGTAGCAAAAACTGGCTGTAGATATCCAGGCGTTCCAGGTCCACGGGGTAGCTGATGAGTACCTCGCGGGTCAGCTGCTGCGGCTTGACGTAGGCGGCTGACGCCAGCGCATGGCCCTTGGCCACCACCAGCACCTGCTCGTAGTCGAACACCGGCTCGAACCTCAGCCCGGGCTTGAACAGCGGGTCGGGGGTGACCAGCAAATCGATCTCGTAGCCAAACAACGCGCCAATGCCGCCGAACTGGAACTTCTGCTTCACGTCCACATCCACATCCGGCCACGTGGCCAGATAAGGCGACACCAGCTTGAGCAGCCATTGGTAGCAGGGATGGCACTCCATGCCGATGCGCAGCGCGCCGCGTTCGCCCTGCGCAAACTGCCCGAGGCGCTCTTCGGCCAGGGCCAGCTGCGGCAGCACCCGGTTCGCCACGGCCAGCAGGTATTGCCCGGCCTGGGTCAACCGCAGGCTGCGTCCCTCGCGCAGCCAGACGTCGGTGCCCAGCTGCTGCTCCAGCTTTTTCATGCTGTGGCTCAGTGCGGACTGGGTCAGGTTCAGCACGCCCGCGGCGGCGGTCAGCGAGCCCTGCTGCTCGACCTGCTGGACAATGGTGAGATGGATGCGCTCAAGCATTCAGATGATCCGAATTCATGGATTGTTGAAATAACACCATTTTACTTCATCAAATGCGACCCCTAGCATCGGGTTCGTCGTCATTCGCCGCCTCTGGGCCTGCCCGCATCAGCATCACCCGAGGTCGGGCCTGCCTGTTCTGGCGGCGAACGCGCTTCCCCACTGCTCAGGTCCCTCCGCATGACTGCAACCCTGCCACCTCCACTCCGCGTTGTTGCCGTCTCTGGCGGGCTGCAGCGTCCCTCCAAGGCCGCCGCGCTGGCACACCACCTGATGGCCCTGATCGGCGGCGACCTACCGTGCGAGCCACATCTGGTCGAACTGGGGGCGTTGGCACCGCACTTTGCCGGCGCGCTGTGGCGCTCGCAGCTGCATGCAACGGTGGAGCAGGAACTTGCCGCCGTAGAGCAGGCAGACGTGCTGGTGGTGGCAACGCCGGTGTATCGCGGCTCGTTCACCGGGTTGTTCAAGCACTTCTTTGATTTCATCCATCAGGATGCCCTCATCGACACCCCGGTATTGCTGGCGGCGACCGGAGGCAGCGACCGTCATGCACTGGTGATCGAGCATCAATTGCGGCCGCTTTTCAGCTTCTTCCAGGCACGCACGTTGCCGCTGGGCGTCTACGCGACCGACCGGGATTTCCTGGACTACCGCGTGCACAACGATGCCCTTGCCGAGCGGGCCAGGTTGGCGGTGCAACGGGCACTGCCACTGATCGCATTGACGCGGCAGGCACCGGCCAGCGCCGCAACTGCGGTGGCCGCGGCCTGAGCGCTACCGGCCTCATGGCTGCACGGCGGGCCACCTGCGCCTGCCGCGACAGGATTGTTTGGTGCGTGCCGGCTGCTCCAGATGCCGGGCGCGCATCCAGCCGGCACCCACCGCTGCGCCGCAGGGCGCGCGTCCCATTCAAAGAAACAAGGCGTCAGCTGCAATGACTCAACAATTCACCTTCACCATCAAGAGCCTCCGGTTCGACGAGGACTACCAACCCTCGGCCACCACGCGCAACACCACCAACTTCGCGAACCTGGCCAGAGGGCAGCGTCGTCGGGAGAATCTGCGTAACACGCTGGCGATGATCAACAACCGCTTCAACGATCTGGCCCACTGGGATAACCCCACGCGTGACCGCTACGCTGTCGAGCTCGACATCATCTCAGCCGAGATGCACATCGGTGGCCGTGACGCGGGCGATGCCTTTCCGTTGATCGAGATATTGAAGCCTTCCATCGTCGATCAACACACCGGTGCCCGCATCGATGGCATTGCGGGCAATAATTTTTCGTCCTACGTGCGCGACTACGATTTCAGCGTGCTGCTGCCAGCGCACAATCAGGACAGCTCCGGTTTCAACATCCCCGAGGATTTCGGCCACCTGCACGGCACCCTGTTCAAGCACTTCGTGCACTCGGACGCCTACACCGCGCGCTTCAACAAGCCGCCGGTCATCTGCATCAGCGTCTCCACCAGCAGAACCTATCACCGCACCGGAAACCGGCACCCCATCCTGGGTATTGAATACAGGCAGGATGCGTTTTCGCTGACCGATCAGTATTTCGAAAAGATGGGCCTGAAGGTGCGCTATTTCATGCCGCCGAACAGTGTTGCCCCGCTGGCGTTTTACTTCTTCGGTGATTTGCTCGGTGACTACACCAGCCTGGAGCTGATCGGCACCATCAGCACGATGGAAACCTTCCAGAAGATTTACCGGCCAGAAATCTACAACGCCAATTCCGCAGCAGGTGCGATCTACCAGCCGAGCCTGAAACACCAGGATTATTCGTCCACCCGGATCGTCTACGACCGGGAAGAGCGTAGCCAGCTCGCGGTGACGCAGGGCAAATTCACCGAGGAACACTTCATCCGGCCCTACGGCAACCTGCTCGAGCAATGGGCGTCCCGCCACGCTTCCTGATCCCCCAAGGCAAGACACCACTCATCATGAAAAAGCTGCTCCCCACCTCAACCGCCGGCAGCCTGCCCAAGCCGTCCTGGCTCGCGCAACCGGAGAAACTCTGGTCGCCCTGGAAGCTGCAGGACGGACAACTGATCGAAGGCAAGCAGGATGCATTGCGCCTGTCGCTGCAGGAACAGCAGCACGCCGGCATCGATATCGTCAGCGATGGCGAACAGACCCGCCAGCATTTCGTCACCACCTTCATCGAACACCTCAGCGGTGTCGATTTCGAAAAGCGCGAGACGGTCAGGATCCGCGACCGTTACGATGCCAGCGTGCCGACCGTGGTGGGCGCGGTGAGCCGGCCCAAGCCGGTCTTCGTCGACGATGCGAAGTTCTTGCGCCAGCAAACCCGGCAGCCGATCAAATGGGCGCTGCCCGGTCCCATGACCATGATCGATACGCTCTTTGACGCGCACTACAAAAGCCGCGAAAAGCTGGCCTGGGAATTTGCCAGGATCCTCAATCAGGAGGCCAGGGAACTCGAAGCCGCCGGCGTGGACATCATCCAGTTCGACGAGCCGGCCTTCAATGTCTTCTTCGACGAAGTCAACGACTGGGGTGTTGCGACCCTGGAACGCGCAGTCGAAGGACTTAAGTGCGAGACCGCCGTCCATATCTGCTATGGCTACGGCATCAAGGCCAATACCGACTGGAAGCAGACCCTGGGCTCGGAGTGGCGCCAGTACGAGGAGTCGTTCCCCAAGCTGCAGACATCCTCACTCGACATCATTTCGCTGGAGTGCCACAACTCGCACGTGCCGATCGATCTGATCGAACTGGTCCGCGGCAAGAAGGTGATGGTCGGCGCCATCGACGTGGCAAGCAATACGATCGAAACACCGCAGGAGGTGGCTGACACGCTGCGCAAGGCGCTCCGGTTTGTCGATGCCGACAAGCTCTACCCGTCCACCAACTGCGGGATGGCGCCGCTTGCCCGTGACGTCGCAAGAGGCAAGCTCAAGGCTCTTAGTGCAGGTGCAGACATCATTCGTGCAGAACTGGCGGCGGGCTAGCACGCGGGTACTTGTGTGGATCAATGGCCGACGCACGGTGGCGATGCGCGCTCCATCCTGCCGTAGCAGCTGGTGAGCGACATCGGAGATGCACCAATTTCGAGCCTGTGCACGCGAGGGCACGTTGTCGTTCATCAGGTTGCAGAGCGCGGCAATTGATCTGCAACTGCACCCGCAGCAGGTCGCCTTCTGTCAATGGAAACAGGGCGGCAGTGACGTCGCTGCGCTTCAGCCTGGGGTACGCCAACAGCAGTTCCAGCGTGTCCATCGATTGCCACGGACACCACTGCATCCAGGTACAGGCGCAGGCGCGTCGGTGGCGAGCCACCTGGTCATTCCCTGCGGCGGACATATCCACGCTTCCGGCCCGACGACCGCGCGCCATCGTGACGTAGCCGGCCAGCGGATCGCGGTCGGGACGCACAGCCGACACAGTGCCGATGCTGAACCTAGGTACGTCCGTGTGGCCTGCCCGATTGCCCGCGTTGCACTGCCTCGCTAGAGTTGCGGGGTCGAAAGAGTGCAGGCCGGATGGTAGCCCGGTCATCCATCCATCCGGGTGGCAAGCTCTCCCGCTGAGGGTATCCGCGACACCGAGACCGGCATTGCCGGAACGAGGTGTGCCCGGTGATCTCTCACGACCCATCATCGGCGCGCCTCCACTGACCCTGGAAGGATATTGCGCATGAATCTCACCTCAAACACCCTCTTGATCACCGGCGGTGCCACCGGCATCGGCTTTGCGCTCGCACGCGCGCTGGTGGAGCAGGGCAACACCGTCATCGTCTGTGGACGCAACGCTGAGGCATTACGCCAGGCCAAGGACACGCTGCCCGCACTGATCACCCAGGTCTGCGATATCACCGACACGGCAAGTCGCCATGCATTGGTGGACTGGTTACGGGCACACCATCCGCACTGCAACATCCTGATCAACAATGCCGGTGTGCAACAGCATCGCGACTTCACCGGCACCGATGCTGTGGCCAACCTGGATCAGGAGATCGCCATCAACCTGACCGCGCCGATCCATCTGATCGCCGAGCTGCTGCCGTTGCTGCAGCAGCAACAGAATGCGGCCATCATCAACATCACCTCGGGGCTGGCGTTCTCGCCGATGGCCGATGTGCCGGTCTACTGCGCCAGCAAGGCGGCGCTGCACTCCTTCACCTTGAGTCTGCGTCACCAGTTGAAAGGCAGCGCCGTGCGCGTGATCGAGATCGCTCCGCCGATCGTGGACACCGGGCTGGGGGGCGGCACGCGCAGTGCAGGGACCGCAACGCGCAACATGATGCCTGCTGAGCAGTTTGCCATCGAGGCCATCGCCCAGCTGGAAGACGACAAGGACGAGGTACTGATCGGGATTTCGGCCGACACCCGTCGTTTGGGTGAGGCCTTGTTCGAGCGCATGAATCACCGCTAGTTAGTGGGTCACGTCGCTGGTGGTGGTTGCATGTTGCAAACGCCACCAGCGACGTTTGGCTGCGATAGCGTTCGATTTAGAGCAGCCAGCACAACTACCGTGCTCACCACCAGGCGGGCGTGGGCGCTGCTCGGTGCGGCATCTATTTCGTACATTCCGGTCCTGAGCACGTCGTCCGCACCCACCTGACGACTACCCGCGTCGTCTTGTCAGCCGCGTCTAGCGGGCGATGGTCCGCGCTCAGCAATCGCCTTGCCTGCATGGGTGGCTATCGCTGGCGCGCCACTGCTTCACCAGCTGGTGGCGATTGCCCTGATAGGGCTCCTGCAGATAATCGATCCTGTCGATGGCTTCTGCGCGGAAGATGCGGAAATCGCCACAGGCCTCGCACCATGCGGCGATCTTCCATCGTGCATCGACCAGGCCCAGCATGATCGGCCAGATCGTGCGCTCCGATACCACGCCGGCCTTGCTCGTATAGCCGATGCGCAGCTTGCGTTGCGCATGCAGCGCCTTGCGGATCTTGCCAAGGTCCACGATGGACTCTGGCTGCTGGCCCCGGCTGATGTACAGCGCGCTGTCGTCCAGCGCCAGGCGCATCTCCTGCGAGATCACGCCGTCGAGTTTTGCCAGTGCGTTCTGCACCGCTTGGGTCATCGCATCGTCGCTCTGGCGGCTGACCCACTGCGCGCCAGTGACCAGCGCACGAATCTCTTCTTCGGTGAAGGCCAGCGGCGGGAGCACAAAGCCTGGTCGCAGGATGTATCCCACGCCCGCCTCTCCCTCGACATCGGCGCCCATCGCCTGCAGGGTGGCAATATCGCGCCGGATCGTGCGCAGCGACACGCCAAGTTCTTGCCCAAGCGTGCGTCCGGACACCGTGCCGCGGTGTCGACGCAACACTTGCAAGAGATCGAACAGGCGCTGACTGCGCGCCATGTCAGTCCATCCTGACCAAGCCCTTGCCAGGGCGTTTCTGGCCGGATTCCAGGGCGTTCATCAGGCCGATGGCGCCTTCCAACGGAACGATCTCGCCGATCGGCAGGCCAAAGGTTCCGGCTTCGGCTGCGTTGGCGAGGTAGGCCAGGATGGCGGCGGACGGTTTGCAGAACACCAGCTTGAAGCGGCGGTCCACCACGGCGCGGGCGAACTTGCCCAGGTCCGGTTCCAGATCCAGCAAGCTGCCGCGCTTGTCGCGCAGCAGCGCCAATCCCGCAGCTGCCTTCATGACGGCGGAGGTGTCGAAGATCACGTCGAAGCGCTCACGGATATCTGTCGGTTGGGTCACCCTGTAATCGTAGACCTGTTTCAGGCCCAGCGATCGGGCCCGCTCCATCGATCCCGCGCTACAACTCCCTGACACGGTGGCGCCCAAAAGCTGCGCCAGCTGCACCGCCGCTTCGCCCACCGCGCCGGCGCAGCCGTTGACGAACACATGCTGGCCTTTCTTTAGCGCAGCCTTGTCGACCAGACCATTCCACGCGGTAACCCCCGGCGTGCCCAGGCACGCGGCATTTTCGTAGGAGACGCTATCGGGTTTTTTGACCAGATTTTCTTCGGTGGTGATCACCGCCTCGGCCAGCGCGCCGCACTCCTTGAAGCGTGCCAGGCCGAACACCGCATCGCCGGGCGTGAAGCGGGTGACGCCTTCGCCCACCGCCAGCACCACGCCCGAGAAATCCATGCCCATCGCACGCGGAAAGTTCCGCCCGGTCACGATCTTCATGACGCCGTTGCGCATCTTCCAGTCGACCGGATTGATCGCGGCGTACTTCACCTTCACCGCGACCTGGCCTTTTGCCGGCGCAGCAAGCGTGAAGTCGGCCAGCTGCATGACGTCCTGGCCACCGTAGCGGTTGTATTGAAGGCGTTTCATTGGGGCGGTGCTCCGGTGGTGGTAGCGGCAGGTGCGCAGGCGGTCTGGCAGGCGGGATGCACGCCCCGTTGGTCGACCGGGCTGCCGGGACGGGCGGCAGGCCCGGTTCGGCGGCCGACAAAAGGCCGGCTTGCGCGGTAGAGCGCGCACTTGGCCGTACGCGAGGGCATTCGTGTGGGCGCGCGCGCGGCGCGTGCGCTTGACGCTGCGGGGTCGGTAATGCAGCAGCGGATGGAGAGGGTCACCAGGACACTCCTCGTGTTGGGCGCCCAGTGTAGAAAGCGGTGGTGACAGATTCTGGCACCATGCTTTTGCTGGATTGCTGGATTGCCACAGCGCCAAGCCAGGGCCCCGCGTGACTTCATCGCATGCATGCGCGGTGCGGCATGCGCGAGCCCGACTTCGCCTATCGGTCGATCAGATAGACGCGTATCGCAATGCAATCGCTTCATGGAAGCGAACGGCTGCCTCCCTTCCCTTTGTCTGCGCTGCCGAGATGCCGGCGGGTTCTGAAAGGCGGCCCTGACCCGGCGTCCTACCGCTCGTCGGACAGCAGCCGGTGCGGCTTCCATTGCGACCGACCTTATGTATGATGACCATCATGAAAAAGACCTCGCCAAGTTCCCGCGCATCGTCAGGCCGCAAGGCCGACAGCCATGCACGTATCGTCGAAGTCGCTGCGCGTGCGATCCGGCGCACCGGCTACGACGGCACCGGCGTGGCCGACATCATGAAAGAGGCCGGGCTGACCCACGGTGGCTTCTATGCGCACTTCGCATCGCGCGAGGCGTTGCTCGCCGAGGCTGCCGACCATGCCGGGGCACAGACGGTGGCCGTCTCCGCGCAGATCGCGGCCGCCGCGCCGCCGGAGCAGGCAGCGCAGGCGCTGATGCGGGCGTATCTCTCCGATGGGCACGTTGGCAACGTCGAATCCGGCTGTCTGATCGCCGCGCTGGGGTCGGAAATGCACCGGCAGGCACCGGCAGTCCGGCAGGCGGCAACGCGCCGCATCAAGGAAATGATCGACCTGGCTGCCCGCCAATCGCCGGACTGGGGAACGCCGCAGGCGCATGCGCGGGCACTGGTGACGGTGTGCGCCATGGCCGGCACCTTGATGCTGGCGCGTGCCGTGGACGATCCCGCATTGTCGGCCGCGATGCGCAAGGCGGCCCTCGACCACTTCGACGCAGCCTGAGCAACGCGCCCGCGTTCGTCCTTGGTCATAAATATGATGTTCGTAATATTTTGGATGTACAGACAGCCATCCGCCGCAGCCGCGGCTTTCCACCACCCCCCGTGCGACGGCAGCGCCTGCATGGCTTGCTTCCACACATCACCTGAGAACCGCCAGCTATGAACCGCAAGATCGCGCTCGTGACCGGAGCCTCCTCCGGCATCGGTGAAGCCACCGCCGCCCACCTGGCCCAGGCCGGCTATACCGTCTATGGCACCAGCCGCCGCGGCGGCCGCTCCACGACGCCCGGGGTGCAGATGCTGTCGCTGGATGTCACCAGCGACGCGTCGGTGACCGCCGCCATCGACACCCTGCTGCGCAAGGAAGGCCGTCTGGACCTGTTGGTCAACAATGCCGGCTTCAGCGTCGCGCCCGCCGCAGCCGAAGAGAGCTCCATCGCGCAGGCGCAGTCGGTGTTCGACACCAACTTCTTCGGCACCGTGCGCATGAGCAATGCGGTGATCGGCCAGATGCGCAAGCAAGGCGGTGGGCGCATCCTCAACATCGGTTCGGTGCTGGGGCTGGTGCCGATTCCATACACGGCGCTGTATGTGGCCAGCAAGCATGCGGTCGAAGGCTATAGCGAATCGCTGGATCACGAACTGCGCGATTGGGGTATCCGGGTCTCGGTGATCGAGCCGGCGTACACCAGGACGCCGTTCGATGCCAATTCGCTGCAGCCGGATGCGCCACTGGAGATCTACCGCGACCTGCGTACGCATCTGGCCGCGCACGTCGCTGAGGTGATGCGCAAGGCCGACGCGCCGAGCGTGGTGGCCGAGGTGGTGGTGAAAGCAGCGCAGGATCCGCAACCGAAGGCGCGCTACACCGCCGGCAAGGTGGCCTGGCAGCTGAGCCTGCTGCGTCGCCTGCTGCCCAACCGCATGCTCGGCAAGGCGCTGCGCAAGGAACTCAAGCTGGATCAGGTCGCATCGCCGGCCCGCGCCAGCGGCGCATCCGCTGCCGGAGCGCGCGCATGATGCGCAGGATCGATCGCACCGATGCCAAGATGCGCGCACGCGCCTGTGGGGAGCACGCATGAAAGCCGTCATCGTCGATCAGTACAAGACACATGGCCCGGTGCGGATCGGCGACATGCCGATGCCGCAGCTGCGCCCCAACGATGTGTTGATCAAGGTCAGCGCAGCAAGCCTCAACCCGCTGGACGCCAAGGTGCGTGATGGCGAATTCAAACTGCTGCTGCCGTTCAAGACGCCGTTCGTGCTGGGCAACGATGTGGCCGGCGTGGTGACGCAGGTCGGCACCGCGGTGCGCGACATCGCGGTCGGCGATGCGGTGTTCGCCAAGATCGAGCCGGGCCGCATCGGCACCCTGGCCGAGTACGTGGCGATCGATGCGGCAGTGGTGGCACCCAAACCGGCCAGCCTGAGCATGGAGCAGGCCGCATCGTTTCCGCTGGTCGGCCTGACCGCCTGGCAGGCACTGGTGGAAACTGCTGCGCTCAAGCCGGGGCAGAAGGTGTTGATCCATGCCGGCTCCGGTGGCGTGGGTACCATCGCGATCCAGCTGGCCAAGCATCTGGGAGCGTATGTGGCCGCCACCACCAGCACTGCCAATGTGGAGTGGGTCAAGGCGTTGGGTGCCGATCTGGTGATCGACTACACGCAGCAGGATTTCCAGGCGCTGGTGCGCGATTACGACGTGGTGCTGCATAGCCTGGATACGCCGACGCTGCTCAAGTCGCTGCAGCTGCTCAAGCCCGGCGGGAGCCTGATCTCGCTGTCCGGTCCGCCGACCCCCGCATTCGCGCAGCAGCTCGGCCTGGCGTTTCCGCTCAGGCTGGTGATGCGCCTGCTCAGCCGCAAGGTGCGTGCGCAGGCCAGGCAGCGGCAGGTCTCCTACACGTTCCTGTTCATGCGCGGCGATGGTCCGCAGCTGCGGACGTTGGCAGCGCTGCTCGACAGCGGTGCATTGCGCCCGGTGATCGACACGGTGTATCCGCTCGCGCGCACGCAAGAAGCGCTGGCGCATGTAGACACCGGTCGCGTCAAAGGCAAGGTCGTGGTGACGCTGTAGCGGCAGCGATTACGGGCTGCTGCAGCATCGGGGTAGCGATGCGGCCATGGGTTGAAGCGACAACGGGCAGCGCAGGGTGCCACCCCGTTTGCATCTGTGCTCCCTGCGTGGCTAGCCGGTGCGCCAGGCGAGTCGCGCCGCGAATCTGGCCGGAAGGAACTGCCAGGCAGCGACCGGCCACACCGCCGGCCTATCCGCCCGGATGTCATCAAGGTTCTCAGACGCGGCAACGCCCAGGTTGACCCGGCGGTCCGGATGGGCCGGCAATACCCTCCCGGCAGATGCAACAGCCGGAAGGGATCCTGGAAGGTGGCCGCCGCATCTGGCGCATCTAACGCCGCCGCCGCGCTGCGAGGCGGCCTCGGATCGCATGAAGCGTCAGGCCTGCAGCCGGGACCGCAAACCACGCACGTCCGCTTGCCAGTCGTCGAAGGCATCGGTGTCCTCCCACAACTCGCGCAACTCCGAGGTTGGTCCAAGAATGCGATCGATCGCCTGCGCGGCGTCGCTGGCCAACTGGGCGTCAGGGAGCGGCTTCACCCTGGCGATCCATTCCACGACATCCGGCTCATCCAGCGCCTCGGCTGTCGGGCGTCCCAAGGCTGCAACGATCGCTTCGATGGCCGCCAACGCAGTGGTTGCGTCGGTCGCATCCACAGCGCTATCGGCAGCAAGCACTGCTGCAACTGCCTCGCGAACGAGCGACAAGTCGCCACTCTTGGTGAGGTCACAGACCCAATCTGCGGCTGTGTCGTTTTCAAAAGAACCGATACCCCAGCACCCCATGCACGTTCTCCAGGTCGAATGGTTGGCAACAGACGCGTGGTGGCGTCCCGCCTGATGGATGAGCATGCCCCAGCTCATTGCCGCACGTAGCGTAGGTGTGTGGCCGCAGGCCCGTCAAAGACCTTGTCGATACGCAATTGTGTCCCGGGCTCGCCGAGGTGTTCGAACAGACGTCGTCCGCCGCCGAATAGGACCGGTGCCAACGCAATCTCCAGCTCGTCGACAGCGCCCAGGGTCAGATACTGCTGGATCACAGCCGCGCCACCGGCAATACGAACATCACGGCTGCCTGCCGATTCGCGAGCCAGTTCCAGCGCACGTTCCGGCCCGTCGTTGATGAAGTGGAAGGTCGTTCCGCCGGGGCGCACCCAGGGCTCGCGTTTCTCGTGGGTCAGTACGTAGACCGGTGTGTGAAACGGGGCCTCCTCTGGCCATGCAACCTCGCCTTGGTCGAACATGCGCTTGCCCATGATGTTGGCGCCGATGCGTGCGAAGGTGCTGCGGACCATGTCGTTGACCGGGCCGGTCGTACCGCCCGATGCAAGCTTGAGGACGTGCTGGCGAAAGGACTGCGATGTGATCAGCCAACCCATCATCGCGCCCCATTTGGCTCCCCAGTTCTTGTGCTCGGGGTCGTCCATGGTCATGCCCTCCGGCGCCATGTAGCCATCAAGGCTAAGGCCGATACTGACGAATACCTTGCTCATGGTTTCACCTCTCGGATGCTTGTGTATCGCCGATCGTCGGACGTCGGCCTGCGCGCGCGGCGACGCCGGCTTGAATGCGGACTTGGAGTGGCTGACAAAACGTAGCGAGCAGTCTGCAGGCGGGTGTGGACGGCGCGGAGGAATTGGAGTGTACGAGTGGTACATGCCGATTCCGAGCACCGGCCGTGCCCGCCTGGCGGCTCCGCAGTAGTTTCGTTAGCCGCTCTTGGCCCCGCGGTTGGCGGGGATGAACTGCGAACCTCACGCCCGGGCCAGGCGATCGTTGCCGCGTATTCGCGCGCCGCCGTGCCGCACCGATTCGCGCCCGTCTGCCCATGCGGCTGGTCAGGCGCGATGTGCATGCCGCTTGCGATCGGCGATCGCCAACTGCAGTAGCTCGATGACGGGTGCACTGCTGCTCGTCGAGACAGCTCGAACCTTGACATGGCGTAGTGCCTTGCCGGTCCCTTGCATGATGCCGTGCGGATCCGCAAGCGAGGTGCCATGATAGAAACCCAGGTTGACGTAGGCGTCGTGGACCGAGAGGTAGGCATAGTGCTCGGTCATCTTCCTGGGGCCAATGCCTAAGCTGATGATTTTGAGTTTTGGCCATGCAAGCTCGACAACCTCGCTGTGCAGCGAAACGATCGTGCGGCGCAACGACTCGCAAACCAGGCGCGGCTCCGCTTTTGCAATGGACAGGATGTCGTCGAACGTTGCGAGTGTCTTGGTGGTCGCCATGCTGCCTGCCGTGAAGTCCGAGCCCCGAGCAAGGCCGCACCGCGAAGCGGATCGGCCTGAATGAAGAATCAAACGGCCGTGCCATCGACCGTTGGCACAGGAGCGTTGCCGACCGCCACGACCCGCGATGCATGCGAGCATGCCACACGCACCGGTGACGCGGTTCCGACCAGGGAGCGTGGACGCGCGGCGGCGCCCAGGCAATGGACACAGCAGCGCAGGGCGAGGGCGAGCCGGGAAGAGCGTCAGGGATGAAGAGGCGGTCGCGGCCGCTTTGACAAACGATGTGGCAGAACGCACGTCGGACTTCGTTCCTGGCGCGTCGAGCGAAGACCGGCCGGTTGCGAAGACGCCGGAGGGGTACCGAAGCGACACGCCGACACACGATGCCAGGCACCGCCGACTGAGGCGCGTGCGTGTCGCTTTGAAGGCACCCGCTGCCTGCGCCGACGACACGTAGTACTCGGGTTTTCGTGGTCTGCTGCGAGGTCGCGCAACGGTGATCGTTGCACTGCAGATACATCCGGCTTGCGCACGGTATGCGTAGCCGCAGCGCGATCATCCCGCACTCGTCGCAGCGCTATCGCGCGGCGCTGCATGCGAACGTGCGTCTTTGCTTCGTCGTCATCCGCATCACCGGCAGCGACTGCCATCGACGGACGCTGTCGGTGCCGCAGGGACTGGCCGGCGCGGTGGTGATCAGCCCCTTCTTCAGTTCCATCCAGGCGCGCAATCGATGCCAGGACCGGCTGCCGCTTCGGGGAGGTCGTTTGATGCGCTGTCCATCGACTGCGACTGCGACTGCGACTGCAGCCGGTCAACGGGGCGGTCGTTGTACCTGCCGCGGTTACTCCGCCCAGGGCTCCAGCACCACTTTGCCGGTGGTCTGGCGACCTTCCAGTAGTCGGTGCGCCTGCGCGGCCTGTGCCAGCGGCAACACCGTGCCGATCTGCGGGGCCAGTTTGCCGGTCATGATGAAGCCCATGATCTCGCCCAGTACCTCCTGCATCAGCCCGGGCTGGGCCTGATAGCCGCCGATGTAGAAGCTGGTGACCGTGTGGTTTTTCAGCGTGAGCTGCCAGGGGTCGATCAATGCGGTCTTGCCGCTGGACTGGCCCAGGAACACCATGCGCCCGAACGGTGCCAGCGCCGCCAGCCCTTCGCCGACATTGTCGCCGCCGGCACTTTCCAGGACGACATCCACGCCGCGTCCATCGGTCAGCGCCAGCACCTGCTCGGACCAGCCGGGTGCGGTGTAGTCCACCGAGGCATCGGCGCCCAGGCGTTCGGCCAGTGCGCGTTTTTCCGGCGAACTGGCCGCAGCGATGACCTTGCCGGCGCCATACAGCTTGGCCAGTTGCACCGCGAACGAACCCACGCCGCCGGCCGCCGCTTCGATCAACACCGTCTCGCCCGGTGCCAGCCGCGCGGCATGCCGCAACGCGATGCCGGCAGTGAGCCCGTGCGCGACCACTGCGGCGGCCTGCACCGCGCTCACGCCGGGAGGCAGCGGCACCACCAGCGCGGCGGGGAAGGCGATGTACTGCGCGTAGCCGCCCACGCCCGGCGTGGCCAGCACCGCCATGCCCACGTCCAGTCCAGCGACGCCTTCACCGAGCGCGGCGATCGTGCCGGCTACCTCGCTCCCGAGGGTGTACGGCAGTGGCGACGCCTCGATGTAATCGCCGCGCCGACGCATGACGTCGGCAAAGTTCAGGCCGACCGCTTCGATCTTGATCAGCACTTCGCCATTGCCGGGCTGCGGCTGCGGAACGTCTTCGTAGATCAGCACGTCGGCGCCGCCGTGCTGGTGAAACCGTACTGCTTTCATGATGCATGTCTCGCTGGGTGAGGTAGCCAGGTGGCCGGAGGCGTCTGCCGCAAACAGGTGTCGGCAGGCGATGCTGTCCCGGTCGCAAGGCTGTGCAGGCGATGGTCGCGGGACACTTCACAAGGTATATTCGGTAAACCTGATGTCAATCAGGCACCACTCATCCACCAGGTATCCCGCGAGACACTTGCAATGAACACAGCGATGCCGCAGCCCGCCTTCAGATTCGACTGCCCGGGCCGCGAGACGTTGGAGCAACTGGCGGACAAATGGTCGGTGATGGTGCTGGCCTGCCTGCTGGTGACGCCGCTGCGCTTCAATGCCATCAAGCGCAATCTCGAAGGCGTTTCGCAAAAGGCCTTGACCCAGTGCCTGCGTCGGCTGGAGCGCAACGGCATCATCGCGCGCACGGTCATCGTGCGCTCGCCGATTGCGGTGGAATACCGCATCACTCCGCTCGGCCTGCGTCTGAAAGAACCAATTCAATTGCTATGCGCCTGGACGCTCGACAATCAGCGTGCCATCGCCAAAGCGCGGGAAACCTTCGACCGCGAAACCGCGTAGGCGCTGATGCAGCGATCTGCGACAGGGCGTGGCTGCGTTGCGATGTGCACCTCAGTGGCAGACAGGCACGCCGCGATACTGGACGGCAGGGCATCGCAGCGCATGCAATGGCGCACTATCGCGCTTGCACCAGCCTCGCAGGCACGGACAACCGCAAGGTAATGCGATGCTGACACCGTGTCATGGACATGTCATTGCCGCACGAAGGGGTGCGCAGCCAGATGCCTTAATGTGCAGCAACCGCCACTGACCTTGACGTTGTGCAGCATTGCACTGCATGCCGTACCACCACATCTGCACCACAACTCGCAGCGTCGCAACGCAAACGCCCCGCAGAGAGCGGGGCGTTTGCAGTACCGGCACGGCAGCGTTGCAGCATGTCCAACGTTGATCTGGAGCGTGCGGCGCAGGCCGCGTGAACTGCCTCAGTAGTTGACCTGCAACTGCAACCGCAGCAGATCGCCTTCCACCACCGGATACGGCGCAGTGGTGACATCGGTGCGCTTCATCTTCGAATACGCAAACACCAGTTCCAGCGCATCCATCGGCTGCCATTCGACACCGGCTTCCACTTCGTCCAGGCGCATGCGCGGTGCATTGGTGTCGAACTTGGAGCCGCCGCGGTAGGTTTGCCATTTCAGGTACGGCAGCAGGGTGCCGTAATTGAAATCGTGCTTGAACATCGCCTGCACATAACCGCCACTCAACGAGCGGGTACGGATACGGCGCTGCGCCACATCCAGCTCCGGGCCGCGGCCCACCGTCCACTCGGCCTGCAGGCCGAATGGCTGCGGGTAGTAGATGACGTGCGCGGCCACGCGCTGATCGGTATAGCCGTTCGGGTCGGTGATGGCCGGGGTGAAGCTGCGGCCGCCGATGTTCACCGCCGCCGCAGTTGGTACGAAGCGCCCGCTGTAGGCATCGGCGCCCACTTCCAGGTACTGGCCATTGGCGAAC
The DNA here is from genome assembly GCF_001642575.1 of Xanthomonas floridensis. Taxonomy (GTDB): domain Bacteria; phylum Pseudomonadota; class Gammaproteobacteria; order Xanthomonadales; family Xanthomonadaceae; genus Xanthomonas; species Xanthomonas floridensis. The sequence goes on along the minus strand of NZ_LXNG01000026.1, from coordinate 6,062 downwards.
TTGAACGGGTAGGTGGCATGCACCACCGCATGCATGCCGTCGTTACGCTCGGCACGGTTGGCGCCCTGGCCGTTGTAAACGCCCGCGCCCAATACACCGTAATCGCCGGAGCCCTTCAGGCCGGACTTGACCAGGTCCTGGAAGCGTCCCTTGGCCACGGTGGGGCTGTAGTAGAACACCGCACCGATATCGCGCTCGTCGCGCAGGCCGGAGTTGAGCGCATCGGCGCGATCCAGGGTGAGGCGGTTCTGGCTGGACTGCAGGTTTTCCCAGCCATACGGCATCTTCGACTGGCCCACGCGCACGCGATACTCGCGCTTCTTGTCGAAGAAGATGTCGGCGTACGCATCGCGCAGCTGCGCGAAGTTGGAAGTGGTGGAACCGGTCGGCGTGCTCGCAAAATCCGGCTGGAAATACAGCGACACGTGCTCGTTGAGGTCGCCGCTCAGCACCAGGCGCGCACGCCGGATGCCAAGGCTCTGGTCGTTGCCGATGAAGCGGTCGCCCGGCGCGCGCAGGTCCTGCGCATCGCCGCCGATGCCCTGGTTGTAGCGGATCTGGGTGTAGCCACGCAGGCTCAGCTTGTCGTACCACTTCTTGCCGGCGTCGGCCGACTTGGCCGGTGCAGGCGCAGCTGCCGCTGCGGGAGCAGGAGCGGCCTGAGCGATGGCGGTATCGGCCGGCGGCGTGGCCCCCGGCGCCGGTGGCAGTGGTTGAGCGGGTGCGGCGGGCATCGCCGATGCCGGCAGCTTGCCGTTTTCGTCCACCTGCACGAATTTACCAAGCTTGTCGCGGCCCGGCGCGGGCTCGGCGAAGATCTGCTTGGTCTTGCGGTCGACGTACAGCTCCAGCTCAGCGGCCAGCGTGCTGCCGCTGGCGGTCGCGCTCAGGGCGCACAGGACGGTGGCGAGATTGCGTTTTTTCATGGATCCGGCTCGTACAAGGGAAATCGGGGTCGGTGGAGCGATCGGACCGGTGCGCCAGCGGGCTGCAGACACGGCAATGGACCTTCCATCAAGATGCCCGGTCGTCCCTGACGGCGCGGCAATGGCAGCAGTTATATTTAGATTTGATGTCAGTTTGGTGACACTGGCGGCGTGTCCCTTGCGCTGCTTGTGTCAGCAGCGTGTCCGCACGGTGTCAGTTATGCGACCGGCGCAAGACGCGCCCCGCGCAAGCTGGAGCATCGGCGCAAGGCAGCATTGCCGCCATCAGGGCGGGAAGGTCCCGGCCCGTGCGTGATCACGCTGGCGCAGTGCTCGCGAGCGACAGGTGCAGCGGTGGCCGCAGGCTCCCGGACACCAGCGCGCCCTCCTGTGTGTTGGCCGACCAGCTGCACAGGGCCACGGCGCACCACATGGCGGTCAGTGAGCTTGACCACGTCGATCAATGGATCGCCAGTGTCGTCAGCACGCGGAGTGAGGCCACCGCCGGCGCGGCGGCCAAGAGCGGCTACTGAACCTATTTCGCTCACCGCCAGGCCGGCGCGGCCGATGCTCGGAGCGACATGTGCTCCTCGTCCGTTTCGGTTCGTCCACGCCGTCTACCCCAACCTGACGACCGCTCCCTACGTTGTGGTAGCCACGCGTAAGCCGGCGACCGTGCGGGCCAGCGTTCGGGCATCCCGCCGGAAGCAGGTCGGCACCCGCTTCCGGTCATGGGGTACGGGCGATCACGTAGCGGAATGCTCACCCAGGAAGCGACGGCCGAATTTGGCGGCCGCCGACGCGCCTGCTCAGTGCGCCGCCAGCGCCGCCGCCACCGTCTCGCGCAAGGGCGTGGTCGGCCGCCCGATCAGCCGGCTCAGCGTGTGGCTGTCATCGAACAGGCTGCCGCCGCGCGAGGACGCCGAGCACTGCGCCAGCACTTGCGCAAACCCGGCCGGCACGCCCAGCTGCACCAGCGCCGCGGCGTAGTCGGCCTCGGGAAGGTCGTGATAGACCACCGGCTTGCCCGACTGCCGCGACACTTCTGCCGCGTACTCGGCCATGGTGAAGGCGGTATCGCCTGCCAGTTCATAGACCTGCCCGGCCTGCGGCGCGTCCGACGCCAGCACTGCCGCCGCTGCCGCCGCGTAGTCCGCGCGCGTGGCCGCACTGATCTTGCCCTCGCCGGAGCTGCCCATTGCCCCACCGTGCTGCACCTCGGCCGCAATCGCGCCGGTGTAGTTCTCGGTGTACCAGCCGTTGCGCAGCAGCGCATGCGGCACGCCGCTGTCGCGCAGCAGGGCCTCGGTGGCCACATGCTCTTCGGCCAGCGACAGCGTGCTGGTCTCGGCATGCAGGATGCTGGTGTAGGCGAGCAGTTCGACCCCGGCGCGCTTGGCGGTTTCGATCACATTGCGATGCTGCGGCACGCGTGCGCCAACGGCATTGGACGACACCAGTAGCACCCGGCCGACTCCGGCAAACGCCTGGTCCAGGCTGTGCGGGTCGGCGTAGTCGGCCTGACGCACGGTGATGTCGCGTTTTGCGAACCCGGCGAGTGACGCCGTATCACGGGCCGTTGCTACGATGCGGCTGGCAGGCACATGGTTCAGCAATGCGTCGACGACCAGCGCGCCCAGCTGCCCGCTGGCGCCGGTGACAAGGATCAGGGGGGAGGCATGTGCCATGTCGTGCTCCAATAGGTTTAGAGAAGAGGTTTGGTCTAGTATCTAGACCTTGTGGTCAGCGAGCCTATTGTCAGGACCGCCCGGTCCTTCGCAAGAAGGCAGTTTTACTCCCCCTGGTTACCGTGAGATACCCCGTGAATGCGATTGCCTTGTTCCCGCCGCCGCCTTCCCTGGAAGGTCCCTTCGACGCCACCAAGTGCCCCGTGCGCGATGTGCTGGACCAGATCGGCGACAAGTGGACCTTGCTGATCCTGTTGACGCTGATCCCCGGTCCGTCCCGCTTCAGCGCCATCCAGCGCGCCGTGCCGGACATCTCCAAGCGGATGCTGACCCAGACCCTGCGTAACCTTGAGCGCAACGGCATGATCACTCGCAAGGTCTACGCCACCAAGCCGCCCAGCGTGGAGTACGCGCTCTCCAAGCTCGGTGTCGCGCTGCTGGGCCCGGTGTCGCAACTGCTGAACTGGGCCGGCGAACACCACGCCAGCATCCGTGCCGCCCGCGAGCGATTCGATCGCGCCCAGACCGCCGGCCTGACCGAAGCCAACGACGCGATCGCCTGAGTCGGCTGCATCGCCGCATGGACTGCTGCAGCATGCAGGTGCGTGCCTGGCGGCCTAGCCGAGCGCGGCGTCAGGCAGACGCGTGGCATGGGTGTGCGCGTCATCCCGTCTGGCAAGGGGCGTGGGCGCGGCCATGCGTTGATGGCAGTGCGCGCTCGCCAGCCGCGCCTGCCCGCTCTATCGGTGCTAGCGCGCCGCGCTCGGCGGGCGATGCGTTGGCGAATTTCGCTACGTCGTTGGCGCCGGGAATTGCCTGTCACCCCTCAAAGTTGGCCGACCATTACTGGTTGGCAGTGTCGGAAATCTCGATCACAGCCAGCTGCGCGTCTGCCAGCAATAGCTTGCGTAAGTCTCGGTGAACCGCCCGGCCAGCGCCCGTTCCTCAGGCCTGATCTGGAACCGGCTCACATAGCTCACGTACAACGGCACGGCCATCAGCGCGAGTGCGTGCTGCAGATAACACGCCCATGCCAGCAACAGGAGCGCGTGTCCCAGATACATCGGATTGCGCGTGTAGCGATAGATCCCGTGCGTCACCAATTGCGTGGTCCGCGCCGGATGCAGCGGGTTGACGGTCGTACCTGCGCGCCTGAAAACCCTTTTGGGCAGACCATTAAGGGCCAGGCCGGCGCAGGCCAGCGCAGCAGCAATCGCCGGATGCACTGGCAGGCCGGGGAACGCCGCAGGCGCGGCGCGCGCAAGTGCGTAGGCACCCACGGCCAGCAGCAGCATCACCACAGGCGGTGGAATCCTGGTTTCAAGTCATTGCATTGCAGATGTTCACTCAGCGCGGCATCCGGCGTTTCAGTCCTGGTGCCGGGCAACGCATTGCCGATCGAATGGGTGCCGGGCGCAAGACCATGCCCGGCATCGCCTGGCTGCCCTATCGCCGCCCGGAGCGGCGCCAGGACACCCAGATCCAGCCGACACCAGCGGCGCAAAGGCTGGTGACCGTCCCGACCCGTATCCAGTGGGTGCCGACCATCGGAGCGAGCGCTGCGCCCAGTGCCAACCCGATCAACGCGAGTGCGGCCACCTTGCGGCGGTCTGCCAACTCGCTGGCTGTCTTCGCCTGTCTCACGCGGAGCGCTTCCTAATCTGCAGGATCCCTGTGCAACACTGCCTGCGCAATCGCATCTGCCTGAGAGGGTGTCATCGCTGGCTGCGTCCCAATGAAAAGTGGTTCGAGGTGGGTTGTCGAGCTTGCCAAGGACGTTGCCTGCTCACAAGACTGCAGCGACGTATAGACGGTCCGGCCGACGCTCGGGGTGCAGCCAGCAGCATTGCTGGTGGCAGGTTCGGTAGGCGTCCCTGTGTTGGGCAATCAGATCAAGCTGGCAATGTCCTCAAGGAAGGCTAACCTGCAGGACGATCCAAAAACGCATTGAACAAGGTCACCAATTCCTCCGCAAAGTGTGGGTCGTCCAGCAGGGCAGGGCGCTCGGCAGTGACCGTATGAATGATTGCATGCGCAGACATGCTCACCATGCAAATCGCCAGGTCCGGATCCGGCACGTTGCGCATCAATGGCCTGATGGCCTCCATGAAATGGTCGCGCAGCGGCTGGTTGTCATGCTCTGCCAATCGAGCAGTGCGCGGCAGCTCATCGTGGATCGCTCGATGCAAGGCCGGCGCGATGCGGTGCTCGTCGATCAGCAGCCTGACCAGGGTCACGAGCACCTCGCGTAGCGCTGGCTGCTCGGGCAGATTCATCAGGATCTCGCGTAGGTCCGCATGGGTGTGGTTGGCATGCCGGCGCTGCAGCTCGGCAATGATCGCTTGCTTGTTCGGGAAGAACTGATACAGCGATGCAATGTTAACGCCGGCGCGCTCTGCGATCGCATTGGTGGTCAGCCCGTCCCAGCCAACCTTGGTCAAAATGTAAGTCGCGGCCTGGACGATCGCGTCCACCGTGGCTCTGGAGCGCGCCTGCGCGGGAATCTTCCTGGGTTTCAGGGCGGTCTTCTTCATGGCGAGCAGCGCACCGGAATGTGAGTTTTCGAAAGCCAAGCATCAACTTACGATTTACTCCATGAACACACAGCTGCCGCGTCATTGGGACGCCTTCCAGGCCGCGAATCGCTTTCGCAGGGCGATCCGCAAGTTTCAACCAGAACCCATCCCGGAGCACGATATCCAGGCCATACTTCAAGAAGCCTCGCTCGCACCATCCAGCGGCAATCTTCAGCCCTATCAGCTCCACTGGATCCGCACACCGACCATGAAGAAAAAGCTGGCAGCGGCCTGCAATGGGCAGAAAGCCGCAGCTTCGGCCGCCGACTTCGTGGTGGTGGTGGCCAGTCCTGCGCTGGGCAGGCGCACGATCGCCGCACAGCACGCCTATGTCGAAAGCGCATCCGAACTACCCGCCGAATCCAAAGCCTACTATCGCAAGCAATTGGGAATGTTCCAGAAGATCCTCGGCCTGGGCTCGTCGATCCTGTGGTCCCCGCTGCTGCTCCTGGTTACGGCACTACGTCCCAGCCTGTCGTTGCTGCCCATCGGCCACACAGGTAGCCGCCACTGGGCAGCGCGCAATGCCATCTTCGCTGCGCAGACACTGATGCTCGCCGCTGCCGCGAAAGGCATCGACTCCTGCCCGATGGAGGGGTTCTCGGCCAGCCAGGTCGCCAGGCTGTTGGGACTACCCAGAGGCGCAGTCATCCCCCTGGTCATTGCGCTGGGCTACCGTGCGGACGATGCAAGAATCGAACACCGCTGGCGACTTGCCGCAAGCGACTCGGTGATTCTGCATTAAGGAAGGTCTGAACAACTCCATCTGATACTGCCACAATGGATCAACGAACCGAGCGGACGATCTCGATGCAGCTGAGCTTTGGCGACGCGGAGTACAACGGCAAGCGCAAGCAGACACGGCGCGAGGT
>NZ_LXNG01000025.1 GCF_001642575.1 Xanthomonas floridensis | reverse complement strand
TGTGCAGCATGAGTCGGCGTGGCAACTGCCACGACAACGCACCCGTGGAGAGCTTCTTCGGCCTGCTCAAACGCGAGCGGATCAGGCGGCGGATCTACCCGACCAGGGACGCCGCACGCGCCGAGGTGTTCGATTATATCGAGATGTTCTACAACCCAAAACGCCGCCACGGTTCAACTGGCGACCTGTCGCCTGTAGAGTTCGAACGGCGCTACGCGCAACGAGGGTCTTGAGTGTCTACGGAACCCTGGGCGTATCAGCTCACCCGAGACACCAAGGCTCAATACCAAATCCAGATGGACGAGGAGGGCATCTTGCTCGCAGCAGCTACCATCCTGGAACAACGCCTTCAACGCCAAGGCCGCATCCACAGCCCCGAGCAAGCTGGCGACTACCTCATTGCCCGCTGCGCTCACCTGCCGCACGAAGTCTTCGGAGTCGTCTTCCTGGACATCAAGCACCAGATCCTGGCAACCGAACATCTCTTCTTCGGCACCATCGACGGCTGCGATATTCATTCCCGAGTAGTCGCCAAGCGCGCCCTGGAATTGAACGCAGCTGCCGTCATCCTTTTCCACAATCACCCAAGCGGCAATCCGGAGCCAAACGAAGCCGACCGCAAGGTCACCGAGCGCCTGCAGCAGGCTCTGGGCCTCCTCGACATCCGGGTGCTGGACCACCTGGTGATCGGCGGGCGTCAGCACACCAGCCTTGCAGCAAGAGGGTGGGCGTAGCCCTCCCTCTCTCTCATCGGCTGTTGGCATAGGCCACCAGTGCGCCTGATCTTGCAAAAGATATGGCGCTACGCTTGAGTTCGGTCATCACGCTCTTTCGCCGCTGACGCCATTACGGCAAGATCCAAGTGAAAGAGCTGCTGCTGAAAATTTTTACGGCATGGATAAAAATCGAAGGAGGGAGTTGTTGATGCGCCAGGATGCGATCCAACTGTTTCAATGCTTGGGGAAGCATGATGTCTGAGCGGGTTGAGAAGCTCTTTGAAGGTTCTGATGAGCTATTGGAGGCGTTGGCGCCCATTACGGCGGCTCCGCCGTTTGATCAAAGTGATCGACTGCAAGTTTGTCGCGCGCTATGCCTGCTTTCGATTGAGTACGCTGTTGCGAGTCGCTGCTTACTCGTAGTCGGTTCTGAGCCGTCCACCTTAGTCATCCATCGAGCGCAGTTCGAAGCGCTGGTGCGCGCCGTGTGGGTCCTTTACTGCGCAAGCGATACCGACGTGGCCTGCTTACAAGAAGAGCTGACACCGACAAGTGAATCACTAGCGGCTCGTTTGCCAATGCTATCCAAGATGCTGCTCGCTCTTGAAGCGGTGACGCAGGCAGCTGATCCGTTGCACGCGTTTATGGAATTTAAGAAATACTCTTGGGCGGCACTCAACTCGTTTGTCCACGCGGGTGCACACGCGCTTCATCGGTTGCGAACGGGCTTCCCGCTTGAACTCGTTGAAGTTGTGGTCAAACAAAGCAACGCGTTGGTCGTGATGGCTCACATGCAACTCGCAATCACCGCAGGTAGCCAAGAGGCGGTGCGCTGGGTTGCCAAGACGTCGGACGGATTTCCCGCTGTGCTTCCTCCACGAATACGTTAGGATTTTCAGGCAAGCGCCATCGCCCACAGGCTGTCAGGCTGATGAGTGGCAAGCTTGCGGTGCAAGTTGCTTGCAGTGAGACTAGAACGAAGGACGGTTTGAATGACAAATATCAGCAAGGCGGAAAGCTTCGAAGACGGATTTTTGCGGGCTGCGCTTGAAGTCATCGCAAAGCGCGATGAGCGCGAGGCCATCATCACCAGCCAGGATTTCGATGGCCTGAAGCAACGACTTGATCGCTCACCGAGCACGACGCGCTTCACCCAAGCCATGGCGGAGTTTTACCTCAGCATCCCAAGGCGTCAGTTCGACAAGCTCAAACGAGAACACGGCAATCCGTTTTTGATCAGCAAGAGCACGCCGAGATCTATCCCCAAAGTGGACCTCTTGACGTGGTATGCGCAAGTCACCAAAGCCCGGGAGAAGATCCAAGATCCGATCTCGGGCAAATTCGGTCGAACGGGGAAGGGCATTCCATTCATTGTGATCCGTGAATCGGCTGGCAAGATCAAGAGCGTGATCTCACATGCGGGCATCACGGGGCTCGACATGAGTGTGATTGAAGAAGCTTTTCAGCAAGGCGCAACGATCTTGGCCCTGACCATCGATCAAGCCTTGGCGCTGCCTTGGCAATCAAACCCTGAGAAGAGGCGTTGGCGAAACGCCTACCGGTTGCATCTGATGGCGGTCCATGATGCCAAGATGGCGTGGCTGGATCGCCAAGAGTTAGACGAAGACACGAAGCCCGTTTAGCGCGGCGGCCCACCCCACGTATTGGCTGCCTGGTGCATCCGGGCGCTGGCGTTATCGGCGACGGATGAATGGATGTTCAGCGATCGTGGCGATTTCGTCCTGTAGCGACGCGCCTGCGATGCATAGATTGCGTTCCGAAGCTTGGCAAGTCGTCAAGCGCGGAGAGCAAGATGAAATACACCATCGAGATCAATGCGACGGTCCAAGTCGCCCACTACATGACAGTTGAAGCAAGCTCGCCGCAGGAGGCGCTTGCTCAGTGCGATGTCGACACGATTGCGAACAGTGACTTCGATTTCGAAGAATGGTTTAGTGCACCCGAAATCCATCGCATCGAAGATGAAACCGGCACGCTCATTGCGTGTGACTACGAGGACCATGTTCCTGACATCGACGACCTGTAAGTCCCTTCTCGGCTTGTCCAATCGACTGATGCTGTCACGCTGCGATCTTGACGAAAGGCGTTTCGGCCTTAAGTTGAATGGAAAGGAGACGAAATGGACCAATCAATTAGAAGAAATATTAGACAAGCAGTGAAGCAGGGAAGCGAGACATATGTGCAGTCGCTTTGTCAGGCTCAGGGTGACATCGATGCTGCGGCACGCTACGCCATTGAGGTGGCGATCAAGAGCGGCAAAGAAAGCTTGGTTGATCAGCTGGCGCCACTGCTGTCAAAGTCGTTTGCGGTCTATCCGCTTGATGTCGCCGCCAAGGCGGGTTCAGCGCGGGCAGTTGAGCAGCTCATGGCGTTTTGCGACGCAGAAAACGACGAGGCATTGGTGCTTGCTGCCAGGCACGGGCACACGGAGTGCGTCAAACGCCTGCTCAAGGAGTGTAGTCCTTTGCAAGGCGATTCTCAGGCGCTGTATGAGGCAGCGCGTCATGGTCACGCAGATATGGTCTTTCAGTTGGTCCTTTTTTCAGATGCTAAAGCCCAGGACAGTCGAGCGCTGATCGCTGCGTGTCGGGAAGGCCACTTGGAAGTGGTCAAGCATCTGTTGCCGTTTTCATCCAAAATTCAATGTGCGCAGCATGGCTTTGCGGCGGCGGCCGAGAACAATCATGCCGAGGTCGTTGAGTTCTTGATCGAAGCTGGTCTTCCGGATCCGGAAGACACCTTTTCGCTGGGGCTCAACGTCGCTGCTGCCAAAGGTCATGAACAGCTGGTGCGGACGATACTTTGGGCGATCGTCAGAACAGGCCATGCGCCTCGCGACTTTGGCGAGAAAGCACTGTTCGCTGCAGCAACGAAGGGCGATGCAGGAATGGTCAAGTCGATCTTGGAGTTCGCCCACAAGACCGCCTATCCAGAGGCCGGCTTGTTTGCTGCACTCCAAAATGACCATGATGAAGTGGCGGATGTTCTGGTTCGCCGAGTGAACCTAGATAACGTGCGCGAATTGATCTCGGACGAAGAGATCGAAGCCAAGCTTGATGAAGCGATTGCCAGACTTGACGCTACGAAGCAGCACAGAGAGCTTCAATCCAACGAGCGCAAGAGATTTGCGCAGAGCAATACGTCAAGTTCAATAGAGAAGAGCCCTGCTCGCGGCGCACGCTTGTAAGCGAATGCTGTAGAAATACGCCTGGATGTCATCGGCATCCTCACTCCGCTCCGTTGCTTACTTCTAAGGACCTGCTCTCCGTATCTCCCAATCGCCCCGCGATAGGGTTCGTACCTGATGGAGGTCAGTGTCGTAGATGGCGATCAGGTCAGAGCTACTGGCAATGATGTGGCCTCGGATCTTTCGCTCACCCTTTTCCCAGAGTTCTGTATCGCCTCGCGATACCGGACCAAGGAGGCGGCGCTTCTCAGTAACTGCTTCCTTCTTTCCGTAACGCTCCCCAATCACGCCTGGGATTGTTGAAACGAGCAAGCCAACGGAATACAGCGTCAATGCTAGATAAATTCCCGAAAAGGCTATACCTCCTGAGGTGAGACCAAGCTTTACTCGTGGATGACGCCGATAGAAATCTTGAAGGCGACCATTGCGAACCGATTGTGCGGGGAGGCGGTAAACCCAGACAGCTAGCCATAACGTAAAAAAAGCGATCGCTATTGAACCCCACGGAAAAGCGCTGAACATTCCGAACCCTTGAAGCACAACGGCATAGTAACCGCGAACAACCTTCCAGTCGGCTGATTGGGGAAATAGGTCGGCTTGAACGCCCCAGGCTTTGAGGTAGCTGGTGTAGGCAACATGTCCGCATCCGTGAAGCACGATTCCAGCCAGCGTCGTCATGGCAGCTAGGCTACCGACGAAGCGTGTGATGGACCACGACCGTCTGGAGGACGCACTGTTCGAGTCTTCTGGTGACGAGGTGGAACGCTTCGATCTGACAATTTCGGTATGGCGCATGGTTGACGTGTTCGATGAGCTACTCAGCTACTTTGATCGTTCCGCAAGAATCCGATGTGATGCACCGAATTGACGTCAGCCATAAAACGCCCTGAGCCTGACTCTCGGGCGTAATCGAAAAGGAGAAGATAGTGGCCAACCATCTCATCGATACTCGATAGGCCATAACGTGCGAGGATAGGGGGGATCTTGTCCCGGTGAATGGCGATACGGAAGCTCTGGTGCGTGGGGCCGAAGTTGGAAAAGTAAGTGTTATGGCCCTGCCAGATGCTCCAAGATCTGACAATGCCCCAGAACCCTAGCCAGCGACCGGTGTGCTGCGCCATGCTGGCCGATTCAAAACGCACGAAAGCGTTATGGACCGCCAACTCAGGTCGGTCATTGCCTGGCATGCGAATCATCATGGCGCTTGTCTTAAAGCTCGGCCAATGCACAAGCTGTTCAAGAAGCTTTTGAGGACCGCGCGATACCGAGTTCGTCGATCGGGTCTGGTCGCCGCCGGCACGAGATCGGCTTTCGCTCTCCGTTGGGTCACCCGTTGAGACGTTATCGGCCGAGCCTTCATCTTGATCGGTCAAAATCCGAACAATCAGCGTAGTGTTTCGCTGCTCCCAATGAGCCACAGTCCGATCGGTATCATCGTCTTCCCATGGATCACCATAGCTTCGGGTAATGTCGCACTCGTCACCGTGGGGTAGGGCATAGAAATGCGCGACCTTGCTTCGTCGCCCTGGGCTGAGCCTCGACGCTGACCTGAAATGAGCGGTTGCCTCGCAATAGGGGCAGCGTAGATGGGGCTTCAGTGCCCGGCGAGCAGACGGATCCAAGTCAGCTACCTGTTGGGCCGTGTAGTCCTGGTCACTCCGACGATCCCTTGCTTTGTCCATTAGACCCCCTGTCTTGCCTTGCATGCTTTCAGGGGTTACGCCGGCAGTCAAGTGGTCGTAACTTTGATGAAGGAGATCAGTTGGTGGGCCTCAAAGAATTGGAGAAAGGCGATGCCAATGGACGACGGGGTGAGAAAAACTCAAATCAGTGGGCTTTGGACAGTATTGTCTTCGCGCGCGTTGCTGATGACGCCTGTCTTAACGGTCGACAGATATAACTCCTTGTCTTTGAGCATCGTTTCGCTCAACAAGCCTCGCTCTTGAAGCGAGACATAAAGCGCTGCGGCATAGGCCTGGCAATTGACTGACTTGTCCGGGTTAAACGCGATGTCCGAAAATGCTCGGTATGTGAGCACTTGTTCGGAAAGGTCCGGCTGCTTGTGCAGGGCGTTCATGTAAAGCCAGTCATAGAATGCGGTTCTTGGTTCTAGTTCCCAATCAACATTGAAGAAATGGAACTTGATCAATCGGCCACTTTCTTTCAAGCGCGGATCGCGCTTGGCGTCGAGGGATCGCGCGTTCAACAGATCTTTATAGGGCCCGCCATTCTCGAAGACTTTACTTGCTTGAAAGGCACACTCCAGGCTAAATTCTCGCTCGTGCTTGACGGTCTTGATCATCAAGTTGAAAGCGCTCAGATCAACCCCAAGTGAATCGGGTGACTTGCTGGATATCTCTAAAACTCGATCAACGCCAAGCTGCCGTTTTGCTTGGTCGTGAAGTGATGCAATAGATTTCTGCGACTGGCTTATGGCCATGCCTGGGTGCCACTGGAACTCCACATGACGGGTGGAGACCAGCATGGGTCCCTCGAAGCTCGGCATGAAGATGGGGCGAGTCGCCACGCTTAGGTCGCCTGTTTCCAATGTGCAAAATCCTGGCGACCACTGAAAAGAGCAGGTGCGTGGACTACATACGTGCCCGCATGCCTCGAAAGCATGCGGTTCTTGTCTTCGCTAGTGTGGGTGGCTAAGCCCATCAAGTATGTCGGTGGAATATCGTTCAGCACTAAAACTTCTGCCTGCGGATCAGTGGGATAATAGTTGGGAATGCCGAGCGAGCTTCTTGTCTTCCCACTACAATCACCATACATGTTCTGGAACGGTGCCAGGCCCATCCGTTGAGCCAAAGTGCTTGCTGTTACCGCATTTGATGCGGCATTGGTCGTGCAGAAAGCACATGGTAGCATCCAAAGCACCGAAGGCATAACCGCTATGACCACCCACTTCGTGTCAGGGTTCTTTATCCTGAGTGGGTAGAACATCTTATAGTTGGGAAAGCCAACTGAGAGGCAGATGGCGGAGGTGCGATCAAGACGAAAGTCGTCATTGAAGACCGCGCCTTCTGAGCTAGACAGCTGATCACGCCGCAACAACCCTCGACTAAGGATGGAAGCCAAATTCTCTTCGCGCGTGAAGTGGAAGAGGGCCTTAATGCCGCGCTCGGTGACAAACTGCTGGATATTTGCTGCCATATTGATTCCTTTCAATCTGCCTAACGATGCTTGAGGAGCGCGAGACCATGCCGTGCGCTTCCCTAGCACGACCTCACAGAGGCTTTATCGGCCGCAAGGTCAGAATCTTGAAGTCGAAGCGTTACGTTTCAGGCGGCAGGCAGTAGCGTTACGATAGGGAGGCCCATAGGGGGCGGAACAGGGGATGTTCATGCAGTTGGCAGTCGTCAGGATTAGTAATTTCTGGTCCTTCGGTCCAGAACCAGTTGAAGTTAAGCTGGATTCGATGACTTACCTTCTAGGCCCAAATGGGGCGGGTAAGACCGCCGTTCTAACGGCTTTGGCGCGTATGTTCGGCACCACAGGGGGCATGCGCGCTGTGCTCCCTTCCGATTTCCATGTGGCAATGGGCGAAGTTCCAGCGGAGGGGAAGGCCGCGAGTCTATGGATCGAGACAGACTTCACGTTTCCCGAGGTCGAGGAGGGCGAGGGCACCGCAGCTGTTCCGATCTTCTTCTCTCACATGCAGCTCCAAAGTGCGGGCGAAGTTCCCGGGGTGCGCATTCGCCTCACGGCTGAAATGGATGAAAGCGGAGAGATCGAGCAACGCCTGGAATACGTATTGACAGCCGACGAGGACGGCGCGCCTACGCAGCTTCGAGGTATGCCAAAGCTGGATCGGCAAGCCATCCAGGTTCACTATCTTCCGGCCCGGCGTAACCCGGCTGATCACATCGCATACAGCGCAGCCTCACTGCTCGGAAGGGCCCTCCGAGCGGCAGACTGGACCGCTGAGCGCACCAAGGCAAACGATCTATCTGAGCAGCTCGGTGCAGCAGTCACCGAAAACGCGGGCGTCGCAGCCTTCGGTAAGGCACTTACGACAGGGTGGGGAAAGCTTCACAAGGGGAAGTTCTTCGCCTCCCCTAGCATTGCTTTTGGCACAGGCGGACTCGCTGAGGTGTTGAAGCAAGTCAGTGTTCGCTTCTCGCCCGGTCATGAAACGCCCTCAGTGGATTTCGAGCGCCTCAGTGACGGTCAGCAGTCATTGCTTTACATCTCGCTCGTGTTGGCAGCACATGCGGTTGATGTCGCGGCGTTGACCGACGCAGAGTCACCTTTTGACTTAGCTCGGCTAAGGCCGGCTGCTTTCACTTTGCTGGCGGTGGAAGAGCCTGAGAACAGCCTTTCGCCTCAGTATCTAGGTCGCGTCATCCAATCGCTTCGGGATCTCAAAGAAGAGTCAGGAGGGCAAGCGATTGTGGCCACGCACTCGCCTGCCATCTTGCGCAGAGCAACGCCTGATTTAATCCGCCATCTGCGGCTTGATGCTGATCGAACCACACAAGTCAGCCAAATCGTTCTTCCGGATGAGGCCGGAGAGGCAGGTAAGTTCGTTCGTCAGGCAGTAATGGCCTATCCGGAGGTCTACTTCGCCAAGCTCGTCGTGTTGGGTGAGGGCGACAGCGAGGACATCGTGCTGCATCGCATGCTCGGCGCAATGGGCGTCGAAGCGGACGCATCCAGTGTCTGCGTGGCGCCTCTGGGCGGTCGCCATGTCAATCATTTCTGGCGCTTACTATCCAGTTTGCGCGTGCCTTATATCACACTGCTTGACCTTGACTACGGGCGCCATGGCGGAGGATGGGGGCGCATCAAAGTCGCACATGGCTATTTGCGCCAGTTTCCAAACGGCCATCCAGTGCGCACCGCTGCTGAGGTGAATGCGCTTCCCGGATGGAAAACATCTTGTGGCGGAGAGGACTTCTTTGAAGAGCTGCGCTTTTTGAAACGTGCGGGTGTGTTCTTCTCGCTCCCCATTGATCTTGATTTCATCATGATGCGCAAATTTCCAGACGCCTATGGTGCGATGGGGCAGCCATTGGGCGATGACGATGATTTAATAACTGCGGTCTTAGGCAAAAGCGGAATCGCCAGTCACTTAAGTGAAGAGGCTCAAAGTTTTTTTCACGACTACCATTGTCTGTTCAAACTTGGCAGCAAGCCAGTAGCGCATCTTCAAGCCTTGGCCAACCTGAGCGACGAAGAGTTGATAGCGGATGCACCAAATACGCTGAAAGTTCTTTGCCAGCGTGTGGTCACCATGTTGGCGGCAGACTCGGAATGATCACACCAGCTCAGTGGAGCCCGATCGCCATCAAAACCTTGGAACCCGGCGCAAAAGCTGCGATCACGGCACTTCATGGGAACAGCATGGTCATTGCTAATCCCGGATCAGGGAAGACAGAGCTTTTAGCTCAGCGCGCCGATTTTGTGCTCAGGACGGGCACGAGCCGTTATCCCAAGAAGATCTTAGCCATCTCGTTCAAGACCGACGCCGCTCACACTCTTCGTAGGCGAGTGAGGGATCGATCGGGCTTTGACCACGCCCACCGTCTGAACAGTATGACCTTCGACGCCTTTGCGCGTCGGATCATCGCGATCTACCGGCCGCTTCTAAAGCCGACGGATCGGCTGGATCACGGGTTCAAAGTCGGCGTGACCCGTGTCAATACCATCCAAGTAGCGTTCAAGGAGTTGGTGCCTCTGGCGCAACAACTCATCGAGCAGCATCCAATGATAAAGCGATCCATCAACATGGCTTACAGCCATGTGTTCTTAGATGAGTTCCAAGACTGCACAAGCGCGCAATACAAGCTGATCCACACTCTGTTCAAAGATAGCCACACCTCCATCACCGCTGTGGGAGATGCTAAGCAAAAAATTATGGGCTGGGCGGGGGCACTTGATGGGGTGATGGGGAAGTTTGCTGATGAATTCGCCGCTGTGCCCTTGAAGCTTGTCCAGAACTGGCGGTCTGCTCCTGCCATTCGTCGGGTGCAAAACCGGATGATCATTCAGATGGAGCCATCCTCGGCTATCGCGGAGAAAGATATTGTTGGTGAAGATGGCAAGGTCTACTTAGCGCGTTTCGCTGATGAGCGGGCCGAGGCCGCGCGCATTGCAGAGAAGATTGAGGAGTGGATTGCCGAAGGCATCGCGCCGCACGAAATCGCCATCCTTCACATTCGCCAAAGCGTTATGTTCAATCAAGCCATCGACGGTGAGTTGGATCGTCGTAGCATTCCGCGTCGCAATGAGCAGGAGCTACAAGACTTGGTGTCGGAACCCGTTACAGAGTTCGTGGTCAACCTCCTGCGCGTTCTTGGTCGAAAGCCTGCGCCAAACGCCTACGCATCGGTTCTGTATGCTTTGACTGCACAAGACGATGAGCAAGGCGACTGGATCAGGCTGCTGAGTGCCGCTCGCGATCGTGTAGCTAAGGGGCTTGCTGGTGATCAGGCGGAGATTGCCTTTGAGCAGCTGCAAGAGGTCATGGCGTTGATTCCGATTGCAACACTGCTGTCGCTCTCTTCGGAATACGACGCCCCGCGCTTAGCCGAAATTTTGAGCCAAGTTTACGAGGTTCTCGGAAACTTTATTCGTGAGCATCACCATCTGGAGCAAGCACTGGCAAGATTTTTGGATGAAGGATCAATCCGAGTAATGACGATCCATAAATGCAAAGGTATGGAGTTCGAGTGTGTCGTTTTGCCTTGCACAGAGCGCGAGACATGGTGGGGCGATCAAGATGAAAATAGAAATGCATTTTTTGTCGGTGTGAGTCGCGCTAAGCAAAATCTCGTTGTGACCTGCGTGGGCCAAAGAAGTGCACCAATAGGCGCAAATTCAAAATGGCAAATTTCACGGCATCCGCAGGAAGAATTCCTGGAATACGTGAGGTTGCATGAAGTTCATTATAGCGAATGAAAAATATTTTTGGCCGGTTTGGTTTGTTGTGCATTGACTGCTTGGGTGCCTCATTTAATATTGTAATAATATTTACGAGTGCGAGGCCTTGAATGAAAGATTACTTATTAAAAAAATACTCGAAGATCCCGACATTCGAAGATGTGTGGTATTTCTCAGTGTCAGGCGGGGCTTTACTTACTGTAGTAATGGGTGTTTTTAAGTTCCTGCAAGGGTCGATTTCTTAGCTATTTTTCCAACATATTTGATCTTCTGATTTGTAGGCTATTGATGAGGTGGGATGTGCCTGAGTTTATATATTTGATGGTCGGAATTCTGCTTGCCGGAGTTATCGGCTATGTTGCATATCTTCACAAAATTAAGTTGGCGACAGGAACTTTTTTGTTTCTTATTGTTGATGGAATTAGTGTGAGCGTGATATTAAAGATCTTTTATAAAATGTTTGATGGTAAGTATGATGCTGTTGTAGGTGGCGATGAAAAAATTTATATGGGTCTGGGGTGTGCGGGTATAGTTTACTTGGTTGTCATGCATGTGTTAAAGGCTCTTAACGCAGCGCGAGGCAAGGATTGGGATTTTGATGAAAGGCCAACGTTATAGTAATTTTTTAGTGCGGGACAGGGGGGGTGTAGCGGCAATGGATTTCGTTTTAATTTGTGGGGTGCGAATTAATGGTTTTTATCTATTCTTATATGCGTCGCAAATCTTTGCCTAGAGCGTGTTATGAATTTAAGGCTCCTGCGGCTATCGTAAGAGATTGAAGCCACCACGACCGTGTCCGACCGACGTCTCCGATGAAGAATGGGCCTTCGCTGCGCCCTATTTAACACTGATGGATCCGCAGGCACGGCAGCGCAAGTACGACCTGCGCTTGAGGTTCAACGCATTGCGCTGGATGGCGCGAGCTGGAGCACCCTGGCGCTTGATTCCCCACGAGTTTCCGCCGTAGGAGGCGGTCTACCAGCAAACCCAGCGGTGGTTGTAGGCTGGGCGCTATGAGGCCATGGTCAACGACTTGCGTTCGATCTTGCGGGTGGCGCAAGGCAAGCAGGGGCAGCCCAGCGCCGTGATCCTGGATGGCCGAACGCTGCAGTCCACCTGCGAAAGCGTGACACGTGCCGGCTACGACGGCTATAAGCGCAAGAAGGGCAGCAAGGTGCACATGGTGGTGGATACGCTCGGCCACCTGCTAGCAGTGCAGGTCACCCCCGCCGATGAGCAGGAACGCGCCCAAGTGCGATCGCTGGCGCAGGAAGTTCGGCATGTCACGGGCGAGACGGTGAAACTGGCGTTCGTCGATCAAGGCTACACAGGCGAAGGGCCGGCCGAAGCCGCACGGGAGGAAGGCATTGAACTGCACGTCGTCAAACTGCCGGAGGCCAAGAAAGGCTTTGTCTTGCTGCCGCGCCGCTGGGTCGTGGAGCGCAGTTTCGGTTGGGTCAATCGGTTCCGAGGCCTGGCCCGTGACTACGAACGCCTGCCGGAAACACTGGCTGGACTCCACTTCGTCGTCTTCTCCATCCTCATGCTTGGAAATTCCGCGTCTCTACTTCAAAATTCATAACACGCTCTAGTACAGGGCGGAAATTATACCCTTGGCTTGCTCCCGGATCAGAGCTTTAAGGTCAGATCAAGGGAGGACCACGCTGGATGCGACATGCCTATGCCTGCTTTCGGTCTTGCGGCGGTTTAGGCTTCCGCTGACAACGAGCAAGTGCTTCGTGCTGATAGCTGATGGCGTTCACCCGCAAGGCTATCGGATTGTTCGGATCTCGACCTCACCCTTCATGCGGGTGACCGCGATAACATGGTCAGCGATATCAGGCACGGCATGGTCGATGACCAGCTCCACAACCTCTTTGACAGGAGCGCCGCTGGCTTTGGCAGGATAGTCAGCAATGCGTTTGAAGATGTCGACATCTCTACGGTGTGGGATAGGCCAAGTATTGCCAGAGTTCATGTGGCATAGCCAAGTATTTTCTGCATGAGCGGCTAAAAGACTTGCCGTATCGATGGTCAGGACATCGTGCTCAAACTCATCATAAGAATTTAGTAGCCGTAGTAGGCGTTCGCGCTTGGCCCAGAAGAAGACTTTGCTGTTGATCAGTCGATACCAGTGTTCTGGCGTGACATGTGGGGGCAGAGCATGCACTAGTCGGCCCGGTGGCATCGGCTTCTGGTCGCGAAGCACGATGTCATCCGGAGAGTTGGGCTTCACCGATTGCATTTCCGGGCGATGCTCGGCTTCAAGGTGAGTGCGTCGGCTACCGCACACCCCTAGCTCGTCGAGCGCGCCCGTTGTAGAGAGGAGTCCACGCGCTTGGATGCTCGGCCAAGATCCAGCCAGCGCCATGTGGTAAACGCGCGGGTAGCGCTCAATCAACTTGCTCAATTCCACTGCTTTACTCCAAACGCGAACGCGCGGTCCAATTGCGACGGTCAATGATGGATCGAAGATCCTTGAAGTCGCTGTCTTTTTTTGGGAATCTCGTGTTGATCAGTGAAACGGGGGCTTGTGCCACGCGTTCCAGCTCTTCGATGAACTTGATTGTGTCTACTGCTAGTTGGTCAAAACGCCTAGCTTTCTGGTTGGCTTCATCTAGGTAGTCGACGAAGGTCAGCACAATGTCGGTCGGCGCATTGAGGTTGCACGCGCGGCGGAACTCGCTCCATTCGAACCAGCCAACGCGCCGATTGCGTTTAGTTGTGGAGGTGATCTCGGCGCCTTGAACTTCGGCGGCGTCCAGTCCTGCTGCCCCGGCAATGATGGCAAAGGTGGTTTCATTTTTGAGCTTTCCAGAGGTATTTCCGGCTTCACCGTCTGGGTCAGCAACTCGGATTGGCGTGGTGCGCACGACCATGAGGATCTTTCGGACACGACTAGGCGAGATGCCAGCTTCCGCAAGGCACCCTGCTACATTGGTATCGCGGGACGTGACATGCGGATACGCGCCATGATAGAGACTAAGTGCACTCCCTTGCGTTCCTTCCAAGAGCACGGAGTGGCCCTTTCGATAGGCATGTTCCAGATGCTCCTCGGTGGAGCCGATATAAGGTTTCAGCTCAGGAATGTCGCGGGCAAGTTTCACCAGCTTTGAGGCGTTTCCTCTGTTGAGAATGCGCCGCGCCTTGGCGGCGCCGCTTCCGCTGCCAGTGGATGCAATGGCACCAACGACACCGCCCTTTTCGAGTGTGATGTCTTCTTCCTCAATGATGGTCGCCTGTGGATCGATGAACAGCCGGTCGGGTCCGATCTTGAACTTTGCAATCTCCTCCAAGAGCCCTTTAACATTGATCGTAAAGCCAGCGCCCAGCAGGAGTTTGGCATTGGAGAAGCTTGCGCCGGAAGGAAGTTGATGGTGAATTGCCTTGCCTACGGCATTAGCCACAGTGTGTCCGGCATTGGGACCGCCTACGCGAACAAGCACATCGTATTCGTTAGCGAGATAAGCCACGATGTTGCCCTTGCCCTCACTACCATATTGTCCACCGACCAGCACATCCACACAGCGGACGTCCGGTGGCGTCAGGAGATGAAGGTGTGCAGCGACGCGGACGAGCGTGTCCTCATGATCAGCGCGGACGGTGTAGATGCGAACATCGGCATCTTCTTTGAGAATTTTGATCTCGCCGTCATCAAGATCGTCAAGTTGGTCGTAGACTAAGCCGCCCGGATTGTCCGTTGTTGATGCGATGTAGCGTTGCAGCAAAACTTCTTTTGACGCATACAAATGCACATGGGTAAGTCGAGTGTGAAAGCGTTGACGCAACTGATTGACTTGTTCAACAGAGCGCACCGCATCCACGACAATCCCTGGCTCGTCTTCTTTCAATGAGTCGTAGATCTTTTGCACACTCTCATTGACCCATTCGCCATATCGATCCCGATCCGGCATGGGTGTCCTGGGAGCGATACGGGGAGGGGCCACATGACCACTACTTAGTTCGAGTTGACCTGAAAGAATGTCATCGGTGGAAATGAGGCGAAATCCATAGCGCTCAGCCAACGCTTTGGCCAAGCCACTTTTGCCTGAGCATCGCTTGCCGCTGATGATGACCACCCGGTGGCTTGGCATCGTCAGCTCCAATTCTTGATGATGCTGGACGCTACCTGCTCGGGCGTCTGTGTTGATGTTTCGATCAGGCAATCGGCGATGCTTCGCAGCGAGCGAGCACTCACCTCGTTAGGGTGGGATACCGCATTTGAATAGTCGTCATCAGAATGGGCATAGCGTGAACGGAGCACCGCCTCAGGCGCTTCAAGATGGACATGGCGAACAGCCGATCCAAATCGCGAGCGGAAGTGCTCAACCTGCCGCGCCTTACGAACGGCATCAATGATCCAGCCCTTCGTATCCGGCGCTTGCTCAATGGCCCGGATGGTTACCGGATCAACGACCCATGTGTAGTCCGTCTCAGCATCAAGACGATCGCCGGCCTCTTGAAGCTGCCGGCGAAGCTCGGTTTCGGATAGCGAGGCGTCGGGGATGAAGCTTCTGAGATAGGCGCTTGTGCTGACCTTCTGAAAGCCGAACTCGTTGATGAGTTCAGTGGTGGCTGCTGATTTCCCGACACCAAATGCACCACTCAGTAGAACAATCCTGACTTGATTCATCTCAAAAGCGCCCCCTGCACTTTGACTGACAAACTTTAGGTTGAGGTCTATCTCGCTCAATAATGCTCTATGGAGAGGTTAGTCGACAAGACGGGACAAACAGCCACAACCGCGCTTGCCGGCGAACTTCCCTTTTTTGTTGAGGATGACTATCGACGTCCCCCCCGATTTTGAGTGGCACCCCAGTTTGGAGTCCAATTCCCTACCCCGAGGAGATTGGACGTGAAGAAGCGCTTTACCGAGGAACAGATCATTGGCTTCCTGCGCGAAGCCGAAGCGGGCGTGGCGATCAAGGACCTATGCCGGCGGCATGGCTTCAGCGAGGATCGACCCAAAAAAGCAATCGGCGGCATGACCCCGGCTGCTTATGCCCAACATCTGGCAAACACCGATATCATCAGCCCAGGACTCCAAACCCGACCATTACTCAGGGCGGGGGGACGTCGGTAGGGCCGCGCACTCTCTAAACCGCTGAAAGGCGCAGTAACAAAGGATCTTGGGGATCGATGGACGCAAAAACCAATCAGCTCGACGCTTTGTTCGACGGAAACAAGTTTTACCAAGTGCCGCTGTTTCAAAGGCCCTATGTCTGGGAGGAGAAAGAGAACTGGGAGCCGCTTTGGGAAGATATCCAAGCACTCTTGGACAAGCGGCTTCGCACAGGCAAGGCGCACCCGCACTTCATGGGCGCCATCGTGCTCGAACAGGTGCCCAACCCCGCAGGTTCCATCGAGACACGCCTGGTCATCGACGGCCAGCAGCGCTTCACAACC
Source organism: Xanthomonas floridensis (assembly GCF_001642575.1). Classification (GTDB taxonomy): domain Bacteria; phylum Pseudomonadota; class Gammaproteobacteria; order Xanthomonadales; family Xanthomonadaceae; genus Xanthomonas; species Xanthomonas floridensis. The sequence goes on along the minus strand of NZ_LXNG01000025.1, from coordinate 34,562 downwards.
TTGCAAGTCTTCTTGATGGCTGCGCGTAACCTATGTGCTGCCAAAGGGGCGGAGAAGTTCGCTGGTCGCTTCACTGGCTTGATCGAGAACGCAGCCAACCGGGCAGAGACCGAAGAGGAAAAGTTCAAGCTTTTTCCCACTAACTCCGACCGGCCTGCATTCCGGCTGGTGTGTGAGTGCACTTCCGACGCCGAGGTAGAGCAGGGGGCCAAAGGGAAGCCAGAGCTTCATGGCAGCCAGATCGTTGGCGCCTATCGCTATTTCAGCAAGCACCTGGTCGACTGGGCTGCGGGCAAGCTTGATGACGAGGCCGATGCCGAAGCGCTATCTGGCAAGACGGTTGGGGACCGCCTGGAGTGCATCTGGTTGGTCGTGCAGGATGGCTTACAGCTGGTGGTGATCAACTTGACTGCGGGAGATGAGACGCAAGTCATCTTCGAAACGCTCAATGCTCGCGGCACCGAGCTCCTACCTGCTGATCTGATCAAGAACTATCTGTTCCGCAAAGCTGCGAGGGTAGAGGGTGCGACGGAGAAGTATGTAGAAAAGCTCTACGCCAAGCATTGGGAGCGCTTTGACAGCAAGTTCTGGCGAGAGCCCGTCCAGCAGGGTCGCATCTACCGCCCCCGCATTGACCTTTTCATCAACCACTACCTGTCCATGATGACTCGGGATGAGGTGAAGTCCACCCATCTGTTCAATGCATACAAGAACTTTGTAGATCATGCAGAGGCGGATCCAGAAGCAAGCATTCCGGCTCCCACCACACCTGCGGCCCATATCCAGCAACTCGCTCAATTCGGGGATATCTTCCAGGCGTTCTATGAGCCCAAAGACCATGACGCTTTGGCACTGTTCCTACGCCGTTTGGAAGCGGTAGACACTGCTACGGTCTATCCGTTCCTCCTGTATGCCTACGCGAGCTTGATGCCCGACAACAGGGACGAGTTCGACAAGATCTTAGGCGTGCTCGAAAGCTTCCTGATGCGCCGCCTGATCACCAATTACACGACGAAGAACTACAACCGGCTGTTTGTGGACTTGATCAAGGCCGTTGAGAAGGCGGGCGGAGTGTCCGCAGCCACCGTCGCTGAGCAACTGGGCAAGGGCACTGGCGAGAGCACCAAGTTCCCAACGGATGATGAATTACTCGTGGCGATCTTCGAGCAGGAGCTTTATGGCAGGTTGGCACAGAAGAAGGTACGTGCCGTGCTTGAAGCCTTGGATGCATTCTCCATGTCCAGCAAGAGCGAAGCGATCGCGATGCCATCGAAGCTCACCATCGAGCATGTGATGCCGCAAGCCTGGCTTACCCACTGGCCACTGCCGGAACAAGACCAGGTGGATGAGCTGACCAAGCAGAAGGCCATGGTTCGTAGAAGCGTCATGCTCAACACCTTGGGTAACTTGACCCTGATCACCGGAAAATTCAATTCGTCTTTGCAGAATGCTGCTTGGGCGAACAAGCGCCCGGAGCTCTTGAAGTATTCCAAGATGAACTTGACCCGCTACTTTCATGGGAAGGAAGCCGACGACTGGCACGAGGCGGCAATCCGGATTCGCACTGAGCACCTCTTTGCGCAGTTGCTTCGTATCTGGCCAGCTGCAGGCAAGACGGCGAACAGCTAGGTCTCTCCGAATCATATTTATTGGTCAACGCGAAAGGATGTTCCATCACGCAATCCTTGGGCAATCTGATGCCCAAGGATTGCTCTGCGCAGGCAAGCGGGCATTCCTCATACTAAGTCGCGGTCTCGATCCTCGTCGTTGTGGGATTGATGACGTGTAGTTGGAAGGCGGGCATTGCCGCCCATCGCAGAAGGCGAGTAACAAGATCTTTGGTCCCGTTTTTTTTTGCAACACAGGCGACGACGTTCCGGTCTTCCATGAACACGTAAGGCTCGAAACTGATATGCAGCGATCCTGTCTCGCCTTTGACCTCGACGTGGCCGCTCGGCAAGATCCACCCAGCGTCGATCCCCGACACTTTGATGGACCTAGCGCCCGCCGCCTGGTCGGTCAACTTGCTGCCTTCCAGCTGCACAGCTTCGCCAGATACTGCGCTATGTGCAAAAGCTGCCAGGATTATCCACCCAACTAGGGACACATCTTCGTGCCCTTACGAAGCTTCTCTTTGAACTGACCCCGCTGATACACCGGCAACTGAACGCTAGGTTGATAGAGTGATAGTGCTGCAAGTTGTCTTTGCATGACATTGCCTGACGACTTATGAATGTAGTGGTCTTGCAGCACTGGCACGCTCTTAATAAGCGAATGTCCCGTGAGCAACGCGATGTCCCGAGCTGTGATGCCTGCCGCATGAAGCTCTGTGGCCAGGATGCAGCGGAAGCCATGGAAACCAATGCCTTTGGCAAAGCCTAGATCTTTCAGGTAGTCGCTGAATTGGTTCAAAAGTCCTTGGCTATACCGGCAATTGCTCGCACCGCTCTTCTTGTTCTTGCCAGCAGATAAGTGCGGGAGATGCTAAGCGGCATGCGATTCGCATCGCTCTCTCCGCCCGTGAGAAATACTTGTAAGCTCAATAGGCATTGATTTTTACAGAGCCACGTATGACCTAGCTGAGCACGTAGCCATGAATCAGCCACGCATAGCGATTGCGCTCAAATAGCGGACTTTGAATAGTTTAGAATTTGCAAGGGGAGGAGCGAGGCAAAAGCCTGCTCCCTCCTTTTGGGCAATTAGATATTGAGTGGCTTTGTGACAGGAGATTTCGCGCTCCCGTTACTGGTCGTAGCGTACGCTTTCCCTGCTGCTTGCGCGGCCTGATCGGCGGCATGGAAGTCAACCACCAATCCGGGTGAAGAAAGGGCTGTTCCTACGATCTGAACGTAAATTGCTTCTGCAATACGCGCGGCTTGATCTTGCTGAAAACTGTTCATGGCCCACTCCTTGGTTGTGAGGTGCCAGTGTAGCTGATCACGGATACATCCTCGCCCCCTTCCTCAACCGTTCCTTGAACTGCCCGCGCACATAGCTCGGTAGCTTCACAGATGGCTGATAGTGGCCAAGCGCTTCAACTTGGATCTTCCGAGTGTTCCCAGCCGATTTGTGGACATAGTTGTCCTGCAGAACCGGAGCCTTCTTGTTGAGTGCATGTCCGGTGATGAGTGCAATGTGCTCGACCCGCACGCCCTTGGCATCAAGCTCCGTCGCAAGCGTGTGTCGGAAGGCGTGAGATCCAATGCCTTTGCCAAAGCCAAGCTCCTTCAAATACTTCGCAAACTGATTGACGAAGCCCTGGCTGTAGCGTCCATTCGGCTCGCCGGTCTTGCGGCAGGTGCCAGCCGATAGGTTAGGAAAGAGGCGAGGGTGGCCAGATGCCTTGATGTCGGCCAAGAAGTCGAGGAAGCCCGCCTCGATGAGGCTTGGGTGGATCGGCACTTTGCGGATCGCGCTCTTACCTTTGAGGCTTTGCCGGCTGCGTTTGCCTGCGCTTTGCGCGAGATCTTCGTCCACGGTCTTCTGGATTGAGAAGCACCAAACTCCTTGATCTTGGACGATGTCGGCCACTTTGAGTTGGGCGATCTCGTTGATCCGAGCACCCGTGAAAAGGGCAATGAGCGGGCACCACCAACGGTGCGGATACTTCTTGGCCCAAGGCAGGAAGGTCGCCGGGTTGAAGATCTTCTGAATTTCTTCTTGGGAAAGCAGCCGCTCGGGTTCGTCCTGATCAGCCAGTAGCTCTCCTCTGGCCGGCTTGAACGCATCCATCGGCGAGTGCGGGATGGCACGTGCTTTGACTAAGGTGTTGAAGAAGGACGCGAGGAAGCGCCGGTGCAGTTCTAATGTGGCATTGGCAGGCTGCGCCCGGACCATACGTTGACCTTTGGCGATCAAGGCTTCGACGCTCAACCACTGATGCTTGGGGTTGGTCATGAAGTCTTCGGGTGCCCATCGCAGCAGATCCCACATCTGGTAGATATGCGTGTGATCAATCCGGGCAACGGACGTGTTGCCACTCACACGCTGCAAGATGGCAAGCGTTCGACGATAGGCCTCGATCGTGGTGGTGCGAAGGTTCTGCCGCTCCTTGTCTTTGAGGAAGTCGTCGACCTCTTCAGAGAGGAGTCGCGCCGGGGTGGCAAGGGGCAGGGGTTCTGGATAACGAGTTCCGGATCGGCGAAGTCGTCGCAGCTTTTCATGATGGTCGTAGGTCGCTTGGACCAAGTCTTGAAGGTGAAGCGCGCCGGCTCGGTCTTGAACGACCATATCTGTAAATTCGACTTTGCCGATGCGAATGCTTCGGATGGATAACTGACCTTTGGGCTGTTGCAAATATTGATGAAGTTGGGAGTGTTTAAAGTGCATCTACGATCCAATTATGAGGAGGTAGACGTTTGATAAGGGGAGGGGATTTTCTGTCAATGATAAAATAGGACAGAAATTTCGCGTCAATGATTGTCTAAGGTGGTCTCGCTAATTGTCGTTTAAATAGCTATATTTTTAGCTTTGCTTTTATAAAAGATTTTATCGCAAGGCTATATATTTCAATGATTGTAGCTGTGTAAATGGGCTTGAAACCATCAATGCGCTTGTAGTGTTTAAAAGTAACAAAAGGGTAAAAGTGAGAGATATATCACTAAAACAAAATGAATGATATATAAATGAGATATCGTTTGTCTAATCTTATCTATCTTAAGAAGGAAGTTAGGCAAACCGAATTTCGTCATCCGAAGTCGGCAGCGATGTGTTTGCTTGCGTCGCAGAATTTGAGACATAACTTGGCTGAGATGAGACCTGGTGCGTGGCTGCAAAGCAGAACTCAGGAGTTATCTATTTGCGTGTCGGTTACTACCTCCGGAGCGTCGAGGCATTCGTGCGAGCGCTCGCGGGGGAACCGACGATGCGTGGTTCTGATCACATTCCATTTCTAGGCGCATTTTGAGGCCTGCTGATAATGTTTTTGACGGCGGCAGCGCTTTGCGGATTTGACTGGATACCACTAAAAGATTTGAGAGAGGCTAGGTTGATGCACTCGAAGTCCGGTGTAAGTCCTACGCCGCCCTTGTCATCCACAACAACGATGGCGCCCATTTCGATAAGCTCCGGCAAAAACGCTTTAATGACCATGCGGGGAACCAATTGCCACCCCTCAGCGCTTCCCTGTAATGCCTCACCTACGATCTCTGCGAACCCCTGGCGCGGTCCCCCTAGGCGATGCGAATACTGACGACGTTTGAAGATCTCGCTCAGAATGCATGTCTCATCTAGGTGGTTAAGGGGGAGAGTCGTTGCGCATCCATTATGATAGACCATATAGTGCACCCAGCTGATCTCTTCAACGAGTGCGTTAATATCCCCTTTCGACAGGGATGCAAGTCGTGCCGCTGCTGTGAGTGTATCCGTGTCTTTGTCAAAAGCCTTATATGCATGTATCCCAGCCTTTGCCATTAACCGGCAGGTAAAAGCCAGCAACATGGTGAATTGATAATGGCCACTCGACGATTTCGCCGGTCCCCTTCGCACTGATAGAAGGTGCTCATCTTCGGCAGGGTCTAGTTTCTTGGCCTGAAAAATGGCAACTTTTGCGCACTCGTCATCATGGCCAATGACGAGGCAAAAATCGGCCCCCGTAGCGGTTTCGCTCAATGGCGTCTGGGCCCCGCCGTTCTTCCGAAATGTTCCAAACCGAAAATCCGCGTTGCTGCCTGAGGCTTGACCTTCAAAGGCGGCAAGCAATGGGGCCGCTATCGCCGTTCCGCCTAGGATAGTAGAGGTGTAGCTCTCCTCGTCATAGTCTTGGACGCCTGCAATAGTCTTGGTGCGCTGCATGGTCCAAAGGAGCGCCAAGTGCATGGGGTCGGTTGGCGTCGTCTGAGAAGAGATGTCATCGCTCGATCCCATCGGGAGACCTTAGTCTAAAAACGTGAACATAGCATTGCCACGTCGCAGGAGCGAATCAGCAGTTACGCTACAAGCTCTCTCTATAGATGCGCAACGCGTCGGGGTATCGACGACCAATCGCTTGCAGAAGCTTTCCACCGCCGAAGACGGCGCCCTCACCTTCATCCTGTAAGCATCGGAGCAAACGATCAGACCAGTCAGATGGGATGCATTCTGTCGTGATAATTGGACCGGCTAACAGTGAGCATAGAACGCAGTCTCGTTGTTCCCCTGCACGCCCTTCGTAGCTTCTTAGCGCATCAAGCAATGAGACTTGCGCTTCAAGATCCGAACCCATGAAGACTTCCATGAAGCGAGATCTCTGTCGTTCGTTTTCGAGCGCAAAGGCGATATACCAAGTCCACTCGGCCCAGAAATGTCCTAAGGTCTCAAACCGAGCAGACTCGCTTCCTGCTCGCCAAGCTCGCCAGCTGGTGTCTCCTTCAATAATCACCCCGTCGCCCGCGCGGGTCATACTCATGCCAAACGGCTCGATAGCATCGTTGGCGTCTTGCAAGCTTGGAAAAAACATTTCAGGCCTCCATTGGGTATCCTTTGGTAGGCCAAAAATGAGACTTGTCAAGCGTGTTTAGCCTTTCCACGGCTCCCAAACTCGTGAACGCATGGGCAGCAAGAGGAGGGTTAGGGTGTAGTCGAACTGGTCGGCAGTGATCTTCATCTCTTTGAGACTAAGTCCATCCTCGGCATGCTCGAACCATGCATTGGCCGGAAGCTCCACACCTAATCGCTCGTGGATGATTTGATCGTTGGCCGCTAGAGTTTGAGGGCCAACTGCAACCACGCTTTTGCGCGGACGAAAAAAGGCGCCACCGGCTCTAGCTGACTTGCTCGACACCGACCAATTGATGAAGCCATCGGTATGGGAGACGAGTACAGCACAGTGATCTGTGTGATCAATCCAGCGCAAAGCAGCGGCGGTGAGTGACACGCCATAACGTTCAGCGCAGTCGCCGAGCACTTGGAAGTCTGCGCCACCTTGGGTTCTCTCGCGGAAGTCATCCAGCGGCATGAGTAAGGTCGCAGCGAAGGCGTTGGCCTGTATTTCGATCAACGCCTCTTGCTCCGTCAGGCTCATCATGTCTTGCGTGGCGCACTGAAAGCCGTCGATGCGGTCTTGTCGATGCAGCAGGTAGTGGCCAAGCTCGTGAGCTTGCGTGAAGCGGATGCGACCAGCAGATTTCAATGTCTGGTTGTAAAGCAGCATCCACTTGCTGCGCGTGTCATTCGGGAAAAGTGCGCCTTCAAACGATTTGATGTCTGCCGATTCGATATTGGTGATGGGGTCATCCCAGCGGAAGATCTCTGCTGCCTCTTTGGCCAGAGCAACGACGTCAACTGGAAAGCGGGGGGCCCCATGCGCCGCTGACACCGCATTGAGCAAATGCGTTAGCCGGAAGGCTGCCTTGGAGGGTGTAAGCAAATCCTTTGTCATCGGCCGATCCTTAGCAGGCTAAGACTTCTTGAAGGTTTCCATGATCTTGCGCATCTGCTCTTTGGCTGTCGCGTCAAGCTCTCCGTAGTTCCTAAAGAAGGCCAGGTCCAGGTGCCGCTCTTCAGGACTAGTCGCCTCTTGGTCCAGGAAGTAGGACACATCCATCGAAAGCGCCTTGGCGAGTGACGCGAGCTTCTCAACCGATGGGCGAGGGGAGTCTCTGTTCTCCAGCTCCCACAAGTAGCTCTTGCTCATGTCAGCCGCTGCCGCTAGTGCGTCAAGCGTCATTCCCCTGTCTTTTCTTAAGTTCTTGATTTTATTGCCAAAATTCGTTGTCATCGACTATTCCTCATCGGCCGGCACAGCGCCAGGTGCCACTATACCGAACAAAAAGTTTGACGGCAGCGGAATTTCTAGGCAAGATGACCAAAATCCGCTGCACCGAACAAAAAGTAATGCTAAAAAGACGTGACGCATAGCACATATGCCCTGAGGCTATGCTAGAGTCCAACGCAAAAGGGCCCGACCATTGGTCGAGCCCCTAGATATTTGGAGTCACTGAAATTGCAACACAACATGTAGTGGTCGTAGGAACCACCGCTGCAAAACAAACCTCACACGCATGGCGTCAGTCGGTGAGGTCTTTGAGATTGGCTGCCTCGTAAACAGCCGGAAAAGTATAGCGCCCTCGCAACGGGTGTCAATACACCAGTCTCGAAGTTGTCGGATGAACGCCCTCAACCAAGAGGATCTACGGCCGTGTCTACAACGACCGATACCCCTCGTCCTGGCTACAAGCTCATCTTCAGAGCAGTCATTACTTTGAAGAATGGCAAGAAGCTCCACGCTTCTGCTGCGGGCTTGAAAGCTTGGCCGATCTGGGTCCCTGACGTTTAGTCAGGGAAGGTGCGGGGCAGCGTCTGCTGCCCCGCCTTTAACGGTCAAGATCGGGCGACCTCTTGTGCTTTCTTCTTTAACTACCGAGAACATCAATGGCTACTAATCCACCGAAGGGCGACGGTCACCGCAATGGCGCGGTGCGTAATCGCTCGCAAACGCAGACATCTGCGGGCAATTTCGTCAAGCGCAATACTGAAACTGGGCGCTTCATGGATGTCAAATCAGACAAAGCGCCTTTCAAGGGCGTTCGCAAGGAAAAGTGACGGGTCAAAGGTGGTGCGCGAGCACCACCAATTCGATTATTTGTCCCTCTAAGGAGAAGCGCTTTGCCTAACTTCATCATCAATAAAAATGCCCAGACCAATGGCGATCATGAGGTGCACAACACCACGACCGGGTGCTCCTACATGCCGCAGCCGGTCAACCAAGTCAGTCTTGGTTCTCACGCCACTTGCCAACAGGCTGTAACAAACGCAAAGGCTCGCTGGCCGCAAAATCGGATCAACGGTTGCTACTACTGCGCAAATGCGTGTCATACCAGCTGATGCTTGACCTTAGGGTGTCGGTGTTCACCGGCACCCTTTTGGCTAATGCATTGGAAGGGCTTGTAGCTCGTCGGTTAAAAAAAAGACGGGGCAGTCAGCCGTTCCATCTATTTTCCTGGCTACTAAGGTGACTTATGACCAACTGGTTGGCGCAAGCGGTAATCGGCGGCATCGTGGCTTCAATGGTGATCCATTTGGCGCGTTGGGCTTACGGCAAGGCGATCTTCTGGAATGACCGGGTTGGCCTCGCTATCAATCGAGCTGAGTTGCGGAAGATTGAGCACCTTGGACAGGACAAATTCCACGTCATGCAGTTCCTGCTGGTCCAAGTGCTGTGCTGTTTTGGGATATTGGGCATTGCCATCATGCTTGCCCCACTGGCCTTTATGACGGATGGAGCCAAGTGGATTGCGCCAGGCCTGGGATTGCTTGGCCTATCTATCTACGGATGTGTGATCTATCCCCTTGGCATGATCGTGCGTCTTCGGAAGGGGGCAGCATATATCGAGCGTCAGCGGTCTCTCATCGAGCGAACTGAACGCCGCTTGGAACTCGTTTCAAAAAAGGCCTAGGCTTCCTATCGACGCTTACGGTCACCAGAGCGCGGTATGGGGCTATCGGTCGTCGTAGAAAAAGATATCGCCGGAAAGCTGGAAGTTGCGATCAGCTACGCCGCCTGGCTCCTGGCTCATATTGATCCAACCGAACGGCTTAGCCATGTCGTTCCTGCGGTGCGATTGTTGGGAGAGCATGCCGGCGCTTGGAGGACTCGCGCTGAGCACGACGCCAGTCCGAACAGCATGCAGGTGCCTTACCGGCAAGGTGAGCACCAAGCCCCCATGCTCCTTTCACCGGCCCATCGAGTTAGGCAATCGCTATCCATGGATACGCAGCGAATCGTAGAAGATCTGGTCGTGCTGCTGCGCCGCCGCTGGATCAACTGACACCCAACATGACGTCAACCGGGAGAAATCGATGAGCATTCCCGTACAAGCTTTTGCAGATCGGCTTCCCAATGACCTGTCACCTGGCAGCATCTTTCTGTTCCGAGAGAGTTGGGCAATGTTGGTCAACAATCAGCATGAAGAAGCGGAGCCTGTTCTCGCATTCTTGGTGCTCCAAGGCGAGCGCGCAGGTTCGCTCTTCAAAGTAGGAGAGGGCATGATTCGATGTCTGACTCTGGCCGAACCGTTCGGATGGTTCGCATCAGTGAAAGAGGGGGTGCTCCCGGCGCATGACGTGGTGGATACTGCATCACTCTCACTCACGTCAGATGGACCGGTCGTTGTTGGTCAGATGCCTAGCCAATGGGGAGACGGCGAAAAGATCGCTTTTGGCATGCATGGACAGCCCCTTGGTGACCATCCCCGTGGTGCGGTCAAGCGCTTTGCTACATGGAGTGTTGAGCTTTGTCATCCCGCCCAGCCTTTCGTGAGCTTGGGGCGGATCTTTGAGGTCGATCGAAGTATGTCCTGATTCCATAACAGGCAAAGTAGAACGCTCGAAAATAGCTGTCTTACGCTCTTGAGCCTTGCTAAATCTTGAGTCAGAACTGATGAACTCTGACTCAGGAAACACACATGGCCATCTATCACACCCGCATCAAAACTTACAGCCGAGCCAAAGGGCATTCGGCGCTTGCCGCAGCGGCATATCGCGGTGGTTATCTGCTCACCGATCCCACCTCAGGTGCTCGTCACGACTATAGGGGTAGGGCAGGCATCATCCAGTCGCGTTGCCTGGCGCCAACTGGTTCGCCGGCATGGGCCGATGACCCGCAAGCACTTTGGGCCGCTGCAGAAGCTGCAGAGCGACGCTGCAACAGCACCGTCTGCCGAGACTTCGCCATCGAGTTGCCGCACGAACTCGATAACTCCCAGCGTTGGGAGTTGGTGCTCGATATCGCTAATCGCCTGATTGAGCGCTTTGGCTTTGCGCTGCAAGCGAGTCAGCATCGCCCGACCAAAGATGATCCGCGCTACTTCTATGCGCATCTACTCGCCACGACTAGACGGATGGAAGCATCGGGAATGACGGCGAAAACGCGTGTGCTAGACGGGCGCATGAATGGCAAGGAGGAAGTTGAGTGGATCCGCGCCATGATCGCTGATCGGATCAATGCACACCTTGCCCAAGCTGGCATTGGCAAATCGGTTGAGCATCGGCCCTTGACGGAACGTTTAGAGGCGACGCGAGGCAACGGGATCTATGTCCAAGGCCAGGAAGGCTTTGAGCAGCTTCTGTCCCGCTACCGCCAAGAGGGGCGACTGTTGAGAGTGCCGGATGGCCACGCGGCGGAACAGGTCCAGCGAGAGCGTCATGGGCCGGACATGGACACTTCTGCTGATGAGACTTCGCTCGCGAAGATGCCTATCAGGCCGGCATCCGTTGGCAGACTCAGTTCAAGTAGGGACGACGAAGTTCTGTCAGCAAACCAAGAAGATCGAAGCGGCCATCAAGATACGCATTGAGGGCGTCTGCCATGTGCTGGTCAACGCCAAAGCCAGCTGCGTTTTGTTGGGCGATCCAGCCTTCAACATGAGCTTGGCGGAGTTGATGTTCTTGCTGATCGAGGGGCACAGCGGGGGAGTGGACGGCAGAAGACATAATGACGAATCCAATGTTGAGGTTCTTCGATTCGTAGCAGAGAAGTCTTCGCCGTCAAGCCCAGTCGCCTATCCCAATGGTCGCTCGGTTAGAGCTTCAATTTTTCGTTGACCGCCTGACTGACCAACTCATACCACTTGTTCATCTCCGTCTCGTTGCCAAACTTGATGGTCCACACCGGTTGATCGATATCTTTGACATTGAGCGTCAGCGTGCCTTCGCGGTTGTAGTTATGCCAGTGCTTTTCCCAGGACCGCACATCGCTCAGCGCATACGCCTTGATGCGACTGCCGGCTTTGAACTTGATCATGGCGCGTGCTGTAGACACAGCAATGCGCGTGTTCTTGTAGCCATAAAACCGCTGGAAGTCATGGTCAAAGGTTGCGTTGTCGCTGCGCGTTTTCACCGTTTTGGCAAGCACCAAGAAGATTGCGGCGCAGCCAGCGAAGAAGACCAGGGTAAGAAAAGTGCCGACCGTCATGTGAGTTCCTGAGGAAAGGATGGGGGCACCGTTGGCAATCAACGGTGGCTATTGGACGCGACCAGTGATTTTCCAAGTGCCGCCCACCTTGGTGAAGGTGTAGACCCCGTCCATTTGATTGCCGAAGTCTTGACCCAATGCCTTCACCTTGGCGCTGGCATCGCACGTGTAGCTGGGCGCACCTTCCGCCTTTTGGCACTGGTTGCTCTTGAAGTCTTCGATCCTGGCCTCGTCATTGCTGTTCTCTTTGACGAACTGCAAAAAAGCGTGCTCCCGCTCAGACTGCGATGGGCGACCTCCCGAGCAAGCCGCCAGAGAGACGATCAACGTGCCGATGACGGCAAAGCGAGCGTTGGACATAGAAATTCCTTGAATAGGGGGGCGAACGGATCGGGGCATGCACGAATGTTCAGGGCCGGCAGGGCTGCCCAAGCAACGGTTTCCAGTGCAGTTGACAGCTTGCCGACGCAGCGGCAGTATGCGTTCAACGAATGATTCGTTCAACGAATTTTTGCAAGGCGCGTAACTCACGTTCATCCTTGTAAGGATGAGCACCCCCCAACCTGACATCCTGTCGTTGTTCGCTGCGCGGCTTAAAGCGCGCCGCCTAGCAATTGGCCTTGTGCAACAGGACTTGGGTGTCGCTCTTGGATTGGAGAGTCGCATCGCTCAGGCTCGCATCAGCCGCTACGAAACGGGCACGCATGTCCCAGATCTCAAGACTGCCTTGGATCTGGCTGATGCACTTGGTGTGTCCCTCAGTTCGTTGGTCGCCGAGTCTGATCGACTTGGTCAGATCATCGAGCTGGTGCGCCAGCTGCCCGAGGGGCAGCAGGAAGAGCTGGCGAAACACTTGTCGGCACTCGCCGCTTCGTCTCCTTCGAAAGCCGAAAAAGAGTAGGCCGAACAACCTAGGCGGCGGACAAGCTCTCATTCGGGGAGCAGCGAGGACGTCGCAAAATTGCGGCTGAGCCCAGCGCAGCGGCCCGCCTAGTCCATGGTGCGAAAGGTCCCGTCGCTGTCTTGGCATGCTCCCCGTCAGACAATTCCTACACAGATGCCAATGCCCATCCGATCTGAGCGGGCGGTGTGATCCTGTAATCTTGCGAGCGGACGGTCGTTTTCAAACAAGCCAGGGATCACCAATGGAAGGCAGCGCTCAATGACCGGCAAGATCAAGCTCAGTGTCGCCACCGCGCTCTTGCTCTTCGCCCTCACAGCAGGGGTCTACCTCTCCGGTCAGTTGATCCTGATGCTGTTGAAAGTGGCTGGGCCGCTCAGCGTCGGCACCTATTGGTCTTACGTCAAAGCGCTCGATCTCCCGCAGTTCGCTCCCTATGTCACCAAGATCAAGCTGGCCGGTGCCTTGGGCTTCGGCGTGCCGCTGCTGGCCTGGATTGCACTGCTGATCCCGTTGTTCAAGCCAAAGGCGGCCGCTTTGCATGGCGACGCGCGCTTTGCCTCGGGCAGTGACCTGGCCAAGAAGAACATGCTCAAGCCGTCGCCAACCGGCATCGTGGTCGGCAAGCACGGCGGCAAGCTGGTGCGCTTGCCCGGCCAGCAGTTTGTGATCCTGGCCGCACCCACGCGTTCGGGCAAGGGCGTTGGCATCGTCATTCCCAATCTGCTCGACTACCAAGGCTCGGTGGTGGTTTTGGACATCAAGCAGGAAAACTTCGATCTGACTTCCGGCTGGCGCAAGAGTCAGGGTCAAGAGGTCTTTTTGTTCAATCCCTTTGCAGAAGACGGGCGCACGCACCGCTGGAATCCACTGAGCTACATCTCGCCCGATCCGGCCTTTCGCGTGTCGGATCTGATGAGTGTGGCGGCAATGCTCTATCCAGACGGCTCTGACGCCCAGAAGTTCTGGGTAAGCCAGGCGCGCAACGCCTTCATGGCGTTTACGCTCTATCTGTTCGATAGCTTGGACGATCAGATCAAGCGCAAGCACCCGAAAGACACCTGGATGTTCCCAACCCTTGGCTTGCTCTATCGCGTGTCGTCTGGGGATGGGAGCGACTTGAAGGGCTACCTTAAAAAGCTTTCTCAGCGCGACTTCCTGGGCCGCGACGCCAAGATGGCGTTCGACAATTTGCTCTCGCAAGCCGAAGAGACGTTCGCCTCGATCATGGGCACGTTCAAGGAGCCGCTCAACCAGTTCATCAACCCAATCCTGGATGCGGCCACCAGCGGCAATGACTTCTTGCTCACCGATGTGCGCAAGAAGAAGATGAGCATCTACATTGGCATCCAGCCGAACAAGCTGGCCGAAAGCCGCCTGTTGATCAACCTGCTGTTTAGTCAGCTCATCAATCTCAACACCAAAGAGCTGCCGCAGAACAATCCGGCGCTCAAACACCAGTGTTTGCTGCTGATGGACGAATTCACGTCCATCGGCCGGGTCGACATCATTGCAAGCGCGGTGAGCTACATGGCCGGCTACAACATCCGCTTGCTGCCGATCATCCAGAGCATGGCGCAGCTGGACGCGACCTATGGCAAGGATGTCTCACGCACCATCATCACCAACCATGCCTTGCAAATCGTCTATGCCCCGCGCGAGCAGCAAGACGCCAACGATTACTCGGACATGCTCGGCTACACCACGGTGCGCAAGAAGAACAAGTCACACACCAGTGGCAAGCAAAGCAGTGTGTCCTACTCCGAGACCGAGCAGCGCCGCGCATTGATGCTGCCGCAGGAATTGAAAGCGATGGGCTTTGACAAGGAGGTCTTTCTCTATGAAGGCATCCAAAGCCCGGTGCTCTGCGAGAAGATCAAGTATTACGAAGATACCTACTTCACCAAACGGCTGCTACCAAAAGCCGAGGTGAAGAAGTTATCTGCCGCCGTCTCGGGCTCGTGAAATTAGCTCTTGACGAAAAATTCCAAGCCATCGCCGGGAAATGAAGATGCCATTTGTAAATGAATTTATTCCTGAGCCAGATGTTGTCAAATACAACCTAGAAGCGATCGACAGAGACTTCGTGGTCGGTGGCACCAATGCCAGAGACTGGACAATTGATCGTGATCGCGACATGTATTTGCGCAATGTCGCAAACGGTGGCGGCACCGAAATCGAGGTCAGAAACCAGACAAAGTTCTCCTTCTATTGGCATGGCGAGCTCCTGACGCTGAGACTGGATTTGGTCGACGGTGGAGGCGCGCGAGGTCAGCCCGGCTGGTCCCATTGGAGACTGATGTGGATCAATGGTGGAGAGGGACTGCCTGAGCATCTCAAGGCTGACAAGGAGCAATTCATAGCTGATCTCAAGGAGGCCTTGCTCGCATACAAGGATTTCGGCGTCCATTCCAGGAACGCGGACTACCACATCGTTTTTGAAGTCGATGAGGGGTGCTTGGTGTGAATGGCTCGATATCTGCCCAGGACGCAATCGATAGAATTCGTCAGAACCCTGGCGATTACCAGACACCGGATTCGCTGCGGTCGCTCGCCGCGCAGGTGGATGCAAATGCCTCAGGCAAGGTCACTGTTCTTTATAGTGGCCCGGCAGCGAAGGACATCTGGTCGACTGATGTCATTGGGTCGATGATCGAATCTGGCGAAGACATCCGGGTTATCGATAAAAGTCAGGCATCGAAGTTTCTTAATTCTCGTGAGTTCTATACCGCACTCGCCGACATCTACGAAATCTCGCCTCGTGAGCTGATAGACGGGTCTCATCGTGGGCCAGCGACAGAGTGGCTTTATCACCCTACGCAAGGTCCTTGGGCAGATGCTTCGGGACGGTTTGCCGATGCAACCGTAGGTGAGGTTCATGCCATCGTGGGCGACGCTCAGCCAAGCCGTGTCTTTGGCGAAATTGAAGTGCCTCGCATTCTTGCCAATCCAAACGTCACCTCGATTGAGGGCCTTCCACGTGAAGCGCTGGCCGGTGTGAAAGACCGGCTTGGTCAGCAAGCAGCCTTTGAGCTGATCGTGGCCCGTGCGCGTGAACACGAGGGCATGCTGCGCATTCCAGCCAGTGATGATGCGCTCCGCGAGAACAAAGTTCTGAGGCTCGACAACAGAGAGTATTTTCGCGGAACGGCCATTGAGGGAACATCAAAGGCGTTAGACCAGAGCACGCTTCCGCTTAGTCAGCGCATGAAACCGCCAACCGAGCATGCCCGAGCGGGTCAGCAGCGCTGGGATGAGTGGCAGGGACGCAATATCCAGACCACGCCTGAGCCTGAGATCCCAGGCTTGCGTCGCGCCGGGATGACAGCAGGGCTTGCGGGCTTGGGCGTTGCCGCGACCGCCTACGATGCGTCGCAGACCGGAGAGCGTGTTGGCACGCTGTTGGCACAAGACAACCTCACCGCTGCGCGCTCAGAAGCGTTGCACTTTGCTGCCCGAGGTGTGGGCGGCTGGGCGGGCGGCGCTGCTGCCGCTGCCGTGGTTGGCACAAGTGGTGCCGGACCCGTCGCCCTGGTGGTAGCTGATGGTTATCTGTTCAGTGCTGCTGCCGACAAGGCTGTGACGCTCTGGGACAACCGCCAGATCTATACGCAAACCGACAAGCAGGGCGTGAGCTGGGAGTTCAACGGCAGCCAGTGGCTTCGCCAAGAAAAAGCCGACCTGCAAAACGATGGCACGGATACCCCACAGAAGCAGGGCATGTTCGCGCTGCCAGAAAAAGCGCGCGAGCTGAACTATCACGCCAGTGGCGAAGCGACCGAGCAGGCGCTGGGCAAGGTGCAACCCAGTAATCCCTATGTGCAGCCATCCAGTGAGGCAGATGCGGCGCATCTCTACGCACGGGATTGGCGGCATGATCCGGCAAGTGGCCAGTGGTCACGGATGATCGCCGATGAAGTCGATCGGAACGATCGACCTGTCTGGACGGTTGATCCGGCAAGTCTTGAGCGAAGTGCCGCTTTGAACCAGCAAGCAGCTCAGGTGGTGGACGCCAACATTGCCCGTGGCCCAGCTGCAATTGCGGCAACCTATCAAGCTGCCTATCAGCGCAATGGCTGGGAGGACTTCGGGCCTGTACCAGCTGCCGTGCAAACCGCCTTGAACCCAGACTCACTGCAAGCATCGGACGGCAAGCAGTATCAGCGCGATATCCAGGGTCAGTGGCGGCATGATGGTATTGCTGCCGAAGGCAATGTTCCGTTGGAACTGAATGCGACGCGTGAGCGCTTGCAACCGGCCTTGGAGCAGCATGCGCAGGCAATGGCACAGATGCCGGCAAGGCAAACGCCAACCGCGCAGCAACAAGACCAAGCCAATACCGAAGCGACCTATGCCGCCTATGGCGTTGCGCCCAATGCCCAGACTGCAGGCGCGATCCAGCTTGCGGTGCAACGGACACGTGAGGCAAACGGGATCGATGCAGCGACCAGTTCTTTGGCATTGGAGCGTGATGCGACCGGCCAATATTCGGTGGACAGCCCCATCCAGCATCTGAGCCGTGACGCCGATGGTGTGGTGCGTGTTGCAGCAACGACCAGCACTGAGGAGATCCATCAGGCACTTGGGCAGGTGCAATCAGTTCGGCAGGGGCAACCGCCTTCGACGGGTGCACCAGAGCTGCGCATTGACGCGCAATCGCCCCAAGAGCGTGACGCCTACGAGCAGGCCCTGCGCGAGGCCAATCGGCAGGGCGTTTCCACGCAAGAGGCGCAACAGGTCGCAAGCTTCGCAGCAACGACCGTTACAGCTCCGCATGTGGATGAAACTCAAGCGCCTCAGGCAGCCATTGATGCGCAACGGGATCGGGATGTTGCACGCGCACCCGATGTGCCTGCTGTTGCGCAGACAGCAACGCCTGCTCCGGTCGTGATGCCTGCATCCGTCAATGTGCAAGCACAGGAAGAGCCGCGCCCGGTCGCCAAGCCTGCAGAACCGAAGCCCGAACCTATCCAGCAACGCGAACCCCAAGAAACCCGAACACCTGAGGTTGACGCACCTCCGACAGCCGGCGCAGTCCAGCCTAATGCAGAGGCAGTCGCCCCATCCTCGGCAAGCGCATCTGTGCCGAGCGTTGGATCGGCAGCATCAACTCTCACGTCTCGTGAGGAAGCTTCAACCCAGGCAATTGTTCCAACAACGCCGTCGGCATCAGGTGAGGTGGAAGGGTTGCGCCTGGGCGACCGGGGACAAGAGGTCGAGTTCTTGCAGTATCGCTTGCAGCAAGTGGATGCGCGTGGTCCAAACGGTCAGGCCGTACCGCAAGACGGGCACTACGGTCCAGAGACCGAACATGCGGTGAGGCAGTTCCAGCAGGACCAAGGTTTGCCGGCGACGGGCGTTACCGGGCAAGATCTGGATGCGGCGTTGTCCCAAGCACAACACGCGCGCCGAGATGCCTCGAAACCCACAGAGCCGACATCGGCGAATGCGGCGATGGAGCAGGGCGGTGAGCAGCAAGCGCAAGGAGTTGCACCACAGAACGACGCGCCATCGGCTGTTCCATTGCAGGCAACGCAGCAAGAGGCGGTGCGAGCGCCGTCGCCGGCAATCCCAACACAGAGCGAAGCGCCGGCACAGATCGTCTTGCCTGAGCGCACGTCGTCCTCCTATACGTCATTGCCTGGTTTTGGTGGGGCTGGTGGGCGTTCAAACCCAGGTATGAACGATGAGGATCGGGTCGAGCAAGCGAAGCCCTCCCAAGATGTCGCTCAGCCGGCATTTCCGTCTGATCATCGGGACTACCCCTTGTTCTCTGCCATCCAGGCACAGCTCCCGAGGGGCACATCTGATGAGAAGGCGGCCGAAGTGCTCCATGCCGTCAAAGAGTCAGGGATCGAGCGCGCGGATCAACTCCGGAAAGTGACCATCCAAGATGATGTCGCCTTTGTCTTTGGCAAGACGCCCGGCTTTCACTCGGAAACCGCCCTCAACACGCCATCGCCTGGCATCAATGTGACCTTGCAGAAGACAGCGGAGCTGGATCAGCAACGGACGCAGGAGATGGCGCAATTCCAGCGCGAGCGCGAAGAAATCGACAAGAACCCAGCAGGCCCCGTAATGACGCTCGCTGCCCACTCTCAGCAGAAAATGATGGCAGACGCGTCCAGTGGTGATGGGGGCGGTGGCTGACGTGGTGGAAGCCTAGGATCGGCTTGATAACGATTGGGAGCAGCACCTGCTCTAAGTTGATGTTGACGCGTTTTGTGCGCTATCTGCCGTGGTCCGACTCCGCAATGTGCGGCTGCGCTTTGCGCAACACACCTTCGCTTGACGCAACCCTTGGTTGCTGAAAAAGCAATAACGTGGGGCTTGCAAACTTAGGTTTGGCGCCAATGCCAACGCCAGATCAACAAAACGCAAATGTAATTTTAATGTCTGCGCGGGTAGCCTCAACTCACGCAAGTTGTGCAGTAGATCTCGAAGTGTAGGTGCTATGGATAGCGAATCAGCTCAGACGGATGACGCAGAACAACCGCTCTTTCGCAAGCGGAAGGGGCCAGAGACAACTTCCACACTCGGCGACCTAAAAGATGCGTTTCCCTCGTCCATCCGGATCTGGATTGGCTGTGGCTGTGCGCTTTTCCTCTTGCTGGCCACGTTTGTTCTGACCGCGTCCTACTCCAAGCGGGAGCATGTATCAGGCCAGATCATCTCGACGCATGGCCGAGTGGACATCCGCAGTGGAACGCCTGGGCTCATCCTGTCAACGACATTGAAGCCCAATGCCTTGGCCAAGAAGGGTCAAGTGCTTGCGGAGCTGTCAGCCGACATCACCGACGAAGCGGGTCGCTCTTTGTCCGATGAGACGATCAAGCGTGCGCTCAACCGATCAGAAGAGCTGACCAAGGAGCAATTGCAGGCGCATGACTTTTCCGGCCAGCGCGAGCGGGAACTGACGCGTCAAGTCGAAGAAACGAGCGGTGCGATGCAGGAAGTCGCTCGCAAGATCTCAATCTTGGAAAAGAAATATGCCAAGAACCAAGAACTTTTGAAGACCATCGAGCCCCTGCTTGCTGAGAAGTATGTGTCCAAATACACCTACCTCACCTACGAAAACGCTCTCTTGGATGCAGAGGCGCAGATCCAAGATGCCCGCGCGCAGCAGTCCACACTTCGCAATCAACGTGCCTCTTTGCTGGGTGAAATCACCGAGATAAAGACGACGGCCAGCAGGCAAGCAAGTGAAATCGAGCGCGAGAAATCCACGATCGAAGATCAAGTTGCCAGAGCCAAGTCCGACCGGCTGCAGACCATCACCTCACCCTTGAGCGGCACAGTCGCAGCGATCTATGCATCCCAAGGTCAGCGCATAGGCACCGACTCGATCATTGCATCGATCACCCCAAGTGAGTCGGTGTTTGAAGCTGAAATCCTCATTCCTTCAAGAGCCATCGGACATGTGACGGTCGGCACCGAGGTGCTGCTTAACATCGCCGCATTCCCGAAAGCAAAGTATGGTGTCATCCAGGGGCGCATTGCATCGCTGTCGACGCAAACGAGTCCGCTCGGTGAGTTGGAGCGCCGCTATGGTCGCCAGTCGCCTACTGAGCCGGTTTACACCGCCAAGGTGGCCTTGCCTTCTCAAACCATCGGAGTCGCCCAAGAAGCGAAGTCCTTCCTGCCGGGGATGGAAGTGGATGCGGAACTGATTTTGGAAGGCCGCAAGATTTGGGAGTGGATGTTTGACCCCTTCCAAACGATGGGCTCACGCTTGACGGGTGAAAAGCGATGAAGGATGTCTTGACACCATCCGCCAATGGCGATGCCGAGCCGGATCGCTCTGCCGAACCAAGCCTGGTGTTCTCCTCGAAGCGCCGTGTTCCGCATATCCGCCAAACTGAGTCGAGCGAGTGCGGCCTGGCCTGCATTGCGATGCTGCTTTCCTACTACGGTCATGAAACGAGCCTCGGGGAGCTTCGCAACCGCTTTACGGTGTCAACCAGTGGGGCAACGCTTGCGTCTCTGATTGAAATTGCTGATGCCAACGGGCTCACAACGCGTCCGCTTCGCTTGGAGCTTTACGAACTTCCCAAGCTATCGCTGCCTTGCATGGTCCATCTGCACCACGGGCACTTTGTCGTGCTGACGGCTGTGCGGGGCGGACACGTGCACATCAGCGATCCTGCAACCGGCGTCAAAAAAATCAAGCTCGATGAGTTCGATGAGCTCTTTAGCGGTATTGCGTTAGAGGCGCATCCCGGCCCGGCCTTCAAGAAGATCAAGAGTGTGCCGTCGGTATCGCTTCGCGATCTGGCAGGCTCGCTTCGGTCCCTGGTGCCCGCGTTCTGGGGCGTGGGCATCTTGGCGCTGTTCTTGGAAGGCTGCGCGCTGATTGCGCCGCAATACCTGAGACTGACCATGGATCAGGTGCTCAGTGTCAAGGACGATGGCTTGGTCACCACATTGGCGATCGGCTTTTCGATCGTGCTCTTGGTCCAACTGGTCTTGACCGTTGCCAGGAAATGGACCTTGCTGTGGATCTCTTCCACCACCGGCTTGCGGTGGAGTAGCAACTTGTTCCGTCATCTGGTGTCGCTACCCCAGTCGTATTTCGTGAAGCGGCATACCGGGGACATTTCAAGTCGCTTCCAGTCGATCTACTCCATCCAGCAGTCACTCACGACGAAGATGCTGGAAGCGGTCATTGATGGGGTGATGTCTTTCCTCATGTTGTTGCTCTTGATGAGCTACGACGCGCCGCTTTCCTTCGCCTTGTTGGCTTTCACCATCGCCTATGTGGGTTCGCGCTACGCCTACTACGCCAAACTCAAAGAGGCCAACCTCGACCAGATCAACATCGATGCACGCCGGCAAAGCTTGCTCTACGAAACGGTCCGAAGCATCCAGCCCATCAAACTGTTCAACAAGTCAGCGCTTTGGGCGTCGCGCTTCACGAACTACAGCGCGAAAGCGACTAACGCGACCATCGGGGCTGAGCGGATCCGCATTGGTTTTGATTCTGTCCAGCTTCTCATCCAGGGCCTGTGCCGCATCTTTGTAATTTGGGAAGGCACCCGGCTGGTGCTCAGTGGGGATATGACGGTCGGGGTGCTGACGGTCTTTCTGATCTATGCGACCCAGTTCAGCCAGCGCAGCATCAACTTGGCTGACTACTTGATGCAGCTCCGTCTGCTTCGCTTGCACACCGAGCGGATTTCAGACATCACCCACAGCGAGCCTGAGTCGTTTTTGCACGGCAACGGCGCGGTGGAGGATGCTGCACCCGCCATTGGGATCGTCAACGGCTACTTCCGCTACTCGTCCACGGACAAGTGGATCATGAGTGCTTTGCAGCTCAGGGCCCCGGCAGGCCAGGTGATTGCAATTGTCGGGAACTCAGGCGTGGGTAAGACCACACTCATCCGCGTTCTGGCGGGACTTGAAGATCTTCAAGTCGGGGACTTCTTAGTCAATGGAGAGGATCTGCGCAAAGTGGGAAAGTCGAGCTACCGAAGCAAGGTCAGCATCGTGATGCAGGGTGACAATCTGTTGTCCGGAACACTGGCGGAAAACATCTCTATGTTTGATGAGCACATTGACCAAGAACGTCTCGTGCAGGCTGCGAAATTGGCATGCATCCACGACGATATACAGCGCATGCCAATGGGCTTCAACACCAGAGTCGGCGATTTGGGAAACACGCTGTCAGGTGGTCAGAAACAACGGATCTTCTTGGCCAGAGCCTTCTACAGGCGCACTAAGTTGTTGTTGATGGATGAGCCAACGACTGGGGTTGATGAGCAGATGGGCATACAGCTGATGAAGAACATCAAGAGTATCGGCGCAACCACAGTCATTGTGACGCATGACAAGAACATCTCTCGGATGTGCGACATGCACTATCTCTTCGTGGGCGGAACTCTAAGGCCCTTGATCAAAGAGCAGCCAAGAGCATCTGAAAAGAGCGATGCAGCGGAAACTACTGAAAAGTCCAAGCAACAATGAGCAATCAGTGCTTATTAATTAATTCAAAGGGAGGGGCGTTATTGAGAAGTCGATAGTGGGAATGACTGGGACAAAATTAAACACATAGTATGGAGTGCTGTAATGAGAGAGCTGACAAATGAAGAGCTATTCTTAGTGGCAGGTGCCGCCGCCGCTGCGGATGTCGATCCAAGCGAGCCGCCCACGCTGCCCCCAGTGGTTGTTAACCCGCCGCCTTCGGGGCCACCGACGCTTCCACCCTCTCCGCCGATTGAGTTCCCGACACCACCGCCCAGTGGTGGAGGCGGGGGTGGACTGCCGAATCCAACGGACAAAAATACGACGACTGATCTCGGAGCAGAGGTGGATATCCTCGTCAATAAGTCAGCAACCTTGGAAGGGCTGGTTCAGCTGGCGCAAGCGAAGGGTTTCAATATAGTGGCCACTGATGGTTATTCTCATACGGATCCTCTTGCTACTGGCGGTGGAACAGTTTACGTAAAAATGTATTCTAACCCCAGTGATACAGCATCCCAACTAACACATGAATTAGGGCATACGCTTTTCGATGGGGAGTGGAACACGGTTACAGATCGAGCATCAGCCATTAATATGGGTCTAGCAACTGAAGGTGAAGCAACAATCTACTCAATCGCGGTCCAGAGAGAGCTTACCGCACAGGGTGTCGCTTTCAACATTGCCGCAGATCCCGCCAATGTGGCTTCTTACAATGCGACATATGACGCATATCAGGCCGGTCAGATAAACTGGGACGCTGCTTCAGCGCAAATCGGCGAGTCTTTCAGGAATGGCGAGCATATCGATGTGAATGGAACTCCTGATAATAAGGCTGATGATATTAGCTATGAGCAATACTACGGGAACTATTGGGACAGTAGGAAAACCTCTGGGGGCTAATGGCGTGGTGTATAGATATTAAATTTCAGAAGGTGGCTGATATGTTTGTTTCAAAAAAAATGGCGTTTCTGGTAATCCTTAATTTTGCTGTGACTATGAGTGCGCATGCTGAAAATAAGGACTCTCAATTGAGTTTGGATGAGATCGTTAGTAAGTTTTATGATTCTGCTAAGCCAGTCGACTATGAAACTTTCCGTGATATCGGCCTCAGTGAATTTCGGCAAGTAAGTTCAAGCCGGTCATTGAACATTGCTTTTCGTTCAGCCGCGTTGAAGACAAAGGATCAATATGGAGTCTCCTTCGTTGAGTTCAGGGTTCCACCTGAGCTCGACAAAGGAGTGAGCTTTGCGTATATGGAATTGACGCCCGGACGCTGTTATGAGGTGTCTAAGATCAAGCAGAAATTTGCGCTCACTCCATATGTCCTACCACCCAATCCCCACGCGCCACTCTCCGATGCCGGCAAGGAGGTTTTCTACAAAACCGATCTTGGTGGAACGTCTGTGTATGTGAAAGCGAGCTCGAAGAGTGAGTGCTTGCTTGGGCTCACGAGAAGTCGAAACTAAGCGGTTTGCTGGCGCTAGCCAATTAGGCATCTATCTAATTGGCTAGCGCCGAGATGAGCAACCAACACGTTTGGCGTAAAAGGATGAGTTCAGGCAATACATCGTCATAAGTAGCCGCTGTGGGCATTGGAGGCGACAGCGTGATGGCACTACGCATCCGGCCGCTCTCTCAGGGTGTTGCGAACGATGAGGGAGTAGACGAGGAGGGCAGGCGCGCAAGTCAAGCAGATGCCGATGAAAAACGTGCCATAGCCTAGGCTTTGTCCATGGAGTGTGGTGAGATAAGCCACTGCAAGGCCTGAGAAGCCGGCAAGCACCCTGCCGAAGATCGAGTAGAAGCTTGTTAGCCAAGCGTAGTGCTCTCCTGCCCGTCCGAGTGTGACTAGCTTTGACATGTAAGCAACCAACGCGATGCCGGTATAGCTACTGGCAAGGTTTTGAAGAATAACGCTAGCCCAAAGCAACTCAACAGACCGTTCGTTGGACGAAAGCAATGCAAGACCGAGGAGGGCAAAGGCTTGGAGAGCTGCGCCAACAAGGATGGTCGTGCCCAGAGACATACGCTTCAAGCTTGTGCCTGCAGCCAAAATTCCCAGGAAGGCTGCTGGGATCCCAAGCCAGATATGGAGGGACCCGACCACAGTCTTCCCAATGCCCAGGGCATGGAAGAAAGGATTGATCATGGGACCCAGAAGAATGTCCGGTAGGCGATAGCAGCCGATGAAGACGACCACCGCGATCCATCCTTGGAGGGTAGAGGGTCGAAGCGACACCAACGGAGCCCCTTGCTTCTCCGCACCCGTGGCATCTGGGGTGCGGGCGCTATCGGGATGAGATTGTAGAAAGAGCGTTCCGCAGATGGGCACCAACATCAGGGGCAGCAGAAGGGCATAAGCAACTTGCCAAGACAGCCGCGCTGCGAGCAAGAACACTAGGCCGTCGCTCAGCAGAAGAGCAAGGCGGTAGCCAAACTGATAGGCAGTGAGGAGCTTGGCTGGCTGCTGGTGCACTGCCTCCTGTTCGATGCGAAACGCATCGACTGAGGCATCCAGGGTCGCACCGCCAAGGGCGGCTGCGACGGAGCTCAATGCAATGAGCGGCAGACTACCGGTGACGACGCTCAGGACAAGGCCCAGGAGGGAGAGGGCGACCATGACCGAAGACAAGACAATCCAGCCCTGACGGTGCGACATGGTGCTTCCAACGGCCGGCGCACGACGTTGGTCGAGATGGCGGGCCCATAGGAATTTGAGGGAGTAGGGAAGTGCGGTCCAAGCCAAGGCACCGATGACTGCGATCGAAAGCGACTTTTCGCTGAGCCAGTAGCCTAAGGTGCTGCCGATCAGCGGATAGGGCAAACCAGAACCGAAGCCCAGGAACAAAAATCCAGTCCAGGCCTTGGTCGACCTTGATGTCACTTCGTGCATAGGCTGCAACTGCCTTGTCGCTTCGGTTCGTCCATTCGTATCAAGGAAGCAACGTGTCTTCCTCAGCTATCTTTGCGAAGTCTGTAGGTCTTGGTCCCCAGCATAGCGCCCGTCTTATCTCGCACCAAGCGATACGCTTGCTTGAAGTGAGGGCGCAAGCGATGCCGGAGTGCTCTCGCCAGGCGTCGGTGATGCCCTGGCATAGCCACGAAATCCAAGATCCAGAGTTGATCACCTTCGTTCCAGTCGCTAATTGGCAAGAACGGCGGATCTTGCAGAACCAAATGACTGGCGGTTTCAGGCGTCAGATAAGCCCATAAGGCGTAGCCGGTCCAGACCCCGTCTTCGTCTTCGATCGTGACGAGCTGGCCTAGGCGAATTGCAGGCCATAGCCACACATAAGCCGCTGCGATACTGAACCTCTTGCGGTCAGTCTTGAACAGGAGTTGCATTGCCAGGCCAAGCGCCTGCGCATCAACGGCATTAGGTTGCATGGGCGGTGGTTGAGCTCAACGTCTGCGCTGCAACTGCAGCGTCCGGGAAGGTGAGCAGTGCGGCAGGGATTGATGCACGCCCGTTCAAGCTTAGACCTACCAGGTAGCTGGTGGGTTCGCAGTCGACCAGCACGACGGTTCGATGGCCAGAATTGGTGATGCCGAGTGTCTCATCTGCGACTTCGGCACCGAAGAGCAGTGTGCACCCATGCACGCGTGGCCCCGACAGCTGGGCTGCATAAGCCATGCGGTGCGTATCAAAGAAATACAACGCGGTGGACACGTGATCGCTTGCGTAGCCTAGGACAAGCCAGTGTGGTGGTAAGCCTCTCCAAACCCGTCGCGAGGCCGCGACCTCGGTTGCGATAAATGCGGAGACCCGCTCGGGTCCCGACGACCGATCGGCGAGGATCGACCGCACCAGCTTGATCGCGCGGCGCTTAGAGACGCGATAGGAAAGGCGTGGTCGTGGTCTCAGCCAGCGGTTGGCCGCACAAAGATGAAGATCTGAGTTCGGAAGTGCGCGCACGAACGCTGCGATCTCCTCGCCAATCTGAGACCCCCGGGTTGCTTTGCCTCTGAGGTGGTCAGAGAGCCAATCGTGGCGCTCGCCGTGCTTTGTGGGCTGATCGAACGCATAGTCAATGCGCTGTTGCTCGCGGTAGTAGCGCGCAATGAGCGCTTTGAAATGCAACGCCTCTGGGCTTGACTCAGGCAAGGCACACGCTTCTGCACAGTGATGGAGGAACGCAGCTTCCATGTGATGCTCGATCTGGATAAGCAGCTGATCGATGTTGGCGATTGCCTTGTCAAAGCGGGAATACTTCTTGAAGAAGTAGGCAAGCGAGGGAAGCGAGTGGCGAACATCACGCATCTCATCGCCGAAGAAGTGACGATGCCCATCGGTGCCATGCTTCCAGTTGGGAACTGCGCGGAAGCCGCCGAAATCCAGGAACTGCGCGTTCGATGTGATGTTGTCGCTTGTCGGGCGCCCTGTCCAAAGGCGATGCGCGCGACTTGCGGCAATCTGCTCGGCAAGGCGCAGGTAGAGCTCAGACAAGTTAACGCCTAAGCCATTGGGATTGCCGGCATCGAGCTGCGCGTGTTCGTCGGCAAATTGGATGGCATCTTTGACCCGCAGGCTATCTTGAAATTGATCGCTGTTTGCGCTGCCTGATGTTCCGAAATACAGGCTGCGCTCGAAGTGCGCCAAGCGAAGGAAAGCGGGCCGGATCAGAATGGCGCACCGCTCCGGTTCGTCTGCATCGGTGCGTGCCAGGGAGAAGCCGGCATCGATGATGGCAACGATGGGGACTGCCCCGTGGGGAAGTTCTGCGTTGAGGATCTCGCTGGCGACTGCCTCGCGAATGGCATCGTAAAGATAGAGACAGCCATGCGAGTGCGACCAATCATGGGCCTCGGAGACCAATGGTGTGGGGCCGGTTCCTTTGGCGATGAGCATGCCATCGGAGCCACAGCGGCCACTCCCTCCGTGGATTGCCCCACCGCTCCCACCATAGCGATCAGCGCCCAGTGTCCGTCCGCCGAAGCTGCCGGCAACGCAGTGAGCTTCGAGGGAGGTCACGGCGAAGCGTTCAAGCAAGGACGCTGAGATGCTGGTCCGAGTGGGCTTGTCGTGGATGGCGATGCCCAAGTCATGAAACCAGCGCTCATTGAGCCAGAGCAAGGAAGCATCTACCAGCTTTCCCACTGGGAAGGGCACGAGCATCGAAGTGCCCACGCTGGCGAGGTTCAACAGGTTGGGGTCGTTCTTGTAATCCATGTCCCAGTATTCATTGGGCATTTCGCTTCCTTGTTTCCGCAGCTGCTGCGAATTCGCGTTCGATCGGCTTTGGTGATGCTACCAATCTGGGGGCCGTTCGTCCTTCTGTTGCTTGTATTTCCGAAAACCAAAGGACATCGCCTCTCGCATATACCGTTGCCTTGAAATCGACACAGGACATGGCAAAAGTTGGGTCTGTACAGGTCTTATTAATTTTCTAATATAAATATTGATCATACGTAGGGGCGCAATTGCTGACCCCAGCCTTAGCGCGAAAATTCTAATAAAGAATCAAACAGCAAGAGCGCACTTATGGTTTCTGCTTTGCAGAAACCGTGCGCCAACGCTGCGCGTCGGTGCGGTGGCTTTCGCCACCTCGTTGCCTATGCTTCGCTAGGCAACACAGCCACTTCAAAACCTCGTGATCAAGGTCTCTGTGCTGTCGAGTTCGCTTAACTCTCGACAGGGAATGTTCTATCGCTTCTTTGTGTTCTCCACAAACAAACAGGAGTTTCACAAATGGCGATTTATCACGCAACAATGAAGTCTTTCAGTCGAGGCAACGGCGACTCTTCGGTCGCAGCAGCTGCTTACCGCGCAGGGTTTGATCTGCTCGATATGAGCACAGGGCTTGGCCACAATTATTCCCACCGAGGCGGTGTCGATTTCCATCAGATGCTTGCGCCGAAAGGAGCGCCCGAGTGGTGCTTTGATGCGCAGTATTTTTGGAACGCGAACGAAGCGGCCGAGACGCGCAAGAACGCACGCGTTTGCCGAGAGGTCGAAGTATCGCTTCCGCATCAACTCGATCCACACCAACGTAGAGCGCTCGCTTTGGCGCTTGGCCAATTGCTCGTCAATCGGTTCAAGGTCGCCGTATTGGTCGCTGTGCACACACCAAGCAAATATGGTGATCAGCGCAATCATCATGTGCATATGCTGATGTCAGCACGACAAGTCGGCCCAGGAGGACTGGGGGAGCGCGCTTGCGCTGAGTTTGATGCGCGGCAAGGGGGCGGCACACGAGCGCTGCGGCAAATCCGCAAAGACATCGCGATGGTCATCAATACGCACTTGAAAAATGCGGGCTACCCGGCTCGGGTGGATCATCGCAGTCTCCGAGCACAAGCACACGAAGCCGCGCGTAATGGAGAGTTTGAAAGCGCCCGCGAACTCACGCGCCGGCCTGGCAAGCACTTGGGCAAAGCCAAAGTGGCGGTGATGCGCAAAACGAAGTTCACAGCAGAAGTCAGAGGTAGGGGCGGTCAAGCTGCGGCCTTGGCGCTTTCAAAGCTTGTCGCTGAGCACATGAAAAAAAGCGGTGGTCTCGTGCACGAGGTGCCACCGTCTCATAGCCATGCGACAGCACTTCGGGATCGGGCCAACGCACAGGCTTCTGGATTGGACGGACGCACAGCGGTTGGGCAGACACGATTGTCAGGCGCAGAGCGGGTGCGGCAGATCAAAGAGCGCTTGGCGCGTGCGCCAGCGCCTCGCCCGGGTCTCTACACGCCTTACAGCGGTCAGACCCGACATCTTAGTCGCGTGACGCGTTTGGCTCGTTCCTCGGGCCGACAAGACGCTGAGGTGCTCAATGCGGAGGCGCAACTGATTGAAGATTGGCTCGAAGCCCAACGAGCGGTGGCTCAGCAGTCTCTCGAAGTCTTGCGGCAGATCCCGGGTATCCAGATTGAGCCCGAGTTCCAGCGGGCGCACTCCACGCTCGTTTGCCGGCGAGCGGATAGCTACGCCTGCCGGCGAGCGGATAGCTACGCCACCAAGCCATTTCTCTTTGAAGACACCGAGATGCTTGCTCGCTCAATCAGCAAGTATGCCCATGCGCTGGTGCGACCCTACAAGGCGCGTGTGGCCGTGCTAGATGCGCAAGCCAAGCTCTATGAGCAAGAATACGATTCCGATACGAAAGCGGTGGCCAGAGCACAGCGGCGCTTGGCGCGAACGAAGAGGCATGTTTCCCCGCGCATCCAAGCGATCCAGCAGGGGCGGATCAAGCGGGCTCGAAAAGCGATGGTGGAGGCGGCTGAGGACTTGGAGAAGAACTTCGCTCCGCAGCCGATTGAGCTTCTGACGCCTGAGGCATCTGGAGAGGACGCACTTCCACCGCAGGCCGAGGGTGAGGCAGGGCATTGGGAGTTGAAGTTTCGGCCACCGAAGCCAAGTCTATGATGGCTCAGATATTTCTGACCGTTGACCGCGCAGTAGACTGATGGTGCGCCTAGGCATTTGGCAGAAAGCTAGGATTGTTGCAGGATGTTTCCGCCAAATGATCGGAACAATGCCGCCCGCCATTGGCACCCGGCGCCGAGACTGAGGCTTCAACGCCAGCGACAAGGGAGCCCCGCATGCGGGGCTCTTTGCTTATACAGGTCTTAACCCTTGTCTTTTCTACTGAGGCTTGGCTAACGCTAAGTTCCGGTGCAATTTAGAGCAATCGTGAGCTATTTGGCCTTCTCGATGGAAAAGCTGTAATCCGTCGATGATCCGAAATAGTGGCAGCAATAAAAATTGGTATCATACTAATAACAGCTGAAACCGTCGCTTGATATGAGAAAGGATGAGATCTAGCAGTCGACTACTATTTATCTGTGTTGCATCACTTTACACGGTCTGACTTTGTGATAATGTATCTTAAAAGATAGAAGGTGCGTGAATGGATAACGAGAATAAATTTGAGCCAAACGCTGAGCAGAAAGTATGGCTCGATAATGAGGTGGCCGAAAGGGTCAGGGCGATCAAGGATGGCTCGACGGAGCTGCTATCCGCAGAGCAAGTCTTGAGTAAAGTTCTGGGTGGGAGTAATGCAAAATTAAAAAGTCGAATAAAAAAATCTTGATATAGTTATACTTCCTGGATTGGGGGTGTGTTGATGCCAGGCTATACCGTTAGTTTTGACCCTTTGTTTGCAGCGGATGTGAGTAGTTGGAGTTCTGAATTTAATGGGGATTCAAAGGAGGAAAGAGTTTTAAAGCTGATGAGCTTCTGTAGTAATATCGGTAATAATCCAAATTTGCTTAAGTATTACGGTGAGGCAAGGCCTTATAAAATTTGTGTTGTTGTTTATAAGCCAGAAGGTGGCGATGGTATATGCGCTGCGGCCTGTGTTGATCATGATGCGAATTCGATAATTTTTATTTCTTTGCGACGGACTAAGGAAGAGGCGGGAAACTTGGCTCGCACTCATTCTTAAAAGCCTAACCTCTTAATGTCTGGGAAAAATTAGCGTGTATCGCATTAGATTGCCACTAGTAATTCCTTATCCTCTGGTGGATAATCGCCCTGCGCGGGACTGCTGTATACAGCATGGATTTAGTACGGGTGCTGGTCTTGCTACTGGCAAGCTACGTAAAAATATAATTATTGAAAATCCTGTGGATCATATTCGTGAAGCAATAAGTGGTCTGCATGGCGGAAACCTTTTGCCTTCGTTGATTAAAAACAAGCTGAATCTTCTGTCATCTTATAAAGAAGCTTTAAGTTTTACGCCGCCTTTATACAGGATTCCTTCCATATGGAAATACCGTAAAGAACATCCGAGATATAACGCTGCTGGAGTTCATGGTGAGATCTCTGAATTTGGTAGAAAAATGACGCCTGGTCAAATTGTCTTCCATGGCGGCTTGCCGCCACCTGTGGGGCCAGTATTTTATCTGGATAGAGTTTTATCC
Organism: Xanthomonas floridensis; assembly: GCF_001642575.1. Lineage (GTDB taxonomy): Bacteria > Pseudomonadota > Gammaproteobacteria > Xanthomonadales > Xanthomonadaceae > Xanthomonas > Xanthomonas floridensis. The sequence continues at coordinate 2,952 of NZ_LXNG01000025.1, read as the reverse complement.
ACAACGCTATGTGCAGAGGTTGCTAAATCTCATGCTTATCGTGACGGGTACAACTCAATATTAAGCATATGGGTAATTACCGTTGCTCAAGATTCGATAACAAAGGCGCTTTTCCTCAGTAATCAAAGTAGACAAACCCACGGGCATGAAACTGAGGTGATTATTCAGGCTGGGGCGCGCGTTTCTATTTTGAGTGTCTATAATCAGCGTGCATTTAAAATTTATGAATTGCTGCTCCATTAATGGCTGGGGCGTGGGTTGGTTTGAGGGCGTGGCTGCTTTATTGCGAAAGCAACTGCTGTGCTGAAACAAGAAAGAAGCTTGGTTCGAGTGTTCAGGTGCCCGCATTTATCCAGGGAGGGGTGAGCTCGAGAGCACACAGATGGTTTTTAACGGCACAAGGGCTGGCATACGAGCGCAAACCGGCAAGTCTCTAATTCCAGGTAAACGGCCATTGAAGCAATAATTCGCAGCCGTTTTAAGTCAGGCACTTATGCTTTCACGGGGTGATTCGGATCAGAATCAGCTCGGGAGCGGATCAAACGTGATCTGCTATTGCCTCTCGATGATGTATAGCTTGGTGAGCTGCATATCCTTTCCTTGAAAGAAAGACGCTATGCCTTAGGTTAGCTCAATGAGCTCGCCGAATTTGCTGGAAATTATCAGGGCGACTATCTATACTTGTTAGAACACTCAACAGGACGCGGCCCGACTGTTCTTTTGTCGTTAGATCAATGAGTTAGAGTGCTGAACGTTTAGTCCCACTCTCTCCGCCAGATGCCGACCTAAGTCACTGATCTAATTAACTTTATTTTTTCGCTAGATCTTCGTTCCAACATCCCATCCACCTAGTCGCTATGCGGTCAATCCGGGCAAAATCATCTCGGGTAATCCGCCTAAGGAAGAGGGGAGCGAGGATGGCATTGCACGCCACGTATTTAGCGTTTTCAGACAAGCCGGACGAATTTTCAGCATTCATCGGTGCGCATGCTAGGCCAGTTGCACCAGGGGTCTTCATCGTTGAAGGCAAGGACGCGCGACAGATCGTCAAAACGCTCGGGGAAGCAGCAGGCATTGCAGTGTATGTGGTGGAGGTTAATCTCGCCGACATTGAAAGGCTTGCTTGAGGCAAAGTGCCGGATCACGGCTCATGACGCCGCTCCGGCTGCAGGCTGTTTTTTAAGGTGGGCCCGCCTGTCAGCTGGCGCCCACGCTGTTACACGAACAGCAGCCCGCGCTCAACGTAGGGTGACGCCTCTGCTTCCGGCGCGCTGGTCGCGGCGCCTACGGCCATTGCCAGCGCCACCAGGCCGTCGATGCGTCCCGTTGCCTTGGACTTGTCCAGCTTGCAACCGCCTGCCGGGTCTTTTGTGACCACTGCATTGGCCGCGCACATGGTCAGTGCAGGATGCATGCCGTGCGCGATGCGGCCATTCAATAGCTCGGCTTCCAGCGCATCCAGTGCGGGGGCCATATCGCGGAAGCCTTGCCCCATCGGTACCAACGGCAGCTCGATGCCCAGCCGTTCCAGAGACTTGCGAAACACATCAATGCGCCAGCGGTCGAAGGCGAGAGCGCGTAGATCCAGATCCGCACACAACTCCACAATTTCCGCAGCTACGTGGTCATAGTCCACGCTGGCCCCAGGCGTGGTGCGCAGGAAGCCTTGCCGGTGCCATACGTCGTAGGGTGCGCGATCACGCGCGGCGCGGTCACGCAGACCATCGCCCGGCGTCCAGAAATACGGCTGCACATTTCCATGCAGGTCGTACAGCACGAAGGCGGTTAGGTCGGTGCGTGCGCTCAGGTCTAGCCCGCCATACACCGGCCCCACAAACTCGGCTGGCTGCTCGCCGTTGGTCTTCCACACGTTGGGCGAAACGAAGGGCGAGACTACGGACACGCGTTGGTTCAAGATCAAATTGCGGAACGTGTTTTCCATGCTCGGCATCCGCGCAGCCTGTTTGGCTTGTTCGCGCACATCGTCCAGCGAGCGGAACGTACCCAATGCAGGGTTGGCGGCACGCCACGCGCTTTCGTCGTCCAGGTCGGCACCTTCCTGCGCGCTGTATTGGCGACACACCATGCGGGGGTCGTCGGATCGCTGTGCATCATCCAGCCAGATCGAAAACAGGTCTGCATCGCTGGCTGCCTGCGTACTGATAGCGATCAGCAGCGGTTCCGCGTGCGCGCCCTGACTAGTGGTGATCGCGTCAACGAAGTCAGACTGCGGCCCGCGCACCTGGCCGATTTCATCCAGGATCGCCAGCACCGGGGAAAGTCCGTGCGCGGTCTTGCCGTCATCTGCCAGCGCTTTGTATTCGGTGTTGCGTGGGAGTCCGATCAAGCGCTTGCCGCTCGGGATGATGCGCACGATTTCCGACAGGCGCGGCGACAGCTGCACCATCTTGGCAGCCAAGTTGAATACCAATGCCGCCTGGTCGCGGCTCATCGCGCCAGAGACGATTTGCGAATTTTGTTTGGCCTCCGGCCCGACAAGATGGGCCAGAAGCAGGGCTGCGATCAGGCCGGTTTTTCCGTTTTTGCGACCAATGGAAAGCATCGCGCGCCGCGTGCTGGCGGGGTTGTCGTACACGCTGGTGATGAACTCGCGCTGGAACTCGGCCAACCTCATTGGTTTGCCGACGTGCGCACCATCTGGAATCAGGCAGTACGTTTCAATGAATTTGATGACCTTGCCCGCCCGCGTGATCATTGCAGCCTCGCGCCGGGGATTAGGGAAGGTCTGAACAACTCCATCTGATACTGCCACAATGGATCAACGAACCGAGCGGACGATCTCGATGCAGCTGAGCTTTGGCGATGCGGAGTACAACGGCAAGCGCAAGCAGACACGGCGCGAGGTGTTTTTGTCGGAGATGGAGCAGGTGGTGCCGTGGAAGGGTCTGCTGGTGCTGATCGCGCCGCACTATCCGACGTCTGGGCAGCCGG
>NZ_LXNG01000024.1 GCF_001642575.1 Xanthomonas floridensis | reverse complement strand
GGTGTGCCTGTAGCAGGGGCAACACCGCGCACATGCGCCGGAAACGGCCAAAAACCGCAGGCCTGAGCGTCATTGGCGCGACCGATGCGGCTTACCTCATCCTCCGATGGCGTTGATCAGACCATCCCTAAGCCTTGACAAGGCGATGTTGCAGGTCAGCATCTTTTGCGAGATGGCGGCAATCAGCCGCTCCACGTCCGAGTAGCGCTGCACCTTGCCGTCGAACGGGTGGAACAGCGGCAGCAGTTCCAGCGGCCTTCGAAGCCTTTGAGCAGGGCTTCGATACCGCACGCAGCGGTGTCCGGGGCATGCGGCTTTCCCATGGGTGCGTGACTTACCTTTGCGTGCGTTCTTGCGGCAGGTGATGCCGCTGCCGATCATGGCATACACGTTTCGCACCGGACATCGCTGCCATGTCGCTTGCCCTACCCACCACTACTGCCTGCTTCTTTGTCGCCAGCACTATCGGCGATGCCGCCGTACGGCTACCGCACCTGGCCGAAGATGCGGTGGTGCACGACGAGCGCCAGCATCACCGTGGCGCTGCAGCCATTGCGGCATGGCTGGCACAAACGCAAGCCACCACGCCGTATCGCGCAGTGCCGCTTGGCGTGCACACCCAGGGCGAGCAAGTGCGCGTCACTGCACAGGTGTCCGGCGATCCCGCAGGGCCCGCTGCAGCTGGAGCATATGTTTCAGCTGGTGGGTGGCAAGAGTGCGGCGTTGCAGATTCATTGACCAGGCATGCCGGCGTGTTGCGCCATTAGCACGTTCCGGGGGCCCTGCTGCGACGGCAGTTAGTACTACGTTTCGCCATGACGAGCGCTACCGCAGCGCGATCGATGGGCTGTCGCGTGCGTACTCACCGGCTGCGGCGATCACCGTCTACCACTTCTTTCTCTTTTGGAGCCAGCCAGCCTATGCATGCCCTTATCGTCGTCGCCCATCCCGAGCAGCGCTCGCACACGCACGCAGTGGCGGCGCAGATCGGGCAGGCGCTGCTGGCCTCTGGCGAGGCGCATACAGTCGAAGTGGCGGACCTGGCGCAAGAAGGCTTCGATCCGCGCTTTACGCAGGCCGACGTGGCGCTGTTTTCAGGCAAGGCCGGGGCGCCGCCAGACGTGGCGGCCGAGCAGGCGCGGCTGGACCGGGCCGATGCGCTGGTGCTGGTGTTCCCTATCTATTGGTGGTCGTTCCCGGCGCTGCTCAAGGGCTGGATCGACCGGGTGTTTACGCTGGGCTGGGCGTTCGATGAAGACGCCAGCGGCAAGATCACCAAGAAGCTTGGGCGTCTTGGCGTGCACATGGTGGCGATCGGCGGTGCGGATGAGCGCACCTATGCGCGGCACGGCTACTTCGGTGCGATGAAGACGCAGATCAACCACGGCATCTTCGACTTCTGCGGCGCACCGGTGCGCACCACGGAGTTGCTGACAGTGCCGGATGCGGATTTTCCGCAGTCGCATTACGCGACAGCGCGCGCAATCGGTAAGCGGTTGGTTGGGGCCAGGGCCTGAACCGGTCGCCGCTGCACACTACGGCCGTGCAGGTACGCTGCGTGCGCCGGTGCGGCCCGGATACCCTACGTCCACATGGACGGTGTTGGCCGTGGCCTGCTGTAACGCTGCGCGGAGTGCATCGCGTGAGCTATCGGCAAAGGCTGCCCTGGGCCGGGTCAGATGTAGCACCGGGCTGCGCAGGCTTGCGGTGTAGGTCTGCCCGGGGGTGAGCCTGTAGTTGCGTTGCAGATCCACCGTGATGACCAGACGCTGGCCTGGCACGATGGTGACGTAAGCGTCTTCTGGTGCGTTTTCCAGATTGACGTAGATGCCGTAGTACGGCGCCTCGCGACCGCTCGCATCGCGCAGGCTCAGCACGTTGTTCATCAGCAACCCCTGCCTGTTCAAGCGCGGGAAACGTTGATCGATCAGCTCCACCACCTGGTCGCCATCGTTCCGGGCAACGATTTGCAGACGCGTCGCCTGCTCGGGCAGCTGCGCGCTATGGGTGGGTTGCACGAGTTGCACGCGCAATCGGCCGGCTGCGATGACGGGGTTGCTGCAAAGCAGTGCGGTGGCGATCAAGAGGGCGGCCCAGGGCTTCATCGACGGTCCTTGTGCTTGTTGGGTGGTGCTTGGGTTGCTGTCTTTCGTGGTGTTTGCGATGACGCCAGCATGCACCGCTCGAAGCTGATGCCGCACCCGGCCCATCTCCCGGTGGGAGCGTAGAGGCAACGCATGCAAGGTGGTGCCATTGATCAGCCACTGCCTGGCGAATGAGGAGATTTCGGGCGGAACCTTGTCACCTTCCGCCTGAAGTCGAAACTCAATGCCGCCCTGTCCCGTCTCTTGGCCATTCACGCATTATTGAGTCGCTAGAATTGCGCCGCAACGTCGATCTGCACTAAAGCACTCGGCGACGCTCTCGATAGGTGTGGTCATGGTCGTTCGCCGGCCACTGCTTTCGAGAAGTCTCACCCGTTGAGCGTGCGGCCGCCGTCGACGATGATTTCCGAGCCCACCGTCCACCGGGATTCATCGGAAGCCAGGTACAGCACGGCCTTGCCCACTTCATCAGGGGTGCCGAAGCGGCCCATCGGGATGCTGGCGGCGATGTCCTTGTTGACCTGGTCGCGGTACGCCTCGGGGATGCCGAGCTTGTCGTACAGCGGGGTTTCCACCGGGCCGGGGCTGACCGCGTTGAGGCGGATGCCGCGTGCCAGCAGCTCGCTGGATAGCGTCCTGGTCATGCTCAGGAAGGCGGCCTTGGTAGCGGCGTACACCGACGAGCGGGCCATGGCCGCATGCGCATTGATGGAGGTGTTGAGCACCACCGATGCGGGGTTGGCCAGCACCGGCAGCAGTGACTGGATGAGGAAGTACGGGCCTTTGACGTTGATGGCGAAAGAGGCGTCGAAGGCCTGCTCGGTCCACTCCTCGATCGGTGCCCACACCGACACGCCCGCATTGAGGAAGGCGATGTCGAGCTGGCCGTAATGCGCCTGCACCGCCTGCGTCAGCTGCTGCTGCGCGGCGACGCTGGCCGAATCGGCGCGCAGCACCAGCACCTCGGCACCCAGCGCGGCCTTGGCATTGGCAATGGACTCGGGGTTGTTGCCGGTGACGATGACGCGGGCGCCCTCGGCCAGGAACTGGCGGGCGGTCTCCAGGCCGATACCGCTGGTGCCGCCGGTGATGAGGGTGCGCTTGCCTGCTAAACGTGACATGGGATGCTCCTGAGCGTGATGCCAGGCCCGCCGCACGTGGCTGGCCTTCGATGGGGTGCAGCTTGGGCCCATGCTTGGTTTGCCAGAAGATCTTTCTGGCACATACCATTCATGCCATCTGCGCATGAATGAGTGGCTGGCAATGGATCGGTTTCTGCTGATGACCTGCTTCGCCCGTGCGGTGGAAACCGGCAGCTTTTCAGCGGCCGGGCGCGACCTGGGCCTGGGCCTGGGCCAGCCCAATGTCAGCCGCCACGTGGCGGCGCTGGAGGAGCATCTTCAAACGCGGCTGCTCAACCGCTCCACCCGCAAGCTGGTGCTGACGCCAGAGGGAGAGCGCTACTACGCGGAGGTGCGCCGAATTCTGGACGCGGTGGGCGAATCGGAAATGTCGCTGCGCGATAACGTGCAACCTTCCGGGTTATTGCGCGTGGCCTGCCCCACGGCGTTGTCGCATCTCTATGTGATGCCGCTGGTGCCGGAGTTTCTGCGCCGCTTTCCGGGCCTGGAACTGGATCTGCAGATCAACGACCGCTTCGTCAATCTGCTCGACGAAGGTGCGGAACTTGCCATCCGCATCGGTCACCTGGAAAACAGTGCGCTGCGCGCAAGGCGGATCGGGTCGTTCAAGCGCGTGTGCGTGGCAAGCAAGGACTATCTTGCCGAGCGCGGCGTGCCCAAAGTGCCGAACGATCTGCGCCAGCACGATTGCGTGCTTTACACCCTGCTGGCCTCCGGGGCGACATGGCGTTTCAAGGAGGTGGAAGTGCCGGTATCCGGCCGGATTCGGGTCAATTCGCCGGAAGCAGCGCGCGAGTCGGTGAGCGCGGGCCTGGGTATCGGGCAGGGGCCGGCATGGTTGTTCGAACAAGGGCTCGATGCCGGGCATCTGCAGATCGTGCTTGGCGAGTTTTCTGGCCCTGCGGTGCCCATGCAGATTGTGTATGCGGCCAACCGGCTGGTGCCGAAACGGGCGATTGTTTTTATGGACTTTATTGCTGAGGCGTTTGCGAAGATTCCGCAGCTCAATATGGAAGGGTCATAGACCCCGGACTTGGGGAGGCTTTGTTCTGGCTGCACCTGCCCTTTGCAGAACGCGAACAGGCGGATGACCGAACAGCCGCTTGTATTCGCGGCTGAACTGGGACGGGCTTTCGTATCCCACATCATAAGCAACACTCGCGGTGTCGCCCTGTGCGGACATCAGGCGGCTGCGGGCTTCATAGAGACGTACTTTCTTTTGGTACTGCAGCGGCGACATCGCCATGATCTGTTTGAATCGCCTGTAGAACACCGTGACACTCATGCTGGCCGTCTGTGCCAGGTCATTGATACTGAAGGTGAGCGCAAAATTCTTGCGTATCCACACGGCCGCTGTGCGGATGCGCTGCGTATACCTGTCTCCGCTCACCATCGCTGCCAGGATGCGGCCCTGGGGACCTTGCAGCAACCGGAACAACAGTTCTCTCTCGACCAGTGGCGCCATGAACGCGATCTCTTGCGGGCGTTCGAGCAATTCACACAAGCGACGCCAAGTGTCCAATAGAGACGTATCAGCGTCCGCAACGCAGAAGTTGCCCACGTCTGCGCGGTCGCCCTCTACGCCCATCTCCAACGCCAGCTCTGCCATCACATAAGGATCAAGATCCAGTCCCATTGCCAGGTAATCACCGGACTCTTGGTTGACCGTGATGGTGGCCATGACGGGCATGTCAACCGCCGTGATCAGGTATTGCCCCTCGCCATAGTTGAAGCTCTCATGTCCGACCTCGACATGCTTCCAACCAGACAGGACCAGGCAAATCGTGGGTTCGTACAGCATGGGCACCGGCGTGGGCGACGGAGCCAGCCCGCCAATACGAAACCGAGGCAGCAACTCCTGTGAGCTGCTGGTGGCATGGCGCTCGGCAAGTGCGCGTAATTGGTGGAGATCAGTCATGTGCCCATGCTGCCCACCTACATGCTTGGCGACAAGGGGTGGCAGGATTAGGCAAGCTTTCGGCAGCTTCATGTACCACGGCGGCACAGATGCTGGCTAAGCTGGAATCGTCCTAGAGACGATTCAATTCAGGGAGCGCAAAGTGCATTTGAGAGAGCTGGGAAACACTGGTCTGCAGGTGTCGGCGATTGGCTACGGCGCAATGGGCATTTCCGTTGCTTACGGCCAGAGCGATGCCGAGCAGGGCATCGCGACCATCCGCCACGCGTTCGAGAAGGGCATCACCTTCTTCGATACAGCTGAGGTCTATGGCTGGGGCGACAACGAGCAGATGCTTGGCCGTGCCGTCAAGCCCTTCCGTGACGACGTCGTGATCGCGACCAAGTTCGGTTTTACCCGCGAGTATGGCTTCGATAGCAGGCCCGAACACATCCGCGAGGTGGTCGAGAACAGCTTGCGGCACCTACAGACCGATCGTATCGATCTGCTCTATCAGCACCGGCTCGACCCGCAAGTGCCGATCGAAGACGTTGCAGGTGCGGTCAAGGAACTGATCGCACAAGGCAAGGTGAAACACTTCGGCCTGAGTGAGGTGGGGCCGCAGACATTACGGCGTGCGCATGCCATTCAGCCGATCACGGCGCTACAGACAGAATATTCGCTGTTCGAACGGGACGCGGAGCAATTATTCGCTACGTTGAAAGAGCTTGGTATCGGCTTCGTCGCTTATTCTCCACTGGGGCGCGGCTTCCTCACAGGCAGCGTCAAACCCGCGTCTGATTATCCCGAAGACGATGTGCGCCGTACCGATCTACGCTGGCAGCCCGGAAATTTCGAGAAGAATCTCGATGCAGTCGAGAAGCTCACCGCTTTAGCGCAGAGCAAGGGCGCAACCGCGCCACAATTGGCGCTCGCCTGGTTGTTGGCCCAGGGCAATGACATCGTGCCGATTCCGGGGACGCGCAACGCAGCGCGTGTAGATGAAAATGCGGCCGCTGCCGATTTGATTCTTGACGACAAGGACTTGGCCCTTATCAAGGACATCTTGCCGACAGGCGGTTTTGGTGGTCGCTATACCGAAGATCAGATGCCTCAGTGGGTCTGAGCTGTCAACCATGCAGGGCGGGTTCTCCCCCGCCCTGCTGGCATCGATAGGCACTATTCCAAAGGTCTTGGCGACGGGCGTTGATATTTGGAAAACGTCTTGTGCAGCGACGCAGCGCGCTCATCGGCGACGACGTTTTCAACACTACTCAGGTCACGCGATGCGATGACGGCCGAGGCTTTTGCATCGCCCAACAGGTAAGCCAGGCGCAGGTGCGCCATGCTGTCGACCAGATTCTTATGCTCGGTGTCGCTGATGTACACGTCCGACAGGCCGTAGTACGCATACAGATTTCCGGCCACTGCGGCCCGCCGCAAGATACCGATCCCTTTATAAAATTGGCCGGCTACTGCGGTCTTTTTGCCGTAGATCACGGTGGCTGCCTTGTTGCCTGCTTGCGACTCCGCTTTGAGCTGGTCCAGGTTCAAGGTTTCCAACCGGGCGAGTTCGTCTTCGGTGGGATAGCCGTGCATCCACAGCCACTGCGCTTCTGCATCCGAGTTGGCAACCAATGGCCCACTGACTCTGCAGGCGTTGGGACCTTGCGGGCATAGATAGCGTCTTGCCTCCTGGCTCACCGGAGGCGGCTTGCTGTTGGCCGCGTGATCGGGCGGCATCGCTGCGGCGTTGCGTTCGGCAGTGGCGGGCGCGGGTGTCGTGAGCGCAGACGTTGACGCGTTGCTGGTTTGTGCTGGTTGGTCTGGTTTTCCGCAGGCGGCAAGTGCAATGCACAGTGCTGCCAGGGACAGGATCGTTTTTACGCGCATGGTGCCATCCGTTGCGGGCTGCGGTGGTGTTGCCTGATGTTGCTTGATGTTTGTCTGCGATGCGAATGCGGGCCTGTGATTGCTGGGCTGCGCGCGGATTCAACACATACCGCCTCAACCCGTACCCCCACCCCGGCCCCTCTCCCGGCGGGAGAGGGGAGTGTTTGCGCTCACGCATCTTTGCCATTGATCGCCCATTGCGCGGCAAACGCGCGTTGATACGCCGGCCGGCGTTCGCCACGGGCGACGTAGGCCTGCAGGTTGGGGAAGGCATCCAGCAGGCCGGTGAGCTTGATGCGGATCAGCACGGAGATCATCAGCAGGTCGCCGGCACTGAAGTCGCCGTCCAGCCAGGGGCTGTCGCCAAGATGGGCGCTCAGATGCTGCAGGCGACGGTTGATGCGTTTTTGCAGCAGCGGCAAGCGCTCTGCCATCCAGGGTTTGTCCGCTTCCAGCAGCAGGGCGTTGCCCAGTTCCAGCATCGGCGGCTCGACGGTGTTGAGGGCGGCGAACATCCAGGCGATGGCACGCGCACGGGCGTTGTCGTCGTGCGGCAGCAGGCCGGGATGGCGCTGGGCGATGTGCAGCACGATGGCGCCGGTTTCGAACAAGGCCAACCCCTCCTGCTCGAAGGTGGGGATCTGGCCGAACGGGTGGATGGCCAGGTGCGCCGGTTCCTTGATCGCACGGAACGGCAGCAGGCGCACCTGGTAGGGCTGGCCCGCTTCTTCCAATGCCCAGCGCACGCGGGTGTCGCGGGCCAGGCCCTTGCCGCCATCGGGCGAGCGCTCGAAGGCGGTGATGGTGATCGTCATGGTCGATGCGTCTCTGTGCCGGGGCTGGGCGTAGCGTACGCCGGCCATGCGCGGGCGGTGCACGGTGCGCCCCGCTGCCACGTCAGGCCGATGGCAGTACTTGGCCTGCGCGGCTCCGCGTGGGCGCCGCGGCTGGCTGCGGCCGCCGCCGCCCTCCCCGCGCAGCCTGCACATCCGTGCGCCAGCGAATGGCTGGCTTTGCCGATGTCAGCCTGTCTTGGCTGAACCGGCGGGCCATCGAACCGCCCCTGCCCTTGCCTCTTGCGCCGCAACTCAGTCGCGGCCGGTGACCGGCCTGCGCCGCCGTTTTTAGGCCTAAGGCGCTGGATTCTTTGCGCAATCAGGCCAGTTGAGACGTTTTGCAACTCTGGTCTCACCTTTTCCGTATAGCGTGCCGCACGTCACATTTAAGTGTGACGGACAACACACTTACTGAACGGAAGAGGGATCTGTCATGACCGACAACAGGATGGGGCTGCCCACGCAGCTGGTAGGGCCACGCGATCCCATGGGCCGTGGTTGGACGGCGCTGTTCCCCGCATTGGCAACGTCGTCCGGCGATGCCCGCACGCCACGTCCGCTGCCAGCGGCCGTGCCCCGGCCAGGCAGCCCCACTCTCACATGCTTGCTGCGCAAAGGCGCACGCCGCCTGGTGCGCACCCTGCCCTGGCGGCATCAGGACCGGCTGTATTTTTTGAACACGTTCGGGCGGCTGCCCAATCTGTACCACCCCACCGGCTTCAACGAGAAAGTGCTGTACCGCAAATGCGTGCACGGCGATTACCCGCTGTATCAGCGCCTGGCCGACAAGGTGGCGGTGCGGCCGTATGTGGCAGCGCGGATCGGCACGGCGCACCTGATCCCGCTGTTGCTGGACACCGCCAACCCCGACGATCTGCTGGGCCTGCCGCGCTGGGCGCAGACGGTGATCAAGGCCAATCACGGCGCGAGCATGGTGGAGGTGGTGCGCGACGAGCCGGATGCGGCGCAGCGGCAACGCATCGTGGCGCGTTGCAAGCACTGGCTGCGCACCGACTTCTCCGACATGGAACGCGAGATCCATTACCACAACATCCCGCCGCGCATCCTGGTGGAGCAGTACATCGGCGATGCGCAGCAGGTGCCGGTGGATTACAAGTTCCACATGTTCCGCCAGCCCGATGGCCGGTTTCACTACGTGCTGCAGGTGATCTACGGCCGCTTCGATACGCCGAAGCTGTCGATGACGTTCTTTGTCGACAACCTGCACACGCCGTTCCACCGCATCCGCGACGACGGCCGCTCGCCGCCGTGCACGCCCGCATTGCTGGAACAGGCGCTGGAGCTGAGCAAGGTGCTGGCCAGCGATTTCGATTACGTGCGGGTGGATTGGTACATCCAGCAGGGGCAGGTGTACTTCGGCGAACTCACCTTCACCCCGGGCGCAGGCATGGTCACCGGCCTGGAGCGTGGACTGGACCAGATGATGGGCGATATGTGGGTGCAACGGCGCGCGCCTGCACAGGTGCGGTCGCCTGCGCACAGCATGGGGTTGCGGGTGCCGGTGTGGGCCGGGCCGAATGCGGGTGCAGCGCCGCTGCGATGACGCCGCAGCGCGGCCCGGCATCGTCGACACCTGCGATGCAGCGGCCGGCTGTGCACAGCGGTTGACGATGGCTGGCATCGCTGCGCATGCGTTGCAGATGACGGTAACGCGCGTTGCGCGCGTGCGGGTGCTTGCGTGGCCGCTCGATCGCGTGGTGCCCACTGCCATCGTTTGCCATGCTGCGCCATGGTGGGCGCCTACGCGCGCGGCGCAGCCACACCCGCATGCTTGGCGAATTCGCCCGCTGCCCACTCCAGAAACACGCGCACCCGTGGCGACAATTGGCGGGCGTGGGAATACAGCAGCGACACCGGATTGGACGGCGGCGGTGTATCGCGCAGGATTTCCACCAGCGTGCCGTGCTGCAGGTCGTGCGCCACATGGAAGCGCGGTACCTGTGCAATGCCCAGGCCCAGGCGGATGCCGGCCAGATAACTCTCGGTGCCGGTGACGGTAAGCAGGCTGGGTGCGGCGATGGTGCGCAGGCCGTGCGCAGTCTGAAACTCCAATGGGGTGACCACGCCGGTGGTGATGGAGCGCAGGCCAACCATGCGATGCGCATGCAGCGCATCGAGCTGCGTGGGCGTGCCAAAACGCTGCAGGTACTCCGGCGTGGCGCAGGTGAGGCGTTCGAGCATGGCCACGCGGCGCGCAACCAGTTCGCTGTCGCGCAGCGGGCCGTAGCGCAGCACGCAGTCGATGCCCTCTTCCACCAGATCCACCCAACGGTCGCTCTCGCTCATCACCAGCTGGATCTGCGGGTAGTGCGCAAAGAACGCCGGTAGCCCGGGCAGCAAGAAGTGCCGCGCCAGCGTGCCCTGCACCTCCACCCGCAACAGTCCTTTCGGTGCCACACCGCGAAAGCCGCCTTCGGCATCGTCGATGTCGTCGAGGATGCGCAGGCAGCGTTGATGGAAGAGCTCGCCATCGAGCGTGGGACGCACAACCCGCGTGGTGCGCTGTAGCAGGCGCACGCCCAACCGCGCTTCCATCTCGGCGATGACCTTGGTGGCGGTGGAGCGCGGAATCTCCATGTCGTTGGCGGCGGCAGTGAAGCTGCGCCGCTCCACGATGCGCACGAACAAGCGCATGGCAGCGAACCGATCCATGGCACCCCTTGCCCACTGTTCGGGCGCTGGAAACAGTGCTGTGCATTCTAGTGTGATTATCGTCGTGTCATTGCGTTGGATAGTTTTCGCAACGCCGCAGCCCGCGGCATAGACGGAAGAGATCCATGACTCAGCAGCACAAGGTTGCCTTGGTAACCGGCGCCTCGCGCGGTATCGGCGCGGCGATCGCGCAGCGCCTGGCCCGTGATGGCTTCGCGGTCGTCCTCAATTACGCCGGCCATGCGGATGAGGCCGATCAGCTGGTGCGCACTATCGAAGCGGCCGGCTGCCGTGCCCGCAGCGTGCAGGCCGATGTCAGCGACCCGGAGGCGGTGGAGCGGTTGTTCGCAGAAGCAGAGTCCGCTTTCGGCGGTGTGGATGTGCTGGTCAACAACGCCGGCATCATGCAGCTGGCCACGCTGGCCGACAGCGACGACGCGTTGTTCGACAAGCACATCGCGATCAATTTGAAAGGCACTTTCAACACGCTGCGCCAGGCCGCACGACGGCTGCGCGATGGCGGCCGCATCGTCAACCTGTCCACCAGCGTGGTGGGGCTGAAGCTGGAAACCTACGGCGTGTATGCGGCCACCAAGGCGGCGGTGGAAACGCTGACGGCGATCCTGTCCAAGGAATTGCGTGGCCGCGCGATCACCGTCAACGCGGTGGCGCCCGGCCCCACCGCCACGGCGCTGTTCCTGGACGGCAAACCGCCCGAGTTGATCGAGCGCTTGTCCAAGGCCAACCCGCTGGAACGCCTGGGCACGCCGGAGGATATCGCCGCCGCGGTGGCGTTCCTGGCCGGCCCCGACGGCGGCTGGATCAATGGGCAGGTGCTGCGTGCCAACGGCGGCATGGTCTGACCTGCAGCGGCGCGCCGGGAGTGCGCGCCGCCCGTTTCCCTTGAGGAGCAATGACATGAGCAAACGCATTCTGGTGACCGGCGCGTCCAGCGGTTTTGGCCGCTTGAGCGCCGAAGCGCTGGCAGGCGCCGGCCACACCGTCTACGCCTCCATGCGCGATACCGCCGGGCGCAACGCCGGTGTGGCGCAGGAGATGGCCGAGCTGGCCGGCACGCGGCAGCTGGCCTTGCACGCAGTCGAGCTGGACGTGCAATCGCAGGCCTCGGCCGATGCAGCGATAGCGGCCATCGTGGCCGAGGCCGGCGGCTTGGACGTGGTGGTGCATAACGCCGGGCACATGGTGTTCGGCCCGGCCGAAGCCTTTACTGCCGAGCAGTTGGCGCAGGTCTACGACATCAACGTGCTGGGCACGCAGCGAGTGAACCGCGCCGCGTTGCCGCAGTTGCGCGCGCAGCAGCAGGGCTTGCTGGTGTGGGTGTCCAGCAGCAGCTCGGCGGGCGGCACACCGCCGTATCTGGCGCCCTACTTCGCGGCCAAGGCGGCAATGGATGCACTGGCGGTGCAGTACGCGCGCGAGCTGGCGCGCTGGGGCATCGAGACCTCGATCATCGTGCCCGGTGCCTTCACCAAGGGCACCAACCACTTTGCGCATGCCGGCGCACCGGAGGACACCGCGCGCGCCGCAGCCTACGAGGCCGGCCCGTATGCAGGCTTTGGCGACCAGGTGCAGCAGGCGTTTGCGCGCCTGGTGCCCGACGACGCCGACGCCGACGTCGCCGACGTGGCGCAGGCCATCGTGCAGGTGGTGGACACCCCGTCCGGCAAGCGGCCATTCCGGGTGCATATCGACCCGGCCGGCGATGGCGCCGATGTGGGCTTTGCGGTCCTCGATCGCTTGCGTGCAGAGATGCTGCACCGTGTGGGATTGGGCGACCTGCTGGCACCGCGCGTGGTGGACTGATGGGATGCGGCGGGCGCTTGGGGTGCCTGCCGGCTAAGCGCGGCTGATAGAACTGTGGCGAGCAGTCGTCAGCTGGGGGTGGACGGCGCACTCACAACCGGCGTGTCGGCGTGGTGCTCCCAACACCGGCCGCGCCCGCCTGGCGGCGGTGCCGTGGTTTTGTTAGCCGCGCTTAGCGTGAAGGACGGTTCTTGCGAAGCGCGCGATCCGACCGCATTACGTGCACCACCACGATGCGCTGCCCATCCACGCGACTGCACCCTCACCCCTCGCTCAACGGCCGCAGGCACAGCCAGATTGCATACCAGTGCGACAACGCGCCGCCCAGCACGTGGGCGTGCCAGATGGCGCGGTTGTAGACCATGGATTTGCGCACGTAGAAGCACACGCCCACCGTGTAGAACGCGCCGCCGGCCACGATGAGCCACAGCACCGCGCTGTCCAGGCCGGCGATCATCTGGTTGACCACCACGATCCCGGCCCAGCCCAGCAGCAGGTAGATCGCCACCCAGAAGCCCTTGGCGATGCCGGGCAGGCACAGTTTGGCGAACACACCGAACAGCGCCACGCTCCAGACGGTCAGGATCATGGCCCAGCGCCAGGGGCCATCGAGCGCGACCAGAAAGAAGGGCGTGTAGGAGCCGGCGATCATCACGAAGATGCCGGCGTGGTCGAACTTGCGCAGCATCGGCTGGCGCAGCGGCGGGGCGAAGTTGTAGGCGGCCGAACAGGCGAACATCACCAGCAGGCCCAGCGCGTAGACACAGGTGGCAAACAGCATGGTCTGGTTGGCATGCGCCCGCCACACCATCCAGCCGCCACCGACGATGGCCAGGAACAGGCCGGCGGCATGCACGATCACATCGGCACGGCGGGCAGCGGGAGTCTTGTAATGCGGAGCGGGGGCGCTGGGGGGCACGGGCACGGCGGGTCTTCGAAAGGGGGAGCCCACAACGTGCAGCTCGGGCATGACGCAGTGGGGGCCACAGCATACCCGCTTGCTGAATTCGCTCAGTGACACGGGCTCGCCCATTCGGGCCGTGTCTCATACCCTGAGACACCTCCCCTGTCTCATGCCCCTCTTTGGGAGCCGCCGTATGCCTCCGTTTGCCCTCGCTCCCCGCACCGAAACCGCCGAACGCGCCCTGGCCACTACCGATGGCCGGCCCAGCCGCGATGGCGCGCTGCTTACCGAGCGCCTGGAACGGCGCTACCACGACCGCATCACCGGCAGTTTCACCATCCCCGGGCGCGACGGCCACTACGCACCGATTCCCGACGATGTGCCCAGCGCGCTGGCCGATGCGCTGCGGGCGCGCGGCATCGGCCAGCTCTACAGCCACCAGGCGCAGGCCTGGGCGGCTACCCAGCGCGGCGAGCATGTGGCGATCGTGACGCCCACCGCCTCGGGCAAATCGCTGTGCTACACGCTGCCGGTGGTGAGCGCGGCGATGACCGCAGGGGCCAAGGCGCTGTACCTGTTCCCGACCAAGGCGCTGGCACAGGACCAGGTGGCCGAGTTGCTGGAGTTGAACCGCGCCGGCGAGCTGGGGGTGAAGGCCTTCACCTTCGACGGCGATACGCCCGGCGATGCGCGCCAGGCGATCCGCCTGCATGGCGACATCGTGGTGAGCAACCCGGACATGCTGCACCAGGCGATCCTGCCGCATCACACCAAGTGGGCGCAGTTCTTCGAGAACCTGCGCTATGTGGTGATCGACGAGATCCACACCTACCGCGGCGTGTTCGGCAGCCACGTCACCAACGTGCTGCGCCGGCTCAAGCGCATCTGCGCGTTCTATGGCGCCAACCCGCAGTTCATCCTGTGCTCGGCCACCATCGGCAACCCGCATGCGCACGCGCAGGCCCTGATCGAAGAACAGGTGCATGCCATCACCGAATCCGGCGCGCCCACCGGCGACAAGCACGTGCTGTTGTGGAACCCGCCGGTGGTCAATGCAGATCTTGGGCTACGTGCTTCGGCGCGTTCGCAGAGCAACCGCATCGCACGCATCGCCATCAAGAGCGGTTTGAAGACGCTGGTGTTTGCGCAGACGCGGCTGATGGTGGAGGTGCTGACCAAGTACCTCAAAGACATCTTCGACCACGACCCGCGCAAGCCGGCGCGTATCCGCGCCTACCGTGGCGGGTATCTGCCCACCGAGCGCCGCGAGGTGGAGCGCGCGATGCGCGCCGGCAACATCGACGGCATCGTGTCCACCTCTGCGCTGGAGCTGGGCGTGGATATCGGCGCGCTGGACGTGGTGATCCTCAATGGCTACCCCGGCAGCGTGGCGGCGACCTGGCAACGCTTCGGCCGCGCCGGGCGACGCCAGCAACCGGCGCTGGGCGTGCTGGTGGCCAGCTCGCAACCACTGGATCAATACGTGGTGCGGCACCCGGATTTCTTTGCCGATGCCTCGCCCGAGCACGCACGCATTGCGCCGGACCAGCCGCTGATCCTGTTCGACCACATCCGCTGCGCGGCGTTCGAGCTGCCGTTCATTGCCAGCGAACCATTCGGGCCGATCGACCCGCTGGTGTTCCTGGAAGCGCTGGCCGAAAGCGAAGTGATCCACCAGGAGGGCGACCGCTGGGAGTGGATCGCCGACAGCTACCCCGCCAATGCGGTGAGCCTGCGCTCGGTGGCCGACGGCAACTTCGTGGTGGTGGACAAGAGCGACGGCAAGCAGCAGATCATCGCCGAGGTGGATTATTCGGCCGCCGCGCTCACCTTGTACGAAGGCGCCATCCACATGGTGCAGAGCACGCCGTACCAGGTGGAGCGGCTGGATTGGGAAGGCCGCAAGGCCTACGTGACGCGCACCCATGTGGACTACTACACCGACAGCATCGACTACACCAAGTTGAAGGTGCTGGACCGCTTCGACGGCGGCGTGGCCGGGCGTGGCGACTCGCATCATGGCGAAGTGCATGTGGTGCGGCGCGTGTCCGGCTACAAGAAGATCCGCTACTACACGCATGAAAACATCGGCTACGGGCCGGTGAATCTGCCCGACCAGGAGCTGCACACCACCGCGGTGTGGTGGCAGTTGCCGCAGGCCACCCTGGGCAAGGCGTTCGCGTCCAAGCAGGATGCGCTGGATGGCTTCTTGGGCGCCGCCTATGCGCTGCACGTGGTGGCCACGGTGGCGGTGATGGCCGACGCGCGCGACCTGCAAAAAGCGGTAGGCAATGGCGATGGCGCATGGTTTGCGGTGGCCGACCAGACCGGGCGCGGGCAACTGCGCGGCGTGGACGAGGGCGAAGCAGGCGCGGTGGAATTGCAGCAGGCCTTCGTGCCCACCGTGTACCTGTACGACAACTTCCCCGGCGGGGTGGGCTTGAGCGAGCCGCTGTGGCTGCGCCAGGCCGAGCTGCTGCAGCGCGCGGACGAGCTGGTACGGCGTTGCGACTGCACGGCCGGCTGCCCGGCCTGCGTGGGCCCGGTGCTGGCCGCGCACGAGGACGGCAAGGGCGAGTCGCCCAAGTCGTTGGCATTGACGGTGCTGGCGCTGTTGTTCGATGCCGATGCGCCGCTACGCCATGCCACGCGGGTGGACGACGACCTGGCGCTGGACGTGCTTGCATGAGCGTAAGTGCAGACCGACTACGCCTGCTGCGTCGGCAGGCGGGGCATGCGGATGTGCCTGCGCCCGCGGGGGTTGCTGACAGCGATGCACTGCAAGGGGCAGCGGCGGCGCATGCGAAAGGTGCCGATGCCGCGCTTGTGCGTGAGATGCCGCAAACAGCTGTCGATGCAGCCAGGCCGGGCACATCGTCTGCGCCGATGGCGTCAGCGGCTGCAACGTCTGCTGCGGCCGCTGTGCCCGCGTATGCGCCGGCCTTGCGGTTGTCGGATGAGCCACGTCTGGCCGATGCGGCGCACCGTGTTGACGCCTTGCACGTTGCTACGCCGACGATCGCGCAGAGCGAGGTGAACGCTGTGGCGCCGGCATGGGCGCGCGCGCGCGCGACCAAACCGTCTGCGCCACAGACGCAGCCGGTATTGCTCGGGCGAGCAGCCGTTGAGACAGCGGCGCTTGGCGCGATCTCAGGCGGTACGCATGCAAGCGGTGCGCACATGGCTGCCAACATCGCCCCGCCGGCAGCGACGCCGCCAACGCAGGACCGGGCAACGCCTGCACCTGGCAGCGCCTCGGGTGTCAGCGCGGACCGTCTGCGCCTGCTGCGCCGTCAGGTCGGCGGGCTCACACCTGCATCGCGCAAGGACGACGCGGTGATGCCGACACGGGCGCAGCGTGCAGCGGTCTCCGGCACCGGGGCACCCGCTGCACGCTTGTCATCGCACGATGCAGCCGCTGCAGGTCATGCGGCCCCGGCAGTTCGCCCGCGCGATGTGCGCACCGCACCGGCACTCACACGCCGCGCCTTGCAGTCACCGGCTACTGCACCGCCTGCGCGCGAGGCATCGGTGTTTGCATGGGTGGAGCACGATGTGCGCCACAAGCCGGCGTTGTCATCGGCTGGCGATGGCGATGCAAGCGATACCGTGGATGCAGATAGCGCAAGCCGCTCGCCAATAGCGCGCAACACAACGGCACCACCGGCAATACCGATGTCGGCGACACCGCCGCTGCAGCGACGCACCGACATCGCCGGCCTGCGCAAGATGATCGGCCTGCGCGAACGGGCGATATCGCCGCACACGCCGCTGCGCGCACCGTCTACCGATCGGCAACTGCCCGGCAATGAGATCGCACCCGGCCTGCATCTGATCGAAGCGTTCCTTCCGCAAGCGATTCCTTCCGAAGCGCTCTCGCTGGCATTCGCCAAGCGCGAGGACGCGGTCGATCCACTGGACCTGTTGTTCTTCGATACCGAAACCACCGGCCTGGCCGGCGGCACCGGCACACGCGCCTTCATGATCGGGGTGGCGCAGTGGTGCACCGATACCGTGCAGGGCAGCGGCCTGCGCGTGCGCCAGCTGATGATGTCCACGATGGCCGCCGAGAGCGCCATGCTGGATCTGTTCCGTAGCTGGCTCACGCCGCGCACGGTGCTGTCCAGCTACAACGGCCGCTGCTACGACGCGCCGCTGTTGAAGACGCGGTACCGGCTGGCGCGCCGCGGCGACCCGATTTCCGCGCTGGATCACGTGGACCTGCTGTTCCCCACCCGCCGCCGCTATCGCGGCACCTGGGAGAACTGCAAGCTGTCCACCATCGAGCGGCAGCTGCTGCGGGTGGTGCGCGAAGACGACCTGCCCGGCTCCGAAGCGCCGGCGGCATGGCTGAGTTATCTGCGCGGCGGCAGCGCGCGCAACCTGCGCCGCGTGGCCGACCACAACCACCAGGACGTGGTGACGCTGTCGCTGCTGATGCAGCGGCTGGTGGCGGTGGAGGCGCAGGACCGGGAAGTGATTCCGTTGATGGAGTCGGTGTAGCCCTCTGGGCGAGCGCGGGGCGCGTTGGCGGCGCGCCAGATCGGGTCGGATCCGGATATCGGCGATACGGTGCGCGGGTGAATGTTTGCTCGGCGCGGGGGGGTGCCCTCTTCTGTCGCCTCCCATGCAAGCGCAGCCGCTTGCGCGTTGTGTCGAACGTGGTGATCCGCATCGGCATGCGCGGGTGCGATCGCCCGTTGTGCGATGGCCGGCGGCCTGTCCCTCCGCACCGTGCGCCGGATGCGGAAGACGCAATGCCTCGGCGGTGCATCGGCTTGTCGTGTCATCGGCAGCCTTCGGATGGACCGGCCACACGACACCTGCATCCACGTGCGCGCCCAGGCCCCCAAAAGCTGCAACACGAACGCATCGCCGCATTCGCGAAGACGGCTGCGGGTTCATGACGAAAGACGGTGCGTTGTCATCTGCGTTTTTATCGGCGGTCTTAGGCTTGCCGTTGCTGTGCCGCTTTGCAGCGGTGTTCGTCGGCACTTGCAGACCTGCCCAGTGGCGCGTGTGCAGCGCGCGACATCGCCGCAGCGCTGTGCTGTCCGCCGTTGTCGGTTCGTCAGCTCGGCGCAAGCGCCGCTATCGATACACACCACTGCACTGCGACGTGGCCGGGAATATCGCGCACGTCGTGGCCTGACCTGGAATTTGAAGGACTGCCGCATGTCGTCATTGTTGGATACACGCTTCAGCCGACGTCGCCTGGTGGCGGCCGCCGCTGGCGCCTCGCTGCTGGGCCCCGCCTTGCCCGCATCAAGCGCCACGCCGCCGCCGGATCTCGGGCGCAAGTTCCTGCGCTCGCGCCGGCCGATGGCGTTTGCCGGCAATACGTTTCTGGGTCATCTCCAACAGCAGGGCGATGGCTACGACAGCTTCGACCGGGTGCTGGATATCTACCGCGAGCTACCCGAGCACGGCTTCGCGAACAAGTTCGCGCTGCTGCCGCCCAGCAGTTACCACGCAACCCTGCTGGGCGGGGTCAACGAGATCGACCGCGCAAGCGGGCCATGGCCAAGCGATCTGGGGCGCGATGTGGCCTTGAGCGAGATCCATGCGGATTTTCTTGCGCGGCTGAGGCAACGCACGGCGGCGCCGCTGGGTGCGTGCAACTTTGTGGTCAATCCGGCTGCGGCAAGGACCGGCAACAACGACAACCTGCTCATCCCGCTGCAACCTGCCGATGCGCAAACTGCACAACGCCTGGAAGCGACGCGCCAGGCGCTGATGACGCTGACCCGCCTGCAGCGCCCGGACTATGTCAACTTCCAGTTTCATATCTCGCTGGCCTACCTGTGTCAGACGCTCGATCGCACAGAGCAGGCCGCCTACCGCGCTGCAGTGGGCAACTGGCTCCAGCGACTGGCGGCAGCGGGCCCGATCACGATCCCGCGATTTCACTTTTGCACGTTTGCGGATATGGAGGCGTTTCGGACGGTGCGGGAGGTGTGAGGTTGATACACGCCATCTGCGCCGGCGTGTTGCGTCCCTGCCGCACGACACCAGGAGCCGCTCCTCGCACGACCAGAACGCGTCGGCGTGCACGCGATGTCGCCTCTCACCAGCGGATGCGCAGCGTTACGTGCTCGACGCCGTGCCTTGCCGATGCCCTGGTGACGCGTGGTGTGGTGCGCGCAGTTGGCGGCAGGCGATCACCGCAGCGTCTGCGTCACCTCGGTGGTCATCTGCCATGCGTCGAATTCCTGCTCGAACTCGGCCAGGGTCAGCAGCCCCATGCAGGCGTGCGCGCCGCTTGGCATCACCTGCCCTGCCGCAAGTTTGCGCACCAGCAGGATCGCGGCGAAACAGGGGATTTCCGGGCCGTGCAACATCGCCGCGGTGAGGTCCCAGCGTACGCTGAGCGGCTGCCCATCGCGCTCGCCGGCCAGCTCCACGCGCATGCCGCCCAGGTCGGTGCCGAAGCGGTCGAACCAGCGCCCCGCACGTGCGAGCGCTTGCGCCAGACGCGACATCGGCAACGGCACGCCGCGCTGGCGTAACCAGGCCAGCGCGGCCAGGCAGCGCTGCAGGAAGGTCACCTCCAACGCGGCGCGGAACTGTACGCTGCGCACGCCGGGGTAGCGCTGCGGCAGCAGGTCGTGGTCGGGCACATCGCAGGGGGATGCCAGGCGCGGTGCCAGCTGTGCGAACTGCACGCGCTGCGGCTCCGCCCAGCCCACCACGGTCTGCCAGCGGCCCTCGCTCCACCAGGTAAACGGCGTTCCGCAGTACGACAGCACCGCGCGGACGGTGGCCAGCCCCAGCGGCGTGCCCTGCGCAGGCGCGATCACCATGTGGATGCCATGCAGGGTCGAAAAGCGCGGCAGCAGCGCATCGACCACCGCGCTGGACAACGCGGGCAAGGTGCTGGCACCGCTGATCGCCACGCGGCCGGCCTGCTGTGCCAGCGCATGCAAGGCGGCCGGGAAGTCGCGCACGAACGCGCGGCCGTCGGCCAGGTCGATGTAGTGCATGCCGGCCTGCAGACAGCACCGCGCCACCGCGTAATCCTGGCCCTGGAATGGCCCGGCGGTATGCACCACCACATCGGCGGCGGTGGCGGCCAGGCACGTGGCGAAATCGGCGGCGGCGCTATCCAGCCGGCATGCGGAAATACGACCGGGCGCGGCTTCGGGCCAGGTTGTCGCAACCGCCCCCGGATGACGCCCGGCGGCAATGACATGCAGGTGTGGCAACGCGGCCAGCGCCCGCACGATGCGTGCACCGAAGTGCCCATAGCCGCCCAACACCACCACCCGGTACGTCATCGCCTGCTCGCTGTTGCGCCAATACCGCGCAGTATCGGCCAAGCGCGGCCGCCGCGATCAACGCGCAACCGGGCGTGCCAGACCGGTGCGGATTGCCTCACGCATGATGTGCCGTGTCTGCTCGTCGGCACGTGCGCTTGCCACTGCCTGTTGCGCGGCCAGATCGGCCTGCTGCGCAGCGAGCGTTTGCTGCTGCGCGGCCAATGCCTCGATCCGCTGCTGGGTGCTGCGCTGGCTGGTGGCGTTGGCTTGCTGCGCAACGGGCGTGGTGGTGCGCGCCGCCGCGTTGTCGCGTGCCAGCGACGCGCGCGCCTGCGCAACGGCAGCCGCCGCATCACGTGCCGCCGCGGCGGCCATTTGCGTCCCCAGTGCCGCTTGCTGCTCGCCGAGCCGGCCCTGCCGCTCGCCCAGCGCACCCTGGGCCTGGCCGAGCTGGCTGACCGGCGCGCACAGCGCACGGATGCGCTGCAGGGTGGCCGGATCGCGTACTACGTAGCCCTTGCCACCGCGACGAAACCACAGCAACGCGCCCGTGCTGCCGGCCAGGCGACGTGCGCGGGCCAGATCTTCGGTGGAGCCGTGCATCAGCGCCTGGCCGTCTTCCATCAGCACGTACGCATCCTGGTCGGGGTGATCGGACAGCGTGAGATGGCCCTGCGTGGTCATCTCGCTGGCCGGGGTGCGGGTGGAGTTCGTCAGCGGTGCCGGTGCATGCGGCGTAGCGGGCATTGGGGCAGCGGCAGCCACGGCGACCGATGCAGCGATCGCTGTCTGCGTGCCGGGCACCGGCGCAGGCTCGGGTTGAGCGGCTGATGGTGCGGCCAGGCATGGCGTCAGCACGCTGGTGAGCGCGATCGCCAGGATGGCCGCCATGCCAGCGCGCGTTGATGCCGGAGTGATGTGCAGCATGAGAAGGTCCTTGTGTGGATAGGGTTGGCAAATTTCTCGTGTGATGCAGGTGCTACACCCTGCGTCGTGGTGCAGCGCTACCGCTTGCAACGCTGCAGAGCGACGCAACTGGAGGGTTGGCGTCGCTCGCGCACACCGGTTCTTGCTGCCCGACACGCACTGCCTGCCGTGACTGGTGTGGGTGCTGTCTGGAGACATGCGTGGCGTTGCAGGCGCGGCGCACTGCCCGCAGCAGCACGTTGCGCGCCGTCGAAGAACGCAGCGGTACCCGCAAGCCTGCGTCCATGCCTGTCCGCACCTGCAGCGTTCAACCCGTTACCCGCCTCGCCCGGCCGCTGGCAAGTGCCTCGCGCAGGATGCTCAGCGCCTGGCGAGTGGCCAGCCGCGTGGCGCCGGCCTGCTTGCTGGCCAGCACCGCCTGCTGTTGGGTCAACAGGCGCTGCTGCTCCGCCAGGGCCTGGGTGTCGCTGGCAGCGCCCTGTGCCGGTTGCGCCGCGGTTGCCACAGAGGCAGGCGCACCCGCCGCTGATGCGGCCAGTTGCGCGGCAAGCGCCTGCTGGCGCGCTTGCAACCTGTCCTGCGCCGCGCGCAGTTGCA
The DNA here is from genome assembly GCF_001642575.1 of Xanthomonas floridensis. Classification (GTDB taxonomy): domain Bacteria; phylum Pseudomonadota; class Gammaproteobacteria; order Xanthomonadales; family Xanthomonadaceae; genus Xanthomonas; species Xanthomonas floridensis. The sequence goes on along the minus strand of NZ_LXNG01000024.1, from coordinate 61,854 downwards.
GGCTGCGCGCATAGCCGGTGCGCAGCCGATGCAGCAGGCCTGGATCGCGCACGACGTATTGCACGCCGTTGGCCCGGAACCACAGCACCCAGCCATTGGCATTGGTGTACCGACGCGCGGTCTGCAGATCGTCGGCGGTGCCGTGCATGAGATGGCGCTCGCCCTGCACCAGCACATAGGCATCGCCATCGTCCTGGATGTCCTGCGCATCGGTACCGCACGCGGATCTGCTCGACGGGCCGCCGTGTGCAACGTGCCTTGGGCGTGGCGTCGGAAGCGCAGACCCTGGTGTGGGCATCACTGCGGGAGCGATCGGTGCAGCTGGCGAGGCGGGTGGATGCGCGGGTGCGATCGGCGCTGGCGGTGCGACCGAGTCGGCAGCGGCCGGTGGTGCCGAAGGAGCCACCGAGGCAGCAGCGGACGCAGACGCCGAAGGAGCGCGCAGCGCAGCTGACGCAGCGCGATGGGCAGGCACTGGCGGCGCGGGCGGTAACGACATCGCGGCTGCGTTGGCTGCCAGTGCCGGCAATGCTGGGATGGCTGGTCCTGTTGACGCTATTGAAGCTGTTGAAGCTGCTGGAGCTGTTGAAGCTGCTGGAGCTGCTGGAGCTGCTGGAGCTGTTGGAGCTGTTGGAGCTGTCGGTGCTGTCGGTGCTGTCGGTGCTGCCATCAGCATGGGCGCAGCGAGCGCGCCAAGCGCAAACAGCAAGGCGCCGCGCAGGCGCTGCGGGGGGAACGTGATCTGATGCATGTGCGATCTCCTTGGGGAGTTGGGTGCCGCCGGCCGGTCGCGGCCAGGCGGATGGGGAACAGCGAACACGCGGCCACGGCGCTGCCGACGCTGGTTGCGTCGACACGTGCTGAGGCGATGAGCGGGCCCGTGGCCTTGCCCGCGTGGGTGGGATGCAGCGTCTGGTACCGGGCGCGCTCACTGCAGTGGTCGCGCCGGATGCAACGGTCGGTCGGGTGGAGCGATTACCGGGCGACTGCACGCCGGCGGCACAGGCCAATCGCTGCCATTGCTGCCATTGCTGCCGGGCACGGCGACAAGGCATGCGGTGCCGGCATGCAGGCTGCCGCCGGCGCAAGGCGATCAGCCATCACCCGTACCGGACCCGCCGGGCACGGCGCCGCCCGCCTGATCACTGCAGGCCAGGCCTCAGGCCTGGGTGGTGCGCTACGGGTTGGATCGACTGCCGCGCACTGCCATGGCAATGCGCGCTGTCGTGCGGTGGTGCAGGTCTCTAGTTGTCTTCGTCCGCGCCGGCCGCGGCGTGTTGGGCACGCGCGGCGTTGAGGCGGTCCTGGCGTGCAGCTTCCTTGTCCATCTCGGCCTGATGGCGGCTCAACTCGGCTGCCTGGCGCGCGGCGGCCACATAGGCGTACTGCGCATTGCGTTGTTGCAGCGCCACCTCACGGATCTGTTGCGCCGCTTCGCGCGCCTGCTGCTGCGCATCCTGCTTGGCCTGCTCCAGCTCCGGTCCGAGCGACTCCAGTTGCTCGCGTGCCTGCGCCAATGCGTCCTGCGCCGCCTGCAGCTCGTCCTGCCGCATCTGTGCATGCAGATCGCTGGCGTCGATGGCCTGCTGTGCGGCGGCCCGCGCCTCCACCTCGGCGGCCTTGGCACTGCGTGTGGCCTCGTCGATGGCGTCGCGTACGCTTTGCTGTGTGTCCAGATCCCAGCCGATCGTGTCCATGTGCGAGGTGTCTTGCGCGCCCGGCTCGGTGTCCAGCACCTGCGCCAGCACTCCGTTTGCTGGAGCGGCAGGCGCAGCCGGCGCAGCCGGAGCCGCAAGCGCTGCCTGCAGGTGCAGCTGCGCGGCGCCATCGGCATTGCGCACGCCGTGCGGCATCGCCGGCGATGCGCTGCCGGTGACCACGACCGGCTGCAGCGCAGGCGACGGCAGCGGCGCAGGCATGGCGACCAGGCGCAACGGTGCCACGCCCAGGATCGCGACCGCGACCAGCGCGCGCGCGCCCCACCCCGGCGTGACGTTGGTGTTTTGCAACATGATCAAACGGCGCTTGAGACTCAGAAAACTCGGCGATGCGCTGGACACCCCGGCCACCGGCGCGGTGGACACCCCAAGGCTCACCAGCAGGCGGCCATAGTCGTGACGGCAGCGCACGTGGCCTGCAACCACTGCCGCGTCGCAGGCGGCTTCGCGGGCGATGGCGTATTCGCGCGCGGCCAGATGCAGCAGCGGATGGAAGAAGAACAGGTGCTGCGCCAGGGCCGGCAGCAACCCCCACAACAAGTCATTCCGACGCAGATGCACCAGCTCGTGGGTCAGCGCCATGTCCAGCTCGTCATCGCTGATGCTGGCCAGGCGGCGGGACGGCAGCAGCAGCACCGGCCGCCACAGGCCGATGAGTTGCGGCGAATCGATCTGCGCGCTCAGGCGCAACGGCGGCGCATGGCGCAGGCCGTGCGCATCGGCGGCCAGTTGCAGGGCCGCCAGCAGCGCCTGGTCGGTGCACGGCTCGGTGGCCTGCACCTGGCGGCGGCTGATGCGCCACGCCACGGCGCTGCGCGCCAGCATCACCACCACACCGGCCAACCAGGCCGCCATCACCCAGCGGACCCACAGCGACGGCGAGGCGCTCGGCAGGGCCATGACCGTCTGCCCAACCGCCTGCGCCACCGGCGCGGGGGCCGGCAGGACCGCCAGCTCAAGCGGCGCAACGAACAGGCCCAACACCGCCTGCAGCCCCACCATCCACCACAGCCAGCACTGCGTGGACGCCGGCAGGTGCGGCATGGCCTTGCACAGCAGCCACACCACCGCCACCAATGCGGCCGATTGCAGGCTGGTCATCGCCAGCCGCTGCACCATCACTTCGAACAGGCTCTGCATGACTCAGCTCTCCTTGCGCTGCGATTGCAGCTTGGCGACCAATGCTTCGAGTTCGGCCAGTTCGGTATCGCTGACCTCGTCGGCGCGCTGCGACATCCACGCCACAAACGGCGAGACCGAGCCCTGCAGCGTCTTTTCCACGAATTGCCCCACGGCACCGCGCACCACGTCGTCCTGCCCCGCGGTGGCGCTGTAGCGGTACATGCCGTCCACCTGCTTGCGCCGCAGGAAGCCCTTGGCGCGCAGCCGCTCCATCATGGTCAGCACGGTCGAGCGCGCCAGCCCGCGCGGCTCACCGAACGCGGCCGCCACTTCGCCCACGCTGGCGTGGCGCTGTTCTTCGATGTATTGCAGCAGGGCCAGCTCCTGGTCCCCGATGGTCTTCGCGCTCATCTCGTGCCCCATGACTACAGATGTCGCCACCGTAGACATGACGACAGCTGTCGTCAATAGGTCGGATGGCAGGGGTGGGCGCCATGGCTTTGAGGGAGCGGTGCCGGAGATGGATGCCAGGATCGGATTCGATCGATCAAGGGACAGCCTGGGACACTGCGACGACCGCTCCCGGAATGCCTCTGGTCTGCGGAGCAAGCCGCATCGTTGCTCCCTGTCGGTACGCGCCCGATGCGGTCGGTATCAGCCCTGATCGCGGCCTGTCGGGGGAAACAGCGCATCGGCGTCGAGCCCAGGTTGCGCACTGCATGCCCGGCGACTCCAGGCGCTCGATGCAGGGCAAGCCGACACACCCTCGTTTGACCTGGCGCGCTATCCCTGCAGCTGCCGGCGTTTGAGCAGGTGCTGTCTGACCAACCGCACCACACGCACCCCGAAGTAGGCCCAATGCAATGCACCCGGCAACGGTACCGCCTGACGATCCATGTCGGTGGGAACGAGCAGCACCGGCAGCACCTGCAAGCGGCCGCGCCATGTCGATTGCAGCGACCACAGGTGCCGGATATAGCCGAACAACCCCAGTCGCACCGCCAGGTCCGCACCACGATCGGATCCGAGCGCATCCATGCACGGCAGCAGCGCAGCGGCGGCCGGTCGGGCTTTGTGCAGCAATGCGGTCTGCTGCCGTAGCGCCGCCGGCAGCACAATTCCCAGACTTGCTTCGGCCAGCAGCGCACTCAGCGCCAGCTGTCTCTCCACGCCAAGCCGCCGTGCCAGCGCGAGCACCGCCTCCCAGTCCAGGTGCTGACTGCCCAGCGCCTGCGCCATGTCCACCAACCAGAAGGCGCGATGCCAGTGGTGCTTGGTGCCATGAAACGCCGCATAGACCACGGCCGCTGGCGGTGACAGCGTGGGTACCTGCATGCCGCCCAACACGACCGTGCCGAGATGATCACGCCAGATCCGTTGGCTGAGCGGAAACTGGCGCTCGTGGTTGGCCAGCCGCAGATGCAGTTCCAGCACCACGCCGGTTTCAGGATGGCGCAGCGGCAAGGCATGGTTGTGGCGGCAATACTCGGCTGGATCGAGTGCGGCGTCCGATTGCAGCACATAGCCCAACGTGCTCAGTGCCGACAGCGCGCGTTGGCTGGCGTGCGGCTCGATCAGCACATCGATATCGCACGCTTCGCGGCGGTGCAGGTGGCCGAACTGCGCCGCATACCCCAATCCCTTGAGCAGGCAGCAACGGATGCCTGCCTGCTGCAGCGCCGTCACCATCTCGCGGATGGCGGCAGTCTGCTGCAAGGACTGCAGCAGCATGCGTTGCTGCCGCCGACGCAAGACTTCGCGCATTGCGATGGGAACGCTGGCTGCCAGGGTATCGGCGGCAGGCAATGCCAATGCCATGCGGTGCTGTGCAAGCGAACGTTCGAACGCAACCGCATCGGGTGGCGCGCCCGCCGCCGGCAATCCAGCGGCAGAAGGAGCGTGTTGCCGCCATAGCGACAGCACATAGCCGAACGCGGGCGACCATGTCGCGCAAGCGTCCTCAGCCGTCACGGCGCAATGCGCTTCAGCACGCGGCCGCACGACAATCGCAAGTGGTGAACGCGCTCACCCTAGCGCGTCTGCGGCTTGTGCTACGTTCGCTACCAGGGGTCATATCTGCATCTGCGGATTGCGAGGGAAACTTAGCGAAGTCGTGATCGATGCACATCGTTGCGCGCCGCGTGCGGCGGTGTCCTGTCGTGGCAGCCCAGTGCCGGTGCGCTATGCATGTCGCGCCCTATTAATAGCACAGCGTTCGCCGTGCGCGGCTTGCTCGGGCGCGTAGCGGCCATGCCGTGCGCGAGGTCGCAGCTGCGGCCTCGGCCGGTTCTGGTTTTCATTACGTGCGCTTGACCGCGCCGACAGTTGAGGAGCCGTTCCATGAATGAAACCGATGCATTTGTTGGCGAAATTCGCCTATTTCCGATCGACTGGGCGCCCGCCGGGTGGTTGCCGTGCGATGGCCGCCAGCTGCCGATCAACAGCAACGTCGCACTGGCTTCGCTGCTCGGCAACCAGTTCGGCGGCGATGGCAAGACCACGTTCAATCTGCCGGACCTGCGCGGCCGTGTACCGGTGGGCCAGGGCGTCAACCCGCTCACCACGCCCACGGTGGTCTACACGGTCGGCACCTATGGCGGCCTGGAGAGCGTGGCGCTGACCGCGACGCAGATTCCTCCGCATACGCACATGGTGAATGCGGTCGCTGCGGCGGGAACCACCGCCGCGGTGCAGACCGCCGCCAACGTCCTGCTCGCCGAGCCTCCAGCGCCGCACTTTCTGTATGCATCGACGGGCACACTGACTGCACTGGCAGCCGATTCCGTGAGCCAGGAAGGCGGCGGCGGCGCCCACAACAACATGCAGCCATCGTTGGTGCTGAACTTCTGCATCTGCACGGTCGGCATCTACCCTCAGCGCCCCTGACGCGGCCCCAAAGGAACGACACCATGGATGCCTACACCAGTCAAATTATTTTGTTCGCCGGCAATTATGAACCCGAATACTGGGCGTTCTGCGATGGACGCCAACTGCAGATCAACAACTACATGGCGCTGTATTCACTGATCGGTACCACGTACGGCGGCGACGGAAAAACCACGTTCAACCTGCCGGACCTGCGTGGCCGTGTTGCGATCTCGCAAGGTCAGGGCGTAGCGCGCGCGCCGGCCCCGCAACTGACCGCGCGCGTACTCGGACAAAAATTCGGTACCGAAACGGTGACCCTGCAGCTGGCGGAGATGCCTGCGCATGGGCATGCCCTGCAGGCGTTCAACGCGCCTGCGTCTTTGCTGGTGCCCACGGGGCAGTTGCCTGCCGTCCCCCAGGGGGGTGACGCGGCGTACTTCACGCCTCCCGCCACCGGGACAGCCCCCGCCAATACGCTGGCCACCAATGCGGTGAATACGGCCGGCGCCGGCCAGCCACACGACAACCACATGGCGACGCAGACGTTGAACTATCTGATCTGCCTGAACGGGTTGTACCCGCAGCGGCCGTGACCGGCCATCGCAAAGGAGTTCGACATGTCCAATAGTTTTATCGGCGAAGTGCGCGCGTTTCCTTACAATTTCGCGCCGGATGGCTGGCTCGATTGCATGGGGCAGACGGTCAGCATCAACCAGTATCAGGCGCTGTTCGGCGTGATTGGTTTCATCTACGGGGGCGACCAGCAAAGCACGTTTGGATTGCCGGATCTGCGCGGCCGCGCGGTCACCGGCCTGGGACAAGGGACAGGCTTGAGCAACTCCACCATCGGCCAGTTGCAGGGCGCCGATTCCGTGGCACTGGTGTCGCAGGCGCAGTTGCCGCCGCATACGCACACCATCACCACCAAGTTCATGCCGCCCGGTACCGCACCGGGAGCGAGCGGCAGCACGCCGGGTCCGAACGCCTATCTGTCGCGCCTGCTCAACCCGACGACCTCGCCACCAGTCTCGCATTTGGCGTACGCACCAGCGGCGACGACCACGCCAATCGTGCCACTGTCGCCCTCTGCGCTGGTCGCATTTCCGCCGAGCGTACAGGCGGCCCAAGCACACGAAAATCGACAGCCGTTTACAACACTGCGGTATTGCATCTGCGCCACCGACGGCATCTATCCGCCCAGGCCATGATGCCGCTGCAGTTCGCCTGCCCGGCGCCATTGCTGGCGCGGGGAATGGCAATACGTGCCGAGCATGAGGCGGACTTGTCCGTTCTGCGCGCTGTGTTCCGCACTCAGCGCTGGGCCGAATTCGCAATGTTGCCGTGGAGTGATGCAGTCCGGGAGGCGTTCATCGACCAGCAGTTCGACGCGCAGCGGCGTCATTACATGCTCAGCCAGGAGCATGTGCTGTTCTTGGTCGTCACCGAGGGCGAACACGTGATCGGGCGGCTGTACTTGGGTGGCGATGCGGCAACAACGGTCCGCTTACTGGATATCCTGCTGCTGCCCGATCGCCGCAGGCAAGGCATTGGAACAGTGTTGATCGAGGCGCTACTGGCGCAAGCAAAGGTCGATGGCCGCGAGGTGATATTGCAGGTCGACAAGAACAATCCCGCGCTTGAGCTGTATGGTCGACTCGGCTTTCGCGCTTACGGCGATACCGGCATCGCCTGGAAGATGGCATGGCCGCCTAGCATGTCTTGCACACGCTGAGTACTGCGCAAGTGCTTAAGCATTCGGATAACCCAGCCAGGCCATGGTGGGGCCATGGTGGGCAAGCACGCGTGCCGCTTGTGGCGCACTGAGTGTGGTGCGCCATGCCCCCGCGCGCCCCTGACGGAAGAAGCGCGCCTGCCCGTGCTGGCGCTCGGCAAATCCATGACGCTCCTCGCTGTCGCGTAGCACTTCAAAACGACAGGCCGCGACAGCATGTGCGATGTGCGCCGGCTCTGTAGACAGGCCGAGAAAGCGGGCTAGACGCGCCGTTTCTTGCAACGGGTTTGCCAATAGATCTTCATACCGCACCAGCAACCGCCGGCCAGGCGCATGCAACCAGGAGGCCACATGTTCCGACCATGAGCCAAAGCGTTGCCTTGCCTGCGGCCGGTATCGGGACAGGGTATCGCTCAGGGTGGTTGCACTCTCGCCCAGTTGCCGGATGGCAGCATCCAGATCGATCCCGGCGTGGTCGGCCCACGACGGAGCGACGTCACGCGGATCGCGCACGATATAGACGATGCCCAGCGTCGCCGCGGCAGGAAACAGCGTGGGATCGTAGCTGTCGTGCACCTTGAGCACGCTCAAGGCCTGCAGTGCGCAACGACGATAAGCCGTGCCGCGCAGCAGATGCAGTTCGGCCGGTGTCAGATCGCTGATATCTACAGCGAGATGGCGCTCCAGCCATGCGCGCGATGCGGCATTGGGCAGCGCCGGTGCGAGCGCGTCGAGATGCATCGCGGCGCCGCCGTTGCGCAGGCTGGCGATCAGGCAACGCACCCAGGTATTGCCTGACTTGGGATACGAGGCGAGCCAGACAATGCCGCGCCCGCTCATGCGCCGACATGGTCTTCGATGAAGTCGACGGTGATGTCCAGCGCGTCGAAACGGCGTGGACGCCGCAAGCGCCAGACGGGCACCTGGCGGGCGATCGCAGCAGCTTGCGCAAACGTGGCCGCATGCAAACCCAACCGCACGGCCACTTGCGAGCGTGCGAGATACCCGTGCAGCACCGGCAATGCGTGCTGCGGCGACAGGCGCTGAACATGGGGCTCGGAGGCATCACCCAAGACGACGACCGCGTCCAAGCGCGCCGGCGCTACATCGAACCCTGCGCCAGGCCGCAGGTCGAACTTCTCCATGCCCGGCCGGACCCGCGGCGCATCGGTCATGGGCAATTGCAGCGACTCCAGCGTGTCGCGCCAGAGTTTCAGCCGTGGAAACGCGGGCAGCACCATGATGCCGCTGGCCGAGTCGGGGCGAATCACGGTGAGATCGTCGCTGATCAGCCCGTGGCCGCGTTTGAGCAAAGCCGCCGCCAGCGTGGACTTCCCTGCGCCGCTATGACCGGCGAAGGCCACGGTCTGTGTGCCGATGCGTAGGCAGGCAGCATGCAGCGGGAACAGGCTGCGTTGCAGGCACAGATAGCCCAATGCCGAGCCGAGTAAAAACAGCCGCCAACTCTCATCGTGCGGATTCAGCCGCTGCACACGAATCAACCGTCCGGCGTGCACATGGATGCGCACCACGTGCGGCACCTGCAAGAGCACGGAGCCATCGCGACCAACGCTCAACCACGACTCCACCGGGTCGCGCATGTCCAGCCGATCCGGAACCTCGGCTTCTTCGATCACCACGTCCGCTTCGACCGGCGTCGCGGTCGCCGACCATGGCGGCAGCTCGGGCAGCGTCAGCGCACTGCGGACGTGCCAGCCACACAACAAATAGTGGTGATCCAGCTGCGTGGTGGGTGGTGTCTGACGGGCGGATGCGTCTGTCAGGCGCGCATCTCCACTGCCCCGGCATCACGCAAGGTGTGCAGCAGTGCCGCCACGTCGGTTTCGATCGTGTCCCGGGGCGCCGAATATTCGGCACTCAGGCGATCGCACAAGATGCCGAACGCGCAAGGCGGATCCAGATGCCACCAGATGTCCTTGCCGATAGCATCCAGCGACAGATACAGCCCGTGCTCGGTGCTCATGAGGACCAGTTCATCGCCCATCTCTGCGGCAAGACAGCAAGACGTCCTGGCAACGATTGTGCTCGGTGCAATGCGCATCCCTGGGCCAAGTCGGTATGGAGACAGGAGCTTACCCAGGATGCTTTGCGCTGCAAAGCGGGGCCAGTCAAATCCGCTCATCGCAGGGCGCAGCGCGGCGGCGGAAGACGGTCTGCGCATCGGCCTGCACAGGTAGCCGCCGGTTATCCGGACCGAACAGTGGCGTGTCCGCGCGCGCAGACGTCGGCAGGCACAACACCGTGTCGAACCAACGCGCCGCCAGGGTATCGCGCAAACGGAAATTGGCATGCCGCAGCACCAGCAGGCCGCCCGGGCGCAGGCAGCGGGCGAAATCCAGCAGCTGTACCTCGACCTCCTCGAACCTGATGAGGTGATCGCAACGATCGCCACGATGGGCCGCCAGGTCTCCGCGACGCAGAACCGCCAGACAGAAGATGGCGTCGTATTCCGCGTCGCGTTCTCCCGCCGTGTTGCCCGCCACAGCGAACATCACGCCGGGATCCGGGTGCGCCCGAAGCCACTGATGGCACCGCGCGATATGGCCAGGATGGATATCCAGCCCGGTGATTTCGGCATCCGGAAAGTAATGGCGCAGGCTGATGACTTCTTCACCGGTCGAGCAACCGAAGGACAGCAACCGCGGCGCTATCGTTTCGGCCAGCGCACGTTGTGTATAGGCGAACAGCGCCGGGTAACGGTCCAACGACGTAGTGCCGTAGTCCTGGAACAGCGGCGCGCGCGCAGTGAGCTGCAACCGGGCATACTCACGCCCTTCGCGATGACGCGCCGCACGGTACAGCAATCGCAGACCAGTCCGGGTCAGCAGACGGCGCCAGGGAATCCGTAGCGAACTCATGCACAGGGTCCCAAGCGAACCCCGCGTTCGTTCTGTCTGCAGCACCGAGCGCGGTTGAAAACGCGCGGGGCAGCGTCGATTTGGGCGTGGTGGCGGATGACCGTGACGTGCATGGGTATGCAGCTTATGATACGAAGCATGCACCCCCGCAGCAGCCGCTGCGGCTCCCTGCACGAGGACATCGTATGAACACCAACGAATCGGCAGCTTCCGACCGCATCACCCCGCAGCCGGGCCACAAAGTGTGGTCTACGCCGGTGGTGTCGTTTCTCTCGATCGACGATACCGCGCAGAACGCAACCACCGGCAACGATGGCTTCGGTCCAACCACCGGCTCCTGAGACCATCCGGCCCGACCTCGTCCGGGTGTAGCGGGAGATCGATGAGCGATTTTGCCGGTATCTGGCATCTGGATGGCCGTCCCGTTGAGCCGGAGACGATCCACCGACTGGCAGGTGCACTGCAAGCGCGGAGCATCGGCCCGGCGCGAATCTGGCACCACGGCGCGTGCGCGATCGTGCACCGTCAGCATTTTTTTACCCCCGAGGACACCGACGAGGCAATGCCCTGTGTGGGCGCCTCCGGGGCCGTCCTGGTTGCAGATAGCGGGCTGGCGGCCCGCAGCGAACTCGTCCATGCGCTAGGCCATCCAGCCGCGCTGTCGCAGCCGGATGGCGCGCTGCTGCTGGCAGCGTTACAGCGTTGGGATACGGCGGCGTTGCCGCGGTTGCAGGGCAGCTTTGCGCTGGCGCTGTACCGTCCCGACCAGCGCCATCTACTGCTGACACGCGACCCGGTCGGACAACGCTCGCTGTTCGTCCATCGTGGAGCGCGTCTGATCGCCTTCTCGACCCGATTGCCGGCGTTGCTCGCACTACCCGGTATCCCGAGGGACTTGGACGAACAGAGCTTGGCCGACCAATTGGTCATGGACCGCAGCCGGCCGCATCGCACGGTGTACCGCGCCATCGACCGGGTTCCGCCGGGCCACGCCATGCTGTTGACGCCGGACGCGACCGACCTGCAGCGCTGGTGGTCCCTGCCCGAAGCGGGTTCGCTGCAGTTAGGCAGCGATGCCGATGTCGAAGCCGCAGCGGCCGAACTGCTCGACCGTGCCGTTGCCGATGCGCTGCGCGCACGCGGGCCGGTGGCGGCCTGCCTCACCGGCGGACTCGACAGCGGCTCGGTCGTACTCTCGGCCGCGCGACAATTGGCACCTGCCCCGTTGCTGACCGTCACCCGGGTGCCGCGGGGAGCGACCGCGGCGGCAAACCGCACCCACTACTATGACGAATCCCCGCGCGCCCGTCTCCTGGCTGCCAGCCATACCGGCATCGACTGGCACATGGTCGGCGATGATGGCGGCGACTGGGGCGAGTACGACGCCGAGCGCTGGTGGCAAGAGAACGGTCAGCCGATCCGTTCGCCGTTGAACATGGCCTGGTTCTTCCCGATCGACCGGTTCTTGCACGCACGAGGCGGCAACGTCCTGATCGGTGGCGAAATGGGGAATGCCTTTTTCAGTTACGACGGCCTGACACGGCTACCGCAACTGCTCGGCGCTGGCCAGTGGCGCACACTGTCGGCGCAGACGCGCGCACTGGCACGGGCCGAGAACCTGAGTATCCGCAAGGCAGTGCAGCGGCATGTCCTGCGGCCATTCGCACCGTTGACGGTTCTGCGCTATTGGCATCGGTTGCCGGCTGCCGCCTGGATGCAGTCTGCCGCGTTGCATCCGGACCTGGCGCGGGAGCTCGACATGCATCGCCAGCTGGACCGAAGCCGCTACCGGATCCGCCTCGGTGGACGCCATCGCTCGGTACATGTGCTGCGGGAATGGATGCTGGGTCATGCCGCCGCGATGGATGGCTGGGGCACGCTGCGCGCGCTTTCGGGAGTGGATTTCCGCATGCCGCTCGCCGATCGACGGATCATCGAGTTTTTTGGCAGCCTGCCGTTGGACCAATTCCTGCGCGACGGCGTCCGGCGTTCGCTGCCGCGTCGTTTGCTCGCCGCCCGTGGCGCGCCGCCGGAGATTTTCGCCAACCGCCAGGTCGGCGTGCAGCATGGCGACTGGTTCATGCATCTAAGCGCACAGCGCGCGGCCATGCAGCGGCAACTTCACGCCTTGCACGACTCGCCGCTGGCCCGCCGGATGCTCGACCTAGCGCGACTGCAAGCATTGCTGGACGATTGGCCGTGCGATGCCCAGGCCGCCGAACCCAGGCGCGAGGCTTATCTGCAGATGCTGGTGTACGGGTTGCAGACCGGTGGCTTCCTTGCCTGGCATGAGCGAGGCGGTGGCTGATCGCGCTAGGCCGCCGGCCGCTGGGCAGAACGCCCGCGCCAAGGCTGCGCGGCGGTCGCCAGCGCAACCCGCCCGATCCGACGTTTGCTAGGCTAGCCGACACGGCAAGGCCCTCGGCCACGGGGAGCCACCCGGACCCGCGTGATGGCATGAGCTCGATCGCGTTGGCCGCCCTTCCCTCGACACGTGCCTGCGCCATGCTCTTTCCGCCGTCAGTCCTGCAGTCACGCAGGCAGACACCACAACGCTGTCTGGCACAGGCGCGCCATGCTGAGGTCGCGGCGGTGGAGCTGATTGCCGCGCAAGATCGCCCGAGGTGGGATGAGGGTTGGACGTGAGCTTGTCCCGCGCTGTCAGCGGCTTCCATCGCAGGCTGGTCGCCTTCGCGCGCCTGCCGCGATTTGAGCGGCTGTTACTGGTGCCGGCCTGGCTGCTGCTGGCCGCGGCGCGGGGCGCCGTGCGGCTGGTGGGCTTTCGCCAGCTGGCGCCCTGGGTGGGCCACCAGATGGCAGTACCACCCTCGTTGCCGCGCCTGGATGAGCGCGCGCAACGTCGCGCCCTGCAGATCGGCCGCACCCTGCGGCTGGCGGCACGCCACACGCCCTGGACATCCAACTGCCTGGCGCAGGCGTTGGCGGCGCATTGCCTGCTAGGCCTGTTCCGGGTCACCCATCTGCTGTGCCTGGGCGTTGCGCGTAACGCAGACGGATCTGCGCTCCAGGCGCATGCCTGGGTGTTGGCCGGCAGCCAGCACGTCACCGGCGGACACGGGACCGACCGCTTCACGCGCGTGGGTTGCTTCCTGCCACGCACATGGCAGGCACGATGACGATCCTGCGCTTTGTTGCCGGCCTGTTGCGGTTGGCGCCGCGCGGCCGCTGCGTCGGGCTGGCGCTGCTGATGGTGCTGGCGGCGGCGACCGAAGGCATCGGCATGCTGCTGTTGGTGCCCTTGCTGAGTGCCATGCAAGGCGCCAGCGCCGCGACCGGAATGGCGCACCAACTGCCGCGCCTGCTGGCAGCACTTGGCTTGCCGACAAACACGCCGATTCCTTTGCTGCTGCTGTTCTGCCTGGTGCTGTTAGTACGCAACGCGATCCAGTTCGGTCGCGAACAGCTCGCGGCGCGCCTGCAGCAAGGCGTGGGCGAACGGCTGCGCACCAGCAGTTTCGCTGCACTACTCGGTGCGCAATGGCGCTGGCTGGCGGGCCAGCGCACCGGCGACCATGCCAGCCTCATCCTGAGCGATGTAGGCCGCGCTGAAGTTGGGCTAGGACACGCTCTGGCGATGTTCGCCTCGGCAATCACCGCGGCGCTCTACCTACTCGCCGCCTTCGCGTTGTCCTGGAAGCTGGCGCTGGTTGCGATGCTGAGCGGTGTTGCGTTGCTCCTTGTGGGCGGGCAGCGGCGCGGGGTGGCGCTGCTGGGACGCCAGCTGACCCAGGCGAACCAAGGGTTGCATGCGGGCCTGCACGACCGTCTGTCCGGTCTGCGGCTAGCCAAGATCCTTGGTGCCGAAACGGCGTATCTGGCGGCGTTCGAACGGACCGCCGGCATCATCCACGCCCAGCAGCTGCGCTTTGCCCGCGGCTTGAGCGCCTCCAAAGCGTGGCTACAAAGCACCGGCGCGATCCTGTTGGCGTGTTATGTCTACCTGGGCTTGCAGGTCCTGCACATGGCGATAGCCGAGCTGCTCGTCTTGGTAGCAATCTTCGCGCGTCTGGTACCGCTGCTGACCACGGTGCAACAACAACGCCAGTACTGCCTGCATGCAGCAGCGGCATTCAGCGCGATCAAACGCCGGCTGCAGGAGAGCCGGACCTGGGCAGAGCCGCCCCTGGCTGACGCCACGCCGCCGATCCAGCTGACGACCTCGATCGCGCTGTCTACCGTTGAGGTCCAGTACGCAGGACGCGACACGCCCGCGCTGCAAGGTCTGTCGCTGCGGCTGCCGGCGCGAACCACCACCGCCGTGGTGGGCGCCTCCGGTGCCGGCAAGAGCACGCTGGCCGACGTGCTGAGTGGGTTGCTGAGTCCAGACCAGGGCACGTTGGAGATCGACGGCGTGGTGCTGGATGCGGCCGCACGACGGGCCTGGCGCCGCTCGGTGGCCTATGTCTCCCAGGACGCCTTCCTGCTCAACGACAGCGTGCGCAATAACCTCTTGATCGCCTGTCCGGATGCAAGCGAACAGGCGCTGCACGCGGCGCTGGATCAGGCGGCCGCCCAGTTTGTCCATGCTTTGCCGCAGGGGTGGGATACGCCGGTCGGCGAGGGCGGCATGCCATTGTCCGGCGGCGAGCGCCAGCGGCTGGCACTGGCGCGTGCGCTGCTGCAACGCCCGGCGTTGCTGATCCTGGACGAGGCGACCAGCGCGCTGGACCACGACAACGAAGCAAGCATCCGCAGCGCCATTCAGCGCCTGCATGGCGACCTGACTGTCCTGCTCATCGGCCATCGGCTGGCCTTGCTGGAACAGGCCGACAGCGTGCTGGTGCTGGACCAGGGGCGGCTGGTGGCGCAAGGCCCATGGCAGGCCGTGGCGCCGGTCTGGAGCGGTGCCCGGTGATACCGCGCCTGCCGCCTGCGTGGCGTGGCCTGGCGCGCGGTTTGTCGGCGCAATGGGTGTCGATCCTGTTCACCGCCGCGGTCTCGCTGGCGCTGTCGGTCTGGCTGGCGCGTGGCATGGGCCCAGCGGGCTTCGGCCGCTACGCCTACCTGCTCAATCTGGCGACCTTGCTGGCGCTGCTGCAGGATGCCGGCATGCGCACCCTGGTGCTGCGCGAAGGGGTTGCAGCCGGTATTGCGGCGACGATGGCGCGCGCGCTGCCGGGCCTGGCACGCGGGCATCTGCTGTGGTCCACGTTGCTACTGGTCGCTGCCAGCCTGGCAGCGACGCGCGCCGGCGGCGATCCGGCGCTGGTCTGGGCGGTGCTGTGCTTCGGTGCAGTCACGCTGACCCAGCTGGTGTCGGCGCAATTGAAGGCCGCGGGCCAATGGCAACGCGACGCCAGCTGGCTGGCGAGTGCGCGTGCGCTCAGCGCCGTGCTGGTGGTGACGGCGGTCCTGCTGCTCGGACACGACCCCGGCGTGGTCTTCGCTGCATGGGCATGTGGCCTGCTGCTGGCCTATGCCTGGCTGGGGCGCGGCCTGCAGGATCGACCGCACTGGCGGCCACAGCCGCTGGCCTATCGTGCGGCCGCCGGCTTTTTCTGGATCGATACCGCGACCGGCCTGTACCGTCGCAGCGACGTGGTGATCCTGCAGCAAACGGTGCCCGCGGCAGAGGTTGGCCAGTACGCCGCCGCATATCGCGTGTTCGATGGGGTGCTGTTGCTGGCGATGCCGGTCGCCTTGCTGCTGTTCCGCCAGCTGCGCCTGGCACGCGGGCAGGCCGGGCGCGCGCGCCGGCTGGAGGATCGCGCGCTGTGGCTGGCCGGCGCGGCGGGTCTGGCGCTGGCGGCGAGCGGCGCCTGGCTGGGCAGCTGGCTGATGGAGCTGTTGTACGGAGCGTCTTATCGCGCGGTGGCGGGGCACCTGCTCGGCTGGTTGTTTGCCGCGTTCGTGTTCGTACTGCCGAACTACGTGCTGACCCAGGCCGCCATCGCTTGCGACCAGCAGCGTTGGTACGTGCTCGGCGCCAGTGCGGCGGCGGTGGTCAACATCGCGCTGAATCTGCTGCTCACCCACCAGTACGGTGTGCACGGTGCCGCCATCGCCGTGATCGCCACCGAGGCCGTGTTGACCGCCACATTGTGGTGCGGGCTGCGCATTGCAGGACGCGGTCGCACTCACGCATAGCTGCGTTGCCGCCGCTGCAACCGCTGTGGCACAGTGATGGCGGTACGGCATGGCGCTCCCATGCCTCCTTGAATCGCAGCGAAGATCTGATGCCGGGTATAGAAGAGATCCCTGAACGCCGTGACGAGGTCTCCCTGGGCGATCTATTGCTGGAAGTCCTGCGCTTCTACCAGCAGTTCGGGCGCCTGCTGATTCCGCTGGCATTGCTGCTTGGGCTACTGGCCGGCGTACTCGTCGCCACGCGGCCCCTGTATGCGCTCACCGCGCTGCTGGAAACGCCGCAGATGACCCTGGAACAATGGCGCAAACTGCAACCGATGCTGGCCGATCGCCAACTGGTGGCGGCCTCGCTCGCCAGCATGACCAACCTGCCGCCCGAGCAGCGCGAGCGCCTGCAACGCGCCTTCGTCCGCCGCAAGTATTGGGACACGTACGTGACCTACCGCAGCGCGGTCGAACGCGACGACATCCGCCAACAAGTCAACATCGATGCCAAGAGCGTCGGCGCGCTGGGATTGGAAGTGTCGTTGAACGCACGCGACGATGCGGCTGCGAACCGGCAGCTGGACGCCATTGCGCAGCATGTGCGTCAGGTCGTGCTGTGGGCCGGAATGCGCGACTATCTGGATAGCCTGCGCCAACAGGCGCTCGAACAACGCCCGCAGTTGCAGATCGATCGGATCCAGCAGCGCTTCGCGATCGAGCAGAACGAGCAGCAGGCTGCGGATATGCAGCAGTTGCTGGAGCGCTACCCGGAACTACGGCGCAACGAGGCCAACACGGTCGTGTCGGTCGGCGATGGTGGTGGGCGCTATCTCTCGCCTCTGGCGCAGATCGTGGCATTGCAGTCGACCATCGCCGAGACGCGGGCCACCTTGCGTCAGGTAGAGCGCGAACTGGAGCAGTTGGATGGCAAACAGCGCTTCCTGGCCCGGGTAGACCAGCGCGCGCCAGCGCTGCATCTGGGCACGGCCCTGGTGGATTGGGTACAGAGCTGCCGACGCGCCGTCTTCGGAAACGGCACCCCCTCCGGTTCGGGGCTGTCGCAGGTCGCCAGCGAAATCGACCTGGCGCTGTCGCAACAGCGCTGGCGTGCACAACTGGTGCGCTACCGGGCCATCCCGGCGTTGTCGCCGGCGCCAATTCCGTCGCGCCGGCCGGCGTTGGTTGGCCTGGCGATTTTCTTGGGCGTATTACTGGTCTCGTCGCTGGCATTGGCGATGTATGTGATCGCACGCCGCCATGGCGACCGGCACGCTCCCTGGTCGGCACACGCCGATCCGCTGTTCGCCTGGTTGCCGCAGCGCGTGCGGCAGCGGGTGCTTGGGCCAACCGACACGCGCCCGCTGGGGCCTGGATGAAGCGGGTACTGGTCACCGGCGCGGCCGGAATGATCGGGCGACGCGTAGCGAGTGCGTTGCTGCAGCGTGGCGATGCGGTCGCGGGACTGGACGATCTGTCCAGAGGGATGTCCCTGCCGCAAGGCCTGCATGCAGCCATCGTCGCCGACGTGAGCGATCGCGTAACGCTCGCTGCCGCATTGCGCGCGTTCCGCGCCGATGCGCTGATCCATCTGGCTGCCATTCACCATATCCCCACCTGCGAGACGCAGCGCATGCGCTGCCTGCAAGTCAACGTGGTCGGCACCGAAAGCGTACTGCACGCTGCCAGCGACGCGGTGCTGCCACAGGTGGTGATCGCTTCCAGCGGCGCGGTCTACGCCTGGGGCGACGGCGCACTGGACGAACACGCCAGCGCCACCGAAGCGCGCGACAACTACGCGCTGTCAAAACTCTGCAACGAGGCCCAGTTGCGGCTGTGGTGCACGGCAGAAGCCGGCCGGCGCGGGCGCGCGGCGCGCCTGTTCAACACCATCGCCCATGACGATCCCAATGCGCACCTGATCCCGGACGTGCTGGCGCAACTGGCGGCCGATCCGGCAGCGGCGCCCCTCTTGCGGCTGGGCAACCTGCAGCCGCGACGGGACTACCTGCACGCCGACGACGCCGCGGCAGGGCTGATCGCGCTGCTCGACGACGTGCGGCCGGACCCGGCCTTCGATGTCTTCAATCTGTGCTCGGGCGTGGAATATTCCGTCGCCGAACTGGTGGAGCAGATCGGTGCAGTGCTCGGGCGCTCGCCGCGCCTGGAAGTCGACCCGCAACGTCAGCGGCGCATCGACCGTCTTCATCAGTTGGGCGATCCGGGCAAGGCGGCGCGCGTGTTGGGCTGGCGGGCACGCTGGAGCCTGCGCGAGGCACTGCAGCGCGTGT
Source organism: Xanthomonas floridensis (assembly GCF_001642575.1). GTDB lineage: Bacteria > Pseudomonadota > Gammaproteobacteria > Xanthomonadales > Xanthomonadaceae > Xanthomonas > Xanthomonas floridensis. Next base: position 43,154 of record NZ_LXNG01000024.1, on the reverse strand, counting down.
TGGCGGCCACCGACGCGACCGCTGCCGGACATCACGTGTGAGCCTGCCCGATGCAATCACGTCCCGCTGCCACGCTGATCGCAACACCTGCCGTGCACACACGCCGCGTTGTCGTGCGACATCATCGGCGCCGTGCCATCGCAGGACGAACGATCGCAACAGCGGCACCACGCACCCATCTTGAGATCGGTCTGATCAATGCGTAGAACCTGCGCAACGGCGACAAGGCATTCACTGCCGGATCCGCGCTGCGGCACATTCGCTCTGCCGCTGACCAAACGCGACCGAGTGCCTCCATGGGGAGTGCGGCCTGCGATTGCGTTAGCGCGTCCCCAGCCCGGATACTCCGACTGCGGTATTCCCCGTTCTTGCGAAGGTGTCCGGCTTGTCTGTGACGACCATTGAACGCCTCAAGCTCGCCTACCGTCGATTGCGCGTGGGAGCGAACCTGCACCGTAACGATGCGCTCGGCGCGCTATTTCGGGCATGGGCTTACATACACGCCACGCAGCTGACGGGCGACTACTACGAGTTCGGCGTCTATCGCGGCAATAGTCTCGCTCACGCATGGCTGTGCTACCGCCATCACCGACGCCATCTCGAGCGCAGTACGCGATTGCCCTACCGTCGGCAGGGAACCGTGTCGGCGTTTCTGACGCAGCGTCCACGGTTCTACGGTTTCGATACGTTTGCCGGGATGCCGGACAATCTGGAAGGCGAAGACAGCCTGGCGGGCGGCAGCTTCCTCGCCTCCCGCGCCCAGGCCCAGGCGCGCTGTGCTGCCGTCGGTCTGAGGGCGCCGGATCTGCAGCTGGTACAAAGCTTGTTCGCCGACTCTGCGGCAGCCATCGGCCACACACAGGCAGCGATCGTGCATGTGGATTGCGATCTCTACAGCTCGGCAAACGATGCACTGACCTTGATCGCACCGCGTCTGGTGCAAGGCAGTGTCCTGCTGTGCGACGACTACGATCTGTTTCGCGCCGACAGCCAACAGGGCGAGCGTCGGGCGCTGCAGCAGTGCGCCGACCATTTCGGTATCGCATTTGAGCCCTGGTTCGCCTATGGCGCCGCCTCGCGTGCCTTCCTGTGCCATGAACCGACGCCTGCCTCCGCCGCGCAGTCATGATCGCCGCGCAGCGCATGCGCGCGGGATTCGTTGCCGGCGCGGTGCTGTATGCGCTCGGCCAGAGCTGCGCGCTGCTGTTCCAATGGCTATTGCTGCGCCGGTTCGGGCTGCAGGGTTATGGCGAGGTAGGACTGGCGCATCTTGGCCTGCTCACCCTGCTGTTCCTGGCCGATCTGGGCTATGCCTCGCTGTTCCTGCGCGAGGACCCCGACGCCCCGGGCTGGAACGCGCGCTGGCGCCAGGCGCTGTGGCATCGCCTGCTCGCCACCGTGGTGCTGGATCTGCTGTGGATCGCCGGCGCCTGGTGGCAGAGCCGCGGCCAGGGCGAAGGGTTTGGCTATCTGCTGGCGGCGCTTCCGGCGACGATGCTCGGGCTGGTGGGCTATTCGGCACCGCTGCTTGCCCAGGGGCGGCGGCTGGCGGGATTCATGGTGCAGCAGGTGGCGATGCCGGCGACGGTCCTCGTCTGGCTGGTGTTGCAACGGCTGCCAGGCTGGGACGACGGGTTCGGCGCCGGGCTGTCTGTCAGCCTGGGATATCTGCTGCAAGCCCTGGTCAACATTGCGGTGTTCGGCGCACCGCTGCAGTTGCTGCGGCCGCGCCGTGGCGGCGGCCGGCGCATGCTGCGCCCCGCGCTGCAACTGTCGTTGCTGAGCATCACCGGCACTTTGCACGATCGGTTGACGCCGCTCCTGCTGGCGTCGGTCGCGCCGGCGTTTCTGCCGGTGTATTTATTCCTGAGCTATCTGCTCAACGGCGCCAGTGGGGTGTTCAACCAGTTCAACCGCTTGCTGGTGGCCGACGCGCGCGGCCCGGCGGGCGAGCAGTGGGCCAGCGCGCTGGTCTCGCTGGTGCTGGTCGCCGCGGCCGTGGGCGCGTTGGCGCTGCTGCTGACGGCAGCGGCCTGGGGCAGTGCCGAGCAGCGCGCGTGGCTGCCATGGGTCACCCCGGTCCTGGCCGCGGGCGCGACCACGCTGCTCAGCAGCGTGCTGGCGGCCCTGTTGATCGGACGCCATCGCGAAGCGACGCTGGTTCCGTTGTTGTTGGGCGGCGTGTGCTGCAGCGCGCTCCTGCAGGTCGCGGCGGCAGCGGCGCACGCGCCGCAGTGGCTACTATGGCTGCGGTTCCTGAGCGTGCTCGCCATTGCGGCGGCCAGCCTGCACCTGTGCGGGTTACGCTTGAACGCCGGCGGCTACGCGGCGCTGCTGTCGGCGGTGCTGGCGGTCACGCTCGGTGGCGGCCCGGTCACGATGACACTTGCGGCGTTACTGCTGGTGCCGGTGGCGTGGACGGTATGGCAGCGCCGCAGCCTGCTGCACACCACGTTGCCAGCACGCGCGTGATGCCTGATTGCACCTTGATTGCGCTGTGCTGCCTCCGGAATCGGAGGCCACCATGTGCGGCATAGTCGCGCTGCGCAGCTTCGTGGCGGGGGCGCCGTTGCAGGCGCTGGCCGAGCGCGCACTGGACGCCTTGTCCCGTCGCGGTCCGGACGCGCAGGGTCTGCTGTGCCTGGAACAGCCGGTGCCGACGGCACTAGGCCACCGGCGCTTGGCGATCCTGGACCTGACCGACGCCGCCACCCAGCCGATGCGCTGCACCGAGACCGGCAACACGGTGGTCTTCAACGGCGAGATCTACAACTTCCTCGAGTTGCGCCGCGAACTGGAAGCGTTGGGTCACCAGTTCCGCACCGACAGCGACACCGAGGTGATCCTGCATGGCTGGCGCGCGTGGGGCGAGGACCTGTTCCCGCGTTGCAACGGCATGTGGGCGCTGGTGCTGCTGGAGCAGGCAAGCGGCGATCTGATCTATTGCCGCGACCGGCTGGGCGTCAAACCGTTGTACCTGCACCATGACGGTCGGCAGTTGGTACTGGCCAGCGAGATCCGCGCCATCGCCGCCAGCCTGGGAGGTTACCCGCCCCCCAATCCGGCGGCGGTGTTCGACTTCCTGGTCACCGGTCTGTCCGACCACACCGGCGAGACCTTTTACGCAGGCATCCGCGCCGTCCCGCCAGGCTGGCTGTACCGGGTGTCGCCCACTGGTCACAGCCGGCGCACGCCGTACCACCAGTGGCCACTGCCCGGTGAGGTGGCGCCACTGGATGCGCAGGCCACCATGGAGTTGCTCGAAGATTCCACCCGCCTGCGTCTGCGCTCGGATGCACCCACCGTCTCGCTGCTGTCGGGCGGCTTGGACAGTTCCATCCTGACCACCCTTAGCGTGCAGGCCGGTGCGCTGCCACGCACCTGCTTCGCCGGCGCCTTCACCTATGGCTACGACGATGCCGAACAAGCCGGCTTCGATGAAACCGACGCCGCGGCAAGCCTGATGCGCACGCTGGGGCAGAGCGAGCGTCACTTCCTTCATCGCGTCCGCGCGATTCCGGACGAGGAGGAGCTACTGGCACTGGTGGCCGCACAGGAAGAGCCATTCTGTACGCCGTCGATACTGGCAAGTTTCCGCATGTATCGCGCCATTCGCGCCGCCGGTTACAAGGTGGTGCTCAATGGCGAAGGTGCCGATGAGCTGTTCGGTGGGTACGTGCGCCTGTATCTGGCCCTGAGCGCGCGCAGCGCGCTGCACCAAGCCCGGCTACCGACCGCCATCCGGCTGCTGTCCACCGGTGCGGTGGACCCGCGCCTGCTGCTCAACCGCCTTGCATGGGATCTGCCGGTCGGCCCGCTGGGCGCACTGCTGCGCCGGCATCGGCCGAGTGTGGCCTGCATGTCCTCGGCGTTGTGGCACGACCAGGCGGCGCGGCTGCAGCTGTTGCAGGTCGATCGCCGCGCCGATATCGAGGCGCGCCTGCGTCGCGACGTGCTATCGACCAATCTACCGATGGTGTTGCGCATGACCGACCGCAACAGCATGTCCGCCGGGGTCGAGGTGCGCGCGCCGTTCCTGGACTATCGCGTTGTCGAGCGCGCGTTGTCGACGCCGGCGCAGCAGCGCATGGGCGACTACCATGGCAAGGCGATGTTGCGGCACGCGTTTGCCGATCGCCTGCCGGCGAGCGTGACCACACAGCGCAAGAGCACCGGCTTTGGACATGCCGAACAGTTTCTGGTCGACCGCATGCCGCTGCAGCAGGCGCTGGCGACGTTGCCGGCGGGCGTGAACGCGCTGCTGGATGTCGCGCGGCTTCGCAAGGAGCTTGCCAGCGGCAGGTCCCACAGCACGTTATGGTTCGCCGTCTCGGTCGCACTGTGGTATCGGAGCGTCTATGCGTAGCGCGCCGCCCACATCGCAGGCGCTGTGGACGCCCGACCACGGGCATTGCCGCTGTTGCGGCAGCACGCAGGCACAACGCACGGTCTGGGCGGAAGTCTATGTGGGGACGGGCCAGGAGCTGCGCCGCTGCGGGGCATGTGCGGCGGTGTATCTGGCTCCGGACCTCACCGAAGCGGCGTTGCAGCACTTCTATGCCCACGACTATCGGCAGCTGTTTCCCGCCGAAATCCCGTGGGGTAGCCAACGGCGCTTCTTTGCGTGGCGCGGCGACCGGTGGATCGCGCACAACCGGCTCCGGCGGATCGCGCCCGCACTTGCATCTGCGGCCAGGGTGCTGGAAGTGGGCTCGGGTTTCGGTGCCTTTCTTGGCGCCGCGGCCGCCGTGCGACCAGACCTGCGTCTGTCGGCTTGCGAACCGGATGTGACGCATCGCCACGTCCTGCTGGATGGCGCGGCGGTGACCTTCCTGCCTGCGCTGGAGACGCTGGGCGACGGGGAGTTCGAGGCCGTGGTCGCCTTCCATGTGCTCGAGCACCTGATCGACCCGCGCGCGTTCCTGTCGTCGCTGGCGCGCATCCTCGTGCCTGAGGGACAGGCGTGGATCGAGGTCCCGGACCTGATGAGTGGATGGCGCTCGCGCAACTATGTCCACCCGGCCCATCTGAGCTATTTTTCGGCGCCGTTGCTGCGGCGGCTGGTCAGCGCGGCAGGCCTGGAGGTCGTTTCCTGCGGTCCATATTCCGATCGCGGTGTGTTGGCCGAAAATATCTGGCTGCACCTGCGACAGCCTGCGCAACCACGCGCTGCCACGCCGCTGACGCTGGCCGATGCGTCCGAGGTCGCGGCGGTCGACGCACGCCTGGACACGGTCCGATGGAGCCGGAGGAACCGGCTGCAGCGGCAACTCAAGCACGGCCTGATTCGGGTTCTCGGCAGAGGCCTGTTCGGTGAGCTGCAGCGCTGGCGTGGCTACCGCCAGCTGCGCAAGGACCAGGCACACGATGGACTTCGCTGACTTCCAGCAGGCCGTGCACGCCCAGTTCGGCGCGGAGGCGGCCGCGGTACGCCATGAGATCTACTTCCTGGCCCGCCGCCGGGGCGCAGGGCTGCGTGCTGCGCTGGCCGTGCTGCGCGATGCATGGCTGTGCCTGCGGCTGCCGCCACGCCCGCCCGTGCTGTCGGCGTGGACGGCGCTGGCGACCCTGCCGGGCAGCAACGGCTGGGGCGCACTGGCCCCGTACCTGGCAGATCTGCAGCGGCAGGGTGCGGCATGCACGGTGCTGATCCATCCGCGCCTGCGCGGCAGCGTCGAGGGACGACTGCCCGCCCGGCCGGCCTGGGCCAGCTGGCGGGCGGCGTTGCGTGCCCTGGCATTGCGCCGCACCGGGTCCGGGCCGGCGGCCGCCTCGCTCTGGATCGTGCGCGCCTGCGTGTTCCGGCAGCGCCTATGGCACGGCGCCTGGCAACGGACGCTGCGCGCAGCCCCCACTGGAGCCACGCTGCTGTTGCACAACGACTTCGACATGTATGCGGCGGCAGCACTGCAGGCTGCCGGCGACGGCTGGCGGAGCGTCTGCATCCAGCATGGTCTGCCAACCGACGAGTTCTTCCCGGTTCGGGCCCGGCACCATCTGCTGTGGGGACCCAGCAGTGCGCAGGTCTACCGCAATCACGGGGTGGCACCGACCGCCATCGGCTACGGGCCGGCCGTGGCGCTGACCGATCTCGATACCGCGACCGCACCGACCACGCTGTACCTGATGTCGCAGACCCACACGCCGATCTACGGCCCCACCCTCGCCGCGCATCTGTTGACCTTGGCCCGGGCGCTGCTGGCACTGGAAGCCGAGGGGATGGCCGTGCGCATCCTGCTGCACCCGGAGGAAGTGCGAGGCAGCCATCCGTATGCAGAGCCGGCACTGCACCAGCGCTGCCAGCCTCCCCCGCACGCGATCCTGGAGGCGAACGTGCGTCCGGCCCTGGTCGTGGGATTCTGTTCCACAGCCCTGCTGCAAGCCGCTTGCCGCGGTCACTACGTGATCGGCATGGCCTGGCCCGCGTCCGCGTCCCACGATGCGTTGGCGGTCGGGCGGCCCGCACACCAGGTCGCCGATGCCGGCGCGCTGTCCGCCCTGGTCCATGCGCTGCGCAGCGATGCCGATACGCGGATGCGATTTGCCGTGCAGCAACGGCACTGGCTGCAACAGACCTTCGCTGCCGATGCGCGATGGCCGCAACGTCTGGAAGCAACGCCTTGAAGCGGGCCTACCTGCTGCTGGCGGTGCTGCTGGCGATCCATCTGGGCGATCTGGTGGTGGCATGGCTTTACCACGGCGGGGCGCTGCCGGCGGCGGCCCTGTTACGGCCGATGCGCGATGGCATGCTCATCGTGCTGGCCGGCATTGCGCTGGTGACGGTCCGCATGCCGCGTGCGTTGCTGGCGATGATCCTGATGTTCGGGTTGATGGGGCTCGCTTACGCGCCGGTCGGATATGCCCATGGGTTGCCCGCCGGCATCGTCGTCGGCTCGCTTGGAACCTTGCTGCTGCCGATGCTGCTGGTGCTTGCCGGCTACTGGTGCATGCCGCATCCGGATGATGTCAGGCGGGGGGCGCGCGCGCTGGTCTGGTTGGGCATCGTCAGCGCGCTGTTTGGCGTGTGGGACCTGGCGCATACCGATTTCTGGGTGCAGACCGTGCGGCTGCCGGACTATCTGGCGGAGGTGAAAGGCGTGCTTCCCAAGGACACCAGCCCGGAGACCGGGCTGCCATGGAACTTCTTCGGCGGCGAGGATTACGCGCGCCGCGCCGGTGGACTGGTGGCAGCGCCCTTGGCCCAGGGCCAGTTCCTGCTCACCGCGGCACTGACGGCACTGGGCCTGTGGCAGCGGCGCTGGCCGTGGCGCGCCCTGCTGGCATGCCTGGGGTTACTGGTGGGCGTGTGGATGTCGGGCACGCGTGGCGCCATGCTGGCCGGCATCGTCGGGGTACTGGGCTACCTGGTCAGCTCACGCGGCCTGGTGCGATCGCCCGTGGCGCGGCTGCTGCTGGTGGGCGCAATCGCGCTGATGCTGGCGATCGCCTCCTACGGGATCGTGGTGACTGCCGTAAACTTCCGCGACGGCTCCACCATCGGCCACTGGCGCGCGCTGCTGCGCAATCTGGCCGATCTGCATCAGGTCGTGCTGTGGGGCGGCGGGCTGGGCCGCCAGGGGGCGGTGGCCGCGCGCCAGGCGCTGACCGATCTCGGCGGCGGCGAAGGCGCCATCTTTACCATCGCGTATCAGATGGGCTTGCCGGCGGCCCTGCTGTTCCTGGCCTTCATCGGCTGGAGCCTGCACGCGCTGTGGCGTGCCTATCGCCAACGCAAAGATCACCTGGCGTTGGCGATGTTCTGGCTGTTGTGCGGTATGGCAACGACCCTGATCTCCTCCGACAACGCGATGACCGTGTCCGGCGCCGGGGGATTCTGGTTGCTGCTCGGTGGCGCATTGCGCCAGTGCCAATCCCTGCGGCCCTCGCGACGACCGCTCGAGCGTACGCGCAGGGGCCACGCCATGCCCGCCGCCGGCATGGCCGCGGGCTGAGCGATGCGCATCCTGCACGTCTACAAGGATTTCGCGCCCCACGGCGGTGGCGGCGGCGTGGCGCGGCATATCCATGGGTTGGCGGTGACCCTGGTCAACGCCGGGCATACGCTGCGGATCCTGGCACCGCTGGCCGATGGCGGCATCTCGCCGCACGGCTACGCGGTGGTGCGTGCGAGCGCATGGCACCTCTGGCACCACGTCGGCTGGGCCGATGTGGTGCATGTACACGGTGCACGCACGCCGATCGCCGCGATCGCCGGGGCGCTGGCACGGCTGCGCGGCAGGCGTCTGATCTACACCCCGCATTGCTATTACGACGACGATCTTGCAGTGAGCAAGCGCGCGCGCAAGTGGTGCTGGGACCGCCTGGTCGAGAAGCTGCTGCTGCGAAGCGCACACCCCACCGTGCTGCTGTCGGCGTATTGGCTGGACTATCTCTCGCGTCGCCAGTTGCCGCCCAGGCGCGCCCTGTTGCTGCCCAATGCCGTGCTCGCCGCCGAGCAATGCCTGCCGGCAACGCCACGACACGCATTGCGCGGTACGCCCGCGCTGCTGTCGGTCGGCCGCCTGGACGCGGTCAAGCGGCTGCAGGATGCAATCGCAGCACTCACCCAGCCGGGCATGGACGCGGCCGTGCTGCACGTGGTCGGACGTGGGCCGGATCGGGCACGCCTGGAAGCCTGCGCCGTGGCATTGGGGGTTGCTGCACGCGTGCACTTCCATGGCTTCGTCAACGATGCCGACGTCGCGGCGATGGCGGCACAGGCCGATGTCTTCGTGCTGCCATCGGCGGTGGAGGGCATGCCGACCGTGCTGATCGAAATGCTGCTGCATGGATGTCCGGTAGTTGCCAGCGACATTCCCGGCAATCGCTCGATCCTTGCGCAGATCGGTCTGCAGGAGGCCTTGCACCGGCTCGGCGACAGCGCCGCGCTGGCAGCGTGCATCGGCGTGCAGCGACAGCAGCGGATCGGGCAGGAACGCATCGCACGCGTCCAGGCGGACTTCACCTGGGAGGGCCTGCGAGCGCAGGTGCTGGCACTGTACGATGCTCAGGTCGCACAGGAACCCGCACCTTGACCACATCGCCGGCTCGCTTGTCCTTTTTCGGATGTCCGTTGGACCTCCTCCCACCGGAGCAGATTCTCTTGCGTGCGCAGCATGCCGTCCAGGGCGGCGCGCCGATCCGGGTGGAGGGCTTGAATGTCGCCAAACTGATCGATGCGCGTGCCCAGCTGCCGCTGCGCCAGGCGTTGGAACAGGCCGAGGTGGTGCACATCGACGGTGCCGGCATCAGCCTGGGCCTGCGTTGGTTCGGGGTGGACGTGCCACCGCGCAGGGCCGGCATCGACCTGATGCAGGACATGTGCGCCCAGGCGGCCGGCAGCGGTGCCGGGGTCTATCTGCTCGGCGCGCGTCCGGCGGTGGTCGCGGCCGCGGCTGAACGCCTGCGCACGGACTGGCCGGGTCTGCACATTGCCGGCACGCGCGATGGCTATTTCAGCGACGCCGAGGAGGACGCGGTGATCGCGGCAATTCGCCAGTCGGGTGCACGCTATCTGTTCATCGGCATCAGTTCGCCGAAGAAGGAACTGCTGCTGGAGAAATACTGGCAGACGCTTGGCGTGCCCGTGGCGATGGGCGTGGGCGGTTCGTTCGATGTGCTGTCGGGAATGTTGCCGCGCGCGCCGCGGCTGATGCAGCGCTGTGGCATGGAGTGGCTGTTTCGGCTCGCGCTGGAACCTCGTCGGCTGGCCTGGCGCTATCTGCGCACCAATGCCGCGTACCTGGTGCTGTTGCTGCGCGCCCGCCTCAGCCGACGCTACCGCGCACAGGCGCTGACGACCTGGCCCACATGACCGCGGGCGCGCCTGCCCGCCGGCCTGCGCAGACCGGGCTGGTGGCCGTGTGCCTGGGCCTCTATCTGCTGTTCTGTCTGCAGCAAGTGGTGTTGACCGGCCGCTACTTCGGGGTTGGTCTGTCGCTGGGGTCGATGGCGATCCGTAGCGTTGCGCTCGGCCTGAGTGCGTGGGCGTTATGGCGGCATGGTGTGCCGGCATGCCTGCGCCGGCCATTGCTGTCGATCCTGCTCTGCATGGCCGCGCTGGCAGCGTCGGTGTTGGCGTCCGACCATGCGGCCTTGGCATTCAAGTACGCCGTGCGTTATGCCACTGCCTTGCTGTGGCTATGGGCCTTGTTGAATCTGGCGGTGGCGTGGCCGCACTGGCCGCGCGCGGCGACGCTGGCGGCGTTGATCGCGGTGTGGATCAATCTGCTGTTGGGCATGGCGGTACGACTGCAGTGGTCGCCGGCACTGAAGGTGTCGCTGGCCTTCCATGCGCAAGACAGCTTCAAATATCTGCCGCGAGTGTCGGGCATGTACGACCATCCGGCATTGCTGGCGGCGACTGCCGTCATCGTTACGTTGCTCACGATCCAGTTGTATCAGCGTCACGAAGTTGGACGCGGGCAGCTAGCCGCAGCAGTGCTGGCGTCGACCGCAGCGCTGGCGCTGAGTGAAGTGCGTAATCCGTTGCTGCCGGTAGCCGCATTGATCCTCTGGTGGGCCTGGTCGCGCCGCAATGACGCACGCCCTGGCCGCCGCGCGGTCTTGTCCGCCTTGCTCGGCTTGCTGGCCGTTGCCGGCTTCGTGCTTTGGCAGCGCTATGCGGAGATGACCAGCGCGGTACACGAAGGCCCGCTGACCGCATTCTCATTGGGGCGCACCTATCTGTGGTCCGGTGCTCTTCAGGCATGGCGTACGCATCCCTGGTTCGGGCTCGGCGCCGGTGTCTTCCAGTTTCTGGTTCCCGACTACACCGGTGGTCGCTTCGATCGCGGCGAACTGCACGCACACAACGGCCTGCTGGCGGTGTTGTCGGAAACCGGAGTGTGCGGGCTGTTTGCCTGTCTATGCCTGGTGTGGGCGCTCTGGGCGCCGTTGCTGCGCAACCCTGCCGAGCGCGGCTGGGCGCTGATCTGGCTGCTGTTCCTGCTGGGCTTGAACGTCTTCGACTTCTATCCGCTGTTCTATCCCTTTTCCCTGCATGCGGCCTTGGCAGTGGCGCTGCTGTATGCCCACCATGCCGCGCTCAGCGACGCACCGCGATCCAGGATTTGTTGAGGCCGTACCAGCGCTCGGCGATCAGCGTCGCCTCGGGAAACAGCCGTGCCATCTCGCGCCTGCGCAGCAAGCGGATCTCGTCCACGAAGCAGCGTGCCTGCGCGCGCGTCTGCGGTCGGTCGATGCGCCCCAGCGGAAACCGGTACAACAGTTCTGCCTGCCAGGCCCGTGGCAGGAACTGGATGCCGGGAGCCAGATAATGCGGTTCGATCGGGAACCAGTAATTGGGTGTTTGCACGTAATACTGCGGTGCCACCCGCCGGATCTGGTCGGCGAATGCACGCATCCGCGCGGCATCGCCCACATGCTCGATCACCGAATTGGAGTGGGCGATGTCGAAAGCGTTGTCGGCGTACCCCAGTGCGCAGCCGTCGCCCCATTGCGAACGCAGATGGGTGCGCGTTGCCGGCGGCGGGGAGTCGTCGAGATTGACCACGGTCACCTCGCAAGCGTGTTGGGCAAAGAAGGCATCCGGCACATGCGCCCAATAGGCGAGCGTGCCGCCGACGTCGATCACCCGGCAATGGCCCTGCCGCAGATGGCAGGCGCGTACCATCTCCAGGAACACGCGCAAGCGGCGCGCACGTAGCCGCGCGCTGAGCGAGGCGGCGTCGTTGTAATCGGCTTGCGCGCTGAGACCCATCGCGGCCTGCCTAGGCGTGCTGCAGGCGTGGGCGCGGCGCGCTGGCGCGTTCGTCTCTCGCCAGGAGCGTATCGAGGATGCAGCGGAACGCATGCCCATCGCCAAATGGATTGCGCCATGCCACCGCGCGCGCCAGCAGGCGATCGGCAGCAGTCCGCAGCGCGTCCTGGTCCAGGCCATGGGGTAGTTCCGCCCCGCCGATCTGCAGGGTTTCCGGCCGCTCGGTGTTGGTGCGCAGCACCAGACATTTGCGCTGCAGGATGCAGGCTTCCTCCTGGATCCCGCCGCTGTCGGTCATGATCAAGGCCGCGCCCTGCTGGAGCGCCAGCATATCCAGGTAACCCACCGGACCGATTGCCCGCAGTGCGCGATGGCGCGCGGCCGCCGCGCTCCCCAGCGCATCCAGCCGCGGGTGCATCGGAAACACCAGCGGCAACCCCTGCTCCTCGGAAATCGAAGTCACTGCCTGCATCAGGGCGGCAAAATGCGCCGGATCTTCAGTGTTGGAGCGGCGATGGCAGGTGAGCAGGTGATAGCCGCCTTCGCGCAGCCCCAGGCGTTGCAGGATGGTCGAGCGGCGCAGCGCGGTCTGGGCATGCGCCAGCGTTGCGTCGGCGACGGTGTTGCCGGTGATGCGGATGCGTGCGCCGGTCAGGCCTTCGTCGCGCAGGATCTGCGCCTGCAGCGCGGTGGGGCAGAACAGGTAGTCGGACAAGTGGTCGATCAGGACACGATTGACTTCTTCGGGCATGCTGCGGTCGCGGCTACGCAGGCCCGCCTCGACATGGGCAACGGCGATCTCCAGCTTGTTGGCAGCCATCGCGCCTGCCAAGGCGCTGTTGGTGTCCCCCTGCACCACCACCACATCCGGCTGCAGCGTCGCCAGTACCGGCTCGATGCCGCACAACATGCGTCCGATCTGCACGCCATGCGGCGCCGAACCCACACCGAGATTGTAGTCGGCCGGCGGCAGACCCAGTTCGTCGAAGAACACCCGGTCCATCGCCTCGTCGTAATGCTGGTTGGTATGGACGATCGAAAAGTGCAGCCCGTCGCGCAGACTGGCCGCGATCAACGATGCCAGCTTGATGATTTCAGGGCGGGTGCCGAGAACATAGGTGATGTGCATGGGACTCCCGATCCGGGTTCAATAGGCGTCGCGGTCGAACAGCACGATCACGCAAGTCTGCGCGATGATGCTCAGGTCCAGCCAAAGCGACCAATGCTGGATGTAGGCAAGATCGTGTTGAACGCGGCGGCGCATCTTCTCCACCGTGTCGGTCTCCCCGCGCAGGCCATTGACCTGCGCCCAGCCGGTGATGCCCGGCTTGACCCGCTGACGTTGCAGGTAGTTCGGCACCACGTCCTGGTATTGCGCGTTGTGCGCCAGCGCATGCGGCCGCGGCCCGACAATGGCCATGTGCCCCTGAAGCACGTTGAGAAACTGCGGCAATTCGTCGAAGCTGGTACGCCGCAGGAAGGCGCCGAAGCGCGTGACCCGTTGATCGCCCCGGCTGGTCTGCGGCGCGGCAGTGGCAGCATCGTGCAGCTGCATGCTGCGGAACTTCCACAGTTCAAACGGGCGCCCGTCCCAACCCTGTCGCAGCTGCCGAAACAGGACCGGTCCGGGGCCGGAGAGCTTGACGCCCGCGGCCAGGGCCAGCATCAGCGGTGCACTCACCACCACGATGACCAAGGCAAGCACACGGTCGGTCGCCTCCTTCAGCAGGCGCGACAGGCCCGTGAGCGGACGGACCGACAACGCCATCATCGGCAGGCCGGTCGGCTCCTCCAGACAAGACTGGTCTGGGCCAAATGCGAACAGGTCCGGAATCCAGCACGCATCCACGCCGCACGCCTCCAGCTGCGCGATGCTATGGCGAAGCCGCGCCTCGTCGCGGATCGGCCAGGTGACCCAAACTTCGCCAACATGCTGGGCTTCCAGCCAGCACGACAGCCCGGCCGTGCCGCCAAGCGCCAGATCCGACGGCACCTGCAACACGTCGATTCCGGAGCCCGGCTGACGCTGGATCCGCGTCGCCAACGCGTCGGTGCGTTCGGACGGACCGAGCAGGGCGATGCGCCGCCGCCCGATGTCGTGGCGATGCAGCCAGGCAAGCGCGCCCCTCATCGCATGCCGCACGCAGAGCAGACCAGCACCGCCGCATCCAGCCCAATAGAGAAACCACAGGCGCGAAAAAGTCGCCCCGGTGGCGCTGAGGAAACCGATCGACATCAGCACGCTCAGCACGATCGCCCACCCCGTCAACACACGCCCCGCCACCATCGTCGGTGCCAGATGCGGCCGCTGGCGGTAAAGCGACAAGCGCCCGAACACCAGCAGCGTCAGCGCCGCAGCGGCGAGCAGCGCATATGTATAGCGGGGCGCCTGCGGCAATGCCGGTTGACCGACCCGCATGGCATAAGCAAACAACCCGGTGCCGACCACCACGCCCATGTCGGCGATTTTCGCCAGACCGGCCACTGACCCGAGCAGATCGCCAGATCGCCTGGTCGCGATGGCGACGCGCGGCAGCAGTGGATCGAGCGAGCTCATCCGGTGACCGCAACCTGGCGGTAGACCGGCGAGCCTACGCATGGATTGATCAGCATCCCTCTCCCTTCATCCCTGGTTTCCTCCAAGAGCGGCAGCTCCGCATCCGGCAGCATGCACCTGGCGATAGAGCGTGGCATAGGAATGCACCATCGCCGCGCCGGTGAAATACTGCCGATAACGGCTCAACGCCTCCTGCCCCAATGCGTTGGCCAGTTGCGGATGGTTCCATAGATAACGCATTGCATCGCGTAAGGCCACAGGATCTGCAGGCGCCACCACCAGGCCGGTCTGTCCGGCCACGTTCACAAAGCTGGTGCCGGTGCCGATTTCACAGGAAATCATCGGTTTGGCATGCATCGCCGCCTCCAGCAAGGTGATGCCGAACGCCTCCGAGCGCAGATGCGACGGAAACACCAGCCCTTCGCACAGCGACAGCAAGGCATGCTTGTCGGCATCGTCCAGCACGCCCAGAAAGTGGACGTGGGTCAGGCCGAGCTGCCGCGCCTGCTGACGCAGGCGCGCGCCTTCCGGTCCGTCTCCAACGATGGCCACCGGGATCGGTGTGTCGCGGAGGGCCTCCAGCAGGTACTGCAGACCTTTGTAGTAGCGCAACACACCGACGAACAACAGGAATCGCGGGCCCAGCCGCGTGCGCCAGCGCTGCGCGCGTTCGGCGTCCGGAGTGTGGTGGCTGGATTGGTCCAGTCCGATCGGTATCACGCTCAGCTTGGTCTGATAACCGGCCAGGACCGGGCTGGTGGCGCGGTAATTCGGCGACGTCGCAACGATATGGTCAACGCGGTCGAGGAATCGTCGTTGCAGCGGCCGATACAGGCGCAGCAGGTGTCGTTGCCGCACGATGTCGGAGTGATACGTCAGCACCGAGGGCGTTCGGGCTACGCCCGCCAGGTGCAGCAGGTCCATGAACGGCCAAGGATAATGGTAGTGGATCAGATCGAAGCGCCGGGCCAGGCGCGCGAAGTGCCGCAGCAAGCGCATCGATACCGGCATCGAGGCCACTTCGAAATCGCGTTGAAAGCGATGCAACGTGTAAGGCCCCTGCGCGCTGATCCCCGCCAGACGACCATCGGCACAGAGAGTCACCACCTCGCTGTCCACGGCACACCGGTGCGATTGCATGGCGAGCGTGCGTATGACCTGTTCGGTTCCGCCCATCGTCTCAGGCAAGCTGGTCTTGTAGACGTGCAGCACCCGCAGCGGAGAGGATGCGGGGCTCAAGCGGCCAACACGTGTCGGTAGACGTCGGCCGTCGCTGCAGCGCAACGCTGCCAGCTGAACTGAGCGGCGCGCTGCAGCCCGGCCCGACTCGCGGCCTCGCGCCAGACCGCATCGTCGATACCTCTCGCCAGCACTTGGGCCAAGGCCGTGCTGTCTGCAGGATCGAACAGTGCCGCGGCATCGGCAGCCACTTCCGGTAATGCGGACGCGGACGAACAAAGTACCGGCGTGCCGCTGGCCATTGCCTCCAGTACCGGCAGACCGAAGCCTTCGTAGAGCGAGGGAAACACGAACAGGCGCGCACCGGCCACCAGCGCCGGCAAGCTGTCTTGTGGAACATAACCGAGATAGCGCAGCCAACCGGCCTGTTCGGCCCGTTGCATGCGCGCATGCAGAGAATCGCTCGACCAGCCGCTGTGGCCAGCGATCACCAACGGGTAGCGAACACGCAATGCGGCGGGCAAGGCAGCATATGCTGTCAGCAGGATGTCGATGTTCTTCCGCGGTTCGATGGTACTCACGCATAAGCAGTACGCATCGGTCTCCAGGCCCAATGCTTGCAGCGGCGCGGCCAGCTCGGCCGGGGCATGCGGGCGGAATGCCGCATCTGCCGCCAATGGAATCGCGCGAACACGCGCGAGTGGCAACCCGAAATGCGCGGCGATCTCCTGCCGCGAGAACTCGGACACCGTCACGATCAGCTGTGCGCGTCGCACCGCCAGCGCCAGCTCCTTGCGCATGTAGCGCACCCGGTCGGCACGGTGACATTCCGGCCAGCGATAGATCGAAATATCGTGGAACGTTGCGATGCTCGGACCTGCATACGCAGGGACGTAGTAGTTGCACCCATGAAACAACGCGTCCTGCCCGCGCAGGGCACGCGCCTTGGCCAGGTTATTGAGACGTCGGTAGACATCCGTGGCAACCTCGATGCGCGAGAAACGATCGCGCAGCCACGGCGTCACCGTGGATGCCGATCCTGGGTCGGGGCGCTGCTGCATCAAGCGTCGCCCGTGCAGATACTGCAACGATTCGATCTGCGGCAAGCGCTCCAGATGCACGGC
Source organism: Xanthomonas floridensis (assembly GCF_001642575.1). Classification (GTDB taxonomy): domain Bacteria; phylum Pseudomonadota; class Gammaproteobacteria; order Xanthomonadales; family Xanthomonadaceae; genus Xanthomonas; species Xanthomonas floridensis. The sequence goes on along the minus strand of NZ_LXNG01000024.1, from coordinate 26,572 downwards.
AAGCTCCTGCGTGTAACGTCCTACGCCGGTGAGCGGGTGACGAATCGATTCGGTAGCCAGGATGATGCGCACGACGCGTGGCGGCGATCAGGATCGCGCTGGGACGACATTGCTGGTAGCTGGGGCACGCAGTGCCATCAGCTGCCTGCCGGTATCGGGATACAGCGACTGGCTTCGACCCATTCCATGCTCCTCGTGGCGACCGACTCAGTCTACCCGCTGTGGATGATTCAGGCCTACCCGCCGTGAACGATCCAGGCGACGCCGGAAAATGAGGCAATCTTCATGCCACGGCGACGTCACTCCACGCACGCTGCACTGCATCTTCACTTTGGGAGCGCCTTGTGATCCGTCTTGTTGTTTCTTTTGCAGCTACCGTGTTGTTGTCCGCCTGCGCCTCCAACCAGGTGGCACAGGTGCAGCCCATCGACGGCGTGATCTCCGGCCAGTGCCATATCGAAAAGGTCCGCGGCATCGTGGGTCTGGCCGCAGCGGCGCAGACGGTGGAGCGTGCGCGCGTCGACAGCGACAGCCTGCAGGTCAGCGTGCGGCGCGGCGAGCGCGCCACCGGCGGCACCACCGCCAGCGGCCTGGCCGACCCGGCGCAGGGCGCCAGCGAAAGCGGCGGCGATCACCTGAGCATCGAAACCGGCCCGACCAACAACATCACCGCGGTGTATTGCGGCTGACCGCAACGCACCTGGCCGCGAATCGGTGGGTTGCAATCACCGCGGTCTGCTCTGGCGAGTCCTGCGCAGGCGATGGCCCTGGACCGCAGCGTGACGGTGGCTACACCGGCGCGGCTGGCATATCACCGCCCTGCGCGCATCACCAGCGCACCGGTCCCGAAGTACCGGCTGCCGGCCGGTCAACCGGAAGTGCCTGGCGCGGTGCCAAAGGCGCCGGCACACCGTTGCCGGCGGCGGTCGGAGGGATCTGGCCGGCACCGGGCAAGCGCAGCCAACGCATCACCGCGGGCAAGGGCTGCGCTCGCCCGCTGGCTGCGTCGTGACGTTCGCCGTTCTCAGTCCGCCGAACGCGGCTGGCCGGCTGGATCGTCATCAACGCGGCCGAACGCGCCGCGCCAACGTCGATGCAGCCATGTCTGGCCATCGTGGATGCAGCTGAACACTGCAGGCACCACGACCAGGCATAGCAGTGTCGAACTGATCAGTCCCCCGATCACCGCGATGGCCATCGGCTGACGGAAACTGGCATCGGCGCCGAAGCCCAACGCGATTGGGAGCATGCCGGCGATCATGGCCACGGTGGTCATCACGATCGGACGCGCGCGTTTGTGGCACGCATCGAGTAGCGCGGCATCGACGCAGGTCGCCCCATCGCCGATTGCGATCACCGCGTATTCCACCAACAGGATCGAGTTCTTGGTGACGATGCCCATCAACATCACCAGGCCGATCATCGACGGCACATCGAGCTCGCTGCCGCACAGCAACAGCGCGATGAAGGCGCCGCCGAGCGAAAGCGGAATGGCCGACAGGATGGTCAACGGCTGGAAGAAGTCGTTGAACAGCAGGATCAGTACGCACAGCATGCACAAGGTGGCGATCACGATCGCCAGCAGCAGGCTGGACGATAGCTCCGCCGCCACTTCGGCATCGCCGGACTGGATCAGCGCCACGTTTGCAGGCAGTTGCCGGATGGCCGGACGCGTGGTGGCCAAGGCCTGCGCCTTGCTCAACGGCATCTCGCCCAGGTCGGCACTGACCGTGACGTAGCGTTGGCGATCGTAGCGATTGATCTCGGTCGGGCCGCTTTCCATTGCCAGGACCGCGACGCTGGACAACGGCACCAGGCCATCGCGCGATGGCACGCGCAGATTGGACAAGGCCTCCAGATCGGCACTGACCCGGTCGGGGACCTGCACGCGGATATTGATCTGCCGGTTGTCCAGGTTGAGCTTGGCAAGTTGCGGGTCGAAATCGCCGCTGGTCGCGGTGCGCAGGGTCTGGCCGATATCGGCGCTGCTCACCCCGTAACGGGCGGTCTGGCTCTGGATCGGCCGCGCAACCAGTTCCGGGCGTTGCAGGCTTGCGGTGGTGCGCACACCCGACAGACCGGCCGCGCGCAACTGGCTTGCGAACGCCGTGGCGGTGGCGTTGAGGGCGTCTTCCGATTCGCTGGTGAGAATCATCGACAGGTGTTCGCCCGGCCCGCCGCCGCTCACGGCGACGCGTGCGCCGGTGATGTTGACCAGGACCCGCCGCACTGCGCGCTCGATCTGCGCCTGCGCCGCACGCGTCTTGCGCGGCGACAACACCAGGGTCATCTCTGCCTTGCGCACCTCCGCCACCTGGGCACCGCGCCCGGACGCAGTGCCGCCAATGCTGGTGAACACCGCGCCGACACCGTCGATGCGGCCGACCGCCGCGCGCACCCGCTCGGTGACCTGGCGGGTCTGCCCGATGTCGCTTTCCGGCCCCAGCTCGACGCTAACGGTGATGAAGCCGCGGTCGCTGGCCGGCACCAGGCCCTTGGACAGCAGCGGCAATAACGCCAGCGACAACAGCAGGAACACGCCGGCCGCACCCAAGGTCGCTGCGCGATGCCGCAGGCTCCACTGCACCACCTGCAGATAGCCGGCAGTCACCATGCCGGTCGTCGGTTCGGCTGGATTGTCGTGGCGCGCGCGCAGAAAGGTGGCCGCCATGATCGGGGTGATCAGCCGAGCCACCATCAACGAGGCCACCACCGCGATCACGGCGGTCCACCCGAACTGCTTGAAGAACAATCCCGGGATGCCGCCCATCAACGTGGTCGGCACGAACACCACCACCAGGGTGGCAGTGGTGGCCATCACCACCAAGGCGATCTCGTTGACCGCGTCGGCAGTGGCCTGAAACGCGGATTTGCCCATGCGCCGATGACGTTCGATGTTTTCGATCTCGACGATGGCATCGTCGACCAGGATGCCGACCACCACTGCCAGGGCCAGCAAGGTCAGCGTATTGAGCGAGTAATCCAGCCACCACATCACCGCGAACGCCGGCAGGATGGACAGCGGCAGCGCCGATGCGGCGATCAGGGTGGCGCGCCAGTCGCGCAGGAACAGCCACACCACCAGCACCGCCAGCAGCGCGCCCTCGTAGAGCATCGACATCGACCCTTCGAATTGCTCCAGGGTGTAGGCCACGGTGCCGGAGACCGGAGTGATGCGCAGCGAGGTGTCGCTCCGTTGCAACTGCTGCAGCGCCTGCGCGACACCGTCGGCGATCCTGGTTTCGTCAAAGCCCTTGGTGCGATAGAGGCTGAGCCCGATCACCGGCTTGCCATCCAGCAGCGCGGCCTGCCGACGGTCGGCGATGCCGTCGTGCACGCGCGCGATCTGCTCCAGGCGCACGCTGCCGCCGCTGGCGAGCGCAATCGACATGCCGGGCAGCTGCGCGGCCTGCCGCACACCGGCCAGCGTGCGCACCGATTGCTCGGCACCGCCCAGTTGCACGCGTCCGCCGGAGGAATCCTGCTGCATCTGCTGCAGCGCGCGCGACACATCGGACGTGGTCACCCCCAGTGCCGTCATCTGCACCGGATCCACCTCCACCCGTATCTCGCGCTGCACGCCGCCCAGGCGCTGCACACGGCCCACGCCCGGCACCTTCAGCAGCGCCTTGCTCACGCTGTCGTCGACATACCAGGACAGCGCGGTCTCATCCAGCGTTGTGGAGGTCACCGCATAGGTCAGGATCGGCGTGCTGTTTTCGGTCACCGCACTGATGGCCGGCTGCAGCAGTTCCGCAGGCAACGACGAACGTACCCGGTCGACCGCATCCTTGGTTTCGATCAACGCATCGGACAGCGATTTCTCCAGGCGGAATTCGGCCACGATCTGCACCTGCCCGTCGCTGATGGTGGTGCGCAGGTGGCGCAGGCCGCTGACGTTGGCGAGGGAGTCTTCCACCTTGCGCGCCACATCGGTTTCCAGCTGCGCCGGCGCCGCCCCCGGCTGGGTCAAGGCGACGGTGACGGTGGGCAGATCCAGATCCGGCAGCGCCTGGATGGAAAGATTGCGGAAGCCATACACGCCCGCCAGCGTCAGCAGGAAGAACAGCAATACCGCAGGAATGGGATTGCGCAGCGACCAGGTAGCGAAATTCATCGTGGCCCACGTGGAATCAGCTGCATGCCGACCAGCGGGCCGGCCGGTGTGGTCTTGACCAGCACCGTGTCGCCATCGGCGAGCAATCCCGCGCCCTGCGCCACGATGCGCTCGCCGTCGGTCCACGGCTGCAGCAGTTCAACCTCGGTACCGAAGCGTCGCCCCACCGTCACCGGTAGCGCGCGCACCCTGGCAGCGGCGCCGCTGCCGACGATGCGGAACACCAGGCTGCGGCCATCGCGCACCACCACGCTCGCCGCCGGCACCACCAGCGCGCGGCTGGACGGCAAGGCCACTGCACCATCGACGTACATCCCGCCGCGCAGCCGGCTGCCGGGCTGGATATCCGCATACACCACACCAAGCCGGGAACGCGCATCCAGCAGCGGCGCGATCTGGCGCACGCGTGCCGCCACGGTGCTGCCGTCGGGCAGCCGCAGCCGAACCTGCTGGCCCAGCGCGATGCGCGCGATCTGCTCGGGCGTGAACTCTCCGCGCCATTCCAGGCGGCCCTGACGCACCAGGCGAAACAGTTCCTGGCCGCTGCTGGCCACCGCGCCCAGCGTCGCGCTCTGCGCGCTGATCACGCCATCGTCCGGGGCGGTGATGTCTGCTTGCTGCAGTTGCAGCAGGTTGGCATCCAGCTGCGCCTGCGCCACCGCGATCTGGGTGTTGGCCGTTACCGCTTCGGTTACGTAGCGCTGCACTTCCTGATCGCTCATCGCTCCGGCCGCCTGCACGCGCACGGCGCGCATGCGATTGGTCTGGGCCTGGTCCGCGGCCGCCTGCGCCTTGGCCAGGCCTGCACGCAGTTCTGCGCGTGCTGCCAGCAAGGTTGCGGTATCGAAATGTGCCAGCAGCTGCCCGCGCGTCACCACATCGCCGACCGCCACGTTGAGCGTCACCAGCCGCAGCCCGTTGCTTTGCGAACTGATCACCGCCTCCTGCCAGGGCGCCACGATCCCGGTGGCCGACAGCGTGCTTGGCCACTCGACCTGACGTGGCGTGATCGCCGTGACCGACAACGCGCTGATCGCAAGCGCGTGGCTCGGCGGCTGGGCGCGCGTGGACCACCACCAGCCCGAGGCGATGGCACCGCTGGCCAGCAGACAGCACAGCAGGGGCATTGCGAAGCGTCGCGGCCCGCGCCTGGATGACGCGGCGTGGGGATGCGCGCTAGCGGGTGTGTCGGTTGGGGTCATGGTCGTTACGCGGTCTGAGGCAAGGGAAGGACATCAACACGCCCGACAGCCTCCGAGCGCACGGTCGCGTGGCAGTGGGAGCCGCGTGGTGCCGAAAGCAGCAGCGTGCGCCTGCTCTGGCGTTACGCGCACGCTGCCGACGCGTTGCGTTGGCAAGCTCGGCGCTGCGCAGCGATCAGCGCATCGCAAGCGCCAGCGAACCAGTGGCTGGATGGCATCGTTGCAAGCAGCCGTTAAAGAAATTTTAGTCGGTTGAAGAATTCTTTAAGCGCACCGTGGTAGCGGTGCGAAGCGTTCAGCCTCGGCCGCCAGCGCAGTCGGGCCGATCGGTGCCAGGCCGACAACCTGCAAACTCCCATCGCCATGCCGGAGCATCCATTCAGCCCCCGGCGCTGCCTGGGAAGACGATGCGCACGCTAAACCCTCGCCCGCTCAGACCTGGCCCGGTTTCGATACGTGCCTGGTGCAGATCCGCGATACCGGCGACCAACGACAGCCCGATGCCGCTGCCGCGGACGGGGGTGCCGGCCACGCGATAGAAGCGGACGAAGATCGCCTCACGCTCGGATTCGGGAACGCCGGGCCCATCGTCGGCAACCTGCAGATAGACATTGCTGAGGGTCTGCGCGTCCTGTTCGGCCGCATCGATCACATAGCCGCAGCTGATCAGGATATTGCCGCCCTCGGGGGTGTAACGCATCGCGTTATCCACCAGGTTGCGCAGCAGGATGCCGATCTCGTCCACGTTGCACGCAACGACACAACTGTGGATGTCCAGATACAGCGCACGCCCGTTCTGGGTCGCATGCACCTCGAATTCCTGTGCCACGTGATGCACCAGCACGCTGAGTTCGGTCGGTTGATGCATCGATGCGCTACGCCCTGCGTTCAACCGCGCCAGATCCAGCAATTGTTCGGACAGGCGCGTGCTGCGCTTGGCCACGCGCAGCAGCTTCAACAGCGCCTGGTTCTTGCTGAGCAGATCCGGGGCACCCAGTGCGATTTCTGCCTGCGCCTGCAGTGCCGACAGCGGGGTGCGCAGCTCATGCGCGGCATCGCCGATGAACCGGCGTTCGCCTTCGATCGCCGCATCCAGCCGCTCGAGCAGATGGTTGAACGACGCCACCAGCGCATATATTTCGCGCGGCAGCCTGGACAACGGCAACGGCGTGAGATCCAGGTGCTTGCGCCGCCGCACTGCCTTGCCCAGCGCCCTGACTGGCTGCAGCGAGCGACGCACCACGAACCACATCACGACGCCCGCGATCACCACCAACAAGGTGGCCAGGGCGAGCGCGTGCCACGCCTCATGGCGCAGGTCCGCATCGACCACGCTCTGCGGGTTGCCGACCTGGACGCTGACCCGCCCGGTCTTGTCGGTGATCGCCGACACCCGCCATTGTTCTCCATCGACGACGGTGGTGGCCGCTCCATTGGTAAACGACGGCTGCAGTGCCGAATCCGGTGCACCCGGCGTGCGCGCCACCATTCGGGAGCGATCGATCCAGACCTGGAACACCAGCTTTTCACGCGCACCGGTAAAGCTGTCCGGCAATTGCAGGCCGGGGCCGGCCGTGGTGTCGAACCGGCTCTTGGCCGGAATGGTGATCAGAATCTGGGTGGCGATGGCTTCGAGCTTTTCGTCCCAGGTACTTTCCAGATTGAGCGAGAGCAGCGTGAGCACCAGGGCGATGACCGCGACCCAGCACAGGGCGATCACGCTGACGATCACCATGAACAGCTGCGCGGTGATGGATTGGGGCCTCATCCGGTCGGCTGCCCCACCACGTAGCCCAGGCCGTGCACGGTTCTGATCAGGTCCTCGCCCAGCTTGCGGCGCAACTGATGGATGAACACCGCGATGGTATTGCTCTCCAGCTCGCTGGACGGCCCGTACACCAGATCCTGCAGGCGGTCGCGGGTCAGCACATGGCCGGGGCGTTCGATCAACGCCAGCAAGGTGCGGTATTCGTGTGCGCTCAACACCACATCGACGCCAGCCTTGCTCACCGCGCGGCGACTACGATCCACCTTCACGTCGCCGAAGCTGAAGACCGGCACCACGCTGCCCTGACTGCGGCGGATGACCGAGCGCACGCGCGCCCACAACTCGTCGAACTGGAACGGTTTGACCAGGTAATCGTCGGCACCGGCATCCAGACCGATGATGCGCTCGCTCAGCTGCCCACGCGCGGTCAGGATCAACACCGGGGTGGGGTCGCACCGGCTGCGCATGCCGCGCAGCACCGACAGCCCCGATTCGCCGGGAAGACCGAGATCGAGCAACACCGCCGCATACGCATGATCGACCAGCGCCACCTTCGCCGCAGCGGCATTGGCGACATGGTCCACCTCCCACCCGCCCTGCTGTGCGCCATCGCAGATGGTGTCGCCGAGCATGGTGTCGTCTTCGACAAGGAGCAGCTTCATGGGGTGCTGGTCGGTGGGCAATAGAGGGCCAGAGCATCCTGGAGTGGGTTTAATTCTGCATTAAGCGGCAGGCCAGTGCGGGTGGAGTGAGCAGCCCCGCGGGCCAGCCGGCTGCGTCCTGGCCATGGGTCTGTCGGTGTCTGTCGGTGTCTGTCGCGGTCGCTCGAGGGCGACCGCGCTTGCGGTGCCGACGCGGCCGTCCGCAAGCGGCCATGCGAACGCCGCCCGCCACAGCGGTCGATCGCTGCAGCACCTTGCGCTTGGGTCCGCCAGGGTGGCCGCCTGCTGCAAGTGCCGGGTCCTGCGGTAGGCTGGGCCGCGTGCCGCAGACATGTTCACGACAGGTCGCAGGCGTAGAAGGACCGATCCACCGGGGCAGGAGCGTCACCATGAAGGTGCTTTTGGTTGAGGACGAGCCCGAGATGGCATCCGCCATCCGCGACGTCCTGGCAACGTACGACATGATCGTCGATCACGCTCCGACCTTGGCCGCTGCAGCCCGCGCGGCCGAACTGGGCGCGTTCGACGTGATGATTCTTGATCGGCAGTTGCCCGACGGCGATGGCTTGCGGTTTCTCAAGACCCTGCGCGAGCAAGGCAATGTCACGCCCGTGCTGGTGCTCACCGCACTGGCCGAGTTGTCCGAGCGCGTGGTCGGCCTGGAAATCGGCGCAGACGATTACCTTGCCAAGCCCTTCGCGGTGGAAGAACTGATGGCCCGGCTGCGCGCGCTGGCCCGCCGGCCCGCGCATTTGCAGACCGATATCGTCACCGCCGGCAACCTGTCCTACGACTTCGTCAATCGCACTGCCACCATCGGCAGCCAGGCGCTGGATCTCAAACGCCGGGAGTTGCTGGTGCTCGAAACCTTGCTCAAGCGCGTCGGCCGCATGGTGCCGCGCGGCACGCTGATGCAGGCGGTGTTTTCGATGGACGACGACGTGCAGCCGAATGCGCTGGACACCCACGTTTCCCGGTTGCGCCGCAAGCTGTCCGATGCGGAAAGCGCGCTTGCGATCAACGTGGTGCGCGGCGTGGGCTACATGTTGAGTGTGAGCGCATGACCGGCAAGCCACCGTCGTTGCGATGGCGTCTGGTGCGTGGCCTGGCCGCCGCGCAGACCGCGATGATTTCGCTGGCCGGGATGGTCATCATCGTCCTGGTCGTCCAGGCCACGATGGAGGTTCCCAACGGCAACCTGGCCTACGAGTTGCAGGCCCTGGACACGCTCACGCAAGCGGTTGCGCGCGACCGCGCGGGCCAGCTGTACATGCGCACCAGTGCAGACATGTCCGAGTTGCGCGCCAAGTCGAGCACGCTGTGGTTCATCGTCACCGACAAACACGGCCAGCGCATTGCGGAGGGGACGCCGCCGGCGGGCATCCGGCCGGCGCTGTCGGCGTTGCCGTTGGTGGAGTCGGCAAGCTTCGATGTCGGCGGGGCCAGCACCACGGACATGCGCGCAAGCGTGGCCTGGGTGGAGTCCGATGCCGGGCAGGTGCAGATCGCGTTCTGGGCCAACGGCCCGGTGAGTCCCTGGGAACTGCTGCGGCTGGCCTTGCCGGTGCTGTGGCAAACCCTGTTGATCGTCGCGCTGGTCTCGGTGTCCATCATGCTGGTGATGCCGTTTGCGGTGAAGCGCGGCCTCAAGGGATTGGACAAGGCCGCGCAAGAGGCCGGATCGATCGACTTCCATCGCACCGGCATGCGCCTGGGCGTTGACGAGGTACCGGCCGAAGTGGCGCCGTTCATGCAGGCCATCAATGACGCGTTGGCGCGTCTGGATACCGCCCTGGTCAAGCACAAGCGATTCATCGCCGATGCCGCGCACGAGCTGCGCACACCGGTGGCGATTCTGACCACGCGCCTGTCTGCGCTGCCGCCCGGCCCCTTGCGGACGCGGCTGATGGAAGATGCCGTGCGGCTCGGCGCACTGACCGGGCAGCTGCTGGACATCCAGCGGCTCGATTCCGGAACCATGGTGTTTTCGCGTCTGAACCTGGCTGCGATCGCAGAACGGGTGGTGCTCGACCTGGCACCGCTGGCATTTGCAGCAGGCTACGAGGTGGCCTTCGAGACCGATGCTGCGGTGGTGCACGTGGAGGGCGATGAGGTGTCCATCGAGCGTGCGCTCACCAACCTGATCCAGAATGCGATCAGCTATGGCGGACGTCAGGGAACGATCACGATCCGGGTTTCGGCAGCAGGCACGGTGGATGTGGCCGACGAAGGACGCGGGGTCAAGGATTCCGAGCGCGAACGCATCTTCGAGGCGTTTCATCGCGACAGCAAGGACGGCCGTGGCGCGGGCCTGGGACTGGATCTGGTGCAAACCATCATGCGTCACCACGGCGGCAGCGTCCTGCTGGTCCCGGATAGCGCCGCAGGCGCCTGCTTCCGACTTGTGTTTGCAACGCCGGCGTAGCGCCAGCAGCCCTGCGCTGTCTGGCGTGGATGACGGCCGCGGCGGACCGTCTTCGTCCGCGTCACCGCATATCAGTTGCGCGCCAACGCCTTGATCGGATCCAGGCGTGCCGCACGCCGTGCCGGCAGGAAGCCGAACACCACGCCGATCGCCGTAGACACGCTGAACGCACCGATGATCGACCACTGCGAGAACACCATTCCGAAACTCGGACTCAACCAACCAACGAGCACGCCCGTCCCCAGGGCCAGCGCCACGCCCAGGGTGCCGCCGACCAGGCACACCAGCGTCGCTTCGATCAGGAACTGGCGCAGGATGTCGGACTGACGCGCGCCTACCGCCATCCGCACGCCAATCTCCTGAATCCGCTCGGTGACCGACACCAGCATGATGTTCATCACCCCGATGCCGCCGACCAGCAACGAGATCAGCGCAATGGAGGAGATCAGCAAGGTGATGGTGCGCGTGGTCTGTTCGACGGTCTTGCGTACCCTGTCGGAATTGGACAGGAAAAAATCCCGGCGCCCGTGCCGTTGCAGCAACAGCGCGTCGATACCACGCTCGGCTACCTCGCTTGGCACCTGCGCGGACACGCGCACCGTCAGGCTACGCACACGCGTATCACCGGATACACGCGCCATCGCCGTGGTGTAGGGCAGCCACACATTGAGCGAACTGTCGCCGGCAAACGCTGCGGTCGGCCTGGCGGCAACGCCGACGATCCGCAACGGTACCGATCCCACCAGAATCACCTTGCCTAACGCCGATACGCTACCTGGAAACAGCGCACGTGCCGTAGCCTGGTCGATGACCGCCTCCGGCGCCCTGGCCCGGATGGCGTGTGCGTCGAAGCCACGGCCCTGCGCGAACGTATACCCACGTACCCTGAAAAACTGGTCGCCGACACCGGTGATGCTGGCTGCGACATCGTGGCGCCCATAGCGCAGGCCGGCGCTGGTGGAGATCGAGGGCGTGGCGCTGTCCACGTACTCCAGGCCGGCGATCGCGGCGGCATCGTCGGCGCTCAACGTCCGCACCGCGTCGGCATCACGATCGCCGAGGCTGGTCCCGGGCATGACCTCGATCGTATTGGTGCCCAGCGCATCGATGTCGGACAGGATCGAGCGCCGCGAACCTTCGCCAAGCGCGACCACCGACACCACCGACGAAATACCGATAATGATGCCCAGCATGGTCAGCAAGGTACGCAGACGGTGGTTGAATATCGAACGTAGCGCCATCTGGGCGGCTTCGCCAAAGCGTCCCAGCAGGTCCGCCAGGCGCCCCGCCCTGTCGGCGACCAGCGCGTCCTTGATCGCGGCGCCAGGGCTCGCCGGGCGCAGCTGGCGGTCGGCCACGATCCGTCCATCGCGGATCTCGATGACGCGTTGCGCGTGCGCCACCTCCGGGTCGTGCGTGACCAGGATGATGGTGTGACCTGCCGCATGCAGCTCCTGCAATATCGCCATGACCTCCTTGCCGCTGGCTTGATCCAGCGCTCCGGTGGGCTCGTCGGCCAGAATGACTTCGCCGCCGTTCATTAGCGCGCGGGCGATCGACACGCGTTGCTGCTGCCCACCGGACAGCTGGCCGGGCCGGTGGTGTAGCCGTGTCCCCAGCCCCAGGCGCTCCAGCAACGCCTGCGCGCGCGCACGGCGTGCATCGGCCGCGGTACCGTTGTAGATCGCAGGAATCTCGACATTGCCGATCGCGTCCAGCTCCCCCAGCAACTGATAGCGCTGGAAAATGAAGCCGAAATGGGCACGCCGCAAACGCGCCAGGCTGTCCGGATCGAGTTGACCGATATCCTGCCCGGCGACTTCGTAGCTCCCGCGCGTCGGGCGATCCAGGCAGCCCAGGATGTTCATCAGGGTGGATTTGCCCGAGCCCGATGGACCCATGATGGCGACCATCTCCCCGGCATGGATGCGCAACGTGACATCGCGCAGGATCGCAACGCTGCCGTCGGCGGATGGAAACTCCTTGCAAAGCGCGCTCACCTGCAACAGTGCGGGCATGACTCAGGCTCCAGTGGATGATCGGGGACAGGCGTTAGATGCGCGCCTGCCCGTTCCGGTACGGCGACGCATCAAGGCGTCTGCACAGGCGTATCGAGGTCGCTGGTGATCACCTTCTCGCCCAGTTCAAGGCCTGCGATCACCTGCGCGTTGATGCGGTTATTGAGCCCCACACGAATGCGCCGCACCTGCCGCTCACCACTGGCGGTCAGCACATGGACCACGTAGCTCCCATCGGCAGTCCGCTCGCCCAGCGCACCACTGGGGATCAGGCGTGCAGCGCGAGCGCGCGCCAGCACGATCGTGGTCTGCGCAGTCATGTCGATGCGCAGGATGCGCTGCGGATTGGGCACATCGAAGATGCCATTGAAGTACACCGCGTTGTTACCGGCGCTGGTTGCCTGGCCTGTCGATACGCCGGTGGCATCGCTGGTGATCGTGGTCGGGCCAGGCTCCAGCGCAGACAGCACCGCCCGATAGCGGGTATCGGAGTCGCCCAGCAGGGTGAAATAGACCCCCATCCCGGCCGACACCCGGGTGACATCGGCTTCGGAGATCTGCGCCTTGACCGTCATGGTGTCCAGACGTGCGAGCTTGATGATGGTCGGTGCGCTCTGGTTGGCGTTCACCGTCTGCCCCTGCTCGGTGACGATGGCCACCACCTCGCCATCCATCGGCGCCACCACGCGGGTGTAGCTCAGATTGAGTTCGGCAGTGCTTGCCGCAATCGTGGCTTGCTCGCGCTCCGCGCGTAATGCCTCGATATCCGCACGCACCGTCGCCAGTGCAGCTTCCGCCGCCTCGGCGTCGACCCTGGCCACCGCATCGTCGGCCATCAATGCACGCTGGCGACGGTCTGCCAGGATGGCCTGACGCAGGCTCGCCAACCGTGCGGTCAACCTGGCGTCCGCGCTGCGCACTTGCGCCTGCGCGGTGCGCAGCGCGTTCTGCTGCGGCAACGCGTCGATCTCGGCGATCGGCTGCCCTTTCTTGACCGAGTCTCCGAGTTTGACGTGCAGTGCCACCACCTGGCCGGTGACCTGCGCGCCAACGCTCACCAACTGCGAGGCGTTGATTTTGCCGGTCGCCAGCACCGTCTCTTCGATATCCCCAAGCACCACTGCCGAGCTGGCCACCTGCGGTGCGCTCGGTGGCGTAAGGAACTGCACCTTTACCAGCCAGCCCACCAACAGCAATGCAGCAACGATCAACCACCAACGGTAGCGCCCCAGGCGCTGCAACCACGGCATCGAGCGGCTCACGGCGTGCTACCTCCCGGCGTGGGTACCTGCATCCATTCGCCACCCAGCACGCGATAGGCGGTCACCAGGTTGCTGTCGCGCAGCAGCGTGGTGTCCAGTCCGCCCTGCTGCGCCGCATACAACGCTCGCTGCGCATTCAACAGGTCCACCAACCCGGTCTGTCCGCGCTCGTATCTGGCGGCGGCGATGCGCGCCTGCTTGCTGGCGGCATCGATCAGTTGCGTCTGTGCCTGCAGTCGCCCGGCAATACTGCGACCGATGGCCAACGCATCGGCCACATCGCGAAACGCGGTCTGCAGTGTCTTCTGATACTGCGCCTGGGCTATCTGAGTATCGAGCTCGGTCACCTTCAGATTGGCGCGGTTGGCGCCGTGATCGAACAGCGGCAACGCGGCGGCGCTGGCGATGTTCCAGCTACCTGCGCCAAGCAGCGTGGACAACGCCGTGCTGGCAGTGCCATAGCTGCCGGTCAAGGCGATGCGGGGAAAGAACCGCGCACGCGCAACGCCGATGTTGGCATTGGCGCCGATCAACGCATGCTCTGCGGCCATGACATCGGGGCGACGCAGCAGCAATGAGGAGGGAACACCGGCCGGCAACGGACCGTTGAGCGATAGCGCTGCATCGCCACGCGCGTGGGTATCGGGTAACAGCGTCTCGGGCACCTCGACGCCGGCCAGCAGGGTCAGCGCATTGCGGTCCTGCTGGAGTTGCGCGTCCAGGCCAGCCTGCTCGGCGCCAATCTGCGCCAACGCGGTGTCCGCCTGCGCCAACTCCAGCCCACTGACCGCACCCTGGTTGTAACGGGCCAGCGTCAACTCGTACACCCGTTGCAGATTGCCCGCGCTCTTGCTCACCAGCGCAAAGCGCTGCTGGTCCGCGTCCAGCCTCAGCCATGCAGTGGCCACTTCGGCGATCAGGCTCAGCGAGGCACTGCGTCGGTCCTCGTCGCTTCGCAGCACATCCTGCAGGGCCGCTTGTTTGAGATTTTTCACCCGTCCAAAGAAATCCAGCTCATAGCTGGCAAATCCGAGCGAGGCCGAAAGTTGCGGTTGCTGATGGCTGGCATCGGCGACGGTTCCGTCCACCGTCACTGTCGGCAGCGTCTCAGCATCACGCACCCGGTAGCTGGCCCTGGCGCGTTGCACATTGAGCATTGCAAGCGCCAGGTCCTGATTGCGCTCCAGTGCCAGCGCCACAGTATCGCGCAAGCGCGGATTGACGAACACCTCGCCCAGCGCCTTGGCCGCGAAGCGCTCTTCGGAGGTCGCTTGCGGTTGCGGGATGTGCGGCGATGGCCGCACGTAGCGCGGCGCCAGGTTGGCGCAGCCACACAGCACCAGCAATGCCATCGCCGAAGCGATGCTGGCTGAAAGTCTCATCGTGTTCTCATGGATCGTTGTGCGGCAGCAACGCGCCCCGCCTCCATACATGGCGCGGCGGCAGTGCGGCAACACGGGGAAGGAAGTGATTGCCACGCATGCTGGCAGCGCTGTCTGTCGATAGCCTGTCTGCGACCGTGCTCAGTTCACCGTTGCGCAGTGCATTCAGCCAACGTCAGCCAGCGATCACTTGCAACGTGGGTTGTCTCGCGCAGTCGCAAGGGTCGAGTCGATACAGCATTGCCGTCATGCGGTCGATGCTGATGCGTGGCTGAATTTCCGACCATGGTCCGGCATTAACGACAGACTGCGGACAGATTGGCGCCTTAGCGTTGTGGTGCCGAATGCGTGTCACCATCGAATGGATGGCGATTGTGTCCCGCAGATTGCGCTCAACTCTTTCAACGCTGTGAGGATAGATGGCACGTTCGTATATGGCTTCTTTTTTTCGCGAATGGATCGCCGCTCCCTGCTCGGTTGCCGCAATCCTTCCCTCCGGGCCCGCACTCGCCTCCAGCATCACCTCCGAGCTCTCGGAACGTACCGGGCGTGTTCTCGAACTTGGCCCCGGTACCGGGGCATTCACCCAGTCGATGCTCGACAAGGGTGTGCGCGAAAAGAACCTGTTTCTGCTCGAATACAACCAGACGTTCTCATCGTTGCTCGCGCGCCGCTTCCCGCACGCGACAGTGTTGCAGATGGACGTTTCCGATCTGGAAGCGTTACCCCGTTTCGATGGGGCCTGCGTCGATGCAGTGGTCTGCGGTCTTGGCTTCTTGAACATGCGTGCGCATCAGGTGGCCGCCATCGTGCGTGGTGCCTTCATGCATCTCAAGCCGGGTGGATGCATGTATCTGTTTACCTATGGCCTCAAATGCTCGGTGCCGGCGCATGTTCTCGACGCGCTCGATCTGGAGGCGGTCAAGATCGGGCGGACTTATTGGAACATTCCGCCAGCGACGACCTATCGTCTGCAACGCCGCACCTGCACGCGCTAGCCGCCATGCAGACCAACGACGTATTGACGCTGGTGTTGAGCTTCGGCCTGCCAGGCGTGCTGGCAATGTCCTACATCGAGAAATTCATCCCGGTGGTGCCGTCCTATCTGATGCTGATGGTGATCGGCATGACTGCCGATGGGGTGCCGTCGCTGCTGGCGGTCTGGGGTATCAGCGTGACCGGATCGTTGCTGGCGACGGTCAGCTGGTACGAAATCGGCCGCGCGCTCGGCAACGATCGCGTGCGCACCCTGGTGCTCAACTATGGGCGCTTCGCGTTCCTGCGCATTGCGACTTACGACCGCCTTGCGCTGTCTTATCGACGCAACGATTTCCGGGCCACGCTGGCCGGCCAGGCGATCCCGGTGGCGCGGATCTATCTGGCATTGCCGGCTGGCGTGATCCGGGTGCGCTTCTGGACCTTTCTGCTGGCCGCAGCACTTGGAATTGCCGGCTACAACGCGTGCTTTCTGCTGGTGGGCTTCTGCCTGCGCGGAACCGGACACGATCCGCTGGTCACCGGCATGGTGATCGCCGCAGCGCTGGTCGCACTGGAGTGCGTGGTGTTCTTTTCGATACGCAAGAAGTCACGTGCCACGTCGGTGAACGTCTAGCCGGTAGAGGTGTTCCGCTGCAGTGATGAGGTCGTTCACCTGGCTGATTGCGCCCTTTGCCTGTCCCTGCGCCAGCATCGATGGCCGTGCGTACGCACGGCGATGGAACCACGCACGGCGCTGACCCGGGCGCGCAAATCGGGGCCTGGGGTTTTGGCGGCACATCGGAATGAAGCGTATTTCCGGCAGTGCTGCGCGTCGTCCATGCGCCTGACGCGACTCCCGCACAGCGGCGCAGCAGCGCTACCACCCACGCCTCACCCATCGCGTCCATGCCGTCGTGGATCGGGCCGTCCGGCGCCCGTTCGTCGCAGGGGATTCGTGAACGCATACCTACCGGTGGCGGGCGATCAAAAAACTCTTAAAACGCGATACGCAGCGAATCCATAGGATCGCTTCCAGCAACCGCGCTGCAGTGCCCCAACCCGGTGCTTGCCTCCATCTGGTCGCTCGCCAGATGCCGGTGCAGTGTCGGCCGACTGCAGCCTTCTCTCTTCGGAGCGCAGCATGTTTTCCCAACGCACTTCCACTCTCTCACGGCGGCCATCGCCCACCAGCAATCGGCAGGCATGGCACGACCTGCCGGACCTGCAGCATCACCACGCCAGGCGCCGGCGGCTGACGCAACTGCGCTGGATGACGGGCATTGCCGGCGGCGCAGTCGCTGCGTTGTGGGCCGGCCCATTGCTGTGGTCATACATGTGCCGCCTGATCGCATAGAGCGGTTACGCAGCTGGTTTCGGTTGTGTCGGACGCCCCATCCCTTGCATCACTTCACCCTTCAAGGACCATGCAATGACGATTCCCCGTTACCTGGCGGCTGCCTGCACGCTGCTGTTGCTATCGGCCTGCGCGAGCCGCCCCGCCGCAAAACACACATCGGTGCCGACGTCCATCGGCCCGGCACCGACGGCGACACTGGTGATGCCACCAGCCTCGCAGCCGATGCCAGACCAGATCGATCAGCCGGTGGTGGCGGTAGACAGCACCATTCGTCACGAGACTGACGATAATGTGACATCCGCCTCGCCAGATGTAGCACGCACGGACCCTGCCGTGTCTGCATCGGTCAATCCCGCTAACGCTCCCGAGCGCGATGCCCAGGCGCTCTACCCCGTCGCAGCTGTCCGAGACCCATGGGAGGCGTACAACCGCAAGATTCACGCGTTCAACCGCGGTGCCGACAGGGTCGTGTTCCGTCCACTGGCGGTGGCATACGACAAGGTCACGCCCAGGCCGGTCAAGACCGGCGTGCGCAATCTCTTCTCCAACTTCGGGCAACCTGGAACCGCGGTCAGCCAGTTGCTGCAAGGCCATCCTGGCAAGGCGGGGCAATCACTGGGGCGGTTCCTCGTCAACAGCACTATTGGCGTAGCTGGCCTGTTCGACCCTGCCACGCGCTTTGGCATGCCGCGGTATAGCGAAGACGTGGGTCAGGCCTTCGCAGCCTGGGGCTGGGACAACTCGCGCTACTTCGTAATGCCGATCCTGGGGCCAGGCACGGTGCGCGATACCTTTGGTCGCGTCGCCGACCAGCAGCTGACGCCGATCAACTATATGAACAATGCGCGCGTTGCCAATTCCCTGATCGGCCTGCAACTCACCGATGGACGCGCACGGATGTTGCCGATGGACACGATACGACGCGATGCCGCGGACGATTACACCTTCGTGCGCGATGCCTGGGCACAGCGCCGCCAGAAGCAGATTGCAGATGATTGATTGCCGCCAGCACGCTGCGTGCGTGGTAACTCAGCGTACGCGTTCACGCGCTGGATCAGCAGCTTGCCATTCAGGGCAAGCTGCCTGTGGCTCCCAACGACTTCACCCGCGTTCTCGTAAAGAACCGCAGCATCACGCCGCCCGCTGACGGCGGCCGGGCTTGGGCGTGACCGCATTGCCTGGCTTGTTGGCCTTGCGTTGCTTGCTGCGCGAGTCGGTCAAAAAGCGCAGCGTGGCCGCTTCCCACTGCCGCTCGCCGCGCACGCCGCTGGCCATCGCCTGCAATTGCCCGGCGCGCCAGCCCTCGAACACGCAGGGATCGATATAGGCCTTGCGGCACACCGAGGGCGTATTGCCCAAGGCATCGGCCACCTCGCGGATGACATCGTTCTGCACCTGCTTGAGCGCACGTTCGCTGCTGCGCTCGGGCAGCGGCAGCCGGGCCAGGCGCTGCAATGCGGCCAACGTGCCGCCCCAGGTGCGGAAATCCTTGGCGGTGAAATCCTCGCCCATCGCCTCGCGCAGGTAGTCGTTGACCTCGCCCGAGTCCACCGGCTGCAGGGTGCCGTCGTCGTCGCGGTATTGAAACAGCGATTGCCCCGGTAACTGCTGGCATTGCCGGATCAGTTTGACCAAGTGCTTGTCGTCCACTTCGATGTCGTGCTCCTGCCCGCTCTTGCCGCGGAATTTCAGCCGGGCGCGGCCGCCCTTGAGAAATTCCATGTGCCGGTTGCGCAGCGTGGTGAGTCCATACGAGCGATTGCTACGCGCATATTCGGCATTGCCCACGCGCACCAGGGTGTCGGCCAGCAGCGCGACCACGATGGCCAGCACCTTCTCGCGCGGAAAGCCGGGCAGTGCCAGATCGCGTCGCAGGCGCCGGCGCAACTTGGGCAGGGCCGTGCCGAAGGCGATCACCCGCTCGAACTTGCCTTCGCCACGCACCTGCGCCCAGTCGGCGTGATAGCGGTATTGCTTGCGGCGGCGCGCGTCGCGCCCGGTGGCCTGCAGGTGGCCATTGGGTTTGGCGCAGATCCACACCTCGGTATAGGCCGGTGGGATGGCCAGCGCGCGGATGCGCTGCAAGGTATCGGCATCGGCAATGCGCTGCCCGTCCGCACTGCGGTAGCTGAAGCTCTTGCCGGCCCTGCGCCGGCTGATGCCGGGCTGCTGGTCGTTGACATAGGTTAGCCCTGCCGCGCGCGCGGTGGCCTTGGCCTGTGCGACGGCGGCAGCGGTGGCCACCGCAGCCGTGGCCACCGCTGCACCGGCGGTAACAGCAGCGAGCTTGCCGGCAGGACTGGTCGCGACGGCGGCGTTGCGAAGGACGCGTTTGGCTTTCATTGCATGCACATTGAAGGTGGTCGGCCGATTGTTGGGCCGGGCAGGACTAGGCCATGTCAACGCAATGACAACGGCGTGTGCGCAAGCCATGCCGGTTGTGCAAATTGTGCTTATGCTTGGGCATCCCCCTTTGCTGGAGTCATCGATGCGCGCTGTCCTGCCTATTGCCCGTCTGACTTGCTCCCTGGTCGTGCTGGCTGCAGTGAGTGCCTGCAACAAGCCACAACCCGACGAGCAGGAAGCCGTCGCTGCCAAGGCCCAGCACGCGGCCGAGCAGGCCTCTGCGCCTGCACCCGACGCGGCCCCCGAAGCGCCGCCGATCGGCAGCTGCGACGCCACCCAGGTGCAGTCGCTGGTTGGCCAGCCCATCACCGATGCCGTCGGCGAGCAGGCTCGCAGCGATGCCGGCGCCAAGTCGGTACGCGTGCTCAAGCCCGGCCAGATGGTGACCATGGAATTCAACGGCGAGCGGCTGAATCTGGAAGTGGATGCCAAGAACGTCGTCACCTCGGTGCGCTGCGGCTGAGCAGCGCCTGGCGCCGCTCGCCGGAGCGGCGCCAAGCCAGCTGCCGCAAGGGATTTGCGCGGTTCTCGTTGCAGCTGTAACGGTGTATTGCGGCACCGCATCAACTGTGGTCTAGTCGATCATCCGGTGACCTCTTCGAAACGCTCCACGGATCGAGCGCTGCAACGTCGTCGCCGCTCTCCCAAGATCGCTAAGAGGCAGACATGGCCCCCCGCACTCGCCAAGGGCTCAACGACTACGGTCTCTACAACAGCGCGCGCGACGAACGCGACGCCTGTGGGTTTGGCATGGTCGCCCAGCTGGACGACCAGCCTTCCCGTTCGCTGGTGGACACCGCGATTGCGGCGCTTTCGCGCATGACCCACCGCGGCGGTGTGGCCGCCGACGGGCTCACCGGCGATGGCTGCGGGTTGCTGATCCGCAAACCCGATGCGTTCCTGCGCGGGCTGGCCCGCGATGCGGGCATCGCGCTGGGCGCGCGCTACGCGGCCGGCGTGGTGTTCCTGCCGCTGGACGAGGCCGATGCCGCACGCTGTCGCACCGAACTGGAAGCGCAGCTGCACACTGCCGGCGTGCAGTTCCGTGGCTGGCGCGTGGTGCCCACCGACGACAGCGTGTGCGGCCAGCTGGCGCGCGATACGTTGCCCCGCATCGAGCAGGTGTTTGTCGATGCCGGTGCCGAACAGACCGAAGACGCCTTCACCCTGGCGCTGTTCCTGGCGCGCCGCCGCGCCGAGCAGCAGCTGCAGGGCGTGCAGGACTTCTATGTCACCACGCTCTCGCCCAACGGCATCAGCTACAAGGGCATGGTGCTGCCGGACAAGCTGAGCACGTTCTACCCGGACCTGCAGCGCAGCGACCTGTCTTCCAGCGCAATTGTCTTCCACCAGCGCTTTTCCACCAACACCCTGCCGCGCTGGCCGCTGGCGCATCCGTTCCGCCTGCTCGCCCACAACGGCGAGATCAACACCATCGAAGGCAACCGCCGCTGGGCGCAGGCGCGCAGCAAGGTGTGGCAGACCCCGCGCTTCAATATCGCGCAGTTCGATCCGGTGATCTCCATGCACGGCTCCGATTCGCAGAGCCTGGACAACATGCTGGAGCTGCTGATCGCCGGTGGCATGGACCTGTTGCAGGCGTTGCGCATCCTGGTGCCGCCGGCCACCCAGTCGCTGGAGTTCAAGGACGCCGACCTGGCCGCGTTCTACGAGTTCTACGGCCTCAACACCGAGCCGTGGGATGGCCCGGCCGGCATCGTGGCCTGCGACGGCCGCTACGCGGCCTGCATGCTCGACCGCAACGGCCTGCGCCCGGCGCGCTGGATGCTGACCTCCGACCGCCATTTCCTGGTGGCCTCCGAGGCCGGCGTGTGGGAGCTGCCGGCCGAGCGCATCACCCGCAAGGGCAAGCTCGGCCCGGGCGAGATGATGGCGATCGACCTCAAGCGCGGCGACCTGCTGGACTCGGACGCCATCGACCGCATCAACCGTGCGCGCGCGCCGTACAAGCAATGGCTGCAGCAGGGCGTGACCTATCTGCAGACCGAACTGATCGACCCCTCGCTGGTGGAAGAACCCTTCAGCGAGCAGACCCTGCGCAGCTACCACAAGCTGTTCCAGCTCAGCACCGAGGAAGTGGAGCAGATCCTGCGTCCGCTGGCCGAGACCGAGCAGGAAGCCACCGGCTCGATGGGCGACGACACCCCGATGGCGGTGCTCAGCCGCCAGACCCGGCCGCTGTACGACTACTTCCGCCAAGCCTTCGCGCAGGTCACCAACCCGCCGATCGACCCGCTGCGCGAAGGCATCGCGATGTCGCTCACCACCCAGCTCGGCAAGGAGACCAACATCTTCCACGCCGGCGCGGAGACGGTGAATCACGTCATCCTCAACTCGCCGGTGCTCAGCCAGCGCAAGCTGCGCCAGTTGCTGAAGATGGAGCAGTACGTCGAGCGCAACCGCCTGATCGACCTGTCCTACAGCGTGGAGGAAGGCCTCAAGGCCGGCCTGGAACGCATCTGCCAGGAAGTGGAAGCGGCCGCGCGCGATGGCGCCGTCATGCTGTTGCTGTCGGACCGTTACCCGGTCCCGGACCGGCCGATGGCGCATGCGCTGCTGGCCACCGGCGCGGTGCACCACCACCTGTGCAAGGTGGGCCTGCGCTGCGACGTCAACCTGATCATCGAGACCGGCACCGCGCGCGACGCGCACCACATGGCCTGCCTGCTCGGCTTCGGCGCCACCGCGGTGTACCCGTACCTGGCCTACCAGACCCTGTTCGACCTGGGCCGGCGCGGCATCCTGCAGCTGAGCAAGGGCGGCGAGCAGTCGCAGATCGGCCGCCGCTACCGCAAGGGCATCTACAAGGGCCTGTCCAAGATCATCTCCAAGATGGGCATCTGCACCATCGCCAGCTACCGCGGCGCGCAGTTGTTCGAGATCGTCGGGCTGGACCCGGACGTGGTGGAGCTGTGCTTTGCCGAGACGCCCGCACGCATCGGCGGCGTGGGCCTGTCACGGCTGGATACCGAGGCGCGCGAGCTCACCGCACGCGCCTGGAACGACCAGCTCAAGCCGGAAGTGGGCGGCCTGCTCAAGTACGTGCACGGCGGCGAGTACCACATGTACAACCCCGACGTGGTCATGACGCTGCAGCGCGCCACCCGCACCGGCGATGCTGGCGACTGGCAGAAGTACGTCGACGCGGTGCATGCGCGCCCGGCCTCCACGCTGCGCGATCTGGTCCAGCTCAAGCGTGCCGACACCCCGACCCCGCTGGACGAGGTGGCCCCGGCCAGCGACGTGCTGCGCCGTTTCGATAGCGCCGCGATCAGCCTGGGCGCGTTGTCGCCCGAGGCGCACGAAGCGCTGGCCATCGCGATGAACCGCCTGGGCGGGCGCAGCAACTCCGGCGAAGGCGGCGAAGACCCGGCGCGCTACGGCACCGAGAAGCGCTCCAAGATCAAGCAGGTGGCCTCGGGCCGCTTCGGCGTGACCCCGGAATACCTGGTCAACGCCGAGGTGCTGCAGATCAAGGTCGCCCAGGGCGCCAAGCCCGGCGAAGGCGGCCAGCTGCCCGGCCACAAGGTCAACGAACTGATCGCCCGGCTGCGCTACGCCAAGCCCGGCATCGGCCTGATCAGCCCGCCGCCGCACCACGACATCTATTCGATTGAAGACCTGGCCCAGCTGATCTACGACCTCAAGCAGGTCAACCCGACTGCGCTGGTGTCGGTGAAGCTGGTGGCGCATGCCGGTGTCGGCACCATTGCCGCTGGCGTGGTCAAGGCCGGCGCCGACCTGATCACCGTGTCCGGTCACGACGGCGGCACCGGGGCCAGCCCGGTCAGCTCGATCCGCTATGCCGGCGTGCCGTGGGAACTGGGCGTGGCCGAGTCGCACCAGGCCCTGGTGGCCAACGACCTGCGGGCGCGCACCATCCTGCAGACCGACGGCGGCCTGAAGACCGGCCTGGACGTGGTCAAGGCCGCGTTGCTGGGCGCCGACAGCTTCGGCTTCGGCACCGCGCCGATGATCGTGCTGGGCTGCAAGTACCTGCGCATCTGCCACCTCAACAACTGCGCCACCGGCGTGGCCACCCAGGACGAGCGCCTGCGCGCGGGCTACTTCACCGGTCTGCCAGAGCGGGTGGAGCACTTCTTCCGCCTGCTGGCCGAAGAAGTGCGGCAGTGGCTGTCCTACCTGGGCGTGCGCTCGCTGGACGAGATCGTCGGCCGCACCGACCTGCTGGAGCAGCTGGACGTCTCGCCGCGCCCGGGCGTCAAGGTCGACCTCTCGCGCCTGCTGACCCACGCGCGCTACGACGGCAGCCACTGCGCCGCCCAGCGCCTGTACGAATCGCCGGACAGCCTGGCCACGCAGATGGACGGCCTGCTCGCCGATGCGATCGCCCACAAGACCGGTGGCGACCATCGCTTCCTGATCCACAACACCGACCGCTCGATCGGTGCGCGCCTGTCCGGCACCATCGCGCGGGCGCACGGCAATCACGGCATGAGCGATGCGCCGTTGAACCTGCGCTTCCGCGGCACCGCCGGGCAGAGCTTCGGCGCGTTCAACGCCGGTGGCCTGCAGCTGGAGCTGGAAGGCGAAGCCAACGACTACGTCGGCAAGGGCATGGCCGGTGGCCGGCTGGTGGTGCGTCCGCCGCGTGGCGCGCGCTTCGAGGCGCGCAGCACGCCGATCGTGGGCAACACCTGCCTGTACGGCGCCACTGGCGGCGAGCTGTTCGCCGCTGGCCGCGCGGGCGAACGCTTTGCGGTGCGCAATTCCGGCGCGCTGGCGGTGGTGGAAGGCGCCGGCGACCACTGCTGCGAATACATGACCGACGGCGTGGTGCTGGTGCTGGGCAAGGTCGGCCTGAACTTCGGCGCCGGCTTCACCGGCGGCCTGGCCTACGTGCTGGATATCGAACGCGACTTCGTGGACCGCTACAACCACGAACTGATCGACATCCACCGCGTCTCCGCCGAGGGCTTCGAGAACCATCGCCAGCACCTGCACACCCTGATCAGCCGCCACCGCGAGCTGACCGGCAGCATCTGGGCGCAGCAGATCCTGGACGAGTTCCGCGACTACATCGGCAAGTTCTGGCTGGTCAAACCCAAGGCCGCCAGCATCGAGTCGCTGACAGAGTCGCTGCGGCGCGCCGCGTAAGTCTTGCTCCCCTCTCCCGCACGCGGGAGAGGGGCCGGGGGTGAGGGCGCCTGCCCTGCTGCCCCTCATCCGCCCCTTCGGGGCACCTTCTCCCGCAGGCGGGAGAAGGGGATTAGCCACGGATTTCTCTATGAGCCGCAAGCAAGCCTTCCAATTCCTCGACCTGCCGCGGACCATGCCCACGCGCATTCCGGTGGAGCTGCGTACGTCCGGTGACTGGGGCGAGTTGTACGGCAAGTTCGACAAGGCCGACGCGCAGTATCAGTCCGGCCGCTGCCTGGACTGCGGCAACCCGTATTGCAGCTGGAAATGCCCGGTGCACAACGCGATCCCGCAGTGGCTGCAGCTGGTGCAGGAAAACCGCATCGAAGAAGCCGCCGCGCTGTGCCATTCCACCAACCCGCTGCCGGAAGTGTGTGGGCGTGTGTGCCCGCAGGACCGCCTGTGCGAAGGTAGCTGCACGCTGGAGGAATTCGGCGCGGTCACCATCGGCGCGGTGGAAAAGTACATCGTCGATACCGCCTTCAAGATGGGCTGGCGCCCGGACCTGGGCAACGTGCAGGCCAGCGGCCACCGCGTGGCGGTGATCGGTGCCGGCCCGGCAGGGCTGGCCTGCGCAGACCGTCTGGTGCGCGCCGGCATCGCGGCAGTGGTCTACGACCGCTACGAGCAGATCGGCGGCCTGCTGCAGTTCGGCATCCCCAGCTTCAAGCTGGACAAGTCGGTGATCGGCAAGCGCCGCGAGATCCTCGAAGGCATGGGCGTGCAGTTCCGCCTGGGCGTGGAAGTGGGCCGCGACGTCAGCATCGAGCAGCTGCTGGGCGAATACGATGCCGTCTTCCTGGGCACCGGCGCCTACCGCTACACCGATGGCGGCCTGCCCGGGCAGGACCTGAAGAACGTGCTGCCGGCACTGCCGTTCCTGGTGCAGAACAGCCGCATCGTCGGCGGCAACGACCCGCACGGCCGCCCGATCGCCGGCTGGGAAGACCAGATGGCCCTGCCCGACCTCACCGGCAAGCGCGTGGTGGTGCTGGGCGGCGGCGACACCGGCATGGACTGCGTGCGCAGCGCCATCCGCCTGGGCGCGGCCAAGGTCACCTGCGCCTACCGCCGCGACGAAGCCAGCATGCCCGGCTCGGCGCGCGAGGTGGCCAACGCGCGCGAAGAAGGCGTGCGCTTTTTGTTCAACCGCCAGCCGCTGTCGATCGAATCCGGCGCCGACGACGAAGCCATCGGCGTGACCGTGGTCGAAACCCGACTCGGCGAACCCGACGCCAGCGGCCGCCGCAACGCGGTGCCGGTGGAAGGCAGCGAATCGCTGCTGGAAGCGGACGTGGTGATCATCGCCTTCGGCTTCTCGCCGACCCTGCCGGACTGGTTGGCAGCGCAGGGCGTGGAAGCCGGCAGCAACGGCCGCATCGTCGCCCCATCCGACGGCAACGGCCGCCTGCCCTACCAGACCAGCAACCCGCGCCTGTTCGCCGGCGGCGATTGCGTACGCGGCGCCGACCTGGTGGTGACCGCCGTGGCCGAAGGCCGCGACGCGGCCGGCAGCATCGTGCAGCTGCTGGGCGTGAAAGCGCAGGTCAAGGAGCCGGCTGCGGCGTGAGTCGTTGAGAGCCATATATGGATCGCGCCTGGCTCAACGAGGCAAAGAAACTTTTGTATAGAGATCCGGAAGTCGCGCTTCGAGAGCTGCGTGAGATCGAATTAGGGAAGGTCTGAACAACGCCATCGGAGGATGAGGTAAGCCGCATCGGTCGCGCCAATGACGCTCAGGCCTGCGGTTTTTGGCCGTTTCCGGCGCATGTGCGCGGTGTTGCCCCTGCTACAGGCACACCTTCCCCACGGCA
>NZ_LXNG01000023.1 GCF_001642575.1 Xanthomonas floridensis | reverse complement strand
GGAGGAGGCGGTGGTGGAGGGGGCGGTGGTTAGTCAGAATCTCTTCCATGACCAGCCACGTTTAGGAGACCTCATGGACAGGCAAGACGCTGCCGCAATGGCGGAAATGATGGCGACGTTGAACGCGTCGAACGCCTCGCTGCAGGAGACGGTCAAAGTGCTGACGACGCTGGTGGCATCCATGCAGCAGCGCGAACAACGGCTGCGCGAGGTGGTCGCCGAGCAACTCCAGGTGCTCCAGCACGCGGCCAGCAGCGCCGATGCCAAGGTCAATCGGGTATTGGACAACGCATTGCCGAGGCTGACGCAGCTGACCAATCAGGCGTTGACGCAGACGCTGGAACCGGCCGCCAAGCGGTTCAACAAAGAGATGGCCCATGCGGACGAGACGTTGCAGCAAGCCACTCGACGTTACGCGCAGGCCCAGCAATCCTTGGAGACGCGGATCACGCGGCGCGCGGGCATTGCATCCGCCACGATGCTCGTGGCGGGCGTTTTGGGCCTGGGGGCGGTGGCTTACTCGGTGGGCATCATCAACGAGAAGCGGAGCGAGCTGGTGCAGCTCCGCACCTCTATCGACTATTGGGAGCGGGTTGCTCGCGCTGACCTGGCGCCCTGTGGCGAAGGCAGGCTTTGCGCCACGTTAGAGAAGAACGGTCCGCGTTATGGCAACCAGAGGCAGTACAGAGCGGTCAACTTGCGCACAACATCGGCTGCGCAGTGATGCCTTTAGACCGCATTTGATCAGTGGAGCGTCAACGTTTTTGGTGGTTGTCCTAGTCCTTCTCGTTTCGGTTCCATTCGATAGGAGCCCTAGGCGTAAGCGATGTCCGCTGACGGCCACCGTTCACCTGCTGCCACTAAAAATTATTTGAAACCCATATTACCTATGTGAGGCGGGATACTCCCCGCTTCGCGTCCGGCGCTCCGCATTGCAGCGCCAGCTTAGGATGCACGTAATGATGAAGAGTAAGGTCGAATTGATCTACTGCATCATGGTTGTGGCCACCGCCGTCATGGCGGGCATCGTCAAATGCACGGTGGCGGCAACTTGCCCCAACTGCAGCGATTTCTTCGATCACTGATCAGCACAACCAACGTTATCCCTCACAAGGCCCGGCTCGTCCGGGCCTTGTGCGTTTATGTCTTCAACTACTGGGAATCGACAATGCACTTGCTTGAATCAATGGCCTATGTTGGCCAACAGCCCTGGCACGGGCTGGGTAATCAGCTCGCTCGACAGCAACCTATCGAGACATGGAAGCAACAGGCTGGGATGGATTGGAAGATCGAGGAGTCCGAGGTTCGATACATCACTGGCAGTCAGAACATTGGAGCCATCAATGCGTTTCCTGGGAACAAGGTTCTCTATCGCTCTGATACCAAAGCGCCTCTGGCAGTGGTTTCGAAGCGCTTCCAAGTCGTCCAGCCAGGGGAGATCCTGGAGTTCTACCGGGACCTGACGGCGAACAACGGATTCGAGCTAGAGACGGCCGGCGTCCTGCGAGAGGGGCGCAAGTTCTGGGCGCTGGCCAGGACAGGTCAGAGCATTGTGCTTAGGGGGAGGGACAGAGTGGACGGCTATCTTCTACTGGCGACCGCTTGTGATGGGACACTGGCCACGACAGCTCAGTTCACCTCCATTAGGGTGGTCTGCAACAACACCCTGGCGGTTGCCTTGGGAGACAGTGGTGGCGCCATCAAGGTGCCGCACCGAAGCCACTTCGACCCGGAACTCGTGAAGCGCCAGCTAGGCATTACGGTTTCAGCCTGGGGCGGTTTCGTAGACCGAATGAAAGAACTGTGCGAATCCTCCGTAGACCCAGACGCTGCTGATGCCCTGCTGCGCCGTGTGTTGACCTACGCCACTCCCAATGCGGCGCAGGTGGTCAACGAACAGGCAGTGGCTAAAGTGCGCGCGCTGTATGAGGGCGATGGGCGAGGATCCACGCTTGCTTCCAGCCGAGCAACGGCTTGGGGTCTGCTCAATGCCATCACCGAGCATGTTGATCATCATCGACGTGCTCGAAGTGACGACCATCGCCGGGATGCGGCTTGGTTTGGGCAGGGAGCCAAGATCAAGCAGCGCGCGTGGGAGGAAGTGATGGGGATGGTGGCGTGATGCAGGCCGAGACACGCACATGTGCCCCGTGTGATGGCGGGCCTGCACCCTCACAGGAAGTCATCCGCACAAGGGATGACAAGATCGTCGCGCGCGCGCTACGCATCCTCGAACAGCGTGCCTGCGAACCAGGGCCGCGACTAGGTGATGTGTCCAAGTGCGGTGCGTTCTTCCGGCTGCGGTTAGGCGGTGAGATACGGGAGCACTTCGAGGTTGCTTTCCTCGATAATCAGCACCGGCTCATCGGGGTAGAGCGCTTATTCTCCGGGTCCGTGGAGGGCGCGGAGGTGCATCCGCGTATCGTCGTCCAGCGCGCGTTGGCCTTGAACGCCGCGGCAGTCATCTTGGCTCACAACCACCCGAGCGGCCATACTGAACCCTCAGCAGCCGACAGGGCTGTCACGATACAGTTGAAGACCGTCTTGCAGTTGGTGGAGATCCGGCTGCTGGACCATTTCGTGGTCACGGCCCACCAGGCGGTTTCGATGGCCACCCGAGGATGGGTGTAGGGCTGACCATCCGCTCTGGGGTCGGTCTCGGCACAGCGCGCCCGGCCAAGGCCGTACATCGACTCGTCTTGTTCCACGTTCAGTGGCCGCGCCCTGAAGGGCCGGCCACAGGATTGCCGTCAGTCGAGAAGTGACCCGGGGCGAACCCGAAGCGCCAGTGCGATGCGCTCGATGTTGTAGATGGTCACATTCTTCTCGCCACGCTCGAGCATACCGATGTAGGTCCTGTGGACGCCGGCTGCCTCAGCAAGGTCTTCCTGCGACAGCCCGCGCTCCTTTCTCAATCGCCGGACGTTGCCAGCAAAGACGGTGACCAACCGAGTTTCGTGAGCTGCCCGAGCCATCGCGAGATGGTCTGGGTTTGAATACTACTATTCGACATACTAAGATTAGCATTTGGCGATGTCTGGGCTAGCCCAATCGTCCTACGTCCAACTCGGTCACCTAACAAACACAGGGGAATCAAATGAAGGGAATCGTCTCAGCCAGCATGGTGCTGGTGTCTGTTCTTTTGTCGGGTTGTGTCGGTGGCACGCCTGACTGTGGTGATGGCAAGACCATGGACCTGATCCACGACGTGATCGTCAAAGCGGTGGAGAAGCGCGTGACGTGGTACGAGAACAGCGCGGAAGCCAAGAAGTACATGGACATGTTTAACGTTGAGGCCTTCCGGAAAATCCCGGACAACTACGAGGTATCCAAAATCCGCGTCCTGAGTTATGACAAGGACACAGACGTCTACGAATGCGAAGCCAGCATCACTTACGACTACCAGCCAGGCCGCGAACGCAACTTCCGCTACCGAGTGGAAACGGACCAAGGCGACTCTCAGACGCTCCTGTCCTATGAAAAGTCGATGCTCGGCCCAATCTTTTAGGATCGACTGGCGGCTGTTCGCGCACAACCATCCAGATGGCAACCTAGAGTCATCAGCTGCTGACCGGCTGCTGACCGGCTGCTGCCCCCGCAGTGCACGCCCTGGCTACCTTGCTGATGCTTGAAGCATGCAGCAGCAAGGCGGACAAGGCGCGCAGCGACGTCATTGGCAGCTGTGCGAATAGCGGAGGGAACGAGTCTGTCTGCGAATGCGCTTTCGACAAGCGGCAGGCGCATTACGGGGAAGAAGGAATTGTTGCAATTCAGTCCGAGGGTTCTCCGCCTCCGGACTTCATCGATCAATTGGCCGATGCCGCACAACAGTGCAGGAAGCGATAAGGAAATGAAGATGAAGCAGATTTACCGGTCCGCAACGATCCTGCTAGCCGCGCTAGCCGTAACGGGGTGTGGCAAAGCAGATGAGGTAATGAAAGCCGGCGAGCTCAATCTGGCTGGCTGTAAGGTTCCGGCGGGTACCAAGCGAGTAGAGGCCGAAGCTATCCAGTGCGATGCCGCCAAGGGCGTAAAAGCCGAGGCAGAGAAAGCGCCTTCGCAGGAAGCTGTCCAGATCACGCCGGACGCTGAGGTCATCAACGCAGCCATCGCCCAGGAGGCGAAGAAGGCCGACGGAGCTACCGAGTACACGGAGGCACGGAAACTAGTGGAGGGCGATCTGACCGGAGATGGCAAGCCAGAAGTGGTGGCCTTGTACACCCTGGAAGGTGGTGGCGGTGGCAACGGAGCTGGTAGCTACCTAGCGGCTTTCCAGCGCGAGGAAACCGGCCAGCTGCAGCTGGCCGGCACCACGTCCGTTTCCGGCTTCGGAGTTGCTGCTCAGAATGCGAGCGTGGAAGACGGCACGGTGCATGTGAAGCTGCTTGTACAAGGGCCGGATGATCCGGACTGCTGTCCGTCAACGGAAGAGGACGCCTTGTACGTGTTTCATGGGAGCAAGTGGCTGCAGGTGCAGCCTTCGCCTTGAACTCCGCCGTATACCGCTTGCTGCTCATGGACACATCCGAATCTGCCATTTTCCATGGCATTAAGGTGTCCAGGAAACACCGGGCGTATCACGGCTCACTTCCCGGGGCGTATCAAGACGAAGGGCCGGCTTGCCGGCCCTTCGTCTGAAAGCTAGATTTGAGATCACTTCTTCAGCAACTCTCGATCAACGGCTGAAGTATCAAGGCCGCTGCTCCGTGGCGCCCCACGGCCGCTGTGACCCTTCGGCATGATGCCCTTGCGCAGGTTGCGGATTCCCTTCCTGCTCGCGATGTCGGGGTCCTGGTTACCTTCGTGGGACTTAGGTGGGCTGGGTTTTAGTTGCGTAGTTTCCTTGCACATGTACTCGATTGCCAGACGCAAGCCGCGCAGCTTGTCTGCATCTGTTGGATGGATCAGACCCAGGCAGTTGAAGCGGTACTGATCCAGCCGGGTGTAGCAGTTGAAGTAGCTCGCCTTATCTTTTTTGCCCGTCTCGCCGACATCCACCCCATCCTTGTAATCCCCATGGCCACAGCGCCGGACCCAGTCTTCTCCGATCATGCGGGTCAAATTAGCAGCGTCGCGATGCTTGTGCCCGTCCAGAATGACGAGGACGTGGAAATGGATGCCCCGATCAATCCCGTCCTCACGCTTGCTGATGTAGCCCAGGACGTCGGGAACGATTCGATTCTCCCGCAGGGCGCGCAGGAGCCTTGCGTAGTGCCCGTCTGCTTCACGGGTGTAGCCCCAGCCCTTGAACGCCGGCCGGAAGTAGAGGTCGAGCCGTAGAATCAGCAGTTGCGAACGCCGCTGGAACTGGGCTGCCAGATAATCGCAGCAGCTGGCGATGTTCTTTTCTTCGTTGCGTTTGTAATTGTCGACTTGGTCCTTGTATGCCTGGTTCCGACATGACGCGCGGATGGAGGCAACCGCGCGCTCGACAATCTCACGCGTTCGTGGCTCACTCATCAGTGCGTCGCCGTTACGGTTCGTGTGGTTAAGGAGCTCAGACGACCATTGGTCGACGACATTCAGGATGACGGTCAGTGGAGGGTTGAAGCGGTGGTGCTTGTAGTACTCCGCACGGTCTTGGTTGTAGCCTTTGCAGACGTTAAAGAACGCTTTGCCGGTCTTGGTCAGCTGATGGCGGGGCTGTCCCCTTCGATCGTACGCAACTTCAATGGGCTGGTCGTCATGCTGGACGATGGCATTAACCAGCTTCTCCGCTCGGAGAAGCCAACAGATGAAGTCGTACTCTTGCCCGATCCAGGTGTATCCGTAGCGTTGACTGGTCTTACGTACGAAGATGTGGTGGTTCTGCTCTGCCGGACGCATCTGGGTGCCCTTGGGCTGGAGAGTGATGAGACGGTCGGTCATCTGCTCTTTAGGCAGTTCACTGTCAAAGTTAGTTACCTGGTTGTACGAGTTGGACTTATCGATCTCGTTCATGTGAATTCCTCGCTGTCATGTGCTGATTGATTGAATATTAAATTAATTAGTTAATCTAATTTAATATAATAGGATATAAACCGTAATTCAGGCGCGATCGATAGCCTGATTCTCCGTTTATAGAAACTAAAAAACCTCAGATCCTTTGGGTCTTTGTGTGCTGAGTTGCTTCGTCGACTTAGTGAGGTCGTTACGTGTGGCGGGGAATTTAGATGCGGCTTTCCAGCCACTCGTCCACGACGTATTCGATCCAACCCTTAGCGGAACTGCGCGAGCCGCCAGCACCCAAGGGAACGGGTCGAGGGAACGTTTCGTCATACCAGCGGCTCGACGGATTCAGGCGGTTATCGATGGTGCTCTCGGAGCACGAGAGCTTCTTCGCCAGGTCCTTCTTGCGGATGACTCGCTTGGAGCGCGTAGGCGGGGGCACGACGCCCCCCGTTTCGGTATTTTGCGAATGGTTCGTATGGGTCGAACGGTTGTAGCGAAGGTTCATAACGCGATCTCGGTGCAGCGACAGGCCCCTTGCCTGCCTGCCGGAACGATGCGCGTTTTCTGGGGCGGCGTATAAGGACCGGAAAACCGCGATCACGGGAAAAAGGGTTGGGGAAATTGACCCCTGGACCCAGGCATCAGCCCGGCGCTTGCTGCCAAGCGCGGATCCAGTGGTGTATCCCCTGCCGAGGAACCAACTTGCCGCCCCAACCCGGCCCAATTGATGGCGTTTCCGCGCTGGCGCCGGACCGTCGTAGACGAGCCAGCACATGCTCGGGTTCTCGGCCTCGCCGGTCGTGGTCGGCCGGATGGCAGAACGGTCCAGTGTCGGGGGCCTGGTCCGCGGCTTGCCCGCATGCATCTTTCTGCATGTTCTGGGGAGCTTCGAAGGTGGGCGGGGGTACGGCATGGTCTCCCGGGCGGGTTCCGGTATTTCGCTGGATGAGCAAGGGACGTGCCGATGAGCAGGAGTGCTTTTACATCGGCGTCCCTAGTGCATCTCATGCGTCAGCCCTTGGCTTGGCGCGCGCTTTTCAGCCCGACACGCGGGATCCGGTGAGAATTTCCAGGTGAGCTGGTTGGCGCAGGGGCGAGGCCTTCGGATGCGCCTGGTCTATCTAGGGCCTGTTAACACATCCGAAGCCCATCAACGACTAGGACGAAGCTGAGGAATCCAAGAAACATGACATCCAGCTTCTCGAAGCGCGAGAAAATCCGGCGGTAGCCTTTCAAGCGACGGAACAGTCTCTCCACTTCGTTGCGCCGCTTGTACATCTCCCGGTTGTACTCCCAAGGCTCGACCCGATTGGATTTCGGCGGGACCACCGGCACGAAGCCAAGATCGAGCGCCAACTGGCGGGTTTCGTTGCCTTCGTAAGCACGGTCCATCAACAACTGAATCGGCCGCTCCACTGGCCCCAAGTGTTCAAGCAACGCGCGGCCTGCAGGTGCATCATGCACGTTGCCAGGCGTCAGTCCAAAGGTGATGGCTGTTCGAGCATCTGCGGCAACCATATGAATCTTGGTGTTCCATCCACCGCGGGACTTGCCGACGGCCTGCGGGCCGTTTTTTTTAATGCGCCCGTGCCATCGGGATGGACCTTGACGCTGGTGGAGTCCAGCGAGACTGCTTCGATTTTGATGCGCACGATCTGGGACTTCTGCAATTGGGCGAACATCCGGTCCAGCACACCCGCCTTGGCCCAACGGTTCATGCGTGTGTACACCGTGTGCCAGTTGCCAAAGCGCTTGGGTAGGCCGCGCCATTTGCAGCCATACTCGGCAACGTAAAGGATGGCGTTGACCACTTGCAGGTTGGTCATGCTGACATTGCCGCGCTGCGCCGGCAGGCAGTGTTCGATTAGAGAAAATTGTGCTGGCGTGATCTCCATGCCCGACAGTTTAATCGCTCGGGCCATTAGTGTTAACAGGCCCTAGTTCAATCTATGGCCTACGCCGGCGAGAAGCCGTGGCATGGCCTGGGTAACAAACTTGCACCCCACCAGCCGATCGAGGTCTGGAAGGAGCAGGCCGGTATGGACTGGGAGGTCGAAGAGTCCGATGTGCGCTACATCACCGGCAGCAACAATGTGGGCATCATCAACGCCTTCCCCGAGCAGAAGGTGCTGTACCGCTCGGACACGAAGGCGCCGCTGGCCGTGGTCAGTAAGCGCTTCAAGGTAGTGCAGCCGGGGGAAGTCCTGGAGTTCTACCGCGACCTGACGGCACAAAGCGGCTTCGAGCTTGAGACGGCCGGCGTGCTCCGGGAAGGCCGCAAGTTTTGGGCACTGGCGAGACCGGGCAGAGCACCGTTCTCAAGGGGCGCGACCGCGTGGACGGATACCTGCTACTGGCCACGGCGTGTGACGGGACGCTCGCTACCACCGCACAGTTCACATCGGTGCGAGTGGTCTGCAACAACACGTTGCGGATTGCGCTGGGTGGTGCCAGCGGTGCAATCAAGGTGCCGCATCGCAGCCGTTTCGACGCAGACGCGGTCAAGCGGCAGCTCGGTATCACCGTTTCGGCCTGGGATGGCTTTGTCGCCAGGATGAAGGCGCTCGCCGCATGCCCAGTGGATCCAGACTCGGTGGAGGGACTGTTGCGTCGCGTGCTGACCTACTCGGTTGCGGACGGCAAGGCGACCGTGATCAACGAGCAGGCATTGGCGAACGCCCGGGCCTTGTACGAAGGCGGTGGACGTGGTGCGATGCTGGCCTCCAGTCGAGGCACCGCCTGGGGCCTGCTCAATAGCGTTACGGAGTTCGTGGACCACCACCGCAGCGCACGCAGCGACGACCACCGTCTTGAAGCAGCGTGGTTCGGGCAAGGTGCGCAAATTAAGCAGAAGGCTTGGGAAAGCGTCTTAGAAATGGTGCCCTGAGGTTCCTGTCCTCGACCAGCACGGCATAACGCCCGGCGATCGCCGGGCGTTTTCATCTCTAGAAGATGGCACATGAAGAAGCAAATGCGTTGTCCATGGTGACGCATTAACGCTAGGTCGCAGTCGGTTGCTGGAAGTGCTCCGCGAGGATTGCACAAAGTCAATAGAGACTGGGGCTAGCCGAAATTTTTTTGGGCGAAAGCGGGGGTAGTGCTCATTCACCTAAGTGAATTTACGTCGCCGTTTGGAAAATTTTGCACTATCCTGTCTTGATTTTCCTGTTCGTAAAATGGCCCTTTCGATGCCCGAGAACATCAGCGAGAGCGGAATCCTGACGATCAAGGCAGTCGCCGAGTACCTGAAGGTCACAGAGCGGACGATCTACAGATTGGCGGCTGCCAAGCAGATCCCCGCATTCAAAGTGGGTGGCAGCTGGCGCTTCCGGCAGGCCGACATTGATGGCTGGATTGCCGATCAATCCAAGATGTCGGAGGGCACGGATTGATCTCCGCCTACCACGCCAAGTACTACGCCCACGAGCTGACGCGGCGGCACGCCGCCGATGGCGTATATCGCCTCTCCCAATCGCTGTTTGATGCCAGCGTCGATCTGAACCCGCATCAGATCGAGGCGGCGCTGTTCGCCCTTCGGAATCCATTGCAGGAAGGTGTACTGCTAGCTGACGAGGTGGGTCTGGGCAAGACCATCGAAGCCGCGCTGGTGGTTTGCCAGTACTGGGCTGAGCGCCGTCGTCGGCTCCTGGTCATCTGCCCGGCAAGCCTGCGCAAGCAGTGGGCGCAGGAGCTGCACGACAAGTTTGCCGTGCCCACTACCGTGGTGGATGCCGTTTCTCTGCGCAAGCAGTCCGCTGGCGACATGCTTGCCACCCTGCAAAGGTTGGTTGGCAAGGCGGTCGTGATCATGTCCTACCAGTTCGCCGCCAAGCTGGAAGCCGAGCTGTGTGCCGTGCCCTGGGACGTGGTGGTCATTGACGAAGCGCACAAGCTGCGCAACGCGCACCGCGCCAGCAATCGCACGGGGCAGGCGCTCAAGCGCGCACTGCAAGGCCGCAAGAAGCTGCTACTCACCGCCACGCCGCTGCAGAACTCGCTGATGGAGCTGTACGGCCTGTCCACGCTGATCGACGAGCACCTGTTCGGCGACGAGACGGCTTTCCGCAAGCAGTTCATGAACAGCAGGACGGGCCTGGACGAGCTCCGTGAGCGTCTTGCCAGTTTCGCCAAACGCACACTGCGCCGCGACGTGCTGGAGTACATCAAATACACCGAGCGCAAGGCCCTCACCCAGCCGTTCAACCCCACTGACGGTGAGCAGGCGCTGTACGAGCGCATCTCGGCATTTCTGCAAAAGGAGGACTCTTACGCACTGCCTAAACAGCAGCGCCATCTCACGGCTCTGATCTTGCGCAAGCTGCTGGCATCCAGTTCGCACGCCGTCGCAGCAACGTTGGTCACCATCCGCGAGCGCCTGCAGGGCTTGCTCACGGCAGACAAAACGGAAGAAGACGGTAGCCAACTGGTTGAACAACTCATTGCCGAGGACGACCTGGAGCAGGACTATCTGGAAGAGGAAGACAGCGAGGCCGACGAGGACACCGAAGCTCCTACGCTTGCGCCAGCGGAAGACGATAAGACGGGCGCTGCGAAAGATGCTCATGCTGTCCGTGCAGCAATTAGCGCCGAGATCGCGGACCTGACCGAGTTCGTCGATGCCGCACAAGCGCTGCAAACCGACACCAAGGCGCAGGCGCTACTGAAGGCGCTCGGCTTGGGCTTCAGCAAGATGGCCGAGCTGCGCGCGCCGCGCAAAGCCATCATCTTTACAGAGTCCAAGCGCACTCAGGAGTACCTACACCGCTTTCTCTCCGCCAACGGCCAGGCGGACAAGCTGGTGCTGTTCAGCGGCACCAACAATCATGAAGACTCCACCGCTATCTACCAGCGCTGGCTGGAAGAGTACAAAGGCACGGATCGCGTCACCGGCTCGCCGCAAGTCGATCGGCGCACCGCGCTGATCGACCACTTCCGCAAGGACGACGGCACCGGCGCGGAAATCATGATCGCCACTGAAGCGGCTGCCGAAGGTGTCAACCTGCAGTTCTGCGCGCTGATCATCAATTACGACCTGCCGTGGAACCCGCAGCGCGTCGAGCAGCGCATTGGCCGCTGTCACCGTTACGGCCAGCGCTTTGATGTGGTGGTCATCAACTTCCTCAACACTCGCAACCAGGCTGACCAGCGCGTGCTGGAACTGCTCACTGAGAAATTCAACCTTTTCTCTGGCGTGTTCGGTGCGAGCGATGAAGTGCTGGGCCGCATTGAAGGCGGCCTCGACTTCGAGAAACGCATCCTTCAGATCTACGACACCTGCCGCCAGCCCGAGCAGATCGAAGCTGCCTTCAACGCGCTGCAAGCGGAGCTGGAAGAAGTCATCGCCGACCGCGTCAAAGACACCCAGTCCCAACTGCTGGAGAACTTCGACGAGGACGTTCACGACCGCCTCAAACTGCGTCTTCAAGACGCCGAAGCGCGGCTCGACAAGCTGGGGCGCTGGTTCTGGGGTGTCACCCGCTTTGCACTGGACGGCCGCGCGCGCTTCGACGAGCAGTCCTACGCGTTCTCTCTGGGCGCGCCGCCAACCGGAATCGCCGCAGGCCGCTATCAGCTCATTCGTGGTGCGGCGCAGCCGGACATGCTGGCGCACGCCTACCGCCTCAGCCACCCGCTGGGGGAATGGAGCATTGATGCCAGCCTGAACGCAGCCACGCCCGTCGCCACATTGAAACTTGACTACGGCAAACACGGCGCGCGCGTTTCCGTCATCGAGAGACTGCGCGGCATGTCCGGCTGGTTGACGCTGGCCCGGCTGGAAGTCGCCGCCTTCGAGACGACCGAGGCGCTGCTGTTCTCCGGCCTCACTGACGATAATCAGGTGCTGGATCAGGAAACCTGCGAAAAGCTGATGGCCATTCCAGCAGCAGGCAAGCCCACTCCTCTGAGCACCGCTGTGCCTGAGGCCCTGCTGGCCAACAGCCAGCGCGCGGTCGCCGCCACCGTTGCACAACTGCTGGAAGCTAACCAGCGCCTGTTCGATGAAGAACGCGACAAGCTGGAACGCTGGGCCGACGACAAGCTGCTGGCGGCAGAGGAAGCCTTGAAGAACACCAAGGCGCGCATCGCCCAGTTGAAGCGCGACGCCCGCAAGGCCGCCACCTTGCAGAAACAGGAAGGCATCCAGCGCGAACTGTCCGATCTGGAGCGCAAGCAGCGCCGCCTGCGGCAAGAAATTTTCGCCGTCGAGGACGAGATCATCGCAAAGCGCGACGAACTGATTGCATCGCTCCAGCGGCGCCTGCAAGAAAAAACAAGCAACGAGACCCTGTTCAGCGTGCGCTGGCAGGTGATCTAACCCGATTCAAGCTTCCCGAGATCAGGGCAAACCATGACCAACAAACAGAATCCCAAATTCCAGGAGCTCGTCGCCAAGCTGCGCGAGATTTTCCAGATTGACCGCCCGGAACTGGACTTCGGTATCTACCGCATCCTCAATGCCCGCGCAGGTGAGATCAACGACTATCTGCAAAATCGCCTGGCCGAGAAGGTGCAGGCTGCCCTCTCCGCAGGCAGCGCTGCCTGCGCGCAGCAATTGCAGGCTGAACTGCAGGAGGCCGAAAAGAACGCCCAAGCCTTGGGCGTCAGCCCCGATGCCGTGCCCAAGGTGCAGGAACTCCGCGCCAAGCTGAAGGAGGCCACCGCAGGCAGCAGCGAACACGAGAACGCCGTGTTCTCGCACCTACTGGCCTTCTTCTCCCGCTACTACGAGCAAGGCGACTTCATCAGCCAGCGCCGCTACAAGGGCGACACCTATGCCATCCCTTACGCTGGCGAAGAGGTGATGCTGCACTGGGCCAACAAGGATCAGTACTACACCAAGAGCGGCGAGAACTTCAGCAACTACAGCTTCAAGCTCGAAGACGGCCGCACGGTGCATTTCCGCCTCGCCGCTGCCGACACCGCCAAGGACAACCGCAAGGACAACGACAAGGAGCGTCGCTTTGCCCTGGTGGCGGCCAAGACCGTCACCCGACTGGATGAAAACGGGGACGAATACGAAGAGGAACTGGTGCCCGTTGAGGAAGTAGCGGGCAGTGACGGCAATCAAGAGCTGATCATCCGCTTCGAGTATGCCGCCCAGCCCAAAGGTACCAAGCAGGAGGCGCTGGTCACCAAGGCCGTAGAGGCCGTGCTGGCGGACACCGCCGTCAAAGCCCGCTGGCTGGCCCTGGGCAGCCGCGCGCCGACCGAGAAGAGCCCGCAGCGCACCCTGCTGGAAAAGCACCTGAGCGACTACACAACCAAAAACACAGCGGACTACTTCATCCACAAGGATCTGGGTGGCTTCCTCCGGCGCGAGTTGGACTTCTACGTCAAGAACGAAGTCATGCATCTCGACGATGTGCAGAACGCAGGCGCGTTCGCGGACATCGAGAAAAACCTTCGGATGATCCAGTGCCTGCGCGCCATCGCTCTCGAACTCATCGCCTTCCTCTCACAGCTGGAGGACTTCCAGAAAAAGCTGTGGTTGAAGAAGAAGTTCGTCATCTCCAGCCACTACTGCATCACGCTGGACCGGGTGCCGGAGGCGCTGTGGCCGGAGATCGTGGCGAACGAGCGGCAGTGGTCGCAGTGGAAGCAGCTTGGCGTGTGGGAGGGTGATGCGCGGGGGACGGTGAAGGATTTGCAGGTTGGGCTGTTCCGCATGGTGGATACAGCACTCTTCGATGACGATTTTAAGCGACGGCTTTTGGCGAGTATCGAGAACATCGAGAACAGCCTTGACGGCGTCATCATCAACAGTGACAACTTTCAGGCGTTGAATCTAGCTAAGCAGCGTTATCGTGCAAGCATCGACTTCACCTACATCGATCCGCCGTACAACACAGTTCATTCCAAGATCGCTTACAAGAATCAGTTCGAGCACTCAAGCTGGCTGGCACTTATTTCTAACACGCTGCCGTTCACTCGGGAGCTGTTCGGCGACATGTATTCGTTCGGGTTTGCCATTGATGATTATGAATACAACAATGCTTTTTCCTGTTTGAGGGAGCATTTCACTGACTGCGATGTTTCAACAATCGTAATCAACCATCATCCACAGGGATCGGGCGGACGTCTTTCTCGGACGCATGAGTATTACATCGTTGCCTCCCCCAAAGAAGCTCCTCAATATCTCGGATTTCCCAAGGAAGACGAAACTGAGGACAGGCAGTTCATGCGAAGCGGGACTGCGGATAACAACTACCGCGCGCCGCGAGGCGGGGGAGTTGGTCGTTGGCGTAGCTTCTACGCTTTACTTGTCGATCAAACGACTAGAAAAATTGTTGGAGCAGAGCCGCCGCCGCCGCTTGGGACTGAGTACCCGACGGGGCCGACGACGGAAGGTCTTCAGAGAATCTACCCAATCAACACCAGTGGCGAGGAGCGCGTCTGGAGATCGTCTTATGAGACAGGGAAGAACCGTGCAGCAAACGGCGAGCTGATCATTACTGATCGGGGGGCTGTCAAGCAGCTAATCGATCATCAGGACAAGCGAGAGACGCTTTTCAGTAATTGGATTGGCGCGGATTTCAATGCTGGTACGAACGGTACTGCAGTCTTGGACGACCTCGGTCTTGGTGGGGTCTTTGATTACCCTAAGTCCGTAAAAACGCTTGAGCAATCGTTCTGGATGCAGTCTTTCGGGAAAGCCAGCTTCACTGTTCTGGACTACTTCGCAGGATCAGGTACAACTGCACACGCAACCATTTCATTGAATCGCAGAGACCGTGCATCTGGAAAAAGCGACGATGCATCTCGTAAGTACGTTTTGGTTGAGCAAGGCGAGTACTTCGAGACTGTCCTTAAGCCACGAATCCAGAAGGTTGTGTATTCGGCTGATTGGTCTGACGGCAAGCCAAAGTCTCATACGTCAGGCATTTCACACTGCTTGAAGGCAATCAAACTTGAAAGCTACGAAGATACCCTGAATAACCTGCAACTGCGCCGTACTTCTGCGCAGGGCGATCTGCTGAACACCCTGCCGCAACAGGCCAAGGACGACTACCTACTCAACTACCTGCTGGACGTGGAAAGCCGTGGCTCGCTGCTGTCGGTGGACGACTTCAAGAAACCTTTCGACTACACCCTCAACGTGGCCGTGGATTCGGCGGGCGCGTTCGAGCCGCGCAAGATCGATCTGGTCGAAACCTTCAATTTCCTGATCGGCCTGCGCGTCAAGCACATCGATGCCCAGCCGCAGCGCGGCTTCGTCACCGTCACTGGAACCCTGCCCAGCAATGAGACCTGCCTCGTGCTGTGGCGCGATTGCGGTGTGCTGGACTACGAAGGCATCAGCAAGCTCTGCGACAAGCTAGCCATCAACCCGGCGGACAACGAGTTTGACGTGGTCTACATCAACGGCGACCACAACATTCCCACCGTACTGACGCAGACGGCCGAGGAAGGCGGTGCCACCCGCGTGCTCAAGCTGCGCCAGATCGAGCCGGAGTTTCTGGAGCGCATGTTCTCCGTGGAGGACATCTGATGGCAAGACCACGCAAGACGCCTGCCACCGGTTCGGGCGCAAGCGGCGCAGCCGGTTCCAGTCGCGGCGGCAAGAAGCGCAGCTTCCATCAGGAATTGGTGCTCAACCGCTGGGTGCTGGGTTTCTTTCAGGGCGGCACGCTGGCGGCACTCAAGATGCGCTTGGGCGATGACCGCTTCGAGGGCATTGACGAGGACGGTCAGACCAAGTTCTTCCACGAACTGATTCGAGGCTTGTTCGATCCCAACAAGGTCCTCGAGGCCGACCTGCGGCGCTACGACTTGAACGTCGTCGCCCACTGGCAGGCCATCACCGCCCAGCGCAATAAGCTGGAAGGCCACGAACTGCAGATGAAGTACTTCCAGTATCTTTCGCTGCTGTTCACCGAGCTGTATTTGGACTGGTACTTCAACCACCGCCAAGACTTGCTCGATGGCCTGAACGAGGAAATGACACGCTACCGCGCCGAGACGGGTGCGGAACCGTTCCGCGACTTCGAGGCGGACGACCTGAACAAGATCGCCTTCTGGAATGCCACTGGCAGCGGCAAGACCCTGCTGCTGCACGTCAACATCCGGCAGTACCTCCACTACTTCCAGGCGGGCAGCAGTGGGCAAATGCGCGATCACTTTCCCGACAAGATCATCCTGCTCACGCCCAACGAAGGGTTGAGCCGTCAGC
The DNA here is from genome assembly GCF_001642575.1 of Xanthomonas floridensis. Lineage (GTDB taxonomy): Bacteria > Pseudomonadota > Gammaproteobacteria > Xanthomonadales > Xanthomonadaceae > Xanthomonas > Xanthomonas floridensis. The sequence goes on along the minus strand of NZ_LXNG01000023.1, from coordinate 289,239 downwards.
ATCTGGAGGAGCTGCACCTGTCCGGCTTCGGGTTCTCGCAGTTCTTCAACAAGGCTCAGTCACCCGCGCGCGGCACCATCGAAATCATCGACATCAACAAGCTGGGCGATGAGATGGGCGACAAGACCGTCGCCGTGGATGCCTTCGAGGGTAACAACCTGGTGCTGGTGGACGAAGGCCACCGGGGTACGGGCACGGCGGCGGGCGCGTGGATGGCGCGGCGCGATGCGCTGGTGCGAGGTGGTTTTGCCTTCGAGTACTCGGCCACCTTTGGGCAGGCGGTGGCCAAGGGCATGACCGTGGCGGCTGCGGAAGAAGATATCCAGAAGAAGCGCGCCAAGATGCTGTTCAACACCACCAGCCTGCGCAGTCTGGACGACGGGCAGAAGGCGCAACTTGCGCTTGCCGCCGAGGACACGCGCCGTGCGCGCATCACCGCTACGCGCGAGATTTACGCCAAGTGCATCCTGTTCGACTACTCGTACAGGTTTTTCTATGAGGACGGCTACGGCAAGGAGTCGCTGATCCTCAACATGAGCGGCGAGGCTTACGAGCAGGCAGACAACGCGCGCAAGTATTTCACCGCCTGCCTGCTGGCCTACTACCAGCAGCTCTGGCTGTGGAGCACGCACTGCTCGGCGCTTGCCGACTTCAACATCGAAAAGCCGCTGTGGGTGTTCGTGGGCAACACGGTGTCAGGCGAGGAGTCGGATATCCTGGAAGTGGTGAACTTCCTCGCCGACTTTCTGAACAGCGAAGCGCAGATCAAGAGCTGGCTGACCGACCTGATTGCGGATAAAGCGCAGATTCTGGATGCCAAGGGCAACAACATCTTCAGCGGGCGCTTCACACCCTTGATGGGCTTCAGCGGTCGTGTGGACGAGCTGTACGCCGACATCCTATTGCGCGTGTTCAATGCCCCGGCCCGCCAGCGCTTGAAATTGGTCAACATCAAGAGTAGCAAGGGTGAGCTGGTGTTGCGCGTGGGCGATGCCGAGCCCTTCGGCCTCATCAACATCGGCGACGATGCAGGCTTCTTCGGGATGGCGGAGGACGTCGAGGCCTTCGACAGCGAACGCGACGACTTCGGCGGCGCGCTGTTCGGCACGCTGAACAACAAGGACAGCCGCCTCAACGTGCTGATCGGCTCGCGCAAATTCACGGAAGGCTGGAGCAGTTGGCGCGTGTCCACGATGGGTCTGCTGAACATGGGCCAGGGTGAAGGCTCGCAGATCATCCAGTTGTTCGGACGCGGGGTGCGCCTCAAGGGCAAGGGCTTCTCGCTCAAGCGCACCTTGCCGCAGGACCGGCCCAAGGGCGTGCATCTGGACAAGTTGGAGGCGCTGAACATCTTCGGCGTGCGCGCCAGCTACATGGCCGCGTTCAAAGACTACCTGCGCGAGGAAGGCATCACGCCCAGCGATGAAGTGCTGGAGCTGGACTTCCCGACTCGGGCCAACCTGCCCAAGGGCAAGCTCAAGACCCTGGCGCTGAAGGATGGCTACAAGGACAACCAGAAACTCGGGTTCAAGCGCACGCACTTTCCGTGGCTGTACGAAATTCCTGCGCAGTTCCAGGGCAAGATCAAGCCAACCCATGTGGTGCTCGACCTGTACCCGCGCGTCGAGGCGCTGTCCAGCAAGGACAAGGGCACAGCCGCCACGACGGAAGCCCGTAACAAGGGCAAGCTGAACCAGACACTGTTCCCGGCTTTCAACTGGGATCGGGTCTATCTGGCCTTGCAGGATTACAAGCTGCAGCGCAGCTGGAGCAACTTGCGGCTGGAACGTCAGAAGCTGATCGACTTCTGCGCGGGCGCGCAGGACTGGTACACGCTGTTCATTCCGGCGGCGGAGCTGAACGTGAAGACCTTCGCCGACATCCGCAAGCAGGAATACATCCTGCTGCGACTGCTGACGGACTACACCGACCGTTTCTACAAGGCCCTGAAGACGGGCTACGAAGGCCAGTTCTACGACATCGCCCACATCGATGAAGATCACGGGTCGATGCTCAAGCTGTACCAGTTCGAGATCGAGAACAGCGACGACGGTCTGGAGTATCAGGCGAAGCTGGAAGTGCTGAAGAAGTTGGTGACGGACGGCAAGATCGGCGAGGCCAGCCAATGGAACGCGCCGCACATGGTGGCCATCAGCTTCGACCGGCATTTGTACTACCCGCTGCTGGCATTGGACGACAAGGATGCAGTGCCGCTGAAGCTGCGTCCGCTGGCGTTTGACGCGCCGAGCGAAGCGACTTTTGTCAGAGATCTGGAGGCGTTCTACAACTCCAGCGAAGGCAAGGAGGTCATTGGCACGCGCAGTCTGTACCTGCTGCGCAATGCCGCCAGTGCAGATAAGGGTCTGGGCTTCGCATTGGCGGGTAACTTCTATCCTGACTTCCTGCTGTGGCTGGTGGACGATGCCAGCGGCAAGCAGTGGCTGACCTTTGTCGATCCGAAGGGACTGCGCAATCTCGACCTGTCGCATCCCAAGCTGGGTCTGTACAAGGAAGTGAAGACCCTGGAAACAACGCTGGCGGCGCAGGCCACGGCGGGCGAAGCACCGCTTGTCTTGAATGCCTTCGTCCTCTCGCCGACGAAGTTCGCCGACCTGCTTAACGTGGGCGACCCGACAAAGAAGGCCGATCTGGAAAGCCGCAACGTGTTGTTCATGGAGGATGGTGCCAGCGCCTACCTGAAGAAGTTGTTCCGAGTGCTGGTCTGAGCGATCGCTAGTTCCCAGCTTTGTGCATTGAAAGACTTAGAGAAGACGACACATGGCCCGCATAGAAAATCACAAATACAGCATCGAGGAAGCCTTCAGGGAGTGCTTCTACATCGTCCCGGACTACCAGCGCGAGTACGTCTGGACGGATAAGGAAGTGCATCAGCTGCTGGAGGACATCGGCGAGCAGATCGATGCGGGCACCACGCGGGAATATTTCATCGGCACCGTGCTGGTGTCGCCGGCCGATCAGAAGAACCACTACGAGGTGATCGACGGCCAGCAGCGCCTGACCACCTTCTTCCTGCTGCTGTGTGCCCTCAAGCATCTGTTCCAGGGCGAACCGCAGCGGCAGATGATTGCCGGGCTGATCTCGACCAGCTACGTGGACAGCGACGGCGATGTGTGCACCACCCTGAAGCTGGAGCCGCGTTACGAGAGCGCGGGCGAAGTGATGGCCAAGCTCGTGGAGCTGGACGCCGAACCTATGGCCGTGCGCGCAGGCATCCAGGCTTCGGGTATCGCCAGCTTTGGCTCGTTGGAGAATCTGGTCAATGCCTACAGCACGCTGTATCGCTACCTGAAGGACAACTACGACGACACGGCCAAGCTGAGGAAGTATTGGGGCTATCTGGCCAACAACGTGGTGTTCATCCAGATCTCCACCGACGTCAGCAGCGCGCTGAAGATTTTCGAGACCATCAACGAGCGCGGCGTGGGTCTGAACCCGATGGACTTGCTCAAGAACCTGCTGTTCTCGCAGGTCAAGCAAACACAGTTCACCCAGCTCAAGGACGAGTGGAAGAAGATCACCAAGCCGCTGGAGAAGGAGAAGGAAAAGCCGCTGCGCTTCCTGCGCTACTTCCTGATGGCCAACTACGTCATCAAAAACGAACGCGGCGATGCGGTGGTGCGCGAAGACGAGATCTACGACTGGTTCATCGCCAAGGGCAACGCGGCACTGTGTGACTACGAAGGCAAGCCCTTCGAGTTCGTTCGCAAGGTGATCCGCAACGTCGAGCACTACCTGGCCTTTGCCAACGGGCTGGGCAATGACGGCAAGCCCAGTTTGGCGATGGACAGCCTCAAGCGGCTGGCCGGTGGTGCATTCAGCTTGCACTACGTCTTGCTGCTGGCGGCGGCGAACTTTCCGAAGCCACTGTTCGACCACTTCGTCGCGCAGCTGGAGAGCTTCCTCTTCTACTACATCTTCACCAAGACGCCGACCAAGGATCTGGAACGCAGCTTCTCGCAATGGGCCGACGAGCTGCGCGCAATTGCCGAGGCCAGCGATCCGGTGAAGCAGAAGGTGCAGCTCAACGCTTTCGTCGCCGACCGCTTCGAGAAGAACATGGCAGGCAAGTCGCAGGAACTGGCCGACGCCCTCAAACGCTTCACGATGTATTCGATGCAGCAGTACCGCACACGCTACTTGCTGGCGCGGCTGACCCAGCACGTCGAGATGGCGTTCAGCGGTCTGAAGACCCCGGGCAGTCTGGAGCCCTTCACCAAGCTGGAAATCGAGCACATCCTGCCCGACAACCCGAAGGCGGAACTGCGTGCAACCTGGGCGGCAGAGAACCCGAACGCGTTCTACGACGACTACAAGAATCGCCTTGGCAACCTGACCCTGCTGGAAAAGCCGATCAACATCGTCGCGGGGAACGACTTTTATACGGCCAAGCAGGTCGAGTACGGCAAGAGCGGCAACTACCTGACCCGCAGTCTGGTTGCGCTGACCGGTGTCGGGAAAGATACTTCCATTTCCAGGATTAACGCCAAACTGGATGCGTTTCCTGCGTGGAATGCTTCAACCATAGAAAAACGGCACGAGGTGCTTGTGACGTTGGCTCGTGATGTTTGGAAGACGATGCCTATCGATGTCTGACGAGCGAGCGCAGTCATGCGGCTTTTCCGAATCACGCATAAAAAAGGCCCGGCGCTTGCCGGGCATTCTTTCTCTGTGTCGCTTACCGCCAAGTACTGTTGCGTGATCGAGAGAACATCTTCATGCAGTTGATAAACGTTGTCTTGCCGCCGCACAGCTCGATCAGGTCTCGCTGCTCCATGCGCAGAAGAGCGGCGCGCAGACGATTGCTGGGAATGCCAAGCAACAGGCCAATGGGTTCCGTGGGAACCTCCTTGTAGTTGGTTTCAAAGCGGAAGATCTTCAGGTGCTCGATAATGGCCGCCACGTCTGCCTCCTGCTGAGGCAAAGGCGGCGGCGGGACGAACAAGAGCTCGTACTGAGTGGCATGCCAGGAGACAAGCGCCCAGGCGCGCTGGAGGCAAGAGAGCGAGACATAGTGGGTTTCGCTTTCCCAGACATGCAGGACCGAAGCCAGGCGGGCGGTCAGATTGAGCATCTTCGAGACGAAGTCTGCAATGTGCATGAGCTGCCCGAACTTTAGGTGTCTGGTGATGCGGCACAGCTCGTCCCAGTAGCCCAGCGCGTCAGGTGCAAATGCTAGTTCGATGGGGGAAATGCCACCTACCTCCTGATTGTCGCGATGCAAGTCATACCGCTTGCGGAGCGCCTCGTTGAGGTCCGAGATGGCCTCGTCGTCGCCGTTGGCGGCGGCGTACTGGTTGCCCATAGGCAATGGTTGCGCAACGCAGACGAGGAAGCGCGAAAAGAAGCCGAGCTCGACGGCTTTATGCTCGTTGTATTCGTTGCGCTTGAACCGCGGACGGAACGGGGTGATTGCAGCGGACTGTGCAAGCAGACCAAACGTTCCCCGCGGATGGTTGGCGGAAAGATGCTTCTTCTTCTCGCGTCGGTACTCCAACGTCTTGCCGTCGATCAGGTCGACCATGTCCGGTATGTGACGCATCAGACTGGAGCCCAGCAGCTTCTCGCCTTCGTCGGTGATGAAGTCAACGGCTTCATACTCGCCATCTAGCTGGTGGATTAGGCTTTCCAGATCAAGGTTGCTGGCCAGGCGTGGACGATGCTTTGGGGTCACCAAAGCCGTCCGGTTCAGTTCAGCAAGCGTGACGAGAAATTCTTGCGCTGATTCGTTCTTCCGCAGGCTGCGCGCGATCTCCGCCTTCAGCAGCTTGACGTGGAATTTTTTTTCGTCGGAGGCCGCGTTCGCTTCGATCGTTGCGGCCTCGTACCGCGCGAAGCTTTCCTTGGCATGGTCCTTGAGGGGGCGGATCAGGAGCTCGTGTACCGGACTCTTGCTCCCGCCGACATCAGCGACGCACAGGGTGCTCACGCCTATGGGGATGGGTGTCCAGTTGGGAGGGATCACCGTGTAGAGGGGCGCCACTGCCGAGGACAGGATCGACAGCAGGTGTGTCCGAACCATGCTCGGGCAGGCCTCCTGTACCTTGGCGCACACGGCGCGCGCGGCAGCTTCGGCCAGCGGCGGGAGCATGCTGAAATTTGGGTCCTGAGCTCGAAACGTGTGGGACGGTGCGAGCATGTTCATGCTGTCGCCCCATCGCGATGAGCGCTAAGCGCGGCTGCCAGTGGTTGGATGTCTTCGGTCGTTACCGGGTCATCGCCCTCGTTGGCCGAAGCATCTACTTCGGACTTGGCCAGGCGCCCCCGCAGTTCCTTGAGCTTCGCCGGGTAGAACTTTTCTCGTAGGCCCAAGGAATTGATCAGCTCGATCGATTCCTTGTCGCTGATGCCATCCGCCTTTGCGGAAAGGATCTGCGGTCCAACGAGCGCTAGGAGACGCTCGGTGACCTTCTTGTCTTTGATGGCCTGGTACGCCGCGATGAACTGCGCGGCCATTTCGTTAAGGGTGCCGGGTGGCATGTGCTTGTCCTCGATCGAGACAGCCGGGATGGCCGTCCTCAGGGGACATACTGGGCAGGTACGAGGAAATTGAATAAGGAGCGGATTTCGGCAAGTGATCCAGAAACCTCTCCGGAAATTCCTGTCGAGCGGGGGCTGGCCATTGTCAGCAAAAGGTCAATAAAGCGGCCGTGGCAATGTTCCGTAGACGGGCACGTTTTGCATGAAGGCAGTGGGTAGTGCAGCCGTCATGGATTTCCGCTGCTTCGCGATGCACGGCGCGGCCCAAACAGCCCCAACCGCAGCCAACTTGCTATGGCATACTGGATGGCATACTAGGCCGGGCAAAAAAGAAAAAAGCCCCTTGAGATCAGGGGCTTAGTTCCAATATCTGGCGGAGAGAGGGGGATTCGAACCCCCGAAGCGCGGTTTAGACGCTTACACACTTTCCAGGCGTGCTCCTTCAACCACTCGGACACCTCTCCGTACCTGCCGGACGACCAGGTCGAAGGCAGGAGCGGGATTCTAGCCGTCACGCGCGCCGTTAACAAGGACAAGCATGCATGCGCCACACCGCATGCGGACCATGGAGGGGCCGACAGGGCGGGGCGGTCAGCTGCGTGAAGGCGGGCGGAGGCGACATCCGCTGAACGATCGGCTTGACACGGCATGGCACAATATCGGTTCAGAAGAAGCTGGTTGCCCGATGTCCTATCTCGTTCTCGCCCGCAAGTGGCGCCCGAAGCGTTTTGCCGAACTGGTGGGCCAGGAACACGTGGTCCGCGCGCTCAGCAATGCGCTCGACAGTGGGCGCGTGCACCATGCGTTTCTGTTTACCGGCACCCGCGGGGTGGGCAAGACCACCATTGCGCGCATCTTCGCCAAGTCGCTGAACTGCGAGACCGGCACCAGCGCCGACCCGTGCGGCACCTGCCCGGCCTGCCTGGACATCGATGCCGGCCGCTACATCGACCTGCTGGAGATCGACGCCGCGTCCAACACCGGCGTGGACGACGTGCGCGAGGTGATCGAGAACGCGCAGTACATGCCCTCGCGCGGCAAGTTCAAGGTCTATCTGATCGACGAAGTGCACATGCTCTCCAAGGCGGCCTTCAACGCGCTACTGAAGACGCTGGAAGAGCCGCCCGAGCATGTGAAGTTCCTGCTGGCCACCACCGACCCGCAGAAGCTGCCGGTGACGGTGCTGTCGCGCTGCCTGCAGTTCAACCTCAAGCGCCTGGACGAAGACCAGATCCAGGGCCAGATGACCCGCATCCTGGCCGCCGAGCAGATCGAATCGGACCCGTCGGCGATCGTGCAGTTGTCCAAGGCGGCCGACGGTTCGCTGCGCGATGGCCTGTCGCTGCTGGATCAGGCGATTGCCTACGCCGGCGGCGCGCTGCGCGAGGATGTGGTGCGCACGATGCTCGGCACGGTGGACCGCACCCAGGTCGGCGCCATGCTGCAATCGCTGGCCGATGGCGATGGCGCGCAGTTGCTCAAGGTCGTGGCCGCGCTGGCCGAATTCTCGCCGGACTGGGGTGGCGTGCTGGAAGCGCTGGCCGAGGCCTTGCACCGCGTGCAGGTGCAACAGCTGGTGCCGTCGGTGGCATTTGTCGGCGACGGTATCGACCCAACTCCGTTTGCCGCCCAGCTGCGCCCGGAAGTGGTGCAGCTGTGGTACCAGATGGCGCTCAACGGACGCCGCGATCTGTATCTGGCGCCCAGCCCGCGCGCCGGGTTTGAAATGGCGGTGCTGCGCATGCTGGCCTTCCGGCCGGCGGCAGCGGTGCCGGCCGGCAGCAGCGACGATGGCCGGGGAGCTGCGATTGGTGGCGGCGCGCGCGCGGCGGGCGCCGGCATGCAGGCGGCTGCGCCGGCTGTCGCCGCATCTATGCCTGCAACGAAGCCGGCGCAGGCCATGGAAGCGGCATTTGCACCATCTGTGCCTGCTGTCGCACCGCCAGTTGCGGTTGCGGCGGCGCCGGTGGTCTCGCTGGCGCCCTCGGCCGCGCCTGCCGGCGCAGCGCCGGCGCGCACCGACGACACCCCGCCCTGGGCGGTGGACGATGCACCGGTAAGGACGCCTGCAACGCCTGCACCGCCGTCAACCGTCGTTTCTGCGTCCGAATCCACATCGGCCACTGCGCCGGCGATCCCGTCAGCATCGATGGTGGTCGCGCCGGAAGCAGCCATGGCGCCTCCGGTCGAGGCCGCAGATCCGGGCCCTGCAGCTGACGCGGTGGCCGTGCCGCTGGCTGCAGCGTCGCCGGCCCCCGCCGCGCCGGCCGGCACCCCGGCGCCGTTGCTGGCGGACGGCCACATTGCCGATGCCGAGCAGTGGCTGGACCTGGTCACCCGCAGTGGCCTGAACGGTCCGTCGCGGCAGCTCGCGGCCAACGCGGCCTTTATCGGTCACCGCGATGGGGTGCTGCGGCTGGCGCTGGCGCCGGGCTTTGAATACCTGACTTCCGAGCGCTCCATCGCCAACCTGGCGCAGGCGCTGGCACCAGTGCTGGGCAGCACGCCGCGCATCGTCATCGAGACCGGCAGTGCCGATGTCGAGACCTTGCACGAGCGCGCCAACCGGCAGAAAGGCGAGCGCCAGAGCGCCGCCGAAGACGCTTTCATGAACGACCCGAATGTGCAGCAGCTGATCCAGCAGCAGGGCGCGCGGGTGGTTCCCGATTCCATCCGCCCTTACGACGAGTAACGACCCATGCGTGGAAACATTGCCCAACTGATGCAGCAGGCGCAGAAGATGCAGGAAAACCTGCAGCGCGCCCAGGAAGAACTGGCCAAGCTGGAAGTCACCGGCACTGCCGGCGGCGGCATGGTCAGCGTGACGCTGACCGGCGCCAAGGAGTGCCGCAAGGTGCGCATCGACCCGAGCATCCTCTCCGACCAGGAGATGGCCGAGGACCTGATTGCCGCCGCCTTCAACGACGCCTCCAACAAGATCGATGCCGAATCCAAGGACCGCATGGGTTCGGCCACTGCCGGCATGCAGTTGCCGCCCGGCATGAAGTTGCCGTTCTGAGAGGCGGGGAATCGGGAGTGGGGAACCGGGAATCGTAGAGCGAGATGGCTTTGCTATTGCGATTCCCAACTCCCGATTCTCGATTCCCAACCCCAATGTCCTCCTTACTCGAACAACTGATCGAGGCCTTCCGGGTGTTGCCGGGTGTGGGCCAGAAATCTGCACAGCGCATGGCGTACCACGTGCTCGAGCGCGAGCGCGAGGGTGGGCGGCGTCTGGCCGCGGCATTGGGCAATGCGGTGGAAAAGGTCGGGCATTGCGTGCAGTGCCGTGACTTCACCGAGTCGGACATCTGCGCGATCTGCGCCAGCAGCAGCCGCGATCGGCAGCAACTGTGCGTCGTGGAATCGCCGGCCGACCGCCTGGCGATCGAGCACGCCACCGGCTACCGCGGCCTGTACTTCATCCTGCAGGGACGGCTGTCGCCGCTGGATGGCATCGGCCCGCGCGAACTGGGGCTGGACCGGCTCGGCGAGCGCCTGGCCGCCGGCGAGGTCACCGAAATGATCATCGCCACCAATGCCACCGTGGAAGGCGAAGCCACTGCGCATTACCTGGCACAGCTGGCCCGCCAGCATGCGGTACGCCCAAGCCGGCTTGCCCAGGGCATGCCGCTGGGCGGCGAGCTGGAATACGTAGACCGCGGCACCCTGTCGCATGCCTTCGGCACGCGCAGTGAGGTGCTTTGACGGCAGGGAATCGGGAGTCGGGAATGGGGAATCGCAGAAGCAACGTCAGAAGCAAGGGCTGTAAGCTCTCGCGATTCCCCAATCCCGATTCCCGATTCCCGCCATGACCGACACTATCTTCGGCAAGATCATTCGCCGCGAAATTCCCGCCACCATCGTTTATGAAGACGACGAAGTGCTGGGCTTTGAAGACATCGCGCCGCAGGCACCGGTGCATGTGCTATTCATTCCCAAGCAACATGCCATTCCCACCCTGGACGATGTGCCGCCGGAGCAGGCATTGCTGGTCGGCAAGTTGGCGCTCGCCGCTGCCGCTTACGCACGTGAGCAGGGCCTGGCGCAAGACGGCTACCGCATCGTGATGAATTGTCGCGAGCATGCCGGGCAGACGGTGTTCCATATCCATCTGCATCTGCTGGCCGGGGCGCCATTGGGGCGATTTGGTACGCCTTGATGGATCGCGGCACCCTGCCACCGATGTGGCCGAACAGGCGGTCCAGCGTCAGGAGCTGGCCAAGGGTGGGCATGGCCGATTGTCAGTGCTGAGGTTGCCCGGCCATGCACCCCAGTACGCACTCATACGGCAGCCGCGCCGTCGCAGGTCCTGCAGGGCTCGTTACGCTCGCGCAGCGCCGGAATAGGCGAGATGGCGAATAAGTATCCAGCAGAAACGCGCTAATGCAGACCGTTTGACCCGCACAAATCAAAACGCCGCTCCTTCAAGAGCGGCGTTTTGCATCACGGCTGGCTCAGCGGTGGATTACCACCAGCCGCGGCCCCAGCCCCAGCCGCCACCCCAGCGCGGACCCCACGGGTCGCCCCACGGGCCGTACGGGTAGGCCGGAATCACGTCGACGTCGCGCACTTCCGGCCACAGGTAGACCACGTCGGCCGCCACCTTGGGCAGCTTGTAGTCGTACTCGCCGATCTTGGTGGTTTCATACCCCTCGATCTTGCCGATGAAGGTGACTTCGCGGCCGGGCTCGAAGACTGCCGGATCGTAGAAGCCTGCGCGGCAGGCCAGGAAGCGGCCATCGCTGGCATCCACGGCATTGCGATCCGGACGCCCGCTGGCGTTGAGCGGACGCGAAATCAGCTCGAAGCAGGTCTGGCCCTGGCTGGGCTTGGTCTGGATGATCTTGCCGCCCCAACGCACCGAGGTGCCGAGTTGTGCGCTGGCAGTGGAATCGCTCGGGCTGACCGTGGGGAACTGGCCCTGCAGCGGCTTGGGTGCGGTAGCGCAGGCTGCGAGCCCGAGCACAGCGACAATGGGAATCAGAAAACGGGTACTCATGAGGAAGCTCCGGTTCGCGGGCGATGCTGCAGCAAGTCTTTCAGAAGTGAGGCGCTGTCCGAATCAGCGCCAGCGTATCGCGCGGCAGCGAAACGTTGGCTGAGTGCCAACAATGTCGTGTCGGGGTGTGTGCGGGCGACGCGTTGTGCCCAGGTGATGGCCGGTTCGTGCGGTTCGCGCGCTAGGCCAAGCTTGCCGTAACGGCGGCCCAGCCGATGCCAGGCGCGCAACAGCGGATCGCGTTCGCGTTCGCCGCGCGCCAGCAGCCAACCCATCCAGGCCAGGGCACTGACGGCGAACACGCCGAAGATGGCAGCCAGCTGGGCGGGGTCCAGGCGCTCGATGCCGAACGGTTGCAGCAGCCGCTGCTGGCGGTCGGCATTGAAGGACAGCACCAGATCGTTCCAGCCGCGGCGCAGCCAGTCGCTGACCTGGCCCAGGCTGGCCCAGGCGCCGAGCTGGGCGAAGTCGTTGCCGCCACCGCTCTGCAGGCGATCCTCCAGCGTGTCGTAGATGCGCTCGGGCGCCACTGCGGCAGTGGGGTCCACGCGAACCCAGCCGCGGCCTGCCAGCCATACCTCGGTCCAGGCGTGCGCATCCATGCGGCGCACTACCCAATAGTTGCCGAAACTGTTGTAGGTGCCGCCGGCATATCCGGTGACCACGCGCGCGGGGATGCCGGCGGCGCGCATCAGCACCACGAACGAGGAGCTGAAGTGCTCGCAGAATCCGGCCTTCTGCTGGAACAGGAATTCGTCGACGCTGTTGCGGCCCAGCAGCGGTGTGTCCAGCGTGTAGGCGAATTCGCGGGTGATCCACTGCAGCGCCCGTTGCACGATGGCATCGTCGTTGCCGCCAGCCTCGGCGCGCCATTGCCGGGCCAGCATGAGCGTGCGTGGATTGAAGCCGGGCGGCAGCGCGAGCGCGCGTTTGCGCAACTGCTCGGGCAGGTCGGTGTCGAACCGTGCCGGCGGTGCCGATTGCAGTTCCCAGCGGGTCAGCGCACTCAAGGGGCGCTGCGCAAACAATTCGTAGTCGGGCGAGAGGTCGGCATTGGCAACGCCCTGGGTCGGCAGGTCCAGCGAGACCAGCTGGCGACGATCGGTGGGCTCGTAATCCAGGCGATAACGATAGGTCTGCGGGCCGGGCGTGACCGATGCCGGTTGGCTGCGGCCGGTCCAGCGCGCCCGTTGCCAGCTGCGGCCGTCGAAATCCCACATCACCGGCCCGCGCCAGTAGCGCTGCGGCGGCGGCGGCGGCTTGCCGGTGAACTGCACGCGCAGCGCCGGGCTGTCGTCGGCCATCAGGTCGATCCATTCGCCCGGCGACATGTTGTCCGACAGGCCGGGCCGCGACAGTGCGCGCTCGGGCACGCCCCATAGCGGAGAACTCAGGCGCGGCAGCAACCAGAACGTGGTCAGCGCCAGCGGTACCCCGATGGCTACCAGCTTGCCGATGCCGCGCAACTGCAGGCGCAGGGTGGGCGTGGTGGTGCGGTGCTCCTCGTCGGCCAGCCGCTGCATGCTGAGCAGGGCGCTGAGCACGGCCAGCAGCGCCAGGCCCATCGTCGCCGGCCCTTGATCGAGCAGGAATGCGGCGAATGGAGCGAACAGCGCAAAGCCGAGCAGGCTGCGCGCATCGCGCAGGGTGCGCAGTTCGGACGCCTTGATCGCCAGCATCGCGGCCAGCACCGCGCAGCCGGTATCGCGGCCGAAGCGCATGCCGATCTGCCAGTACACCGCCGCCAGCATCGCGATCACCAGCAACAGCCGCAACGGCGCCAGCAGGCTGCCGCGCCAGCTCACTGCCCCGACCAGCACGGCGGCCACCGCGATGGTGGTGGCGAGCAGGCCAGGCAACTGCAGTAGCAGCGGCGCCAGCGCCAGCCAGCTGGTGGCCAGTACCCAGCCACGGCTGGCCTGTGAAATGGAAAGGGCCGGCTCAGTCATGGGGAAGCAGTGCCAGGGCGCGCAGACACAGATGATGGTGCGAGGGCCCTTGCGCAGGCCCCAGCGGCGGCTGGCCGGGAAGCAACAGGCGATAGCGGCGCCCGTCGCGTTCGGCCAGGTCGACCCAGCGTGCCAGCCGCGCGATGCGGCGTTCGTAGGGCAGTGCGTGCAGCGTGCGCCAGTCGAGCGTCACTTCGATGCCGAGCGGCTGCTCGTATTCGCGCACCAACAGGGTGTCGCGGCGGGCCGAATGCTTCCAGGAGATCGTGCGCGGTGCATCGCCGGCGCGGTACGGGCGCAGTTGGTGCAGTTCCTCGCCCTGGGCGTGCAGCCGGGTCTGGTTGGGCGCGCCGGCGCCGTCCGGCAGGGTGGGGCCGTGATCCTCGGGCCGGGGGTAGGCCAGCAGCGGCGTTTCCGGCCACACCCAGGACCACGCACGCACCAGCCCCAGCGGCTGGGTACTGGACAGGCGGATGCGTTCGATGTCCTGCCAGCCGCGCCGGGTGGTGGGCACCAGCAGGTCGACCTCGGCGTTGTCGTGATCGAGCAGCGAACAGAAGCCGCTGTTGTCCATGTGATCCAGGCGCAGGCCACGCCGCAGGCGGGTGTCGCGGCGGGCCAGCGACACCCGCATGCGCAGCGGTTCGCCGGCGACCACCGGTTCGGCCGAGACTGCCTCCACGCGCAGCGCCGATAACTGCAGGTGCGCCATGATGCTGCTGGCAATCCCTGCGGTAGCCAGCAGCAAGGCCAGCAGCAGCGCCGGATTGTTGTTGTAGTTCAACGCGCCCAGCAGCATCGCCAGCAACAATGCGGTGACGAACAGCCCGAAGCGGGTCGGCAGCACATAGATGCGGCGGCGATCCAGCACGATCGGCAAGGCTTCCGCGCTCCGCGGACGGGCCAGCAGGCTGAGTCGGCGGCCAATGCCGCGCAATGACGCACGCACCGGTATCAGTCCACCGGCACGCTGTGCAGGAGCGCCTTGGCCAGCGCCGGTCCGGACGAGGATTCGGCTTCCGGCACCAGCCGGTGCCCGGCCACGGCCACAAATAGCGCCTGCACGTCTTCCGGCAGCACATGCTCACGCCCCAGCAGCAGCGCGTAAGCCTTGGCAGCGCGCAGCAGCGCGATGCCGGCGCGCGGCGACAGCCCCACCCGCACCCCGGCATGCTGGCGGCTGCGTAGCAGCAGCGCCTGTACATAGGCGATCAACGCATCGCTGGTGTGGATCTGGCTGACCCCGGCGCGCAGAGCCACCACGTCGGTATCGCTGAGCTGCGGTGCGGCCTGGGCGATCAATTCGCGCCGGTCGGTGCCCGACAACAGGGCGCGTTCGGCATCGGCGCTGGGGTAGCCCAGGCTCAGCCGCAGCAGGAAGCGGTCCAGCTGCGAATCGGGCAGGGGAAACGTACCCGACAGGTCCACCGGGTTCTGCGTGGCGATCACGAAGAACGGCTCGGGCAGGGCGTGCGTGACGCCATCGAGGGTGACCTGCTGTTCGGCCATCGCTTCCAGCAAGGAACTCTGCGTGCGCGGCGGAGCGCGATTGATTTCATCGGCCAGCAGCACGTTGGTGAACACCGGGCCGGGATGGAACTGAAACTGGCGCGAAGCGGCATCGTAGACCGACACGCCCAGCACATCGGCCGGCAACAGGTCCGAGGTGAACTGCACGCGCTGGAAACCCAGCCCCAGGCTGGAGGCCATGGCGTGGGCCAGGGTGGTCTTGCCCAGGCCAGGCAGGTCTTCGATCAATAAATGTCCCCCGGACAGCAGTGCCACGAACGCCAGCCGCACCTCCTGCGCCTTGCCCAGCAGCAGCGAATTGACCTGGTCTTGCGCGCGCCGCAGCGATTGGCGCAGCGCATCGGTTAGCATTTCCGTGGAACGCAGCGGTGTCGACATCACAATTCCGTAGGTGAAAAGAAGAGTGCACAGGGCAATGCAGGGGGACCAACGCGCGCATCGCACCTTCGTGATCCTGTGGACACTGGCGACGGCCGTCAAGCTGTTGATCGCTGCTCGGTTGCCGTTGTTCGTGGACGAGGCGTTCTACTGGCAGGAAGGCCAGCATCTGGCCGCGGCGTATTCGGATCTGCCGGGCATGACCGCCTGGCTGACGCGGCTGGGTGTCGAGCTCGGTGGGCATCATCTACTGGCGTTGCGGCTGCCGTTTCTGGCCATCGCCGCGTTGCTGCCGTGGTTGATCGCGCACATTGCCACGCGCTGGTTCGGCTCCACACTCGGGTGGCAGGCGGGCAGCCTGACGCTGCTGATGCCGCTGTCGGCCACGCTGGGCATCCTGGCGGTGCCGGACGTGCCGATGGCCCTGGCCGCGGTGCTGTGCATGGATGCCGGCGCACGCCTGTTGCGCGAGGTCGACGCCACCAGTGCGCTGGAGCTCGCCATCGGCCTGGTCATCGGGGCGCTCAGCCACTACCGCTTTGTCGGCGTGATCGGGGTGGGCTGCATTGCGCTGCTGTGCATTCCGCAGGGGCGCGCGGTGCTGCGCGACCCGCGTATCTGGATGGCGCTGACGGTGGGCGCAGTGAGCTGGCTGCCGCTGTTGTTCTGGAACACCGACCATGACGAGGCCGGGCTGCGCTTCCAGCTGGTCGATCGGCATCCGTGGCGGTTCCAGATCAGCGGGCTGTGGTTCCTGCTGATCCAGGCGGTGGCGGTGACGCCGCTATTGGCGTGGGCGATGCTCAAGGTGGGCCTGGCCGGCACCCGCACTGGCGGCGGGTCACGTGCGCAATGGCGCTACTTCGGCTTGCTGGGCGGCATCTCCACCGTGGCGATCTTCGTGCTCGGCTTCTTCAGCGATGCCGAACGCATCAGCTTTCATTGGCCGCTGCCCGGCTATCTCGCGCTGCTGGTGCCGGTGCCGATGATCCTGATGCGCTGGCCGCATGTGCTGCGGCGTGCCGCCTGGCTGCTTGCGTTGCTCGGCATGCTCGGCGCGTATGGGTATTACCTGGCGGTGTCGGTGCCCGCCATTCGCGCGCATGCGGCCGGCGAAAAATACTACCCGCGCAATTTTGCCGGCTGGAACGATCTGGCGCGTGCGGTCAAGCGCCAGCTGGCACAGATGCCGCCGGGCACGCGCGTGCTGGCGGAGAATTTCAAGGTCGGCGCCGAGCTCGGTTTTCAGTTGCGCAATGCGCAAATCGAGGTGCTGCACGCCGGGTTGAACGACAAGCACGGGCGCAGCGCGCAGCTGCAGCAGTGGGGCCTGCTCAGCGACGGCACGCGTGAGGGACCGCGATTGCTGGTGCTGTCGCCCAGCGATCAGCGCTACCGCGATCTGCTCGCGCGCTATCACGCCATCTGCGACATGGTCGGGCCGTTGCCGCCGCCGACCGTGGTCTCCACCGATCATGGCTACCAACGCTTCCTGTTGTTCGCATTGCCGGCGCAGCGTGTACCCGGGCCATGCGTGGCCCCGGCAATGGCCTGGATCGATACGCCGCTGCCGGATGCGAACGTCGCCGGCCGGGTGCAGGTGCGCGGCTGGGCCTTCAAGGATGGCATCGGGCTGGCGGATGTGGAGCTGCTGCTCGACGGCCGCCCGGTGGCGAACGCCGAGTATGGCAGTGCGCTGGACGTGCGCCCGTATTGGAAAATCTCTACCGACCCGCAGCATCCGAATGTCGGCTTTTCCGCCACGCTCGACACGCAGGCGTGGCCACCCGGCACGCATTGGTTGGGATTGCGCCTGCACGGCCGCGACGGCAGCGTCGAGGACTGGTGGGAGCAACCCGTCACCGTTTCCGCACCCTAGATCCCGCAATGACCGATAACGTCTTTCCCCATCCCGCGCTTGCGTCCGGGATCCGCGTCGCCGTGTTGGTGCCGTGCCACAACGAGGCGGCGACCGTGGCCGAGGTGGTCGGCGCTTTCGCCGCGGCCCTGCCGGGCGCTGTCGTGCACGTGCTGGACAACAATTCCAGCGACGCGACTGCTGCGATTGCGGCCGATGCCGGCGCACAGGTCTGCCGCGTCGCGCTGCAGGGCAAGGGCAATGTAGTGCGGCGTGGCTTTGCCGATGTGGAGGCCGACATCTATGTACTGGTCGATGGCGACGCGACCTACGATGCCGCCGCCGCGCCCTTATTGGTGCGCAAGCTCGTCGACGAACAGCTGGACATGGTGGTCGGCGCGCGTCGCGACCAGCAGCAGGCCGCGTACCGGCCGGGGCATCGGCTGGGCAACGTCCTGCTGACCCGCTGCGTGGGGCTGCTGTTCGGGCGCAGCTTCGATGACATGCTGTCCGGGTACCGGGTGTTCTCGCGGCGCTACGTCAAATCCTTCGCGGCCCATGCGCATGGTTTCGAAACCGAAACCGAACTGGCCGTGCATGCGCTGCAACTGCGCATGCCGGTGGCCGAGGTGCAGACCGCCTACGGCGTGCGTCCGGAAGGCTCGCAGAGCAAATTGAACACCTGGCGCGACGGCTGGCGCATCCTCACCACGATCGCCAAGTTGTTCAAGGCCGAACGGCCCTTGCTGTTCTTCTCGATCGGCTTCGTGCTCAGTGCTGCGTTGTCGATCGTGCTGGCGATCCCCTTGCTGGAAACCTACCTGCAGACAGGCCTGGTGCCGCGCTTTCCCACGGCAATCCTGTGCGTGGCGTTGATGCTGCTGGGCTTCCTGTTGTTGGCCTGCGGCTTGATCCTGGACACGGTCACGCGCGGGCGTGTGGAGGCCAAGCATCTGGCCTACCTCGCCGAACCGGGCGTGGGGAGTCTGCGGGCGATGTTGCATGCAAGGGACGCGCACTGATGGCAACTTCGACCCGCTCCACGTCCGTTCCCCGCCGACAGCGCCTGTTGCACTGGGCCGACCAGCGGTTCGGCTTTCATTCGCCGCGGCATGTTGTCGCGGCGGTCTGCGCAGTGATGCTGCTCGGCGCGCTGCTGTCGCTTGGCCTCGGCCAGGATGCCAACTGGGATCTGCGCAACTACCACCTTTACATCGGAGATGCGTGGGTCAATCAGCGCCTGGGTGTGGATCTGGCGCCTGCGCAGATGCAGAGCTACTTCAGCCCGCTGCTGGATGTGCTGCATGCCGGATTGATGCTGCGGCTGCCCGGGCCACTGGTGGGGGCCTTGCTGGGCGCCTTGCACGCGTTGGTCTTCATTCCGGTGGCGGCGGTGGCGTGGCGGGTCCTGTCGAACCATCCCCGGCGCGCGCAGTGGGCACCGCTGCTCGCGCTGGCCGGCATGTGCAGTGCGGTGTTCCTGTCCGAACTGGGCGGCACCATGGGCGATACCGCCAGTGCGATTCCGGTGCTGGGGGCCGTGGCCACCCTGCTGTGGGCGCAGGCCAGGGCGCGAAACGGTGCGCGCGTTGGGCGGGTATGGGTCATGGTCGGCGCGCTGATCGGCCTGGCGGTGTCGCTCAAGCTCACCAACGCGCTGTACGCGCTGGCGGTGGCACCGGCGCTGCTCTGCGATGGCGGGCGCGGGCGGTCGCGCGTGATTGCGCTCGGCACTGTCTCGAGCACGGCGTTGCTGGTAGTGGCGCTGGTGGCTGGCCCCTGGTACTGGCAGGTGTGGCACCACCTGGGTAACCCTTTGTTTCCGCAATTCAACGGCATCTTTCAATCGCCACTGGCGGCGCCGGTGTCGATTGCCGACGTGCGCTGGCTGCCGCGCAACCTCGGCGAACAGCTGATCTGGCCGCTGCTGTTTACGTTCAAGCCACAGCGGATCGGTGATCTCGGTCTGGTGCAGGCAGCTTGGGCGGTGTTGTATGTGGTGGTCGTGATCGCGGTGGGGCGCAGCGTGTTGCGGCGTCCGGTGCGAGCGGGTGAGCTCGATCGCTCCGGTGTCGTGCTGCTGGTCTTCTTCGGCGTTGCCTACGTGCTGTGGCAGGCGATCTTCAGCATTCATCGCTACCTGGTGGTGCTGGAGCTGCTGGCACCGCTGGTGCTGTGGATCGTGTGCCGACGCGCCTTCGCCGCTCGGCCTGAGCGCAAGGCGGCCTGGTTGATCGGTCTGTGCGCGCTGGTGGCGGTGGTGGGATGGAAGGATTGGGGGCACGAATCCTGGGCGCGCGACAGTTTTCGGGTCGAGCAGCCGGAACTTGGCGATGCGGCTGCCGCGACCGTGTTGCTGGTCGGCGATGAGCCGCAATCCTGGCGCGTGCCGCTGCTGCCACAACAGGCACGCTACATCGGGGTGGCCACCAACATCTCCGAAACAGATCCGTATCGCCAGCGCGTGCGTGCGTTGATCGCCGAGCGGCCGCGGCTCTATGCGATGTTGGGGGCGGCGCGCGACAAGCAGCAGTTGCGTGTCGATCGAATGAACCACCTGGCGCAACAGCTGGGCTGGGATGTCCAGCCGCAGTGCACGCGGCTGCGCTGGCTGATCGCGCGCGGGCTGCGTGCCGGGCTGGCGGAGGGACAGCCGGGACGCTGCCTGCTCACCGTGCCCAAGGGCAAGGCGCTGGATACCGCTGCCGCCGATCGCGCGGTGCGCGAGGCTGCGCAGCAGCGTCTTGCTGCGTATGGGCTGACGTTGGATCCGGCGCGCTGCCGCACCTTGTCCTCGCAGGTCGGGCAGGCCGACTATCCCTATCAGTTCTGCGAACTGGCGCGTCCGTAGCAAGGATCAGCAGGGGCCAGGGCAGGTCATCGCCAGGCAGTGGCTTGGTGGCATGGCCGGCCTGACATTTCGCCGGGGGCGGTGCTGCTGCCGTTGTCCTGCGTCTGCAGGCCAATGGTCCCGCCGGAAGCTGCGGCCGGAGCGGGTATCAAGGAAGCACGAACCCGGCCTGCCGCAGCAGCCGCGTCAGCGCGATCAGCGGCAGGCCGATCAATGCGGTCGGGTCGCTGGTGCGAATGGCGTCGAACAGACTGATGCCCAGGCCTTCGCACTTGAAGCTGCCTGCGCAATCCAGTGCCGGCTCGGCGGCCAGGTAACGCGCGATGTCGTCAGGCGTCAGCGGGCGCAGCTGCACCTCGGTCAGATCCAGCGCGTGGAAGCTACCGTGCGGGCCGGCCAGGCTGACGGCGGTGTGGAAGCGCACCACGCGCCCGGACATGGCACCCAGTTGCGCACGCGCCCTGGCAAGGCTGCCCGGTTTGCCCAGGGCTTCACCGTCCAGATCGGCGACCTGGTCTGAGCCGATTACCCAGGCGTCGGGGGCGCCGGCCGCCACTGCAGCGGCCTTTTCGGCAGCCAGGCGGCTGGCCAGGGCCGCCGGCCTCTCGCCCGGCTGCGCCTGCTCATCGACCTCCGGGCGGGCGGTGCTGAACTCCAGTTGCAGGCGACCGAGCAGGTCGCGCCGGTAGACGGAGGTGGAGGCAAGGATCAGGCGTGGCATCATGGGCGTGACCAAGGGCGGGCAGGGGAGTCTGCCAGCCTGCACCGGTTGCAGCATCTGTGAATGGGTGCATTTGACATGGCTACGGCGGGTCTTTAACATTCTGCGGCTTATGTCCGCGAACGTACCCGAAATGCTGGATGCTTGGCGGATGGTCGCAGCGCGCAGGCGCTTCGATGGCCGCATCCCGCTATCTGCGATGACTCGCTTGCAGGGAAGTCTGGTCGATACCGAGGGCGAGTGTGTCTATTCGCTTGAATTCGATCAGGACGCTTTGCTCAAGGTCGCCTATGTGGAACTCAGCATCGATGTCGAGCTGCCGCTGGCCTGCCAGCGCACCTTGCAGCGTTTTCTGTACCCGGTGCAGATCAGGCAGCGTCTTGGTCTGATCCGCAACGAGGACGAAGAGGCCGCGTTGCCGCCCGATTACGAAGCCTTGCTGGTGCCCGACGACGGCATGCTGCGGGCGACGGATCTGGTGGAGGACGAGCTGGTGCTGTCGGTGCCAGTGGTGCCGATGGCGCCGGGAAGCGAGGCTGTCGAGGCCGAGTGGGTGCCGAGCCAGGAAGAGCAAGACAAGGCCAGCCCGTTCGCGGCGCTGGCAGCGTTGAAGAAACAGTAACCGCCGCTGTTAAGGGCGGAAAGACAGGTCGACGCGGGCGTAGAGCGTGCTGTTCGACTCAACAGACAAGTTATCGAACTAAAGTTGGAGCAATCCCATGGCTGTGCAGAAATCCCGTGTCACCCCGTCCCGTCGCGGCCAGCGTCGTTCGCACGATGCCCTCACCGCCAAGCAGCTGTCGACCGACCCGACCAGCGGCGAGATCCATCTGCGTCACCACATCACCGCCGACGGTTACTACCGTGGCAAGAAGGTGATCGCGACCAAGTCGTCGGCCGTCCAAGAAGATTGATCCGTGGCACCCGCCGCAGTTTTGCCGGCGGGTGACCCTCGATACTTCCGGAGCCGCCAATCACCGCGGCTCTTGCATCAGGAAACAGCATGAGCAAGCGGATCTATTCCAGAATCGCGGGCACGGGTAGCTATTTGCCCGAAAAGGTGTTGACCAACGACGACATGTCGAAGATCGTCGACACCAGCGATGAATGGATCTTCTCGCGCACTGGTATCCGTGAGCGTCACATCGTCGCCGACGACCAGACCACCAGCGATCTGGCGTATTTCGCCTCGCTGAAGGCGATGGAAGCGGCTGGCGTCACCGCCGACGAGATCGACCTGATCGTCATCGGCACCACCACGCCCGACCTGATCTTTCCGTCCACGGCCTGCCTGCTGCAGGCGCGGCTGGGCAACGTCGGTTGCGGCGCGATGGACGTCAACGCGGCCTGCTCGGGCTTTGTCTACGCGCTCAGCGTGGCCGACAAGTTCGTGCGCAGCGGCGACGCCAAGACCGTGTTGGTGGTGGGTGCGGAAACGCTGACCCGCATCGTCGACTGGACCGACCGCACCACCTGCGTGCTGTTCGGCGACGGTGCCGGCGCGGTGATCCTCAAGGCCGACGAAGAGACCGGCATCCTCAGCACTCATCTGCATGCCGACGGCAGCAAGAAAGAGCTGCTGTGGGACCCGGTGGGCGTGTCGGTGGGCTTCGGCGAAGGCAAGAATGGTGGCGGCGCGTTGCTGATGAAGGGCAACGACGTGTTCAAGTACGCGGTCAAGGCGCTGGATTCGGTGGTCGACGAGACCCTGGCCGCCAACGGCTACGACAAGCACGATCTGGATTGGTTGATCCCGCATCAGGCCAATCTGCGCATCATCGAAGCCACCGCCAAGCGGCTGGATCTGCCGATGGAGCAGGTGGTGGTCACCGTGGATCGCCATGGCAATACGTCCTCGGCCTCGGTGCCGCTGGCACTGGACGAGGCGGTGCGCTCGGGCCGCGTGCAGCGTGGGCAGTTGCTATTGCTGGAAGCGTTCGGTGGTGGATTTACCTGGGGCTCGGCGCTGTTGCGCTATTGAGTTCCGCAGGCGCCGCCGCGTCCGCCGGCGGCGCCTGACAGCATCAGGGACGGACCCGTCATGGCAGAACCCATCGTCATCGCCGGCCAGCGCGTCTGGCTGAAGCAGTACCGCCGCGGCAACCGGGCGGTCTCGCTCGGCGCTCTCAACTTCGTCGCCCGCCGCTGGGGCCTGGATGCCCTGCGTCCGCCGCCGCACCGTGGCGGCGATGCCGCGCGCGACCTGGAAGCGCGCCGGCTCGGCGAACTGCAGGCGCAGGCGGTCAATGTGCCGCGCGTGGTCGGTTGCGGGCAGGCGGCCTTGGTGCTCAGCGACAACGGCCGTTCCTTCGCCAGTTGCCTGCGCGAGGCCGATGCGCCCGAGCGCGATCGTCTGATCGCGTTGGCAGTGACCGCCATCGCCGATGCCCACCGCGAAGGTGCGTATTTCGGCCAGCCGCTTCCGCGCAACATGACCTACGACGGGCAGGCGGTCGGCTTCATCGATTTCGAAGAAGATCCGCTGGAAGTGATGGACCTGGCACAGGCGCAGGCGCGCGACTGGCTGGTGTTCGGCTACGGCGTGGCCAAGTACTACCGCGGCCGCCGTGAGGTGCTGCAGCGGTTGATGACGGGCGCCTTCGATGCGGCCGGCCCGGCCGTGGCAGCGCATGCGCATGTGGTGACCGGGCGATTGCAGCGGTTTGCGCAGCTCACCGGCCGGCTGGGGCGTTCTGCCGCGGCGCTGGCGCGCGCCATCCTGGCCATCCATGCAGCGACCTCGTTCGGCGTCGTGCTGGTGCTGGTGGTGTGCGTGGACTGGCTCGCCGACGGGGACATCGACCTGCTCAACGCCTTGTTGTAGCTGGCGAATGCGCGCGCTGGCGCGGCCTTGCATACGCGGCAGTACAGACGCCAGGGCGATTTCGCACGTATCATCCCGGCTCGATTTTTGTAGGCAGCAACGCGTGACCGAATCTACGCTCGCTTTCGTGTTTCCCGGCCAGGGCTCCCAGTCCCTGGGCATGCTGGCCGAACTGGCCGAACTGCACCCGCAGATCCGCGAGACCTTCGTCGAGGCCTCCGATGGCGCCGGTGTCGATCTGTGGGCGCTGTCGCAGGGCGGCCCGGAAGAGATGCTCAACCGCACCGAGTACACCCAGCCGGCGCTGCTGGCTGCGGGCGTGGCGGTGTGGCGGCTGTGGAACGCGCAGCGCGGCGAACGTCCGGCGCTGCTGGCCGGTCATAGCCTGGGTGAATACACCGCCCTGGTCGCGTCCGGTGCCTTGTCGCTACACGACGGCGCCCATCTGGTGCGCCTGCGCGGCCAGTTCATGCAGGCGGCCGCCCCGGCCGGTGTCGGCGCGATGGCGGCGGTGCTGGGTGCCGAGGATGCGGTGGTACAGGAGGTCTGTGTCGAGGCGTCCGGTAGCCAGGTGGTGGTGCCGGCCAACTTCAATTCGCCGGGCCAGATCGTGATCGGTGGCGATGCCGCAGCGGTGGACCGCGCGCTGGCGCTGCTGGCCGAGCGCGGCGTGCGCAAGGCGGTCAAGCTTGCAGTGAGCGTGCCTTCGCATACCCCGCTGATGCGCGATGCGGCCAATCAGCTGGGCGAAGCGATGGCCGGGCTGAGCTGGCAGGCGCCGCAGATCCCGGTGGTGCAGAACGTGGACGCGCGCGTGCACGATGGCAGCGAGGCGATCCGCCAGGCGCTGGTGGAGCAGTTGTACCTGCCGGTGCAGTGGACCGGCTGCGTGCAGGCACTGGCCGCCCGTGGCATCACTCGCGTCGCCGAATGCGGCCCCGGCAAGGTGCTGAGCGGACTGATCAAGCGCATCGACAAGAGTCTGGACGCCCGCACGCTGGCCACACCCGCCGATTACGCTGGCGCGCTCGAAGCGTGGACGCACTGATCCAGCGCGCGCACGCGGTATGCCGGCCCCCTCGACGTTCGCGACGATGATCGCGACGTCCCCCTTCGAGGAACAGTAGTCATGAGCAAGCCTCTGCAGGGCGAAATCGCCCTCGTCACCGGCGCCAGTCGCGGTATCGGTGCAGCCATTGCCGACACCCTGGCCGCCCAGGGCGCCACCGTCATCGGCACCGCCACCTCGGCGTCGGGTGCGGCGGCCATCGGCGAGCGCCTGGCCGCCGGCGGCGGCCACGGCCGCGAAC
Organism: Xanthomonas floridensis; assembly: GCF_001642575.1. Classification (GTDB taxonomy): domain Bacteria; phylum Pseudomonadota; class Gammaproteobacteria; order Xanthomonadales; family Xanthomonadaceae; genus Xanthomonas; species Xanthomonas floridensis. The sequence continues at coordinate 264,318 of NZ_LXNG01000023.1, read as the reverse complement.
TCAACGTCACCGATGCTGCCGCGGTCGATGGCCTGATCGATGCGATCGGCAAGGAATTCGGGGCCATCTCGATCCTGGTCAACAACGCCGGCATCACCCGCGACAATCTGTTGATGCGGATGAAGGACGACGACTGGCAAGCCATCATCGACACCAACCTGACCAGCGTGTTCCGCACCTCCAAGGCGGTGATGCGCGGCATGATGAAGGCGCGCAAGGGCCGCATCGTCAATATCGCCTCGGTGGTTGGCGTGACCGGTAATCCGGGCCAGACCAACTACGCCGCGGCCAAAGCCGGCATCATCGCGTTCTCCAAGTCGCTGGCCAAGGAAATCGGCTCGCGCGGGGTGACCGTGAACGTGGTGGCGCCTGGTTTCATCGATACCGACATGACCAAGGCGTTGCCGGAGGAGGCCAAGGCAGCGTTGCTGCAGCAGATCGCGCTCGGCCATCTGGGCGCGCCGGAGGACATCGCCAATGCGGTGGCGTTCCTGGCCGGCCCGGCCGCCCGCTATATCACTGGCGAGACCCTGCACGTCAACGGCGGTATGTACATGCCGTGAGCGTGCGCCGCCGGGAGGCGCTAAGTGGCTGATCGGCTAGGACTTGTGTTGCAATGCAAGGCCCGGGCGCTTCCACTACACTATCCAACGCGGCCATCGCAGCGGCGATGGCGTTTTGTGAGTCCCTCACAGGAGCACCGCACATCCATGTGCGGGGATCCTAAAACTCGAACCACCACTACTCCAGCTGGAGCGATATCCCCAATGAGCACCATCGAAGAACGCGTCAAGAAAATCGTCGTCGAACAACTCGGCGTCAAGGAAGAGGAAGTCACCACCAGCGCATCGTTCGTCGATGACCTGGGTGCCGACTCGCTGGACACCGTCGAGCTGGTGATGGCGCTGGAAGAAGAGTTCGAGTGCGAGATCCCGGACGAAGAGGCCGAGAAGATCACCTCGGTCCAGCAGGCGATCGACTACGTCAAGGCTCACGTCAAGAGCTGATGCGTTGTTCCTGATGGCGGTGGCGCGCGTCATGCCGCTGCTGCGTCAGACATTCCATGGGGCCGCTGATGCGGCCCTGTGTTTTTCAAGCGTCACCCGCTAACCGCAAGCACCGTCCGTTCCGTGGTGAGGAGATCTGCAATGAGTCGTCGTGTTGTCGTTACCGGCATGGGCATGGTGTCGCCGTTGGGCAATGATCTGGCCAGCAGCTGGGATGGAATCATCCACGGGCGCTCCGGCATTGGCCCGATCACGCAGATCGATGCCTCGCAGTTCACCACCAAGATCGCCGGCGAAATCAAGAATTTCGACCCCACGCTTTTTGTGTCCGCCAAGGACGTCAAGAAGATGGATTCGTTCATCCACTACGGTGTCGGCGCCTCGTTCATGGCGCTGGACGACTCCGGGCTGGAGATCGATGAAAGCAATGCCGAACGCATCGGTGCCATTCTCGGCTCCGGCATCGGCGGGCTGCTCGGTATCGAAGAGCAGACCATCAAATTTCACGAGGGCGGCGCGCGCAAGATTTCGCCGTTCTACGTGCCCAGCACCATCATCAACATGCTGCCGGGCCAGGTGAGCCTGATCAAAGGCCTGAAGGGCCCGACGTTCTCGGCGGTATCGGCCTGCGCCACCTCCAATCACTCGATCGGCACGGCGATGCGCATGATCCAGTATGGCGATGCCGACGTGATGCTGGCCGGCGGCGCCGAGCGCGGCTCCTCGCCGAGTTCGGTCGGCGGCTTCTGCGCAATGAAGGCCATGTCCACCCGCAACGACGATCCCGCTGCTGCCTCGCGCCCGTGGGACAAACAGCGCGACGGCTTCGTGCTGGGTGACGGTGCCGGCGTGCTGGTGCTGGAAGAATACGAACACGCCAAGGCGCGCGGCGCGCGCATCTATGCCGAGCTGGTCGGTTTCGGCGCCAGCTCCGACGCCTTCCACATGACCGCGCCGAGTGAAGACGGCGAAGGCGCGGCGCGCAGCATGGTCGCCGCCATGCGCGATGCCAAGCTCAATCCCGAGCAGATCGGCTACCTCAACGCGCACGGCACCTCCACGCCGCTGGGCGATCTGGCCGAAACGCTGGCGATGAAGCGCGCGTTGGGCGACCACGCTTACAAGACCATGGTCAGTTCCACCAAGTCGATGACCGGCCACCTGCTCGGCGCCGCCGGCGGTGCCGAGGCGATTTTCTCGGTGATGGCGCTGCACACCGGCATCATTCCGCCGACCATCAACCTGGAAGAGCCTAGCGAAGGCTGCGACCTGGATTACGTGCCGAACGTGGCGCGTGAGGCCAAGGTGGATGCGGTGATGTCCAATGGCTTCGGGTTTGGCGGCACCAACGGCACGCTGGTGTTCAAGCGCATCTGAGCCGGCGCGCCGGCGCTGTCGCACGACGCGTCGCGCAACAGTCCTTGGCCGCCGCGGGCAGGTTCGTGCGGCCAACTGCACAGTGTCGGTTCCACCTAGTTCTGATCCACCCATCGCGCGCGCTGCCTTTTAGAAGGCGGCGCGCTTTCGTATCTCACGCCGCTCCGGACCGATGACGCTCACCCGATCACTGCATGCGGACATCGATTTGCTGGCGCTGCACCGGCTGGCGCCGCAGCGCTATCCGGCGCTGCTGGAATCCACCGCCTCCGGCACCGAGCATGGACGCTGGGACGTGCTGTTGCTGGCCGACGGCGACAGCCTGCGGCTGGATGCCGATGGCCGCACCCGCGATGGCGGGGGCAGGGTGCTGGAAGGCAGCTTCCTGGCTGCGCTGGACGCCGCCTGGCAGGCAGGGCGAGTGCCACACGAGGCGCACAGCCCATGGCCCTTTCGTGGTGGCTGGGCGATCTTGCTGGATTACGAGTTGGCCGCCCAGGTCGAGCCGATCCTGCAGTTGCCCACATGCGCCGATGGCCTGCCCATCGCGCTGGCCTTGCGCGCGCCGGCAGCGGTGTTGCGCGATCGTGTGCAGGGCCGCTGCATCGCGCTGGCCGAACCGGGCCGCGATGATTTACTGGCGCGCATCGTCGACGACATCGCCACGTGCGCTGCATTGCCGCCGTTGCCGGCCTGGGTCGGGCCGGTGGCAGTCGACGAAGACGCGCCGGAGCGGTTCACCGACGCGGTACAGCGGGTGCTGGATTACCTGCGCGCCGGCGATGTGTTCCAGGCCAATATCTCGCGCGCCTGGCAGGCCACATTCGCCGACGCGGTCGACCCGGCGGCGCTGCATGCGCGGCTGCGCGCGGCCAACCCCGCGCCGTTTGCCGGAGTATTCGCTGCGGCCGGGCGCGCGGTGGTCAGCTCTTCGCCCGAGCGTCTGGTGTCGGTGCAGGGCGATGCAGTGCAAACGCGCCCGATCGCCGGCACCCGCGCGCGCTTTGCCGGCGACGACGATGCGGCGCGGATCCGCGAACTGGTGGGGCATCCGAAGGAGCGTGCCGAGCACGTGATGCTGATCGACCTGGAGCGCAACGACCTGGGCCGCATCTGCGCGCCGGGCTCGGTGGAGGTGGACGAGCTGATGGCGGTGGAAAGCTATGCGCACGTGCACCACATCGTCAGCAACGTGCGCGGCCGCCTGCGTGCCGGCGTCACCCCGGGCGAGGTGATCGCGGCAGTGTTCCCCGGCGGCACCATCACCGGCTGCCCGAAGGTGCGCTGCATGCAGATCATCGCCGAGCTCGAACAGACCGCGCGCGGCGCCTACACCGGTGCGTTCGGCTGGCTCAATCGTGATGGCGACATGGACCTGAACATCCTGATCCGCACCGCCGAGGTGGCCGGCAACCAGGTGCGGTTCCGCACCGGGGCCGGCATCGTGGTGGATTCGGATCCGCAGCGCGAGCTGGACGAGACCCGCGCCAAGGCGCGCGGTGTACTGCGCGCACTGGATCAGGCATGAGCGCTTCAACGGGACATCACCGGCGCGCGGTATCCTGCGCGGCGCTGGGGCAATGACGAGGTGGGTGTGGCGGTGACTGGCAAACGCGGATGTCTGGCCGTGCTGGGCGCGGCAATGCTGCTTGTGGCGCTAGTGGCGATTGCCGCACTGGTGGCATGGCGGCACTACCTGCAGTTCGCCGACACGCCGGCCAAGGCCACCGCGCCCAGCGTGGTGGTGGCACCTGGTGATTCACTCAAGGCCACGCTGCGCAAGTTGCGCGACGCCGGCATCACCCAGGGCGTGGATCTGGAATGGCAGCTGCTGGCGCGGCAGGTGGATGCGGCCGGCAAGCTCAAGGTGGGCGAATACGCACTGGCACCGGCGCTAACGCCGCGCGAGCTGCTGACGCGCATGCGCCAGGGGCGGGTCATCCAGTACCGCTTCACGATCGTGGAGGGCTGGAATTTCCGCCAGCTACGCGCCGCCCTGGCCACCGCCAAGCCGTTGCAGCAGTCCATCGGCAGCCTGGACGATGCGGCGCTGATGGCGCGGCTCGGCGTGGCCCACCAGCATCCGGAAGGGCGCTTCCTGCCGGAAACCTATCTGTACCAGCGCGGCGACAGCGATCTGGATGTGCTCAAGCGCGCGCATGCGGCGATGGACAAGGCGCTGGCGCAGGCCTGGGCGCAGCGCGCTGCCGACCTGCCGCTGGCATCGCCGGAGCAGGCGCTGATCCTGGCCTCCATCATCGAAAAGGAAACCGCGTTGGGCAGCGAGCGGCCGTTGATCGCCGGGGTGTTCCTGCGTCGCCTGCAGATGGGCATGAAGCTGCAGACCGACCCCACCGTGATCTATGGAATCGGCAGCAGCTACGACGGCAATATCCGCCGCCGCGACCTGACCACCGACACGCCGTACAACACCTATACCCGCACCGGCCTGACACCGACGCCGATCGCCATGCCCGGCCGCGAGGCGCTGCTGGCGGCGGTCCGCCCGGCTCCCGGCGATGCGCTGTACTTCGTGGCCGTGGGTGACGGCACCGGTGCCCACGCCTTCTCGGCCACGTTGGCCGAGCACAACGCCGCGGTGGCGCGCTACCTGCAACGTCGCCGCGAGCCGACCCTGCCGCAGAAGGAACCCACGCCATGACCGCCGCGTTTTCGCCCTGGCAGCAGCGCGCCTTCGACCAGACCGTGGCGGCACTGGATGCCGGCCGGCTCGGGCACGGGCTGCTGATCTGTGGCCCCGAAGGCCTGGGCAAGCGCGAGGTGGCCCTGGCGCTGGCCGAGCACGTGCTGGCCAGCTCGCCCGACCCGGCGCTGGCGCAGCGCACGCGGCAGTTGATCGCCGCCGGCACCCATCCGGACCTGCAGCTGATCTCCTTCATTCCCAACCGTACCGGCGACAAGCTGCGTACCGAGATCATCATCGAACAGGTGCGCGAGATTTCGCAGAAGCTGTCGTTGACGCCGCAGTACGGCATTGCCCAGGTGGTGATCGTCGATCCGGCCGATGCGATCAATCGCGCCGCCTGCAATGCCTTGCTCAAGACGCTGGAAGAACCCTCGCCGGGCCGCTACCTGTGGCTGATCAGTGCGCAGCCGGCACGTTTGCCGGCCACCATCCGTAGCCGCTGCCAGCGGCTGGAATTCAAGCTGCCGCCTGCGCACGAAGCGCTGGCCTGGCTGCTGGCGCAAGGCGTCAGCGAGCGGGCGGCACAGGACGCGCTGGGGGCTGCGCGCGGCCACCCCGGTCTTGCCGCACAGTGGTTGCGCGAGGATGGCTTGGCGGTGCGACGCGCTGTGGCACAGGATCTGGAGCAGATCGCCAGTGGTCGTGCAGGCGCGGTGGATGTTGCGCAGCGCTGGACCAACGACGGCCAGGCCGATCAGCGTCTACGCCATGCGGCTGACCTGGCGTTGGCGCAGGCGTCGGCCGGCTTGACCGATCCATCGCGGTTGCACAAGCTGGCGACCTGGTTCGACGCCGCCAATCGCACCCGCGATCTGCTGCGTACCACCGTCCGCGCCGACCTGGCAGTGACGGAACTGCTGCTGGCCTGGCGCGAGGGAGAGCGCCAGGCACGATCTAGGGGAACTCGATGAGTGCAATGAATGCACGCCAAGGCATTTTGTCGCTGGCGTTGAAGGACAAGCCGGCGCTGTACAGCGCCTACATGCCGTTCGTGAAAGGCGGCGGCATCTTCGTTCCCACGCCCAAGCGTTACATGCTGGGTGATGAGGTGTTCCTGCTGCTGACCCTGCCCGATTCCAGCGAGCGCCTGCCGGTGGCCGGCAAGGTCATCTGGACCACCCCCGCCGGTGCGCAGGGCAACCGGGCCGCCGGCATCGGCGTGCAGTTCCCGGACGGCCCGGAAGGCGAGGCAGTGCGCAACAAGATCGAAACCCTGCTGGCCGGATTGACCACCTCGGACAAGCCGACCCACACGATGTAGAAGGAGCGGGTTGGCGGCAGGATGGCACGGCACGCGTAGGGGTAGCCTTTCGCCGCCGCGACCGGATCGAGGCGACAGCGGTGCGATGCGGTCGCGTCACACGGGCAGGGAAACACCTGTTGACGATTGCCGCAGCTGCCCTATAATGTGCGGCTCGCGTCACCGGGCGGTTAGCTCAGCGGTAGAGCATTGCCTTCACACGGCAAGGGTCACAGGTTCGATCCCTGTACCGCCCACCATGCATTCAGCGTCAGATGAAAAACCGGCGACAGCCGGTTTTTTTGTGGGCGCCAGGTAGGTGTGGCCGTAGGAAGTCGTTGATACGGCAGCGCGCCAGATCCTCCTGGATCTGATGCTCGGCAGTCACTACCGCGAATTCAGCGGCATGCTGTTCAGTGGCGCACCTTGGCTGCGGGCGTGGCGATGTTCGCGTTTTGCGCGTTCGATCAGAGTCTGCGATCTGCAGGGCTTGGTGCTGCGTTTTATCGATTGCACTGGTCATGAATTCTTGGCGGGTGTCTGTGGTGAAGCGTGCGCCGCGCTTCGAAAGACGCTGTCGGTAAGCACTTTTCGCTAGGGTCGATGCCTTGCGAGCTCGACAGGGACTTGCCATCCTGCAAGGCCCCGGGTCGAGATGGAGTGGCGATGAAGACGCTGCTGGGAAGTGCGCTGGTTGCGATGTTGCTGTTGGCCGGCTGCGCGCGCGATGTGGGCGAACAGTACGTGGGCAAGTGGGTCAACGTGAAGTCGCAAAAGAATGTGCTGAGCATCGAGCACAATGGCGAGAGCTTCATCATCCGCGACACCATGCCGGAACTGTTTGGCAATGGCGCCAAGACCCGGAACTACCCGGCGCTACTGACCAAGGGCGTGCTGCAGGTGTCCAGTGGCAGCGGTACCGTCAACTATGCGATCGATGAGGCGACCGGGCGTTTGAGCACCGGGGATACCGAGTACACGCGGGTCAAGTGACGCCAGGGTTGGTGGCGCTGCAGTGCCATCGGAGGCGTGGTTGCCGAGGAAAACGATGCAGGTGCTGGGTCATCGCTTGCTGGCCGACGCTGCTGAAGGAGTGTCGTCAGCGTGACTGCCCGCGGGCTAAGAGCTACGAGTCTGCCGTGTGTCGGTTTGCCTGCATCCAGCGCCATAGCGTGGTACGCGAGACGCCCAGTGCCTGTGCGGCAATGGCGCGGTTGCCGTTGGCGCGTTCCAGTGCGGTGCGCACCGCTGCGGCGGTGAGCTGCATGCGTGATGCGGCCAGCTCTGTTTGCGTACCTGGAGCGGTCTGATGATCGGGGTGTCTTTCGAACAGCTCGGGCGCCCAGCGTTGTAGGTGTTCCAGGCTCAAGCTTTCGCTCGCCTGCACTTTCCAGTGAATGCACAGGCGCTCGACCAGATTGCGCAGTTCGCGCACGTTGCCGGGCCAGGTGTGCTGCTGCAGCCGCTGCAAGGCATCTTCGGACAGCGGCGAGGCACTATTGCCCAGTTGCTGGAAATAATGCGCAAGCAGCAGCGCAATGGCATCGGGTCGGTTGCGTAGCGGCGGCAGTGAGATGCGCAGTGCCGCCAGGCGATAGAACAGGTCGCGCCGGAAGCGGCCCTGCTCGACCAGGGCATGCAGGTCCTGCAGGCTGGCGGCGACCACGCGTACGTCCACTGCCACTGGCAGGGTGGCGCCAACACGCAACACCTCGCGCTCCTCCAGGACGCGCAGCAGGCGGGTTTGCAGCGGCGTGGGGAGCTCGCCGATTTCATCGAGGAACAAGGTCCCTTCATGCGCGGCTTCGATCAGGCCGGTGTGGCCGCCGCGGCGTGCGCCGGTGAAGGCGCCATCGCTATAGCCGAACAATTCCGCTTCCAGCAGCGATTCGCTGATGGCGCCACAGTTGATGGCGACGAAGCGGCCGCGACGCCGGCTGCCGGCGTGCAGCTGGCGCGCGACCAGCTCCTTGCCGGTGCCGGTCTCGCCGCTGATCAACACGGTCCCCGAATGGGGGGCATACAGCTGCGCCAGTTCGCGTGCCTGCAGCATGGGGGCGTCTTCGCCAAGCAGGGCGTCGTTGCGGCGCACGCGGCGCGTGCCACTGCGCGCAGTGCGCGGCGGCGGGCTGGTGGAGGCGCCGCCCAGCGCGATGGCCTGTTCCAGGGCCTGGCGCACCGATGCGGCGGAATACAGCAGCACGCCGGGCAGGCCGGCCTGCTCGGCGAAATCGATCGCCATGCCAGTGCCCACGATGACCTGGATGCCGGCCGTGCGCAGGTCGGCAATGCAGTCGCGCGCATCTTCGGCAGTGACGAACCGGCGGTGTTCGATGTCCAGATCGAAACTGGCCTGGAAGGCATGAAACGAAGGGACGTCGCTGGCATGCGTCACCACGCCGATGCGCGGGGCGATGCGGCGCGCCCGTGCCAGCGCTTCCATCAGATCGAAGCCGGTGGCCTGGATCGGCGCCAGCGGCAGTGGCAGGCGACTGCGTAGATAGGCGGCGTTGGAGCCACCGGCCACCAGCGCGTCGCAGCGCTCGCGGCGCAGGCGCTGACTGATCACCTCCACCGCGTCGGCAAAGCCCAGGTTGATCTGCTCGATGCGCGCACGCTGATCGAATTCCGGAATGACGTCGGCCAGCAGGCCGGTCAATCGCGAGACGCTGACGGTCCAGATGGTGGGTGGGGTGGACTCCATGGAGTCGATGGGCGGAATCCTGGGCACTGGCAAGCGATGTTTCAGTAGTGTTTCATCATGCGCCGGTTGTTGCGCTTACGCAACATTTCGGACTGTGCGTGATAGTAAAATCAACCACTTGCCGTTGGCACGGCGTTTGCGCCTAATCCCCCATCTCACCGCAGGAATCGCCATGACGTCTTCGCCCACCGCCACCGCCGGCACCCGTTTTCGCGCAGCGCTGGATGCCGAGTCGCCGCTGCAGGTCATTGGCGCGATCAATGCCAACCATGCGCTGCTGGCCCAGCGTGCCGGCTATCAGGCCATCTACCTGTCCGGCGGCGGCGTGGCAGCGGGTTCGCTCGGGTTGCCGGACCTGGGCATCAATACGCTGGAGGACGTGCTGATCGATGTGCGTCGCATCACCGACGTCTGCGCGTTGCCGCTGTTGGTTGACGTGGACACCGGCTTCGGGCCGAGCGCGTTCAACATCGAACGCACCATCAAGTCCTTGATCAAGGCCGGTGCGGCCGGCTGCCATATCGAAGACCAGGTGGGCGCCAAGCGCTGCGGGCACCGGCCAGGCAAGGAGATCGTCAGCCAGGGCGAGATGGTGGACCGGGTCAAGGCGGCGGCCGATGCCAAGACCGATCCGGCGTTCTTCCTGATTGCGCGCACCGACGCGATCCAGATGGAAGGCGTGGATGCAGCCATCGAGCGCGCCATCGCCTGCGTGGAAGCCGGTGCGGACGGCATCTTTGCCGAGGCCGCCTACGATCTGGAGACGTATACGCGCTTCGTGGATGCGGTGAAGGTGCCGGTGCTGGCCAACATCACCGAGTTCGGCAAGACGCCGTTGTTCACCCGCGACCAGCTCGCGCAGGCCGGTGTTGCGATCCAGCTGTTTCCGTTGTCGGCCTTCCGTGCGGCCAACAAGGCGGCCGAGGCGGTCTATACCGCAATCCGTCGCGATGGGCATCAACAGGCCGTGCTGGAAAGCATGCAGACGCGCGAGGAACTGTACGAGCGCATCGGCTATCACGATTACGAGCAGCGGCTGGATGCGTTGTTCGCACGCAAAGGCGCATGATCGCGCGTTGCCGCGCACCGATTCCTTCACTTCGTCCGTGACATCGCAACACGCCACCGTTTGGGAGCTCATCGCATGAACGACACCGCCATTCCCGGCTTCAAGCCGAAGAAATCCGTTGCCCTGTCCGGCACGGCTGCCGGTAATACCGCCCTGTGCACCGTGGGCCGCAGCGGCAACGACCTGCACTACCGTGGTTACGACATTCTCGACCTGGCCACCACCAGCGAGTTCGAGGAAATTGCCTACCTGCTGGTGCACGGCAAGTTGCCCAACAGCGGCGAACTGCGCGGCTACAAGGCCAAGCTGCGTTCGCTGCGTGGCGTGCCGGCGGCAGTGAAGACGGCGCTGGAACAATTGCCGCCGTCGGCGCATCCGATGGATGTGATGCGCACCGGCGTGTCGGTGCTGGGCTGCCTGCAGCCGGAAAAGGACGACCACAATCATCCGGGCGCGCGCGACATCGCCGACAAGCTGATGGCGTCGCTGGGTTCGATGCTGCTGTACTGGTATCACTACAGCCACAACGGCAAGCGCATCGAACTGGAGACCGATGACGATTCGATCGGTGGGCATTTCCTGCATTTGCTGCACGGGTTTGCGCCAAAGGATTCGTGGGTGCGCGCGATGCACACCAGCCTGATCCTGTATGCAGAGCACGAGTTCAATGCATCCACCTTTGCTTGCCGCGTGATTGCCGGCACCGGCAGCGACATGTACAGCGCCATCGCCGGTGGTATCGGCGCGCTGCGTGGTCCCAAGCATGGCGGCGCCAATGAAGTGGCGTTCGACGTGCAGAAGCGCTACGACACGCCGGACGATGCCGAGGCCGACATCAAGGCGCGGGTGGAGCGAAAGGAAGTGGTGATCGGCTTCGGGCATCCGGTGTACACGGTGTCCGACCCGCGCAACAAGGTGATCAAGGACGTGGCGCGCGAGCTCTCCGATGAGCAGGGCAGCCGCAAGATGTACGACATCGCCGAACGCTTGGAAAGCGTGATGTGGGACATCAAGAAGATGTTCCCGAACCTGGACTGGTTCAGTGCGGTGAGCTACCACATGATGGGCGTGCCGACGGCGATGTTCACCCCGTTGTTCGTGCTGGCGCGTACGGCTGGTTGGAGTGCACACATCATCGAGCAACGCGTGGACGGCAAGATCATTCGGCCTTCTGCAAATTACACCGGCCCGGAGGATCAGGTGTTCGTGCCGCTGGATCAGCGCTCCTGAAAGTTGCTGCGTGCGAGCGGCCCTCATCCGCCCTTCGGGCACCTTCTCCCGCGTCGCGGGAGAAGGGAGCGTGGCGAGCAGTATGTGATGAATAGTAAGGCCAGCAGCACCAGCACCAGCACCAGCACCAGCAGCAGCACCAGCAGCACCAGCACCAGCACCAGCACCAGCACCAGCAATAGCACCAGTAACGGCACCAGTAACAGCACCAGTAACAGCACCAGTAACAGCACCAGCACCAGCACCAGCACCAGCACCAGCACCAGCACCAGACCCCGCCCGCTTTGTGATATCGCCAGCCATGAATAGCCAGTACCGCAAGCCCCTGCCGGGCACGTCGTTGGAGTACTTCGATGCACGCGCTGCCATCGATGCGTTGCAGCCCGGCGCGTATGCGGCATTGCCGTACACCGCGCGCGTGCACGCGGAAAATCTGGTGCGCCGCGCCGAACCGCAGATGCTGGATGCCTACCTGCGCCAGATGATCGAGCGCAAGCGCGAGCTGGATTTTCCGTGGTTTCCGGCGCGTGTGGTCTGCCACGACATCCTTGGCCAGACCGCGCTGGTGGACCTGGCCGGCCTGCGCGATGCCATTGCCGAACAAGGCGGCGACCCGGCCCAGGTCAACCCGGTGGTGCCGGTGCAGCTGATCGTGGACCACTCGTTGGCGGTGGAATACGCGGGATTCGACAAGCAGGCGTTTTCCAAGAACCGCGACGTGGAAGATCGCCGCAATGCCGATCGCTTCCATTTCATCGAATGGACCAAGCGTGCGTTCGAGAATATGGAAGTGATTCCGCCTGGCAACGGGATCATGCACCAGATCAATCTGGAGAAGATGTCGCCGGTGATCTACACACTGGACGGCGTGGCGTTTCCGGATACCTGCGTGGGCACCGACAGCCACACCCCGCATGTGGATGCCCTGGGCGTGATCGCAGTGGGCGTGGGCGGGCTGGAAGCGGAGAACGTGATGCTGGGGCGCGCCTCGTGGATGCGCCTGCCTGACATCATCGGCGTGGAGTTGACCGGCCGGCCGGCGCCGGGCATCACCGCCACCGACATCGTGCTGGCGTTGACCGAGTTCCTGCGCCAGCAGCGCGTGGTGGGGGCGTACCTGGAGTTCTTCGGCACCGGCGCCAGTGCGCTGACCATCGGCGACCGCGCCACCATTTCCAACATGACGCCGGAATTTGGTGCCACCGCGGCGATGTTCTACATCGACCAGCAGACCATCGACTACCTGCGCCTGACCGGTCGCGACGATGCGCAAGTGGCGCTGGTGGAAACGTACGCACGCCACACCGGCCTGTGGGCGGACGACCTGGCGACCGCGCACTACGAGCGCGTGCTGCAGTTCGATCTGTCCAGCGTGGTGCGCAACATGGCCGGGCCCTCCAACCCGCACAAGCGCGTGGCGACCACGGAATTGGCGCAACGCGGCATTGCGGGGCAATGGGACGAGGTACCTGGGCAGATGCCCGATGGCGCGGTGATCATCGCCGCGATCACCTCCTGCACCAACACCTCCAACCCGCGCAACGTCATCGCCGCCGGTCTGCTGGCGCGCAACGCCAATGCGCGCGGCCTGACCCGCAAGCCGTGGGTCAAGAGCTCGCTGGCGCCGGGGTCCAAAGCGGTGCAGCTGTATCTGGAAGAGGCCGGCCTGCTGAGTGAGCTGGAGCAGCTGGGCTTCGGCATCGTGGCGTTCGCCTGCACCACCTGTAATGGCATGAGCGGCGCGCTGGATCCTGCGATCCAGAAGGAGATCATCGACCGCGATTTGTATGCCACCGCGGTGTTGTCGGGCAACCGCAATTTCGACGGGCGCATCCATCCATATGCCAAGCAGGCGTTTCTCGCTTCGCCGCCGTTGGTGATTGCCTACGCCATCGCCGGCACGGTTCGCTTCGATATCGAGAAGGATGTCCTCGGCATCGATGCGGACGGGATGCCGGTGACGCTGAAGGATTTGTGGCCCAGCGATGCGGAGATCGATGCGGTGGTGGCGCGCAGCGTCAAGCCGGAGCATTTCCGCAGCGTGTACGACCCGATGTTCAAGCGCAGCGTGGGGCAGGGGCTCCGCGTGAGCCCGCTATACGACTGGCGCCCGCAAAGTACCTATATTCGCCGCCCGCCATACTGGGAGGGCGCGCTGGCCGGTGCACGCACCCTGCGCGGCATGCGGCCGCTGGCGGTGCTGGGCGACAACATCACCACCGATCATCTCTCGCCATCGAATGCAATCCTGGCCAGCAGTGCGGCGGGCGAATATCTGGCGCAGATGGGCGTGCCGGAGGAAGACTTCAATTCCTATGCCACCCATCGCGGTGATCACCTCACCGCGCAACGCGCCACCTTTGCCAACCCGAAGCTGGTCAACGAAATGGCCGTGGTCGATGGGCAGGTTACCGCCGGCTCACTGGCGCGTCTGGAGCCTGAAGGACAGGTCGTGCGGATGTGGGAGGCGATCGAAACCTACATGACGCGCAAGCAACCCTTGATCATCATTGCCGGCGCCGACTACGGGCAGGGCTCCTCGCGCGACTGGGCGGCCAAGGGCGTGCGGCTGGCAGGCGTGCAAGCGATCGTGGCCGAAGGCTTCGAGCGGATTCACCGCACCAACCTGATCGGCATGGGCGTGCTGCCGCTGGAATTCAAACCTGGAACCGACCGCAAGAGCCTGGGTATCGACGGCAGCGAAACATTCGATGTCATGGGTGAGCGCACGCCGGGCGCGACGCTGACGCTCTCGATCCGTAGGCGCAACGGCGAGCAGCTGCAGGTGCCGGTGATCTGCCGGCTGGATACCGCAGAGGAAGTCTCGATCTACGAAGCCGGTGGTGTGCTGCAGCGGTTTGCGCAGGATTTTCTTGAGGCAAGCAAGGCGGCATAGGCAGCATCATGGCCGACTCTTCGCGATTGATCTTCATGCTCAAGCCGCCACCGCAGGTGCTTGACGTCATGGTCGGTGCCGTGGCTGCACACCGCCCTGATGCAAAGCTTGGCGATGCCTATTTCGATCCTGGCAACTGGCGTCAGTCGGTCTCGGATCGGTTCGAAGGGCCTGCTGCGCGTGCGGCCATGCTACGCGCGGGTGATCGCCTCGATGCCCAGGCAGTCACGTTTTGCTTGAACCGGATTACCAACCGCGGAACAGACCAGGTGCATTGGGCATTTCGGGCAGAGGGCACTCCATCTGCCTTCATTGCGGTACAGGCTGCTATCGCAGCAGCGCTACGTGCCGAAGGCTTTCACGTTGCGAGCGGGCATACGCCGCACGCAACGATTAGCGATGCGGCGCCGCGCAAGGTGACGCAGCCCATTGTGCCCATCACGTGGCACGCTACCGAAGTGCTATTGGTCGAAGGCGGTGGGCGGCCGTATCACTCTGCACCCATCGCATGTTGGCAGTTGCGGCCCGGGGGCCTCCTGCCTGGCCAGGCGCACTTGCCGTTCTGATCTGCGCAGGATTGCATGTTCGAGATTTTCACGGTGACGCATTGCCATATCGTATCGATGCGCTACGCAAAATTTCCAGTACGTCCGCACGTTGTTTTCCAAGGAACCTTCATGGCATTCGCTCCCCAACTTCGCATCCCCGCCACCTACCTGCGCGGCGGCACCAGCAAGGGCGTATTCTTCCGTTTGCAGGATTTGCCCGCAGCCGCACAGCAGCCCGGTGCTGCACGCGATGCGCTGTTGCTACGGGTGATCGGCAGCCCCGATCCCTATGGCAAGCAGATCGATGGCATGGGCGGGGCGACTTCCAGCACCAGCAAGAGCGTGATCGTCTCCACCAGCGCGCGGCCGGATCATGATGTGGACTATCTGTTCGGGCAGGTGTCCATCGACAGTGCGTTCGTGGACTGGAGTGGCAACTGCGGCAACCTGTCGGCGGCGGTGGGGCCGTTTGCGATTGCCAACGGCCTGGTCGATGCCGCAAAGCTGCCGCGCGATGGCGTGGCAACGGTGCGGATCTGGCAGGCCAACATCGGCAAGACCATTGTGGCGCATGTGCCGATGACCGATGGTCAGGTGCAGGAAACCGGCGACTTCGAGTTGGACGGGGTAACCTTTCCGGCGGCCGAGGTGCAGCTGGAGTTCCTTGACCCGGCCGACGATGCCGAAGGCGAGGGAGGGGCGATGTTTCCCACTGGCAATCTTGTCGACCAGCTGGACATTCCCGGCCTTGGCCGGCTCGATGCAACGCTGATCAACGCCGGCATTCCGACCATCTTCGTCAATGCGCGCGATCTGGGGTACACCGGCACCGAACTGCAGGACGCCATCAATGGCGACCCGCGTGCCCTGAGCATGTTCGAGACCTTGCGTGCACACGGTGCGGTACGCATGGGTTTGATCGCGCGGCTGGAAGATGCGGCCACGCGCCAGCACACGCCCAAGGTGGCGTTCGTTGCACCGCCTGCGGACTACATCGCCTCCAGTGGTAAACCGGTACAGGCGGCCGAGATCGATCTGCTGGTACGGGCGATGTCGATGGGCAAGCTGCATCACGCGATGATGGGCACCGCGGCGGTAGCCATCGGCACTGCCGCGGCCGTGCCGGGTACGCTGGTCAATCTGGCGGCCGGCGGCGCTGCGCGCTCGGCCGTGCGGTTCGGGCATCCGTCAGGCACCTTGCGGGTGGGGGCCGAGGCAACACAGGTCGATGGGCAATGGCAGGTCACCAAGGCGCTGATGAGCCGCAGTGCGCGGGTGCTGATGGAAGGCTGGGTGCGGGTGCCCGTGCCGGAGTGAATGAGCGGCGGCCGCCCGTTGCCGATCCAGGCGCTCGCTTGCCGCATGTGCTCGTCTTCCACACGTCGTTGTCTGGGCAGCGGTTGGCATCGCCAAGGCACCTGGCAGTGCGCCGCCGGCAGGGGTGATCTGCCGCTGACGGACAGAACCGATGGCTCGCCAGCTGGGCCGCGGTGAATGCCGCCCGCGATGCGCCTGCGCTGCGAGCCGGCTTCAGACCAGCGTTGTCAGGCGATGGCCCCCGGATCGCGCCCCTCCAAAATCGCTGCCGTTCTTCCGTTCACCAGGGTTTCCCGCGGGAAGCCAGTGCCCGCCGCGCAGGCCCCTGGCGACCGCTTGCATGACCGACGTTGTCGGCGCCAGGAGCACCATGCAGAAGACGTCGCTTGAGCCCACATTGGGAGACTGACCCCGTCCTGACGCACAGATTGCATGGGTGTGTTGCATTAATTCGAACGCTCTTGCGAATTCTGGAAACTTTTTCGTACGGGCTCTGCCATATTTGTGTAAATCGTGTTAATTCTGTTGCACCGCGGCATGCAGGCCAGGCAGCCGCCCCGCCACCAGAATTCGGAGTCTTCCCATGTCAGCCAGCCGGTCGCTCAAGATCAGCGCGCTTGCCGTTGCCGTCGCGTCTTTCCTCCCGTTCCACGCTGCCGCGCAGCAGGCCTCTGGCGACGACGGTGTCGTGCGTCTGGATGCGGTCAAGGTCACGGTTGAACGTCGTTCGGAAGATTCCAAGGATGTGCCGGTGTCGGCCAGCGTGCTGCGTCCGGAATTTCTGGATGCCATCTCCACCAGCGGCTCGGACATCCGCGTGCTGGCGGGCAAGGCGCCCAGCCTGAACATCGAATCGTCCAACGGCCGCGTGTTCCCGCGCGTGTACATCCGCGGCTACGGCAACACCGATTTCAACACCTATGCTTCGCAGCCGGTGTCATTGATCTATGACGACGTGGTGCAGGAAAACGCCTTCCTGAAGGGCTTCCCGATCTTCGATCTGGAAGGCCTGGAAGTGTTGCGCGGCCCGCAGGGCACCTTGTTCGGCCGCAATACGCCGGCCGGCGTGGTCAAGTTCAACTCGGTCAAGCCGACCATCGGCGCCAATGACGGTTACGCCAGCCTGTCGTACGGCACCTACGGCACCATGACGCTGGAAAGCGGCCTGAGCATCGCGATGGGCGACCACTGGGCAGCGCGCCTGTCCACCTTGGGCCAGCGCCGCGACGACTGGGTGGAAAACCGCGACGGCCGCGATCTGGAAGGCTATACCGACTCGGCGGTGCGTCTGCAGTTGCTGTACCAGGCCAGTGACGATTTCAGCGCCTTGTTCAATGCGCACGCGCGCCATCTGGACGGCACCGCGCGGCTGTTCCGCGCCAACATCATCCAGCCCGGTACCAACCAGCTGGTGGACGGCTTCGATGCGGAGAAATCCTTCATCGACGGCGCCAACACCCAGGAACTGCAGACCTATGGCGGCAGCGCCAATCTGACCTGGGACCTGGGCGACATCGCGCTGCACTCGATCACCGCCTATGAAGGCATCGGCAAGTACTACAGCCGCGGCGATATCGACGGCGGCTTCGGCGCGGTGTTCGCACCGCCGTCCGGCCCGGGCGCAATTCCGTTCCCGGTGGAGACGGCCGGTGGCATCAAGAGCCTGGACCAGTACAGCCAGGAACTGCGTGCCGAATCGCAGTACGAAGGCCCGCTCAACTGGCAGGCCGGCCTGTACTACTTCCACGACGATGTGGAAGGCGAAAACTACACCTACAACACCTTCAGTGGCGGCGACCTGGCCAGCTACCAGCTGACCCGCCAGCGCAACACCTCGTGGGCGGCGTTCGGTTCGTTGAACTACGCGGCCACCGACCGCCTGAACCTGCGCGCCGGCATCCGCTACACCTACGACAAGAAGACCTTCGACGTGCTGGCGCTGGACCGCGTCACGCTGGTGGAGCCGTCCAGCGGGCAGACCGACAACTCCAAGGTCACCGGCGATCTGGCGGCCACGTTCTCGATCAACGACGACGTCAACGTGTACGCACGTGCCGCAAGTGGCTTCCGTGGCGCCAGCTTTGGCGTGCCCTCGGGCACCGCGCCGCTGACCGTGGCCGAGCCGGAAACGGTGGATTCGTTCGAGATCGGCATCAAGTCGGACCTGTTCGACAACCGTGCGCGCCTGAGCTTCGACATCTACGACTTCCGCGTGAAGAATCAGCAGCTCACCGCGGTAGGTGGCGCGTCCAACGACGTGCGCCTGCTCAATGCCGACAAGACCAAGGCGCGCGGTGCCGAGTTCGATTTCGAGGCGCTGCTCACCCAGAACCTGCGCGTGACCGCAGGCGGCGCCTACAACTGGACCCGCATCGACGACCCGGCCCTGTCGGTAGGCGTGTGCCGCACCTGCACCGTGACCGACCCGCTCAATGCGGCCGGCCGCGCGCTGATCGACGGTAACGACCTGCCGCAGGCCTCCAAGTGGATGGCCAACGCCACGCTGCGTTATGGCATCCCGATGGGCAACGATGGCGAGCTGTTCTTCTACACCGACTGGTCCTACCGCAGCGAAGTGAATTTCTTCCTGTACGACTCCAGGGAATTCACCGGCCAGCCGCTGGTCGAGGGCGGCGCCAAGATCGGCTACAACTGGGGCGCGGGCGCGTACGAGTTGTCGGTGTTCTGCCGCAACTGCACCAACCAGATCCGGGTGACCGGTGCGATCGACTTCAACAACCTCACCGGCTTCATCAACGACCCGCGCATTGTCGGTGCGCAGTTCCGCGCCAATTTCTGATCGGCGTTGTGGTGTAGCAGTATCGAACCGCCGGCCAACATGCCGGCGGTTTTTTTTATGGTTGCAGGAGTGGATGCATGCAGCGGATATGGCGAAACATGTGGTGGATGCTGGGACTATGGGGTACGTCGGCAGTGGCATGGGCGCAGACGCCTGCTGCCACTGCGGCGCAGCCGGCGCCAATGCCCACGTCTACGTCGACGTCCTCCGAGTTGCTGGTGGTCTCCACCGATATCGGCGACGACATCGACGATGCGTTTGCGCTCGGGCTGCTGTTGCGGAGCCCGCAGCTGCATGTGCTGGGCATCGCATCGGCCTGGGGCGACACCGGTTTGCGTGCGCAGTTGCTGCAGCGCCTGTTGCAGCAGGCCGGGCGCAGCGAGATTCCGTTGGCGGTGGGCGCACGTACCACCAGCGCGATCCCCTTCAGCCAGGCGCGCTGGGCCGCCAGGGGACAGTTGCCCGGCAAGCTGCCGGATGCGGCGGCGATGATCCTGCAACAGGCACGCCTGCACCCTGGCAAGGTGACCTTGCTGGTATTGGGGCCGATGACCGACGCCGCAGTGGCACAGCAGCGTGACCCGGCCGGCTTTGCCAAGCTCAAGCGCATCGTGGCGATGGGCGGGTCGGTACGCGTCGGCTATGGCAAGTCGGCCTATCGTCCGGCCAGCGCGCCGGCGCCGGAGTACAACATCCTGGCCGATGTGCCAGCGGCGCAGCGGGTGTTCGCGGCCGGCGTGCCGATCGTGTTGCTGCCCTTGGACGCCACCCAGATCACGCTGGAAGAACCCGAGCGCATCGCCTTGTTTGCGCACGGCGACGGGCTCACCGATGCGCTTACCCAGCTGTATTACCAGTGGCGCAATATCGACCAGCCCTGGGCCAGCGCCACGCCCACCCTGTTCGACGCAGTGCCGGTGGCCTGGCTGCTGCGCCCCGACCTGTGCCCGGCCACGCCGCTGCATCTGGACGTCGACGCGCAGGGCTACACCCGCGAAGGCGCAGGCACGCCGAACGTGCAGGCCTGCCTGCGTGCGGACAAGCCGGCGTTGATTGGCCTGTACATGCGCACGGTGCTGCAGTTGCGCTAGGAGTGGCTGTCAACATGTGGTGAGCGCCCGCTTGATGGCGAGCGCTGGTTTTATTGGCCGCACTTTGGGATGCAGTCAAAAGCCTGGTTGATCGTGCGCGCGATGCCCTCACCGCTCGCGGGACACGCCGCAAGTACGTCCTTGTAGGCTCGGTGGCGGCATCCATGCCGCCACACGGTCCCGCAATCGGCGAGGACACCGCACCAGAGAGTGAGTCGGTTACTTTGTTGAAAGCAATGCACACCGACCATCTTGACTGGTCCTTGCCCGCCCACCGTCGCGGGACCTTACGCGGCATGGATGCCGCGTAAGAGCCTACAAGGACGTACTTGCGGCGTGTCCCGGGATGGTGGGCGGGCAAGGGCCCTGCAGCCAAGCCGCAACTCAGCGGCCTGCCATGGACCGGCGTCGAACCACGGCGCTCACCGCCGGTCGGGCGCGCCGGCGCCTTCGCAGCGCTTGCCCAGTGGCGCGTCATCGCCGCCCATCGGCAAAGTCCCTGCGTCGCCCCATGCCACCATCGGTGAGGTGAACGGCATCGCTATACTTGCGTCCTCAGTCATGGGGTAGTGCGAATGGACAGCCGGGAATCAGGGATGAAGTGGTCGGGCACGCGGCGCATGCTGCTGTGGGTGGTGTTGCTGGCCGTGGCGATCGGCGCGGTGGCCTGCAAACGCAACGAGAGCGGGCAGCTGCCTACCGCCAGCGGCGAGGCGATCAAGGGCGACACGCAGGCCATCACCGGCTTTGCGCTGGCGCGCGCCTATCCCGATCAGACCAGCGATGGCGTATCGCTGGCACTGGAATTCTCACGGCCGCTGGTCGGCACGCAGGATTTCGATGCGCTGGTGCGTTTTGAGGAAAAGGTCGGCACCGGCGACAGCAGCTGGTCGCTGTCCGACGACGGCAAGACCCTGCGCTATCCGTATGTCGAGGCCGCAAAGGACTACACGGTGCTGATCGACGCCAACCTGCTGGCGGCCGACGGTAGCCGGCTGGGCAAGCCGCTCAAGCAGAAGGTCTATACCGGTCAGTTGCAGCCGGTGGCTGGGTTCGCCTCGCAGGGCAGCGTGCTGCCGGCGCGCGAAAGCCGCGGCCTGCCGGTGGTGTCGGTCAACGTGCCGGAAGTGGACGTGGAATTCCTGCGCGTGCGCGAGAAATCGCTGCCGGCGTTCTTCCAGCAGTTCCAGCGCGGCGGGCGCCGCGGCAGCTGGGAGCTGGAGAGCGAGTACAGCGGCAAGCAGCCGTTGTCCAAGCTGGCCGACCCTGTCTACGTCAATCGTTTCATTCTGGGTGGCAAGCAGAACGAGCGGGTGCTGACCTACCTGCCCACGCAGGACATCAAGCAACTGCAGGAGCCGGGTCTGTACTTTGCGGTGATGAAGCGCGCCGGCAGCTTCGGCAACGAATTCGATACCGCGTTTTTCACCGTCAGCGACATCGGCCTGCATACGCGCGCCTACAAGGACAAGCTGTTCGTACACACCGCCTCGCTGCAGAGCGGTGAGGCGATCAAGAACGTGGAAATCCGCATCCTGGATGCCAAGGGCGAGCTGTTTCTCAAGGGCGCTACCGACGGCAACGGCAATGCGCTGCTCAACTACACGCTGGATGCCGGCCATGTGCTGGTGGCGCGCAGCAAGACCGATCTGTCCATGCTGCCGTTCAACCAGCCGGCGCTGGATCTGAGCGAATTTGCGGTGGCCGGGCGGCAGAGTGCGTGGTTCGACGTATTCGCCTGGGCCGGGCGCGACCTGTACCGCCCCGGCGAGACCATGCGCGTGTCGGCGATCCTGCGCGATAACGACGGCAAGCCCACCAAGCCTCAGCCGGTGTTCCTGCGCCTCAAGCAGCCGGACGGCAAGACCTTCCGCGAAACCAAGCTGCAACCCGGCGAACAAGGCTATTTCGAGTTCACCCAGCAGATTCCCGCCGATGCGCCGACCGGCCGCTGGCAGGTGGAGTTCCGCACCGACCCGGCCAGCAAGGACGCCGTGCAGGGCATGACCGTGCGCGTGGAAGAGTTCCTGCCCGAGCGCATGAAGCTGGACCTGGACAGCACGCAGAAGACCTTGAGCGCCGGCCAGCCCTTCAAGCTGGTCGCCAATGCCGCGTATCTGTACGGCGCGCCGGCCGATGGC
The DNA here is from genome assembly GCF_001642575.1 of Xanthomonas floridensis. GTDB lineage: Bacteria > Pseudomonadota > Gammaproteobacteria > Xanthomonadales > Xanthomonadaceae > Xanthomonas > Xanthomonas floridensis. Next base: position 242,191 of record NZ_LXNG01000023.1, on the reverse strand, counting down.
AACCGCTTCACCGCCAAGCTGGCGGTGAGCGTGGAGCAGCACCCGCTGGAGTCGTTGCCGGGCTGGTTCTTCGGCGACCCCACGCTGGAGCTGCCGCGCGAAGCCAAGGACGTGATCGACACCGAGTTCGCCGGTGATGGCATCCTGCGCGAAGACATCGCGCTGCCGGCCGAGGCCAAGCCGGTCAGTCCGATTGCCGCGGTGGTCTCCGGCAGCGTGTACGAAACCGGCGGGCGTACCGTCACCCGTACGCTCAAGCGCGTGCTGTGGCCGGCCAAGGCGCTGGTCGGCGTGCGTCCGTTGTTCGACGACGCCGATGGCGCCGATGCCAACGCCAACGCGCGCTTCGAGATCACCCGTGTGGATGCCGATGGCAAGCCGCAGCCGGCCAAGGGCCTGAAGGCCACGCTGGTGCGCGAGCTGCGCGACTACCACTGGAACTACACCGACGACCATTGGGATTACGATTTCACCCGCCGCTTCGAGAACAAGGACACGCGCACCATCGACGTGGCCGGCGGCAACGCCAAGCTCGATTTCCCGGTGGAATGGGGCGAGTACCGCCTGGATGTGTTCGACCCGGCCACCGGGTTGACCACGCGCTACCCGTTCCGCGCCGGCTGGAGCTGGAACGACGAAAATCGCGGTCTGGACGCCCGCCCGGACAAGGTCAAGCTGGCCCTGGACAAGACCGGCTACCGCGCTGGCGACACGCTCAAGGTGACCCTGACCCCGCCGCATGCCGGCAAGGGCGTGCTGCTGGTGGAAAGCGACAAGCTGCTGTACGTGCAGGATATCGACGTCAAGCCGGGCAGCACGTTCGAGATTCCGGTGACGGAAAGCTGGGAACGCCACGATGTCTACGTCACCGCTCTGGTGTTCCGCGGCGGCACCGCTCCCAGCAAGATCACGCCCGCACGCGCCGTGGGCGTGGCGTTCGTGCCGATGGAACGCAAGAGCCGCCGCGTGGCCGTGGGTCTGTCTGCGCCCAAGCAGATGCGCCCGGAGCAGCCATTGCCGGTGACGGTGAGCGTGCCCGAGCTGGCAGGCAAGGCCGCACACGTGACCATCTCGGCGGTGGACGTGGGCATCCTCAACATCACCCGCTTCCCGGTGCCTGATGCCAACGCGCAGTTCTTCGCGCAGCGGCGCCTTGGTACCGATGCCTACGATATCTACGGGCGGGTGATCGAAAGCTTTGAAGGCGCCAGCGGCAAGCTCAAGTTCGGTGGCGACATGGCACTGGAAGCGCTGCCGCAGGCCAAGCGCCCCACTGCGCGCGTGCAGACCGTGGACCTGTTCTCCGGCTCGGTGAAACTCGACGCCCGTGGCAATGCGCGCGTGCAACTGCCGGTGCCGGATTTCAATGGCACGTTGCGGGTGTCGGCGCTGGTGTATTCGGACACGCGTTATGGCAACCGCGATATGGAAACCATCGTGCGTGCGCCGATCCTGGCCGAGGCCAGCATGCCGCGCGTGATGGCGCCGGGCGACCGCAGCACGGTGACGCTGGACGTGCAGAACTTCACCGGCAAGCCGGGCGAGTTCACTGTACGCGTGGATGGCATCGGCCCGTTGGCGATTGCCGAGGCGGCGCGCAGCATCAAGCTGGCCACCGATGCCAAGCAGACGCTGAGCTTCCCGCTCACCGCCACCGAAGGCTATAGCGTGGCCAAGGTGCGCGTGCGCGTGGACGGCAACGGCTTCAAGGCCGACCGCAGCTACGAGTTGCCGGTGCGTGCCGGCTGGCCGCAGGTGCTGCGTGCGCAGACGCGCGTGCTCGACCCGCTGGCCCCGATCACCCTGGACAGCAGCTTTGCCGATGGCCTGATGGCCGGCTCGGTCACTGCGCGCATGGTGGTCAGCCCACTGCCGCCGATTCCGTTCGCCAGCGCGCTGCAGGGCGCGCTGGAGTATCCGTATGGGTGCGCCGAGCAGACCACCAGCAAGGGCTATGCGGCGCTGTTGCTCGACGACGCCACCGCCAAGGCCCTGGGTACCCAGGGGCTCGATGCGGCCAAGCGCCGTGAACGCATGGAAGGCGCGTTCGGGCGGCTGGCATCGATGCAGATCGCCAGCGGGCATTTTTCGATGTGGGGCGACGACGGCTATGTCAATCCGGCGCTGACGCCGTACATCGCCGAGTTCCTGCTCGACGCCAAGGACGCCGGTTTCACGGTGCCCGACAACGTGTTGCAGAAGGCGCTCAATCGCCTGAGCGAAGATCTGCTCTCCGGCGGCAATGAGTTCTATGGGCAGGACCGCCGCGACAATCTGAAGTTCGCCAACCAGGCCTGGTCCGGTTACGTGCTGGCACGTGTCAATCGTGCTCCGCTGGGCACGCTGCGCGCGCTGTACGACAACCAGCGCGACAAGGCGCTCACCGGCTTGTCACTGGTACACCTGGGGGCGGCGCTGTCGCTGCAGGGTGACACCAAGCGGGGCGAAGCGGCGATCAAGGCTGGCTTCGCCAAGGACAGTTCCGAGCGGCCTCCGTATTTCGGCGACTACGGCAGTGCAATCCGCGACGATGCCTTGATGATGGCTCTGCTGCACGAACGTGGCCTGTCCAAGCCCGAGTACGACACCCGCGCGGTGGCGCTGGGTCGCGCGCTGGATGCACGCCGCGCCGGTGGCCCACTGTGGTTGAGCACGCAGGAACAGGTCGCCCTGGCGCGCCTGGGCAAGGCCTTGATGGTGGGGCAGGGCAAGCAGGTGTCCGGCACGCTGACCGTCGGCGGCGACGCCCAGCAGATCGCTCCGGCACGTGTGTTCGGGCGCAGCTTCGACAGCGCCGCGCTCGCACGGGGTGTGCAGTTCGCACCGCAGGGCGAGGCGCCGATGTACGCCAGCCTGGAAGTGGCCGGCATCCCGCGCAGCGCACCGGAAGCAGATACGCGCCACCTCAGCGTGGAGCGCAGCTGGTACACCACCGATGGCAAGCCGTGGACGCCGCGCGCGTTGAAGGAAGGCGAGGCGCTGATCGTGCGCGTCACCATCACCGCCAACGAATCGATGCCCGATGCATTGCTCACCGATCTATTGCCGGCCGGCCTGGAAATCGAGAATTTCAACCTCGGCGATGCCAAGCAATGGGCCGACGTGGTGGTGGACGGCATCGGCATCAGCGAGCGCTCCAGCGCCGCCGACATCAAGCACGAAGAGTTCCGCGACGACCGCTACGTGGCCGCGCTGGCACTCTCCAGGGGCAGCAAGGCCCAGGTGTACTACCTGGTACGTGCAGTCACGCCGGGCACCTACACCGTGCCGCCGTCGTTGGTGGAAGACATGTACCGGCCGGAGCTGCGTGGGGTGGGGCACACCACGCCATCCACCATCACGGTGGTGCAGCCCTGACGCGCCTATGGCACACGTCCTCGAGAGCGCGGACGTGTGCCACTAAGGAGACGGGAGATAGCGCATCTGTCTGCGCGATCGCGCGGTGGTACGGGATGCCTGCGGCACGATGGAGCGTTGTCCCGTATCGGATCCGGTGCGGGGCGTGGGTCCTCCCTGTCCTTGCGCCGGTTGGTGAAGCGGGCGGCAAGCCCGTCGTTGTGCAGAAGAAGCGGAGCCAGCAGCGGCGATTCGGGCGACCCGGATCGCACTGCATCCCGCGCGTGGGGCGTAGGCATGTGAAATGCCAAATGATCTAGAGGGGGACCACATCATGCTGTTCAAGGACATCGGCTATCGCTACCGCAACGGAGCCGTGCGCTATGGCGACCTCGCTTACGTGCTGTGTATCGATCCCGACCTGGAGGCAGACGGCCTGCCGCACACCGCCTTCTACGCCTGGGATGACGGCGGATGGGGGATGTATGAGATAGGTCGCTGGAACGCCCACTCGATCTGTGTCACCCAACGCCCCAAAGACCAGGCGATCGCGATAGGCGAGCATGGCACCGTGCACGTGATGGGCAACAACGACGACTATGACGAGCAGATCGCCTGCCCTGGCGTATCGCTCAGCGTCATGCGAGAGATCCGCAATGTCGGCGGTTTTGCCTACGTCTGCGGAATGGATCGCCAGGTCTTCAAGCGGGAAAGTCCAGGCAACTGGATTGCGCTGCACGGCGACATGCCGAGCCAGCCGGCCAAGGACATGGTGTTCGGGTTCGAGTCCATTCACGGCTACAGCGAGGCAGATGTCTATACCGTGGGCTGGCATGGCGAAATCTGGCATTTCGATGGTGCTGCCTGGACGCGCTGCGCCAGTCCCACCGCCATCAACCTTACCCGGGTCTGCTGCGCGGAAGATGGCTGGGTGTATGCCTGCGGAATGCAGGGAATGCTACTGCGCGGTAAGCACGATCGATGGGAGATCATCTGCCAGGCAGCCACTGACGCGGATCTGTGGGATCTGGAGTGGTTCGGCGGCCGCTTGTATGTGGCCACCCGATACGCTTTGTACTGGTTGCACGATGACCGGCTCGAGCTGGTCGATGTTGGTGATGCGGCCCCCATCACGTGTTACAGCATCAGTAGTGCCGATGGTTTGCTCTGGTCCATCGGCGAGAACGACATCTTGGCCTTTGATGGCTGCACATGGAGGCGCGTGGAGTGATGACATCGCGATCCCGCACGTCGCGCCCAGGTGTGCAGGGTCGAATCGTTGCATCGACCGCAATACGGCAGCGCATCGGACTGCCATGGCGCACGTGTTGCGGGTAAACATCGGTGACGCCTGGCCTCAAGCACCGCCACTGTCAAGGGCTGCTGTTGCAGGACCAGGGCTACCATCCGTCTCAGTCGGGATACGTTCGCCCATCGCTTTGGCAATGCGGTGCCCGGATGACCAATTCGCAGAAGGAATCACTCCATGGACGGTGAACTCACATTTCTTGGGCATGGAATGGTTTCAGGACACGCTGTACTTGGCGTGCGATCGCGGGTTGTTTACGCTGGACGGCGAGAACCGTCTGGTCGAAGTAGTGGACATGCATCTTTCACCCAATCCCAGCTGTCGGCATCTGCATGCCAACGATGGCGTGCTGTGGTCGTGCGGGCCAAAGCATGTGACCTGGACCGCCAACGGCAGGCAGTGGATCGAGGTGACACTGTGACGCAGATCGATCCAGGCAACGACAACGCGCACCTTGCAATGACTCCTAAACAGACTGCCTTGTATTTCAAACACGTCATCGCCATCTCGGCAGAGCGCGCGTTGCTGAGCGGGCTTTTGTACTGTCAAGACAGTGAGCCTAATGTCAGTCGCGCCATGATGATCGCCGAAGGTCGCTGGTATCACCTGTACGACCTCGAAGACATCACCCAGGATTGCGTTCGCCAGTCCACGCGTGGCATCTGCGAGCGAGAAGTCTACTGTCTGCTGGGTCGCCAGGGCATGCTGCGCACCCACCCCTCAGGACAGGCCTTCTGCGACGAACAACTACCACTCGCCAACAGCTACTTGAAGGCGCTGCGAGACATCGACGGGCAGCTCTACGCCTGTGGTACCCAAGGCCAGGTGCTGCGTCGTACACCTGGCGGCTGGGTGCGGATGGATCAGGGTGTCTACGAGTCGATGGTTGATCAGGTGACATCAAGTCTCAATGCGCTGGACGGTGCGGCCGCGAACGATATCTATGCGGCGGGCGATGGTGGCGCGTTATGGCACTGGGATGGGGTGGAGTGGACCCGCCTCGATAGCCCGACTCGGCTGCCGCTCTACGTGGTTCATCGGCATAGCGATGGTTTGATCTATCTGGCTGGCTCGGGGGGCGTGCTGTTCAGAGGGAGTCGTCATCACGGCTGGGCGGATCTCAGTGGTAGCGCGTTCGGTCACCTGGTGATGGCGCGCGCCTGCGAATTCCAGGGCACGCTCTATCTGGCCTGTGGCAGCGATCTGTTGTGCTTCGCTAACGATGTGCTTTCAGTGGTCGATGTGCCCCTGCCTGGAGCGTTGACCTTTCATGGCCTCGGTGCGTGCGCCGAGGCACTGTGGTGCGTGGGGAATGAGGGTGTGTTGTCCTTTGACGGTTCGCAGTGGCGGGCCCATCCCTGTCCGGAGAACTGAACACTGAACCCGGTGGTTCCGGTGCGCTGCCTGACCGACGACGATGCAAGTTACGCAGTTCGGTGGGATCCGGGTAAATGACACGGAAGGTCTGGTCCAGCTTGTTCTGCTTTTTCCTGAAGAGAGCGGCGCTGTTCCCTTCTGTCTTCAAAGTGCATCCTCGCCGATCGATGGCACCAACTCGTTGCAGCTGGACACTGGCAGCACTGGAAGAAGTGGCGTTGCCTTCTGCGCGGAAATTAGCGGGAATTCAGTGGGCAGTGACCGAAGGTGATGATTCGTTACGAGAAGTGAAATGAGAAAAATTTGCGCAGTGACATCTTGGTAGCGCCAATGGCAGTGCATCGATGTCAATTCAACGGGGCCATTTTTTTATGTCGAACGATTACACCTTTTCTTCTGCCTACATGCAGAATCGCAATGTCGGTCGGGTTATCGCGCAGATCGACTTTCTCACTGAGCGCGGTTCTACTAAATCAAAACTGCTGAAATGGGATAGGTCCCAGGGTCGATGGTTTTCGTTCAATCTCGACTGGCAGGCTATCCAACTCAGCGCGCCTGAGGATCCTGAAGTCATGGTGCTAGCGGTCGGCGCGGATGGACTGGTGTCGGTCAGTACACTGGCGGGCCCAACCGAGGAGGCTGTCGATACGTCAGCGGATGGGCCTGCAAGGCGTGGTCCGATCCGGGATCTGCAAATCATAGGCGGTACCGCCTATGTGGCGGGCATGGGGCGCCAGGTCTACCGCAGAGAGCAGGCCGGTAACTGGACACGACAGGATGATGGAATGGTTCTGGCTCGTGGCCAGATCCAGTTGTGCGGCTTCAACTCCATCGGCGGCATGAACGAGACGCTTATCTACGCCGTTGGCTTCAATGGCGAAATATGGAAATGCAGCAATGGACAGTGGCTGCAGCAAGACAGCCCACCACCCTGGTATTGCACAAGGTCAAAGTCGTACGTGAGGACCTCGTTTTTGCTTGCGGACAACAGGGAGTTCTGTTGCGAAACACTGGCGGTGGTTGGAAGACCATCGCGCAGGACGTGACAACAGATGACTTGTGGGGCATGGAGTGGTTTCAACAGGAACTGTATGTGGCGTGCGATCGCGGCCTGTTCAAGCTTGACAACACGGGTCGATTGGTCGAGGTGGATATGCGGTTGTCGCCCAAGCCCAGCTGTCGGCATCTGCATGCCAACGATGGCGTGCTGTGGTCGTGCGGCCCCAAACATGTGACCTGGACCGAAGACGGCCAGACGTGGGTGGATGTCACCCCGTGATGTGTCTGTGGCACCGAGTAGGGCATGCCGCTGCTGCCATGGTCTGCGATCGTGACCCGGATGCGCTGCTCTCCTCATTATCTTGCCTTTCCATGCTGATGATGCCCGCGCGGTGGGTACACTCGGTCGCGGACCATGGCATCTGCAAAGGACGCACGTAAGTGACTGACTTCGATTTCAAACAGATCGGCTACCGTTTCCGAGGCGGTGCGGTCCGCTACAACGATCTGAGCTACGTCCTATGCATCGATCCGGGCTTGGCCAGCGAAAAGCTGCCCCACACCGCGTTCTATGCGCTGGATGAGGGGGACTGGTGCATGTTCGATATCGGTCGCTGGAATGCGCATTCGATCTGCGTTGCACAATTGCCAAAGGAACAGGCGCTAGCGTTGGGCGAACACGGGACTGTCCGGGTGATGGGGAATGCCGATGACTACGACGAAGAGATCGTCTGCCCTGGTGTCGTGCTGAGCACCATGCGTGAGATACGGAATATTGGGGGCTTCGCCTATGTCTGTGGTATGGATCGCCAGGTGTTCAAGCGAAGTAGCCCGGGTTGCTGGTTGGCACTACACGGCGACATGCCCAGTCAGGCTGCCCAGGATTTGGTGTTCGGCTTCGAGTCCATCCACGGGTTCAGCGAAGGCGATCTCACTGCTGTCGGTTGGCATGGCGAGATCTGGCACTTCGATGGAGCCGCCTGGACGAGCTGCCGCAGCCCCACTACAGCCAATCTGACAGGGGTCTGCTGTGCCGGTGACGGCTGGGTGTATGCATGCGGCATGGATGGCACATTGTTGAGAGGAAAAGCTCATCACTGGGAGACCCTCTATCATGGCGCGACGGAGCTGGATTTTTTTGATCTTGAATGGTTCAACGGAATCCTCTACGTCTCCACCCTCCATGCTGTCTACAAGTTGCGCGATCAGCAGCTAGAGCTGGTGGACTTTGGCGACGTTTTTCCAGCGAGCTGTCATACGCTGAGTAGCGCAGATGGAGTGCTTTGGTCCATTGGTGAAACCGACATCCTGGCATTTGATGGCGAAACGTGGGGTCGCGTTGTTTGAGGCTTCCCATGACCTCTCGGGGGACCGGCAAAAAATCCACAGCGGATGCGTGGTGATCACCACTGACAGGCGCTCCCCCTTTGGATCGCTTTCCTGAGTGATTGCAATGGCGGGCGCGAGGGGCAAAGCGAACATTAGGTGCGCAGTGTCAGGCGTGCTGCCTGCTTCAACGCCGTCCGTGGGATCTTGCCGGTACCGCGGCGTTCTTCCATCCGCATCGACACGTTACGCGTCAACGGCTGATCGACGAAGATTGGGGTGGAGGCCTCAATCGGCTATCATCACCCGAGTGCAGCCAATGGGTACAGCGCCATGAGGTGCCAAATCCGTTTTGACCGATGACGGCAAGGTCTTGGTAGCTATCGACTGACGACAGCCGCCATCTTTCTGAATGCCAGTGCCGATATGCGCTGCTACAGACGTACGATCTGCTGGATGCCGACTGCGCTTGGACTCTGTTTGCAAGGACCCGCCATGGCCTTTTTCAAGACGCTTTATCTCTTCTCCGAGGTCGAGGGTGTCGTGCTGCTCAACGGTCGGCCGGTCGCAGGTGCAGAGGTGGAGCGCGAGTACACGTGGCGGTGGGGAAATCAGCGCCAGAGCTCGACAACACGCACGGGTCAAAACGGGCAGTTTCATTTTCCGACAGTCACCGGTAGATCATTGACCGCCCAGTTGTTGCCGCACGAACCGGTGATCGTGCAATACCTGAGGATTCGGCACGCTGGCCGATCCCATCAAGGATGGTTTCATTCAAAGCATAATTATGATGACAAGGGTGAGTTTGGTCATTCGCCAATGCGCCTGCAGTGCGATCTTGCAGACGCGCCTGGGCCGCGCGTTGACATCGGGAGTTTCGGTATCTGTGTTCGACAGTCAGAGCGTTGACGCGACAGCCGCGGCAGATCCAGCAGATGCGGATCCGGTCGCCTCTCGCCATATATTGGCCTCAGTTGGCAGTGACATGATCGTCAATCGAAAATTGCCCATCTTCATCGGGCTGCTGCTTGCCTGCTTATTCTTTCAAGGTAATGCCATGGCTTTTTCAAAAGTCCTCTACCTGTTTTCGGAAGTTCAGGGCAGCGTGCTGCTCGATGGTGAGCCGGTCGAGGGTGTGGACATCGAGCAGGAATATCACTGGCACTGGAGCAACGAGCGCCAGACGCATTCCGTCAAGACCGATGCGCAAGGCCGCTTTCAATTTCGAGCCATTACTGCAACGTCGTGGTTGGCACGATTCGTGCCGCATGAGCCGGTCATCGGCCAGCGCATCACGCTGCGATACCAGGGCAAGGAGCACAAGGGATGGGTATTCACCAAACACAATTACAGCAACCATGGTGAGGTGCGTGGGCGGCCCCTGAACTTTGTCTGTGAATTGAGTGGCGAGCCAGTCGCCAACCCCGAGACGGAAACGTTTGGTATCTGCGTGCTTCGGTAGCGTATCCCTGCTTCCGAAGGGGCGAGCCACCTCCCGCAACCGGGAAATCGGGTTTTCTGCGATCGTCGGCTCATCGCTTCGCTGATGGCGCAACTGCTTCGCGTTGTCTTCTCGGTGCGATGCGCGCGACACGCAAGGGTCATTTTTGGCGGCTACGGTGGCGTGCTTTCGTACAGGCGCAGCATTTTCTGCTGCGCAATTCCGGGATTTCATGCAGCGCTCCGACTCTTACCGTTTGCACCTGTCTGTTCTTGCCATCGCGATTACCGCCTGTTGCCCGGGCGTGCAAGCGCAGGCCTTCGGCTCTTCCAAGGCGGCATTGCCCACCTCGCCGGCTGTACCGCCCGAAATGGCAAAGGGCAATGCACCCGAGACGGTAACGCCGCCGGAACCGTCGAATCCGCAGTCGCCAGCCAGCTCTGTATCGGCTGACGCTGTCTCCGTCGCGCCGGCCAGTCCTGGTGTGCAGACACTGGATGCCATGCAGGTCACCGGCGTACGGCGCGCCAACGTAGCAGCGGTGGAAAGCAAGCGGGCGGCGACCAACATCACCGATGTGATCAGTGCCACCGATGTGCGCGCACTGCCGGACAGCACGATTGTGGAAGCGCTGCGCCGCGTTCCCGGCCTGTCGGTATTGCCGGCCACCGACAACGAGCATCCGCGCGACGAGGCGGCCACACCGGTGTTGCGCGGCCTGGGACCGTCGTACAACAACGTCACCATCGATGGCTTGACCATCGCCTCTCCCGGCACGCCCAACGGCACGCTCGGGTCGATCACCCGCGGCGTGCGGCTGGATCTGCTGCCGGCCTCGATGGTCAGCGAGTTGCAGGTGGTCAAGACGTTTACGCCGGATCTGGATCCCAATGCCACTGGCGGTGGGATCAACCTCAAGACGCGCAGCGCGTTCGAAAACGGCGGCAAGCCGTTCTTCAGTGCCGAAGCCGCGCTCGGCCACGCCAACGATGTTGGCAAGCCGCGCGATCAGGACGACCCGGGGTATCGCCTGAATGCGACCGGCAGCCGCACCTTCGGCAGCGAGCAGCAGTACGGTTTTACGCTGTCGGCCAACTACCAGACGCTCAGCAGCTACACCGAAACCCATATGACCACCGATACGGTGCATTACGGGTTCTACGACAACAACGGCGTGCTGCAGACCGGCGCCAATCTCGGCAATGGCTGGGCGGTGCCGCAGCAGGACAAGTACTGGTACGTGCAGAACCAGCGCGACCGCTATGGCGTCACCGGCAAGTTCGAGGTGCGCCCCAGCGCGGCGCTCGAAGCCTATGCCATGGCCGGCTACTACTATTTCAAGGACAACATGGAGCGTAACGAGGTCATCATCGACCCGCGCAACGGCAACCAGGTGTTCAATCAGACCGCCACCTCCGGCCGTTATCCGGGAGGCGACATCGAGGTGGGATATTCCAATCAGATCGTCACCACGCGCACCAAGGTCGCGCAGTTGGGAACGATCTGGCGGCCGACCGATCGGCAGCAGTTCTCGGCGCGCGGCGCGTGGTCCGATGCCACCTACGACGAGCCGATCCGCATGATCAAGTACGCCACCGGCATCAGCCGCGCCGCAGCGGTGCCGGTGGGCCAGACCGGTAGTGGCGTGACCCTCAATGCCACGCCCAATTACGCATTCAATTACGACACCTCCGGGTTCGATCAGCGCTTCGGGGTGTCGCCGCAGGCCTATAACAACCTGGACAACTACAGCCTGTCGTACTGGCGGCCGGACTACAAACGCACCGCCGCCGATCGCATCCTCACCGGACGGCTCGATTATGGCTTCAATCAGGGCGAAAGCGACCAGGGCGTCGGCTTTGCGGCAGGCGTGTCGTACACCACCGACAAGCCGTCCTACGCCATCTATCGCGTCGAATATCAGCCCAATACCAGCGCGCCTGCGTTTGGCCTGGCCGATGTGGCGGGCACCGGCCGGGCACCGATGCGTTACGCCGGGTTGAACCTGATCACCATCGATCCGGACAAGGCCAACCGCGTACTGGCGGCAACGCCGCTGAGCGCCTTCAACAGCACCGACCAGCAGGCCTTCAGCAACCAGGACAACTTTACCCATACCGAAAAGACCTTCGGCAGCTATGGGCTGGTGAGCTATCGCAGCGATCGGCTCAACGTGCAGGCCGGTGTGCATTTGGATAGCACCAAACTGGACACAGTGGGCCGCCAGCGCCAACTCGATGCCGCCAGCAACCGCTACGTCTATGTCGACAAGCCGACCAGTGCCGATTACGACTATCTGCTGCCCTCGGCCATCATCACCTACCACCTGACCGATGCGCTGGACCTGCGCGCCGGCGCCAGCCGTACGCTGGGCCGTCCGCCGTACGATGCGTATGCGGCGCGCACCTCGATCGGCTTCGTCAACACGACCGACGCCGGCAATCCCAACGCGCAAGGGGTCACCGTCACCATCGGCAACCCGGACATCAAACCGCGTGTGTCCAACAATCTGGATCTGTCGCTGGAATGGCGCCTGCCCGGCGACTTCGATGCGTTCGCCTCTGCGGCGGTGTTCGACAAGCGCATCCAGGACGAGATCTTCACGCTCTCGCGCACCGACAGCTTCACCTTCGACGGCACCACCTACGCCAATGCATTGATCAGCACGCCGGCCAATGCCGCCAAGGCGCACATCCGCGGGGTGGAATTCAACGGCATCGTCAATACGCTGGCACCGCTTGCGCCGTGGCTCAGCGGTGTGGGTTTCAGTGCCAATGTTGCCGTGCTCGATGGCAGCCTCGACGTGCCGTACAGCGTGGGCAGCGGCACAAATGTCACCCAGCGTGAGCGCAAGCTCGACAACCTGGTCGGCCAACCGGACTACACCGCCAACGCCACGGTGTTCTACAACACCGGCGGGCTGGAATTGCGTGCGGCCTACAACCGGCAAGGCAAGGCCTTGCGTGCCATTGTCAGCAATATCGATTGGCAGGACCTGTATTGGTCGCCGCGCTCGCAGCTGGACTTCACCGCCACCTATGCCATCAGCAAGCAACTCAGCCTGGTCGGCCAGGTCAGCAATCTCACCCATAGCCGCATCACCAGCGTGACCGGCCCGGGGCAGAACCTGCTCAAGGACAGTTACTCGGTGCCGACGACCTATTGGGTTGGTCTGCGGTTTACCCCCGCATTGTGATCCGTGGGCAACAGGCCGTTGTTCGCTGCGGCCTGCATGCCTCAGGCGGGTGATGTCAGCCTGTACCGTTGGCGCATGTACTGATCGTTCGCACTCCGCATGTTGCGCTGGCGGACGTGCAGTGCGTTCTTCCCTTCACCTGGAGTTGTTCCGATGTCCTTGCACCCTGCTGCCGTCTTCGCTGTACTGTTATGCGCGGCCATGACCACCACTGCAGCTGGCGCAGCGCCGGCCGGCGTGGCCGCCATCCAGGCACGCCTGAGTAATCCGCAGGGCGGCATCGTGGTGGTGGCCCATCGCGGGTGTCATGCGCCGGCACCGGAGCACGGCTTCGCCGATACCGCGCCGGAAAACTCACTGTCCGCATTGGAGCGCTGCATCGCGATCGGCGCCGATGTGATGGAAACCGACGTGCGCCGTGCCGCCGACGGCACGCTGGTGATGCTGCACGATGCCACCGTGGACCGCACCACTGACGGCACCGGCAAGCTGTCGGAGCTGACCCTGGCCGACCTGCAGAAGTTGCGCCTGCGCAGCGATGAAGGCGGCGCACAGGCGCCTCTGACCGACCAGCGCGTGGTCACTCTGGAGCAGATGCTGGCCGCTTCCAAGGGCCGCATCCTGCTGAATCTGGACGTCAAGGATGCGATCTACGTGCAGGTGGTGGATGCAGTCGCGCGTCTGGGGATGCAGCACCAGGTGATCGTCAAGGCCGAAGCCGGCATCGCCACGCCGCCGCTGGCGGGGATGCTGCCATTCAACACCGTGTACTTCTTCCCGATCCTGATCAATGCGCACGGCACTGCCGATCTGGCCGCGATTGCCAAGGCGCAAACCCGCAACGCACGCCCGATGGCATTCGAGCTGCCCAGGATGACCGCGGAGCAATTGCCCGCCCTGGCGGCGGTCAGCAAGGCACACAACGTGCGGTTGATGGTCAACTCGTTGTGGGAGGGGTTTATCGCCGGCTATGGCGGCGATGCCGATGCGGTACGCAACCCGGACCAGGTCTGGGGCCGCCTGTACCGCGATGGGGTGAGCATCATCCAGACCGATGCGCCGGAAGCGTTGCTGCGCTATCGCGCGACGCTGGAAAAACGCTGAGCGCCTGGCAGGAGCCGGTCGTGGACGTGCTGATCGGCGAGCTGCCGAATCAAATGCCACCGCGTCACCAAGTACAGCAGGTGCCAAGAGGCGCCTGACTGCCTGATGCAGCGGTCGCGTGCAACAACCACAGTGCATGCAGGCTGCACGGGTGCCGCCGACTCGCAGGGGTTGGCGAACACGGCGGTCGGCTTGACCAGGCGGAAGCTATTGCCGGTATCGGTCCGCAGTGGCTACAGTCGGACTCCGACGGTTGCGCTCAAGGATGTCTGCATGTCGCTCGCGTTCCGCGCCTGGCCGTTGGCTCGGCATTTTGTCTGGCTGGCGGTGTTGTTGGTCGCGCTGCAGGTGCGCGATATCGCCAAGGCCATCGGCCTGCCGATTCCCAGGATTCCGGTGCCGTATGGCGGTGCGATCCTCGACAACGGGCTCAGCATCATCGTCGTGCTGGTGGCGGCCGCCTTGCTCTACCGCAGCACGCCTGGCGATTTGTTCGCGCGCCTGGGGCTGCGCTGGAATGGCCTGCGTGGGCCGCTGTTGACGCTGCTTGCCACGCTGCCGTGCTGGATCGGCCTGTGGACGCAGGCCACCGCGATCGGTACCGACGATTTGCTGGGCCTGCTGTGGTTGGCGGTGCTGTTTCCGCTGGCCGAAGAGATCGTGTTCCGCGGCTTCGGCTTCGTGTTCGCCTGCCGCGCGCTTGCCTGGCGCCCGGCGTTGGCCGCGCTGCTGCAGGCGTTGGTGTTTGGCGGTGTGCATTGGTTGGGGGCAGGGGGCGGTGGCGGTGGGGCACTGCTGATCTTTGCCATCACCGGGATCGGGGCGCTGCTGTTTGCCATCGTGGATGCGCAGGATGGCTACACGATCTGGAGCGGCTGGGTGCTGCATGTCTCGCTCAACGCAGCGTGGACCGTGTTTGCGGTGTCCGACTCGGCCGCCAGTGGCTGGCTGGGGATGGCGCTGCGGTTGTCGGCGGTGTTTCTGGCAATGGGATTGCTGCGTGCCTTCGTCAGGCCTGCCCGGCCCGCACACAGCGCTGTCGTCGCTGCCCGGGCGCAGCATCCCTAGCGCCGCGGCTGGTCAGCCGGCGGTGGCCATACCGCCGCCCGCACCGCGTGGCAGTGGCCGAAAAGCGTTTTGCCCTGCATGCTTTGCACGATGGACGAACAACCGCAGGCGCAGACAGGGATGGACCGGACGCCGCCGCGCCCGCATGTGCCGAAACAACAGTCCCAGCGTCGCTGCCGTTGGTTGCGATGGCTGCGCTGGAGCGCGGCCGCGCTGCTCACCGTGTTGCTGGTGCTGGACCTGGGCTTCCCGCCACCGCTACCCAAATCCCGCGACACCTCCACCCTGGTGGTGGCGCGCGACGGCACGCCGTTGCGCGCGTTCGCCGACCGCAATGGTGTGTGGCGCTATCCGGCCACCCCGGAGACGGTGTCGCCGCTGTATCTGCAGGCGTTGCTGAACTACGAAGACCGCTGGTTCTGGCGGCACCCCGGCATCAATCCATGGGGGCTGCTGCGCGCCGGTGGGCAGTGGCTAGGTAGCGGGCGCATCGTGTCCGGCGGTTCGACCTTGACCATGCAGTTGGCCCGCATCCTGGACCCGCACACGCGCACGCCGTGGGGCAAGGTCAAGCAGCTACTGCGCGCGCTGCAGCTGGAAGCGCATCTGAGCAAGCGCGAGATTCTCACGCTGTATCTGGAGCGCGCGCCCTACGGCGGCACCATCGAAGGCGTGGAGGCGGCCAGTTGGGCGTATCTGGGCAAGCCGGCCAAGGCGCTCTCGCAGGCAGAAGCAGCCTTGCTGGCGGTGTTGCCGCAATCGCCCAGCCGGTTGCGCCCGGACCGGCACCCGGAAGCGGCGCAGCGTGCGCGCGACAAGGTGCTCGACCGCATGGTGGAACTGGGCGTGTGGTCGCGCGTGCAGGTGGACGATGCGCGCATCGAGCCGGTGGTGACCCGGTCGCTCAAGCCGCCGCTGCATGCCGCACTGCTGGCGCAGCGCCTGCACAGCGCCCAGCCACGTGCAGCACGCATCGTCACCACGCTGGACGTGGAGCTGCAGCGCACACTGGAAGAACGCGTGAGCACCTATTTTTCGCAGTTGCCCGAGCGCACCTCGGCCGCCTTGCTGGTGGTCGACAACGCCAGCATGGAAGCGCGCGCCTATGTCGGCTCGGCCAGCTTCGGCGATCGCAAGCGGCTCGGGCATGTGGACATGGTGCAGGCCTGGCGCTCGCCCGGCTCCACGCTCAAGCCGTTCCTCTACGGCATGGCGCTGGACGATGGCCTGATCCATTCGGAAAGCCTGCTGGTGGACGCGCCGCAAAGCTTCGGCAATTACCGGCCAGGCAACTTCGATGCCGCGTTCAATGGGCCGGTGAGCGCGGCCACTGCATTGCGCCTGTCGTTGAATGTGCCGGCAGTGGATCTGCTCGATCGCATCGGCCCGGCACGCTTTGCCGCGCGGCTGTCCAATGCCGGCATTGCGCTGCACTTCCCGCGTGGCACACCGCCATCGCTGGCATTGATCCTGGGCGGCACCGGTGCGCAGTTGCAGGAGTTGGTAGGCGCCTTTGCGGCGTTCAATCGAGGCGGCATTGCCGGGCATGTGCGCTATACGCCGGACGATGCCCAGATCAACCGCCGGCTGATGTCGCCCGGTGCCGCCTGGATCGTGCGCGAGATCCTGCAGAGCAACCCGCGCCCCGGTTATGGCAGCGGCACGTTCGACACCGCCGCGCGTCCGGGCGTGGCCTGGAAGACCGGCACCAGTTATGGCTACCGCGATGCCTGGGCGGTCGGCGGCACGCGTCGCTACACGGTGGGCGTATGGGTGGGGCGGCCGGACGGCACGCCGCTGCCCGGGCAGTACGGCGCGGTGACTGCATTGCCGCTGATGTTCGAAGTCATCGATGCATTGCCGCGCAACGCGGGCGACAGCGCGCCGGTGCCGATGCCTGCGACGGTGCAGCCGGTGGAGATCTGCTGGCCGCTGGGTGGTGCGGCCGAGCAGACGCCGCCGCCGCTGTGCGCGCGCCGGGCCGAGGCCTACACGCTCGAGGGCGCGGTGCCGCCCACCTTTGCCGAACGCGATGCGCGGCTATGGCAGAGCGGCCAGCTGCGGTTCGAGGTGGACGCGCGCAGCGGCCAGCGGTTGTCGCAGGAATGCACCCAGCCACATCAACGGGAACCGCGTGCGTTGGCGCGCTGGCCGGCGCTAGTGTCGCCCTGGCTCAGCGCGGCCGAGCGTGCGGCCGCGCAATTGCCGCCGCTGGCCGCCGACTGCCTGCCCGATGGGCGCATGACCGGTGGCGGCGTGCTGCGCATCGACGGGCTGAGTGACCGTGCCACCCTGGCACGCGCAAACGACAGCGCCCGTCCGGTGCGACTGCAACTGCGCGCGCTGGGCAGTGAAGCGCGCATCGATTGGCTACTGGATGGCCGATGGATCGCCCAGACCAGCGGACGACAGGGGTTTCAGCGCGATTTTGCCGAGGTGGGGACGCACACCCTGACCGCCATGGCCGCCGATGGCGCATGGACCCAGGTGCGCTTTCGCGTCTTGCGTTGAACGGGCAGGGCCACAATACGTCGTCGCAGGAGCGCACCCGGGCGCGACGGGCATTGCCCGGAAATCTCGTCGCGCCAGCATCGGTTTCAACGATGGCCAAGGGCATGGCGTTCCGCATCGCAGGGTATCTGTCGGAACGACGTCGCCCACGCGCCACCGCGCAGTGCAGACAGCAAACAGGGCGCTCCGGGCGCCCTGTTTGTTTCACTAGCATGTCGATGTCGATACAGCGGTACACCAGACGCATCGACCAAACCACATCACCCAGCTCGGCTTACTCGCCGATCCAGCCTTCCAGCATGTCGGCGAATTCGTCGGCGTGCTCTTCTTCCTGCGCCAGGATGCTTTCAAGGATGCGCTTGGTGGTGGTGTCCTTGTCGCCGATGAAATCGATCATCTCGCGATAGCTGTCGATGGCGATGCGTTCGGCGATCAGGTTTTCCTTGACCATGTCGCGCAGGTCGCTGCCTTCCTTGTATTCGGCATGCGAGCGCTTGGTCAGCGTATCCGGGTTGAGGTCGGGTTCGCCGCCCAGCTGCACGATGCGTTCGGCGAGCTTGTGCGCGTGTTCCTGCTCCTGCTGCGCATGCTCCAGGAACTCGCCCTTCACCGCGTCGGCAAGCATGCCCTTGGCCATGAAGTAGTGGCGGTAGTAACGCAGGGTGCACACATATTCGGTGGCGAGCGCGGTATTGAGCAGCTCGATCACCTTCTCGCGGTCGGCGTGGTAGCTCTCGGTGATGGCACCGTCTTCGATGCTCTTGCGTGCGCGGGCGCGCAGGGTGGCGGTATCGGTGATACCGGCGGAGGTGGTGCTGGCTGGCTGATTGGACATGGCTGGCCGTTTTCCTTCTGAGTGGACGGGGGAATCAATGGATCAATCGGGCAGGTGCTGCAGGACGTAATCGGCGGCAGACACCTTGAACTCGCCGGGCTCTTCGACGAACAAGGCCTTGACTACGCCGTCATCGGCATACAGCGCGTAACGGCGCGAGCGCAGGCCCATGCCTGACCCGCTGACGTCGATCTCCAGGCCCAGGGCGCGCGCCAGTTCGGCATTGCCGTCGGGCAGCAGATGCAGACCGTCGGGGACCAACTGGCTGCGCCCCCAGGCCTGCATCACGAACGGGTCGTTGACGGCGGTGCACAGCACCTCGATGCCGCGTTTGCGGAACTCCTCGAAGTGCTCCACGTAGCCCGGCAGGTGCTTGGCAGAACACGTGGGCGTAAACGCACCCGGTACCGCGAACAGCAACACCTTGCGGCCGGCGAACAGACTATGGGTGTCGACTGCTTCGATGCCCTCGCGCATGCGCTTGAGCACCACTTCGGGAATGCTGTCACCAACGGCGATGGTCATGGGCTGGGGCTCTGTGTGGCTGAACGAAGTCTAGAAAAGGCCAGGGGAAAAGCGCGTCAACGCGCTTGAAATCCGCAACCCGACGCCTATCTGACGCACATGGCCGGCGCAACGGTGCACGCCACCGCCGCCGGCCCTTCACCCAACCTTTTGGAGGCTTGCAATGAACATCGTTCGTTATCCCCAGTGGCCCACGCACGCCCTGCAAAACGAGATCAAGCATGTGTTTGACCGCTTCTTCGAACAGAACGGCGATACCGACGAATCGGCCGTGGTGACCGCGCAGTGGGTGCCGCGCGTGGATATCAAGGAAGAGGCCAATCACTTCGTGCTGTATGCCGATCTGCCGGGCATCGACCCGAGCCAGATCGAGGTGCAGATGGACAAGGGCATCCTGTCGATCAAGGGCGAGCGCAAGGGCGAGTCCAGTACCGACACCGAGCGCTTCTCGCGTATCGAGCGCCGATACGGCAGCTTCCATCGCCGCTTCGCGCTGCCCGATAGCGCCGATGCCGACGGCATCACCGCCGCTGGCCACAACGGTGTACTGGAGATCCGCATTCCCAAGCGTCCGGCGGCCACCCCGCGTCGTATTCAGGTCGGCAACGGGCAGGATGCCAGCGGCGGCACGGTGCAGTAAGCCGCAAGGCGCAGCGAGATTGCGCGGCGGCCGATCCCGGAAACTGCCGCGGTCCGGGCCAGGTACGGCGCCCGGACCGCGACAGCGCCAGGGCGGCCGCCGGTGCAGCCACGCGGCGAGCCAATGCAAGGCAATCGACCTGGGGCGAAGCCATCGGCTTCGCCCCCCGGCGACGGCCGCGCCGTAGAATAGGCGCGGTCGCCCGCCCGGCTGCGAATGGATCGGCTGGCACCTTGAGTTGCGTCAGCGCCACGGCGCGGTTGGTATCCGGATCTGCGGGGACGACATGTCTCTGCACCGGTTGCTGCCGCTGTCATGGCCGCGCCAACCGAGTGCCGACCCTCGAACTGGCTCGTGGCCCTGGCTGCGGGCCGTTTTTTTTCCAGAGGTGATTAGATGGAATTCAAGGATTACTACGCAACGCTGGGCGTGGAGCCCAGCGCAGGCGATGCGGAGATCAAGACCGCCTACCGGCGGCTGGCGCGCAAGTACCACCCCGACGTCAGCAAGGAAGCCGGCGCCGAAGACAAGTTCAAGGCCATCAACGAAGCCTACGAGGCCTTGCGCGATCCGGCCAAGCGCAAGGCCTACGATCAGCTGAAGGCGCAGGGCTATCGCCCGGGCGACGAATTCCAGGCTCCCCCTGGCTACGGTGGCGGTCAGGGCTTCGATTTCGAGGAAGTGTTCGGCAACGGCGGTGCTGGTGGCGGCTTCAGCGATTTCTTCGAGAGCCTGTTCGCCGGCCAGCGCGGTGGGCGGCCACGTGGCCCGGGTGCCGGTCCGGGCGCGGGAGCCGGCCCGCAGGCGCGCGGCGATACCCGCGCCAAGCTGGCGGTGCCGCTGGAGGCCGTGCATTCGGGCGACAGCGTGCGCATCACCATCAACGGCAAGCAGCTGGATGTGCGCGTGCCCAAGGGCGTGCAGCCCGGCCAGGTGATCCGCCTGGGCGGGCAGGGCAATGGCGGCGGCAATCTGCTGCTGGAGATCGAATATGCCGCGCACCCGCACTTCGAGGTGGACGGGCGCAACATCCTGTACACCTTGCAGGTCATGCCCTGGCAGGCCGCGCTGGGCACCACCATCAGCGTGCCGACCCTGGGCGGGTCGGTGGAGCTGAAGGTGCCGGCCGATTCAGAGGCCGGCCGCAAGCTGCGCCTGCGCGGACGCGGGCTGCCGGGCACCACTCCGGGCGACCAGATCGTGGAACTGGAAATCCTGGCACCGGCGCCAACCGACGATGCCCAGAAGAAGGCGTATCGCAACCTCGCCAAGGCGTTTGGCGAGACGGTGTGAGGTTCCTCCGCACTGTAGGCAAGCCCCTCCCTGCGGGGCGATGAGGCACGGCTTGTGCGCCGCTGGCGCGCGTGCCTCGGAACACGCGCGCCACTGGCGCGGGCTGGGGCGTGGAGCGAGGCGGTGGAGTGAGGGGGCGTTAGACCAGCAATGCGGCACTCGCCGTCGACCTGTACCTTCGCATCGCGGCCGTACCCTCCTCCAGCGCTGTGCGCCACCTTCTCCGGGTGGGAGAAGGAAACAAGTTCCCGGTGGGAGAAGGGAGTAAGTCCCTCTCCCCCCGGGGGAGGGTTGGGGTGAGGGTACGGTGGAACAGAAGTGCAGCACTCGACGTCGATCTGCACCCTCGCATCCGCGGCCGTACCCTCGTCCGGCGCTATGCGCCACCTTCTCCGAGTGGGCGAAGGGACACGCTCCCGATGAGAGAAGGAAGTCGACGCCGCGCCCCGTCGATGGCCGCGTTGAATCCAGCCAAGTCCTGTCCTGCGTTCTACTCCTGCAGTCGTGTACAAGGCGAGGACAGCGCGTCAGTCCCTCATGGGTGGCACCACGTGGCAGGCACCAATCCTTTAGTCCTGCCCACCTACCGAAAGCGCTGCCGGCGCACTACACTCGCCGCACACTAGGGGAAACACATGGCACGCATTCTGATCGTCGACGACTCGCCGTCGCAGCTGCTGGGGATTCAGCGCATCGTCGAGAAGCTGGGACACGAAACCATCACCGCCACCGATGGCGCCGCCGGCGTGGAAGCGGCCAAGGAGTCGCTGCCGGATCTGGTGTTGATGGACGTGGTCATGCCCAACCTCAACGGCTTCCAGGCCACGCGCACGCTCAAGCGCGAGCCCACCACCCAGCACATCCCGGTGATCCTGGTGACCACCAAGGACCAGGACACCGACCGCATGTGGGGCATGCGCCAGGGCGCGCGCGCCTACATCACCAAGCCGTTCTCCGAAGACGAACTGCTGGAAGTGATGGAGCGCGTGTTCAATCAGAAGGACGAACCACCGGCGGCCTGATCGCTTCGGCGAGGCGATCCTCGACGACGCGCTTCGCATGCAAGAAGAGCACGGCCCGATCCTGCGGGAGAGGGCAGGGTGCGGAAAAGGGGCGGAGCGATCGCCAGCGCCGATCCGGCCTGGGTTGGGCAGGCGCGCCATCGAACGCCGCCTGCGTCTTGTTTCGCTGCGCTTGGCCACATCAACTCAACAGGGTGGGTCAGGCCTTCGACCAGCGCATCGCTTGCCCGCCCGCAACCGTCACGGCTCCGCTGCCCCGAATCCCTCCGTTCGCGCGCATCGCCCATCATCGCGGCGCGCATGGTCCCCTCAGGCAGGGTCATACGCTTGCGCATCTTTGGGTCGACAGGGATGTGTGTCCGATGCATTCGCTCGCCCTCAAGCATGCCAGCCCAGCGTCGGCAGGCCGGAGCTATTGACCAGGGCGCACGACATGCACGCGTACGCCATGCCAGCAGCGCGCTCTTGGCCGCCAGCCCGCAGTGCAGGGGGCGTCTGTCGTCCGATTCCCGCTCGCGCAGGCATGCCGCTGGTTGCTCGGCCCCGACCGGCACCCGACGCGCCTCCCGATCCGCCCCAGCGGCGAGACCGCCGATGCGCCAACAGCGCGCTCCTGGCTGCCAGCCCGCAGCGCAGGGCGTGCCTGGTCGTCCGGTTCCTGCTTGCGCAGGCATGCCGTTGGTTACTTCGTCCCGACTGGCACCCGGCGCGCCTCCCGATCCGCCCCAGTGGCTAAACCGTCGGTGCACCGATCCGGGCCTTTCAAAACGGCGGGTCTGCCCCATCTAGTAGAATCAGCGAATCACACAACACGGCGGCACTGCGGGACTGGCCCGCACAGCCCCTCGATTACGGAGCGTGCATGGCCTGGAATACACCCGGCAACAAGGGCGGAGATGGCCCGGACCCCAACCGTCGCAGGTCCTGGGGGCCGCGCGGCGGCGGCAATGGCGGGGGCTGGGGCAACCTGCCTGCGCCATTGAAGGAGCTGTTCGACGGCGGCGTAGGCCGCTGGATCCTGGTCGCGGTGGTGCTGATGGTGCTGTTCTCCAGCTTCCAGCTCATCGGCGAGCAGCAGCGCGGCGTGGTGCTGCGCTTCGGCCAGTTCTCGCGCATCCTGCAGCCTGGCCCGAATTTCAAGCTGCCGTGGCCGATCGAGTCGGTGCGCAAGGTCAACGCCACCGAGATCAAGACTTTCAGCAACCAGGTGCCGGTGCTGACCCGCGACGAGAACATCGTCAACGTCTCGCTCAACGTGCAGTACCAGATCAGCGACCCGCGCAAGTATCTGTTCGGTTCGCGCAATGCCGACCTGGTGCTGGAGCAGGCCGCGCAGAGTGCCGTGCGTGAGCAGGTGGGTCGTTCCGATCTCAATACCGTGCTCAACAATCGCGGTCCGCTGGCAATCGCCTCTAAGGACCGCCTGCAGGCAGCGCTGGATGCCTACAACACCGGCCTGGCCGTCACCGGCGTGACCCTGCCCGACGCCCGTCCGCCAGAAGAGGTGAAGCCGGCCTTCGACGAGGTCAACGGTGCCCAGCAGGTGCGCGAGCGCCTGATCAACGAAGCCCAGGCCTATGCCGCCAAGGTGGTGCCGGAAGCGCGCGGCCAGGGTGCACGCACCCGTACCGGCGCCGAAGGCTACAAGCAGGCGGTGATCTCCAAGGCCGAGGGCGATGCCGACCGCTTCACCTTGCTGCAGGAGCAGTATGCCGGCGCCCCGGAAGTCACCCGCAAGCGGCTGTGGCTGGAAACCGTGCAGAAGGTGTTGTCGGAGAACCGCAAGGTGATCGGCAGCGACGGCCGTCAGGTCATCTATGTGCCGCTGCCGGCCGATGCCAACAAGCCTGCCAACACCAGTGGCAGCAGTAACAGTGGCATGCCGTCGATGGTGCCGCAGGACGTGCTGTTGAACCCGCCGCAAAGTGCCAGCAGCGAGGCCATCCGCAATCCGGAACGCGGCCCGCGTCCGACCGGCCGTGAGGGAACCGAATAATGAAGAATTCGCTAGTCATCGGCCTGATCGTCGCCGTGTTGCTGGGCCTGATGGGCTCGGTATTTGTGGTGCGCGAAGACCAGACCGCCATGGTGCTCAACCTGGGCCGCGTGGTGCGCGCCGACCTCAAGCCCGGCCTGCACTTCAAGATTCCGATGGTGGAATCTGTGCGCGTGTTCGACCGCCGCTTCCAGGTGCTGGACACCGCCCCGGCGCGTTACTTCACCGCCGAGCAGAAAGACGTGAGCGTGGACTTCTTCGCCATAGGCTACATCTCCGATGTGCGGGCGTTCTACCGCGCCACCGGTGGCGAGGAATCGGTCGCCAACTCGCGCCTGGCCCCGATCATCACCGACTCGCTGCGTAACCAGATCAACTCGCGCACCCTGCAGCAGTTGGTCTCCGGCGACCGCAGCGAGCTGATCGCCAGCCAGCTCAAGGCCATCAACGGCGCCATCAAGGGCTTAGGGATGCAGATCACCGACCTGCGCATCAAGCAGATCGACCTGCCGACCGACAGCCAGGTGATTACCGACGTCTACGAGCGCATGCGTGCCCAGCGCAAGCAGGAAGCCAGCAAGCTGCGCGCCGAAGGCGAAGAGCAGGCCCTGACCATCCGTGCCCAGGCCGATCGCGAGAGCACGGTGATCAAGGCCGACGCCGAGCGCGACGCACAGAAACTGCGTGGCGAAGGCGATGCGCAAGCCGCGCAGATTTACGGGCAGGCCGGCTCCAAGGACCCCTCGTTCTACGCCTTCTACCGCAGCCTGGAGGCCTACCGCGAGTCGATGACCGACGGTAATGGCGTGGTGGTGCTGGACAAGAACGACCCGTTCCTGCAGTACCTCAAGAGCGATCGCTGAGTCGCTCTGCTTGAACCGAAAACGCCCGCGTAATGCGGGCGTTTTTTTGCGGTATATGTCCGTCAGCCAATCAAACTGAGGCTGCTCTTGGACCCATCGGCGGGCCCTGCCAGCGCAATCAGACTGTTGCCACAGTTGCAGTGGTGCGCACGACCTTGGGGCCCAGTCGTTTGCCGAGGGCGATGGCCGGCGCCTCGATGAAGCGATAGGTGAGTGCTGCCATCGGTAACGTAACCAGCAAGGTCAAGACGGCACAGCCTGCGTAGGCGATTGTGGGGCTTGGCGTTGCGTCCTGGATGCGCCGAAACAGCGGCGCCAGTATCGCAATCACCACGGGATGACCCAGGTAGACCGAATAACTGATCTTGCCTAGAAAAGCCGTTGCCGGATTGACTACCAGGGGTGGAGGCGACTGCGACATGCCCACCAATAGCAATGCATACATCAGCCCGCTAGCGATCCAGCAAGTGGTGGGGCCGATCATGGCCAACGCCAGTAACGTTATCGTTCCAGCCAAACCCACCGAACCGACAGCGATCAATACCGCACCCCAATGCTTCGCGGTGACCGGCGTGGTCTCGCTGAGTTTCCGGTAGGCAAAGAAGGTACTCAAGCCAATCGCAAACACTGGGAAATGACGCAGTAGCCCGTAGTTGCCGATCAAAGCGGTGCCTGCTTCTCCCAGAAGTCCCGCAGCCGCCATACCGGCAGCAGTGATGGCGCAAAGCGCTAGCACCGAGGCATCGCGCATGGTTCTGACAGCCAGGAAAAGTAGCGGAAACACCGCGTAGAACAGCATTTCCACACCGATGGCCCAACTGGCCCATACGATGCCGTCCTCCCAGCCGCGGACGAAGTTGAAGGTGAAAGTCAGATTTGCTGCGATTTCCGCCCAGTCGTGTCCGGCATGGGATCCACGTCCATCCCGATAAAGAGAAAAGGCCAGCCAACAATAAAATAGTGGCGCAATGCGAAAAAAACGATACAGATAGAAGCTCGCCAGCGGTCGGCCGGTTGCGGCATGGCGTGGCATCGTGTAACACAGTGAAAAAGCGCTGATGACAAAGAACAACGCAACTCCGCTGCCCCCTGCCATCAGTACCGGTGTGAGTACATGGCCAGGCGAAATTGTCGGGGTCGGCATAGCCATGACATGAAATAGCAGCACGTACAGCGCGGCCAACCCGCGAAGTGCGTCCAAGAAGACCAGGCGATTGTTCGTAAGCATGCGTCCTTGCCAGTGAGAAAGGACGCAACAATAGGCGTTGCGGCGCGCCAGCTCAAATGGCGCGTACTACAACACAGCTGAGCGTCATGGAAGAGGAGCAACTCGTGCACAGCCGTGACCGATCAGTGCGACTTCAGTGATATCCATGCAATGGCGCGTCCGTATCTTGCTCTTGCGGACAGACTCTTTCCTCGACGCAGTTGAAGGCCATTACTTCCTGGTTGAGTCGAGCATTGTGTCTTGAAGTCAGGCGCGGCCAACGCCGGCAGAAGCGGAACTGGGCGGTAACGCCATTTCCGTGGGCCTGGCAAGCAGGCACACTTCGGAGCCCTGATGCGGTGCTCCCTCATGCATGATCTATTGACCGCCCTGTGCCTGATTGTTGTGATTGAAGGCCTGCTGCTGTTCGCCGCGCCCAGGCAGTGGAAACACATGGTCGAGCAACTGTTCAGCTTGCCCACGGCCCATCTGCGTGCCATTGGCGGAGTCACCCTGGCGCTTGGTGCTATCGCGCTGTGGATCGTCCGCCATTGAGCGAGCTGGCGGCGCGGGTGCGGGCCAGCTCCCTACTGAGACCAGACCCGGTAGTCTCGGGCACCGCCCTGATCCGGGGCATCGGCGCCAGGGGTAGTGCACGTCACCCGAAACCCGGATAATGCACAAAAGCCGGCCGGGCACGCTCCAACCAGAGCACTCCGTTCGGCTTTTTCCGTGTCCGGGCTGGTCGCCGCTGCAACGCTCCCCGATGGAGCTGCGCGCACGGTGGCGCCGCCGGCCCCGAACCGGTCCCATCCCGCGGCCCCGATGGCCGCAGCAAAACTCAGGAGTTCACCCGTCATGGGTCAGTCAGTTGTCGTGCTCGGTGCCCAGTGGGGCGATGAAGGCAAAGGCAAGATCGTCGATCTGCTTACCGAAGAGATCGGTGCGGTCGTCCGCTTCCAGGGCGGCCATAACGCCGGCCACACCCTGGTCATCAACGGCAAGAAGACCGTCTTGCACCTGATTCCGTCCGGCATCCTGCGCGACGACGCGCTGTGCCTGATCGGCAATGGCGTGGTGATCTCCCCGGCGGCGCTGATCAAGGAGATTGGCGAGCTGGAAGCTGCCGGCGTGGAAGTGCGTTCGCGCCTCAAGATCAGCCCGGCCGCGCCGCTGATCATGCCCTACCACATCGCCCTGGATCAGGCCCGCGAAAAGGCCGCCGGCGGCAAGGCCATCGGCACCACCGGCCGCGGCATCGGCCCGGCGTACGAAGACAAGGTGGCGCGCCGCGGCATCCGCATCGCCGACCTGCATTACCCGGCGCAGCTGGAAGAACTGCTGCGCACCGCGCTGGACTACCACAACTTCGTGCTGACCAAGTACCTGGGCGTGGACGCGGTGGACTTCCAGAAGACCTTCGACGAAGCGCTGGCCTTCGGCGACTACGTGCAGCCGATGAAGTCGGACGTGGCCGGCATCCTGCACGACCTGCGCAAGCAGGGTAAGCGCGTGCTGTTCGAAGGCGCGCAGGGCGCGTTGCTGGACATCGACCACGGCACCTATCCGTACGTCACCAGCTCCAACACTACCGTTGGCGGCGCATTGGCCGGTACCGGCGTGGGCGCCGATGCCATCGACTACGTGCTGGGCATCGCCAAGGCCTATGCCACGCGCGTGGGCGGTGGTCCGTTCCCGACCGAGCTGGACGACGACGTGGGCCAGGGCATCCGCGACCGCGGTGCCGAGTACGGCGCCTCCACCGGCCGGCCGCGTCGTTGCGGCTGGATGGACATCGTTGCGCTCAAGCGCGCGGTGGCCATCAACGGCATCTCCGGCCTGTGCATCACCAAGCTCGACGTGCTGGACGGCATGGAAAAGCTCAAGGTCTGCATCGCCTACGAATACCGCGGCAAGCGCACCGAATATGCGCCGCTGGACGCGCAGGGCTGGGAAGAGTGCACCCCCGTGTACCTGGAGTTCCCGGGCTGGACCGAGAACACCCACGGCATCACCGAGTGGGACAAGCTGCCAGCCGCCGCACGCGCCTACCTGCGCGCGCTGGAAGAACTGGCCGGCTGCCCTATCTCGATCGTCTCCACCGGCCCGGACCGCGACCACACCATGGTGCTGCAGGATCCGTTCGCCTGATCGGCTGACGCCAGACGCCAGACGCCAGACGCGGCATCGTCCAACGGCCCGGCTTGTCCGGGCCGTTGGCATTTGAGGATCGCTGAGCACTGGCAAGACCTTTGGCGATGCGCGAGCACGGGTCATCGCCGGCACCGCCCAGCCTGCGCCTCTGCCCCGTCCACGGGAGCTCGCATGCGTCTTCCCCTGGCGATCGTCATCGCCCTGACCGGCACCGCCCACGCCGCTGAATCCGCACCGGTTACCGCCACATTGGCCATCACCACCAAGGTGCCGCGCATCGCCGAGCTCAGCCACCCCGCCATTGACTCACTTTGCCGCGCCGGCAGTCACCTCACCTGGAGGTGGGAGCGAGGCGTGCTTGCAAAAGCAGAAGTGAGGGGACCCTGACCCGCACGCATGGTTGCGGTGCTTTAGGTGCTCCACGCTGTCAGTGGAGTGCCCCGGTCCGCCCTGGGAGAGGCGCGTAGGCGCCCACCCGGCAGGGGCGCTTCCGAGCAGGCCGGCAACCGGCATGCGGTGTAGATGCAAGGTGCTGTGACACGGTTGTGCTACATTCGCGCGTGCGCCACCCATAAGCTCGAGGATTTCATGAGCACTACAACCATCCGTCTTCCTGACGAACTCAAGATGCGCGTTGCTGCAGCAGCGAAGCGGGGCGGCACGACGTCACATGGTTTCATCCTGGAAGCGATCGCCGAAAAGGCGGAATCGGTCGAGCGTCGTGCCGATTTCGATGCGGTTGCCGAGCAGCGTTATGCTGGCATCGTGGCGTCCGGGAAGACCATCGCCTGGGACGACATGCGTGGCTATCTGGAAAAGCGCATGGCCGGCGAGCCGGCAAAACGTCCCACGGCCCGCAAACTAGCCCGGTAGCATGGCGCGTATCGAGCTGGCGCCGGAGGTTGCACAGGATCTCGAGCGGATCTTCGACCACCTCCAGCGCCATGAAGCCGCACATGTCGCAGCACGCCTGCACGAAATCATTGCGGCAATCGATGTGCTGGAAACCAATCCGCTGATCGGCCGGCCGGCCGGCGGCGACAAGTGCGAACTGGTGATCGGTCACTGCGCGCACGGCTATCTGGCGCTGTACTGCCATGTCGCGCAGATCGACACGGTGTTGGTGCTGGCCGTTCGCTCGCAACGTGAGGCGGGCTTTGCGGGGCCGTGATGTTCGCAGTTCTCTGATCGCTGTAGCCCGGCGCCCCTGTTATTCGATGCACTGCCACCCGACCCGCACAAGCCGGTGCTGGAGATCGTCGCGCGCCACGCCGACGTTGCCAACCGGTATCGCCTGCACGCCATAGCCCAAGAAGCCGCCGCACTGCCTCGCCACCCGCCTAGCGCCGTTATCCCATGCGCATCGACGCACTCTCACGCTGCCGATTGTCCGCCTCCTGCTGCTGGCTCTGCGCCAACGCCTGCTGGCGATCGGTAGTGGCCACTTCCAGCTGTTGCAGCGATTTTTCCACCGGCGTTTGTACGGCCACGTCGGTTGGCATGTGGGCGCGCAGGTGCGCCGGGTTGTTCAACTCACCCTGCACCACAAACACATTGCGGCCGGCCGGGCTGTCGGCCGTCTGCTGGCTCAGTACAACGTGATCGGCGCGGTCCAGATGGTTCTGGCGGGCGAGGGTCATCACGCTGGCAATGAGACGCTCGCTGTTCTCGTCCGGTGTGCGCCCTGCTTGCGCATCGATGGCGTTGACGCCTGCGCTGACTTGTTGCAACAAGGCGTAGTCACGGTGGCCCGGGCCGATATCGGCAAGTTTGGTAGGTGCCTGCGTCCGATCGGGCAGGCCATCGACCGATGCCGTGAGCGGGCTGCGGGTAATGGAACGGTGCGGATCGTCTTCATGAAACTGCGTGGCTTTGTGCTGCCGTTCCATGCGGACGGCGCGGGTATCGTCGAGTTCGGCGATACGGCCGGGATTGGTCTCTTCGCACATGGAAAGATGCCCGCCGCCTGCGCTGACGTTCACCCATTTCTGCTCTTTTTCGAAGTACATCGCATAGAAACTCTTGCTGCCGATCACGTTGGGGTCGACGGCGGAGCGGCCTTCCAGCATCTGGATCGCTTCGGTCGTCCCCAGCTTGGCCAGGTACTGGCTGCCGGCCATCATGCCCATCTGCGCAACGGTCTCGTAGCTCGTGTTGCCGACGCGGGTGGCGCCGAAGTGCTCGTTGTCGAGCATGTTGGTCCAGATCTGTTCCAGCTTCTGGGGGCCGCTTTTTTCCAGGGCCGCTTGCAGGAGCACGCGGGGCGTCCAGCAGTTGGGGTCGAGCTCATGGTCCAGGAAGGCTTGGTCGTGTGCTCGCATGACGTCCTTGCCGGGAAGGTTCAGTGCCATATCCGGACGCTCTTTGTCGAACCAAGCTTGTCGAAGCTCAAAATCCTTCTTGAGCAGCGTTTGCCCGAACTCTTCCCACTGGCGTTCGCTCAATTCAGCATTGGCAAAGCGCGAGCCAGTATCGCGCTGTGTCTTGGCATAGTCTTGCGCGTAATTGTTAGCCACTTGCCCTGGCAAGCTGTCGTTGCGCACGACGCCTAATGCCAGCGTCCCATAGCCGTCTGCTCCATCAAGCTGCGAGAGATAGTTCCAATACAGCTCGCGATTGCCTTTATTTGCATAGTTGGAAAGAATTCCAGATCCTGCTCACTCAGTCCGCTCACCGGCTACTCCCTGTAAATACGCTAATCACCGAATTTTATTGCGGGTTAATACGCCCCTCACCGCATCTTCCATGCGCTTCCAGTCCTTCAGAAATGCACGCTTGTAGTTGAGACTGATGGAAAGTTTGTTTTCGATGTCAGAGAAGTAGTGGACGCAACTTGCAGCAACGGCACCTTTTTCATGGACCACTTCAGATCCCTCCAGCCGAACGCCATCTGCTCGAAATTTTTTGCTGTCGCACTTGATGAACGTGGTCAAATTGCCGCTGGAGTCGCGCGCGACGTACCAGTCGTCTTCAAACGCAGGGTTGCGCGTCGGAGGCTCGCCGTGGTGGGCTTCATACGCTTTTACATATGCCGCCATCTTCTCCTCATCAATGGCATAGGGCGTTAATCCGAATGCTTCAGGCTGTGCGATGCGGAGATCGAGCCGGGCGACAGGATTGCCCCGCTCAACTGAGTCTGCCTCTGTACGCCTATCGTTTGACGAGAAACGCTCAAGCAATACCTCAATGGGAACACGGTCGACATAGTCGATAGACACGGAAATTTCTTTCCGGAAATCATTCGTACGCGGGTTGGCCCGTGCCCCGGGCGGGGTGGGGGTCATGTCTGGCCACTCGATGACCAGCGTCACGCCTTCGCCCGGCCATGGTGCGATCTGGCTGTCCAGATAGTTGGCGGGGATGCGGAAGGTGTTCGGCCCCAGCTTTACGTCAACCGGCGCGTCCGAATAGGTGTGCCCGTTGATGGTGCGGCCTGTGGTAACGGTGCCTGACATGGGGGAAGTCCTTTTTTGTTCGGGTGATGGCGTCCGTGCACAGGCACTGCCGGTCACGGCGATGGCGAGTGCAAGAGCCAGGCACTGGCCGGATGACATCATGTGCATTGGTCAATCCATTGCAGGGTTCGCCGCAACTATAGGCAACTTGGGATCAGCGCGACAGCAAGGGCCAAGCCTGCGATTGTCCGTGCCATGCGCCGCACGACATGGGAATGCGATCACGCTCCGCCGGCAGGAAAGGCGCGTGGATCAATATGCTGGCGGTGCAACGGCAGCTCGCCACGTATGCCGAAGGACGTTTGCTGCCCTTGGTCGCACTAAGTGTCGAGCTGCAGCGTGGTCAACGCCGCCGTCGCCGCGTCATGCCCCAAACGCGCCATCGATCGTATGCATCGCCCCGGTGACAAAGCTCGCTTCCGGGCCGGCCAGCCAGGCCACCATACCGGCCACTTCGTCGGCGCGGCCGTGGCGTTTGATCGCCATGAAGCTGTGCATCAGGTCTTTCATCGGCCCGTTTTCCGGGTTGGCGTCGGTATCGATCGGGCCCGGTTGCACCACGTTGATGGTGATGCCACGCGGCCCGAAGTCGCGGGCCAGCCCGCGCGCCAGCCCTTGCAGTGCGGATTTGCTCAGCGCGTAGGACGCCATGCCGGGCAGCGGCATGCGGTCGCCGTTGACCGAGCCAATCACGATGATCCGCCCGCCGGGTGGCATCTGCCGCGCTGCCTCCACGGCGGCGTGGTAGGGCGCGTGCACGTTGATGCGGAACAGCCGGTCCACCGCGTCCGGATCCTGGTCCAGCGCATCGCCGAACAAGGCGATGCCGGAGTTGACCACCAGCACATCCAGCGGCCCGCTGCGGCGCACTGTATCGATGACCGCATCGCGGTCGGCGCTGTCGGCCAGCACCGCGGTGCTGCCGGTGTCACCGGCCAGGCGCTGCGCCGCCTCGGCAGAACCGGCATAGGTAAACGTCACCCGCGCGCCCTCGGCCACGAAGCGCCGCACGATGGCGGCCCCAATTCCCCGGCTGCCACCAAGCACCAATACCGACTTTTCTTTGAACGCTGACATGCATCACCTCGCAATTAATGTAGTGAGTAATACATAATAGATTTCGTCTGCCGTCAAGGATTTTGTAACAATGGCTACAGAAACCTCCCGGGCCCGCGGCCGGCCGCGCGCATTCGACCCGGATCAAGCGGTCGCCACCGCGCAGCAGCTGTTCCATGCGCGCGGCTACGACGCACTGAGCGTGGCCGACCTCACCCAGGCGCTGGGCATCAACCCGCCCAGTTTCTACGCCGCCTTCGGCAGCAAGGCCGGCCTGTATGCGCGCATCCTCGACCGCTACGCGCAGACCGGGGCCATCCCGCTGCCACAAATTCTGGACACCGCCCGCCCGCTGGCCGATGCCCTGGCCGACGTACTGGAGCAGGCCGCCCGCTGCTACGCCGCAGACCCCGCTGCCACCGGCTGCCTGGTGCTGGAAGGCACGCGCAGCAACGACGCGCATGCGCGCGAGGCGGCCTGCGGCTTCCATGTCGCAGCCCAGGAGTTGATCCGCTCCCACATCGCCCAGCAGCGCCCGCACGACGCCGACCGGCTGGCGGACTTCGTCAGCACCACCATGGCCGGGTTGTCGGCCAGCGCCCGGCATGGGCAGAGCCTGGAGCGTCTGCTGGCGAGTGCGCGCTTGGCGGGAGAGGCGCTTCGGGTGGCGCTGCGCGGATAGGCAGGGTGCGAGCGGGCGGAGGGCTTTCGATGGCGTGAGCGCACCTGCTCGCTAACCGAGGTGCGCTTGCCTCTACCCAGTACGGTCAACGAGATGGTCGTGATCGGCCGTCGCGCAGGCGAAGTCGTTGTCGGATGACTGGTGCGGTAAATCAGGAAAGGACGGGGCAGCGCCTATGGGTCATCCATGTTCTAGGCTGGCTTTAACACAGGCCACTTCGACCTCTTTGTGCAATGCTGGCGAACACATGGAGCCGCACGCAGCGTGTTCGTTGAACGTCCCGAACCATCCGAATTGCTGGTCACCCCGGACAGTCGCGCTGAGTCCATACCAGATGGCGTCTTTGCGGGATGCAGCGTCTATTTCGGTCCCGAAATGAGAGTGTCGCCGAACCGTTTTCGTCTGCGATCAGTCACTTGACCGAGCCTGCTCATACGGCCACAGTCCGGGACGTTCGCCCTCTTCGTTCAAGGATGCCCGTGAAGAAGCTGACGCATTGCATCGTGGCGACCGCGCTGGTGCCCATCATGACGCTTGGGTGTGCACGGCTTTCGATGGAACAGGCTGCCGCAAAACCCCCAAGTGGTGCACAAAAAGCATCGTCTTTTCCTCAGGCGCCTGCTGCCACGCCTTCACCTTGGGTGTCCTTCAAACTGGAACAGCAGATGGGCGCCGTCTGTGTGGACCGTACGCAATCACGGGGCTCCTCGCCTGCGCCTTTGCTAAGGGACGGGTTTTGCAAAGGCCCGGCACCTGCGCACATGGCGGCTGCATTGCTTGCCCTGCCTGCAGATGCGGTCGATGCCTCGCCGCAAGCGCGCGAAGCGGGCCTGCGCGATGCCGTATACGTGGCCGCACCTGGCCTGGGACTGGGCGCTGACTTCACCGTGGTTGCCGGTGATCTGACGATCCGTTCGTTCGAAAGTGCTGATCCCGACAAAACGGTGTACTTGGTCTGGTCGGTGAACTGTGGCGCGGGCGAAGCTGGCCTCGCGTGCCAGTCAGGCAAAGGGCGAAAGGCATATCGCGTCACCAAGGACGGCACCGCACGCGATGTCAGTGCAGCGGTGTTTCCACCAGCGCCTAGCCTCACTGCAGAAGATGTTGCCCGACAAAACGACCACGGCGGCTCGGAGCTTTTTCTGTTCGATGACAAGCTGCCCTTGGCGCCGACAATGCGATGGTTGATGGAATTCGATCCTGACCAGCCGCTGGCCACCGATGACCCAAAGCGAGTCGGGTCTTACGCCCATTTTGGTTTTATTCGGTGGACAGGCGAACGCTTCGAGCTGGTAGAACGAGTCGCTAGAGCGCAGTGGCCGTGTCGCCAGCAGCGCACAGGCGAACCGGCATGTGCGGATTATCCAGATGGTGAGGACCGTTTCGTTTCCAGTTAATACAGCATGGCAACCGATTGCCAAGCGATGACGTGCGGCCTAAGGTGAACGGCTTGCGCACGGGTCGCAGCAGGCCTGAACAGTGGCCCGTGGGGCGGAGCAATACTGATGCAGTGTGATAAAAAAATCAGGTCGATCGTGAGCTAGGCCATCCAGACGGAGCAGAGCATGCATCATCGCCATTTAAACGGACTGGTCGTGGGTGCCGTGCTTAGCGTCGTAGCTGGATGTGTCCAAGACAGCGCCCGCTCGGCAACACGCTCCCCTGCGACCTCACCCGCCGCCGAGAATGTCTATCCCGCAGTGCCCTCGTTCTCTCCAAAGCCTTGGAAGCGCTTCGCGCTGGAGCAAGGCATGGGGGCAGCCTGTTCAACCCGGTCGCAACGAACCTCCTCTGGCCGCAGCGTCCTGTTGCCTGCTGACGAATGTATTGGCCCTGCGCCGCGTCCCCTGGCTGAGGTCATCTTGTCGCTTCCATCGTCTGATCTGGGCGTTGCCACCGAAGCACGCGGCGAGGCCTTGAAGCATGCCGCGTATGTTGCGTCTCCGGGTTTGGGCGCGCGCGCCGATTTCATGTTGGCCGCAGATGCATTCTGGGTGCGCTCGTTCGAGTCGCGCGATTCACGTCATACCGTCTACCTGGTCGGCGGGGTGAGGTGCACCGAACGGGCATTGGACTGCAAGAACTCAAGAGGCGTGCGGGCATTTCGGTATGAAGAGAAAGGCCAGCTGCTGGATGTGAGTGGAGAGGTGTTGCCCCCTGCGCCCGCATTGTCCGAAGACGAGGTCCGGCACTATCAGGCCTATGCGGAGCCGATCCCCTTCCTGGATGTATCGCGCCTGTGGCAAGTTCCCGTGTTGCGCTGGGTCATCGAGTCAGATCCGGATGCCCCGCTTGCCGGTGACCCGCGCTATTACAACGACTGGGCATATCTGCACGTTGGATTTCTGGTTTGGACCGGACAACGCTTTGAGTTGATGGACAAGGTTGATCGCGCGCGATGGCCATGCAGACCTGCGGCCGCGGGAGGGGCTGCTTGTTCGGGTCCACTGGACAACAGGGGCGATCGTTTCGTCACTCCTTAGTCGATGCAGGGAGAGCAAAGATGGCTCGGGTCATAGAGGTCAGTATCAAAGAGCGCGCAGACGAGGTGGTTGCGCTATTCAATGCAAACCGTCCTGCAGATGCGGTGGCATTGCTGGAACGGCATCGACAGGGGCAGCCAGAGGTCGTGCAAGAAAGCATGGATCGCTACGTCAGTATCCAGGCCGAGCGCAGCATCGCCGCCAGTGCAGAACGCGCGCAGGTGCCAGGTCACGCCCCCGGTCGGCCAATTGGTGGGCAGCATGGGAAGGCGCAGCGATGGGCACAGCGAGCGAATGAGCGCCAGCCTGGCCATTTGGCCAAGGAGCAAAGGCTTGCGCGGATCCATCACGTGCTACTGAGCAACCGGACGCCGCGTGCAGCGGCCGGTGCCACCGTGTTAGTGGTACAGGGCGAACCCAGCAACCCGGCCCATCTGCGTGCCAACATGCCCACTGACGTGGCCGTCACTACGCCGGTGGAGCAATCGCTGGCAAAGCTGCAAGAGCTCGCGCGCGTATGTTGGCGCAAGCGCAGAGTCAGGCGCAGGAGAGAGGGGTAGTGCAGGAAGAGGCTGTCAAGCCACGAAGTATTGGGTGAGGTCGTCCGTTCCCACTGTTTGGCTGTAGATCAAGGCTCGGGGGTCGCTTTCGAAAATGCCCGCTTGCAAAAATCAATCGCTCAACCGATATTCCATATTCCGGAATATGGAATAAGGCGGGCTGGGCTGTGGAACTGAAGCCCCAGGATCTAGTGGTGCTGTACAAGCAGGTCGCCCAAGCGGGCCAGGCCTGGACCTATGCATCCCTTGGAGAAGCGCTGGGCATGAGCCCTTCTCAGGTGCATCGCAGCGTCAAGCGCGCGGTGGCATCTGGCTTGGCGCTGGAAAAAAGTCGCGGCGAGTGGGAGACGGTACGCACGGCGCTGCATGAGTTTGCGGTCCACGGCGTGCGTTATGCCTTTCCGGCCGTGATCGGGCCGCTAAGGCGTGGCATTCCTACGGCCTTCGGTGCGCCGCCATTGTCCATTGCCATTGCTAGTTCCCCTGGGGAGGCACCGGTGTGGCCAAGCGCGCAGGGCACGGCCAAAGGCCCCAGCTTGTCGCCGTTGTCGACCGGTGTGCCCAACGCTGCGCTGGCCGACCCTGCCTTGCACCAACTGCTGGCGCTGCAGGACGCCCTGCGCAGCGGGCGTGCCCGCGAGCGCACGCTGGCAGCAAGCTATCTCAAACAATTGCTGAGGCTTGGCGATGCGCTCTGACGATCCTAATTTGCCGCACCTGCTTGTGATTGCGAATGCATTGGGCGAGCTTTGCGACCACGTGGTCTTCCTCGGCGGAGCAGTTGTTGGCCTGCTGGTATCCGATCCATTGGCGGAAAACGTCCGCGCCACCTATGACGTCGATGCGGTGGTCAATCTTGATTGGTCCCGGTTCCGCGGTATCGAGGCGCGTGTGGAGTTGCAGGGCTTCGCGCGCGAGATGCAGAGCGGCGTCGTCTGCCGCTGGGTACACCAAGCGTCGGGCGTCATCTTCGACCTGATGCCGGTGGATGCCGGCGTGCTTGGCTTCTCCAACCGCTGGTACGCCCATGCTGTAGAGACGGCCCAAGTGGTTGCGTTGAGCGATGGCCTGTCCATCCGCTTGGTGACAGCGACAGCATTCGTGGCGACCAAGCTCGAAGCCTTCGTTACCCGAGGCAACAGTGACTTCCTTTCCAGTCACGACCTGGAGGACGTCCTCAATGTCGTCGATGGCCGGGCCGAGCTGGTGGAAGAGTTTGCCGTGGAGCATGCAGACCTTCGGCATTGGGTTGCCGACGTGTTCGTGGGGCTGGTGGATAACCCGGCGTTTGTGAACGCGTTGCCGGGATTGGTCGCCGAACCGGAGCGCGCAAGCGTCGTGCTTCAGCGCCTACGCACCATTGCATCAGCGTAGCCGCGACATCGTCGGCTTAGGTCTGCAAAGAAAACTTGAAGCACCGCCGCTCGCTTGCGATGATGCATCGCAATTGCAACGCACTGGGCCAGCCATGAAATCCGCATCTCTTCCATCGCTCCGGGTAGACCCGGCGCTGCGCGAAGCGGCCGAGGCCGTGTTGCAGGAGGGTGAGACGCTGTCCAGCTTCGTCGAGTACTCCGTGCGTGCCCAGGTGCAGCAGCGCCAGCAGCAGGAAGCCTTCATTGCCCGTGGGCTGGCCTCGCGTGACAGCGCCAAGGCATCCAATCTGTACATCGACGCCAAGGATGTGCTGGCCGGGCTGCAGTCCCAACTGGACAAGGCGCGCAAGGGCTAAGCCAAGGTGGGATTTTCTGTCCGCTTCACTCAGGAGGCGCGCGACGATCTCGCGCGTCTTTACGACTGGCTGCTGCAGCGTGCCGAAGGCGACTTCACCGTGGCCGAGCGCGCGCTGCAGGCCATCGGCGATGGTGTCACCGTGCTTGAACTGGCCCCGTTGAGCTGCCGCAAGGCGGGGTTGGCGGACCCGTTCTTGCGCGAGCTGGTGATCGGCTTCGGTGCCAGCGGCTACGTGCTGCTGTTTGAGGTCGAAAGCGATCAGGTCGTCACCGTTTTAGTAATCAGGCATCAGCGTGAAGACGACTATCATTAAGCACGGCGTTAGCGCCAACGTCGTGCCACAGAGGAAGTAGATGGCCAATATCAGCAGGCGCCGCACGGGGGAACTGACCCGAGCGCTGTTCCATATCCTAAAGACCCAGCCGGAGGGCATGCGCGCCGCAGACGCGCTGGCCGCACTGGAAAAGCAGGTCGTGCTCACCGAGTACGAAGCCGGCGACTACGAAACCGGCGGCCGTCGCTTCGAGAAGATCGTGCGCTTCAGCACCGTGGCGCCGGTCAAGGCCGGCTGGCTGGTCAAGGACAAAGGCATCTGGACCCTCACGCCAGAGGGTGAAGCGGCGCTGGACGCCTACCCGGATCCGGAGCAGTTCATTCGCGCGGTGGGGCAGCTCTACAAGAAGTGGAAGAGCGCCCAGCCCGTCGCCAACGAGGTCGACGATCCCGAAGGCGAGCTCACCGAGGAATCGGCCAGCATCACGCTGGAAGAAGCCGAAGAAATGGCATGGGCCGAGATCGAGGCTTACCTCGCCGCGATGCCGCCGTATGACTTCCAGGAGCTCGTGGCCTCGCTGCTACGGGCGATGGGCTACCACGTCGCCTGGGTCGCACCGCCGGGCAAGGACGGTGGCACCGACATCATTGCCTACAATGACCCACTCGGCACCCACCCGCCGCGCATCAAGGTGCAGGTCAAGCGCAATGCCAACTCACCGCGGATCGATGTGACGGGCCTGCGCAGCTTTATGGCGGTTTTGGGGGATGGGGATGTCGGTTTGTTCATCGCTTTGTCCGGCTTCACCAAGGACGCCGACTACGAAGCGCGGCAGTCGCATCGTCGCATCAATCTGATTG
This sequence comes from Xanthomonas floridensis, assembly GCF_001642575.1. Classification (GTDB taxonomy): domain Bacteria; phylum Pseudomonadota; class Gammaproteobacteria; order Xanthomonadales; family Xanthomonadaceae; genus Xanthomonas; species Xanthomonas floridensis. The sequence goes on along the minus strand of NZ_LXNG01000023.1, from coordinate 202,885 downwards.
ATGCGCGGAAGTTGGTGGAGCTATGGACCACGCACTATTCACAGCTTGAGGACACCGCCAGGGCCCGTCTGCCGCTCAAGCCGGTTTGGTTTCTGGCCGGAAAAGAATAGGTAGGTCCGAGCATCGTGCGCGCCATGCTTGAAACAACCCCTAGCTAAGTGGCTATCGATGCCGAAAAATTACTTTGTGCCGCTGAAGCGGCTCCACTGGCAGGCGTGATGCAGGCCCTCAAGCAGTACGGAACGACGCAGTGACATCCACCGAGCAAAATACCGAACGTTTTCTCGCCATGTTGCAGTCTCTCGGCGGCTCTGCTGGTAACGGCAAGCTGCGAGACGAACTTGGCTGGCAGGAAAGTACGTATCTACGCATCAAACACCTGTTGATCGAGCAAGGCGACATCGTGTCTGGCCGAGGACGCGGCGGTTCCGTCGCGCTTGCTGAGACGGCTGTGATGCACAACAGAGCCAGAAATTCTGGTGCAAAACAGGCAGAAAAAGTAGTGGAAGTTCTTAAGGTAAAGGCAGCCAAGACGCATGCCGAGGCAGACACAACACCGTCGGTGAGGCGCGGCGGCGTAGTCAAAAAGTCTGATTTGTATAGCTCCATCTGGGCCTCCTGCGATGAACTGCGCGGCGGCATGGACGCAAGCCAGTACAAGGACTATGTGCTGTTCATGCTGTTCATCAAGTACATCAGCGACAAGTACGGCAATAGCAAGGACTTCGCTCCACCTGTCGTCATCCCGCCTGGCGCCTCGTTCAAGGACATGGTGGCGCTCAAGGGCAAGGCCGATATCGGCGACAGGATCAACACGCAAGTCATTCAAAAGCTGATCGACGCCAACACCAAGCTGGCGCGCAGCGACTTCCCCGACTTCAACGACCCCAACAAACTTGGCGAGGGCCCGGCCATGGTCGAGCGGTTGGGCAACCTGATCGCCATCTTCGAAAAGCCCGAGCTGAACTTCGCCAACAACCGGGCCGACAACGACGACCTGCTCGGCGATGCGTACGAGTACTTGATGCGCCACTTTGCGCAGGACTCCGGCAAGAGCAAAGGCCAGTTTTACACTCCCTCTGAAGTCAGTAGCATCATCGCCCAGGTGATCGGCATCTCGCATGCCAATAGCCGCGGATCTACGACCGCCTACGATCCAACCTGCGGCTCAGGCTCACTGCTGCTGAAAGTGGCAGCCGAGGCAGGCCGGCAAATCACGCTGGAAGGACAGGAAAAGGACGTGACCACTGCCGGCCTGGCGCGGATGAATATGATCCTGCACCACTTCCCCAGTGCCACCATCCTTGGCGGGGACACGCTGTCCAACCCCAGGTTCAAGGATGGCGAGCAGCTGCGTAGCTACGACTATGTGGTCGCCAACCCGCCGTTCTCGGACAAGAAGTGGTCCACCGGGCTGACACCCGCCAACGATCCTTATCAACGTTTTGCCTGGGGCGCACCGCCGGACAAGCAGGGCGACTACGCCTATTTGCTGCACGTCATCCGCAGCATGAAGGCAACTACCGGCAAGGGCGCCATCATCCTGCCGCACGGCGTGCTGTTTCGTGGCAATGCGGAAGGCGTCATTCGCAAAAACCTTGTGCGCTCAGGTGTGCTCAAGGGCATCATCGGCCTGCCGGCCAATCTGTTCTACGGCACCGGCATCCCCGCCTGCATCCTGGTGCTGGATAAGGAAAACGCTGGCGCCCGCAAGGGCATCTTCATGATCGACGCCAGCAAAGGCTTCATCAAGGACGGTCCCAAGAACCGCCTGCGTGAGCAGGACATCCATCGCATCGTTGATACCTTCCGCCGTGGCGCGGATGTGCCGCGCTATGCCCGGATGGTGCCGTTGGGGGAAGTCTCCAGCGACAGGAATAGCTACAACCTCAATCTGCCGCGCTACATCGATAGCAGTGAGCCAGAAGACCTGCACGACATCGATGCCCACCTCAACGGCGGCATCCCCGAACGCGATATCGATGCCTTTGCTGCTGACTGGCAGGAAATGCCAGCCCTGCGCGAGACACTGTTCGAGACCGAACGCCCTGGCTATGCGCGGCTGCGTCAGCCTGTTGCAGACGTGCGCTCGATCATCCAGAACCACCCGCAGTTCCGGCAATTCCGCAGCAAAGTCGAGACCCTTTTCGGCAAGTGGCGGCAGGCCGTCTCGCCGCTACTCACCGGCATCCAGCCGGGCGACAAACCCAAGGCGTTGATCTCGCAGATCTCCGAAACCCTGCTCGCGACCTTCCACGCCGCACCCCTGCTTGACCATTACGACATCTACCAGCACCTAATGGACTACTGGGCGGAAGTGATGCAGGACGACGCCTATCTGATTGCCGCCGATGGCTGGGTGGCCCAGCCTCGGCGCATCGTGGAAATCGACAAGAAAGGCAAACCCAAGGACAAGGGCTGGATCTGCGATCTGTTGCCCAAGTCCTATATCGTTGCCCGCTACTTCGCCACCGAGCAGGCCGAGCTGGAGGCCAAACAAGCCGAGCTTGATAGCGTTGCTAGCCAGCTCGCCGAGTTGCAGGAAGAACACAGTGGCGAAGATGGTGCCTTCGCAGGCTTCGACAAGATCAACGCCGCGCAAGTGAAAGACCGTATCGCCGAGATTGGCGACGACGCCGACAGCGCTGACGAACGCGCCGTGCTCCAGCAGTGGCAGCAACTCAGCGCCCGCGAAGCCGCGCTGAAAAAGACAGTCAAAACGCTTGAATGGGAACTCGACGAACAAGCCTACGAGCACTACGCCAGCCTCGGCGAAGCAGAGGTGAAAACGCTGGTGGTGCAAGACAAATGGCTGGCCCACCTGCAAGCCAAGGTGCAACAAGAGTTGGAACGCATCTCGCAAACCCTCGCCCAGCGCATCCGCGAACTGGCCGAACGCTACGACACCCCGTTGCCCAAGCTGGAAGATGAGGTGGCCGCCCTGAGTGCCAAGGTGGAAGCGCACCTGAAGAAGATGGGGGCGGTATGGAAGTAAAGCCGGGGTACAAGCAGACGGACGTGGGCGTGATTCCGGAGGATTGGGAGGTTAAGCCACTGAGTATTGTTCTTGCAAAAGTTCGACTAGGCGGAAACTATTCAAACCAGAGCGCCGAAACTCAGTTTCCGCTAATGAAGATGGGTAATCTCGCTCGGGGTAGTTTCGATACATCCAAGATTGAGTACATTGCGCCTAATATCCAGCCTGAGGATGTGCATAGACTTTCTTTTGGGGATGTTATTTTCAATACGAGGAACACGCTTGAACTCGTGGGGAAGGTTGCGATGTGGCGTGATGAACTTCCCGTCGCTTATTACAATTCCAACTTGATGAAATTGGAATTCAATGCTGCTGAAATATGCTCCAATGAGTATGGAAATTCAGCATTAAACACAAATAGGTCTGTTGCGAAACTCCGAGCGCTTGCCACAGGGACTACGAGTGTCGCAGCCATTTACACGCGCGACCTTCTGAAAATGAATTTTATTGTTCCTCCTCTCCCCGAGCAGCGTGCCATTGCCAACGTTCTGAGTGATGTGGGTGCGCTGCTGGACGGTCTGGATCGCCTGATCGCCAAAAAACGCGCCATCAAACAGGCCGCCATGCAGCAGCTTCTTACTGGAAATACCCGTCTGCCGGGGTTTACTGGTAAGTGGGAGGTTAAGCGGCTAGGAAGTTTGGCAGAAATGGGTAGTGGCGGTACGCCGCTTTCCTCTGTTCCCGCATATTACGGTGGTGACATTCCTTGGGTTTCGATTTCAGACATGACAAAAGAAGGGGGTGTCATCAGTAGTACCGAGAGGAATTTGACGGCGCTTGGTCTTGCTAATTCCGCCGCGCAAATATTCCCGGTTAACACGGTGCTATATGCAATGTATGCGTCGTTGGGGGAATGCAGTATCGCGGGAATCTCCGTTTGTACCAGTCAGGCAATTCTTGGGATTGTGGTAAAAAGCGATCTTGATTTTTTATTTCTCTACCATTACCTCACTTCATTAAAATCGTTCATAAAAAATTTGGGGCAACAAGGAACTCAATCTAACTTGAACAAAGGTATGGTTCAGGATTTTCGTATCAATGTTCCGGCAATTGCAGAGCAAACCGCTATTGCCGAAGTCCTTAGCGACATGGATGCCGAAATTGCCGCCCTTGAAACCCGCCGCATCAAGGCCCGCGCCCTCAAGCAGGCCATGATGCAGGAGTTGCTGACTGGCAGGACGCGGCTGGTTTGAGCATGCTGAATGTCCCGACGCTGTTCCATAAGGAAAACAACGGATCACGTGCGAGATGGAAATTTGATGACTGACCAACCCTCTTCCCTCAGCCCCGCTCCGCAGGGTTACGCCGACTGGCTGGCCGAGCTCAAGGGACGCATCCACGGCGCCCAGCAACGTGCGGCACTGGCGGTCAATCGGGAGCTGGTGGGGCTGTACTGGCAAATCGGCCGCGACATTTTGGCGCGGCAGGCCGAGCAGGGTTGGGGTGCGAAGGTGATCGAGCGGCTCGCGCATGACCTACGCGCCGCCTTCCCTGAGATGAAGGGCTTTTCGCCGCGCAACCTCAAGTACATGCGGGCGTTTGCCGAGGCTTGGCCGGACGAATCATTTGTGCAAGCGGTGCTTGCACAATTGCCCTGGTATCACCAGCTGGCCCTGCTGGACAAGCTGCCCGGGCCTGAAACCCGCCGCTGGTATGCCGCAAAGGCCATCCAGCACAATTGGTCACGCAACGTGTTGGTGCTGCAGATCGAGTCCGGCCTGTTGGAGCGTAGCGGTTCGGCCGTGACGAACTTCCCGGCCACCTTGCCCGCCCCGCAGTCCGACCTGGCCATGGAGTCGTTGAAAGACCCCTACCGCTTCGATTTCCTCTGCCTTGGAGAGCAAGCGCAGGAACGCGAGATCGAGGGCGCGCTGGTGCAGCACGTGACCGATTTCCTGCTGGAACTGGGCGCGGGCTTTGCCTTTGTGGGGCGGCAGGTGTTGCTGGACGTGGGCGGCGAGGAGTTCTTCATCGACCTGCTGTTCTATCACCTCAAGCTGCGCTGCTACGTAGTAATCGAACTCAAGGCAGGCAAGTTCAAGCCCGAGCACCTGGGGCAACTGGGCTTTTATCTGACGGCGGTAGATCGGCAGCTGAAGCACGTGCAAGACAACCCAAGCATCGGCCTGCTGCTGTGCAAGAGCAAGAACAAGGTGGTGGCCGAATACGCGCTGGGGGACAAGTCCCAGCCGATGGGCATTGCCGAATACAAGCTAGTGGAATCTCTGCCGCAAGAGCTGCAAACCAGCCTGCCGAGCATCGAGCAGATCGAGCGGGAGCTGGCTAACGCTGTCAATGAACGCACCAAGGAATGATGCAATGACCCAAAGCATGCCGCGCTCCGAGCGCAACTCACAAAACCGCGTAGCGCGCCTATTCGCTGACCCCGTAGACAAGGGCGGTCTGGGTTACGAGCACCTTGGCAATTGGAGCAAGCGCGAGAACAATCGGGCCATTGAAGTCGATCTGTTACGCGCCAATCTGGCAGCGCGTGGTTACGCGCCTGCCCATATCAGCGCCGCACTGCAAAAGCTGGAAGTTGCGGTGGATGTCACCGGCATCACGCCCTATCAGGCCAACCTGCGCACCTACCAATTGCTGCGCTATGGCGTGCCGGTGCAGATTGCGGCCGGCAAATCGCACGAGACGGTACAGCTAATCGACTGGGCCCAGCCGCAGCGAAATCAGTTTGCCCTTGCCGAAGAAGTGACGCTGAGAGGCGGCAGCACACGTCGGCCAGACATCGTGCTGTATATCAACGGTCTGGCGGTGGCAGTGATTGAGCTCAAGCGCAGCTCGGTGGATCTGGGCGACGGCATTCGCCAGCTGCGCAGCAATCAGGAGGAGGCGTTCAACCAAGGCTTCTTCAGTACGGTGCAGGTGTTGCTGGCCGGGAGCGACGCGCAGGGGCTGCGCTATGGCACCACCGGCACCCCGGAGCAGTTCTTCGTGCAGTGGAAAGACGAACAACCATTGGCTGCAGTAGCGGCAGGCGCCTTGTTGGATCGTCCACTGGCACAGATGTGTAGCAAGGTGCAGTTGCTGGACTTGATCCGCAACTTCGTGATCTTCGACGCAGGCTTCAAGAAAGTGCCCAGGCAGCACCAGTACCAGGGCATCAAGGCGGCCCAGGCGCGCATTGCCCAACGCGAGGGGGGTGTGATCTGGCACACCCAAGGCAGTGGCAAAAGCATCTTGATGGTGCTGCTGGCCAAGTGGCTGCTGGAGCATGACCCACAGGCGCGCGTGTTGGTGGTCACTGACCGCGACGAACTGGACAAGCAGATCGAAGGTGTCATGCGCAATGCCGGTGTGATCGGTGCGGACTCCGCTTCGCCGCGCATTACCTCCCGAGCGGACTTTGTGCGAAAACTGAGTGCTGCCGCTCCCCGCTTGCTTTGCGCGCTGATCCACAAGTTCGATGCTGCGGACCTCAAGGGCGAGCCGCCACCGATCCATGGGCGCTTCTACGTGTTTGTTGACGAATGCCACCGCACTCAGGGTGGCAACATGAACAAGCAGATGAAGCGCTGGCTGGACGATGCGATTTTCATCGGCTTTACTGGTACGCCGCTGCTGCGCAAGGACAGGCAAACCACTCGCGATGTGTTCGGGACCTACATCCATACCTACAAGTTTCACCAGGCAGTGGCAGACAAGGTGGTGTTGGACCTGAAGTACGAGGCGCGCGATGTGCCGCAGCGGTTGACCTCGCGTGCGGCCATCGATGCCTGGTTCGAAAAGAAAACGCGAGGGTTGAACAACTTTCAGAAATCCATCCTGCGCAAGCGCTGGGCAACGATGGAAGAGTTGATGAGCGGTAAAGAGCGCAAGGACCGCATCGTTGCCAACATTATCGAGGATTTCAGTCTCAAGCCCCGCCTGGACAACGATCGTGGTACGGCGATTCTGGTGGCTGCGTCGATCTACGACGCATGCCATTATTTTCGGCTTTTCCAGAACACACATTTTAGCCCGCATGTGGGTGTCATCACATCGTTTGAGCCCAATCCGGCGGCGATCTCGAAAGCGTCATCGGGCAGCGATGAGCGCTACAAGTACGACACCTATAAGCAGCATGTGCTGCGCGCCGGCCAAACAACCAAGCAGTACGAAGACGAAACCAAGCGCCGCTTCATTGAAGAGCCGGTCAGCATGAAACTGCTGATTGTGGTCAGCAAGCTGTTAACAGGGTTCGATGCGCCCAGTTGCACTTACATCTACCTGGACAACGAGCTGCATGACCACAACCTGTTTCAAGCCATTTGTCGCACCAATCGTCTCGACGGCGAGGACAAGGACTATGGCTACATCGTCGATTACAAAAAGCTGTTCGATGATGTGCAGCAGGCCATTGCGGTGTATAGCTCCGACGCGTTGGACATCGACGCCGGTAACGGTGGCGACAACAACATCCAGCTAAAGAATTGGCTGGGCGAAGGTCGTAAACAGTTGGACGAGGCACGCGAGGCGTTGCACTACTTGTGCGAGCCGGTCGAGCACCCTCGTGAAGTGGAGCAGTTCATCCACTACTTTTGCGGCCATGCGGGTGATCCGGAGGCGCTACTGGAGAGTGAGGCGCTACGTATTGCCTTCTACAAAGCGGTAGCGACCTATCTGCGCGCCTTTGCCGCAATTGCCCAGGACTTGGCCGAGGCGGGTTATTCCAATGGCGAGGCCGACACCTTGCGGCGAGAAACCGAGTTCTATGCCGAGGTTAGGTCTGCCATCAAGCATTGCAGTTGTGAGGAGCTGGATATCAAACCCTTTGAGGCTGATATGCGACATCTCATCAACACCTATGTCCATGCCGAACCGGCACAAGCATTGGGGCAACTAGCCGAGCTGTCGCTGACTGAGCTGATCATCAAAACCGGCGTCCACGACGCTATCGCCAAAAAGCTCAACGAGAAGGGCAAGCTCTCAAAGAATGCCATTGCGGAAACCATCATCAACAATGTCCGCAAGACCATTATCCGCGACCGCCTGACTGATCCGCGGTTTTACGAGCAGATGTCCAAGCTGCTCGATGATTTGATCCAACAAAGCCGCGAAAGCACCGAGGCCTACGAAGCATTTCTGAAGAAGGCAGAGGCGTTGGTGATGACCTGGCATGAGAGACAGCACGATAGTGATGAACCCAGCATGCTGCGTGGCAATGCCGGCGCGCTGGTGATTTATCGCAATCTGCCGGACATCATTTCTGATGATGCTCAAGCTGCACATGGCGCCATCCAGGAGCCGGAAGTGAATTACGGCAACCGGCTGGCCTTCCTGGCACTCAACATCGATCGCCTGATGCGTGACGAGGCTCCGGCAGGATGGCGAGGAGATGAAGCAAAGGAACGCATTGTGCAAAATGTCCTGTATCCGCTGACGGGCCGCAATCGCGAGGCCACGCTCAAGCTGTTCGAACTGCTGAAGAGTCAGTCGGTCTACTGATGAAACAGACGCACATCCGCCTGGGCGAGCTGGACATTGCGGTTACCTTCAAGGCTGTGAAGAACGTCCACCTTTCCGTTCACCCGCCGCAAGGCGAGGTGACGCTGGTGGCGCCGACTGGCACACGGCTTGAAGTGGCACGCGCTTATGCGATTTCAAAGTTGCGTTGGATTCGCCAACAGCAGGTGCAATTGCTGGAGCAGGTTCGTGAAACACCCAGGCAGTTTGTCACCCGCGAGAGTCACTACATCTGGGGGCGACGCTATCTGCTTGCTGTGGTGGAGCGCGATACTCCGCCCGCCGTCAAGATGGACCACCGGCGCATCACACTGAGTGTACGTCCCGGCACCGATGCAGGCAGGCGCGAGGCCATCTATCAACGTTGGCAGCGGTCGTTGTTGCATGAAGCAATCCAGGCGTTGATCGCTCACTGGGAAGGCCGTATCGGGGTAAAGGTGGAAGGTTATTTTCTCCAGCGCATGAAAACCAAGTGGGGGAGTTGCAATCACCTACGCGCCCACATCCGGCTCAATACAGAGCTGGTCAAGAAGCCGCGTGACTTGCTCGAATACGTGATTGTGCATGAGATGATTCATCTGCTTGAGCCAACGCACAATGCGCGCTTCGTCGCCTTGCTGGACAAGCACTACGCTGGATGGCGAGACGCGAGAGCTGAGCTCAACGCCTTGCCCCTGGCGACATAGCCGACAGGTATCGCCCTGCTCGCACTGCGGCGATTCGAGTGCGGCTGCTAGCCAAGTCTAGAAGGCTGCAGGCTCTCCGCTCCAACGCATGCCTTGGGGTTGACGCTGGATTTGATGAGTAGCATGCTCATGCTACGGAGCCTCGAAACTCCGCAGACAGCGGTACCCACCTCCGACAAACCGGTGGATTTTTTGTGCCTGCATATTTTGTGGGCGCAGCCGACGTGATGCTCTGCGTCGGGAGGGCGGCTAATACAACACCCGCAAGGGGAATATGCCCGCCGGCTGTCTGCGGTTTCGAGCCTCCCGACTTCCCGTCCGTCGCCTTGCGGCGGGCGGGCTGATTCCATGGAATGAGGAGCAGGCCATGTCGGACGTTGTACGCGATGTGCAGTCACACCCGGGCTACTACCTGCCAGACGGCGCGCAGTACCGCTTGCAGCAACTGCGCGACCACATGCGCTTTTTGGCGCGCTTGGCGCAGCCGCGCACGCAGGCCGAAGAGCAGTTGCGGCAGCCGGCCATCTGCATGGATGAGTTGGCGTTTTGCCTGCAGCTGCTGGCCGAACAGGTGAATCAGGTGCTGAGCGGTGTGGAGCGCCCCTCCATGCCCGGTTCCCAGCCATCACTGTGAGGCGTGGCCGCCACGTGGTTGGATGAGCCGATTCGATGTGCTGCTCGGGCATGTGTGCCCTGAAACCGCAACGTCGGGCAACTACGTGGGCCAGACCGTGCGCGTCGATAGCTTTGGCGCAAAGGCCTCATTTTCCAGCAGTGACGTAGCGATCATCCTTGATGCATTCCGACGGTCTGTCCGTACATGGCCATAGGCGTGCAGGCACGGTGTCGCGGTTCTCGAAGTGGTCGCCGTCCCAGAGGAAAAAGCCGGCATGCACCAGCATGCCGCGATCGAAGGCGCGGGGCGCGTCTTCTGCTAGCGGTTGCTCCGGGTCGAGCTCCATGATCCAACGACCGACGGGGACTTGATCCAGGCGGGAGTCGTCCAGAAACGCGTCGCCTGCCCCTGCTGCTTGATAGCGGTCATAGAGTTCGGAGCCTAGCGCTTCTTTGGGCTGTCGAATGGATGCGGTCACGTCTTCCACCTTGCCGTCGACGATACGATAGGCGCGCAATCCAGTGCCTAGTCCCTTTCTGCCTGACTTTGCGCACTCCCGCTTTGCCGCCTCTGTCGTGTCATCAGAGGGGAGGCCTACAAGTTGGCTGCAGGCCGCGCTGATATGGACGAGATAGCCTGCAATATCTGGAGATTGGCCCCGAAATGTCCGCACCCATAAGGCGTAGTCTGCCCCGGAGCTGCGGATACTGGTAATCCGGAATTCAGGCGGCGAGGAACCGCGGGAGACTTCGACCACATAGCCTTCGCGCCCCAATATCTGCTTCAGCAATGGTCGCGGTACCTGGAGTGGTGCCATTGGCAACGATAGCAGCGCAGTTGCCACCTCTGCCGGGATGGCGCGATAACGTCCGTTGGGTGCGTCTCGATTGTTGAGGTCTCCGACGCCTGGCAACCCCGGCGCCAGTTCGATGGTAGTGCCCGCCGTCTTGTTCTGATCTGAATGTGTCGCCTCAGGCGCTGGCGCTTCTTTGGGCGTCGTCGCAGGTGCTTGCTGAGAACAGCCAGCCAGTGTGAAAAATGCGAGAGCTGCGAGTATTGGAAGGCAAAGGTTGCTTTGCATTTTTATCTACCTCCCATTGTCGGTTGTTGATGTTGCTCTTGTTGTTGCTGCCCCTGAACCTGGGTCTCGGCCGCAGTTTGCTGTTGCTGGTGAAGACGCTGCAGGCTTGTCTCAACTGGCGTTGCTGCAATGGTTGCCGTCTCGCTAGCGACCCGCAACGCAGCTGGATCGTTATTTTGTCCCTGAACCAAAAAAATCCTTGCGCCTTCTGCCTGGGTTCCGATTGCGTTGCTAGGAACAACATTATCCACGCGTGTCATGCCACTTGCTTTGGCTTCGTAGAGCAAGGCCAAGCTGTAGCTATCCGCATGTTGTGCATAGCGCCCGCCGAGTGCAGTCAAATGGCCGCTGATCTGCTGTTGTAGCGCATGGTCCGGGTGGCCAGGCGCTCGCGGGTCCGAGATGGTAGCGGTTGATAAATTCTCCTGCTCTTGATTCTGCTGCAATGTTTGCGTCGGGGTGACTGACGTCAATACATACTGCCAGCGGTCTTGACCAGGCGTTCCACGCACCGTGCTCACGAAGGTGTCGTACTCGTTGCCTCCGATCGTCTGGCAGCCAGCTGAGTCAGTATTGCGTCCGCTGCCACGATGAATTTTGAATGTGTTATTGAGGTCTTGCACGCCGTGGGTGTCGCGAGCATCGAACCACCCGTCGCCATTGCTATCGCGTTCAACCCGGTGCTGTCCGTTTGCTACTGCTGCATCGGTGGGGCGCAATGCAAATTCATCTGGGTGGTTACGAAGTGGATGCGTTGTTCGTCCCATCTCCGTTGTGCCTTCCGCCAGGCGGCCCAGGTCGCGGACGTTGTCGCGGTTGACATCCTCGCCTTCAGTTTTTTGCCTGACTGCCACCTGAGCAAATCCTTCGCTGCGTGGGGTCGTCTTGGCATGTCCATCGTATTGCGCTGTGGGCTCGGTTGTTGCCTGGTTGAATTCCCGGGCATGGCGTGCACCGTCCGCAGCTCTCCACAGCACCACGATGCGGTCGTCGTAGACGCCAGTGCCTCTGTTGTCGGCTTCCCTGGTCACTGGATCTCTACCCTGCGTTGTTCGATTTTCGTTGCGCAGCCCAAGAATGACCCTATCTTGCGTCGCTAGGGCTTGGTGTGCGGCATCGCTGCCACGTGTTTCGACAATACTGGCGTAGATGTCGTGTTGCTGCGCCTAAGAAAGATCGCGCGTTTCCTCAGCACCAGGGAAACGGGGTGCATTACGCGCTGCTTCCAGTCGAGTAATAACTGGCCCTACTGTCGAAGCATCTGTTGCCGGGAGCCCGCCGGGGCGCTGAAGTGCATCAATTCGCTCCGCTGCACGCGAGGCGACTGAGCGGTCCAACGCTTCTTGCACCAGTAGTGATTGGTCTTGGCGCAATGCGTCCAGCCGCATGGCCGCCTCGCGGGCCTGGCCTTGGTTGAATAGGCGTGCGACTTCGTCTGCAGATGCGTTGATATCGAGTTCCGGCATGTCTCTCTCCTTGAGGTCCTTGGACGGCGATCAGCGAACTGAACAAGTTGCCGATTTACCACCAAAGTAGCGATGATTCAATCGCTCTGCAGTTGCTGATCTGTCTGGATAGCAGTCTTGCCCGTAACGGTAAGGAATGTCTCTTCGATCTGCTGCTGACGCAGGCTTCAGATGTCGGGCAAATTTGGTTGAAGATTGAACGCTTGGGCTCTCAGTCACTACACCGGCGCAGACTTCAAAATCCCCGACAGACTCTCGCGCAGGATCAGCTGCAGATGCATGCGGTTGAGTTCCATGCCGCTGGTCATCACGCTGTGCAGGCCGCCGCACATGGCGGCGACGGCGAAGACGCGGGCCTGGAATTCCTGTTCGCTGCTGGCCGGGTCGGCGTGGCCGCGGAGCAGGCGTTTGAGCAGGGCGCTGAGGTGTTCGATCAGCGATGCGCTCTGCCGGCGCATGAAGGCGGCCAGCACCGGGTCGCGCAGGGTGGCCAGGTGCAGTTCCAGGTCGATGCGGGTGCGCTTGATGTTGATTTCCTGCAGCAGCCATTCTTCGAGCAGGCCGGCGATGAAATCCACCACATGCACGTTGGCCGGGCGCTCCACCAGCCACATCTGGCGGATGGCGCGCATGTAGTTGCGCTCGAGCAATGCGCGCACCAGCGCATCCTTGTCTTCGAAACGTTGCAGCAGGCTGCCGCAGCTGACCTTGGCGCGCTCGGCGATCAGTTCGAAACTGGTGGCGCTCAGGCCGATGACGTCGATGCACTGCTCGGTGGCGTCCAGCACCTCTTCCAGCAGCAGTTCTTCGCGCTCTTTCGCCGTGCGCAGCAGCAGGACGTTGGACATGGGGCGGTAAATCAGCGGGGGGCTGCAGTATACCGGCGCGGCGTTACCCATCCGTTGCGTTCGCTTGTTGCTATGCCATCAGTCATGGATGCGCGTGCGTATTGAAACCTCGGTCACAGATGCGCTGGTCGACCATGTTTTCACGGCGGCTGTGCGACACGTGAGGTCGACGTTATGCAGGAGAAGCATGTGAGTGAGAACAGTGCGGTAGCCGGTGTGTCGGCGCAGTGGCCGGCGCGGTTGTGGGTGGTGCGGCATGGGCAGAGCGCGGGCAACGTGGCGCGCGATGTGGCTGAGGCCAATGGGGCGGCGCTGATCGACCTGGAGCATCGCGATGCGGATATTCCGCTATCGGCGTTGGGTGAGCGCCAGGCCGATGCCTTGGGTGCCTGGATGGCGGGGTTGCCCGAGCACGAGCGTCCCACGTTGATCTTGAGTTCTACCTACGTGCGGGCGCGCCAGACTGCCGCTGCGGTTGCACGTGCGCTCGGGCAGCCGGCCGATGCGGTGAGCGTAGACGAGCGGCTGCGTGAGAAGGAATTTGGCGTGCTCGATCGTTACACCACGTCGGGCATTCGAGATGCATTTCCGGCGCTCTTCGAGCAACGTAACCTGGTCGGCAAGTTCTACTTTCGCCCGCCCGGCGGCGAGAGCTGGTGCGATGTGATCTTCCGCCTGCGCAGCATCGTCGGTGATCTGCAGCGCAACCATGTCGGCGCGCGCGTGCTGATCGTGGGGCATCAGGTGATTGTCAATTGCTTCCGCTACCTGATCGAGCGGATGGACGAGGCCACCATCCTGGCGATCGACCGCGAAGGCGATGTGCCCAATTGCGGCGTTACCGAATATTCGGCTGCTGCTGACGGGCAATCGCTTGAGCTGGTGCGCACCAAGTTCGTGCCGCCGGAGCTGGCCGACGAGCCGGTGACCACTGAGTCCGACCGCCCGGCCGGGGCACGCTGATGGCCGCCCCGCGCGTGCGTATGCTCACCGCCGCCGCCTTGCGGTCGATGCCGTTGCCGGCCCCGGGTGGCGACAAGGAGCAGCGTGGGCGCGTGTTGATCGTGGGTGGCTCGATGCGCGTGCCCGGTGCGGTGCTGCTGGCCGGCGAGGCGGCGCTGCGTTCCGGTGCGGGCAAGCTGCAGATCGCCACCGCCGCCAGTGTGGCGCCGGGTATGGCCTTGGCGGTGCCGGAGGCGCTGGTGCTGGGATTGGCGCAGAACCGGCAGGGCGAGATCGTGCGCGGGCATCGCGCATTGGATACGGCGATGGCGGCCTGCGATGCGGCAGTGATCGGGCCAGGCATGGCGTCGTCGGCCACCACCACGGCGATGGTCAGGCGCGCTGCCGAGCAGGCGGTGTGCACCTTGGTTCTGGATGCCGGTGCGTTGTCGCGCGGCCTGCGGGCGCCGATCGGGCGGCCATTCGTCTTGACGCCGCATGCGGGCGAGATGGCGACCCTGGCCGGCGACGACAAGGCGGCGGTGGAAGCGGCGCCGGGCGCGTACGCGCTGAAGTTTGCGCAGAAGCTGCGCAGCGTGGTGATCGTCAAGGGTGCGGACAGTTTTATTGCCGGCCCGGATGGAGTGGTGTGGATGCATCGCGGGGGCGCGTCCGGGTTGGGCACGTCCGGGTCTGGCGATGTGCTGGCGGGATTGATTGCCGGGTTTGCCGCGCGCGGCTGCGATGCGTTGACCGCTGCGTTATGGGGAGTGTTTGTGCATGCGGCGGCGGGCAGGCAGTTGGCCAGGCGGATTGGGCCGGTGGGGTTTCTGGCACGCGAACTTGGGTTGGAAGTGCCTGGGATTTTGCATCGGTTGGTACGTCGCTGATCGACGCTCGTCGCGGTGATGCCGCGCGCAGACCAAGCCCCTCTGCAGCGGGAGAGGGATTGGGGTGAGGGTACGTTTAATGGGGTCTTGGGGCTGTCTTTCCAGTTGGGGTTTATGTTGTTGCCTTGATTGCAGGTGGCGGGCTGCACTCTTGGCAGACGTACCCTCATCCGGCCCTTCGGGCCACCTTCTCCCGAGGGGAGAAGGGAGTGTCCGATGGTGGAAGGATGCATGGTTGCGCTCGTTTGTTGCACGCTGTTGCGCCGCGTTGGTCGGTTAGGCTTGCTCACCAACCTGGGAGGGTGCACGGTGAAGCGAGCGATTGCGTGGTCGATGGTGGGGGTTCTGGGGGTTTGGGGTGCTGCGACTGAAACGGTGTTGGGATCTGCATCTGCAGCAGCAGCAACAGCAACAGCAACAGCAACAGCAGCAGCAGCAGCAGCAGCAGCAGCAGCAACAGCAACAGCAACAGCAACAGCAACAGCAGCAACAGCAACAGCAGCAACAGCAGCAACGACCGCAGCCCCAGCAACGCCGATTCCGATGCCGGCATCGACGGCATCGGCTGCATCCACGCCCGCATCGAAGGCGGTGGAAGCCGCGGTTGCGGATGCCGCTACTTCGCCAGCCGCCGCCGGCGCACTACGCGTTTACACCTCTGCCCAAGGCGCAACGCAGCAGATGCGTGTCAGCACTGTCGATGCACCCAGGGCGGGGCATGCGTTGACCGAGAAGGAGAACTCCATCTTCGTCAATCCGCAGCGGCGCTTCCAGGAGGTGCTGGGCATCGGCGGGGCCATCACCGATGCCAGTGCCGAGACCTTCGCCAGGCTGCCCAAGCCTGCGCAGCGCGCCTTGCTCACTGCCTACTACGACCCGCAAAAGGGCATCGGCTATACGCTGGTGCGCACCACCATCCACAGCTCGGATTTCAGCAGCGGCAGCTATACCTATATCAAGGACGGCGATGCGGCGCTGAAGAGCTTTTCGGTCAGGCACGATCAGCGTTATCGCATCCCGATGCTGCGCCAGGCCATTGCCGCGGCCGGCGGCAAGTTGACGACCTTCGCCAGCCCGTGGAGCGCGCCGGCCTTCATGAAAGACAGCAACAACATGCTCAAGGGCGGCAAGTTGCTGCCCGCGTATGCGCAGGCCTGGGCCACTTACTACACGCGCTTTATTGCGGCCTACGAAAAGGCCGGCATCCCGATCTGGGGCATCAGCCTGCAGAACGAGCCGATGGCGGTGCAGACCTGGGAGTCGATGGTGTTTTCCGCCGAGGAAGAGCGCGACTTCTTGAAGAACCACCTCGGCCCGACGATGGAGCACGCCGGCTATGGCGACCGCAAGATCATCGTGTGGGACCACAACCGCGACATGATGCTGCACCGTGCGCATGTGATCTTCGACGATCCGGAAGCGGCGAAATACGCGTGGGGCATGGGCTTCCACTGGTACGAAACCTGGGCCGGATTCGCGCCGATGGTGGAGAACGTGGCGGCAGTGGCACAGGCGTACCCGGACAAGCCGCTGTTGCTGACCGAAGCGGCGGTGGAAAAGTTCGACCCGGCAAAGTTGCAGTACTGGCCCAATGGCGAGCGCTATGGCACTGCCATCATCAACGATCTCAATCATGGTGCGGTGGGCTGGACCGACTGGAACATCCTGCTAGACCAGACCGGCGGGCCGAACCACGTGGGCAATTACTGCTTTGCGCCGGTGCATGCCGATACGCGCACCGGCGAGGTGATCTACACGCCGAGCTATTGGTACATCGGCCACTTTTCCAAGTTCATCCGCCCCGGTGCGCGGCGGGTGAGTGCAGCCAGCAGCCGCAGCAATCTGGCAACGACGTCCTTTCTCAACACTGATGGCAGCCTTTCGACGGTGGTGATGAATACCAGCGATGTGGGGATCCGTTACAACCTGTATGTGGGCGATGCATCGAGTGAGTTGGAGATTCCGGCGCATGCGATCCAGACGGTGGTGATGACGCAGTAAACGCAGGCCGTGGGCGGAGCGTTGGTGGGGTTGCGTACCCTCATCCGTCCTTCGGGCACCTTCTCCCGGTGGGAGAAGGAGGGCTTCGCATGATCGACGCCGTCTTTGCGTAGCTGGTCGAACTACCTTGCGTCTGCGTTTTTGCCGATGCATCAGGCGTCGAGACTGTCGCCAATACTAAAAACGCCACCAAAGAAACTCCTGCCGATCGCTGCGCGTGCAACGATCGGCAGGGTTCTGGTGGCGTAACGTTGTAACTGCGCTTTCAGCTTGCTCAGGACAGCAGCAAACCACCGGTGGCACCGAACACTTCGCCCGTCACATAGCTGGACTCCTGCGAGGCCAGGATCACATACAGCGGCGCCATCTCCACCGGCTGGCCGGCACGCTTGAGCGGGGTTTCCGAGCCGAATTCGGGAATCTTTTCCGGCGGCTGGCCACCGCTGGGTTGCAGCGGGGTCCACACCGGGCCGGGGGCGACGGCGTTGACGCGGATGCCCTTCTCGGCGACCTGCTGGGCCAGGCCCTTGGTGAAGTTGACGATGGCCGCCTTGGTGGACGCGTAGTCCAGCAGCGTCGGCGAGGGCTGGTAGGACTGGATCGAGCCGGTGTTGATGATGGATGCGCCCGGCGGCAGGTGTGGGATGGCCGCCTTGCACAGCCAGAACATCGCGTAGACGTTGGTCTTGTAGGTGGCGTCGAACTGCTCGGTGGTGATGTCGGCGATGTCTTTCATCGCGGTCTGCTTGCCGGCGATGTTGACCAGCAGGTCCAGCCCGCCAAGCTCCTTGACCGCGCGTGCGACCAACTGGTTGCAGAAAGCCTCATCCTTGAGATCGCCGGGGATGCTGATCGCTCTGCGGCCTTCGGCCTCGATCAACTTCACCACCTCCGCAGCGTCAGGTTCTTCTTCCGGCAGATAATTGAGCACGACGTCCGCGCCTTCGCGCGCATAGGCGATCGCAGTAGCACGACCAATGCCCGAGTCGGCGCCGGTGATCAGCGCCTTGCGGCCCTTCAGCCGGCCGAAGCCCTGGTAGCTCTGCTCGCCGTGGTCGGCCTTAGGCTGCAATGCATGGATGGTGCCCGGTGCCTCCTGGGTCTGCTCGGGGAACTTGGGCTGCGGAAACTGGGTGAGCGGATTCTGCATTTCGTACTGGTTCTTGGTGCTGGACATGCGCTGGCTCCTGCAGTGGGGGATGGCAGGCCGCAGCGTGCTGCGGCCGATGCGGAGCAGTCTGAAAACCACGGCGATGCGTGCGGGTGAACGAATGTTGTGCATCATGTGAACGCGCCACGCAGATGGCGTGCGTGCGGTGCTGCTGCGCCGTGCACGCAGGCCGCGACCGGGAGGACCGCAATGCAGTGTGTAGGGATCGATGGCGCCGGCAGCGGCTGGCTGGCGGTGTGGCAGGCCGGCGATGGATTGCAGTTTGCCGGCTACCGCACGGTGGCCGCGGTGGCGAGCGCATTGGGGGACGTCGCCGTGCTGGGCGTGGATATCCCGATCGGTTTGAGCGAGCACGCGCCCCGCGCTGCGGATGTGCAGGCGCGGCGCTTTGTGGGTGGGCGCCGCGCATCCAGCATCTTTGCTGCGCCTTTGCGCGGCATGCTGCATGCGCGCAGGCAGGTGGACGCCTCTGCGTTGCATCGGGTGCTGGATCACGACGGGCAGCGTGGCTTTGGCGTGCAGTCGTTTGCGCTGCTGTCGAAGATTCGCGCCTGGGACGATGCCTTGCGCGCCGATCCGCTGTGGGCGGAGCGCGTGTTCGAGGTGCACCCGGAAGTGTCGTTTGCCGTGCTCGCCGGCGGGCACGGCCTGGCGGCCGGCAAGAAGAGCAGTGCGGGCCATCAACAGCGCGCCGCCTTGCTGGGCCAGTGCTATGGCGCCAGGCAGGTAGCCACGTTGCTGGAGCGCGTGCCGCGTGCGCTGGCCAAGCCAGACGATGTGCTCGATGCCCTGGTGGCCTGCTGGAGCGCGCAGCGCATTGCCGCAGGCACCGCCGGCAGTTTGCCGACGGTGGTGGAGCGCGATGCCTGCGGGCTACGCATGGGCATCCACTACTGACTCAGCGCGTCTGCGTCGACATCGAATACGGCCGCTGCGCCGGATCGGTGGCCCATTGCGTGTTCGGCGTGGCCTGCATGCGGAAGCGCAACTCGCCGCCGGCCTGAATTTCTTCATGCGTGAGGTAGGCGCGGGTCAGCGGCTGGCCGTTGAGGGTGACGCTGCCGACGTAGCTGCGCGCCTTGCTCAGGCCATCGGCAATCACGCTGAAGCGCTTGCCATTGGGCAGCTTGAGCGTGGCGCGCGGCAGGAACGGCCGGCCGATGATGTACTGGTTGCTGCCCGGTGCCACCGGATAAAAGCCCAGCGTGGTGAACACGTACCAGGCCGACATCTGGCCGAGATCGTCGTTGCCGGCCAGGCCTTCGGGGCCGGCGTGATACTGGGTGTCCATGATCCGGGTCAGCCGCGCCTGGGTGCGCCAGGGCTGGCCGGCGTAGGCGTACAGGTAAGCGACATGGTGGCTGGGTTCGTTGCCATGCGCGTACCAACCGATCAAGCCGGTGATGTCTTCCATGTGCTCGAACACCTTGGGGTCGACCTTGGCATCGAATACGGCGTCCAGGCGCGCCAACAGCTTGTCTTCGCCGCCATGCGCCGCGGCCAGGCCGGCCACGTCCTGCGGCACGTACCACGAGTACTGCCAGGCATTGCCTTCGGTGTAGTCGCTGCCGTAGCCGCTGGCGGAGGGATCGAACGGTTCGCGGAAGTTGCCGGCGCGGGTGCGTGCGCGCATGTAGCCGGTGGCCGGGTCGAAGGCGTGCTTCCAGTTGCTGGCGCGCTTGCTGAAGTCTGCCGCGATGGCGGGCTTGCCGAGCTTGTCCGCCATGCGCGCGATGGTCCAGTCGTCGAACGCGTATTCCAGTGTCTTGGACGCGGCTTCGCCCTCTTCGTCGATGGGCACATACCCCAGCTCGCGATACTGGGCGATGCCGTCGTAGGGGCCGTAGTTGGCGCTGGCGACCATGGCATCGAGCGCTTCGCTGGCATCGAAGCCGCCGATGCCTTTCATGTAGGCATCAGCGATCACCGGCACGGCGTGGTAGCCGATCATGCACCAGGTTTCCAGGCCATGGAACGCCCACACCGGCAGGATGCCGTAGGCGCTGTCGCGGCGTGCGGCGAGCAATGAATTGACCATGTCGCTGGTGCGTTGCGGCGGCTGCACCAGCGTAAGTAACGGGTGCAGGGCGCGGTAGGTGTCCCACAGCGAGAAGGTGGAATAGTTGGTCCAGCCAGTGGCCTGATGCACTGCGTTGTCCGGCCCGCGATAGCGACCATCGCTGTCCATGAACAGGGTGGGCCCGAGCAAGGTGTGATACAGCGCGGTGTAGAGCTGGGTGCGTTGTTTCGGCGTGCCCTGCGCGTCGATCGCCGACAACGCCTGCGTCCATTGCGCACGCGCATCGGCGCGTACGCGGTCGAAGTCGAAGCCGGGCACTTCGGCGTGCAGGTTGGCGATGGCCGCGGCCTCGCTGACCGGCGACAGCGCCACGGTGACCACCAGCGGCGTGCCATCGTTGGCAATATCGAACACACCAACCAGTTGCCGGCCTTCAATCTGGGCGCGCTGGGCAGGGTTCTTGTCGCCCGGCGGCGGGAAGCCCTTGTACGGAATGTCCTGTTCGGTATCGTGCAACTGCGTGGCGGTGAGCGGGCGGGAGAAGCGCATGGCGAAGTACAGCTGCCGGCCGGGCGCCCAGCCGCGCGTTTCGCGAAAGCCGGTGACGGTGCCATCGCCGCGTACGCGCAGCCGCGACCACTGCACCTTGCCCGGGTAGTCGTACAGGCTGGTGCGCAGGTCCACCAGCACATGCGCCGCTGCGCCCTTGGGGAACTGGTAGCGGTGCACGCCCACGCGCGCACTGGCGGTGAGTTCGGCGCGGATGTTGCGGTCTTTCAAGGTCACTGCGTAGTAGCCGGGCTGCGCCTGTTCGCTGGCGTGGTCGAACTGCGCGGTGTAACCACTGCCCGGTTTGCTGGCATCGCCACGTTCCAGCTTGACCGCGCCCACCTGCGGCATCAGCAGGATGTCGCCCAGATCCGAATGCCCGGAGCCGGAAAAATGCGTATGCGAAAACCCCACGATGGTGTTGTCGCTGTGTCGGTATCCCGCCGCCCAGCCATAGGCCTCCTTGCGCGGCTTGATCTGCGTATCCGGGCTCAACTGCACCATGCCGAACGGCACGGTGGCACCGGGATAGGTATGGCCTTCGCCGCCGGTACCGATAAACGGGTCCACCGCCTCGAAGGCGGACCCTGCCGTGCGTGCAGCGGCAGGAGCTGCGAGACAGGCAGCGGCGGCAAACACTGCAAGCCAGCGCAGGCGGGAAGCGATCGGTCGATACGGCATGCAAAACGGCTCCGGGCGGATGCAGCGCCGGACCGTAGCACAGCGGCAGCGATGAGCCATCGTTGCGGAAGCACTGGTCATGCTGCGTGTGGTTGAGGTCGCCAATGTGCCGAACCTGGCTACGAAGCCCTGCCTGGACGGGAACTGCATGCCTGCGAGGCAGGCTGTCGCGGCCTCTGAATGCTGTTACTCATCAGTGGACGCTGCGATGGTGTGCGCCTGCGCAATCGCGGCGTGGAGACGCTAATTCCACGCAACGGCAGCAGGTACTTGTTCGCCTATTGGCAGCCTGCTGAAATGTGCCGCATCGCCCGCATATCCCGTCGATGGATCTGTTTGAAACGCCAAACGCGCCGCTGCAGGTGATTGACGATGCCGAAGGTGGCGTGCGCTATTGGCCACAGCTGCTTGCGCCCGAGCTGGCGCAGGCCTGTTTTCGCGCGCTGCGCGACGGTGTGAGCTGGCAGAGCCAGCGCCGGGAAATGTATGACCGCGTGGTGGAGGTGCCGCGCCTACTGGCCTCGTATGCACTGGATGCGGCGCTGCCCCCGGCGTTGCCGTTGTTGCAGCTCCGCGATGCAGTGCAGGCGGTGTTGCCCGCGCCATACAACGCGGTGGGCCTGAACCTGTACCGCGACGGGCGCGACAGCGTGGCGATGCATCACGACAAGCTACAGACGCTGGTGGCGCCGTATCCGATCGCCCTGGTGTCGCTGGGCAGCGCACGGCGCATGACGCTGCGCGGCAAAGACGCCAGTGCGCGCGCGACTGCGCTGGAGCTGGCCCCAGGCAGCCTGTTGGCGATGAGCCATGCCTCGCAACTGACGCATGAGCACGGCATCGCCAAGACCGCACGCGCGGTGGGCGAGCGGGTGAGCGTGGTGTTTCGCGTGCGGCCGGCGGCACGCATGGCCGCCGGCCAGCACGGGCCGCATTGGGCGCCCGTGCCGCAATGAACGCCAATAGCGGCGCCGTCGTGCAGCAGGCATGCCCAGCCGTCGCCGGCAATTGGCATTTGCCCTGTTGGCCTGTTCATGACCTGGTGCTGTCCACCGTGACATGACAGCTGCTTTCACTTTCGCTGAGGGGCTCGGAGGCGTTGTCCAGCGCTGTGACCGGCCACCGGTCTGGAGCGGCCAAGACCTCTCCGGCAGCAATCGTCAGGTGGATGGGGACAGCGCCCTGAAGCGGAGCGGACGAACGGTGCAGGCCGCTCCTGATCACCGGCCGCGTCTGTCGGGTGGCTGCGCAGTGATTGCGTCAGCTGTTCTTATCCCCGTTCGGCCAGCGCTGCCACGATGCGGCGCCTGGCATCGGTTGGGTGCGCTTGCACGGCGCGGCTTTCGCAGGGCCGGTGACATTGCCTATTTCGGGTGATTGCCATTGCCATCACCCCTGTCCATGCTTGCATGCATCCCCCCACCTGCGTTGCCGATCCATGCCCCTGGACGATACCCGCCACCATCAGATGTTTCCCGAACTGGACGCGGGCCAGTTGGCGATCACGCGGCGCTTCGCCAGCGGGCCGGCGCAGCGCTTTGCGGCCGGTGACACCGTGTTCGATGTCGGCGATGCGCACGCACCGGTGTGGGTGGTGCTGGAGGGCGTCATCGAAGTGGTGCGTCGCGACGGCCTGGGCAACGAAAAGCCGATCACCCGGCATACGCCCGGGCAGTTCACCGGCGAGGTGAGCCAGCTGGCCGGCCGCGCGTCGCTGGCGGCTGGCCGGGCCGGGCCGGAGGGCTGCCTGGCGCTGCCGTTCGACACCGCGCATCTGCGCGCGCTGATGATCAGTTCGGCCGAAGTGGGCGAAGTGGTGATGCGTGCGCTGATCCTGCGCCGCGTGGGCCTGATCGAGGGCGATGCCTCCGGCTCGGTGTTGATCGGTGCACCGGACGACAGGCATCTGACGCGGCTGCAGGGGTTTTTGACCCGCAACGGCTACCCCAACACGGTGGTGGACATCTCCAACGACGATGGCCGCGCGTTGGTCGAGCGCCTGGGTATCCAGGAGCACGATCTGCCGGTGATGGTCTGCCCCAGCGGCCGCGTGCTGCGCCAGCCCAGCGATGCCGAAGCCGCGCATTGCCTGGGCATGACACCCGACATCGACCCGAGCAAGCGCTACGACGTGGCGATTGTCGGTGCCGGCCCTGCGGGCCTGGCCACGGCGGTGTACGCCGCCTCCGAAGGCCTGTCGGTGCTGGTGCTGGACCAGCGCGCCATCGGCGGCCAGGCCGGCGCGTCGGCGCGCATCGAAAACTATCTGGGCTTTCCCACCGGGATTTCCGGGCAGGCGCTGGCCGGCCGCGCCTATAACCAGGCGCTGAAATTCGGGGCCGAGCTGGCCATCCCGATCGAGGCAGCCACTCTGGAGTGCGGGCGCGACGATGGCGCGCTGCACCTGGATCTGGCCGACGGCAAGCAGGTGCTGGCCAGCACCGTGGTGATCGCCTCGGGCGCGCGCTACCGGCGCCCGGAGATCGACGGGCTGGATCGCTTCGAAGGCCATGGCGTGTCGTACTGGGCGTCGCCGGTGGAAGCGCGGCTATGCGAGGGCGGCGTGGTGGCGCTGGTGGGGGGCGGCAATTCCGCAGGCCAGGCGGTTGCGTTCCTGGCGCCGCGGGTGAAGGAGCTGCATCTGATCATTCGCGGCGATGGCCTGGAAGCGTCGATGTCGCAATACCTGATCGAACGTATTGCCGCGCTGCCCAACGTGCAGCTGCACACCGGCACCGAAGTGGCCGCGCTGGACGGCGACCACGAGCGCGGGCTGCAGGGGGCGACGCTGCGCACGCGCGCCGATGGCGCGACCACGCGTGTGGACCTGCGGCACCTGTTCCTGTTCGTCGGTGCCGATCCCAATACCGGTTGGTTGCAGGATTGCGTGGAGACCGACAAGCGTGGCTTCGTCGTCACTGGCACCACGCGCGGCGATGGCGTGCCGGCCTGCCTGCCGCTGGAAACCAATCGCCCCGGTGTGTTCGCCATCGGTGATGTGCGTGCCGGTTCGGTCAAACGCGTGGCGGCTGCGGTGGGCGAGGGCGCTGCAGTGGTCGCGCAGATTCATCAGTATCTAGCCCATCAGGCCAACCCGGTGGCGGTCTCCGAACTCGCCACCCAGGAGCCCACCAGCGCATGAGTACCTTGTGCCGTCATACCGCCCAGATCGCCACAGTGACACCCAGTGCACGCGGATGCCAGGAGTGTCTGGCCATCGGTAGTATCTGGGTGCATCTGCGCCTGTGCGGTACCTGCGGCCACGTCGGCTGCTGCGATGATTCCCCGCATCGCCATGCCACCGCGCATTACCACGCCACCGGTCATCCCATCATCGAAGGCTACGATCCGCCCGAAGGCTGGGGCTGGTGCTATGTGGACGAAACGGAAGTGGACTTGCCGGACCAGACACCGCAGCTGGGGCCGATTCCGCGGTATGTGTGAGCGGCGCGGTTGGTTGGCGGGGTGTGGATGGGGGGCTGGGGCGCCGCTGGGAATCGGGATTGGGGAATCGGGAATGGGGAATGGGGAATGGGGAATGGGGAAAGCGCATCTCCTCTGTTTTTTCCCTTGCAAGCGCCTTGCAAGCGCATTGCATGGTGATTGCGTTTGATGCTTCTCGCTCTGAGCCTGCGTCGCTGGGGTGATTGACCGGTGCGCACGCGTGCACGCGCAACCAAGGTGGCCAGCAAGGCATGGCAAGCGGTTGTCAGATGGGGTGCGGGCGGCACGGCCGGAGCCGCGGTCTACGCGTGGTAGGTGTCGATTCCGGGCGCCAGCCGCGCACGCCTGGCGGATGCGCAGTCGTTGTTGGCGCTTACTCGGGCCAGTGAACCTGCGGTAGCGCTCCGATCTGCGGGCGGGCGAACAGGTAGCCTTGTTGCAGGTGAATGCCCAGGTCGCGCAGGGTGCGGTATTCGTCGGCGTGTTCGATGCCTTCGGCAATGACGGCGATGCCGAGTTCTTCGCACATGCGGGTGACATGGCGCACGATGGCCTGGCGGCTGCGGTCGGTATTGATGCCGCGGACCAGTGCGATGTCCAGCTTGAGCAGGTCCGGCTGGAACTCGGCCAGCAGGCCGAGGCCGGCATAGCCGGCGCCGAAGTCGTCGATGGCGGTCTTCATGCCGCGCGCGCGGTAGGTGCGCAGGATATCGAGCAGATGCGACGGGTCGGCCAGATGTTCCTGCTCGCTGACCTCGAAAATGATCGCGTCCAGCGGCCAGCCGTATTGCGCGGTGGCCTCAAGCGTGGCGCGCAGGCAGTGCTCGGGGTTGTAGACCGCGTTGGGCATGAAATTGATCGAGAGCAGCGCGGGCAGGGCGATCTGCGCGGCGCATTCGATCGCCTTGATGCGGCAGGCCTGGTCGAAGGCGTAGCGGTTGTGGGTATCGACCGCGGCCAGGATGCTGCCGGCCGACTCGCCGTTGATGCCACGCACCAACGCCTCGCCGGCGTAGATGGTGCGTGCGGCCACATCGACAATCGGCTGGAAGGCCATGGTGATGGCGGTCGGGAATGCATGGCCATCGCGGCAGGCGTTGCAAACGGGGAGGCTGGGCATGGGATGGCAGTCGTGCGACGTGGATCGAGCTTAGCCCTATCGGCCGCAACGGCGCGTCATTGAGGGCAGCCAGACCGATTGCGGCGCTCCCGGCAGCTCCGGCATGGCCAATGCCCGGAACTGGCACAGTCCCTGTTTGTCCGATGCTGCCTGGGTTGCCAAGGTGCGGCGGGCACGTGCCGCGGTGGACCACAGTGGGCAGACGGCTGCTGGTGCAGCGCCGCATCGGTGATTTGATGCCCCAGCGAGCACGCGCCACGCAGCGCGGCCTCCGATGCCCGGCGCGCCTCGTCCGTCGCATTGTCCTCACCCTGCCGGTGGGCGGGCTCGGCGATACTGGGCGTATCGCCCGCATCAGAAGCCCCATGACCGCCCTCACCGAACGCTACGCCCAGGCCGTGGATTACGCCCGCATCGCCCATGCCGGGCAATTGCGCAAGGGCACGCAGATTCCGTACCTGAGTCATCTGCTCGGCGTCTCCACGCTGGTACTGGAATGCGGTGGCGATGAGGAGCAGGCCATCGCCGGGCTGCTGCACGATGTGGTGGAAGACTGTGGCGGTGGTCATGAGGCGTCGATCCGCGCGCAGTTCGGCGACAGCGTGGCCGACATCGTGATGGCTTGCACCGACGCCACTGCCGAAGACAAGGCCGAGGTGGACAACAGCGAGCGCGCGCGCAAGCGCGATTGGCGCGAACGCAAGCTGGCCTACCTGGAGCACCTGCGCAAGACACCGGAGCGCGCCTTGCTGGTGTCCGGCTGCGACAAGCTCTACAACGCACGCACCATCGTGCAGGACCTGGAAAACCCTGCGGTGGGCCAGGACATCTTCAATGTGTTCACTGCCGGCCGCGAAGGCACGCTGTGGTACTACGGCGAGCTGGAAGCCATCTTCCGCACGCGCGATGCCGCCACCGCGCGGCTGTTCAGTGGCGTTGTCATGCGGATGCAGGCACTTGCGGAGACCGGCGAGCAGCCGGTGCCGGCGCACGCGCTGGGATGAGCGCGCTGCAGAGCAGCTGATCGGCGGCTTGGCTGCAGGGCCCTCGCCCGCCTGCCAGCGCGGGACACGCTGCAAGTACGTCCATGTAAGCTCTTACGCGGCATCCATGCCGCGTAAGGTCCCGCGACGGCAGGCGGGCAAGGACCATCGGAGATGGTCGGTGTGCAGAGTCGCAAGATGCGTGGTGTGCTTTTAGAGCAGCTACCAAAACTACTGTGCGGCCGCCAGGCGGGCGCGGCCGGTGCTCGGAATCCTCATGTACCACTCGTACACTCCGGTTCCTCCGCACCGTCCGCACCCACCTGACGACTGCTCGCTACGTTTTGTCAGCCGCTCTTGACTCGCTGGCTCAAATGCAGCTGCGCGACTCGCACCAGCAAGCCAACGCAGGTCGCGAAATGTCCCGCTTTTCATCTAGCGGCCGACCAACTCTCTGGTGTGGTGTCCTCGCCGCTTGCGGGACCGTGTGGCGGCATGGATGCCGCCACCGAGCCTCCACGGATGGATTCACGGCGTGTCCCGCGAGCGGCGAGGGCACCGCGCCTTCGACTAACCAGGCTTTTGATCCGGGCATCTGCCTGCATCTAAACGACGCTACGATGTTGCAACGACATCGGCTGCATGCATGCCGCGCTAGGCTAGGGCGCTGTCGAATGTTGGTTCGCTAGTCATGTCTAATGCAACGTCGTCTTCCTCCGGCCAGGTGCGTGTACGCGGCGCGCGCGAGCACAACCTCAAGAATGTGGATGTGGACATTCCACGCGATGCGCTGGTGGTGTTCACCGGGGTGTCCGGCTCGGGCAAGTCGTCGCTGGCGTTCGGCACCATTTTCGCCGAGGCGCAACGCCGCTATCTGGATTCGATCTCGCCCTATGCGCGGCGCCTGATCGACCAGGTGGGCGTGCCGGAAGTGGATGCCATCGATGGGTTGCCGCCGGCGGTGGCCTTGCAGCAGGCACGCGGCGCGCCGAGCGCGCGCTCGTCGGTGGGCAGCGTCACCACCATCTCCAACTCGCTGCGCATGCTGTATTCGCGTGCGGGCAGTTATCCGCCCGGGCAGGACATCATCTATGCGGACGGGTTTTCGCCCAATACGCCGGCCGGCGCCTGCCCTACCTGTCACGGCCTGGGTCGCATCTACGACGCCACCGAAGCCACCATGGTGCTGGACCGCAACCTGAGCATCCGCGACCGTGCCGTGGCAGCCTGGCCGGGCGCCTGGCATGGTCAAAACCAGCGCGACATCCTGACCACGCTGGGCATCGATGTGGACCTGCCGTGGCACAAGCTACACAAGAAGACCCGCGACTGGATTCTGTACACCGACGAGCAACCGGTGGTGCCGGTGTACGCCGGCTATGGCCTGGACGAGGTCAAGCGCGCACTCAAACGCAAGGAAGAGCCCAGCTACATGGGCACGTTCACCAGTGCGCGGCGCTATGTGTTGCATACCTTTGCCACTACGCAAAGCGCGCAGATGAAAAAACGCGTGGCGCAGTACCTGGTGAGCACGCAATGCCCGCAATGCGACGGCAAGCGGCTACGGCGCGAAGCGCTGTCGGTCACCTTTGCCGGGCTGGATATCGGTGACTTGTCGCGGCGGCCGCTGGACGAAGTGGCCGAGTTGCTGCGCCCGGCGGCAGACGCCGACCTGCGTACGCAGGGCAGGAAGAAGGGTGCAGCCGAGCACCCGGAACAGCGCATCGCCGCGCAACGCATCGCGGCAGACCTGCGTGCGCGCATCGCCGTGGTGCAGGCCTTGGGCCTGGGGTATCTGAGCCTGGAGCGCAGCACGCCCACGCTGTCGCCGGGCGAACTGCAACGGTTGCGGCTGGCCACGCAGATCCGCTCGCAGTTGTTCGGCGTGGTGTATGTGATGGACGAACCGTCGGCCGGCCTGCACCCGGCCGATGCGCAGGCGCTGCTGGGCGCGCTGGACCAGCTCAAGGCGGCGGGAAATTCGGTCTTCGTGGTCGAGCACGAAGTGGATGTGATCCGCCACGCCGACTGGATCGTGGACGTGGGCCCGGCCGCCGGTGCGCATGGCGGGCAGGTGCTGTACAGCGGCCCGCCCGCCGGGTTGGAGACGGTGGAGGCCTCGTCCACGCGGCGCTATCTGTTCGGCGCGCCGCCGCAGGTGCATCGGCATGCGCGCGAGGCAGGCGGTTGGCTGCAGTTGCGCGGCATCACGCGCAACAACGTGCGTGGCCTGGATGTGGATCTGCCGCTGGGGGTGTTCACCACCGTCACCGGCGTGTCCGGCTCGGGCAAGTCGTCGTTGATCAGCCAGGCACTGGTGGAACTGCTTGCTGCCCACCTGGGCCAGAGCCAGGCAGAGGATGAGGAGGCACTGGATCCGCTGGAGCGCGGCACCCAGGTGCCGGTGGGTGGTGCGATCGTCAGCGGACTGGATCGCGTGCGCCGGCTGGTACGCGTGGACCAGAAACCGATCGGGCGTACGCCGCGTTCCAACCTGGCCACCTATACCGGCCTGTTCGACCCGGTCCGCAAGTTGTTTGCGGCCACGCCGGCCGCGCGTCGCCGCCGCTACGACCCGGGGCAATTCTCCTTCAACGTGGCCAAGGGCCGCTGCGCCACCTGCGAAGGCGAGGGCTCGGTGTCGGTGGAGTTGCTGTTCATGCCCAGCGTCTACGCGCCATGCCCCACCTGCCACGGCGCGCGCTACAACGCCAAGACCCTGGAGATCGAACTGCGCGGGCACACCATCGCGCAGGTGCTCGAGTTGACCGTGGACCAGGCGGCAACGTTCTTTGCCGACGAGGCCAGCGTGCTGCGCCCGTTGCAGGTGCTGCGCGAGGTGGGGCTGGGCTATCTGCGGCTGGGCCAGCCGGCCACCGAACTCTCGGGCGGCGAGGCGCAGCGCATCAAGCTGGCCACCGAACTGCAACGCGCCCAACGGCGCGACACCGTCTACGTGCTGGACGAGCCCACCACCGGCTTGCACCCGTCCGACGTGGATACCTTGATGGCGCAGCTGCAGGGGCTGGTGGAGGCAGGCAATACGGTGATCGTGGTCGAACACGATATGCGCGTGGCCGCCAGCAGCGACTGGGTGCTGGACATGGGGCCGGGCGCGGGCGGTGCGGGCGGCAATGTGGTGGTTGCCGGTACGCCGGCTGTGGTCGCGCAACAGCGCGCCAGCCGCACGGCGCCGTTCCTGGCGCAGGCGCTGGCCGGGGAGTAGCACGCAGCGACAGCCGATGCGTGGCGGTTGTCGCGCATTGGCAACATCAGCCAGGCCGGCCGCACTATTCGCATTGCGCATGCACGCCACCGGCTTGCGCGGACGGCGCGAGCCAGAGATCGAACAGGCCCGGCTCCACGATCGGGGTCATCGCCTGTCCGACAAACGTCAGATGCGCGCGACGCAGCTCGAACTGCATGGTGACGCTGCCGCCAGCTGGCACCCTGCGCTTGCGCAAGTCCTTGGGCTCGCGCACCGGACGCACGATGCTGGCAGTGCGGTCGCGCCTCGTCGCAGCTGACGTCGAGTGGTGCACGCAGGCAGACAGAGCCTTGCCGGGCGGAAGATGCGCTCACGCTACATCGGCGCGGTGGCCAGGCATGCGGGTCCGGTTCGCATGCGACGTGGTGGCTTCGGCAGGGTGTGGCGCGTGCTTCGGGCAGAGGTGGCAACGCACGGACGCAATGCCGACACGCGCACAGGCCGCGCCGGCATCGCAGCGAGGCCGGTTACAGGGCCGATGCCTGCATATCGATCACAAAGCGGTAGTGCACGTCGTTGTTATGGATCCGCGCGAAGGCAGCGTTGATGTCCTGCAGCTTGATCACTTCGATATCGGCCACGATGCCGTGCTGTTGGCAGAACGCGAGCATGGTGTGGGTGTCGGCGGTGCCACCGGTGCCGGAGCTGGTGACCTTGCGGCGGCCCATGGCCAGCAGCACCGGGCGGAAATCCAGCTGGTCGGGCAGGCCCAGCGTGCATAGGGTGCCGTCGAGCGTGACCGCCTTGAGCATGTCGTTCATGGGGTAGCTGCGCGAGACGGTGTCCAGGATGAAATCGAAGCGGTAGGCCTGTGCCTGCATCTGCGCCGCATCGGTGGAGACCACCACTTCGTGCGCGCCCAGGCGATGCGCTTCGGCGGCCTTCCTTGGCGAGGTGGTGAAGGCCACGACATGCGCACCCATGGCACGGGCGAACTTGATGCCCAGATGGCCAAGCCCGCCGATGCCAACCACGCCCACGGTATGGCCAGAGCCGATGCCGTAGCGGTGCAATGGCGCAAAGCAGGTGATGCCGGCGCAGAGCAGTGGCGCGGCAGCGGCCGGGTCCAGGCCGTCGGGCAATGGATAGACGAAACGCGCGTCGGACACGTAGTACTGCGAATAGCCACCGCGCGTGCGGCTGCCGTCCACGCGATCCACGCCATCGAAGGTCAGGGTAGGGAAGGCATGGCAATACACTTCGTCGTGCGCCTGGCATGGCGCGCAGTGCCGGCAGGAATCGACGATGGTGCCGATCATCACGCGTTGGCCCAGCGTAAAACCTTCGACATCCGCGCCCAGCTCGATGACTTCGCCAACGATTTCGTGGCCGGGCACCAACGGGTATTCGCTGGCCCACTTGTTTACCGAGTGCAGGTCCGAATGGCAGACGCCGCAGAACAGCACCTTGATTGCGACATCGTTGGCGCGCACCGCGCGGCGTTCGAACTGCCACGGCACCATGGCGCCTTCTTTCTCGAGCGCCGCATAGGCGCGGGTGGTGCGGCTGGCGCCGCCGGAGTGCGGATTGGCAGAGGTCATGGCAGTCGCTGTGCTTTACAATTGGCGGAACGTGTAAGATTTACGTATTTACAGACAATGTCAAGTGTAAAGTCATCGAAAGTGGCTGCTGCGCCTGTCGCCGCGCCCGCCGAACCCAAGCAGACGCGCGTCATGGAGACCGCGCTGCAGCTGTTCTTGCGGCATGGCTATCGCAAGGTGAGCATGAGCGACATCGCCCAGGCTGCGCAGATGTCGCGGCCGTCGCTGTATGCCGCGTTCCCCAACAAGGAGGCGATCTTTACCGCGCAGGTGGTGCGTCAGCGCGACATTTGCATGGCTGCAACGGCGCTGCGCGTGCGCGACACCCAGGATCTGCAGACCCAGCTACGGCATCTGTTCGATATCTGGGTGCTGGAGCCGGTGGCGGCGGTGATCGATTCCGAAAACGGGCTGGATCTGCTCGCCAACTGCGGTGTGTACGCGCCCGACGCGTTGGATGCGCTGTACCAGCAGATGGAAGACACGCTGGTGCAGATGCTGCGCCCGCATGTGGGCGACGACAGTGCCATGTCTGCAGCCGATCTTGCTTACATCCTGCGGCTAGCCACCACCAGCCTCAAGGCATCGGCGGAGAACGAAGCGGTGCTGCGCCGTTTGATCGCCGGTCTGATCACCATGGCCTTGTCCACGGTGCAGGCGGGGAGTGCGCAGACGCCGAGCAAGAAGAAGTCCTTGCGAGGACGCTGATGCCTGGTGTGTGCAGGTGAGATGGTTGCACGCGTCTGCGGTGCGGTGGTTTGGTGCAGTGATGACGTCTGAAAGTCGGTGGCCAGGCGCCGCCGCTGCGCGTGATCAAACGCAAGGCCGGTGATGTCACGCGCCGGATGTCGGCAAGCTGGGTCGCCTATCTCCCCAAACTGGTCCGGCCGCAGTGGTTTGCGGACCCGACATCGTGCGATGCCGGGCCGCTCACCAGATGCCATTGCATCGCGCTGCGGGATCCGCCGATCCCGCCGTCGCGCGCTCAGTCCGCCATCACCGTGTCCGGCGACATCGGCGTGCTGCGGATGCGCTTGCCGGTGGCGTGGAAGATGGCGTTGCAGATGGCTGCCGACACGCCCACCTGGCCGATCTCGCCCACACCTTTGGCCCCCAGGCTGCTGACCACGCGGTCGTCTTCGTCGGCAAAGATCACGTCGATGTCATGGATGTCGGCATTGGCGCAGACGTGGTACTGCGCCAGATCGTGATTCATGAAGCGGCCGAAGCGGTGATCGGCCTGGGTGTGTTCGTGCAGGGCCTGGCCGATCCCCCAGACCACACCGCCCACGATCTGGCTGCGCGCAGTGGTCGGGTTGAGAATGCGCCCCGCGGCAATTGCGCTGACCACACGCGTTACCCGCACGGTGCCCAGTTCTTCGTCCACGCGGACCTCCACAAACACCGCCCCGTGCGTGGCGCGGGTGTATTTGCGCTGCTTGAGCACATTGGGCAGCAACAGGAACTTGTCTTCGATCTGCTCCAGTGCGGCCACGCGCAGCAACTCCGGCAATGCAATGGCGCTGCTGGCATCGGCACGCAACGCAAGCGTGCCGTCGGCAAAGACCACATCGTCCAGTTTGACCCGTGCAAAGCGCGAATCGGGCAAGGCCTGGGCCAGGCGCAGCAGCCGCGTGCGCAATTTGCCGCACACCCCATCCACCGCCGAGCCGATCGTGGCGACATGCGAGGAGCCGCCTTCGATGGGCGCGACAGGCAAGGTGGAGTCGCCGAGCTGGAAGCTCACCTGTTCCAGAGGCAGGCCCAGTGCTTCGGCAGCGATCATCGCCATCACCGTGTAGGTGCCGGTGCCGATATCGCTGGCGGCACTGCTCACCACCAGTCGACCATCGGCATGCAGCACCGCATGGGCGCGCGCAAACATCTGCATCGCATCCCATTGCGCGGTGGCCATGCCCCAGCCGACCCACTCGCGGCCTTCCTTGCGCGCGCGCGGCTGCGGTGGGCGGTTTGCCCAGCCAAAGCGTTCTGCACCTTGTTGGTAACACGCGCGCAAGGCCTTGCTGGAAAACGGCTTGTCGTCGGCAGGATTGACCTCGGCGTAATTCTTCAAGCGCAGCGCCAGCGGATCGATGCCCACCTCGTAGGCCAACTCGTCCATCGCCACTTCCAGCGCATGCATGCCATGGGTCGCGCCGGGCGCGCGCATGTCCATCGGGCTGTACTGGTCCAGGCTGACCAGGTTGTAGCCCAAATGCACGTTGTCGCAGGCATACAGCTGCCCACTCCAGTTGACCACGACCTCGACGTAGTCCTCGATGCGCGAGGTTTCGGCGATGGCCTCGTGCCAGATGGCGCGCAAGCTGCCATCGCGGTCGGCACCGAGCTTGAGCCGCTGCACGGTTTCCGGGCGGTGGCCGAAGGTAAACATCTGTTGCCGCGTCAGCACCACACGCACCGAGCGGTCCAGCAGGATCGAGGCCATCACCGCCAGCGCCAGCTGATATTGCGGGCGCAGGCCCGAGCCGAAGGCGCCGCCGACATACGGGTTACGTACGGTGACCTTGCGCTTGCTCAGGCCGAATACATGCGACACGTACCAGC
This sequence comes from Xanthomonas floridensis, assembly GCF_001642575.1. Taxonomy (GTDB): domain Bacteria; phylum Pseudomonadota; class Gammaproteobacteria; order Xanthomonadales; family Xanthomonadaceae; genus Xanthomonas; species Xanthomonas floridensis. The sequence goes on along the minus strand of NZ_LXNG01000023.1, from coordinate 168,516 downwards.
GGCTGTTCTGCGAGCCCTGGGTCTTGTCGTAGATGGTGAAGTGGCCGTCTTCCTCGCGGATCACGGTCGAGGCGAACAACTCCATCGGATTGTGATGTTCCACGCCGCTGTAGTAGTCGGCCTGTACCTGGCAGGGAGCATCGGCGAAGGCGGTGTCCGGCGTGCCCTTGTCCTTGGGGGGCGGCGTAAAACCGGCCCGCATGCCCTTGGGAGCATGCGCACGGTCCAGGTTGGTCCTCAGGTCGGTGTCGTGCGGTTGCTGGGCATACTCCACCTGCACCAGGTGCGCGGCATGCCGCGCCGCTTCGAACGTGTCGGCCACCACCAGCGCGACGGGCTGGCCGCTGTAGAGAACGACGTTGTCATACAGCGGGCGGAATGGCGAGCCCGGGGGAGCGGTCATGTCCTTGTAGAACAGGTCCATGCCACGCATATGCGGGCGATTTTCGTGGGTGACGATCTCCAGCACACCCGGTACTGCGCGTGCGGCAGCCAGATCGAAGCCGACGATGCTGCCTTTGGCGATCGTGCTGCTGACGACCACGCCAAAGGCCAGGTCCGGCACCGGCCACTCGGCGGCATAGCGCGCCTGGCCGGTGACTTTTGCACGCCCGTCGATACGCGGCACAGCGGTGCCGGTAGGGCGAAAGCCGGTGCCTGGATCGGCGACCGGTGGCGTCAATTGGCGGTTGGGTAGATCCGTGCTGCGTGCGTTCATGGGGATTCCTCCAGCGCAGTGGTGCGCCCGCGGTTGTCGGTGGTGCCCTCGCGCGCGACCTCCAGTGCGCGCACGATGGCGCGGCGTGCCAACGGCAGCTTGAAGGCGTTTTCGCCCTGCGCCTGTGCGCCTTGCAGCAGGGCGTCTGCCAGACGCGCAAAAGTGTCCGCAGTGGCGGGCGACCCCACCAGCTGCGCTTCTGCGTCGGGATTGCGCCACGGCTTGTGCGCCACCCCGCCGAGGGCAACGCGCACCTCGCCGATGCTGCCGTCGTCCTTCAGGTCGAGCGCGGCAGCCACCGACACCAGCGCAAACGCATACGACAGACGCTCGCGGATCTTCAGGTAAGCGCTGTGCGCGACAAACCGCTGCGCGTCGGGCAGATCGATATGCACGATCAGTTCGTCCGGCGCCAGCGTGCTGTCCAGTTCCGGATGATCGCCAGGCAACCGATGAAAATCGGCAAATGCAATGTCGCGCTCGCCTTGCGGGCCCTGCACATGCACCACCGCGTCCAGCGCCGCCAGGGCCACGCACATATCCGACGGATGCGTGGCGATGCAGTGCGCGCTGGTGCCAAGGATGGCGTTGTATTTGGTCAACCCGCCAATGGCCGAACACCCGCTGCCCGGTGCACGCTTGTTGCAAGGTGTGGCGTGGTCGTAGAAGTACATGCAGCGCGTGCGTTGCAACAGGTTGCCGCCGTTGCTGGCCATGTTGCGGATCTGCGGCGAGGCGCCGGCCAGGATCGCCGCGCTCAGCAACGGGTAGCGCATTTCGACGTCCGGGTGATACGCGGTGTCGGCGTTGCGCGCGAGCGCGCCCAGGCGCACGCCGCCCTCCGGCAACGCGCTGATGCTGTCCAGCGGCAGGCGGTTGATGTCGACCAGGCTGCTGGGTCGCATCAGTTGCAGCTTCATCAAATCGGTGAGATTGGTGCCGCCGGCGATCAGCCGCACGGGCGCATCCGACGGTACCGGATGCGGGCCGTTGCCGCGCGATGCGATGGCAGCGAGCGCGGCATCCACGCTGTCCGGGCGCGCGTAGTTGAGCGGGATCATGCCGGCACCGTCCCGGGCGTCCACGGCGTGGCAGCGCTGTCGCTGTTGTCGCCGCGCTTGCCCATCACCTCCATCACCGCATCGGTGATCTGCGGGTAAGCACCGCAGCGGCACAGATTGCCGCTCATCAGTTCGCGCACCTGGTCGCGGTCGTGCGCCTTGCCTTCCTTGAGCAGGCCGACCGCCGAACACAGCTGGCCCGGCGTGCAGTATCCGCACTGGAATGCATCGTGCGCGATGAAGGCGCGCTGTAGGGGATGCAGTTGTTCGCCATCGGCCAGGCCTTCGACGGTGGTGATGTCGGCACCGTCCTGCATGACCGCAAGTGTCAGGCAGCTATTGATGCGGCGGCCATCCACCAGCACCGTGCATGCGCCGCACTGGCCGTGATCGCAGCCTTTCTTGCTGCCGGTGAGATCGAGCCGGTCGCGCAGCAGATCGAGCAGGCTGACCCAGGCTTCCAGTTGCAACTGATAAGGCTGGCCGTTGATGCGCAGGTTGACCGGGTAGGTCGGCGCAGCGGTGGCGGTGGCTGGCGCCGTGTGATCGGCAATGGCGGGCGTGGCATTCATGCGAACCCCGTGGCGATGGCTGGGAGGAGGGCCCTCACCTTGACCCTCGCAGGGTCAAGGTGCGGTGTAGGGACGGTGTAGATGTAGCGATGCTGCGATCGCGCTTGCGCGGGCAAGCAACAGCGCTGTGGCGTTCGCTCGGCTGCATTGCAGTGTCGCGCGATGGCGATCGGTTGCGCGACGCAGCGGCCTGCAGTGCAGGCCGGGATGCGTCGTGCGTCATCGTGGTGTCACCTGAATTGGCCAGGCTAGCGCGCCCAGCGCAAGGGGAGCGCGCACGATGAAAGCCACTGCCACCCGCGCGTGGACCCAGGTGTTCACGCAGCACGGATCGGTGCTGCGCGGTTTCTTTGTGCGCCGCGGCGCCAAGGAAGACGCCGAGGACCTGGTGCAGGAAACCTATCTCCGCCTGTTGCGTGCGCAGCAGGACCAGGGCGAGGGAATCGCCAACCCGGAAGCCTATCTGTACACGGTGGCGCTGAATCTTGCGCGCGAGCAGGCGGTGCGCCGCAAGCAGGCGCCGTTGCAGATCGAAGAAATGGAACAGTTTTCGCAGTTGCTGGCCGCCGGCGAGGATGTGGAAGATGCCGCGCATCGTCAGCAGCGCCAGCAACGTCTGCAGGCCTTGCTGGCGACCTTGCCGGAGCGCACCTGCGCGGTGCTGGTGATGCAGTACCGCGATGGACTCAGCTATAAGCAGATCGCCGAGCGCATGGGCGTGTCTGCGCACATGGTCAAAAAACATGTGGTGCGTGGGTTGTCGGCTTGCAGGCAGGCCGTTGCCGACAGCGGGGAGAGCTGGTGAGCACGCGCATTCTGGCCACCCGTAGTGCTGCCGGCGAAGCCGCGCACTGGCATGCACTGCACCGCATGCAGGCGCTGGATGCGCAGCAGCAAGCCAGCTTCATGCAATGGCTGACCGCATCGCCGCTGCATGTGCGCGAGTACATGGCCGTGCTGCGCGTCGCCGGCGAGCTGGGCGATGTCTTGCGTGGCATGGAGCTGGATGTGGAGGCCTTGCTCGAGGGCGATCGCCGCACGCGTGCGGCTGCAGCGTCGCCCAATGTGATCGCGTTGCCGTTGCCGTCGCGATTGCCGCAACCACGACCGCCTCGGCACGTGGCACCTGCGGGCCGTCACGATGGCCAGCGTGGCGTGCGTGGACGTGGCTGGAGCCTGGGCCTGGCCGCGGCGTTGTGCGGCGTGGCGGTCTTGACCGGCTGGGCCTGGCCGCGCACCCAGACCTATGCCACCGCACATGGCGAGCAGCGCCGCGTGCAACTGGCCGATCGCAGCGTGGTGCATCTGAATGCGCTCAGCAGCGTGCGTGCGACCATGACGCCGTGGAGCCGTCGCCTGCAATTGCTGCACGGTCAGGCCAGCTTTGAGGTGGCCCAGGACCGCCGTCGGTTGCAGGTGTATGCCGGCCGCCTGCGTGTGGAAGATATCGGCACCACCTTCGATATCGCGTTGTATCGGCAGCAGGCACGCATCGAGGTCACCGAGGGGCGCGTGCACGTGTGGCGCGAAGACCGCAAACGGCAGCCGATGCTGGCAAACCTGGGTGCCGGGCAGAGCGCACGGATCGATGCGGTGTCCGGCCGGGTCGACGTGTCCAGCGAGGATGTCGACGCGATGCATGCGTGGTGGCAGCGGCGCATCGTGTTCCGCGATGCGCCGCTGACCACCGTGGCGGAGGATTTCAATCGGCTCAATCGCACCCGCCTGCTCATCGACGATGCCGCCGCCGGCGCGTTGCGGCTCACCGGCAACCTGCGCGGCGACGATGTCGCCTCGCTGCGCGCGTTTCTCGACGACCAACCCAACCTGCGCGTGGTCGATGCGCCGGGCGTGCTGCGCGTGAGCAGCCGGCCAGCGCAGGGCGCCGCCGCGCACTGACGACCGCGGCGTGAATGACACCGTCACTGCCCAGGTGACATCTCCGACATGGGCGCCACCGCCGGGCGGCATCGTGTGCGCCGCGCTCTGCCATCAGCCATGACTCTGTGGCGACCGGCCGACGTGCGCACGCGTGCAGATGCACCCGCATCGTGCAGGCAGCGTGGCACGCCTGCTTGCATGTGCGCTGCCGGCGCCCACGTGTCACAGAAAATTCATCAAAAAACGGTGCCCGATCGTCGCTGTCGTCCCTCGTAGTCCGGGTACACCGCAGCAATGCCGCCCGTGCGTGGCGCTGCGCATTGCTTCCTCCCCTACTGGATTCCACGATGCGTCGTACGTTGGTTCTTTCGATTGCTCTCGCGTTGCATGCCGGTACTGCCGGTGCCCAGACCACGCCTGCGGCGGTGTCGGTCGATGCGATTCCCGCACAACCGCTGGCACGGGCACTCAACGCCTTGTCGCGTCAGACCGGCCTGCAATTCGTGTATGCCGCAGGCGTTGCGGGCAACCCGCAGACCCGCGCCACCACGGCCGGCATCGCACCGGAGCAGGCGTTGCAGCAGTTGCTTGCCGGTACCGGCCTGCGCTATCGCTATCTGAACCCGACCACGGTGACCATCGAAACGGCGCAGGACCCGGCTGGCGCGCAGACCCCGCTTTCCGCGACGTCGGCGGCCGTGGCGAATGCGCCAGTACCGCGCGCAGACGCACCGGTGCAGGAGCTGGACAGCATCCAGGTGCTCGGCAGTTACGCCGGCAGCCTCAGCGCTGCGTTGCGCCAGAAACGCTACGCCGACAGCGTGGTGGATGTGATTGCCGCAGAAGACATCGGCAAGTTGCCGGCACAGAACGTGGCCGAAGCGCTGCAGCGCGTGCCCGGCGTGTCGATCGTGCGCGACCGCGGCGAAGGCGTGTACGTGCGCGTGCGCGGCCTGGGCCCGAACTTCCAGGTCACCACGCTCAACGGCCAGACCATGGCAGTCAACGAGAACGTGCGCACCTCCGGGCAGACCGGGCGGCAGTTTCGCTACGACACGCTGCCGGCCGAGCTGGTTTCCGGGCTGGACGTGATCAAGAGCCCCACCGCCGATCTGGATGAAGGCGCCATCGGCGGCATCGTCAATGTGCGCACGTTCCGCCCACTGGAACTGGGCAAGACCCTGGCCAATGTGTCGCTGGAATCGAGCCAGGCACAACGCACGCATGCCAACGATCCGCGCGTGTCGGGCCTGTTCAACTGGATCAACGCCGAGGGCACCTTCGGCATGCTGATCTCTGGCGCGTATGCGCAACGCAGCTTGCGCCAGGACCGCGTCAACGAGGTGAGCTGGGACTACTACCGCAACGGTGTGCCGGGCGTACCCGGTGCCAGCTATGTGCCGACCGGCCTGCGCCCGACGCTGGAACTGGAAGAGCGCGAACGCACCGGCGTGGCCGCCTCGCTGCAGTGGAAGCCGAGCGCGCAGTGGGAGACCAATCTGGATCTGCTCTACGCCAAGCAGACCGTGCACTACGACGAATACAGCATGGGCGTCGGCTTCGACAGCCTGGCCAAGCTGAGCAATCTGCGGGTGGAAAACGGCGGCATCACCGGCTTCGATTACCGCAACGGCCAGGTGCAGATCTCGCGCGAGACCTCCGGCATCACCGACGACAATCGCAGTGCACGCCTGTCCAGCACCTGGAGCGGCGACCAATGGACGCTGGGCGCGGTGGCATTCCACTCGCAGGCGCACAGCTACGATTCGGCCCCGATCCGGCGCACCCGCCTGCGCAGCGGCACCAACCTGTCGATGCGTGTGGACATGCCGCAAGCCGATGGCGAGAACGTGCCGGACTGGGGCTTCACCAACGGTTTCGATCCGACCAACCCGGCGACCGTGGCGGGGCGCCGGCTGGAATGGCGCGAAATCGATGCGCGCGACAAGGAGGACGCGCTACAGGTCGATGCCAGGCGTACGCTCGACGGCAGCTTCTTCCGCGACCTGAAGGTGGGCGCCAAGTATCGCGAGCGCTCGCGCACCTACGATCGCGCCGACCTGCTGCTCAACAGCATCGCCGGAGTGCGCTTTCCGGGCAGCAACTTTACCGCGCTGCCGGTGAACGACATGCTGGCCGACGCCAACGGCACCATGCCGCGCCAGTGGCTGGCACCGATCGAATCCACGTTCTGGGGCACTTGGCCCACCAGCGCCGACCTGCGCAATACACCCAATAGCGCGGATCTGCAGAATTCCTATGAGGTGCAGGAGAAGATCGCCTCGGCCTATGCCATGACCGATTTCGGCACCGATCTGGCCGGCCGCGAGCTGCGCGGCAACCTGGGTGCGCGCGTGGTGCGCACCGAGCAGGCCACCGATGGTCATGCCGACGTCAACGGCAGCGCGCGGCCAGTCCATTTCGAGCGCAGCTATACCAACGTGCTGCCGTCGTTCAACGTGGCCTGGGATGTACGCGAGGACATGGTGCTGCGGACCTCCGCGGCCAAGGTGATCACGCGTCCGGACCTCACCGACCTGTCGTCCAAGCTCACCTTCAATTCCAGCGGCGAGATCCTCACCGCCAGTGGCGGCAACCCTGCGCTGCAGCCGTTCGAGGCATGGCAATACGACCTGACCTTCGAGTGGTATATCGATGGGACGTCGGCACTGACCGGTGGGCTGTTCTACAAGGATATCTCCAGCTTCATCCAGACCCAGATGTCCAACCTGGTCTACGAAGGCCAGACCTATCTGCTGTCGTCCAAGACCAATGGCAGCAAGGCGATGGTGCAGGGTGCGGAAGTGGCGTATCAGCAGGTGTTCACCGGCCTGCCGTCGCCGCTGGATGGCTTGGGCATGCAACTCAACTACACCTGGACCGACAGCAAGGCGACCTATCACGACGGCACCAGCAGCTTTACCGACAGCCTGGAAGGGGTGGCCAAGAACACCTACAACGCCGTGCTGTTCTACGAGAAGGGGCCGTTGATGGCACGCGTCAGCTACAGCTGGAGCGACGAGATTCTCAACGCGGTGGGCACCGCCAATGTGGCCACGCTCAACAGCGACAAGTTCGGCAGCCTGGATGCCAACGTGGCCTACAAGGTCAACGACACGCTGTCGGTGTTCGTCAATGCGATCAACCTGACCGGCGAAGTGCAGCGCCAGTTCGTCGGCGATCACCTGTTCGGTGGCTATACCGACTACGGCCGCACCTGGTCGCTTGGAGTGCGCGCGCGGTTCTGAGTGGGATCAAGGCAAGCAGGTCGGCGGGGATCCGTCGGTCGAGGACGGTGCGCTCCATCTGGCACGCGTGCAGCGCGGCATGCTGCAACCGCGGTCTTTTGGGAGATGGCCGTTGCGATAGCCGCTCCAACGTTGCCGACAACTGCCAGGGCCACAACCGGGCGCCTTCCAACAGCGCGTCATTTGCACCTGCAACGGCGCCCGCTGTGGCGTTGTTGCCAACTGCCGGTCGCGCCCTGCCGCAATGCAGGGCGACGCCATGATCGAGATCGAATGCATGTCATCACTACCGCGTCTGTGTTTTGGATTTTTCGCTTCTGTCGTTGTTGCGCTGATTCCGCCGGGAACGGCGCGCGCCGCCGCCGCAGTGCCTGACACGCTTGAGAAAGTCGTCATCCTCAAGCGCCACGGCGTGCGTGCGGCGATGTCCAGCCCGGAAGCGCTGGGCAGGTATTCCGCACATCCCTGGCCACGCTTCGGCGTGCCTGCCGGTTACCTCACCGAGAACGGCGCACGTCTGGAGGCCTTGTTCGGCCGCTACTATCGCGCCCATTACGCGCCGCTCGGCCTGTTCGATGGCGATGCGTGCGACAAGGCGTATTACTGGGCCAACCGCACCCAGCGCACCATCGCCTCGGCACAGGCGCTGGCAAGCACGCTCACGCCCGGCTGCGCGAACACGGTGCATCACGTTGCCGACGATGCATCCGATCCACTGTTCGATGGCGCGCCGGCATTGCACCAACCCGCTGCCGCCGCATTGATGCGCGCAGCCATCGCCGGCCGCGTCGGCGGCGATGTTGCGAGCTGGAATGCGGCGCAGCGCGATGCCATCGACAGCTTGCAGCAACTGCTGTTGCAGTGCACGCAACGGCCGTGCCCGGCGCAGGCCGTTGCCGACAAGCAACGCCTGGATGCGGTGCCTGCACGCATGGGCGATGCGCACCACGGCATTGCCGGAGTCGAAGGCCCGGCACCGGCCGCATCGGGCATCAGCGAGAGCCTGCTGATGGGCTGGGCCGACGGCCAGGACTTTGCCGCACTGGGGTGGCAAGGCCTGGACGAAGCCAGCCTGCTGCGCGCGTTCGCACCGCACCAGGCCGAGTTCGCGCTGCGCCTGCGCGCGCCGACGGTGGCGCGGATGGCCAGTTCGCCATTGGCGGCGCAGCTGCTGGCAACCTTGCAGCAAGGCAGCCAGGCCAACGGCAGTGCAAACACCAACGCGGCGCGTGCGATGCCGATCGGTGGGGATGCACGCCTGGTGGTGCTGTCCGGGCACGACGGCACGCTGACCTTGCTGGCCGGCATGTTCGACCTGCACTGGCAGTTGCCCGGTTACCAACCCGACCAGACCGTGCCTGGTGGCGCCTTGGTCTTCGAGCGCTGGCGGCGTGCCGACGGGCAACGCGTGATCCGCCTTCGCTACACCGCGCAGACGCTGGCGCAACTGCGCGAACGCCGCACGCTGACAGCGCAGGCGCCGCCACCGTCATCGCCGGTGTTCATTCCCGGCTGCAGCAGTGCGACCCCGGAGTACGACTGCCCGCTAGCAACCTTGGCGAGCGTGATCGACGCGGCGATCGACACGCATTACCTGAGCGAATGACGCTGCGCGCGCCGGCCGCGGCCGGCGCGTGCGGTTGCATCGGCGCTTGAGCGCCGTCTCCCTGGCCGCCGTGCCAGCCGCTGTTTCCCATCACTGCAAGAGGCGATTTATGCTCCACCAGCCACGTACTCTCGTCAGTCTCGGAACCGCTCTGAGAGCAACTACCAAAACTACTGCGCGTTCGCCAGGCGGGCGCGGCCGGTGCTCGGAATCGGCATGTACCACTCGTACACTGCGGTTCCTCCGCGCCGTCCGCACCCACCTGACAACCGCTCGCTACGTTTTGTTAGCTGCTCTCACACTTGCCTGTGCAGGCAGCGCCCAGGCGCAAACAGACGTCGGTGTACTCGACGTGTTGACCTACAACATCGCCGGTCTACCCGAAGGGCTGTCCAGCGGAACGCCGGCCACCAACACCGCACTGCTGGCGCCGAAACTGGCACCTTATGGCCTGGTCAACGTGCAGGAAGACTTCAACTACCACGCCACGCTGTACGCCGGCGACGCGCATCCCTACCGCACCGCCACCAGCGGCGGTGCCGCGTTCGGCGACGGGCTCAATACGCTCAGCAACTACCCCTTCAGCGACTTCACCCGGATCAAGTGGAACCAGTGCAACGGCACCGACTGCCTGACCCCGAAGGGTTTCAGTTACATGCGCGTGCGCCTGGCCGACGGCGTGTTGCTGGACGTCTACAACGCGCACCCCAATGCCGGGGTCGAAGCGGGCGATCTGTCCGCGCGTCGCGCCAATATCGGTCAGCTCTCGCAATTCATCCAGACCTGGTCGGCCGGCAACGCGGTGCTGGTGATGATGGATTCCAATACGCGCTACACCCGCAGCGACGACAACATCCGCGAGCTGATCGCCTCCAATGGGCTGACCGATCCGTGGGTGGAACTGATCAAGGGCAGCGCACCGGCGGCCGGCGCCGCGCCGCTGCTCTGCGGCACGCCGCCCACCAATAGCTGTGAGGTGGTCGACAAGATCCTGTACCGCGACGCCCCGCAACTGACCCTGGTGGCCAATCGCTATCAGCTCGATGGCGGCGGCTTCTACGACAGCGCCGGCAAGCCCTTGTCCGATCACTACCCGCTGTCCACGCAGTTCGGATGGGCGGTGGGCGATCGCCTGCGTACCAGCGACCAGTTCGGAGGTCCGCATGGCATTCCGTTCAACGATCTGGCCGGCAACCCCGGCGTGCGCCGGTTCAGTGGCGTGACCCTGCGCGGCGGTGCGCGCCTGGATGGCGTCGGTGTGATCCTGGACAGCGGCAAGCTGCTCGCACATGGGGGCAGCGGTGGGCAGGCGACCACACTGTCGCTGGGTGCCAACGAAACGCTGTCCTCGGCCACCTTCAGCGTGGGCAAGTACAACGACCGCACCCGCCTGTTCTCGCTGAGCCTGCGTACCAATACCGGCCGCAGCGTGCAGGTGGGTAGCCCGACCAGCGAGAGCTACACGCTGAGCGCTCCCAGCGGCTGGCACATCGCCGGTTTCACCGGCCGCGCAGGCGATGAGATCGATAAGTTGGGCGTGGTGTATGCGAAGGATTAGGCGCTGGCGCTAAACCTCATGCAGCTTCATCGTCGGTTCGGTGATAGCTGTAGGGCAGCGATGTTGGCCAAGGATGGCCATTGCGCACATTTTTTTCTAGCGTACGAATCACCCATGCGTGGGCGCTGATTCGTGCACGCGATCTGGATGCCGCACTTGCAGGCGTGAGCGCAACCACGCGGCGCAGGCCGCTTCATCGAGTGAGCCATCGGCCAGACCGATGTAGAAGCCGTAGAGTTCCAGATCATCGGCGACCAGGGTCGCACCGTTGAGCACGATGAAGGTTTCGCAGGCAACCGCCGCAGTGCGCTTGTTGCCATCGACAAACGGATGGTTACGGCCCAATCCATAGGCAAGACTTGCCGCCAGCGCAGCCAGGTCCGGTGGTGGCTCGCCGTAGGACAGCAGTTGCTTTGGCCTGGCAAGCGCCGAGTCGAGCAAGGCGTCGTCGCGCACACCGCTGCCGCCGCCGTGTTCGGCCAGTTGACGATCGTGGATGGCCAGGACAAGCGGCCGCTCGATCCAGATGATCATGGGCGAGCCTTATTGCGCCAGTTTATGCAGCAACGTGCGGCGGTTGCGCATCACCTGCTCGGCCACCTCCATCTGCGCGGCCAGAGTGGGGTCGAACGCGGTCAGCTTGATGCCGTCGGGCGTTTCCAGCGCATACAGTTCGTCGCCCTTGCCCAGGCGCAAACGGGCGAGCAGTTCCTTGGGCAGGATGACGCCAGCAGAATTGCCGATGGCGGTGATCTTGAGCTTCATGGTGATGCCTCACGTTAGTACGTAAGTTATAACTCTGTCGTCAGCCGGTCGCAAGCGCTGTGCTGAAGCGACTCAGCAAGCCAGTCTCGTCTGCTGCGATTGAAAAGTGTACAAATGTACACCTCGCCCTGTCGGCCGTCGCATGCTCATGCAACCTCTCTCTTCCAAACGCCTGGCGGTGCTGGCCTTCCTGCAGGAGCAGGCCCGCGCTGGTGTCTCGCCCAGCCTGGCCGAGATCGCGCAGGCGTTTGGGTTCGCCTCGCGCAATGCCGCGCAAAAGCACGTGCAGGCGTTGGCCGAGGCGGGCTTGATCGAACTGCGCCCCAATCAGAAGCGCGGCATCCGCATGCCGGGCGGTGGTGGGCGCGATGCCTTGCTGGCGTTGCCGGTGCTGGGGCGGGTGGCGGCCGGTGTGCCAATCGGCGCCGATATCGGCCTGGACCGGCAACTATGGCTGGACCGCGCGCTGTTTTCGCTGCAGCCGGACTACCTGCTGCAGGTGCAGGGGGATTCGATGATCGACGACGGCATCCTGGACGGCGACCTGGTCGGCGTGCACCGCAGCAACGAGGCGCGCGATGGGCAGATCGTAGTGGCCCGGGTGGATGGCGAAATCACCATCAAGCGGCTGGAGCGTGGTGCCGAGCGTATCCGCCTGCTGCCGCGCAACCGCGCGCATGCGCCGATCGTGGTGGCGGCCGATGCCGACTTCGCGATCGAAGGGCTCTACTGTGGCCTGATCCGGCAGGGCTGAGATGAGCGAGCCGGTGCAACTGCGACAACACGGCAATGCGGCGGTGGCCATGCCGCTGGACGCATTGCTGGCGGCGCGCACGGTGTGGCGGGCCGGTCACGGCACGGCCACCGTCACCGGCGGCGAAGCCACCGGGCATGCCGGGCTGGATGCAGTGCTGCCCGATGGCGGTTGGCCGCGGCGCGCGCTGACCGAACTTTTACTGCCCGCCCACGGCGTAGGCGAGATCGCCTTGCTGCTGCCCACGCTGGCGCGCATGACCGGCGCCGGCAGCCGGGTAGTGCTGGTGGCGCCGCCGTTCATTCCGTATGCGCCGGCCTGGCAGGCAGGTGGAGTGGTGCTGCAGCAGCTGGAGGTGGTGCAGGCCGAGCCACGCGAAGCACTGTGGGCGTTCGAGCAATGCCTGCGCAGTGGTGCCTGTGCGGCGGTGCTGGGGTGGCCGCAGACCGGCGATGCCCGCGCCCTGCGGCGCCTGCAGGTAGCGGCCGACAGCGGCAATTGCTGCGCGTTCGCGTTGCGCGACCGGCGCCACGCGGTGAATGCTTCGCCGGCGGCCCTGCGGCTGGAATTCCTGCCCGAGCGCGATGCCTGGCAGGTGCGCAAGTGCCGCGGCGGCCAGGTGCCGTCGCAGCCGCTGCGGCTGGCGCATTGAGGCGCGCGCATGTTGTGGGCCTGTCTATTGCTGCCGCAGCTGGCGCTGGACGCTGTCCTTCGGCGTCTGGAAGAACCGCAGGCGCCGTTGGTGCTGGTGCAGGGGCCGGCGCAGCTGCGCAACCTGCATTCGGTCAATGCCGAGGCCGCAGCGGCCGGCTTGAAAGCGGGAATGCGGCTGTCGGCGGCGCATGCGCTGATGGCGCAGGTGCGTACGGTCGATTACGACGCGCAGAACGAAGCGCGCACGCAGCGGTTTCTGGCGGCCTGGGCATACCGGCATAGCTCGCTGGTAAGCCAGCAATGGTCGCGCGCCATCGTGCTGGAAGCTGCGGCCAGCTTTCGCCTGTTCGGCCCCTGGCCACGCTTCGAGCGCCGCTTGCGCGATGAACTGCAGGCGTTGGGCTTCCAGCACCGGCTTGCGCTGGCGCCCACGCCGCGCGCGGCGCGCGTGCTGGCCGGCCTGCGCGATGGCATGGTGGTGACCGAACTGCAGGCCTTGCACCGCACGCTGGACAAGGTGCCGGTGCGCCGCGCGGCCTTGCCGGGCGATGCCGGCGAGCGCCTGCAGCACATGGGCGTGCGTACGCTCGCCGCAGTCCGTGCGCTGCCGCGCGACGGACTGCGCCGGCGTTTCGGGGCCGACCTGCTGGAACATCTGGACCGTCTCTACGGCGATGCCGATGACCCGCTGGACTGCTATGCGCCGCCGGACCATTTCGACCAGCGCGTGGAGCTGGGCTACGAGGTGGAAACGCACCCGGCCTTGCTGTTCCCGCTGCGCCGGTTGATCGGTGACCTGTGCACCTATCTGTCGATCCGCGATGGCGGCGTGCAGCGTTTCCTGCTGCGGTTGGAGCACGAAGAAGGCGCCACCGACGTCGAGATCGGCCTGCTCACGCCCGAGCGTGCGCCTACGCTGTTGTTCGAGCTGGCCCGTAACCGGCTGGAACGGGTGGAAATTCCGCGGCCGGTGGTGGCGATGCGCCTGCTGGCCAAGCAGCTGCCGCCGTTCGTGCCGGCCATGCGCGACCTGTTCGATCAACGCGCGCAGCAGTCGGTGGACTGGCCGCAGCTGCGCGAGCGGCTGCGTGCGCGGTTGGGCGATGAGGCCGTCTACCGTGTGTTGCCCGCCGACGACCCGCGCCCGGAGCGTGCCTGGCGCCGTGCCATCGGCGATGCAGTACGCGAAGCCGCAGCGCCGGCGCGTCCGCCGCGGCCCACCTGGCTGCTGCCGCAACCGGTGCCGCTGCACGATCCGCAGCTGCGCATCGTGTCCGGCCCCGAACGCCTGGAAAGCGGTTGGTGGGACGACGACGAGGCGCGCCGCGACTACTACGTGGTGGAAACCGCGCGCGGCCGGCGCGCCTGGGTGTTTGCCGCACCCGGCCACGTGGACGGGTGGATGCTGCACGGGTGGTTTGCGTGAAGTCGGGTACTCCGAGCCCGTGGGCGGTAGTGCATCGCTGCGCCTGTGGCCACGCGGCATACCGGCCGCAGGCGGCGATGCAGGCCTGCGACCAGCGCTTGCCGTCTGCGGCGGGCGATCATGCAAGGCACGCATCTGCCAATGGCCATGGCCAGGGACTGGAAGGCGGCGCATGTCGGTTCGGCATGCCGGCCACCAGCAACCGGCAACGATGCAACCGGCAACACTGCAACCGGAAGGCCGCCCGCTCCGTCGGCGGCCCAATGTCCCGGGTCTTGCTGTCTGCTTCGCCCATGCCGGTGGATCGACAGTGGCCAATGCTCTGCTTGCTTCAGGTGCTGCGCTGCGCGCGATGCTCGGTTCCAGCGCCTGACCGCGCCGCTGCAATGCGCCGCTGCAGTGCCGCGCCTGGCGATGGCCGCGATGCAGGGCACGATCATCCGGCATCCAGGGCAGACGTCCATGAGCTGGGATGACGCCGTCGACGGGGTGGACCGCGATACGCCCGGCGGGCGCATGCCGCGTGCCTGGAATGTGGCTGCACGGCTGCGCGCGGCCAACGACGACATCGCCCACACCCAGGATGCCGATGGCCTGCCGGCGTATGCCGAGCTGCATTGCCTGTCGGACTTTTCGTTTTTGCGCGGTGCGTCCAGTGCCGAGCAGCTGTTTTCCCGCGCGCACCACTGCGGCTACAGCGCGCTGGCGATCACCGACGAATGCTCGCTGGCCGGCATCGTGCGCGGCCTGGAGGCCTCACGTGCCACCGGGGTGCGGCTGATCGTCGGCAGCGAATTCACCCTGGTCGATGGCACCCGCTTCGTGCTGCTGGTGGAACATGCACAAGGCTATCCGCAGCTGTGTGCGCTGATCACCACTGCGCGGCGCGCGGCAGGCAAGGGCGACTATCGATTGGGGCGCGCGGAAGTCCAGGCGCAGTTCCGCGAGGGTGCGCCAGGTGTGTTTGCGCTGTGGTTGCCTGGCGCGCAGCCGCAGGCAGAGCAGGGCGCGTGGTTGCAGCAGGTATTTGGCGAGCGTGCGTTTCTGGCAGTGGAACTGCATCGCGAACAGGACGACGCCGCACGGCTGCAGGCGCTGCAACTGCTGGCCCAGCGGCTGGGCATGACCGCACTGGCCAGCGGCGATGTGCACATGGCGCAGCGCCGCGAGCGCATCGTGCAGGACACCTTGACCGCCATCCGGCATACCCTGCCGCTGGCCGAATGCGGCGCGCACCTGTTCCGCAATGGAGAGCGGCATCTGCGCACGCGACGCGCGCTGGGCAATATCTATCCACCAGCCTTGCTGCAGGCCACAGTGGCGCTGGCGCAGCGCTGCACCTTCGACATTTCCAGGCTTGAATACACCTATCCCAGAGAACTGGTGCCGGAGGGGCACACGCCTGCCAGTTATCTGCGTCAACTCACCGAGCAGGGCATGCGCAAGCGGTGGCCGGAGGGTGCGCCAGAGAAAATTCGCGAAGACATCGAGAAAGAATTGGCACTGATCGCCGAACTGAAATACGAGGCGTTCTTTCTCACGGTGCAGGATGTGGTGCGGTTTGCGCGTTCCAAAGGCATCCTGTGCCAGGGGCGTGGGTCTTCAGCAAATTCGGCAGTGTGCTATGCACTGAACATCACGTCGGTTGATCCAATCAAGACGCGATTGTTGATCTCGCGCTTCTTGTCCAAGGCACGCAACGAGCCGCCGGACATCGACGTCGACTTCGAGCACGAGCGCCGCGAAGAAGTGCTGCAATACGTCTATAACAAGTACGGCCGGGAGCGCGCCGCGTTGGCCGCCACGGTGATCTGCTATCGCGGCAAGAGCGCCGTGCGCGATGTGGCCAAGGCCTTCGGCCTGCCGCCGGATCAGATCGCGCTGCTGGCCAATTGCTACGGCTGGGGCAATGGCGACACGCCGATGGAACAGCGTATCGAAGAAGCCGGGTTCGATCTGGCCAATCCGCTGATCAACAAGATCCTTGCAGTGACCGAGCATCTGCGCGATCACCCGCGCCATCTGTCGCAGCATGTCGGCGGGTTTGTGATCTCCGACGAACCGCTGTCGCTGCTGGTGCCGGTGGAAAACGCGGCCATGGCTAATCGCACCATCATCCAGTGGGACAAGGACGATCTGGAAACCATGAAACTGCTCAAGGTCGATTGCCTGGCACTGGGCATGCTCACCTGCATCCGCAAGACGCTGGATCTGGTACGCGGGCAACGTGGTCGCGATTACACGCTGGCCACGTTGCCGGATGAGGACAAGGCTACCTACAAGATGATCCAGCGTGCCGACACCGTGGGCGTGTTCCAGATCGAGTCGCGCGCACAGATGGCGATGCTGCCGCGGCTCAAACCTGCAGAGTTCTACGACCTAGTGATCGAAGTGGCGATCGTACGCCCAGGCCCCATCCAGGGCGACATGGTGCATCCGTATCTGCAACGTCGCAAAGACAAGAGCCTGATCAGCTATCCCTCCGAAGGCGTAGAGAAGATTCTCGGGCCGACATTGGGGATTCCGCTGTTCCAGGAGCAGGTGATGGAGCTGGTGATCCACGCCGGCTACGACCCCGACGAGGCCGATAAATTACGTCGCTCGATGGCAGCATGGCGCCGCGGTGGCGATATGGAATCGCATCGCGTGCGCATTCGCGCGTTGATGGAAAAGAAAGGCTACGCCGCCACCTTCATCGACCAGATCTTCGAGCAGATCAAGGGCTTCGGCTCCTACGGGTTTCCGCAGAGCCATGCCGCCTCGTTCGCCAAGCTGGTGTATGCCAGCTGCTGGCTCAAGCGTCACGAGCCGGCGGCGTTTGCCTGCGGCCTGCTCAACGCGCAGCCGATGGGGTTTTATTCGGCCAGCCAGATCGTGCAGGACGCGCGCCGCGGCAGCCCGGAGCGCCAGCCGGTGGAGGTGTTGCCGGTGGATGTGCTGCATAGCGACTGGGACAACATCCTGGTCGGCGGGCGGCCGTGGCGCAGTGATGCAGATCCTGGCGAACAACCGGCGATCCGCCTTGGCATGCGCCAGGTCAGCGGCTTGTCGGAACAGGCCGCCCTACGCATCGTCGCCGCACGCGCGCAGCGCGCCTTGGCCGATATCGGCGATCTCTGCCTGCGCGCCGCACTCGATGAAAAAGCCCGCCTGGCACTGGCTGAAGCCGGGGCGCTGCAGTCGATGGTGGGTAACCGCAATGCCGCGCGCTGGGCCATGGCCGGCGTGGAGGCGCGGCGCCCGCTGTTGCCGGGCAGCCCGGCCGAACGCCTGGTGGAGTTCGAAGCACCGCGCGCGGGCGAAGAAATCCTGGCCGATTACCGCGCGGTCGGCCTGAGCCTGCGCCAGCACCCGATGGCGCTGCTGCGCCCGCAGATGCTGCAGCGGCGCATCCTGGGCCTGCGCGAGCTGCAGGGGCGCCGCCACGGCAGCGGCGTGCACGTGGCCGGGCTGGTCACCCAGCGCCAGCGGCCGGCCACCGCCAAGGGCACCATCTTCGTCACCCTGGAAGACGAACACGGCATGATCAACGTCATCGTCTGGGCCCATCTGGCGCTGCGCCGCCGCCGCGCGCTGCTGGAATCGCGCCTGCTCGCGGTGCGCGGCCGTTGGGAACGCGTGGACGGCGTGGAGCACCTGATCGCCGGTGATCTGTACGACCTCAGCGACTTGCTCGGCCAGATGCAGCTGCCCTCGCGCGATTTCCACTAACCACAACCAACCCGATCGCTCTCTCCTGCTGCATGGGCGGCGAGGGCTGACGCAGCCCGTGCCCCGAGTCGGCATGCAACACCTGACGACCAAGGTGACTGCACGCTACGCGCATCCACCGGTGGCCGCTTGCAAGCCGTTATTCGCCGCTCTAATCCCAACCACCAGCAGTCAGGCGCGGCCAGTGCGCCGACTCCGCAGGTTTTGCTCGTGCCTTCTCCATAGACCGGCTTGTTCCAGCGAGCCTGCACGCAGCGCCCCGGCACCGGGCAGCGGCGATCACGCACAGGCCGGTAATCGGTCAGCCCGTGCGCCCGTTCCGCACTGGCGCGGTGCGTCGCGCATTGCCGCCGATCGCACGCCGCAGCAGCACCGACCCCACTGGCCATGCGCCTGTGCGCTCCGGTCCTGGGTAGTGGGTGCCACATTCGCACACCAGGCAGCGCGAGCATTTCGCGCCAACGCGGTGCGGTGCGGCATTGCCGCCAGTGACCCAGCGCGCCATCATCGAGTGTCGGTGCCGATGACTTCCGGCTTTCCATAGACGGCCGAGCTCGCCAATGGGAGGACTCTCGGCACATCCGCCTGACAATGCCTCGATCGCGCCCCTGCGCCTCACGCGCAGGTGAATCCGGCCATGCCCGAGTCACCGGGAACCAACCGGTCTGTGCTACACCATGCACTCCCGCGCGCCCGCGCGGCCTGTTCCTTCACCCACGAGGCGATCATGAAGTTGGAGGCGTTGTTCGACCAGTTGCACACCTTGCCCACCGTGCCCAAGGTGGCGCAGGACCTGATCCGTCAGTTCGACGATCCGGACACCAATATCGATACGCTGGCGCACACCATCGAGCGCGATCCGGTGATCGCCGCCAAGGTGCTGCGGCTGGCCAATTCGGCGCGCTTCCATGGCCTGCGCGATTCCACCAGCGTGGAAGATGCCGCCATGCGCCTGGGCTTCAATACGCTGCGCACGCTGGTGCTGGCCTCTGCGATGACCGGTGCCTTCCGTGCCGGCCCGGGTTTCGACCTCAAGGCATTCTGGCGCCACAGTTTCGAAGTGGCCGGCATCTGTCGCCTGCTGGCGCGCCAGCACGGGCTGGATCCGGAGACCGCCTTCACCTGCGGCATGATGCACAACATCGGCGAGCTGCTGATCCAGTCCGGCGCACCGGATTACGCCAGCCGCATCAACCACGACAGCTCCTCGGCCGGCCATGCTGCCGAAGAGACCCTGCAACTTGGCTTCGGCTATCCGGAGGTGGGTGCGGAGCTGGCGCGCCGCTGGCAGTTGCCGACCGTGATCCAGGACGCCATCGCCTACCAGGTGCGCCCCGCGGCCGCGCCCGACGGCGCGCGGATGCCGTTGCTGGTCGCCCAGGCGGTGCAGGTCTCCGATGCGCTACACGCGCACGGCGGCGCCACCCCGCAGGCATTGGACGCGCTGCGCGGACCGCTGATGGACGGTGTGGACCTGGATGCCTTGTTCGCGGCGCTGCCGGATGTGATCGAGGCCGATCGCGCCTTTGCCGAGTTGCTGCACTGAGCAGGGCTTGCCGCTGCGTCACTCCAGACGCAGCGGCTCGAACGCGCAGTCCGCCGCGCTCCGGATGTCCTCGTTCCGGGAACAGGCATAGAACTGATCCTGCCCGTGGGCTGGCGCTTGGTCGAGCTGCCAGCGGGATGGGCCCTGCAGGGTGACGATCAGGTTGCGTTGCATATCCGGGGTCTGGCGATCGAAGTAGGCCAGATCCACCTCCGTACCACCGCGTAACGCGTAGCTGCAATTGACCAGCACTCCGGTGCTGGGCGCCGCCACGGCGAGGGTGCCGTAGTAGAGCGCTGATGAAAAATGCCGTGGACTGCCCGCGTTGGGTTGCAGCGTACTGGCCCACACGCCGCTTCTGGAGCCGACGTCGAGCCGGACAGGGGCGCGATAGCGCCCGGCCTCGTCGTGCACCGTTTCAGGTGCTGGGCATCGTGCCATGTCCTGAGCAGGCTGCCTGCCGGATGCATCGACGGCAGCAGGCGGCAGCAGCATGCCGGCCAGAATCAACGGTGTCAGTGGACGGATCATGCGTCTGACCTTCGGCACGCGGCCGCGGTATGCGATGGAAGGGCGATGAGAGAGGCTTGGCGGTCAGCGCACGCCGCATCGGCCGGAGCGGGGCACACAGGCTCTTGTCGACGCTACTGTGCAGGACGATAACGAGCCCCGCGCCCTGACCGGCGCCGTGTGCGAATCCGTGACGGCGGGGGCGCACCAATCCACGCGGGCTGCCGCCAGTTGACGTCGCCATCGCGCCACGCAAGTCTTGCCGCGATGTTGTTTGCGCCACACGCCATACCTTGCACACTGTCACGCCGCGCCGCAGCTGGACTCAGCTGGGCGCAGGCGCTAGCGTGGTGCGGATTTTTTGCCTACAGGGGAATGCCCAATGAGCCACGACGCGCAACCGCGCCAGCTCACCTTCCGCGCCGTTGTGCTGGCCATCGTGCTGGCGGTGGTGCTCTCGGCTGCCAATGCCTATCTCGGCCTGTTCGCAGGCCTGACCATCGCCACCGCCATTCCGGCGGCCGTGGTGTCGATGGGCGTGCTGCGCCTGCTCGGCGGCGGCACCATCCTGGAGAACAACATCGTCCAGACCGGCGCCTCGGCCGGGTCGTCGATCGCCGCCGGGGTCATCTTCACCATCCCCGCGCTGGTGATCATGGGCTACTGGCCGGACTTCAAGTACTGGTGGGTGTTGGGCATTGCCGGCATGGGCGGGCTGCTGGGCGTGCTGTTCTCGGTGCCGTTGCGGCGCTCGATGATCGTCGAAGACCCGCTGCCGTTCCCCGAGGGCAAGGCGGCGGCCGAGGTGCTCAAGGCCGGTGAAAATCCCGGGCCGGGCCTGAAGATCCTGGCGGTGTCCGGTGCCATCGGCGCGCTGGTCAAACTGGGTGCAGCCAGCGGCCTGCGCGTGATCCCCGATACCTGGGCGCAGGCCACCTACCTGGGCAGCAGCCGTCTGGTGGGTTACATCGGCACCAACCTGTCGCCGGCACTGCTGGGCGTGGGCTATATCGTCGGCCTGAATGTGGGCATCGTGGTGCTGTCCGGCTCGATCCTGTCCTGGCACATCGCCATTCCGCTCTACCAGCAGTTCTTCATGGGCAGCGATCCGGCATTGGCGCAGAGTCTGGCTGGTGCGCCGGCGGCCGATGCCGCGTTCGGCATCTGGGGCGCGAAGATCCGCTACCTGGGCGTGGGCGCGATGTTGATCGGTGGCGTGTGGACGCTGTTCTCGCTGCGCAAATCGCTGTTTTCTGGGGTCAAGAGCGGCTTTGCCGCCGCGCGCAAGAGCGGTGGCGGCGTGGTGGCCGACACCGAACGCGACCTGCCGATGAAGTGGATGCTGGTGGCACTGGTGCTGTGCACCTTGCCGCTGCTGGGTCTGTACCAGGCCATCGTGCAGCAGTGGCATGTGTCGATCCCGATGACCATCATCATGATCGTGGCCGGCTTTTTGTTCGTGTCGGTGTCTGGCTATCTGGCCGGGTTGATCGGCTCGTCGAACAACCCGGTCTCCGGCATCACCATCTCCACCATCCTGTTCGCCTCGGCGGTGCTGGTGCTGCTGCTGGGCAAGAGCGGCCTGGTACCGGTGGGCATCGGTGCCGCGCCGCTGGGCGCAGTGGCGGCGATCATGATCGGCGCGGTGGTGTGCTGCGCGGCGGCGGTGGGCGGCGACAACCTGCAGGATCTCAAGGCCGGCTATCTGGTCGGTGCCACACCGTGGAAGCAGCAGCTGATGCTGGGCATCGGTGCGTTTTCGTGCGCATTGATCATGGCGCCGGTGCTGAATTTGCTGGCCCAGGCCTACGGCATCGGCCCGGCCACGCCACAACATCCCAATTCGCTGGGCGCGCCGCAGGCCACCCTGATGGCATCGGTGGCCAAGGGCCTGTTCGGCGGCCAACTGCCGTGGAGCATGATCGCCATCGGTGCGGTGGTGGGTGCAGCCATCATCGCGCTGGACGAATGGTTGAAGGCCACCGGCAAGCGTTTCCGCGTGCCGGTGCTGGCCGCGGCGATCGGTATCTATCTGCCGCTGGAGCTGATGGTGCCGATCTTCCTGGGTGGGCTGATCGCGCATCTGGTCGAGCGCTTCCACAACATCCGCGCTGACGACGAAGACGGCCGCGATCGCGTGCATCGCCCAGGCGTGCTGTTTGCGGCTGGCCTGATCACCGGCGAGGCACTGATGGGCATCGCCATCGCGGTGCCGATCGTGCTGTCCAGCCGTGCCGATGTGCTGGCGTTGCCGGCCGCGCTGCAGCTCAACCAGTGGTTCGGCCTGGCCATCCTGGCGCTGGTTGGCTGGCTGCTGTACCGCGTGGGCAAGCGCGGCGAAAAGGCCGCCTGAGGCCAGCAGCGGCCAACGGTATAGAGCGGGCAGCTGTCAGGTTGGTAGGACGGCGCGCCCGGAATCGGCGTGGACGCGTGTTGTCCATGCCGATTCCGGGCACCGGCCGCGCTCGACTGGCGCCCGCGCAGTCGAGCGCGGGCGCTGAGCTGGAGATGGCGTGCGCGGATTGCATGCGCCATCTCGCTGCGGAAACCGATGCAGGCATGTGGGTCTGCTATGGGGGCAGGGGCGGGCGGTCTCTGCGTTGCTGCGATGTTGAGGTTTGCGGCAGCATGCGTTGGGTGGGTAATGGCACCGCCATCAGACGGCGTCTGCGGCCCATAAACACTCGGCAGTATCTGCCTCACCTTGCGCATGCAAAACGCCACGTTGCGTAGTCATGAGCATGGTGCGTATCGCAAAGGTTCTCATCGTGCTCATCTGTGCTGGCGCGGTTGCGAGTGCTGCTTCATGCGGTCCGCCTTGACGGCGCGATCCATCCAGCGTGACGGGAAAGAATGTTGATCGTGGCCGTCACCTGGTTGCAGGCGGCGCGCTATAACCGCCGTGCGCGCTTGGGTCCTGCCGCCCACTGGCTGCCCGACACTCGGGCAATAAGCTACCAGTCGCTTCAAGAAAAACGCACGCGGCAATAGCGCGCTGCGCGCCGTGCGTTGGCACCTCCACACCGGCAAGCTGAGATCCACCGGCATCTCCGCGCGCAATGCGATGCGGCGGCAGTCGTTGCGGCTTTCATGGTGCCACCTGTGCGCCGTCACGACACTTTGCGCCGGCTTTACGCCAAGCACCGCCGCTGCGGATAGCGACTTTATGCCCCCGCTCCTTATCGTGCCGTCTCTCGCACGGATGGTGCGCCAAGGGGGCTGCATGCTTCGATCAACCCGATGACACAACCCGACGCAGGCCGTCGTTTTCGCTAGCAAAGACTCGTTTGCATATCGCGCATTCCCATCGCACGCCGATTTGCGCGCGACAAACCCGCGACATGCACGATGCGATGCACCCCCGGCCTGCGCGTATGCCGTTTGCCCATCACGGCGGCGGCGCTGCCTTGCGCCGCGATGCACCTTATTTTCCTACTCATTCAAACCCTGGCCGATCTTTCGATCTTCCAGCGGTTCACCCTGGATCACCGTCATGCAAACCCTCGCTTCACGCGCTTCCACCGTAACTCGCCGCCCATTGCTCGCCCTCGCCATCGCCGGCCTGCTGGGCAGTCTTGCCTGTCAGGCCCAGGCGCAGGACGCCACCGAGGCGGCGCTGTGCACCGACCGCCCGACCAAGGCCAACGCCACCTGCACGGTGCCAGCCGGCGATTGGCAGCTGGAAACCGATATCGGCAACTACACCCGCGATACCCAGCCCGGCACGCGCACGGAAACGTCGTATTTCACCAATCCCACGCTCAAGGTTGGCGTAAGCGACCGCATCGATCTGCAGCTCAACTGGGCTCCGCAGCTGCAGGTCAAGAGCGCCGATCGTGCAACCGGCGAGCGCAGCAGCCTCAGTGGCGGTGGCGATATCTACCTGCGCATGAAGGCGCGCGTCTACCAGAGCGAGACCGCCAGCGTGGCGCTGTTGCCGTTCGTGAAGGCACCCACTGCGCGCACCGGGCTGGGCAACGACACCTGGGAAGGCGGACTTGCGGTGCCGATCAACTTCGCGCTGCCGAGCAGCTTCTCGCTGACCTTCGGCCCGGAACTGGACTGGCTGGCCGACAGCGATGGCAGCGGCAAGCACGTGGCCATCGTCAACGTCATCAACCTGGCGCGTCCGCTCACGCCCAGGTTGTCGATGGCGGTGGAGCTGTGGTCCTCGATCAATCGCGACCCTGCGCAGACGATCGAACAATACTCGGCCGACATCGCCGCGGCGTATCTGATCAACCCGCTGCTGCAACTGGACGTGGGCGCCAATGTTGGCCTCAACGACCGTACCCCCGACACCCAGGTGTACGTGGGTCTGTCGCACCGGTTTTGAATCGCCCAGCTTCCCCTGCCGCGTCGAGGCGGCAGGGGAAGCAAGCGATGCGCAGCGTGCATGACCTCAGGCCTTTGCGCGTGCGCCGCAGCAACGCCTACCATCGACGTTTTGCCGTTGCCGGAGATGTCGATGAAGCTGCGTCACGCCGTATTGCTCCTGTGTTTGTTGGCCGCCTTGCCAAGCCTTGCCGCTGCGCGCGGTTTCGATGTGCGCGACATGGTGGCGCTGGACCGGGTGTCCTCGCCCACGCTCAGCCCCGATGGCAGCGTGGTGCTGTTCGCCAAGCGCCAGGCCAAGACCGCCAATGGCAAGCCGGCCACCAGCCTGTGGGTGCGCAATCTGCGCACCCGCGACCTGGCGCCGCCCAAGCGGCTCACCCCGGACGGCTGGAACGTCAACAGCCCGGCGTTGTCGCCGGATGGCAAGACGGTGTACTTCCTCAGCAGCAAGTCCGGCAGCCAGCAGCTATACGCGCAGCCGTTGGCCGGCGGTACCCCGCAGCAGCTCACCGCGTTTGCGGTGGATGTGGACAGCTACAAGCTCTCCCCTGACGGCAAGCGCATCGCCTTCAGTGCGGGCGTGTTCCAGGACTGCGGTTCGGACCTGGGTTGCACCAAGAAAAAGCTCGCCAGCGTCAAGAATGCCAAGGCCAGCGGCGTGGTGTATGACCAGCTGTTCGTGCGCCATTGGGATACCTGGAACGATGGTCGCCGTAACACCTTGTTCGTCTCCGACCTGCCGGCGGCAGGCGCCAAGGCAGTGGTCGGGGCGTCGGCAATCAGCGCCACGTTGGCGGGCGATGCGCCGTCCAAGCCGTTCGGTGGCAACGACGACTACACCTGGTCGCCCGATGGCAGCAGCGTGGTGGCCAGCGTGCGCATCCCGCAGCCGCATGGCCCGGAAGCGGGCAAGAACGCCAAGGCCGGCGCCAAGCCCACCGGCAACGACGAGCCCTGGCAGACCAACTTCGACCTGTACCGCCTGGATGCCAGCGGCAAGTCCGCACCGGTCAATCTGACTGCGTCCAACCCGGCCTGGGATGCCGGCCCGGTGTTCAGTGCCGATGGCAAGACGCTGTACTACCGCGCCATGAAGCGCCCCGGCTTCGAGGCCGACCGCTTCGGCTTGATGGCGATGGACGTGGCCAGCGGCAAGACGCGCGAGATTGCGCCGAAGTGGGATCGCTCGGCCGGCGAAATCGTCCTTGCCGATGACGGCAGCAGCATCTACACCAGCGCCGACGACCTGGGCGAACATCCGCTGTTCAAGATCGACATCGCCAGCGGCGAAGCGACCAAAGTGGTGGGCGAGGGCAGCGTGCATGCGCCGACCTTGGCCGGCAGCACGCTGGCATTCACCCGCAGCTCGCTCAAGAGTGGCGATCAGGTCTTCGTCAGCGACACGCAAGGCCAGGGTCTGCGCGCGATCAGCCAGAGCGCTGGCGAACAGCTGCCGGACGTGCAGTTCGGCGACTACGAGCAGTTCCAGTTCAAGGGCTGGAACAACGACACCGTGCACGGCTACGTGGTCAAGCCGTACAACTACCAGGAAGGCAAGACCTACCCGGTGGCATTCCTGATCCATGGCGGCCCGCAGGGCAGCTTCGGCAATGGCTGGAGCAACCGCTGGAATCCGCAGACCTACGCCGGCCAGGGCTATGCGGTGGTGATGATCGACTTCCACGGCTCCACCGGCTACGGCCAGGAGTTCACCGGTGCGATCAGCCAGCACTGGGGCGACCGCCCGCTGGAAGACCTGCAGAAGGGCTGGGCCGCTGCGCAGAAGCAGTACGGCTTCCTCGACGGCGACAAGGCCTGCGCGCTGGGTGCCAGCTACGGCGGCTATATGGTCTATTGGATGGCGGGGACGTGGCTTGATAAAGACGGGAACCACCCGTGGAAGTGCCTGGTCGACCACGACGGCGTGTTCGACAACCGCACCATGGGCTACGCCACCGAGGAACTGTGGTTCAGCGAATGGGAAAACGGTGGCACGCCATGGCAGAACCCGGCCGGCTACGAGAAGTTCAACCCGGTGCTGCACGTGGACAAATGGAAGGTGCCGATGCTGGTGATCCACGGCCAGCAGGATTTCCGCATTCCGGTCGAACAGGGCCTGGCCGCGTTCACCGCGCTGCAGCGCAAGGGCATCGATTCCAAGTTCCTCTACTTCCCGGATGAGAATCACTGGGTGCTCAAGCCGGACAACAGCATCCTGTGGCACGACACGGTCAATGCCTGGTTGAAGCAGCATATCGGCCAGTAATGCTGTAAAAAAACCGGCATGCCGCCTTGCTGCGGCGTGCCGGTTTTTTGTGTCGCGAGCATCGACCTGCAGCAGGCGGATGCTGCTGGCGATCGACGATTGGGCAACTGCGGATCGTCCGGAAATGCGTCGTCTCGAGTTAGAGCAGCTAATAAAGCGGCCGTGCTCACCGCCAGGCGGACGCGGCCGTTGCCAGGTGTCCGGTGCGGCATGTCCCCCTCGTCCACTCCGGTACTTGCGCCGTCCACACCCGCCTGACGGCTGCGCGCTCCACCTTGTTTGCCGCGCTTAGACAGCTGGAAATGCGGGTTGCTGCAGCGCTCGCTCAAGCAATACGGTGCGCTGCCGATAAGTCCTCAGTCGAGCGCGCTTGTGAGCTGCCGTTGGATAACCGGCGATGAAATGGCCGCTGATCGCGCGCGGGCACCATCGCCCTGTCGTCCTGTCGGCGTGTCAAAATAGCGCTTCTTTAACTTTTCCAATCCCTGCCAGGATCGCAAGGATCTTTTGCATGCGCATAGTCGTCCGCCCTGCTGTCCTGGGGCTTGCTTTGATTTTCAGCCCTGCCTGGAGTGCCGCACCGCGGCCTGCGGCGGCTGTGCCTGCGCGCGCGCCGGTGGCAGCTGCGCCCGTCGCTGCCAACGCGACAGACGCCGACAACAGCGAGCTGCTGGTGCCGTTGCCGACGACCCTCAAGCCGGGCATGAGCTATCGCGCGTTTGCGCAGGCGATTGCCGCGCAGGGCTGGCAGCCGGTCGACCCGCTGGCGGCAGATAGCTGCATGGCCGCGGGCGATTGCGCAATCGAATTCGTGGCGCCCACTGCCGGTGCGCGTCTGCGCGTGCAGGTGGGCTCGCAATCGGGTGCGGCAGTGGTGCAGGCCTGGGCAGCGCGGCGGACGCCGGCCGATCGCATGGGCGCCACCAGCGCGTCCATCGACGCTTCGAAGGCTGCTCCGGCTGCAGTCAGTGGCGCTGTGGCCGAACAGCCGCGCTGAGCGTCTGCAAGCCGAGCGACAGGCGCGGCGTATCATGGGATTGCGTAGCGGTGGTGCGTGCAGACGCCGGTGCGTCACTGCACCGCTGCGCCTCTCCTGGCCCCGAGTCCTTCGTACCGCATGAATCCTCCCGCATGAAGAGCATCGATCCTGCCGATCTGGAAGCGTTGTTCGATGCCGTGCCGGACGTGCTGTTCTTCGTCAAGGATCGCGAGGGCCGCTACACCCACGTCAACCAGACCATGCTGCGGCGGCTGGGGCTGAAGTCGCGCAAGGACCTGATCGGCAAGCGCGTTGCCGAGGTCTACCCGAGCGGGCTTGGGGCCAACTACGCCAATCAGGACGAGCAGGTGCTGGCCGGTGAGGTGATCGACAACCTGCTGGAACTGCATTTGTTCGCCAATCGCGAGCCGGGCTGGTGCCTCACCTGCAAGCGTCCCTTGCTGGTGGAGGGCAAGGTGCAGGGCATCATCGGCATCTCGCGCGACCTGGGCCCGCAGGACGGGCACGAATCGCAGTACGAAAAGCTGCGCCTGGCGCTGGCCTACCTCAACGCCAACTACGCGCAGAACGTGCGCATGCAGGCGCTGGTGGAGATCACCGGGTTTTCGATGTCCAAGCTGCAGCGTTCGTTTCGCAAGGTGTTCCAGCTCACCCCGCAGCAGGTGCTGACCAAGTTGCGTCTGCAGATGGCCATGCATTTGCTGCACGGAAGCAAGAGCCTGACCGAAATCGGCCATGCCTGCGGTTTCAGCGACCAGAGCGCGTTTGCCCGGCAGTTCAAGCAAGCAGTGGGCATGACCCCGCGCGAGTACCGCGCGCTGGCGAATGCGCAGCAACACGTACCATTGCATGCGATCGAATGATGGGTTACGCCGTTGCACGCATGCGCTATCGAGGGAAAAGATGACGCATCTGCAATGGATGGAGTCAGGGGGCGGGCCGCTTGTTCTCCTGCATGCGGCGTCTTTGTCCGACTGGTCGGGAACTTGGCCTTCCTCAAGCCACAGCGGCACGACCGACTACGTGCGTGCCTGCGCGATCGATGACGAACTCGGTCTGGTGACGGCCGGCTGGGGGGACGCGTTGGTATTGGGCGATGAGCCCGATCGGACGTCGCTGCTCGAACGCGATGGAACGGTATTCCTTGTCCGATGGCGCTGGGCGCCGTCGGAAGATGCCTTGCTGTCAGCGTTGTACAGCGCGTTGACTACGCTGGAATTCGCAGCCCTAGGCATGTTTTCCACGCGTCCTGGCGTGCACGTTCTGTTCGATTCCGCGCTGCCTGGTGCGCATGTGGATGCGGACAAGTCCAACGCGCTGGCTGTCAGCCTGGCGGTGCCGCGGCTTTCACTGGCAAGCGCAGCCTTTCAGCCATCCTCCAACATCTGCGCTCTGGTTCATCGCCTCGCGCCCGGCGACACCGGCGCAGCCGGCTGAGGTCGGTCGGGGCGCCTGCTGCGACTGATCGTTCCCGATCGTTCTCAGGTTCCGGATGCGGCATCGATGCCCGAAGAACCCGGTTCCATGCAGTCATACGAACTGCCTGGCGGTTGAATCGTACCGAACACGTCGCACTCTCTGCCGGCTGCCACCAGCTCCTGGACACATGGTGCAGGCTAGCGAAACGGCGATAGATATTTTTCGGCAATACGTCATTGGCGCGAGCGACATCGATGACGTCGCTTGCGCCCAGGGGCGCTATGTGCGCTGGCCCGGTCAAGCCAACATGCGCACCTTCGGCTCGCGCGCCCATTGGCGGGTCTTGGCTGCGGCGATGAAGGCCTTGGTGTCGGCAGCCGGGACGATACCGGCATCCTTGCCGACATTGCCTGCCTTGAGCAGCAGCTGCGCGCCATCGTCGAAGGCAATCGCCTTCAGATGCGCCCAGGCATTGCTGACGAAGTCCAATGCCGCAGATTCGTTGGTCAGCAACTTTGCCGCTTCCGACGACAGCAACACGGCCACGGCATCGAACACGATCGACGGTGTGCCGGCCAACTGGCCATCGGCAGCCAGCTGCTTGCCATCGCTGAGTTTGGCGCCGCCGAGTTTGGGTGCCACGATCTTCACTGTTGCACCGGCTGCTTCGGCGGCCTTGCGCACGGCCTTGATCGCGGCGGCATCGGACCCGTCGTGGATCAGGATGCCTACCGTGCGCCCCTGCAAGGTATCTTTCATCTTGCCGATCAGCTGCAGAGCGGGCGACAGCGGCATGTCGGTGGGCGCGATAGCGGCAGGCGGGGCAGGCGGCAGGCGGGTCATGCCCATCCCGTCGGCCACACGCTTGGCCAGGCTTTCATCGATGTGTCGCAGATGACCGACGATGGCCTCACGCACGTGCGCGGTTTCCACCTTGGACAGTTCGAACACCAGGGCCGAGGCGATATGGGCCTGTTCCGGTGCAGTCTGGCTGCGGAAAAACAGCCGCGCCTGGCTGTAATGGTCCGCAAAGCTCTCCGCGCGCACGCGGCCCTTCGCGCCATCCTCTGCGGGCGTGGCGTGGCTGGGGAAGCCACGCAGCGCTTCGCGCGGCGCATCTGCCTGCAACGAGCTCGGTTCATAGGCCACGCGACCCTTCGGCACGCCCATCTGCATATGCCCATCGCGCTGGTTGTTGGCGAACGGGCACTTGGGTGCGTTGATCGGAATCTGGTGGAAGTTTGGCCCGCCCAGGCGGCTCAACTGTGTATCCAGATACGAGAACAGCCGGCCTTGCAGCAGCGGATCGTTGCTGAAGTCGATGCCGGGCACGATGTTGGCCGGGCAGTAGGCAACCTGCTCGGTTTCTGCAAAGAAGTTGTCCGGCCAGCGGTCGAGCACCATGCGCCCGACAATCTGCAGCGGCACCAGTTCTTCCGGGATGACCTTGGTGGAATCCAGATGATCGAACGGGAAGGCATCGGCCTGCGCTTCGGTGAAGAGCTGCACGCCCAATTCCCATTCCGGGAAGTCGCCGTTCTGGATGGCTTCGAACAGGTCGCGGCGCTGGAAGTCCGGGTCGGCGCCGGCGATCTTTACCGCCTCGTCCCAGATGGTCGACTGCAGGCCAAGCTTGGGGCGCCAATGGAATTTGACGAACGTGCTGTCGCCGGCTTCGTTGAAGAAGCGGAAGCTGTGGATGCCGAAGCCTTCGATCATGCGCAGCGAGCGCGGAATGGTGCGGTCGCTCATCGCCCACATGATCATGTGCATGGATTCGGGCGACAGCGAAATGAAGTCCCAGAACGTGTCGTGCGCGCTGGCCGCCTGCGGGAAGCCGCGATCCGGTTCCATCTTCACTGCATGGATCAGATCCGGGAACTTCATCGCGTCCTGGATGAAGAACACCGGGATGTTGTTGCCCACCAGATCCCAGTTGCCTTCCTTGGTGTAGAACTTCACCGCAAAGCCGCGCACATCGCGCGGCGTATCCACCGAGCCGGCGCCGCCTGCCACCGTGGAAAAGCGCGTGAACAATGGCGTCTTCTCGCCCACTTCGGTGAAGATCTTGGCGGTGGTGTACTGGCTCAACGACTTGGTCAACTCGAAGTAGCCATGTGCGGCACTGCCGCGCGCATGCACGATGCGCTCGGGGATACGTTCGTGATCGAAATGGGTGATCTTCTCGCGCAGGATGAAGTCTTCCAGCAACGTCGGCCCGCGCGGGGTGGCGCGCAGCGAGTTCTGGTTGTCGCCAACGGGAATGCCTTGGTTGGTGGTCAGCTGCGGATGCGTACCGCCGGCTTTCTGGTGCAACTCGTCGCCGGTGCCGCGCACATCATGCGCAGTTGCGGAATTGCCGACAGCGGGCGGCTGTACGGATTTGGGGGACTTGGCCATGGGGACTCCACGTTGGCGGGCTTGAGAGGCGAGCTATCTCGTCGAGCCTGGGAGTGCCGCCGTTAATTGCGCGTGTCTGCATGCGAACGAATACTCACGCGCATGCAGTGCACCGATGCAAAGCGTGCGCTACCGCACGTTGGGTACTCTGCAGACCGTCACAAAGTTGCCAACGAGGCAGCAGCACATCCTGGACTAGGGCGCGAACGGTTTACAACAAATCCAGCGCCTGCTTGCGCGTAGGAGGAGGAAATGCGCGATCCAGTTCTTCCAGATCCTGCGCCTCCAGGTGCAGGCTACAGGCCGCTGCATTTGCATGAACATGCTCGGGCGTTCCGGACTCCGGAATGGCGATCACCTTGCCACTGCGGATTGCCCAGGCCAGCGCGACGGCGGTCGCGGCCACGCCGCGCCGCTGGCCGATGGCGTGCAGCACCGAGTGATCCAATAGGGCACGGCTGCCTAGTGGCGAATACGCCATCACGGTCACCGCCTGCTCCGCGCACCATGGCAACAGGTCGAATTCGATCCCGCGGCTGCCGGCGTGGTACAGCACCTGGTTGACCAGGCAACGCTGGCCACCATCGATGGCCCAGAGGTCTTCCATGTCGTCGACGTCGAAATTCGACACGCCCCAGTCGCGGATCTTGCCAGCATCGCGCAGCGCTTCGAACGCATCCACCACCTCGGCCAAATCGCTGCCACCTCGCCAGTGCAACAGGTAAAGATCCAGGCTGCGCACGCCCAAGCGCTGCAGGCTGGCCTCGCAGGCCCGTGCGATACCGCGTGCGCTGGCGTTGCTCGGCAGCACCTTGGACACCAGGTACGGCGGCTGCGCGGTATCGATGGCCTGGCTGATCAATTGCTCGGAGCGGCCATTGCCATACATCTCCGCGGTATCGATCAGGCGCATGCCCAGCTGCTGGCCGGCCTGCAAGGCGTCGATCTCCTGCTGCGGCGGATGCCGGCCCTGGCCCAGATTCCAGGAACCCAGGCCCAGTGCCGGAGCCTGCCGCCCGTTGCGTAGTTGCACGGTGGGGAAGGGGGATGACGTGGCGGTGGTCATGGAATGCTCCTGTAACGTTGAATGCGATGCACGAATGACAGCCCGTACGAGACACGGACCGAACCGTGCAAACTCCCTGGTCGAACAAATACCATTGCCCATGGCGTGTTATGTGCGGCTGATCCTGATGCGAAGGTCACGGCATTGCCGGTGAGGGCGCGGCCGTGTGCGCATCCCAGAACGCACAGCGGTGACGCTGCACGAAATCCGTGGCGGGCCCGATTCCTTGCGGCGACAATATCAACGGAGCGTCGCCATCGAAGCGCGGCCACGGCGCACGACCACCGCCATTCGGGTCGCCGGTACGCGCAAACGCACCCCAATAGTCCTGCAGGGTCGTAGAGAACGCCTGCTGCTCGGCACTGAACCGCGGGGTGCCGCTCAGCACCCAGGGGCGCTGGAACAGGTACACCAGCTCGGAGGCGTGATAAGCGCCCAGCGGCGGCGAGAACGGCAGGCGGAGCAGGCCGTAGGGCGTCTGTGGATCATCGAACTCATAGGCATACACCGGCGCCTGCGTGCGCAATGCACGCCCCAGTCGGCGGGTGGGGCAGGCGAAGCCGCCATCGGTAACGATGTCGGCATACGCATTCCAGCGCGACTGCGCGGCGATGTCCGCGTACTGCGTCATCACGGAGGTGGAGTCAGGGTGCATGCGCTCCACGCGGGAAGCATAACTGCGACGCAGAGTGAGCCCGCCAACATAGGACAGCAGCTGTGCAAACAGCCGTCCTTCATTGCGATTGGTACCGATCATGACCGGCACCTGCAGCTGTTGCGCGCTGGAGATGGCGGCAGCAGGCGGCATGGGCAGCACGTCGCCACCGCTCATCGGTGCCCAGGAATCACGCCCGGTCAGACCGCGCCGCTGCGGCTTGGCATCGGCCAGGGCTTCGGCCGGCAGTGCGCGCAGGCATGTCGCCGCATCTGCGTTGCCGGCGCATCCCAGCGCTTGCGCCATGCGTGTGCCGCCGTCCTCGGCCGCGTTGCGCGCGACGCTGGAATCGGCAGCCAGGCAGCTGCCGCTTTGCAGGATGGCGCGCTGGAACAGGCCCTTCGCCCCTGGCGACACCAGCTGGTAACAGATGCTCCAGGCCCCGGCCGACTCGCCGAACACGGTGACGTTGTGCGCATCGCCCCCGAAGGCACCGATATTGCGTTGCACCCAGCGCAGGGCCGCCTGCTGATCGAGCAGGGCGTAGGCGCCTTCGCCATCGCCATGCAGCGCCGGGTGCGCAAGAAACCCGAACACGCCCAGCCGGTAGTTGGGCGCCACCACGATCACATCCTGGCGCGCCGCCAATGCACTCAGGTCGTAATCGACATTGCTGCCCAACTGCAGCGCGCCGCCATAGATCCATACCATCACCGCGCGCGAATGCGCAGGGCCGGGCGGAGCATAGAGATTGAGCGTGAGGCAGTCCTCGGAGACATGCTTTTGCCCGAAACGGTAGCGCGGCAGGCAGGCGGGACCGGCCTGCCTGGCATCGCGCACGTCCTTCCATGCCGCCACGGGCTGCGGCGCGCGGAAGCGCAGCGCGCCCACCGGCGGCGCCGCAAACGGCACGCCGAGAAAGACCCGCCCCTGCGCGCTGGCCACGCCGCGCACGGCACCTGCCTCCGTCACGACCACCTCCGGCCGTGCATCCGGCGCGTGCACCAGCGCAGGTACCGTGCCGGGCCGGCGTGGGGCGCAGCCGGTCATCAGGCACGTCGCCAATAGCAGGCCAGTCACCACGGGTGGCCAGAGTGTCTTGTTGAAGTCGATCACGGTTGCTGCGCTTTGCCTTGTGGGTCGGCACATCATCGCGAACCTACGTGTAGGGAAGGCAAACATGCCGCTGGCGGTATGGCGGAGATGGAAGGCATCGCGTTATTGCCGTCACCCTGCTGACGCAATCGCGCGAATGTCGGCCGCCGCGCGTCCGGGTCCCTGCATAGCGATGCAGCAGGACGACGAGGTAAAGCAGAAGCATGAGCGACGATGCGATGAGGGTGGAGCTGCAGCGCTACGGCGGATTGGCGTCATTCCGTCGACGCCGGGCACACCAGAGCCAGCCACGGTCGCGATGGACAGCCTGATCGGCGACAGGCTCAGCTCGACCGCTGATTGAATCCCCTATAGCGTTGGGTGGGATCGATTTTGTCGCGCTGCAAGCTGCGTGGGTGAGGGCTTGATCGTGCCCATCATCGACAGCATCAGCATTGCAGTGCCGAACACCACCACATATTCGCCGGTGTTGCACATCAGCGCACCGGCGGCTTCCGTCGAAGGAACCACGCGTTCACTGCGTGTTGGGCGATCTTTGCGCGCGTGGCGCGTGCGGGCCCCTGATGGCAGCTCAGCGCACAGAAGTTGTAGCGATCTGTCTCCTGCAAGACATCGCAAGCGACGCGATGACTCAGGGGCGCGGTAACGCCTGTGTGCACACCTGGGCATGCCAATAAAAAACCCGGCCACGCTGCACGCGGCCGGGTTTGCGTCGAGCGAGGAGCGCGTTGCGGTGCTTACGCCACCACATCGTCCTTGTACGCATCCACCGGGATGCACGCGCACATCACGTTCTTGTCGCCGTAGACATTGTCAACGCGGCCTACCGGCGGCCAGTACTTCTGCTGCTTGAGGCTGGGCAGCGGGAAGGCGGCCAGTTCGCGCGGGTAGGCGTGGGTCCACTCGCTGGCCGACACCTGGGTTGCAGTGTGCGGGGCGTGCTTGAGCGGGTTGTCCTCGCGGTCCAGGCGGCCATCTTCGATGGCGCGAATCTCTTCGCGGATCTGGATCATCGCGTCGATGAAGCGGTCCAGTTCATGCTGCGATTCGCTTTCGGTCGGCTCCACCATCAAGGTGCCGGCCACCGGGAAGCTCAGCGTCGGCGCGTGGAAGCCGAAGTCGATCAGGCGCTTGGCGATATCCTCCGCACCAATGCCGCTGGTCTTCTCCAGCGGGCGGATGTCGAGGATGCACTCGTGCGCCACCAGGCCGTTGCGGCCGGTGTACAGCGTCTTGTAGTGCGGCGCCAAGCGCTTGGCGATGTAGTTGGCATTGAGCAGGGCCACCTGGGTCGCCTTGCGCAACCCGCCACTGCCCATCATGGTCACGTACATCCAGCTGATCGGCAGGATCGAGGCAGAGCCGTAGGCCGCCGCGCTGACCATGCCGCCGATGCGCGAGGAGTGTCCACTCCCGCTTTCGGAGTTGAGTCCGCCGCCATGGATGGCGGCAGTTTGACCTTCGCCGGCATGGATGCCGGCACGAGGCAGGTATGGCGCCAGATGCGACTTCACCGCGCACGGGCCCACACCCGGGCCACCGCCGCCATGCGGAATGCAGAAGGTCTTGTGCAGGTTCAGATGCGACACGTCCGAGCCCCACTTGCCTGGCTTGGCCACGCCGACCAGGGCATTCATGTTGGCGCCGTCGGTGTAGACCTGGCCGCCATGCGCATGCACCGCTTCGCAGATCGCCACCACGTCTTCTTCGAACACGCCGTGGGTGGATGGGTAGGTGATCATCAGTGCGGCCAGACGCTCGGAATACTTTTCCGCCTTGGCGCGGATGTCATCCACGTCCACGTTGCCGTTGGCATCGCACTTGGTGACCACCACCGTCATGCCGCACATCTGCGCGGAGGCCGGGTTGGTGCCGTGCGCGGATTCGGGAATCAGGCAGATATCGCGATGCGCTTCACCGCGGGCGCGGTGATAGGCGCGGATCGCCAGCAGGCCGGCGTATTCGCCCTGCGCACCGGAATTGGGCTGCAGGCTCACCGCATCGTAGCCGGTGCATTCGACCAGCATCGCTTCCAGCTCGTCGATCAGCTGCGCGTAGCCGGCCGACTGCTCGGCCGGGGCCAGCGGATGGATCGCGCCGAACTCGGGCCAGGTCACCGGGATCATTTCGGCGGTGGCGTTGAGCTTCATGGTGCAGCTGCCCAGCGGGATCATGGTGCGATCCATCGCCAGGTCCTTGTCGGCCAGCGAGCGCATGTAGCGCAGCAGTTCGTGCTCGCTGTGGTGGGTATTGAACACCGGGTGTGTCAGGAACGCGCTGCTGCGCAGCAGGCCGTGCGGCAAAGCGTCGGCGGTGGCGGCATCGAGTGCGTCCACGTCCGCCTGCGCACCGAACAACGCGGCCAGCGCGACCACATCGGCGCGCGTGCTGGTTTCATCCAGGCTGATGCCGACCGCTTCGCTGTCGATCGCGCGCAGGTTGATGCCGGCGGCGCGGGCCTTGGCGTGGATGGCCTCGGCATCGATCGCCTTGACGTGCAAGGTGTCGAAGAACTGCTCGCCCACGGTCACGCCGGCGCCGCGCAGTGCGGCGGCCAGGATCGCGGCCAGCCGATGGGTGCGGCGCGCGATGCGGGTCAGACCCTCGGGGCCGTGGTAGACCGCGTACATCGAGGCCATCACCGCCAGCAGCACCTGCGCGGTGCAGATGTTGGAGGTGGCCTTTTCGCGGCGGATATGCTGCTCGCGCGTCTGCAGCGTCAAACGGTAGGCAGGATTGCCGGCAGCATCGATCGACACGCCGATCAACCGGCCCGGCATCGAGCGCTTGTACGCATCGCGGCAAGCCATGAAGGCGGCATGCGGGCCGCCGAAACCGAACGGCACGCCAAAGCGCTGCGAGTTGCCGACCACGATGTCCGCGCCCCATTCGCCGGGCGCGGCGATCAGGGTCAGTGCGAGCAGATCGGTGGCCACCGCGACCAGCCCGCCTTGCGCGTGCACCGCATCGGCCAGCGCGGCGTGGTCGCCGATGTGACCGAAGCTGTCCGGGTATTGCAGCAGCACGCCGAAGCATTCGGCCTGCTGCGCTTCGTCCGGAGTGCCGACGCGCAACACGATGCCCAGCGGCTCGGCGCGGGTACGCAGCAGTTCCAGCGTTTGCGGATGCACGGCGTCGTGCACGAAGAAGGTGTCGGACTTGGACTTGGCCGAACGCTTGGCCAGCGTCATCGCTTCGGCCGCAGCGGTGGCTTCGTCCAGCAGCGAGGCGTTGGCGATCTGCATGCCGGTAAGGTCGGCGCACAGGGTCTGGAAGTTGATCAACGCCTCCATGCGGCCCTGCGAGATCTCTGCCTGGTACGGCGTGTAGGCGGTGTACCAGGCCGGGTTTTCCAGGATGTTGCGCAGAATGACCTTGGGCGTGTGCGTGCCGTAATAGCCCTGGCCGATGAAGCTACGCTGCACCTGGTTCTTGCTGGCGATGGCGCGGATCTTGGCCAGCGCCTCTTCTTCGGTGATCGCCTCGGGCAGCGCGAGTGCGGCTGGCGACTTGATGTTGCCCGGCACGATGGCGTCGGTCAGCACATCCAGCGAGGCGTGGCCGACCACCTCCAGCATCTGCGCGATTTCTGCGTCGTTGGGGCCGATATGGCGTTCGACGAACGCGCTGTGGTGTTCGAGGTCGCGCAGGGAAGACGTGGTCTGGGACATGGCAGGCATCCGGGGCAGGGGGCAGACGAATGGTTGACAGCCACCGGACCGGCGTGACGCGCGCAGCGCATCACCTCCTGTCGCAGCGACAGTCTTCCTCGCGCCCCTCTGTCCTTTTGCCTGAGAGTTTAAAAACGCGGCCTGGCGCTGGGCCTGCCTGCGTTCCGTGCCCCTTCGGCGCCGGCATCGGCCGGTCTCTCCAGAGTTGTGTTGAAGATGGTATCGGGCCTGAGCGATTACGGGCTGTTGCGCCTTCGGCAGCGGCAGTGCCGCTTCTCCCACCGTGTTGCCGGGGCGATTATAGCGTGGCTGCGCGCCGTGGGGCGGGCCGGCAGGCGCGGCCCTGATCCGGGACCGCACTCGCGTTTGCTTAACCTTGGCACCGCAAGCGCCTATCATCGGCGTCCTTGTGCTCATCCCGGCATTGCGACAGGCGGGTGCCGGCGTGCCTCCCCCGATGCACCACGTTTCGGATCCCTGCATGACCCCCACCACGCCTTCCACCCGACGCATGGCGCTGCTGCTGGCCGGGCTGGCGATGTTCGGCCCGTTTTCCATCGACACCATCTTCCCGGCGTTCTCGCGGCTCAGCCGCAGCCTGGCAGTGGACCAGGTAGCGATCCAGCAAACGATCAGCGTCTATCTGCTGGCTTACGGGGCGATGAGCATCGCGCACGGGCCGCTGTCCGACGCCTGGGGCCGCAAGCGGGTGATCCTGGGTGGGCTGGTGCTGTTCATCGCCGGCTCGATCGGCTGCGCGCTGTCGCAGGACCTGCCCACGCTGCTGGCGTTCCGCGCGCTGCAGGGTCTGTCGGCGGGCGTGGGCATGATCGTCGGGCGGGCAGTGATCCGCGACCTGTTCCATGGCCCGGATGCGCAGCGGCTGATGAGCCAGGTGTCGATGATCTTCGGTATTGCGCCGGCCATCGCGCCCATCATCGGCGGCTGGATCCTGCTCAGCGGCGCCGGCTGGCCGCTGATCTTCTGGTTCCTGGTGGCGTTCGGGCTGGTGCTGTTGGTGGCCACCCTGGTCTGGCTGCCGGAAACCCATCCGGTGGAGGCGCGCACCCCGCTGCAGTTCAAGCGCCTGCTGCAGGACTACGTGCGGATCGGCTTCAATCCGCGGTTCCAGCGGCTGGCTGCGGCCGGGGCGTTCAATTTCGCCGGCATCTTCCTGTACATCGCTTCGGCGCCGGTGCTGATCATGCAGCACCTGCGGTTAGGCGAGGGCGACTTTGCCTGGCTGTTCATCCCCACCATCGGCGGCATGACGCTTGGCTCGTTTCTGTCCGGGCGCATGGCCGGACGGATGGAGCCGGTGCGGCAGATCCGCATCGGGTTCATCTGCTGCGGCGTGGCCGCGTTGGCCAACCTGGGCTACACCATGACGGTGGCGCAGATCGCCCTGCCATGGGCGGTGCTGCCGATCTTCCTGGCCGGCGTGGGCATGGCGTTGATTTTCCCGATCCTGGCGCTGGCGGTGCTGGACATGTACCCGCACCAGCGCGGCCTGGCGTCCTCGCTGCAGGCCTTCACCCAATTGATGACCAACACGCTGGTGGCCGGGGTGCTGTCGCCGCTGCTGAGCGAACATCCGCGGCATCTGGCGATCGGGATGACCGGTTTTTTCTTGCTGGGCTGGCTATTCTGGCGCTGGGAGCGCCGCAGCGGCCGCCGCCTGCGTCGCCGCCAGGCGACCGAGGCGGTCCCGCTGGAACCGGCCGACCACCTTTGACCTGACAGGAGCCTGCATGTCCACCGATTCCAAGCTGCGCCGTGATGCCCGCAAACGCGCCGCCGAGCGCCAGCGCAACCAGGCTGCCGCCAATCCCGCGCCGGTCTCCCCGATCGAGCCGCACGCCGAACTCCGCGACCAGCAACGCACCCTGCTGGCCGGCATCGTCCGCCGCGACGGTGAATGGGTATTGGGTATGGACGGCCGTATTGCCGGTGAGAGCACCAGCGCCGCGCAGGTGCTGGCCTTGATCATGCGCGCGGCCGAGTTGCACGAACGCCAGGGCACGCCGGTGCGGCTGACCTATTCGGACGCGCTCAAGGACGCCGCGCATGCCGAAGCCCAGGCCGACGGCATGGAGTTCGAGCAGTTCAAGACCAAATTGAGCGAGCGCTTGCAGGCAGGTGCCAAGCTCAATTGAGTCACTCTTCTGCGTGCCGTCGCGGGCGCATGAGATGCGCAGCGTTCAGGGCCGATCACAGGCTTGCCGCGCCTGCTGCCAGGGTGTGCAGCAGGCGCTCCTCAGATCTGCTGCACAGGTAGCGCTTTTCAGGGGCGAGGCGCGGCGTCACCGGCTGACCAGCCGACCATCGTTCCCGATCCAGTGCACGCGGCCAACACCGTGGTTGGCCATCCCTGTGATCGAACTCTGCTAATGGAAATTCAGCTGCGACCCCGTGGCGCGTGTTCTCAGCGCGCCTGTCCCTGTCGTTGCGTTTCCTGCTGAGTCTGCTGCGCCTGCGTCGCGGCATCGCGCTCCGTACCGGGTTCCAGGCCGTGGTCCAGCGCCTGCAGGCGCTGCAAGCTGGCCGCCACAGGCGCCTCCTGCACAGCCTTGGCATCAAAGCTGCCCCGCAGATGCGCGGGCGAGTCGAGTGCGCCCTGCACCACGAAGCCACGCGCAGGATCGTTGCCGAGCAGCACGTGATCGACCCGCTGCAAGCCATTCTCGCGTGCGGCCACCACCGAGCCCAAGGCCAGGCGTTCGCTGTCCATCCCGGCTGCCGGGCCCGGTGCCGCTTGCAGGCGCTCCACTGCCGCAGTGCATTGCTGCAGCAGGGCGTGATCCGGGTGCGTTGCATCGCGCGGGTCCGGGAGCGCCGCGGCGGCGTCGGTCGGCCGCGGCAGTACGGTGGCATCGATACGCTGCAGCTGGCCGTCGTAGTTTCCGTCCGCACCGTCGGCGATGTGCTGCAGCCGTTCGGCGAACGCATAAGGCGATCCACCTACGTTGCGGGCCATCGCGATCGCAAACTGCTCGGGCGACTGCGTCGCGGCATTGCGGTCACCCACCAGCGAGGTCAGCGTGCTGCCGCCGATCTTGCTGGCGTCGACGCTGGCGCGGGTCTGTTCCAGCAGCGCCTGCATCTGCGCCTCGTT
The DNA here is from genome assembly GCF_001642575.1 of Xanthomonas floridensis. GTDB lineage: Bacteria > Pseudomonadota > Gammaproteobacteria > Xanthomonadales > Xanthomonadaceae > Xanthomonas > Xanthomonas floridensis. The sequence goes on along the minus strand of NZ_LXNG01000023.1, from coordinate 127,460 downwards.
CAATTCCAGCGTGGTCTTCTGTCCTGGCGCGATTCCGCCGGTACCCGTCATCTCGCCGCGCAACGCGCTGTTGAGGGTCTGCGCGATCGCTTTTTCCTCGCTGGCCTCGTTGCGCCCGCCCAGGCGCTGCAACAAGCCCGGCGCGGCCACGTCGCCATCGATCTCGAAACGGTAGCTGCGCTGCTCCACGCGTTCGGTCTGATTACCGTCGTACTGGCGCACGATCGTCAGCGGCACGTTGTCGCCGTATTGCAGCTGCTGCACCAGGGTGTAGCCCTCCTGGCCCGGCGTGCTGATGCGCACCTGGCTGCCTTGGTTGCGGTTGCCGGCGACATCGGCGCTGAGCGGGCCCAGTTCCAGCTGCAGACGCTGCTGCGAGCTGAAATTGATCCGCTCCAGCGTCTGCATCTCATCGACGCCGGGCACGTCCGCTGCAAGCCTGCCCTCGCGCACGAATTCGCTCATCGCCGCGCGTGCGCGCGGATCGGCCAGGTCGAACTGCGCGCTGTGTACCTGCGACTGGCCCAGGGAGTCGGCGCGTCCGAGCAGGGCCTGCGCCGGTCCGGCCTTGACGCCAAGCGCATTCACCGCCTCGATGGCCGTGTTTGGCCCGGTCACCACGCGCACGTGGCGATCGTCGACGCGTTCAATCATGTAGCTGCGGCCGCTGGCTTCGGTGGTCTCGCTTTGCGCGGTCAGCGAGCGCAGGCTCGCCGAGGATTCGCGCTGCACGAACGTTTGAGTGTCCATTACCGCGCGTGCACCGATCGGCAGACTCTCAGGCTGCAGTGGATTGACCTGTCTGGCGGCCTCAAACGGTTGATCGACACCGGGCAGCGTCAGGACGTAGCGCATGCGCTGCCCGGCATTGGCACCGGCCTCGATGCTCAGCTTGCTGTCGCCGAGCTTGGACTGCAGGCTTTGTTGCTGTCCGGTGTGCGCGTCGGCTTCAAGGCTGAAGGTGGTGGTTTTTGCGTCGGCATCGCTGAGAATGCCTGCGCTCAGCGAGCCGCCGCGACGCAGGCTGGTTTCGCCCAGTGGCTGCGTCGGGCTGCCGCTGCTCTGCTCGCTGGTCTGCGAATACTTGGCCGACTGCTCTGCAGGGGTGGCAGAGACCGTGCCGCTTCCCATCGTTGCGGCGTATTCGCTGTTGGAGCTGCTGTAGGTTGGATCGAACGCACGATCATTCGCATCATCGATGGACTGCGTGTTGCGGTCTGCATCGGGCGCGTTCGGGCCGGTGGAGGCGTTGCTCATCAAGATGCTTCCTGCATGCTGCGCCTGTGCAGCGGGCGCGCAGTATATCGCCGGCGTTTTAGGCGTTTATCAACGGAATGTTATGCGGCAACCTGAGGGATGGCTGCCGCATGCCGCAGCGAGAGCGGCGCGTCACTGCGGCGCTGCAGGCGCCGACGCGTCGCTTGCGGCAGCAGGCGCAGACGCCGACTGCCACCCGCACATCTGCCCCTGGTTCTGCTGCTTGAGCCATTCGCTCATCGGTGCGAAATACTCCAGCATCGGGCCGGCGTCGAGTTTCTCGCTGCCGGTGAGTTCCTTCAGCGTGGTCTGCCATGGTTGGCTGGAGCCGCGTTGCAACATCGACCAGAATTTTTGTCCTGCATCCTTGTTGCCGTAGAAGCTGCACTCGTACAGCGGGCCCTGGTGGCCGGCCGCCTGGCACAGGCCCTTGTAGAACTGGAATTGCAGAATGTGCGCAAGGAAGTACCGCGTATAGGGCGTATTGCCCGGAACATGGTATTTGGCGCCGGGATCGAAGAACTCCTCGCCGCGCGCGCTGACCGGCGCCACGCCCTGGTACTTGGCCTTCAGGTCCCACCAGGCCTGGTTGTAGTGCTCCGGCGTGATCGAACCATCGAACACGCCCCAGCGCCAGCGGTCGATCATCAGGCCGAATGGCAGGAATGCCACCTTGCTCAAGGCCATGCGCATCTGCGAGTTGATCAATGCTTCGCGGCCGGCTTGCTGCTCGCCCACCAGACCGATCGACTGCAGATACTTCGGCGTCATCGCCAGCACGATGGTGTCGCCGATCGCTTCGTGGAAGCCGTCGTTGGCGCCGTTCTGGAACAGCGGCGGCAGCGGGTTGTAGGCCAGGTCGTAATAGATGTGGCCGAGCTCGTGATAGATGGTGGTGAAGTCTTCTTCGGTGGGCTTGATGCACATCTTGGTACGCACATCGGCACCGATGTTCTGATTCGGCTCGCCGCCCATGTTCATGTCCCAGGCGCTGGCATGACAGACCACGTCGCGGTCCAGCGGCTTGATGAACTGCGAGCGCTGCCAATAGGTATCCGGCAGCTTGGGCATGCCCAGCGAGGTGTAGAACTCCTGCGCGCGCTCGGTCATCTGCTTGGCAGTGCGCAGCTGTGCCTCGCGCTCGGCGTTGAAGCGTGCGGCGCTACCGCCATCGCCACCGGTGTTGCGTGCCAGCACTGCGCTCAGATTGCCCTGGTACTGTTTTTCCAGGGCGGAGGTGATATCCAGATCGCCGGCACCGGGGTAGGGCTGCAGCAGATCCCACAGGTTGCTCCAGTCCTGCTGCCACATATTGCCCATCAGGTGCGCGGGCAACAGCCCGCCTGGCAGCTCGCCCTTGTCCTTGCCGTACTGGGTATCCAGCTTGCCGCGCGCGTAGCATTGCAGCTGCGCGTACAGCGGTTTGACCTGTTCCCACAGCCGATCGGTTTCGCTCGCCAGTTGCGCCGGCGGCATGTCGTAGCCACTGCGCCACATCACCCCGACATCGGCAAAGCCCAGGCCGCGCGCGCCTTCGTTGGCCAGCTCGACAAAGCGCTGGTAGTCCTTGCGCATCGGCTGCGTGGTGCCATGCCAGCCCTGCCAGGCATCGAGTTGTTCGTTGTAGTCGCGGCTGCTGGCCATTACCTGTTCCAGCTCGCCGAGTTGGCGGCAGCGGCGTTGTTCGCCATCGCCCACGCAGTAGCTTCCCGCGCCGTAGTCGCCTTCCATCTTGGCGGCGATGCGGGTGAGTTCGGCCAGCTTGGCCGGGTCGCGCGGTGCGGGCAGGGCGCTCATCAGTTTGAGCAGCTGCAGTGCGCGTGCGCTGTCGGCGGACATCGGCGTGCCGACATAGCGCTTGGATTGTTCGATCCAGCGATCCAGTTGCGCCAGCGAGCGCTCGTTGGCCTTGGCCGCCAGCAGCTGCGAATCGCCATTGATGTAGGTCGACGACAGCCACTGCGCGGCGGTGACCTCCGGATAGGCGGCCTTGTATTCGGCATTGATGCGCGCAACGAAGGCATCGGCGCTTTCGGCGGGCACGGGTTTGGTTGCAGCGGGTGTGCTTGGCGGTGCGGCGTCCCGGCGGCAGGCCGACAGCGATACGGTGCCGGCGGCCACGGCCAGTGCCAGCAACAGTAGACGAGGATTCACGGGTGGTCCTTGCGGTGAAGTCCGGGCAAAGGCTAGAGCGCGCCAAGCGTCAGGGCAAGCAGTACAACTGTTTCAGGCACGGTAGCGGCGACCCGGCAAGCGCGTTGTCGCTATGCAGGTCGGTTCGGAAAGTCGTAGCCCGCAGGGCTGCGCGATCCCGGGAGCGGACCGCCGCCGGGATCGCGGCATGTCTCCCTCCCTAACGCTTCCGGCACGCTCGCGGTATCGCCTTGTCAGCCGGACTTCGTCGTGCATTGCGCGAACACATCGCGCTCGCGCGCATAGATGCTGGTCCTGACCTGCATCAGGCCCAGCACCGAGGGGAACAGCGCGTCCTGGTCGGTGTACTGGCCGGCACGGTGACGCAGGCAGGTCTCGTCCAGGCCGCGGTCGCGCGCGAATTCGGGCGAGAACCACATCACCATCGGCACGTGGGTCTGCTCTTTCGGCGCAATGGCGTACGGCACGCCATGCAGGTACAGGCCTTTTTCGCCCAGCGATTCGCCGTGATCGGAGAGATAGATCATGGCGGTGTCGTAGTCGGGCAGGCCGCGCAATGTATGGATGGCCTGACTGAGAAAATGATCGGTATAGCTGATGGAATTGTCGTAGGCGTTGACGATGTCCTGGCGGCTGCAGCTGCCCAGGTCGGCGGTCTTGCAGACCGGTTTGTAGCGTTCGAATTGCGTCGGGTAGCGTTCGAAATAGCTGGGGCCGTGGCTACCGAGTTGATGCAGCACCACCACGCGATCGCCCGGCCTGGCGCGCACCTGCACGGCCAGGTCGCTCAACAGGATTTCGTCCATGCATCGGCCATCGGCGCACAGCCCCGGCGTGGTGGCGTCATCGAGTTTCTGCAGTTGCAGGCCATCGCAGACGCCTTTGCAACCGGATTGGTTGTCGCGCCACAGGGTCGAAATGCCGGCGTGCTCGAGCACGTGCAGCAGCGACTGGTGGCCACGGATCTTGTCTTCGTTGTAATCGCGGCGGCCGAACGGCGAGAACATGCAAGGCACCGAGACCTCGGTGCTGGTACCGCAGGAGTGCATGTCCGGAAAATTGATCACTCCGGCCTGCGCCAGCTCCGGCGTGGTCTGCCGCGCATAGCCATTGAGGCCCCAGTTCTGCGCACGCGCGGTTTCGCCCAGCACTACCAGCAACAGGCGCGGGCGGCTACCTGCCGCGCGCGGGGTGGCCATGGCATCGTGTTCAACCGGCTGCTTGGGTGCGTGCTTGATCGGTGACTCGGACTTCAGGTTCTGGCGCAGCGCGACGATGTAATTGATCGGCGTGGCCAGGTAGCGCACCTCGCGGTGATTGCGCATCAGGGCGGAGATGTCCTGGAACGACAACATGGCACCGCCTGCACCCACTACGGCCACCGCCAGCAGGAAGCCGCCCCGCCACAGCAGCGACTTGCCGACGCTGCGCACGCGCAGGCGGATGCGCCACAGCAGCGCGGTCGGAATCAGGAAATAGCACAGCAGCGGAACAATCAGGCCGGGTGTGAGCAGCTCGCGCGATTCCTTGTGATCGGTATGCAGCACGTTGCGCAGCATGTCCGCATCCAGATAGACGTTGTAGCTGTCCATGTAGTGCGCGGCCAACGCGGTGGTGAACAGCAACAATGTCAGCAGTGGTTTGGCGTTCCAGCGCCAGACCAGCAGCCCCAGCAGCAACGCATGCACTGCGACCAGCAACGCCATCAGCGAAAGCGCAAATCCAAGACTTCCCGGATGCGTAGCCATCGCCGTGCGCCAGAACAACTGGTTGCATACCAGCGCAAAGAACAGGCTCGATAGCAGGATCAGTGTCTCGGTGGACACCGTGGGGCGAATGCTCCACGTCAGCGCACGCGAGCTGATCCGCCCGCGCGGTTCCGGTAGCCAGGTACTCATGCTGCATCCCCCGATGGCAACATCGAACTAAGCACGCCGCGTGGCCGAGCCAGCATCACGCAGTACAGGGTGAGTGCGGTGAACCAGCACACCGCCAGCGACCACAGGTCGTGCGACAGAAAATGCGCGCCGCGCAGTTGTTGCGCAACACCAAAAGTGAGACCTGCCGCCAGACCGATGAACAAGCCGGGCAAGCGCCATGCAGGACGCAGGGCCAGCGCACAGAAATACAGCGCCACCCACGCGTAACCGGCACTCGCGTGACCTGCAGGAAAGCAACCGGACGCAGCCATGCCGTGGCGTGATTCGAACAGCCCAATCATCGCTTGCGTACCGCCATAGCGGCTCAGGTCCCATGGGCAATCCATCGCGGTCCACGACTTGAGTAGCGAGACCAGCGAGGTCGACAGTGCAATCGAGGCACCCAGATACGTGAGTGGCCAGCGCAGCACGCGCAGGCGCGGCTTGCACCACGCCGCCACGGCCAGGATCACCACGCTGACGCCGGCTGCCGTACTCAACCATTTGCCGACGCGATGCACCACGCCGCTGGTGACCCAATGGTCCTTGAGCAGCCAATGCCCGCCTTCCAGCCGATACAACGCGTCGGCCACCCATTGGTCGCCACCGGCGCCCATCAGCAAGGCACTGGCCACCAGCACGCCTGCCAGGGGCATCCACAGATGGCGGGCGAGAAAGCGCGTGTGCGCAATGATGGCGGTGCGTGCCAGGGCAGGCGAAAAAACCGGGAGCGTGGTCATCGAAGCGTGGGCCTGTGTCAATGCCCGGCATCTTCGAAACCCGGATGTCGGAGAGCGGTCGGACCGGAGTTGCTCAGGCGTTAACCCAACACCTGGCGTTCAGTCTGCGTCGCTGTCGCCGCCGGCTTGTTCGGTGTCGGACGCATTGCCCTTGCACCCGGCATGCCACGCCGTGCCCGGCATCAGCTGCCATTGATTGCGATTGGATTCGCCGATGTCGATGCGTTGCGCCGGATCGATGCAGGCCGGTACCGCCTGCTTGAGCACGAACAGCCAGCGCTTCTCCGGCGCTTGCGCCAGCCACGGGCCAGCCTTGGCCCACTGCGCCTGCCAACTCGCCTTGAAGCCGAAGTCGGTCACCGGCCGGTCGGCCTGCAGCAGGTTCTGCTCGCGCCAGGCCAGCATGCCGAGTTCGGCATCGGGCCCGATGCGCTGCCCGACGCGTTGCATCAGCCGTGCAGAGGAACTGTACGGATCCAGCGCCGGCATCAGGCCCAGGCCATAGACCATCCATAGCGCGGCGGTCATCGCCACCACTGCCATCCCGGCACGCTTGCCGCGCGACCAGACCACCGCGCCGGCACCGATCACGCCCAGGCCGAGGAGCCAGAATCCCACCGACTGCAGCGAGGCAAGTTCCATCCCGCGTTTCAAGGCAGTGGTTTCCGCCCAGGGCAGATGCAGCGCGATCCCGCCGCCCAGCACCAGCCCGGCGAGCGCCAGCACCACCACGTAGCCGGTGAGCACCGCGCGCACGCCGCGCCTGCGCAACAGCCCGGCCAGCAACGGCGCTGCCGCCATGCACAGCGCGGGCAGCATCGGAAAGATATAGACCTCGCGCTTGCCCGGGCTGGCGCTGAAGAACAGCAGGACCAGCACGCTCCACGCCAGCAGCAACACATAGCGCGGATCGCCGCGGCGCAACCGGCGCCACCACGCCGGCAACAGCCAGGGCAGCAACAGGCAGCCCGGCAGCCACAAGGTGGCAATCACCTGCAGGTAGTACCAGGCCGGTTTGACGTGATGCCAGGCGTGCGCGTAGCGGGTTCCGGTCTGCTTGAACAGCAACTCGTGCGCGTAGGCATGCAACTGCGGGTCCTGGCTATGCAACAGCGCGATGCCCAACGGCCCCAGCCACACCGCGGTGCCGGCCAAGAACGCCGGCAGTACCAGCAACCAGGTGCGGCCGGCCTGCGCGCGCGCAGGCAGCACGCTCCACTGCCTGCGCGGCAGCGCCATCCACGGCAGCAACACCAGCAGCGGTAAGAAGCCCACGCCCTTGGTGACCGTGCCGACGCCGGCGGCGAACAGGCCCAGTGACCACGCGCGCCAATCTGGGCCGCGCAGCAGATGCCGCAGCATGCCCCACAACGCCAGCGTGGTCAGCGCCACCAGCACCATGTCGATCTGCGCACGCTTGGCCATCAGGCCGAACTGCAGCACCGCGAACAAGGCCAGCACCGCATAGCCAGCCACGCGCCGGTTCCACAGCCGGCGCGTCAGATCCCAGGTCAGCCACAGCGTGGCCAGTGCGGCCAGCAGCGAGGGCAACAGAAACGCCACCGTCCAGTGTGGCACCAGCTCATAGGTTGCTGCCTGCAGCCACATGAACACCGGCGGCTTTTCCGCGTACAGCTCGCTGCCACGGTGCGGCAGCAACCACTGGCCGCTTTCGACCATGGTGCGCGCAGCCAGCACGAAGCGCGGCTCATCCGGCGGATTGGGTTGGCGCAGCCCCAGGCCGGCCAGCAGGCTGACAAGGATCAGCAGGAATGCGACCAGCAGCGCGGGGCGGCGGGGCAGGAAGGCAGAGGTGGCAGGCGACACGCGCACGCCCTGATGAAAAGGGGCGAAACGATAGCCGGCACCCTTGTCGGAAATTTGTCGGACACCTTGCCGGCACGCGCGCGGAGCGCCCGGGGCGGTCGGGTTCGGCTGGCCTCGGGTAGGATGCGCACAGCGTCCCTGTCGGACCGTTCTGGAATCGCGCGCATGCGGCTGCTGGTCATCGAAGATAACCGCAACATGGTTGCCAATCTGTTCGATTATTTTGAAGCCCGCGGCCACACCCTGGACGCCGCGCCGGACGGCATCACCGGCCTGCACCTGGCCACCACCCAGCAGTACGACGTGCTGGTGCTGGACTGGATGATGCCGCGCATGGACGGCCCGGAGGTGTTGCGCCGCCTGCGCGAGCAGCATCACTCCGAACTGCCGGTGATCATGCTCACTGCGCGCGACGAATTGCCCGACAAGATTGCCGGCTTTCGCGCCGGGGCCGACGATTACCTGACCAAGCCGTTCGCGCTGCCCGAGCTGGAAGTGCGCATCGACGCCTTGCTCGCGCGTGCGCATGGTCGGCGCCGCGGCAAATTACTGCAGGTGGCCGACCTGCGGCTGGACCTGGCCACCCTGGAAGCTACCCGGTCCGGCCAGGTGCTGCATCTGTATCCGGCCTGCCGCAAGTTGCTGGAAGTGCTGATGCAGGCCAGCCCGGCAGCGGTCACCCGGCAACGCCTGGAGCAGGCGCTCTGGGGCGACGACCCGCCCGATGGCGACATGCTGCGTTCGCATATTTACGAACTGCGCCGCAGCGTGGATGGTCCGTTCGCGCAGAAGTTGATCCACACCCTGCCGCGGCTCGGCTATCGCCTGGCGGAGCTGGATGCCGCTGGCGAAGCGGCAGGCAACGAGTGCGTCGATGGCTAAGCAGCGCCCGCTGGGCCGCCGGGTCATGCTGTGGCTGTTCGGCTATACCTTGCTGATGACCCTGGCGGTGTTCGGCACTGCGCAGTATCTGCACGAGCGTGCCGAACACGGCGTGTGGCGCTCGCTGTTGAATTCCGAACTGGACAGCATCCTGGAGCGCAGTGCGCGCAATCCGGACTACCACTGGCAAGACTCGGACACCTTGCGGCTGTACCGCATCGATGGCTCGGCCGGCGTGCCGCCGGTGCTGCGCACGCTGCACCCGGGCCTGCATGACGAGCTGGATATCGCCGGCCGCCAGAGCGCGGTGATGGTGCGCGACACGCCGCAGGCAGGCCGCCTGGCGCTGGTGCTGGACATCACCGATTTCGAGGCGCTGGAGAAATTTCTCACCCGCTGGATGCTGGCGGCCGGGGTCGCGTTGATCGGCATCACCTTGCTGATGGGCACCTACGCGATGGCGCGGCTGGTGCACCCGCTGGTGGAGCTGGCCCGCGACATCGGCGCATTGCGTCCTGGGCGGCGTGCGCAGCAGATCACCGTGGGCGCGCAGGGGAGTGCCGAGCTCTACGTCATCGCCGATGCGCTCAACGACTACCTGGAGCGCAACAGCCAATTCGTCGAGCGCGAACGCGCCTTCATCGATAGCGCCAGCCACGAGTTGCGCACGCCGATCGCGGTGATCGGCAATGCGGTGGAACTGGCGCTGGAACAGCCGGGCACGCCGCCGGCGGTGCGCCACCAGCTCAGGCGCATCGCGCAGACCAGCGCTTCGGTGGAGCAGCTGATCACCTTGCTGCTGGTGCTTGCAAAGGATCCGGGGCGGTTGGTGCGCAGCAGCGATGCCGTGCGGCTGGATCAACTGCTGCCGGAGATCGTTGCCGACCATGCGCATCTATGTGCCGACAAGGACTTGCAGGTGGTCATCGATCCGCTCCCGTCGTGCACCCTGACCGCGCCGGTGGCCATCGTGCAGACCGCCATCGGCAACTTGCTGCGTAACGCAATCGAGAACAGCGACCGCGGCGTCATCCGCGTCGGCCTGACCGCGCCGGGCGTGGTGCGCATCGCCGACCCGGGGCATGGAATGACGCCGGAGGAAATCAGCGCCATCTACGCGCGACTGGCGCGCGGCAATGCACGGCAGGGCAACGGCATCGGCCTGGAACTGATCGGCCGGCTCTGCGAGCACCTGGGCTGGCACCTGCAACTCGAGTCCGATGCGGGGCAGGGCACCGTGGCAACGCTGGACCTGTCCGGTGCGACCGCCACGAGCGAATCTGGGGCGACATAGAGTGGCTATCAATCGGTATCGGCAGGGCCATGCGGGTCCTGTTCGCCGTCCAGACCGCGCCGACAGCCGCTGACGGCGCTGTGCCGGTCGCCGCTCTTAGGCTGGCAGCAACCCACGCGCATCCAGCCAGCTGCGCGCGTTTTCCGCATCCTGCTCGAACCAGGCGCGGGTAGAGCCCAGGCGATAGGTATACCCCCAGGCATCCATGTCGGCCATCAGCCGTGCGCTGCCCACGCCGGGCAATTGCGCGGCCAGCAGGATTTGCAGGTAACAGGTGGCGTCTTCTTCATCCACCGAATCGGTGGCGTCGGTATGCACTGCGGCACGTTTGTCGGCAGGTAGTACGATCAGATGTCCGGCCTCGTGCAGCATCGAATGCACCGGCGTGTCGTCGCGCACATACACATCGCAACCGATGATGCCGGCCTCCGGTTCGCCCCAGAAACTGCCCGGTATTGCCGCGCCGGCAGCCACCCGATGCAGGCGCAGCCCGTAGCGGGCGAGCAGGGCGGCCGGTGCATCCAGGCCGATATCGGCCACGCGCAGCACGCCGGACGTGTCGGGGGCGGAATGAGGATGAGGGGTCACGCTCAGTGGCTCATGGTCAGGTGCGCGGCAAGCGCGCAGTGGGCAGAAACCAAAACGGCACCGTGCTGCCACGGTACCGTCGGGAGGGATGGCGTGGCCGTTGCCACGCAGCGCGCCTGCTTGTGCAAAGGACGCGCCGGCATCCATGGCCGCGCTTACTTGTCGCCGTCTTCCGGCAGCGCGACCGAAATATCCAGCACGTCGTGCTCGCCGTCCTTGACCAGGTCAACCCGCACCGCATCGGCGTCGATGTTGACGTACTTCTTGATCACTTCCAGCAATTCGCGCTGCATCAGCGGCAGGTAATCCGGCCCGCCGCGGTGGTTGCGCTCCTGCGCAATGATGATCTGCAGGCGGTTCTTGGCCGTCTCGGCGGTGTTCTTCTTGCTCTTGAGAAAATCGAGCAGGCCCATGCTTACCCTCCGAACAGCTTGCTGAAGAAGCCTTTCTTCTCCACGGATGTGAATCGCATCGGGCGCTCCTCGCCCATGATGCGGGCGACTGCGTCGTCATACGCCTGGCCGGCCGGGGACTCGGCATCCAGGATCACCGGCTCGCCCTTGTTGGAGGCGTTGAGCACATCGCCGGATTCGGGAATGACGCCGATCGCCTTCAGGCCCAGCACTTCTTCCACATCGGTGATGCTGAGCATCTCGCCGCCTTCCACGCGGCCCGGGCTGTAGCGGGTCAGCAGCAGGAACGCCGGCACCGTCTTGCCTTCCTCGGCCTTGCGGGTCTTGGAATCGAGCAGGCCGATGATGCGGTCGGAGTCGCGCACCGAGGACACTTCCGGGTTCACCACCACCACCGCGCGGTCGGCGAAGTACATCGCCAGGAACGCGCCTTTTTCGATACCGGCCGGCGAGTCGCAGACGATGTAGTCGAAGCCGTCGGCGGCAAGGTCCTTGAGCACCTTCTCCACGCCTTCCTGGGTCAATGCGTCCTTGTCGCGGGTCTGCGAGGCCGCCAGCACGTACAGGTTGTCGAAGCGCTTGTCCTTGATCAGCGACTGCTTGAGCGTGGCCTCGCCGTGCACGACGTTGACGAAGTCGTACACCACGCGCCGCTCGCAGCCCATGATCAGGTCCAGGTTGCGCAGGCCGACGTCGAAGTCGATGACGGCGACCTTCTTGCCGCGCCGCGCCAGCCCGCAGGCCAGGCTCGCGCTGGTGGTGGTCTTGCCGACGCCGCCCTTGCCGGAGGTGACTACGATGATTTCAGCCAAAGGATTTCTCCGAATATTTCTGTGGTTGGGCCGCGTCAATCAAGCGCAGCGATCTTGATCTGATCCTGCTCCAGCCAGACCTGGACGGCCTTGCCACGCAGGTCCATGGGAACATCGTCCAGCACCTTGTAGTGGCCAGCGATGGCGACCAGTTCGGCGTGGAAGTCGCGGCAGAAGATGCGCGCGTCCGGGTTGCCCTGCGCGCCGGCCAAAGCGCGGCCACGCAGGGTACCGTAGATATGGATGCTGCCGTCGGCGATGACCTCCGCCCCGGCGCCCACCGTATTGAGTACGGTCAGGTCGCAGTGTTCCGCATACAGCTGCTGGCCCGAGCGCACCGCGGTGCGTTGCATGCGGCCAGGTGCCGGGCGCGCGGCCGGCGGCGCCGGTTCGGCGCGCGCAGGGGGCGGTGGCGGTGGCGGTGGGCTGACCGCGGTCGGCTCGTACTGGGCACGGAACTTGGCCAGCAACGGCACACCGAGTTGCTGCGACAGCAGGTCGATCTCGCTGGTGCCGTAGGCCAGCGCCACCGGCAGCACGCCGGCATCGCGCAGGCCATCCAGCAGCGCCTTGGCGGTGGCCATGTCCGGCACCTGCGACAGCCCGCCGAAATCCAGAATCACCGCCGCACGTCCGAACAGCTTGGGCGCGCGGGTCACGCGCTCACGCATTTCCTGTACCAGCCGCGGTACGTCCAGGGTGCGCACGCGCAAATTGGCGATGCCCACCTGGCCGATCTTCAGTTCGCCGGCCTGTTCAAAATCCACATTCACACTCGACACGCCTCAGGTCCCCGTCGATGGATTGGCGGTGGCAGCGGCATGACGCGGCCGGCCCACCCACGGCAATTCTTCGGGCAACTTGCCGCCGTAGGTCTCCTTGACCCAGGAATAGCTGCACATGTCCTTCATCAGCATGCTGGCGCGCACGTCCACGTCCGGCATGGTGTTCTGGCCCACTTCGCGGAAACCGAAGCTGCCATGGAAGAGCAGCGCCGCGTCGGCGCCATGGTCCAGGAACACCTCGCAGGCCAGTTGCGGGTAACGCAGCTCGGTATAGCTCTGCACGTCGGCGTAGAACGCCCGCCCGACGCCGCCGCCGCGACGGCGGCTGGCAACCACGATGCGGTCGATATAGAAGAATTCCGGATGACGGTCCCGGAACCAGGCGAAATTGCTGCTGTCATGGGCACTGCCGCTGCCGAACCCGACCAGGAACCCGGCCAGGTTGCCGTCGCGCTCGGCGACGCGGAAATATTCGGCCTGGGCGTAGAACCGTTGCAGCTTGGTTGAATCCAGCGGCAGGATCGCCAGTCCGGCATTGTTGTTCAGGGCCAGGACGGAATCGAGCTCGTGCTCGCGCACGTCGCGGATGACGATCGACATTAGGACTCCGTGGGGTAACGCTCTCGACCCGAAATCGGATCTGCGTCGGATTATTACATGCGTGGCCTGAAGCGGCGACCCGGCGCGTGCTCGGCGGCCGGCACCCGTCCCGGCGATGGGCCGACACGCAGCGCCCGACGCATGCTGCCGTCACCCGTGCGCCGCCGGATCGGCCGCTGGCCCGAAGGCGCGGGCAGGCGCATGCATGACTTCCGGCAAGAGGGCAGCGGCGGCGCTTGGGCCTAAGATGCGGACATGTTGGGATACCTCAGTCATACGCGCGTCCTGCGCTTCGCCGGCCTGTTCACCTGGGCGATGATCGCCATGCCGTTGGTGTACATCTACTGGGCGCCCGCCGAGGACGGCGACCACCGCAGTGTGATGGAGGCGGCGATGATGTCGGCGTTCTTCGTCGGCTTCGGGGCCAGCTATTTCTGGTTGACGCGCGGCCTGAGCAGCGGCGGCCATGCCCATTGGTACGACCGGCTGATCCTGCTGCTGCTCACGGTGTGCGCGCTTGCGGTGAGCTACCTCACCCGGACCGGGCTCGGCAGCATCCTCATGATGGTGGCGGCCGGGGTGATCCCCTGGTTGTTGCCACTGCGCGTTGGCGTGGTCTGGCTGGTGCTGAGCCAGTTGGCCGTGCTTCCGGTCTACCACCTGTTGCTGGGGTTTCCGGTTTCCGGCGCGCTGATGCAGTCGCTGCTCTACGGCGGCTTTTCGATGTTCATCTTCGTCACCAGCCTAGTGGCCCGCCAGCAGGCCGAGGCCCGCGAGGAACAGCGCCGGCTCAACGCCGAACTGCGCGCCACCCGTGCGCTGCTGGCCGAAAGCGCGCGCATCAACGAGCGCACCCGCATCTCGCGCGAGCTGCACGACCTGCTGGGGCATCACCTGACCGCGCTCAGCCTCAACCTGGAAGTGGCCGGCCACATCACCGAAGGCCAGGCCCAGGAGCACGTGCGCCAGGCGCATACCCTGGCCAAGCTGCTGCTCACCGACGTGCGCGAAGCGGTCAGCCAGTTGCGCGACAGCGGCGCGATCGACCTGGAAGCGGCGCTGCGGCCGCTGGTCACCCAGGTACCGTCGCTGGATATCCACCTGGACATCGCCCAGCCGCTAACCCTGGACAACCCCGAGCGCGCCCATGTGCTGCTGCGTTGCACCCAGGAAATCATCACCAACGCGGTGCGCCACGCCGGCGCGCGTAACCTGTGGATCCAGGTGCGGCGCGACGCGGAGACGGTGTTGATCGATGCCCGCGACGATGGCCATGGCGCCGATGCGGTGGCGCCCGGCAACGGCCTGCGCGGCATGCGTGAGCGGCTCAACCAGTATGGTGGGCAGCTGGAAATCCAAACCCGGCGGGGTGACGGCTTCGGCCTGCGCATCTCCGTTCCAGGCGCGCCGGCACTGATGCCTGCGGCCGTGACTCAAGGAGTGTTTTGATGATCCGTGTGTGCCTGGTAGACGACCAAACCCTGGTGCGCCAGGGGATCCGCTCGCTGTTGGCGCTGGATAACGGCATCGAGGTGGTGGCCGAGGCCTCGGACGGAAAGCAGGCGGTGGAGCAGATCCCGCAGATCCAGCCCGACGTGGTGCTGATGGACATGCGCATGCCGGTGATGTCCGGCCTGGAAGCGCTGCAGATGCTCTCGCGCAACGGCACGCTGCCGCCGACCATCATCCTGACCACCTTCGACGACGACCAGCTGGTGCTGGCCGGGCTCAAGGCCGGCGCCAAGGGCTACCTGCTCAAGGATGTCTCGCTGGAGCAGCTGGTCGGGGCCATCCGCACCGTGGCCGATGGCGGCTCGCTGGTGCAGCCGGCGGTCACCCAGCGCCTGCTGTCGGGCCTGGAGCACATGCGCAACGAGTTCGTCAGCCTGGACCGGCCCGATCCGCTCACCGACCGCGAGACCGAAATCCTGCGATTGATGGCCAGCGGCTTTTCCAACAAGGAGATCGCCAATTCGCTGGGCGTTGCCGAGGGCACCATCAAGAATCATGTGTCCAACATCCTGTCCAAACTGGGCGTGCGCGACCGTACCCGCGCGGTACTCAAGGCGTTCGAGCTGCAATTGGTCTGACGGCAGGATGCCCGGCCCGGCGCAGCGCGCCGTGCGTTCGCGGGCGCGCAAGCCTGCGGCTTGCAGGCGGCGCCCGCTCACCCTGTCCAAACTGGGCGTGCGCGACCGTACCCGCGCGGTACTCAAGGCGTTCGAGCTGCAGCTGGTCTGACGGCAGGATGTCCGGCCCGGCGCAGCACCCGGGCGTTTGCGGGCGCACAAGCCTGCGGCTTGCAGGCGGCGCCCGCTCACCCTGTCCATGCTGGGCGTACGCGGCTGCAGCCGCGCGGCGCTGAAGGCGTCTGAGCCCCCGCCTGGGTGGGCGATCGGCCGACGCATCCGTGGGCGATCGCACGCAAAGGCCGTTCACCGAGTGCGGTGGCGCCGGCTTGCCTGCAGCCTGCATCGTCTGCGTCCTCGCGACAGCCCGCATCGCTCCGATCAGGCCCCACGTCCTGGCGGCATCACACGCCGGCAGCGTGGGATGTGCATGATGGCTGCGCGCGCGGCGCAAACCCTTGCAACGGCAGGGATTGCGCAGCTCCACCGCGACGTTGCACGCGCCGAATGACACCGCAAGACCGCGCTACCCGTCGCACAACTGAACATCTTTCTCGAAGCCTGCTAGGATGGTGGCTTCGCTTCACTCAACCCGGCCGTGGGATCGGCCCCGGAGACCTCCTGAATGACCCGTATTATCGAGTTCCTGATCGCCTTGGGGATCGTGGCTGGCTTGTTTGTCGTGGTGGGCTTGGTGTTGCCCTCGGAGCGGCAGATGTCCGAGAGTGTTGAGACCAACCGCAGAATGACGATTGTTTACGACACCGTGAACAGCTTCCGTCGTTTCAAGGATTGGAACCCGCTTGTGCTGCGTGACCCGAAGATCCAGCTGAAGCTGGCCGGCCCGGAAGAGGGCAAGGGTGCACGCGTCGAATACAGCTCCACCGAGGGCTATATCGGCAACGGCAGCTGGGAAATCAAAAACACCGTCAAGAACGAGCGTGTTGAGATCGCGATCGAAGATCCCACCAAGGGCTACGACAAGGTCACCAATTTCACTCTGGCTCCGACCGGCAAGAACAACAAGAACGTCAAGATCACGCAGGACTACAGCGTCAAGTACGGCTGGAACCTGTTCGGTCGCTATGCCGGCCTGTATGTCAGCCGCCACGTGGGCGATGACCTGAAGCTGGGTCTGTCGCGTCTGACCACCGCACTGGCCACCGTGCCGAACTTCGACTACCGCGCGCAACTGGATGGCAAGCCGGTGTTGAGCGATCTCAAGATCGTCGATGTGCCGGCCGAGGACCTGCTGGTCGTCACCGCGGGCAACATCGACCGTGACAACGAGACGATCAAGAAGTCGATCAAGGACAACCAGGAGTGGATCAAGCGCGTGATGGACGCCAATGGTCTGGAAGCTGCTGGTCCGGTCCGTATCGTCACCACCGACTTCGCCAGTGACAAGTACGCGTTCGACGTCGTGCAGCCGGTCCGCAAGCGTGCCGGTGGCGCGCCGAAGGCCGATGCCAAGACCGACACCGCCAAGGCCGACGCCAAGAAGGATGACGCGGCCGCCGCTGCTCCGGTCGATGCGACTCCGGTTGCTGCGACCGGCGAAGAGCTGAAGCTCAACATCCCGTCCGAGGCACCGGTGAAGTACCAGCGCACTCCGGCGCACCGTTCGGCATTTGCGACCTATGCAGGTCACATGGCCGGCCTGGATGCCGTGCGTAACTCGCTGCGCGCCTGGGCGGCCACCAGCGGCATGGATGTGACCGAGCGTCCCTACGAAGCCTGGAAGGGCGGCGTGGACAAGTCGTTCACGCAGGACGGTACCTACGATGTCTACTGGGCCATCAAGTAATCGTCTTACCGCGATGACCTGATCCAGACCAAAGCGCGCCGCAGTCCTGCGGCGCGCTTTTTTTTTGCGCTACGGCGCTGCCAGGGAAGTTGCCTGCATGTCTTTGCTCGACCGTCGTAAGAAGCACCCCTCATTGCTGGCGTTCTGCGGCGGCCTGCTGGCCGCCATGGCCGTCGGGTTGTCGGCCTACGCCTCGCACGGCGTGGCCGATGCGCTGGTGCAGTCGCGGCTGCAGTTGGCGTCGCTGTATGCGTTCGGTCATGGCGCGGTACTGACTGTGCTGGGTGCTACTGAAACGCGTGTCTTCGGGCGGGTTGGCCTGTACCTGCTGCTGCTCGGCACGCTGCTGTTTGCCGGCAGCCTGGTCGGCGGCGCGTTGCTGCATTGGCCGACCAGCCTGGCACCGGTGGGCGGCGTCAGCCTGATGCTGGGCTGGGTGGTGCTGGCCATCGGCGCGTTGAGGCGCTGAGATGCCGCGGCATGCTCGCGGGTTCGATGTAGCGGCCGCCTTTGCGCATCTGGCCCGGCGCGATCGCGCGCTGGGTGCGTGGATGAAACGCATCGGCCCCATCGCGCCGCAGCCGGGCTGGCGCAAACCGTTCGACCCGGTGGATGCCTTGGCACGCGCGATCCTGTTCCAGCAGCTCAGTGGCAAGGCCGCGTCCACCATCGTGGCACGGGTGGAGGTGGCAATCTGCTCGAGCCGGTTGCATGCCGACACGCTTGCGCGCGTGGACGATGCCGCGCTGCGCGCCTGCGGTGTGTCCGGCAACAAGGCATTGGCGCTACGCGATCTGGCGCAGCGCGAACTGGCCGGTGAGATTCCTTCGCTGCGCAGACTGGCCTTCATGCCTGACGAAGCCATTGTCGACGCGCTGGTACCGGTCCGCGGCATCGGTCGCTGGACGGTGGAGATGATGCTGATGTTCCGCCTGGGCCGCCCGGACCTGCTGCCCATCGACGACCTGGGTGTGCGCAAGGGCGCCCAGCGCGTGGACAAACAGGAGCAGATGCCCACCCCCAAGGCGCTGGCCGTCCGTGGCGAACACTGGGGCCCATACCGCACCTACGCCGCACTCTACCTGTGGAAGATCGCCGACTTCAGCGTGGCGACCAGGGTGCCGACACCGCGTTCGCAGGAGTAGCTGCCCCGCGCGGCTATACAAGTGCACGCATGCCGGCGCGTGGGGTAGGAAGGGCGTTATCAAAGTGCGGCCAGAGCGCCGGCACTTGGCCGGTTCCCGGTGTCGCTCATGCAGGTAGGTACTTGTCCCACAGCAGGTTGCGGAAGCGATATCGTGGGTCGATGCTGCTCTTGAGGCCCGCAAAATGACGGGCGTTCGGGTAGGCGGCGGAAAATTGCTGCTGGCTGGCATGCAGTCGGTAGGGTAGGTAGTAGCTGCCGCCGTGTGCTAGTGCCGCATCGATCAACTGTTGGGTCCAGGCCACCGTAGCCCTGTCAGTCACGATGCCGCTGCGCTGCTTGTAATAGAGCGCAAAGGAAAACACCGGCTGTGGTGCCCAGCGTAACAGTGACACCGTATCGGCAGGCGAGTGGCGGATCGAGATATTGAGCGCGTTTACATTGTGGTGGCGCAGGATTGCGGCCATTTCGCGCGCGAATGCGGTAAATGCAGCTTCCGGCACGAAGTATTCCTGCAGCAGGTAGGTGAACATGCGCCGCGGGTGCGGTTCCAGCGCACGCGCGTCCAGACTCGCCTGGCAATTGCGACGCATCACCACTGGCGCCTGTAGCAGTGGCGAGGTTTGATAACGGTCGCGCAGCGGCTTGGCCAGCGGCAGTTCCGATGCAGCCCGGATCAGATTCTGTTCGCGGGAGTAGTCCTGGTCGCGGGGAATCAGACGCCTTGCATCGGTTGGCGGGGCACTGGTGCTGACCCAGGTCACCGCCAATGGGCGATCGAAACGCGGCGGCGTCAGTTCGGCATTGTGCATCACCGCCAGTGGGTCGGCGGCGATGCGGTCGGCGAAGAAGGCGGGGTAGTCGGCCAACGCGACTTGTTGTACCCGCCGCTCCAGCATGTCGTTGAGTGCGAGCGACAACTCCACTTCGGTGACCACACCTAGCCCGCCGTAGCCGCCAATGACAGCAGAGAACAGCTCCGGAGTTCTGGTGCGGTCGAGTTCTTCTATCTGGCCTTGTGCATCTACCAGCTGCAATGCGTGCACTGTATGGGCGATGGGCCCGGCATGCAGGTAGCGGCTATGGCAATTTACCCCGATGGAGCCGCCGACGCTGAAGTTGCTGTAGCTCTGCATCACCGCAATCGAAAGATCATGCGGATCGATCAGGTCCTGCACATCGCGCCAACGCATACCGGCGCGTACCCGGATGCGTCGGGCCGCGACATCCAGATGCACTAGGCCAACCAATCCACGCATGTCCAGATGCAGCGAAGACTGCGCGCTGATCTGCCCGCCCATGCTGTAGCGTTCGCCGCCGACCGACACCGTGCCGTTGCTGTCGCGTATCAGGCTGGCCACTTCGTCCACACTGCGCGGCCGGGCAATGCGTGCCACGGTGGTGCGATCGATGCCGGCCATGTCGGTCACTCGCAGGGAATGCTCGGCGTCATGACAGCATCCCGGGATGAGGAGTGCGGTGCCAGCGCCCAGCATCGCGGCGGTGGCGGCGCGACGCTGCACATTGATGTGCTCGTCCATAAGCGATGTCCTCAATGAGTGGGAATCTGGAATCAATCAACAATGATCGAGCGTGCTCGCCGCTTCAGACAAAATTGCGTGTACTGGCAGGCGGCGCAGGCGACAGCAGTGCGGAGCTTCATGCCGGATTGCCGACCTGTAGCAGCGCAGATGCGGGTCTTGGTTCTTATGTCGACTTCACCGCATGCCAGCGCCAATGCCACGGCTCGTAGACGATACCGTGCGGGTTGTCGCGGGGGTAGCTCAGGTGATAGCCGAAATGCGGCGCATGCTGGCTTAGCCAGGCAAACGCAGCGGTGGACTCGAACGATTCTTCGGCCGGCGGTTCGCCCGGGGTGCCAATATCCAGCGCGTCGCCGCTGTGGTGCTCGCTGAAACCAGGGGCGGCGTTGACTGCCAGGATCTGTTCCAGGGTGAGCCCGCGCCCGAACTTGCGTTCGAAAATGCCCAGCTGGTAATCGTGGCTGCGATAGCCGGAGATGGCATCCAGCACGATGTTCGCACGCAGCGCGGCCGCACGCATCTGCCTCCATGCACGCGCGGCGCCTGCGCTGAGCCAGAGCGGCCGGCCGAAGCGATCGCGCCCGGAAAAGTGCAAGGTCGCCGGCTCGGCAATCAGCTGCAGGCCAGTCCGTTGCACATAGCCATCTGCATCCAGCCCGAGTTGGCTCAGGCGGCGCTGCAGGCCGTCGACCATCAGCGTCATGCCGTGCGGCTGGTGCGTGCGGGCGGCGGCGGCCTGTAGCCGGTCCAGCGCCTCGTCCAGCCCGGGCTCGCGTGCCAGCCGCGGCATCAGCGGCATGAGGCCCTGTGCCAGCTGTGCGGCCAGATAACGTCCGTCGCACTTGCGCCGCAGCAGCCAGTCGGCCTGCGCCAGCACGCGGGCATCGGCGTTGCTGTGGGCGCGCATCAAGGCGGCGGGCAGCAACTCGATGGCGGTGGTGTTGAGTAACAGGGTCGGGGTCGGGCGCATCGCAACAGGGTAGGGCCAAGCGTGGCGTACGGCCAGCTGGCGTGAAAGCAGCCAACAAAAACGACCGCGTCGCGGCCGGGCCTGCACGGCCGGTGCTGGGAGTCGGCACGTGCCACTGGTAAATCGCGGTTCGTCTACGTCCGCTTGACGACTGCGCGCTACGTTTTGTCAGTCGTTCTTAAATCCCCGAGCAATTGGTGTGGCTGCTCAGGGCTGAGCACCACCAGGCTGTTGTCGCGCAACGGCAGAATCAGCACACGCCTGGAGTGGGTCAATAGATAAAAGCCCCTGACTGCGGACTTGCTGCGGTAATGCCCCGATTTGAAACCCGGGTAGCCGAAGCCAAGCAACTGCAGGCCGGGTTTGAACGCAGTATGTTCGGCCAGGTCGACAACGCGTGCGCTGTCCAGGCGCAGTGCGCTTAGCGGCACACGCTTGGTGAAGAAGGTCGAGCGGACGACCAGGCGAGCGTCGTCCAGCTGGATGCTGCGTCGCGCGTGCGCAACGGTGCACGCCACCGCCACTGCCAGCAGGATGCCCAGATGCACCACCAGCGTACCGGAATGGTCATGACTGCTTGCGTGCGCAATGCTGATGAGGCCGGCAGTGATCGACAGCGGTAGCCAAAGCCAGACTGCCAGGCCCCAGCGCGTCGCCGGCGCCGCGGCGTAGTCGCGTCGGCGCCGCTGCGGGTGTTGCCCGGTGTGCGCTTTGGGCGCTGTGTCGGTGCGTTTGGGTTGGTCCGAGCGGCTCGCCATCTCAGAGTTTCTTCTTCATCGCCACGGATGCCGGCAGCGCCATACCCGGCGCCGGATGCATGACGAGCGTGGTCGTCTCCTCACCCAAGTAGCTCCGAGCGATTGATTCGTCCCGGCGGTTATTACGTGAGATGTCGCCGACCAACGCGTGTGCCAGCGCGATGATGGCTGAGCCCACACGCCTGGTCATGCCGAGGGTTCCTTGTCGCCCTGCGGCTTCGGTAGCCGCCCGGCCTTGCGCAGCGCGTCGCGCAGCACGTATTCGATCTGCGCGTTGAGGCTGCGCAGTTCGTCGTCGGCCCAGCGTTGCGCGGCGGCCAGGACATCGGCGTTGATGCGCAGTGGATAGGCCTTTTTTTCGCTCATTCGCCGTTCCTGCGACTGCCATGGCGGCGCAGGTGCATGACCATCGACACGATCAGCGTATTGACGCCGATGATCATGCCGATCACCACCGCATAGATGCCGGCGCGGTTGTCGCCCACCCAATACAGGCACGCGGCGCCGACCAGGATCACCAGGCTGATCAACGCCCAGCGCAGGCCCAGGCCGCGCGCGCGGTCATCGTCGTCCGCCCCGATCGAGGCGGCAATCGCCAACGCAGGCAACCCCGAAAGCGCAACCACCAGCGGCACCATCACATTCATTGCATCACCTCAATACAGCGAGCCGGCGTTGACCACCGGTTGGGTCCCGCGATCAGAACACAGCACGGTAAGCAGGTTGCTGACCATGTGCGCCTTGCGCTCTTCGTCCAGCTGCACCACGCCGTTCTTCTGCAGCTCGGCCAGCGCCATTTCGACCATGCCCACCGCGCCCGCCACGATGCGTGTGCGTGCGGCAATCACCGCGTTGGCCTGCTGGCGCTGCAGCATGGCCTGGGCGATTTCCGGTGCATAGGCCAGATGGCTGATGCGTGCCTCGATCACGTCCACCCCGGCCTGGGTGAGCCGTTCGTCCAGGTGCCGCTTGAGCTGTTCGCTGATTTCAGCCGGGTGGCTGCGCAGCGAAATCTGGCCTTCCTCGTGCTGGTCATAAGGGTAGCTGGTGGCCATCGCGCGCAGCGCGGCTTCGGACTGGATATGCACGAAGCTTTCGTAGTCGTCCACGTTGTACACGGCCTCGGAGGCGTCCAGCACCTGCCACACGATCACTGCGGCGATCTCGATCGGGCTGCCGTCCAGTTCATTGACCTTGAGCCGTCCGCTTTCGAAATTGCGCACGCGCTGGCTGACCCGGCGCTTGGCGTAGAAGGGGCTGTTCCAGCGCATCCCCTGGTCCTTGACCGTACCGACGTACTTGCCGAACAGGCTCAGGACGGCTGCCTGGTTCGGCTCCAGCGTGTACAGGCCGACTAAGACGAACACATTGCCGGCAGCGACCAGAATGGCCGGCAGCATGGACAGGACCGGCAGGTAGCCCATGCCCGCGGCGATCAGCACGGTGGCAGCCAGTAGCAGGACGACGACACTCGCAGCGATCACTGGAATGCCGGGAAAAGAACCAAGCGACTTCTCTTTCATGGCTGGAGCGTCCTTGTGGTTTTAGAAAAAGATATCAAATTGATATCAAGTGTGGGCGGATTTCCGACCGGCGGTCGTGGCATCGGCCCGCTAAAATGGCGTCCCCCTTCGATCTGGATGACGCCTCATGACCACCCTCGGCACTCCGCTGTCGCCTTCCGCCACCCGCGTGCTGCTGCTGGGCTCGGGCGAACTGGGCAAGGAAGTGGCGATCGAACTGCAGCGCTTCGGTGTGGAAGTGATCGCGGCTGATCGCTATGCCAATGCACCGGCAATGCAGGTGGCGCATCGCTCGCACGTGCTGGACATGCTCGACCCCGCCGCGCTGCGCGCGCTGATTGCCAGCGAGCAGCCGCATTTGATCGTGCCGGAGATCGAGGCCATCCATACCGAAACCCTGGTGGCGCTGGAACGCGAGCAGGGCCAGAAAGTCATCCCCACTGCGCGCGCCGCACGCCTGACCATGGACCGCGAAGGCATCCGCCGTCTGGCTGCCGAAACGCTGGGGCTGCCGACCTCGCCATACCGCTTCGTCGACACCGCCGCGCAATACCGCGAGGCGATCGCTGCAGTTGGGCTGCCCTGCGTGGTCAAGCCGGTGATGTCTTCCTCCGGCAAGGGCCAGAGCACGCTGCGCAGCGAGGCCGATATCGATGCCGCGTGGGAGTACGCGCAGACCGGTGGGCGTGCCGGGGCCGGCCGTTGCATCGTCGAAGGCTTCATCGATTTTGATTACGAAATCACCTTGCTCACCGTGCGGCATGCCGGCGGCACCTCCTACTGCGACCCCATCGGTCACTGGCAGCAGGACGGCGATTACCGCGAAAGCTGGCAGCCGCAGCCGATGTCGGAAGCCGCATTGCGTCGCTCGCAGCAGATCGCAAAAGCCATCACCGACGATCTCGGCGGCTGGGGCCTGTTCGGCGTAGAGCTGTTCGTCAAGGGCGACGAGGTGTGGTTCAGCGAAGTGTCGCCGCGTCCGCACGACACCGGTCTGGTCACGCTGGTTTCGCAGGACCTGAGCGAATTCGCGCTGCACGCGCGCGCCATTCTCGGCCTGCCGGTCGGTGCCGAGAACGGTGGAGTGATCCGCCAGAGCGGCCCGTCGGCGTCGAGTGCGCTACTAGCGCACGGCACTGGCGTGCCGGTGTTCGACAACGTTGCCGCTGCATTGTGCGACCCGGACACCGCCCTGCGCCTGTTCGGCAAACCGCGCGTGGACGGCCACCGCCGTGTCGGCGTCACCCTGGCGCGCGCAGAGAGTATCGATGCGGCACGCGAGAAAGCGCGCGTGGCGGCTGCGGCGCTGACGATTCAGCTTCGCGACTAAATAACGTAGTTCTTACGGTATTTTGTGGGCATCGGCCTGACCGTTGCCCACGATTTTCAAGACTGCCTTGCTTCCAGATGGCGAGATTGGCATGCAGCCAACGAGCGGCAATCATGAAGCATTGCTTCGTGAGCCATGGTGGCTACACCTGCATTGCATCAGTTGCTGGTGAGACAAAACCACTATCAGACAGTGATCTGATAGGCATCCGTCTGCTCCATCGAACGCGTCGGACGCAGGGGCATGTATACGCCTAACTGCAAGTTTCAGGTCAAGGCCCTTGCAGGGTGTGGTTGGCTCTGCTCTTGCTGTATCTGCCTTTGCTGTTCGCCGTGCGCGCGTTCCGCCGCAGCCTGGACCCAGCTCTGACTGCTCTGCTCCAGCGGTGTATTGAGTGCAGCGACAGTATCCACATGGGCAAGCAACTGGTCGTGCGGTCCCAGTGAGTTGGGATTGTTCTGTACCGCAAACGCACGTGAGGCGTCCTCGCTTAGACGTACGTCGTCGATGCGGTCCATGCCCATTTTGCAGGATTGCACGGCCAGGCAACCAGCCAGGTTGTCACTGCGTACGTCCGATTGTCGGTTATTTGCTTGATCCAGGGCTTGCACATGGGACTGAGCTTGTGCAAACAGCGGGTGCCCGGGATAATCGGGATTACGCAGTGAGGGCGGTTGCCGCTCATCACTCAAAATCTGTTGTTGGATCGATCTGTCTGCGGGAAGCGGATGCCGAACTTCCTTGTTCAGTGGGCTTTCTGGAAACGGTGCTTCAATGCTTTCCACACCATGGATATTGCGTAAGGGGCGGTAAGCATCTTTCCCCTGGCCTTCTAGCGGTAAAGGGATGCGAACATCGGGAAGCAGTTGCCCGACTCCAGCGGGACCAAGCAGCCCATTTACATCGATGCTCTTGTTGCGATGCAGACCGGCATGATTGAGTGCAGCCCAGGTAAAGTCGACACAGTTGTTGCGCACGTCCTTGTACTCTTTGTCGAAGCCTAGCTTTTCCGGTTCTTCACCGAATTTTTGCAGTTTTTCATATTGCTCCTTGCTTATTTCGATTGTTCTTGAGTAGGCTGGATTATGATATTCCTTGGAGTCCGAGTTATATATATTTTTCCTGGCCCGTTCATCTCACCGTGGTTGATAGGGGCGAATCCGTAACTAGTTGGTTTTCCTATGCCGTCATCAATTATAAAAACATGTGCCCTGGCGCAGAGCTGGCCGGTTCGCCATTCACTATTTGCTGCTTGCCGTCCTTATATAACGGCGTGCCGGGTGCCGCGATAACAATTGTTACAGTGTAGTTCTGCTTATCCATCTTTTGCTCCATGCGAGATATTGAGATTACTTGGAGGATGTCCATCTCTTCTGGATCGAAATTTGCGCGGTAGGGTCTTTCAACTCTGGATTGCCTGGCTGCGCTGAAATATCAATGCGATAACGGCCGTAGCTTTCTAGGGGTAGCCTGCAGACCACCCATTCGCTTAATTCTGAAGTGTGGGCACCAATGTCGATATATTTAATATCATCTTTTCCTTTTCTCCATTCAAAGAATTTTCTTCTGCTTGGTTCTTTCCTCATGTATTCTTGAAAGGCGTCCTCTGTTTTTATTTTGAGGCACTTGTCTCCGGTCCACTTGCATGCATCGACCTTGAGCGCATACCGCAATGGAGGTTCACCGTGATTTAACGTGATGACCGGGTCGAATTGGCCTTTGCGACTCAGGGTTAATCCTACAATGTAAGATTGGGTAAAATTCACGTTATCCGGCGTTGCTTCGAATTCAAAGCGCACATGTTCGTCAGCACCATCAACCCGGAATGGTTGGCTAAGAAAGAGCTCTTTTTTATCGGTAGGCGGTGGTGCGCTTGCGCTACAGGCAGACAGCATCGGGGCGATGACGATTGATAGCCATAAGCCTCGGAAGATCAAACGCAGATCCTTCAGATTTGGTCTCATCCGCATTTCCTTGCATTACTGGGGCTGCATCGGAGTGTAAGCCCACGGGATGAAGCCGGACTAGTCCGGCCCTACCGGTCCCTTATCAATCGACTCCGGCATCTATACCAGCTGAAAAAGCATTGTTGCTGCTGGTTTGCGGGCGGTACACCATCAATCCACCACTTTCTTGCTATCAGACAGCGAGAACGTTGAGCTATCGTCGGCGGGCCACCATAAGCTTATCCGCCGATAACTGACTATTGGCCGCTTACTTAACGGCTACATTCACCCACACCGCATGATGGTCGCTGCCATCGGCAATCGCTGCCTCCGGGACGGTGCTGGCCGGCCAGAAGATGCCGCTGCCGATCAGGGTGAACCGGTGCGATGGCAGCACGTAGTCCAGGCGCATGGTGCCGGCCTGCGGGCCGAAGTCGCCGGTGACCTGGTGCGGGTCGCCGGTGTGCACGAGGCCTTGCGCGGCGTATTCGGCGGTCTTTTCCGGGCCGCCGTCGCTGCGCGGGGTGGGGTATTGCAGCACGCGCGGATGATGGATCAATGCGCTGATCGCTTCGTGGCGGCCGGCGCCATCGATCGGGTCGTTGTTCAGATCGCCCAGGATCACAAAGTGCGCATCGGCCGCCAGGCCGCCGCAGATTCCCTTGTCATCGCACAACCAGCGTTTGCTGTCGGCCGCGTTGTCGAGGTACGCACGCCATAGCGCGAGCTCGTCGTGGTTGCGGGCGGCGTTGCGTTTTTCCGCGCCATCGAACACCGGTGGGGTGGGGTGCGACACCAGTGCGTGCACCACGCCCAACGGCGTGCGCACCGGCACGTCCCAGTGCGACTTGGACGACAGCCGCAGCTGCGCCCAGACCGCGTCGCTATAAAACGAGGTTCGCGTGGTCGGATCGATCGGCCGCAGTGCGCCCGGCAGCGTGCTCCACTTCAGCAGCTGGAAACTGCGCACGGCCTGCGCATCGATCGGATACCGCGACAGGACCAGCATGCCGTACTGGCCTGGATGCAGGCCAAAGCCCCAGGCATCGTTGCCGCGGTTGCGGCCATTGGCGCCGACACTGCCGCTGTTGTCCAGATCCAGCCCGCTCGGAACGCCAGTGTTGACCGGCGCCAGATACCGATACGGATAACGCAGCGGCTCGCCGCCCCCCGGCTGTGCCACCTGCAGGTAGCGCTGCTGGAACAGATCGGCGGCGCGGTGGCCCGGATCGAAATCGAATTCGTTGAGCAGCACCAGATCCGGGCGCACGCGCTGCAGCACCGCGGCGATCTTGCGCGCATGCGCGCTGTCGCCCTGCAGTTCGGCTATCAAGCCGCCCGCTTCGTCGGAATACAGCGAGGTGTTGTAGGTGGCGATGCGCAGTGGCGCTGCAACAGGCTTGGCAGGCGAGGGGTCGGATGCGGTGGTGGTGGGCGGCATGCGATGGGTGCAGGCGGTGCACAGCGCGGTGAGCGCGAGCAGCAGGAGAGGTTTGATCATCGCGGAATTCTCGCATGGCCGATGCGACAGGCCGTTGTCGCCGTTTGGCAGCTCACGGGGCTGGCGCGCTGGCGGGCAGTCCACGCCAGTGGCGGCCATCGTAGGCCTCCAGTGCGTTGAAGCGGCGCTTGTAGTTCATCTTGGCGTGGCCATCGATCCAGTAGCCCAGATAGACATGCGCCCGTCGCTCGCGCCGTGCCCATTGGATCTGCTGCAGGATCGCGAAGGTCCCCAGGCTGCGTGCAGCCGCCTCGGGCGCATAGAACGTGTATACGGCCGACAATGCATGTTCGGTGACATCGGTGACCGCCACGGCGAGCAAGTCCCCCGGGCCGTGCGCGACAGGTGCCTGGCGGATTTCCAGAAAGCGCCCGTGAGACCAGCCGCCGATCAGGAACTGGTCGAACTCGGTAGCGCCATGCTCGTCCATGCCGCCGCCGGGATGCCGGTGCTTGAGATAGCGACGGTACAGCGCAAGTTGCTCGTCGGTGCGTTCGGCGGCGACCACGCGCACCACCAGGTCCTGGTTACGCGCCAGGCAACGGCGTTGGCTGCGATCGGGATGAAACGCGTCCACTGCGATGCGTACCGGCACGCAGGCGCGGCAGCGTTCGCAATGCGGGCGGTAGACCAGATCGCCGGAGCGGCGGAATCCCCACGCCAGGGCCTGCGGATAGATCGTTCCCAGGCGCGGGTCGTGTGGATCCAGTACCAGGTCGCGCGCCTGGCGGTCCGACCAGTAGCCACAGGGATGCTCGCCGGTCTGGAACAGGCGCAGGTCGTCGTGGGTGTCGGCGTGGATGGCCATGCGCGCAGGATAGCGCCTGCGCGTCGCAACAGCGGCGACTGTCCGCCGGATGAATACGGCCCGTGCGCGCGTCAACGCATGCGCCGGCGGCTCGTTGATGTGGATGTTGGTGGCAGCGCACGGCGGATCCGGATGCGCCACCCACGCGATGCGGCCCATGCAGGTGCCGCGTGTGGTTCCCACAGATCAGGAGTTTCTCATGACGTCCCGCAAACCCTTTCTTGCCCTGGCCATGCTGGCCGCGCTGTCCACCGGCGCAGTCGTTGCCGCCACCCCGCCGGCATCCGGCGATGCGCCGCGTCCCGCCAAGCTCGACAGCAACGGCGATGGCGTGATCGACCGCAGCGAAGCGGCCGCCAACCCGAAGCTGGCTGCGCAGTTCGATACGCTGGACACCAACAAGGATGGCAAGCTCTCGCGCGATGAGCGTCCGCGCCATCGTGGCCCGGGCCGCGAAGGTCGCGGCGAGTGGCTGGCCAAATTCGACACCAACAAGGACGGGCGCATCAGCCGCGAGGAGGCCAAGGCCGATCCGAAATTCGCTGCACGCTTCGACCAGATGGACGTCAACAAGGATGGCTTTATCGATCGTGCCGACCGTGAGTTGCGCATGCAGCAGCATCGCGATGCGTGGTTTGCCAAGGCCGATACCGACAAGGACGGCAAGCTGAGCAAGGCCGAGTTCGATGCGGCATCGAAGCTGCGCAACGAGCACGACCCGCGTGGTCCGGGCGAGCGCAGTGACCACGGCAAGCATCCGATGCCGCCCAGGCCAGCTGCCGGTAACTGATCGAGGGGCGCGCATGCCCCGTCGGAAGGGCACGGCGAGGGCATGCGCTCGCCGTGCACCACGCTCCACGCAAGTGCTAGTGGTAGTCAGCAACACGTAACAAGGCGCCGATCGACCGACGGCCTCCTGCGCAAGCAGGGGGCCGTTTTGTTGCTCGCAAGGGTCTGTCATGGGCGGTGCAGCAGTGACGCCACGCCGGCTTTAAAGCATTCCCAGTTGCATGTAGTGACGCACGATAGGCAGCATGACCGCTGCCACGCTTGCCAGCACTGCGCCCGGACTGAACATGCAGCGGTACAGCAGCGGTGCGTGCGTGGCGCCGCGTCTGCGTGCATCGCGTTCCAGCATAGGGCGCATGACGCGTGGTAGCACCCGGATGGACTGGTAGCTGAGCACCGCCATACCGGTGCAGAGCATCAGCAGCGATGCCCACGCGCCGGCATCCAGCTGTTTCAGCAGGAGCGTGCTGCCGACCACCAGCACCGAGGTCAGCGTGGTGCTGTGCATGAAGCGACGAACCGCGGCTGCCTCAGCGGCGGTCTGCGTAAAGCGCAACAGATACCAGCACGACCAGTACGTGCCGAATCCGGCAACCAGCACGGCACCGGCGGCGAACAGCGCCGGCATGCCGAGCCAGAGGCTCAGCGCACCAGCGGCCCCACCTCCGCCGAGTGCCGAACCGGTCAATCCGCCGGCCCCCAACTTGCCTGCACCACCGAGGCTGCCGAGTACGATCGCCGCGCTTGCGGTGCCTGGTGCTGCCAGCAAGGTTGCCGAGGTCACCGCCGTGGCAAAGGCAACGCTGGGTGCACTGCTGCGTGCGAATTCGCCGAATCTGCGGAGTAACTCGCTGCGCACGCTGGCACGTGCGCGCGACAGCCGCTTGCGCACCGCCGCATCGCTCAGGCCCAGCAGCGACGCAACCTGTTGCGAGCTCTGGCCTTCGCGGTAATACAGCAGCAGCGTCTCGCGACTTTCTTCCGGTAGCGCGGAAATGATGTCGAATGCGGCGATCTCTTCCTCGGCCTGCAACAGATGGTCGGTGGGCGAGGGCGCCGGATCGGAGGCCATGGCGATCGCCAGTTCGGCGGCTTGCCCGCTGAGCGCGCGGTGGCGGTTGGTGCGCAGCCAGTCACGCGCCAGATTGCGGGTGATCTGGCGTAGCCACGGCAGGAAGCTGGCGGGCTGATGCAGCTGCGCCAGGCGCTGCCAGGCGCGCAGGAAGGCTTCCTGCGCGATGTCCTCGCTGGCGGCGATATCGCGCGTAATGGCCAGTGCGATGGCGGTGACCGTGTTCTGGCAGGCCATCACGATCCGTCCGTATGCCTGCTGACAGCCGGATGCGGCGTGAGGCAGCTCGCGTTGCAGCATCAGATCCAGCGTGTCGGCGTTCATCGGCGCAGTCCTTGTCCTGTTGCCAGCATGACGCATGGCGGCAGCAGATGTGACAGACCCAGTTGCAGGCTTTTGAAAAGTCGCTGCACGACGACTGCCGAGGCAGCTTGCCCGCTCGCCTTCGGGCTGAGCGGGTTGCCTAAAGGGCGGGCGGCATGCGCAGCAGCAGGCAGGTGCTATGCCAGCCGCAAGCGGCCAGCAGCAAACGCGTCTTCTGTCCGGGCCCGAAACAACGCTGCGCGCATGCTCTGTTGGATGCGTTGCGGTCAGGCGTGACTCAGACCCGCTGCACCAAGAGCAGCTGATGAACACCCGCGCAGCCGTCAGGCGGGCGCGGACGATGCTCGGCATCGACAGACAGCACGTAGACACTCTGGTTCCGGGCGCGCCGTCCACATCCGGCGGCTAGGTGCTGTCAGCCGCTGTGAAGCGGCGTGACAGGCCGATGTGCTACCCCGGAGCAGGCTCTGCGCCTCGACAGCCATGGCGTGGCAGCGGTTCGAAGCCTGGCGCCTTTGCGCTGCAACCGAGTCCCAGGCGAACCGTCTCGGTTCAACGGCTGTAGATGGCCTCCCTGGCCTGGCTCAGCGCGCCGGCTGGATCCGCACGCGCACCTCGTCGTCTTCTGCCGGTGGCGTTGCATCCGGCGAGGGCTGCGATGCAGCGGGAGGTGTCTGTGCCGCTGGCACGGGCGTACTGCGATGACGCATCACCACCACCATGGCCACGGCGCCGATGACCAGCAACAGGACCAGGCGGATCCGCCAGGCCCAGCTGCGTGCGCTGGCACTGGAGCCGTTCTCGCCGTCGCGGAAGGTGTACTCCACGTTCGGCAGGTCGCGGCGGGTGGTGTCGAGCAGGCGCGCGTCGCGCAGCAGATCGCGCGCACGCGGCTGGTCGTTGGCATGCACGATCCACACGGTGGGCTGCGCCTGCGCGTTGCTTTGCTCCAGATAGCTGAACTGGCCGCCGCGCTTGCTCTGGTAGGAGCGGCCATTGCTGATGCGGATTTCGATTCCCGCATCGCGCAACAGATTGGCGACGCCCTCGGCGGTTTCGATACGTTGACTGCTGAAGATCTTGCGCATGGTGGAAAAACGCCGTTAGGTCCGGAACAGATGGCGCCGCTGAGGCACCGGTTCAAGATGAAGTGTCGGGATGCGGTTGCTGCAGTCCGGTGGCGACATCGCACGGCACGGGAGCATGCCAGTTTGCAGCCTCTGCAGCGTGCGAGGGAATGTCGCGACACGCTCAACCAGCGGCCGGAGGGCGCTGGGGTGATCAACCAACGCATCCTGGCCACGCCGCCGCGCGCTACTCCTTGGCCGGCACCGCGCTCGCGCTGCCGTCGGGTACCACACGGATCAAGCCTTCCTGGGTGGTGCTGGCAACCAATACGCCGTCGCGGGTGAAGAACTGCCCGCGTGCCAGGCCACGCGCGCCTTGCGCGGTTGGGCTGTCCAGCGAGTACAGCAGCCAGTCGTCAGTGCGGAACGGGCGATGGAACCACAGCGCATGATCCAGCGAGGCCATCTGCACGTTCGGCGTGTAATAACTGATGCCGTGCGGAAACGTCGAGGTGCCCAGTAACTGGAAGTCCGAGGCATAGGCCAGCAGTGCCTGATGCAGGCCAACGTCGTCGCCGATGGGGTCGGTCAGGCGCAGCCACATCTGCTGGAATGGCGGGCGCTTGGGCGGCTTGAGTTCGTCGCGCGGAAACACATGACGAAACTCGAACGGCCCGCCGCGCGAGAGCCAGCGTTGCACCTTGGCCGGCAGGTTCGCCAACACATCCGGTGCCAGTGGGGCGGCCGGTTCGATGTCTTCCGGCGGCGGCACCACCGGCATTGCCGATTGATGTTCGGCGCCGTCTTCGCGCTCCTGGAACGAGGCCGCGCAGAAGAAGATCACCTTGCCGTGCTGGATCGCAGTGACGCGCCGTACCGAAAAGCTGCCGCCATCACGGGTGCGATCGACGTCGTAGACGATGGGGTGATCGATATTGCCGGCACGCAGGAAATAGGCATGCAGCGAATGCGCCTGGCGGCCGTTTTCCACCGTGGCCTGCGCCGCCGACAGCGCCTGCCCCAATACCTGGCCGCCGAACACGTACTTGGTGCCGATGTCGCGGCTCTGGCCGCGGAACAGGTTGTCTTCCAGGCGCTCCAGCGACAGCAGGCTGATCAGTTCGGAGACCACGGGTTCGGCATTGGCGGACAAGAGGCTGGCCTGGGCGTGAAGGATAGCGATTATACCGGGCCGCCCGAGGGGCGCCGTGCCGCGGCTGGCTCAGGCCTTGTGCAGGCGCGCCACCAGGCCTTGCAGTGCAGCCTGGGCGTCCGGCGCGTACCAGCCATCGACGAAGCGCTCCAACTGGATCAGTTCCGGGGCCAGGGCCGCGCGCAGGTCGGCGCGTGCCACCGCGCGCGTGGCCAGCATCGGTTGACGCGGCAGCTGCTGCAGTTCGTGCAGCCAGGCCACTGCGCGCGCGGTGACCAGCTCGCCATCGACCAACTCATCCACCAGGCCGATCTGTACCGCCTGTTCGGCCGGCAATAGCTGCCCGGCGATCAACAGGCGCTCGGCGCGGTGCGCGCCGACCACGCGGCGCAACAGCCGCTGGATGCCTTCCGGTGCGGCCAGGCCGACCTGCACTTCGTTCAAACCGATCGCATACGGTTTTGCGGTGTCGGCACTGCGCGCCATTACCCGGTAATCGCAGCACAGTGCCAAAACGCAGCCGCCGGCCGGCGCATGCCCGCCGATCGCCGCCACCACCGGTATGCGGCTGTTTGCCAGCGCCTGCGCGGCCTGGAAGAACGCCGTCCAGCTGGCCAGCAGTGCGGCACGGTCGGTGCCATGCGCGAGCAGCTGCGGCACATCCATGCCGCCGGAAAAGATCCGCTCGCTACCAGACAGCACGATGCCGTCGGCCTCATCGCCGGCCTGCTGCACCGCAGCGCTCAGGGCCTGGCACAGGGCGCTGTCCAGCGCGTTGACCGGCGGGCGCGCCAGACGGATTTCGCGAACTCGGCCATGGTCTAAGATCTGGATGCTCATGCGGGGCTCCTGGAGGTCGGGTCATGATAGACGGCAGTCCAAGCAGGCGGCACCTGCGTGCGCGTGTGCTGCTCTGTGCGGTGGTGATGGTGGGCAGTGCAGGTGTTGCCGCGCAGTGCCTGCCGGAGTTCAAACAGGGCTGGGTCCGCATTCCGCCGCCCGGTGGCATGGGGATGGCGGCCGGCTTCGGGCAGTTCCACAACGGCTGTGCGCAGCCGCTGAAGGTCACCGCGGTCAGCAGCAGTGCGTTCGCCGATGTGTCACTGCACGAAACCACGCAAAGCAATGGCGTCAGCCGCATGCGCGCGGTGCCCGAGCTGGCGTTGCCGGCCGGTGGTGCGGTGCCATTGGCGCCGGGTGGCTTGCACCTGATGCTGATGGAGGCCCGCGCGCCATTGCCCGAAGGCGCACAGGTGCCGGTGACGTTCACCTTGCAGGATGGTCGCCAGATCAAGGCCACGCTTCAGGCCCGCAAGCGCGCGCCTGGGTCGTAAGGTCGCAGCGTCGGCGCTGCCTGCCGTCCCCGGACAGTGGGCGCTCGCGGTGTCTGCGCGCTTGGCCAGCACTGCCATGGACGGGCGAACCAAGACGATGCGGCTGGGCATGGCGCCGACGTGCATTGCCGGTGGCAAAGCCACTGAAGCGGTATAAAAAACGGCGACTCCCGGGAGAGCCGCCGCCGTTGTCACGATTTAGCATGTGGGCCGCGCCGCGTCGGCTCAGCTGCTGGCGATCCGTACCGCGTCCGGGAGCGCAGCGCTCTTGCCGGTCTGCGTGTCGATCCACACCACCACCACGTTGCCGTCCGAATACAGCTTGCTATCGTCCTTCTGATCGAAGATGCGGTGGCCGATGGTCACGCTGCTGGTGCCCAGGCGCTCGACGAACAGCTCCACGGTGATGTCGTTTGGCCAGATCAGCGGCTGCTTGTAGTTGACGTTGGTGGCGGCCACCACCGGGGCGATGCGATCGGTCATCGATACGCCTTGCACGCCCAGCATCCAGCGCACGCGTGCCTCTTCCAGGTAGGAAATGTACTTGGCGTTGTTGACGTGGCCCATGCTGTCCATGTCGCGCCAGCGCACGCTGATCGGGATGCGTGCCAGAACCTTGTGTTCGCTCATCAGCTTGCCTTCTTTTTCGCAGTCTTCTTGGTGGCGGATTTGGCGGCCTTGGCCGCCTTCTCCGGTTTGACCTTGCGCGGCGGACGCGCGTCGGGCTTGTTGGCCGTCGCGGCAGGGCGCGTTTCGCGCGCCTTCACCGACGGAAGCATCTTGGCCAGGAACTGCCCGGTGTAGGACGTCGGTTCGGCGGCCACCTCTTCCGGGGTGCCGCACACCAGGATGGTGCCGCCGCGATGACCACCTTCCGGGCCCAGATCCACGATCCAGTCGGCGGTCTTGATCACGTCCAGATTGTGTTCGATCACCACCACCGTGTTGCCCTCGTCGCGCAGCTTGTGCAGCACGCCGAGCAAGGCTTCGATATCGTGGAAGTGCAGGCCGGTGGTCGGCTCGTCGAGGATGTACAGCGTGCGCCCGGTATCGCGGCGCGACAGTTCCTTGGACAGTTTGACGCGCTGCGCCTCACCACCGGACAAGGTGGTCGCGCTCTGACCCAGCTTGATATAGCTCAGGCCCACGTCCACGAGTGTTTCCAGCTTGCGTGCGATCGACGGCACCGGCTCGAACAGCTGCAGCGCATCTTCCACGGTCATCTGCAGCACATCGCTGATGTTGAAGCCCTTGTAGCGGATCTCCAGCGTCTCGCGGTTATAGCGCTTGCCATGGCAGACATCGCAGGGCACATACACGTCCGGCAGGAAGTGCATCTCCACCTTGATCATGCCGTCGCCCTGGCAGGCCTCGCAGCGGCCGCCACGCACGTTGAAGCTGAAGCGGCCCGGCGAATAGCCGCGTGCGCGCGCCTCGGGCACCTGGGCGAACAGCTCGCGCAGCGGGGTGAACATGCCGGTGTAGGTGGCCGGGTTGGAACGCGGCGTGCGGCCGATCGGCGACTGGTCGATATCCACTACCTTGTCGAACAGGTCCAGGTTCTCGACGTCGCGATGCGGCGCCACCGTGTGCGAGGCGCCGTTGATCTCGTTGGCCGCCAGCGTGAACAACGTATCGTTGATCAGCGTCGACTTGCCCGAGCCGGACACGCCGGTGATGCAGGTCAGCAGCCCGGCCGGAATGTCCAGGTCGACGTTCTTGAGGTTGTTACCGGTCGCCCCGCGCAGATGCAGCATCATCTTCGGGTTGGGCTTGTGGCGCTGCTTGGGAATCTCGATACGGCGCTTGCCCGACAGGTATTGCCCGGTCAGCGAGCGCGGCGATTCCAGGATGTCCTGCAGCGTGCCTTGTGCGCAGATTTCGCCGCCATGCACGCCCGCGCCGGGGCCGATGTCCAGCACGTGGTCGGCCAGGCGGATCGCATCTTCGTCGTGCTCGACCACGATCACGGTGTTGCCCAGATCGCGCAACCGCGTCAGCGTGCCGAGCAGGCGCTCGTTGTCGCGCTGATGCAAACCGATCGATGGCTCGTCCAGTACGTACATCACGCCCACCAGGCCGGCACCGATCTGGCTGGCCAGGCGGATGCGCTGTGCTTCACCACCGGACAAGGTGTCGGCCTTGCGCTCCAGGGTCAGGTAATCCAGGCCCACATCGACCAGGAAGCCCAGCCGCTCGCCGATCTCCTTGACGATCTTGGCCGCGATCTCGCCACGCCAGCCCGGCAGCGACAGGCCACGGAAGAAGTTCAGCGCCTCGTTGACCGGCAGCACCACCAGCTCGGGCAGCGGGCGATCGGCCACAAATACGTTGCGCGCAGCGCGGTTCAAGCGCGTGCCGTTGCAGGCCGGGCAGGGTTGCTGGCTGACGTACTTGGTCAGTTCTTCGCGCACCGCCGGCGATTCGGTTTCGCGGTAGCGCCGTTCCAGGTTCGGCAGGATGCCTTCGAAGCGGTGCTTGCGCGTGGTGCGACCGCCCGCATCGGTGAAGTAGGTGAAGTTGATCACCTCATCGCCGCTGCCGAACAGCACCGCCTGGCGCACCTTGGCCGGCAGCGTATTCCACACCGCATCCACGTCGAACTTGTAGTGCTTGGCCAGCGAGGCGATCAGCTGGAAGTAGTAGGCATTGCGCCGGTCCCAGCCGCGCACTGCGCCGGCCGACAACGACAGTTCCGGATGCACCACCACCCGGTCCGGGTCGAAGAATTCGGCCACGCCCAGGCCATCGCAGCTCGGGCAGGCGCCCACCGGTGCATTGAACGAAAACAGCCGCGGTTCCAGCTCCGGCAGCGAGTAATCGCAGACCGGGCAGCTGTACTTGGATGAGAACAGATGCGGGGCGGCGGCCGGGTCGTCCAGCGACTGCACCGCGACCATGCCTTCGCCGAGCTTGAGCGCGGTCTCGAAACTTTCCGCAAGACGCTGCTTGATGTCCTCGCGCGGACGGAAGCGGTCGATCACCGCTTCGATGGTGTGCTTCTGGCGCAGCGCCAGCGGCGGCACCGCATCGATTTCATAAAGTTCGCCGTCCACGCGCACGCGCACGAAGCCCTGTGCACGCAGCTGCTCGAACACCTGCGCATGTTCGCCCTTGCGGTCACGGATCACCGGCGCCAGCAGCATGTAACGCTGTTCCTGGTCCTGGGTGAGCATGTGGTCAACCATCTGGCTGACGGTCTGCGCTTCCAGCGGGAAGCCGTGATCCGGGCAGCGCGGCTGGCCCACACGTGCATAGAGCAGGCGCAGGTAGTCGTAGATCTCGGTGATCGTGCCTACGGTGGAGCGCGGGTTGTGCGAGGTCGATTTCTGTTCGATCGAAATCGCCGGGGACAGGCCTTCGATGTGGTCCAGGTCCGGCTTTTCCATCACGCTGAGGAACTGGCGCGCATACGCCGACAGCGACTCGACGTAGCGGCGCTGGCCTTCTGCATAGATGGTGTCGAACGCCAGCGACGACTTGCCCGAGCCGGACAGGCCGGTGATCACGATCAATTTGTCGCGGGGCAGGTCGAGGTCGATGTTCTTGAGGTTGTGCGTCCGCGCGCCGCGGATGCGGATGAAATCCATCGCCATGGGGGATCCGATGTCGGGCCGGCGAACCGGCGGTGGTGCGAGCGTGCTCAGCAGGAATGAGTGGCAGTCGATCAGCCTACCCGCCGACCTAGGTGAGGGCAATTGCCCCAAATGCCAGTCTGCCGGGGCCGTTGTGGCGGCCGGATGATGCGTTCCGCCTGCCCGACTCGGGTGCGCGTCGGCAGACCTGCTTGCGAGTTGACCCGAAACCTGCCAAGCCAGTACAATCCCGCTCCTGTCTGCCCCATGGGCAAGTCAGGCGACCATAATAACTACAGAGGAACACCTGGTCATGTACGCAGTTCTGGTAACCGGCGGTAAGCAATACCGCGTCGCGCAGGGCGAAACGCTCCGCGTGGAAAAGCTCGAAGTCGAAGCTGGCAACGAGATCAAGTTCGACACCATCCTGATGCTGGGCGATAGCGATGGCATCAAGCTGGGCGATGCGCTGAAGGGCGCCTCGGTCACCGCCAAGGTCGTGGCCCATGGCCGCGCCGACAAGGTGCGCATCATCAAGTTCCGTCGCCGCAAGCACCACATGAAGCGTCAGGGACACCGTCAGCACTACACCGAAATCGAGATCACCGGCATCGCCGGTGGCGACAAGAAGTAAGGAGAACCAGTCATGGCACATAAAAAGGGCGTAGGTTCCTCGCGCAACGGTCGCGATTCCAACCCGAAGTACCTGGGCGTGAAGATTTTTGGTGGCCAGGCCATCGATGCCGGCAACATCATCGTGCGCCAGCGCGGCACCCAGTTCCATCCGGGCGCCGGCGTCGGCCTGGGTCGTGACCACACGCTGTTTGCGTTGGTCGACGGCAAGGTGGAGTTCTCCACCAAGGGTCCGAAGAAGCGTCGTACCGTTAGCGTGGTTGCCGAGGCGTAATCGCCCGCTCCATGCAGGCCAGTCCGTCGGGCATCGCTGCCCGGCGGACGAGACGGAAAGCCCCGCTTTTGCGGGGTTTTTCGTTTGACGGCCGGGAGTGGAGAATCGGGAATCGGGAATCGGAAAAGCCGGCTCCTGGTTTCTTCTCGCTTTTTGCTGTCTTGCTGGTGAGTGCGCTCGCCCGCAGGGGACAGGCTGCTTTTTTGGCCGATTCCCTATTCCCCCATTCTCCATTCCCGGTTGTCATCCCATGAAATTAGTCGACGAAGCAGAAATCCTGGTCACCGCCGGTAATGGCGGCAATGGCTGTGTCGGCTTTCGCCGCGAGAAGTTCATTCCGCTGGGTGGGCCGGACGGTGGCGATGGTGGTGCCGGTGGCAGCGTGTGGATCGTGGCCGATGAGAACGTCAATACCCTGGTCGACTTCCGTCATGAGCGCACCTTCAAGGCGCAGCGCGGCGAGAACGGCATGGGGCGCCAGGCCTACGGCAAGGGTGGCGAGGATCGCGTCATCGTGGTGCCGGTCGGCACCGTGGTGATCAATGTGCAGACCGACGAGGTGATCGGCGACCTGATCCAGCACGGCGATCGCCTGCTGGTGGCCAAGGGCGGCAAGGGCGGTCTGGGCAATATGCATTTCAAGAGCTCGGTTAACCGCGCGCCGCGCCAGTCCACCACCGGCGAAGAGGGCGAAGAGCGTCTGCTCAAGCTGGAACTGAAGCTGCTGGCCGACGTTGGCCTGCTGGGTTTCCCCAATGCCGGCAAGAGCACCCTGATCCGCGCGGTGTCCTCGGCCACGCCCAAGGTGGCCGACTACCCGTTCACGACTCTGTATCCGAATCTGGGCGTAGTCAGCGTCGAGGCCTACCGCAGCTTCGTGATTGCCGACGTGCCGGGCCTGATCGAGGGCGCCGCCGATGGCGCCGGCCTGGGCACGCAGTTCCTGCGCCATCTGCAGCGCACCCGCCTGCTGCTGCATCTGGTGGATATGGCGCCGATGGATGGTGGCGTGGACGGTGTGTCGCCGGCCGACCAGGTGCGCACGCTTGAGCGCGAGCTCGAACGGCATGATCCGGAGTTGCTGAAGAAGCCGCGCTGGCTGGTGCTCAACAAGGCCGACCTGATGTTCGAAGACGAGGCGCGTGCCGCTGCCGAGGCCATCGTGGCCGAGCTGGGCTGGACGGCGCCCTGGTACCTGGTTTCGGCGCTGGGCCGCGACGGCACCTTTCCGATCATGAAGGACGTGATGGCGTTCTTCGATCGCCAGCGCGAGGACGAGCTCGAGGCACGCAATGCAGGTTGAGTGCGCACACGCACACACAAAAAACCCGGCCGAGGCCGGGTTTTTCTGTGCCACCGGAAGCCAGACTTCCGGCGACGTTGCAGCTGATCGCTTACGCGGCCTTGATGGCCTTGATGCGCGCGGTCAGGCGGCTCTTGTGACGGGCGGCCTTGTTCTTGTGAATCAGGCCACGGGCGCTGAAACGGTCGAGGATCGGCTGTGCAACGGCGAAAGCAGCTTCGGCGCCTGCAGCATCGTTGGCGTCAAGGGCCTTGATCACCTTCTTGACGGCGGTGCGCAGCATCGAACGCTGACCGGTGTTGCGCTCATTGCGCACAATGGTCTGCTTGGCGCGCTTCTTGGCGGACTTGATATTGGCCACGGTGGTGGGTTCCTGAAAAATCGGTATGGTGGAAAAAGCAAGCGCGAAAGTATGATGGACCCAGATATGTACGTCAAGTCAGTTGTCAAGAGGGATCGCCCATGAGCACACCCCGCATGGTGAGGGGCCTGCTCTCGTTCAGCAGTATGACCATGGTGTCGCGGGTGTTGGGGCTGGTGCGCGACCAGGTCATCACCACCACCTTCGGCAGCAATGCGGTGACCGATGCGTTCTGGGTAGCTTTCCGGGTTCCCAACTTCCTGCGGCGGCTATTTGCCGAAGGCTCCTTCGCCACCGCCTTCGTGCCGGTGTTTACCGAAGTCAAGGAAACCCGCTCGCATGCCGAGCTGCGCGAGCTGATGGCGCGCGTGGCCGGTACCCTCGGCGGGGTGCTGCTGCTGGTCACCGCACTGGCGCTGATCTTCGCCCCGCAGCTGGCCACGCTGTTTTCCAGCGGGGTGGACACCGACCCGGCCAAGCATGGCCTGCTGGTGGACCTGTTTCGTCTGACCTTCCCGTTCCTGTTGTTTGTCTCGCTGACCGCGCTGGCGGGCGGGGCGCTGAACAGCTTCCAGAAGTTCGCCATGCCGGCGCTGACTCCGGTGATCCTCAATCTGTGCATGATCGCCGGGGCGGTGTGGCTGGCCCCGCGGCTGGGCGGGACACCGGAAAGGCAGATCCTCGCGCTGGGCTGGGCGGTGCTGGCGGCGGGCATGCTGCAGTTGCTGTTCCAGCTGCCTTCGCTGAAAGGCATCAATCTGTTGACCCTGCCACGCTGGGGTTGGCGACATCCGGGTGTGCGCAAGGTGCTGACCCTGATGGTGCCGACCCTGTTCGGCTCCTCGGTGGCGCAGATCAACCTGCTGCTGGACACCGTGATCGCCGCCAAGCTAACCGATGGCTCGCAGTCGTGGTTGTCGTTGGCCGACCGGTTCCTGGAATTGCCGCTGGGTGTCTTTGGCGTGGCGCTGGGCACGGTGATCCTGCCGGCGCTGGCGCGCCATCACGTCAAGACCGACCGCGCCGCATTTTCCAGTGCGCTGGACTGGGGCTTTCGGACCACCTTGCTGATCGCAATGCCCGCGATGCTGGGGTTGTTGTTGCTGGCCGAGCCGCTGGTGGCAACGTTGTTCCAGTATCACAAGTTCACCGCCTTCGACACCCGCATGACGGCGTTGTCGGTGTACGGGCTGAGCTTCGGTCTGCCGGCCTACGCAATGCTCAAGGTAGTGCTGCCGGCCTTCTATGCGCGCCAGGACACCCGCACCCCGGTGCGCGCCGGCGTGGCGGCGTTGGTGGCCAATATGGTGTTCAACTTTGCATTCCTGGCGGTGCTGTATCACCTCATGGTGCCGCCCGAGCTCAAGGCGCAGGGCGTGATGCAGGCGCTGGGCAAGCAGCCCGGACTGCATCTGGCGCTGGGCATCGCCAGTGCGCTGTCGAGTTATCTCAATCTCGGGCTGCTGTGGTACTGGCTGGGCAAGTCCGGCGTATATCAGCGCCGGCCCGGCTGGAGCGGCTATGCGCTGCGCCTGCTGCTGGCGTGTGCGGCAATGGCCGTGGTGCTGCTGGGCCTGCTGTGGTGGCTGCCGTCTTTCACCGGAATGGACAAGTGGCAGCGGATCGGCTGGCTGGCGGTGCTGGTCGGCAGTGGCGGGCTTACCTACGTGGTGGCCCAGCTGGCGCTGGGCTTGCGGCCGCGGGATCTGCGCGAGAGCTGAGTCTGGGGCGGGGCTCTGTGGCGCTTGCGGGCGCGCGTTGCCGCTGTCTGGAATCG
Organism: Xanthomonas floridensis; assembly: GCF_001642575.1. Taxonomy (GTDB): domain Bacteria; phylum Pseudomonadota; class Gammaproteobacteria; order Xanthomonadales; family Xanthomonadaceae; genus Xanthomonas; species Xanthomonas floridensis. The sequence continues at coordinate 85,067 of NZ_LXNG01000023.1, read as the reverse complement.
GTAAGGGCAGGCGGCACAAGGTGTGTGTCGCGGCTCGTGGTGGCCGGCGGTTGGTTGCCGGCCGCGGCCTGTCCGGGCGGGCGTGCCTGACGCTGGCGCGGCATCGTGCCGGTGGGCGTTTGCGTGATCGATGCGGGTCATGCGGGTTGACAGGCACGGCTATACTCACAAGTTATGCATCAGCGAGGGTCGGCCGCAGGCCGGCATCTGTTTGGATCGAGGAATGAGCAGGCTGTTTAGAGACGTCGAGGGCGGGACGCTGTTCCCGCGCGGAAGCGTGGTCTGCATCGGCGCTTTCGATGGCCTGCACCTGGGGCATCGGGCATTGGTGCAGCACGCGGTTGACCGCGCGCGCGCGCTTGGCGTGCCGGCGGTGGCGTTGAGCTTCGAGCCATTGCCGCGCGAGTTCTTCGCCCCGGCCGCCCCACCGCCGCGGCTGACCCTGGCACGCGCCAAGATCGAAGGGCTGCTCGGCTTCGGTGCCGACAGCGTGGGCCTGATCCGTTTCGATGGCCGCCTGTCGGCGATGCGTGCCGAGGACTTCGTGCGCCTGGCGCTGGTCGGCCGGCTCTGCGCCCGCGAGGTATGGATCGGCCCGGAGTTCCGTTTCGGCCATCGCCGTGGCGGCGACATCGCCTTGCTGCGCACCCTGGGCGAACAGCATGGATTTGCGGCCGGGGAGATCGCGCCGGTGCATCTGCATGGCGAGCGCATTTCCGCCACACGCATCCGTGAGTTGTTGGTGGCAGGCGAGTTTGCGCATGCCGCCGATCTGCTCGGCCGCCCGTACGCCATCGGAGGACGGGTGGTGCGCGGCAAGCAGCTGGGGCGCACGCTGGGGTATCCCACCGCGAACCTGCGATTTTCTCGCACGCCGGCGCTGTCGGGCATCTATGCAACCTGGGTGCATGGCGTGGCCGCGCAGCCATGGCCATCGGTGTCCAGCTTCGGCACTCGGCCGACCGTGGCTGGCGTGGAGCCGCTGCTGGAGGCGCACCTGTTCGATTTCCAGGGTGACCTGTATGGCCGGCACCTGGAGGTCGAATTCGTCGCCAAGCTGCGCGACGAGGAAAAGTTCGATGGCCTTCATGCGCTGACCGTGCAGATGCATCGCGATGCCGAGCAGGCCCGCGCGGTGCTTCAGGGCAGTCCGTCGCGCATGCTGGTGGGCGCCGGACGTAGTGGCGGCCTGCAGCAGGCTCACGATGTGTTCGCGGGGACCGAAAACAGTCACGCGCAAGGTGCTGCGGCTCCCGGAGCAGGCGAAATCCATGCGAGTTCCTCGCAACAGCCCACCTATGATGCGAGTCCTTCGCAACAGCCCGCACCTCCGTGTGCGGACGCCAATAGTGCGAGTCCCTCGCAACGGCCCGCACCTCCGTGTGCGGACGCCAATAGTGCGAGTCCCTCGCAACAGCCTGCACCTCCGTGTGCGGACGCCAATAGTGCGAGTCCTTCGCAACAGCCCGCACGTCCTTGTGCGGACTCTTCAATGAAAGCAGCGCAACGGTAGATTCCTGTGACCCAAGACTACAAAGCCACTCTTCATCTGCCTGCGACGGAATTTCCGATGCGCGGCGACCTGCCCAAGCGCGAGCCGGCGATGCTGGAGCGCTGGGAGCGCGAGGGGCTGTATGCGCAGCTGCGCGCCAACGCGGCCGGGCGCCCGCTGTTCGTGCTGCACGATGGCCCGCCGTATGCCAACGGCCAGATCCACCTTGGCCATGCGGTCAACAAGATCCTCAAGGACATCATCGTCAAGTCGAAGTATCTGGCTGGCTTCGATGCGCCGTACATCCCGGGTTGGGACTGCCACGGTCTGCCGATCGAGATCGCGATCGAAAAGAAATACGGCAAGGTCGGCGTCAAGCTCGATGCCGCGCAGTTCCGCCAGAAGTGCCGCGAATACGCGACCGAGCAGATCGATCTGCAGCGCCGCGATTTCAAGCGCCTGGGTGTGATCGGCGACTGGGACAACCCGTACAAGACGCTGGATTTCCGTTTCGAGGCCAACGAGATCCGTGCGCTGGCGAAGATCGTCGACAACGGCCACCTCACCCGTGGCGTGAAGCCGGTGCACTGGTGCTTCGACTGCGGTTCGGCGCTGGCCGAGGCTGAGATCGAATACGCCGACAAGCTGTCGCCGACGGTGGATATCGCCTATCCGGCCCGTGACCCGGCGGCGATGGCTGCTGCCTTCGGCGCCAGCTTGCCGGCCGGCATGGGCGTGGCGGTGCCGATCTGGACCACCACGCCGTGGACGCTGCCGGCCTCGCTGGCGGTGAGCTTGGGCGCGGACCTGGACTACGTGCTGGCCGAAGGCCCGGCCGATCGCGACCAGCCGCGCTGGCTGGTGGTGGCCGAGGCGCTGGCGGCCAAGGTATTGGCCCGTTACGGCGTGGACGAGGTCGTGGTGCATGGCCATGCCAAGGGTGCGGCGCTGGAGCAGATGCTGCTGAATCACCCGTTCTATGCCGAGCGCGAGATCCCGCTGCTGCTGGGCGACCACGTGTCGGCCGAGGACGGTACTGGCGCCGTGCACACCGCGCCTGGCCATGGCCAGGAGGACTACCAGGTTTCCAAGCACTACGGGCTGCTGGAGCGCTATGGCGCCGCGCAGATCAACCCGGTGGATGGCCGCGGCGTGTACCTGCCGTCGACGCCGCCGCTGGGCGACACCGTGCTGGCCGGACTGCATATCTGGAAGGCGAACGACATCATCATCGAGGCGCTGCGCGATACCGGCGTGCTGCTGGCGGCCAGCAAGATGGAGCACAGCTACCCGCACTGCTGGCGCCACAAGACGCCGATTGCCTTCCGCGCCACGCCGCAGTGGTTCTTCTCGATGGAAAAGGCCGGTTTGCGCGCCGATGCACTCAAGGCAATCGAGCAGGTGACCTGGTACCCGGCATGGGGCCAGGCGCGCATCGCCGGCATGGTGGAAGGCCGCCCGGACTGGACCATCTCGCGCCAGCGCACCTGGGGCGTGCCGATCGCCCTGTTCGTGCACCGCGAAACCGGCGAGCCGCATCCGCGCAGCACCGAGTTGCTGCGGCAGGTCGCCGACCGGGTGGAGCAGGGTGGCGTGGACGTGTGGTACACGCTGGATGCGGCCGAGCTGCTGGGCGAGGAGGCTGCCGACTACGACAAGATCACCGACATCCTGGATGTGTGGTTCGACTCTGGCGTGACGCACGAAGCGGTGCTGGTGGACCGCGGCCTGCCCAAGCCGGCCGACCTGTACCTGGAAGGCTCCGATCAACATCGCGGCTGGTTCCAGTCCTCGCTGCTGACCGGCGTGGCGATGGACAAGGTGGCGCCGTACAAGCAATGCCTCACCCACGGCTTCACCGTGGACGAGCATGGCCGCAAGATGTCCAAGTCCGAAAAGAACGGCATCGAGCCGCAGGACATCATGAAGACCCTGGGTGCGGACATCCTGCGCCTGTGGATCGCCTCGGCCGACTATAGCAACGAGATGTCGCTGTCGCAGGAGATCCTCAAGCGTAATGCCGACGCCTACCGCCGCCTGCGCAATACCGCGCGCTTCCTGCTCGGCAATCTGCATGGCTTCGATCCACGGCAGCATCTGGTGGCGCTGGAGGACATGGTGCTGCTGGACCGCTGGATCGTGCATCGCGCGCACGAGCTGCAGGAAAAGATCGTGGCCGCCTACGCGCGTTACGACTTCGCCGAGATCGTGCAGGCGCTGCTGAACTTCTGCAGCGTGGACCTGGGCTCGCTGTACCTGGATGTCACCAAGGACCGTCTGTACACGATGGCCGAGGATTCGCGCGGACGGCGTTCGGCGCAGAGCGCGATGTATCACGTGGCCGAGGCGTTCGTGCGCTGGGTGGCGCCGGTGCTGAGCTTCACCGCTGACGAGCTATGGGCCTATCTGCCGGGCGAGCATGCCGGCAACGTGCTGTTCGCCACCTGGTATGACGGCCTGGCGCCCCTGCCAGCCGATGCGGCGTTGACCAGTGCCGATGTCGACAAGTTGCTTGCCCTGCGCGAGCAGGTCGCCAAGGTGCTGGAACCGATGCGTGCCAATGGCGCCATCGGCGCGGCGCTGGAAGCGGAAATCACCGTGGCCGCGGATGCGCAGACCGCCGCGCGCTGGCAGCCGCTTAGCCAGGAGCTGCGCTTTCTGTTCATCAGTGGCGATGTGACCGTGACCGCGGCCAGCACCGACGACATCTTCGTCAGTGCGCAACCGACCAGCAAGGCCAAGTGCGTGCGTTGCTGGCACCACCAGGCCAGCGTGGGCAGCGATCCGCGTCACCCGGAACTGTGCAGCCGCTGCGTCAGCAATATCGAAGGCCCCGGCGAGCAACGCCGCTGGTTCTGACGGGGGTGCATGAAGGCGCGTGGCGGGCAGGTCCTGTCACGCGTTATCGAGACCCCGTACGGGCTGGCGTGCGCCTCTGTCGCGGCATCATGGGCAGGCGCTGGTGCCGGATGACGAGTGCCCCGGCGCTGCATGCACGCCCTTGCTGAAGCGTGGCGCATGCGGCACGGCGGGGCAGGGTAGCCGGCTCCGGTGCCCATGCCATCCTTGCCTGCCTGTCATCCCGCTTTCGTCAGCTTCATCTGCCACCGCCATCACCTATCGCCATCCAGGCATCTTCTCCGACGTCGGAGAAGTCACCACCAACTGCGACCTTCCGACATGAGTCAACGCCCCAAACCCTCCGCCCTGATCTGGTTGCTGCTGTCGGCACTCGTGGTCGGGCTGGACCAGTGGAGCAAGGCCTGGGTGCTGTCCAGCCTGCCCGAATACACCCCGGTGCCGGTCATCGACGGCTTCTGGAACTGGTACCGCACCTACAACACCGGCGCAGCCTTCAGTTTCCTGAGCGATGCTGGTGGCTGGCAGCTGTGGTTCTTCACCGCGTTGGCGGTGGGTATCAGCGGTCTGCTGGCATTCTGGCTGTCGCGCACCGCGCGCGGGGACTGGCGCAGCGCGCTGCCGTACGCGCTGGTGATCGGCGGGGCGATCGGTAACGTGATCGACCGCCTGATGCACGGCCACGTGGTCGATTTCATCCAGTGGTACATCGGCAGCCATACCTGGCCGTCCTTCAATATTGCCGATTCGGCGATCGTGGGGGGCGCCATCGGGATCGCACTGTTCGGTCTGTTCGACGGCAAGCGCAGCCGAAAAGCGGGATAATCCTGCTTACAAGCCGTGACGCGCCCGTCCCGCAAGGCCGGTCGCCGCACCCGCCGAAGACGCAGCTTCGCGTGCATCGGCTGGTGCACCCCCTGAAATGTCCGTCCACCCTGGCCGGGCCGTCGAAGAGAACAAGCGTATGGATGTCCTGCTCGCCAATCCCCGCGGTTTCTGCGCCGGTGTCGACCGCGCAATCGAGATCGTCAAGCGTGCGATCGAGACGCTGGGCGCGCCGATCTATGTGCGTCACGAAGTGGTGCACAACCGCTTCGTGGTCGACGATCTCAAGGAGCGCGGCGCCATCTTCGTCGAGGAACTGGACGAAGTGCCGGATGCGGCCACGGTGATCTTCAGTGCGCACGGCGTCTCGCAGGCCGTGCGCCAGGAAGCCGAGCGGCGTGGGCTGAAGGTGTTCGACGCCACCTGCCCGTTGGTGACCAAGGTGCATTTCGAGGTGGCGCGGCATTGCCGGGCCGGCCGCGACGTGGTGCTGATCGGCCATGCCGGGCATCCGGAAGTGGAAGGCACCATGGGGCAATGGAACCGCGAACGTGGCGCCGGCAGGATCTACCTGGTGGAAGACATCGAGCAGGTCGCCACGCTGCAGATCGATCAGCCGGACAATCTTGCCTACACCACCCAGACCACGCTCTCGGTGGACGACACCATGGGCATCATCGAGGCCTTGCGTGCGCGCTACCCGGCGATGCAGGGGCCGCGCCATGACGATATCTGCTACGCCACCCAGAACCGCCAGGATGCGGTGCGCGATCTCGCCCGGCAGTGCGATCTGGTGCTGGTGGTGGGGTCGCCCAACAGTTCCAATTCCAACCGCCTGAGCGAGCTGGCCCGGCGCGACGGGGTGGAGTCCTACCTGATCGACAACGCCAGCGAAATCGATCCGGCCTGGATCGTCGGCAAGCAGCACATCGGCCTGACCGCCGGCGCCTCGGCGCCGCAGGTGTTGGTCGATGGCGTGCTGGCGCGGCTGCGCGAGCTCGGCGCGGCGGGCGTCTCCGAACTGGAAGGCGAGCCGGAATCGATGGTGTTCGCGCTGCCCAAGGAACTGCGGCTGCGCCTGGTCGGCTGATTTGACGTCTGCAGCCAAGGCTGCTGGGCAGGGCGGAGTGAGCAACGTCCGGATGTCGGCACGTCGGGGAGACCATTCGCGCAGCTGGCCGCCACGGCGGCGATTGACCAGCCCCTGGCTCCGCTCCTACAATGCACGGCTCGCCGGAATAGCTCAGTTGGTAGAGCGGCGCATTCGTAATGCGTAGGTCGTAGGTTCGATTCCTATTTCCGGCACCATCGCTTCAGCACTGGGTCGGCCTTTGGCCGATCCAGTCGCGTTTTTGGCGTTCGCAAGCGTGTTCCACGCGTTTTTCGTATCAGTTGCACTGTAGATCGCACGCTGCGACGACGGTCGTCATGGCCTGCCTTTTGCTTGCGCTGCGCTGCGACAACATGTCGCACGGTCTTGCGCGCATTTATTGCGCCAGATCATTGCCAATGGGTTTCGTGCAGGTGCAGCAAAGCTTAAAATTGGCGCGCTAACCTGCGACTTCGGTCTGCGTGGGCCCTCCCTCAAAACGAAGGGCATCGCCGGACATCTCCCTTGCGGGAGACGATGCGCGGCTGGCGTTCCTTCGCACTTGGATCGACCGATGATTCCGCTGAAACATCTCGGGCGTTTACTTCGTCCAGGTCTGATGTTGCCGTTCCTGCTGTTGGCAGGCTGCAACTCGGCCATCCTCAATCCGAAAGGCCAGATCGGCCACGACGAGAAGCAACTGCTGATCACCTCCGTGGTGCTGATGCTGATCGTGGTCATCCCGGTGATCGTGATGACGATTGCGTTCGCGTGGAAGTATCGCGCCTCCAACACCACGGCCCGCTATGAGCCGGATTGGTCGCACTCCACCGCGATCGAAGTGGTGGTGTGGTCGATCCCGTGCGTGATCATCCTGGTGCTGGCGGTGCTGACCTGGCGCTCTTCGCATGCGCTGGACCCGTACCGGCCGCTGGATTCGGACGTCAAGCCGATCAACATCGAAGCGGTGTCGCTGGACTGGAAGTGGATGTTCATCTACCCCGATCAGAACATCGCCACGGTCAATGAGATCGCGTTCCCGGTGCACACGCCGCTGAACTTCAAGATCACCTCCGACACGGTGATGAACTCGTTCTTCATTCCGCACCTGGGCACCATGATCTACGCGATGGCGGGCATGGAAACCAAGCTGCATCTGGTGGCCAACGAGCCGGGTGAATACTTCGGCCTGTCGACCAACTACAGCGGTCACGGCTTCTCGAAGATGAGCTTCAAGGCGCATGCCGTCGACCAGGCCGGTTTCGATGCATGGGTGGCCAAGGTCAAGGCATCGCAGACGTCCTTGAATGCCGCCGAATATCAGGTGCTGGCTGCCAATCGCAACGACAAGGAACAGTATCCGGTCACCTACTACTCGTCGGTGCAGGACGGCATGTTCCGCTCACTGGTCGACAAATACATGAATGGTCCGGGCCATAGCAAAGGCCACGGGGACCAGGAGGCATCGGCTGCAGAGCCGGTCGCCATGTGCACTTCTGGAGACAAGTGATGCTAGGCAAACTTACGATCGAGGCGGTTCCGTACCACGAGCCGATCATCATGGTCGCGCTGGGTGGTGCCGGCTTGCTCGGCCTGCTGATTGCGGGCGCCATCACCAAGTACAAGCTGTGGGGCTATCTCTGGAATGAGTGGTTCACCTCGGTGGATCACAAGCGCATCGGCGTGATGTACATCATCGTGGCGCTGGTCATGCTGCTGCGCGGTTTCGCCGATGCGGCGATGATGCGCACCCAGCAGGCCCTGGCCGGCGGTGGCGGTGAGGGCGTGTTGCCTCCGCATCACTACGACCAGATCTTCACCGCGCACGGCGTGATCATGATCTTCTTCATGGCCATGCCGTTCATGACCGGCCTGTTGAACCTGATCGTGCCGCTGCAGATCGGTGCGCGCGACGTGGCGTTCCCGTTCCTGAACTCGCTGAGCTTCTGGCTGTTCGTGGCCGGCGCGGCGCTGATCAACATTTCGCTGGGCGTTGGTGAATTCGCGCAGACCGGCTGGTTGGCGTATCCGCCGTTGTCGGGGCTGGAATACAGTCCGGGGGTCGGCGTCGATTACTACATCTGGGCGTTGCAGATCTCCGGACTGGGCACCTTGCTGACCGGTGTGAACTTCTTCGTGACGATCATGCGGATGCGCGCGCCGGGCATGACCCTGATGCGCATGCCGATCTTCACCTGGACCGCGCTGATCACCAACATCCTGATCATCGCTGCGTTCCCGATCCTGACCGTGGCGCTGGCGTTGCTGGGTGCCGACCGTTACCTGGGCACGCACTTCTTCACCAACGACGGTGGCGGCAACGCCATGATGTACGTCAACCTGATCTGGATCTGGGGTCACCCGGAGGTCTACATCCTGATCCTGCCGGCGTTCGGCATCTTCTCCGAGTTGATCGCCACCTATAGCCGTAAGCGCCTGTTCGGCTACACCTCGATGGTGTATGCCACCTCGTGCATCGGCGTGCTGTCGTTCGTGGTGTGGTTGCACCACTTCTTCACCATGGGCTCGGGTGCCAACGTCAATGCCTTCTTCGGCATCACGACGATGATCATCTCGATCCCGACCGGCGTGAAAATCTTCAACTGGCTGTTCACCATGTTCCGCGGTCGCGTGCACATGACCTCGCCGGTGCTGTGGACGATCGGCTTCATCATCACCTTCACCATCGGCGGCATGACCGGCGTGATGCTGGCGATTCCGGCCGTGGACTTCGTGCTGCACAACAGCCTGTTCCTGATCGCCCACTTCCATAACGTGATCATCGGCGGCGTGGTGTTCGGTTACCTGGCGGGCCTGACCTACTGGTTCCCGAAGGCGTTCGGTTTCAAGCTCAACGAAAAGCTGGGCAAGGCTTCGTTCTGGTGCTGGATCATTGGCTTCTTCGTGGCCTTCATGCCGCTGTACGTGCTCGGCTTCATGGGCATGACGCGTCGCATGAACACCTACAACCATCCCGAGTGGGCGCCGTGGCTGTATGTCGCCGCGGTGGGCGCTGCGATCATTGGCCTGGGTATCTTCCTGAACCTGGTGCAGATCGGTTACAGCGTGTGGAAGCGCAAGGAACACATGGACTACACCGGCGATCCGTGGGATGGCCGCACGCTGGAGTGGGCTACCTCCTCGCCGCCGCCGTTCTATAACTTCGCCGTGCTGCCGCACATCGACGACCGCGATCAGTTCTGGGCCGACAAGCAGAATGGCAAGGGCTGGGTGCGTCCATCCAGGTACGAAGCCATCCACATGCCGCGCAATACCGGTGCCGGCGTTTACATGGGTGCCTTCAGCGTGCTGCTGGGCTTTGGTCTGATCTGGCACATCTGGTGGCTGGCCATCATCGGCCTGGTGGGCATGATCGGCAGCTTCATCGCGCGTACCTTCGATAACGACATCGATTACTGGGTGCCGGCAGAAGAAGTGGAGCGCATCGAAAACGCACGCTTTGCCCTGCTCGAACAGCAACAGGCGGCGCAGGCCGCGAAGGTGGTATGACCATGGCTTCTTCGACCACGCTTGACCACGCCGCCCACGCGGGCGGCCACGATCACGACCACGCGCATCACGACGCCGGTGGCAACACCGTCTTCGGGTTCTGGGTCTACCTGATGAGCGACTGCCTGCTGTTCGCCGGACTGTTCGCCACCTATGCGGTGCTTTCCGGCGCCACGGTGGATGGGCCGACCGCCAAGGAGCTGTTCGATCTGAAGTTCGTGCTGGTGGAAACCTTCCTGCTGTTGTTCAGCAGCCTGAGCTTTGGCTTTGCGATGATTGCCGCACACAAGCGCAAGATGGGCGGCTTGTACGGCTGGCTGGCCGTCACCGCGCTGCTGGGTATCGGCTTCCTGTGCATGGAAGTGTGGGAGTTCAACCACCTGATCCATGAAGGCGCTGGCCCGGGACGCAGCGCGTTCCTGTCGGCATTCTTCACCCTGGTGGGTACCCACGGCCTGCACGTGGCCTCGGGCCTGCTGTGGATGGCGGTGCTGGTGATCCAGATCTCCAAGCATGGCCTGACCGCGCGCAACAGCACGCGTCTGGCGTGCCTGAGCCTGTTCTGGCACTTCCTGGACATCATCTGGATCGGTGTGTTCACCGTCGTCTATCTGTTGGGAGCGCTGTAATGGCCAATCACCACCACCCCGAAAATGCCGCCGACGCGCACGCCGGCGGTTTGAAGTCCTACCTGATCGGCTTCGTCATGGCCGTGATCCTCACCGTCATCCCGTTTGCGATGGTGATGAGTGGCGCGTTCTCCAAGGGCGTGACCGTTATCGTGATCTCGCTGATGGCTGCCGTGCAGATGCTGGTGCACATGGTGTACTTCCTGCACATGGACCGCTCGCCGGAGCAGCGCTCCAACGTGCAGGTGGGCCTGTTCTCGTTGCTGATCATCGGCATCGTGATCGTCGGTTCGCTGTGGGTGCTGCACAACATGAACGTCAACATGATGCATTGAGACGGCCGCAGGCCGGATCGAAGGAAGCCGCCAGTCACTGGCGGCTTTTTTTTGCCCGTCCATGGCCTGTGGCATGACCAATGGCATACGGGTAACGCCCGGTTGGCGCTTAGCATCGTGGCTTGCCTGTTCCAGGTCACCTGCGGAGTTGCGATGAAGATGCCCACCTTGTTGTCCGTGTCGCTGCTGGCAGCGCTGTCCTTGCCCGCCGCAGCGCAAACCGCGCAGCCGCAGGACGTGCCGTTCGAGGGCACGCTGAAGATCGACGTCGATGCCACCGACCTGGCCCACCGCATCTTCAAGGTCAAGACCAGCATGCCGGCCAAGCCGGGCCCGATGACGCTGCTCTACCCGCAGTGGATTCCCGGCAACCATTCGCCGACCGGACCGATCGACAAACTGGCCGGGCTGGTGGTCAAGGTCGACGGCAAGGTAGTGCCATGGACTCGCGATCAATTCGACGTCTATGCGTTCAAGGTGGATGTGCCCCAGGGCGCGACCGAGCTGACGGCCGAGTTCAAGTTCCTTTCGCCGCAGGCCGGCAACCAGGGCCGGGTGATGATGACCCCGGAAATGCTCAACCTGCAGTGGAACACCACGGCGATCTATCCGGCCGGATATTTCGCGCGCAACATCAAGGCGCAGGCCAGCGTCACCCTGCCGGCTGGCTGGAGCTATGCCACCGCGCTTGAAACCGATCGCCGCGTGGGCGACACGGTTACCTTCAAACCGATCGACTTCGACGACCTGGTCGACTCGCCGATGTTTGCCGGCAAGTACTACAAGCGGGTGGAGCTGAGCACCGGCAAGCAGCCGGTCTACCTCAACGTGTTTGCCGACGAGGCCAAGGCGCTGGAGGCCAAGCCCGAGCAGATCAAGGCGCATGCGGCGCTGGTGCAGCAGATGGACAAACTGTACGGCGCACGGCATTTCGATCATTACGAATTCCTGCTGGCGCTGACCAAGAAGCTGGGCGGCATCGGCCTGGAGCATCACCGTTCCAGCGAGAACAGCGGCCCGACCAACTACTTCACCGAGTGGGACAAGAGCTGGATCATGCGCGACCTGCTGGCGCACGAATACAACCACTCCTGGAACGGCAAATATCGCCGCGGCGCCGACTTGGCCACGCCCAACTTCAATGTGCCCATGGGCGACAGCCTGCTGTGGCTGTACGAAGGCCAGACCCAGTTCTGGGGCGAGGTGATGGCGGCACGTTCGGGATTGTGGACGCAGGACCAGGCCCGCGACATGCTGGCCGGCGTTGCAGCCACCTACGAGCGTGGTCGCCCGGGCATGGCCTGGCGCACGGTGCAGGACACCACCAATGACCCCACCATGTCGATGCGCCGGCCCAAGGCCTACCGTAGCTATCAAATGAGCGAGGACTATTATTCCGGCGGCCAGATGATGTGGCTGGAAGTGGACAGCAAGCTGCGCGAGCTGACCAACAACAAACGCTCGATCGACGACTTCGGCAAGGCCTTCTTCGGCATGAAGAATGGCGACTGGGACGTCAATCCGTACACATTCGACGACATCGTCGCCACCCTCAATGGCGTGGCCGCCTACGACTGGGCCAGCCTGTTGCGCAGCCGCATGGACGGGCATGGCTCGTTGAACGGCGGCATCGAGGCCAATGGCTGGAAGCTGGTCTACACCGACCAACCGAACCTGGCCACCAAGACCTACGAGAGCAACGAAAACGACGTCAGCCTGACCTATTCGCTGGGTCTGTCGCTGGAAGGGTCCGGCGAAATCAACGAGGTGTTGTGGGACGGCCCGGCATTCAATGCAGGCCTGATCAACGGCAACACGATCGTTGCCGTCAACGGCCGCGCGTTCAGCGGTGAAGTGATCAAGGACGCCATCAAGGCGGCCAAGGGCGCAACGGCCCCGATCGACTTGCTGGTCAAGCGCGGCGACCGTTACGACACCGTGCGCCTCGACTACCACGGCGGTCTGTTGTATCCGCACCTGGAGCGTATTGCCGGCAAGCCTGACCGCTTGAGCGAGTTGTATAAGGCGCGCTGAGCGCGACGTGCCACGTCGTCATCCGTTGGCTCGGTGTTGCGTCTTGCGTCGCCGGGCCAACGGGTGATTCATTCGGACAGGCGACGCTGGCACGCCGCCTGCCCGTCCTGGTTTGCCATAGAAGCGTTCTCGCCCGCTATCGGTAATCGATAACGTCGCCGTTATTACATGTAGCGCTCGTGCCGCGAGGGGGGCTCTGCTAGCGACAATGCACGCCGGAGACGGCAACTCCGGTTTGTCCCTTGTAGTCCAGGTATCCCATTGCCTGTACGCATTTGTCGCGTCCGTCGATGCGTACCGGGCCTGCCTGATAGGCATAGGTTCCATCGTCGCGATCCCACCACGGATCCCACTGCCACACACCGCAATTGGTACGGTTGGGCTTGCAGACGTACACCTCCACGCTGGTGACCAACGGCTTCCCACGCGTGGAACCCAGATGCGCGAAAACCGCGCAATTTTTGCCATTGCCGCTGTTGTAGTACAGCTGTAGTTCGCCGACTCTTTCGCCTGCGATGCTCACCGGCTTTTGGTCGATGAGGTTGCCGCCGCACCCATCGGCGCGCGCCGCGCCCGCATGGGCAAGCCCGAATAATCCGAACAGCATAATGATGAGGAGTTTCATGATGGCCTCGTCCGTTGATTGCTGACTTGCAGTGGTTTGCCAACCTGCAGTGAAGAGGTCGACCCTCTCATGCGCGATGCCGCCAATCCACGAGCGCGCGGTCGATCTCCGCAACGACGCTACAAGCGATTCAAGCAGGGGGATGTGAAGCGCCCAGAACGACCACAAGCGTTGCAAGGTGGGTCCACGTGCATGCGCGAGCTCCATTGATGGGCCTGCAGCAGTCGAAAAAAGTAGCTGGCTGCGTCGCGTTGTGATGACTGCAGGATCCCTCGCTTCGTAACGCACTCAAAGTGCTCGAGTGCAGGCATGCAGCGCCCATGTACGCGTGGCAGTGGCCTAGGGTGTCAGTGAGTCGCCCGCGCGACGATGGTGAATCGCAGGCGCACTGCGGGTGCTGCGCGCGTTGGTGCAGGCAGTGTGCTTCCGCACAGCCACGTGGTCGCGTCTTTTGAGACGGCCAGCCACTATGCTGGCAGCTTCCGGAAACAGGCAATAGCGAAATGGCGAAGGCGAAGACGGCCTATGTCTGCGGCGAATGCGGCGCCGAGTACACCAAATGGCAGGGGCAGTGCACCGAATGCGGGGTGTGGAATACGCTCAGCGAAATCGTGCTGGAAAGCGCGACCCCTGGCGGCAAGGCGTCGCCGGCTGCCTCGCGGCGGAGCGGGTGGGCCGGCAAGGCCGAAGCGCCCAAGATCATGGCACTCAAGGATGTGCAGCAGACCGAGCAGGCGCGCGTGTCCACCGGCATCGGCGAGTTCGACCGGGTGTTGGGCGGCGGGTTGGTCGAGGGGGCCGTGGTGCTGATTGGCGGCGACCCCGGAATCGGCAAGTCGACCCTGCTGCTGCAAGCGCTGGCCAGCATGGCGGGCACGTTGCCGGTGCTCTACGTCACCGGTGAGGAGTCGTTGGCCCAGGTTGCCGGGCGCGCGGTGCGCCTGGATCTGCCGCTGGAAGGCTTGAATGCGCTGGCCGAAACCGGCATCGAACACATCCTGCAGCATGCAAGCGTGGCGCGGCCGAAGCTGATCGTGGCCGATTCGGTGCAGACGCTGTGGACCGAGTCGCTGACCGCAGCGCCGGGATCGGTCAGCCAGGTACGCGAGAGCGCGGCGCGGCTGGTGCGGTTTGCCAAGGAAACCGGTACGGCGGTGTTCCTGGTGGGCCATGTCACCAAGGAAGGCGGCATCGCCGGCCCCCGTGTGCTCGAACACATGGTCGATGCGGTGCTGTACTTCGAAGGGGAGAGCGGTAGCCGGTTCCGCCTGCTGCGCGCGTTCAAGAACCGCTTCGGCGCGGTCAACGAGCTCGGCGTGTTCGCGATGGGCGAGAAGGGGCTTAAAGAGGTCTCCAACCCCTCGGCAATCTTCCTGTCCGGCGGCAGCACCCAGCAGCCGGGCAGCTGCGTGATGGTGACCCGCGAGGGCACCCGGCCATTGATGGTGGAAGTGCAGGCGCTGGTGGACGCCTCACCGTTGTCCAACCCGCGCCGGGTGGCGGTGGGGCTGGAACAGAACCGGCTGGCGATGTTGCTGGCGGTGCTGCATCGCCATGGCGGCATCGTGGTCGGCGACCAGGACGTGTTCGTCAACGTGGTCGGCGGCATCCGCGTGCAGGAGACCGCAGCCGACCTGCCGGTGCTGCTGGCGGTACTGTCCTCGCTGCGCGACCGGCCGTTGTCCGAGAAAACCATCGCGTTCGGCGAAGTAGGGCTGTCCGGCGAGATACGGCCGGTGCCCAACGGCGAGGACCGCTTGAAGGAGGCCGCCACGCATGGCTTCAAGCGCGCGATCGTGCCCCGCGCCAATGCGCCGAAGACGGCCAGCATCAAGGGCATGGAGATCATCGCGGTGGAGCGGTTGAGCCAGGCGCTGGAGGCGGCGGCGGATTAAGTGAACGCTGCCGATGGGCAGGTTGAGCCACATCGTTCCGCCTGACAGATCGCGCCCAGCGTAGCTGGCGCGACCTGATCGGTGCCTGTGACCGTCTGTCGGCTGGCCGCTCGTAGCTGCGTTTTGGGTATGAAGAAACCGTTTTCACCAGACAGCGGCTATGGCACCATGCGCGGCCCGTTGCACTGTGCACCGGATCACAAAGACCGCTGACTGCTCGAACTGGAGAACCACGATGGAATGGATGTTGTTGCCGCTCAAGCGCTATGCCGACTTTCAAGGTCGCTCGCGTCGCAAGGAATATTGGATGTTCATGCTGTTGCAGGTGATCATCCTGGCCGTGTTGGTCACCCTGTTTGCCATCGCAGCAGCGGTGATGGGCAACGATAGCGGTCCCGGTCCGCTGGCATGGTTGGTGGGAGCCGTGATCGGTATCGCCGTGCTGGCACTGATCGTGCCAAGCATTGCCGTGACCGTTCGCCGCCTGCACGACCAGAACAAGTCCGGCTGGTTCTATCTGATCAGCTTCGTGCCCTACATCGGTGGGTTTATCGTACTGGTTTTCATGTGCCTGGAAGGCACCCCCGGCCCGAACCAGTATGGCGAGAGCCCGAAGTAATCCGCGTTACGCATCAGGTTCGATCCAAGCAATGGCGCAGGGCTTCCCTGCGCCATTGTCGTTTATGCGATCGCTGGCGGCAGAGCGCGAGATGCGAATGCCATGGCATGGCCGCTCCCACCATCGATAGCGTGCCGCAGCTTCCTGCATTGCAGCTGGCTGCACGAGTGCGGCGAACATAACGCCATCTTCAGGCACGGCACACCTGTGCTGCAGCGACGTAGTGCCGATGCGTTGCGCCGACGTTGGATTGATCCTTGACCTGGCCGTTAGCAAGGCCGGATGCAAGTTTGTCGCTGTTCGCTTCAATCGTATGCCGCGCTGGACCAAGGCGCCTGGCGCTCGGATGGCCTGCAACTTCGATTGAGCGAACGGCTCTGCTGGCGCGGTGACGCCGAAACACCCAATCAGGCTGCTACATCGCCACTGGGCGAAGCTCACGGCATTACGGCAGGCAGGCGATGTAACGCGTGGCCAGCGCCCAACGTGCGAAAGCGTCGTTAGCAGGCAGCCGCATGATGGGCGGTGCTTGGGCTGCTGCTCTTGTCTGGTATCAGTGGATCCCTGTCCTGCGAGGCGAGTTCCAGCTTGTAGCCGTGCGAGTACACGGTCCTGATGCGGACGACCCCGCTGTGGTTGCACAGCTGCAGTTTCTTGCGCAGCTTGTAGATGTGCTGCTCCATCGTGCGATCGGTGAACTCGGTATGGCTGCCCCAGACGGCTTTGGCCAACTGGCAGCGACGGAAACAGACGCCGGGGCTGGAGAACAGCAGCCAGGCAATCGAAAACTCGCGTGCCGTCAGCACAATCGGCTTGCCGTGCAGATAGACGGTGTTCTCTTCGCGGATCAGGTGATACGGGCCGACACTGAGATGTTGCGATTCCTGGCAGGTGTGGGCCACCGGCGAGATCGCCAGCGCCGAGCGAACCTGCAGCTCATGCGAGTTGAATGGGAGCGCTAACACTTCCTGAGCGCCGGCACGATACCAGGCCAGGATATCGTCGGGACTGTCGAAGCGTCCCAGCACGATCAACGGGGTGGGCTGGCCGCTATGGCAGCGCTGCCAGGCGAGCACCGAGCTGTCGTCCGAAGTGACACAGGTCGCATCAAAGATCAGCAGCTCGCAAGGCGAATGCCGCAAGGAGCGCAGCAGCTCAAGCTCGTCGGAGAACACCGCAAACTGTGGACCCAGCGGGGCAAGGCTCGCATTGACCTGCGAGGCCAGACGCGCGTCCTGCGTCAACAGGAACGCCGATCCTTGCGTGCCGAGCGGAGGATTGCCGTGCATCAGCCGGCCTTCCCATGACGGCACACGTACCAGTCGTGCGTGGGATGCCGGCGACGGACCGCAGGCGCCAAGGTGAAACCCACATGTATAGAGAGGTGCATCGCCAGACCATCCGGGCTGCCAGGGGGGGGGCGTCCGACCGAGGTCAGACGAATGGTATGTACCATTCCAAAGGCAAAAAGTTTCACTGCTGCGCACTTTTCTTCGGGTTTGGGTAGGCGCGCTTTAACCTGCGCTCATCTACGCGTGCAGCTGCTCTTACGGTTAGGGCATGGGCTGAACAAAGTAGCGGTACAAGCGGCTATCGCGGCGTTGTTTGGATCTCAAGCCTGTTCGCAGATCCGGGCAAAGGGGGCCCAAATTGGTCTGCAGAGGTCTAGACCAAGGTATTGCGATTCGGATGGTCCCGCCGCCTGTATGGAATAGCTGCATGCGGTGGATGGCCAGCCGCACGGTCCCAGCCCATCGCCCGCGGCGCGGGCGCCCCGCCCCGTATCTGGCGCCGCATGCAAGACGCTTGGCGATCGGCAACGCAGGGATATCCGCCTCGAAGCGGCGCGTTGGCAGACGTTGCCGGAACACCGCGCAGCGCGCAGTCATCGCGCTTATTCAATACCCACTCGAATGATGAGTGATGTCCAGCGCTGGACATTATGTTCCTCGCTCGCGAAAGACTTCGGCATATGCAAGAACGCACGGCCGACGTGCAGGAAGACAGAGTGAGATTTTTTGATTTTTGCGGTGCTCTCGGGTGAGAAATTCCATTGGATCCCCTGCATACAATCGTTTGCGCCAGCGAGACCGGCGCGTTGTTGTCTTTTGCTCATCCCCCTATGAGAGAGCCCGGCATGATCCTTTCCACCTACTTCGCAGCGATCTCCGCGTTGTCCTATGCAGATCGTCTTCCTACCTATACAAGCAGGATGCTGGTTGGTGCCTGGCCGCAAGGTCTGCAACATCTTCAACAACGCCGTGACGGCCAGGGAACGCCCGAAGGGACTGACGATGAAGTCAGCCTGCTCGGTGCCAGTGGCGATGCGTTGTTGATACTCGAATATCAAGAAGAAGCTGAAGACGCCTACCGGCATGCCTTGAAGGCGATGCGCGGGCATCAGCGCCAGCTACGCCTGCTGTCGTGCCGCAATACTGCCTGGCTGATGCTGAGCCAGCGCAGGCTGAGCGCCGCGTTGAACTGCTTTGCGCAGCTTGCGATGGACCGCGACACGCCGGCCTGCCTGGGTGGCGAAGGCTTGCTCGGCAAGGCCTTGACCCATTTCCACCTCGGGCAGAGCACCTTGGCCCTGCAAACGCTCGAGCGTGCCCACGAAGTGCTGTCGGAGCTGGAAAGCGGTGCATCCGACTGGCTGCGGATCGCCACGGCGCTACGCCTGGACATGATCGCGCAGTTGCGTATCCGCCGCGCTGACCGCATGAGCGACCACGTGTTCTGGCAGGCCACGCTGCGCCAGGAAGACGCCGCCCATGCGTTCGAACCGAGCGAGCTGCGCGCCTGCATCGCCGATCTGGCCGAAAGCATGCCGGTGCTTGCGCAGCGGATGCGGCATGTCCGCAACCTGCTGCGGATTGCCGGCGGCGACACCTTTGGTTTCGACGCACAGATCGATGCCCTGCCGGCGGCAGCCAACGGTTGCCCACCGTGCGCGCGGCAGGATGCGCAGGTGGAACTGGCACTGGCCGCCCTGGCGGTGGGTCGTGCCGACCTGGCCGAGCGTGCCCTGGCCGGTGCCGGCCGTCACCACGCACCGCGCTGGAATCTGGAGTTCGAGTATTGCCAGGCCAAGATCAGCCAGGCGCTGGGACGTACCGAACAGGCCTTGCTGCTGTACAACCGCTACGCGCTGGGTGCGGTGCAATGCCTGCGCAGCGAAGTGCAGGCGCCGCGCTTGCTGGAGAGCGGCACGCCGGCGCATGTCAGCGACGATATCTCCGCGCGCCTGCCGGCCAAGTACCGCCGTGCCTATAGCTACATGATCACCAATGCGCATCGCTCGGATCTGTCGATCAATGAAGTGGCCGCGCAGATCGGGGTGACCGGGCGTGCACTGCAGCAGGCATTCAAGTCGGCCACCGGGCTGTCGCCGACCCAGGTGTTGCGGCGTTACCGCATGCAGAGCATCCGCGACGAACTGCTGGCCGAGGGCGGTTGCGGCAGTGTGCTGCAGGCGGCCAGCCGCTGGGGCGTTGGCAGTCGTTCAGCGCTCGCCAAGGGGTATCGCCAGCATTTCAATGAGGCGCCGATGGAAACCCTGCAACGGTAGTCGGCCGCGCACGGCCGGGCGGCAGCGCCTGGCCGTGGTGCGCGGCATTTCCTGCAATAAGAGCGGCTAACCAAGCGTAGCGGGCGGTCGTCAGGCGGGTGCGGACGGCGCGGAGGAACCGGGGTGTACGCCGTGGTACATGCCGATTCCGGACACCGGCCACGCCTGCCTGGCGGCCGCGCAGTAGTTTTTTTCGCTGCTCTGATGCAGGCGCCGTCGTCGGCACGCAACGTAGGGCAGGAGCCCAAGTGAGACGTGCGTGCAAGATGGCTTGCGGCTATCCTTGCCGGCTCGCACTGCCACTCAGGAGGCGCGTCCGAGGATGGGCGTGGCCGCCAAGGAAACGACGACGATCATGCAAGATCCTATCTCCGAGGCGACGGACGCCTCACAGATCCGCCGCGCAGGCGTCGACCTCAATGGATTGATGTCCGTCCTGAGCAAGCATCTGTATTCCACGCCGGTGGTCGCATTGCGCGAGCTGGTGCAGAACGCGCACGACTCGATCCTGCGGCGCCGCCTGGAACAGCCGCAGTGGCAGGGGGAATCGCGCATCCACGTGCAGGCCGATCCGGCACAAGGGGTCGTGCGCATCGTCGATACCGGCGCCGGGCTCACCCAGCAGGAAATCCATGATTACCTGGCCACCGTGGGCGTGGGCTATACCCGCGGGCTGCGCCAGGGTGGGCACGAAGACAGCGGGCTGATCGGCATGTTCGGGCTGGGCTTCCTGTCGGCCTTCGTGCTGGCACGCCGTGTCACCGTGCGTACCACGTCCTACCAGACGCCGACCCTGGGCCATTGCTACATCTCCAGCAATGCCGAGCACTACACGGTGAGCCCGATACCGGCACGTGCGCAGGTGGGCACCGAGGTGGTGCTGGAGCTGCACGACCAATACCTGGCATTGGCGCAGGACGGGCGCCTGCACGAGATCCTGGCGCGCTATTGCGCCTTGTTGCGCGAGCCGATCTGGGTTGGCGCCAATACGCAGCCGATCAATCCCGAATCGCCGCCGTGGCGCACCCATGACGCGGTGCCGCTGCATCCGGTACAGGCCTGGCGCCGGCAGCGCGAGTTCGCTGCGCGCTTCGAGCGCAACTTCGAACCCTTGTGCTGCATGCCGGTACGTGCGGACGAGGGGAGCGATGCGGTGGGCCTGTTGTGGGTGCAGGACGGTGCCACTTACGGCACCAGCGATAACCGCAATCTGTCGGTGTTTCTGCGCGGCATGCTGTTGGATGACAACGCGCGCGAATTGCTGCCGCCGTGGGCCGGTTTCATCGGCGGGGTGATCGAATCCAATCGCCTGACGCCGACGGCAAGCCGCGAGGACCTGCAGCGCGATGCGGTCTACAGCTCGGTGCAACATGCGCTGTCCGAGGCTCTGGTGCAGGGGCTGGCGGATGTGGCGCGGCAGCAGCCGGAGGCGTGGCGTCGCATCCTGCTGCGGCATAACGAGGCCTTGCTGGGCGCGGCACTGTGCGACGAGCGCCTGTTCGAATTGCTGCTGGAACATGTGCGGGTACCGACCTCGCAGGGCGACCTGCCGGCGCAGCAGTTGCCGGCGCGTGGCGCGGTGCACGTGATCCTGGACAGCGACAGCGGCTTCGAAGAGATGCTGTTCCGTGCCATGGGCGTGCCGGTGGCCTATGGCAACCGCTATGCGGTGGTGCCGTTCCTGCGCCGGTGGGCGCAGGCCAAGGGGGTGCGCCTGGTTGAGTTGGGAACCGAGCATGGCAACCGTCAGTTGTTCCATCTGGATCGTCTGCCGGCCGATGAACTGGCGTGGCTGGAACAGCACCTGGGCGATGGCGAAGCGCTGGTGCCGGCACGCTTCAGCCCTGCGGAATTGCCGCTGGTGGTGGTGCCTGATCGCGAGGCCGAGCTCAAGCGCCGGCTGGAACAGGACGAAAACGACAAGCGGGTGTCGACGGCTGCATTGCGGCTGGCGCGGCAGTTCACCGCGCGCATCGAAGCGCGTCAGACCCAGCGGCTGTATCTCAATCTGGACAACCCCGCGCTGCAGGCCTTGCTGGCCGCACAGCGCGATGGCAACCCGCAAGCCGAGGTCGCCGCGCGCTTGCTGCGCTCATTGAAGGTGATCGTCGCGGCACAGGGGCGCGCGCAACCGCAGCCCGGTGGCGCCGAATCGGGCGGGTCCGATCTCAACAAGGCCTTCGGCGATCTTGCCGAGGCCGTGAGCCAACTGCTGGCGCGCTGAGCGCCGCACCGAAGGACGTACGATGGAAATCTGGAACTGGGTGGAAAAACTGCAGGACGACCTGGGCGAAGCCGGGCAGCCGCAGAACGCGCAGCTGCTGACGCGCCTGACCGACCATATCTGCGACCTGCAGATCGAACGTGCCGAAGCCTTGCTGCCTGAGGCGCGTGCGCTGGGCAAGACGCTGGCCAATCCGTGGCTGGACGTGTTTGTCGGCCATTGGGAAATGCGCAACCGGGTCGGCAACCTGTGCGAAGGCGAACGCGCGCTGGGCGATGCGGTGGCGCTGTTCGAGCGGGCGCACCGTGCCGACGCAGTGGAATGCCCGCAGTCGGTCTGCGTCACCCAGGATCTTGCGGCGTGCTACGCCAACATCGATGGACCGGGCTGGGTGCAGGAGCGCATCGAGGTCTGCGATGAGACGTTGGGCCGTATCGACCCGAGCTGGTCGTGCTACCAGTGCCTGAGCTGCGAAAAGGCCGATGCCTTGCTCGACGATGGCCGCGGCGATGCGGCACTGAGCTATCTGGACCAGCAGTCGCACACCATCGTGGCCCACGGTGGCCAGATCTACGACGGCGTGCCGGACATGCGGATCTCGATCCTGCTGTCGCTGGGGCGCGCAGACGAGGCGCTGGCACTGATCGAACAGCGCGAGCGCGAGGCAGCGCGCGAGGGTGCAGAGTGGGCCAATTGCAGTCAGCCGCGCCGTCTGCAGAAAGCGCGTGCGCTGGCGCTGCTCAACCGCGACGACGAGGCCATGGACGCCTTGCTGCCCTGGCGCGAGGTGGCGCCACGCTATCGCCTGCACTGGTTGCGGGCAGTGGCGGTGCTGGTGACACGTGCGCCCGAACG
Source organism: Xanthomonas floridensis (assembly GCF_001642575.1). Classification (GTDB taxonomy): domain Bacteria; phylum Pseudomonadota; class Gammaproteobacteria; order Xanthomonadales; family Xanthomonadaceae; genus Xanthomonas; species Xanthomonas floridensis. Next base: position 62,507 of record NZ_LXNG01000023.1, on the reverse strand, counting down.
TAATACCTGGGACCTGGGGAGCCGCGTCCAGCTGATGCTCGATCATTACGCGCAGGTGGGTGCACATCGCATTTTGATCGAGGCGGCGGAACTTGCGATCGATCTGGCCCTGCAACGGGGTGCGGTGTGGACGGCACGTCGGCATCTGGCGCTCGCCCGCGCGCACCTGCCCAAGTTGCGGCAGGACCGGGGTGCCACGCAGGCGCTCGACCGTTGGGGTGCCCGAATCGCGCCGGCGGCCACGGGCGAGGCGGCGCCGGTGCCGGCCGATCAACTGCTGGAATGGTTGAACGCGCAGGGCGAAGACGTGGTGCGCAACCCTGAGCGGGAGGCGCAGTGGTTGCTGCAGGCCGTGACCGAGCGTCCCGACGATGCGGAGCTGGTCGATACCGCGGCATCGGCCTTGAGCGCTTGCGCGGCGGACGAGCAGGCGATCGCGCTGCTGTGGGAATTCGTGCAGCGGCACGCCGACCGCGAAACCAGCCCGACCTTCCGGCTAATGAATTTGTTGCTGGGCCGTGGCGACGACGCCGGCGTGCGCAAGCTGGCGCAGCTCTATCGCCCGCAGGTACCGGTGGCCGCGCTGTGGTGCGAGGCGCAGCTTGCCCAGCGGCTGGCCGACTGGCCTGCGCTGGAACAGGCGTGCACGGCCTTGCTGGACTTGTCGCCCGGCTCGCACGGGGCGCGCGGGTTGCTGGCGCGCATGTATCTCAACACCGGGCGCTTTGCCGAGGCCGCCGAGGTCTACCGCACATTGATCGCGGTGATGGAGGAGCCACGCTCCGCGCACTGGGACCATATGACCGCCGCCAGCGCCGCACAGGACTGGGATGCGGTGCGGGCCTCGGCTGCGGCGATCGGCATGGAACTGAGCAGCACCAGCGGGGTTGTCGAGGAAGACTGGGGCTGGGTGATCGTGCGTTGCGTGGACGATGGCGAGGCAGCCGACTACTACGCGCGCCGCACCGGCCCGGTGACCGCACGCATCATCGAGAACGCGCCTGCGCACCGGCGCCAGCATGTCGGTGACTGGGTGGTGTTCGATGCGGACCTGCTGTATCCGGCGCCGGAAGATGAGGCCGAACGCGAGCGCTTCGTGCCGACGTATGCGCAGGTGCATGTGCTGGAGAGCGGCGGCTATGGCAGCAGCTGGCTGGTGGATGGCGTGCATCCGGGTGACGAGGTGGTCGAGGCCATGCGTGCGGACATGGAAACGCGCGGCTGGAAGATGTGGGTGCACAGTCGCGGCGACTACCGTGTCATGGATCCGGATCAGCCGGACGCCTTCGACCCGGACGATGCGACCTCGGGCCTGCCGGGCGTGCTGTTCACCGTGGCGCTCCCGGACAACGTGTCGCCGCAGGAATTGCATCGCGTCCTGCGCTGCACCACCTCGCGCTGGTCGCACCCGATGTGCTGGCTGCGCCTGGCCGAGGCCTGCGACCAGGATCCGCGCCCGCATCTGGAAGCGGTGGAGCGTTACGGGCTGTAAGACCGTGGTCCCTGGGGGGCGTGCAACTTGGATCGGCCAGGGTGGTGACGGGCGATTGAAGCGTCAGGGCGGCGGGCAGGGGGTGTCGTGCGCCCGCACTGCGTAGTCGCGCCTCCGCTGCCGGCTTGGCGCGGCTGTGCGCTGTTCCCGCACGTGCGGCCACGCGATGGCCTTGCACAGTGGGGCCACGATGCTCGGCAACCCGGCTGGTCCGTCGATCAGTTGCGCGCGCCGCAGCGCGCCGGCCAATGCGCGTACAACGCCGGCAGCTGCCAGGACAGACGTACCTCGCCCAGTGCCAGTGCTGCCTGCTATGGGCAATGCGGGTTGGCCAGGTACGCGCGGCCCACCGTCCCCCGCGCCAGGTGCCCGTCGGCGACCATGCGGTAGGCTTCACGCGGATCGTCGATGGTCCAGGACGAGGCCACCGGCAACTGCGCTCACAGCTGCCCTGCGTGGCGATCGGCGCCTGCAACGCCGGTTCCCCGGGAATCTGCGCAATGGACCTGCTGAAGCCCGTGCCGACATTCCTCCCGGTGGGTGTCACAGCTCGAACGGTGAGGGGGTTCAGAGCGGGCCCTTGTGGCGCATGTCCGCAGGCGTGGGCCGGCGCACGTTCGCCGTCGTCGCCGCAATGTCAAACTGCAGGAGCCTGCCGCCCATGACCGCTACAGGTTGGGTCGCTGGTTGCCGAAACTGAATTGCTTTACTCTGCTGCGCTTCGGCGTGGGGGCGCCGCGTCGATCCGGGCGCAGTCCAGCCCGCATGCCCAGCCTCTCTTTCTTTCTTGGCGGGTGATCTCATGGTGGCACTGCAGCAGCGCTCGATCGATGCGATTCGTGGCCAGGAGCCGGCCTTGTTGGCCGCCTGGCTTGCATCCAATGTCGGTCACGACGCACGCCTGTCCCGGCAGGAGCTGGAAACCCAGAGCGCGCAATTCCTGAATCTGCTGGTGGCGGCGTTGAAGGACGATGGCAGCAGCCTGGACAGCGCCGAGTGGAGCGAGGTACGCCGCTTCCTGGAAACCCTCTCGCGCGACCGCGCCACCCGCGGGTTCGATTCGCAGGAAACTGCCAACTTCATCTTCTCGCTCAAGCGCGTGTTGTTCGCGCTGGTGCAGCGCGAATACGCCAGTGCCCCGGACGAACTGGGCCAGCAGCTATGGGCACTGTCCGAGCTGCTCGACCGCCTCGGCCTGTACACCGTCAAGGCGTTCCAGAAGACCCGCGAAGACATCATCGTGCGCCAGCAGGAAGAAATGCTGGAGCTGTCCACGCCGGTGGTAAAGCTGTGGGAAGGGGTGCTGGCGCTGCCGATGATCGGTACGCTGGATTCGCAGCGTACCCAGGTGGTGATGGAATCGCTGCTGCAGCGCATCGTCGACACCGGCTCGGAGATCGCCATCATCGACATCACCGGCGTGCCCACCGTGGACACCCTGGTGGCGCAGCACCTGCTCAAGACCGTCACCGCGATCCGGCTGATGGGCGCCGATGCCATCATCAGCGGCGTGCGCCCGCAGATCGCGCAGACCATCGTGCATCTGGGGCTGGACCTGCAGGGCATCGTGACCAAGGCCAATCTGGCCGATGCGCTGGCCCTGGCGCTCAAGCGCACCGGTGTGACCGTGAGCAAGGCAGACTGACATGGAGCGCATCCCGATCCTGCGCATGGGTCACCTGCTGCTGGTCACCATCCAGGTGGATATGCACGACCAGCTGGCGCTGCAACTGCAGGAAGACCTGTCGGAAAAAATCAGCGCCACCTCCGCGCGCGGCGTGCTGATCGATATTTCTGCACTGGATATCGTCGATTCGTTCATCGGCCGCATGATCAGCACCATCTCCGGGCTGGCGGCGCTGATGGGCGCGCGGACCGTGGTGGTGGGCATGCAGCCGGCAGTGGCGATCACCCTGGTCGAACTGGGGCTGACCCTGCCGTCGGTGCGCACGGCGCTCGATGTCGAACGTGGCATGCGCCTGCTGCAACAACCCGACCCGCAGTCATGAGCGCCGGTTCGCAACCGGTCCGCACCGAGCAGGATGTGGTGCTGGCGCGGCAGACCGTGCGCAAGCTGGTGGTGCAATGCGGCTTGCGGCTGGTCGACCAGACCAAGCTGGTCACTGCGGCTAGCGAACTGGCGCGCAATACCGTGATCTACGGTGGTGGCGGCGACATGGACTGGGCGCTGGTCGAAAGCGGTATCCGCAAGGGCGTGCAGCTGACCTTTCGCGACGAAGGCCCGGGCATTGCGGACCTGGATCTGGCGCTCACCGACGGCTGGACCTCCGGCAGTGGCTTGGGGCTGGGCCTGTCCGGCAGCCGACGGCTGGTGGACGATTTCGTACTCGATAGTGCAGCCGGCAAGGGCACCCGTATCACCATCACCAAATGGAAGTGACGGTTGCCGGCGCGCTCACCCAGGTGATCCGCGTCGAGGAGTCCACCCAGGTGGGACAGGTGCGCCGCGACGCGGTGGCGCTGGCCCAGGCCTGCGGATTTGACGAAGACGCCTGCGGGCGCGTGGCACTGGTGGCCACCGAGCTGTGCACCAACCTGCTCAACCATGCCGGTGGCGGGCAGATGCAGTTGTGCAGCGTGGCCGGCCGCAACGGTCCTGGCGTCGAGTTGTGTTCGCTCGATCACGGCCCTGGCTTCGTCCTCGCCGACTGCCTGCCGGATGGCTATTCCACCGGCAGCACGCCGGGTAATGGACTGGGCGCCGTGCAGCGGCATGCCGCGCTGCTGGATGCGTATTCGGATGCGACCGGTGCGGTGGTACTGGCGCGCGTGTACGCCACGCAGGAGATGGCGGCGGACCTGCCCTATGGTGCGATCCGCCTGCCGTTGCACAGCGAAACCGTCTGCGGCGACGCCTGGCAGCTGTGCATCGATGCGCAGCGCGCCACCGTCACCGTGATCGATGGCCTGGGCCACGGGCCCGGCGCCGCCGATGCCGCCGATGCGGGTGCCCGCGCCGCCGCAGTGGCCAGCGGCGAGCCCGGCGAGCGTCTCGCACGGCTGCATGCCGCCATGTCCGGCACCCGTGGAGGCGCCGCGGCAGTGATGCAGTTCGACGGTGAAACCGGCCGGGTGCGCTTTGCCGGCGTGGGCAACATCGCCGCGACGCTGTGCGATGGCGACGGCGTGCGCGGCATGCCGTCGCATCCCGGCATCGTCGGCGTGCAGTTTCGCAAGGCGCAACCCTTCGACTTTCCACAGGCCGCCGGCAAGGTGTTGGTGATGCACAGCGACGGCCTGCAATCGCGTTGGAATCTGCGCGACCACCCGGGCGTGCTGTCGCGCCATCCACGCATCATTGCCGCGGTGCTGGCGCGCGATTACGCGCGCGGCCGCGACGATGCCTGCGTCTTCGTCATGCGCCTGGGAGGCCTGCAATGAACGCACCCGATGCAGTACCGGCCAGCGACTCGCTGGCCGAGCTGGAGGCCCTGCGCCAGCAGAACCAGGCCCTGCGCGAGGAGTTGGAAGAAACCAATCAGGGCGTGCTCGCCCTGTACGCCGAGCTCGACCAGCAGGCCGAGCAGTTGCGCGATGTATCCGAGCTCAAGAGCCGCTTCCTGTCGTACATGAGCCATGAATTCCGCACTCCGCTGGGCTCGATCCTGAGCATCACCCGGCTGCTGGAAGACGGCATGGACGGGCCGCTCAACGACGAGCAGCTCAAGCAGGTGCGCTTTGTCAGCGCCTCCACGCGCGAACTGAGCGAGATGGTGGACGATTTGCTGGACCTGGCCAAGATCGAGGCCGGGCGCATCACCATCTCGCCCGGCTGGTTCGACCTGATGGACCTGTTCGCCGCATTGCGCGGCATGTTCCGCCCGCTCACCGATGTCGGCACCACCACCTTGATCTTCGAAGATCCACCGGTGCTGCCGATGCTCTACACCGATGACAAGAAGCTGGCGCAGATCCTGCGCAACTTCATTTCCAACGCGCTCAAATTCACCCCGCAAGGCCATGTGCGCGTGCTGGCGCAGCTGGAAGACGAGCGCCATGTGCGCTTCAGCGTGCAGGACACCGGCATCGGCATCGCGCCGGAACTTCACGAAGCCTTGTTCGAGGATTTTGTACAGGTGGACTCGCCGTTGCAGAAGCGCCTGACCGGCACCGGGCTGGGCCTGTCGATCTGCAAGCGCTTCGCCGAACTGCTCGGCGGACGGGTCGGCATCAACAGCGTGGTGGGGCAGGGGTCGGAATTTTTCGTGGTGCTGCCGGTGACGCTGGCAGCGGAGAAGGCACTTGGGCAGTAAGCACCACATCCTGGTCGTGGACGACAATGCGGTGACGCGCTATTCGGTGCGGCGCGTGCTGGAGCACCATCAGTTCGTGGTCGAAGAAGCCGGCACCGGCACCGATGGCCTGGCCAAGCTGGCCGCGCAGTCGTTCGCTGCAGTGGTGCTGGACGTCAACCTGCCGGACATGAGCGGTTTCGATATCGTGCGCACGCTGCGCGCCGAGCCGCGCACCGCGTTATTGCCGGTGGTGCATGTCTCGGCCGCCTCGATCGCCACTGGCGACATGATCACCGGGCTGGATGCCGGCGCCGATGCGTACATGATCCATCCGGTGGACCCGAACGTGCTGGTCGCCACGCTGCGCACCTTGCTGCGCGCGCGCCACGCCGAGGAGGAACTGCGGGCCAGCGAGGCACGCTTTCGCGAGATATTCGAACACATCAGCGCACCGATCGCGGTGGTCGATGCGCGGCTGCACACGCACGAGGTCAATGCGGCGTTCCAGCGCCTGATCGGCAGCGTCAGCCCGGCCGAGGCGATCCAGGCCGCCGGGCTGGACCAGTCCGCGACCGTACACGCGCTGACCACCGCGCTGCAGCAGCGCGAACGTTGGAGCGGCGCCCTGACCGTGCTGCGCAATGGCCGGGCACGCGAAACCGAATGGCGGGTATCGCCGTACCGCGAGCCGGATCTGGGCTTGCTGATGGTCGAGGACGTGACCGAACAGCGCCTGCGCGAGCGCGAACAGCGCCAGGAACTGGACACCGCCACCACCGAGCTGGCGCACCAGATCGCCGAGCGGCAACGCACCGAAATCCAGCTGCTGCAGGCGCAGAAGATGGAAGCGCTGGGCAAGCTCACCGGTGGCATCGCGCACGACTTCAACAACCTGCTGACCAGCATCATTTCCGGCCTGGACATGATCCAGCTGGCAGTGGATTCCAACCGCATCGAGCGGGTGCCACGGCTGGCCGAGATCGCCACCGGCTCGGCGCACCGCGCGGCGGCATTGACCCAGCGCATGCTGGCGTTTGCGCGCAAGCAATCGCTGGATACCCAGCCGTTCGACGTCAACCTGCGCGTGCGTTCGCTGGAAGACATGCTGCGCCGGTCGATCGGCGAAAACATCGTGCTGGAACTGGAACTGGCCGACGCCACCCTGGTGGCGGTGGCCGATGCCAACCAGCTGGAAAACGTGGTGCTCAACCTGGTGATCAATGCCCGCGATGCGATGCAGGGCCAGGGCAGCATCCGCGTGCAGACCACCGCACACACCGCGCTCGACGATCCGGAGCTGGACGACGGCGAGTACGTGGCGGTGAAGGTGATCGACAACGGCAGCGGGATCGCGCCGGCCATCCTCAACCAGGTGTTCGAGCCGTTCTTCACCACCAAGCCCATCGGCGAAGGCACCGGCCTGGGGTTGTCGATGACCTACGGGTTTGCGCGTCAGTCCGGTGGCACCGCACGCATCACCAGCCAGGTGGGCGAGGGCACCACGGTGACGCTGCTGCTGCCGCGTGGGCTGACCGCCAGCGAGCTGCCACCGGCGCCGGCACCGAGTACGCCGCGCACGCACAATGCGCGCATCCTGCTGGTGGACGACACCGACGTGGTGCGCATGATGGTGAGCGAGGTACTCACCGATGCCGGCTATCTCGTGCTCGAAGCCGAGGACGCCAACGGCGCGTTGACCCATCTGCGCACCGAGGTGCCGATCGATCTGGTGGTGTCGGATGTCGGCCTGCCGGGCATGAACGGGCGCGACATGGCCGACCTGGCGCGGGTGTTGCGGCCGGGGCTGCCGATCCTGTTCATCACCGGCTACGCAGAAAACGCGATCACCCGGCAGGAGTTCCTGGCCGACGGCATGGCCCTGTTGCCCAAGCCCTTCAGCCTCAACGACCTGCTCAATACCGTCGGGCAAATGCTCGACAGCAGCGCGCTGGCGCGCGCGTAGCGGCCGCTGCGCCTGGCCGCAGCGACGGCTGGCTGCGAATCAGCCGCAATCACCAGGCCGCACGCGTGGCACAGGCGCAAGAGGGGGTGCCTGGAGCGGTGCGCGGCAGTGGCGCTGGTGGGTGATGCGGTAGTGGCGCTGGAGGGGGGCGTCCTTCGACATTGGTGGTGCGTGATGCTGCGATCACCAGCGGGCGTGAAATGCCGCGTGACGCCTGTTGCAGATGTTTCCTGTGTGCACGCGGAGCGAGGCCGTGCGTGCAGAGGCGCGCTACAGCGGCATGGCTCCGCCCCGCGGGCCTGGCCGAGGTCGCCGCGCGCGATGCGCTCGCGCGCGTGCGTTGCGTAGATCGCATTTCTCCGTGCACACCGGCAAGGCTGGTTTGCGATCGTCCTGATCGCTGATCGCTGATCGCTGATCCAATCCCCAACCCCCAATCTTCACATCAGTAGCTCGGCATGCGCGGCTGCGCTCAGCGCGAATACGCGTACGGCCCGAATGTGGCGCCCAGGAATCCGCCGGCGGTGTCGGTGCTCAGCACGCTGGCATCGCCGTGTTCCAGCAAGGTCTGCCACTGGCCGGTGCCGATGGCGTAATCCACATGCAGTCGCGCGGCATCCAGCGCGAAGCGCAGCTGCACCGGTTGCGTCGCGTCGGGCAGAGGTGCACGCGCCAGCTCCGTGCCGATGCCTGGGTCCTGCAGCCCGGCGCGGCGATACAGCACCACTGCGGCGCCCGCATCGTCGCGTACCAGCATCGCCGCCAGAAAGTGGCTTTCCTTGGCCACGATAGCCAGGCCGGCCTGCTCGCCGGGTGTCAGCGTGCTGCCATCCACCTGCGCAACGACAGTGGCGTGGTGATGCTGCAGGCGGTGCCCCAGGTACGCCGGCTGGCCACGGCCGAGATCGCCCAGCGCCACCTTCGACGGCGTGATGCGCAAGCCCTGCGGGCCAGGCAGGTACCACGGCTGGGTCGGCGGGTGGATGGTCATCCACTGCATCGGTACCCGCGCATCCTGGAAACGCTCGCTCCACTGCATCGGTCCGCTGGTGGGCAGGGCCTGCGTGCCAGTGGGCAAGGACGGACGGGTGGCGACCGGGGGCACCGCGCTGCCATGCGGCAGCACTACCGGCCAGCCGTCACGCCAGGTCACCGGCAACAGGAAGGTTTCCCGGCCCAGGTTGTACTGGTTGCCCTGGTACGGACGGGTGGCCAGGAATACCGCCCACCACGAGCCGTCCTTGAGCTCGACGAACTGCGCATGCCCGGCCGAGGTGATCGGTGCGCTGCGGCTTGGGTCCAGGTCGCGCTGGGTGAGCACCGGGTTGCCGCTCCAGGGCTCGTAGGGACCGGTGATCTGGCGGCTGCGGTAGATCATCTGCGCATGCTGCTCGCCGGTGCCGCCTTCGGCCGCGGTGAGGTAGTAATAGCCGTCGCGGCGGAACAGGTGCGGGCCTTCGATGTGTTCGGGATTGGTCGCGGGCTTGAAACCGGAATCCACGATCACCTGGCGCGTGCCGGTCAGTTTCATGCTGGCCAGATCCAGCCGCTGCAACCAGATCGCGCGGTGGCCGTCGTAGCGCAGCTTGCCGGCGGGCACGTCGTTGTTGACCAGCCAGGCGCTGCCGTCGTCGTCGAAGAACAGCGAGGGGTCGATGCCCTTGGCATCCAGCCACACCGGATCCGACCAGGGCCCGGCCGGGTCCTTGGCGGTGATCAGGAAGTTGCCGCCATCGCAATAGAAACAGGTGTTGGCGATGTAGAAGGTGCCGTCGTGGTGGCTGATGCTGGCGGCGAACAGGCCGCGGGTCAGTTCGTCGCGGCCGTAATCGATCTGGTCCGGCCGATCAATCGCGTTGCCGATCTGGGTCCAGTGCACCAGGTCGCTGCTCTTGAACACCGGCAGGCCAGGAAAATAGCCGAAGGTGGAGTTGACCAGGTAGAAGTCGTCGCCGACCCGGATCGCAGACGGGTCGGGATAAAAGCCGGCCAGCACCGGGTTGCGGTACCGGGCTTGGGTGGGCAGTGGCCCGCCGTCATCGCCCTGGTAGTCCACGCGGGTGACCAGCGCGCTGCCGGCATATGCCAGCTGGCAGCTCACGCTGGCCAGCATGCCCAACATCCATCCGATGCGTTTCAAGACCGCTTCCCCATGCGTTGTGCTGGCCCGGCGCCAGCCCCGCGGCAGCATGACACTTCGTGGCAGGACGGGGCGCGACGATGTGCCATCGCACCCCGGCATGACTGCCTGTACCACGGCCGCTGGGCGGGGGCGGTCGTGGCTGCCACTTCGCTGCAACATTGCTGACATATCGTGCGCGCGGCGCCATGCTGCGCCCCCTTCCGGCATGCCCATGCCGAACGGACTCATTCTCGCGTCACTCACCCAAGGACCCACCCGCATGTCGTTGTACTCGCCTGTCTCGCCGTCGCTGACGCCCGCTACCTTGCACGCCGTGCGAAGCCGCACCGCATTGCAGCGCACGCCGCTGGCACGCGCCTGCGCCGGCCTGTTGCTGGCTTCGATGGCCGCGGCCGCCGCGGCGCAGCAGGCGCCGACGACCCAGGGCGAGGGCAGCCCGACGGCACTGGATGCGGTGACCGTCACCGCCGAGCACCGCGAGCAGAACCTGCAGGAGGTTCCGGTGTCGGTGGGCGTGGTGCAGGGCGCGGCCATGCGCCAGTACACCGCTGGTGGCGACGACACCTTGCTGGCGCTGTCCGGCCGCGTGCCGGGCTTCTATGCCGAGACCACCACCGGGCGCATCTTCCCGCGCTTCTATATCCGCGGCCTGGGCAACATCGACTTCTATCTGGGCGCCTCGCAGCCGGTGTCCATCATCCAGGACGATGTGGTGCTGGAGCACGTGGTGCTCAAGTCCAACCCGGTCTACGACGTGGACCAGGTCGAAGTGCTGCGCGGCCCGCAGGGCACCTTGTTCGGTCGCAACACCACCGCCGGCATCGTCAAGTTCGACACCGTCAAGCCGGGCGACACCTATACCGGCCGCGTCGATGCCAGCTACGGCAGCTACAACACCGTATCGCTGGATGCCGGCTTCGGCGGCCCGATCAACGATGTGCTGTCGTTCCGCGTCTCGGCGTTGTACCAGCACCGCGACGACTGGGTGGACAACACCTTCGCCGGCAGCAGCGCCGATGGCACGCGTACCCCGCGCAAGGATGCGATGGGCGGCTACAACGACCGCAACGCGCGCCTGCAGGTGCTGTTGAAGCCCAACGACGCGTTCTCGTTGCTGGGCTCGGTGCACACGCGCGATTACGACGGCACCTCCACGCTGTTCCTGCGCAATGCGGTCACCCGCGGCAGCGACAAGGTGGACGTGCCGCGCGACCGCGTGGCCTACGACGAAGCCAACGACAATCCGCAGGCCTATAAGACCGATGGCGGCTCACTCAAGGCGATCTACGACTTCGGCGGCGTCTCGCTGACCTCGATCACCGCCTACGAAACCACCTCCGGCTACAGCCGTGGCGACACCGATGGCGGCGCGGCGGCCAACTATCCGGTCAACGGCGTGCCGAACGGGTTCGGCCAATCGATGGGGCAGATCCGGGACCTGGACCAGTACACCCAGGAACTGCGTCTGGCCAGCGAAGGCGACCAGGCACTGCAATGGCAGGTGGGCGCGTTCTATTTCGATGGCCGCGACACCACCGATTTCTATCAGCGTGCGTATTTCCTGCGCACCGCCGCGCGCAATCCCAACAACTGGGTGCGCCTGCGCAATACCAACACCTCGTGGGCCGGCTTCGGTCAGCTGAGCTACAAGGCCACCGACGCACTGACGCTGACCGCCGGCATCCGCCAGACCAAGGACACCAAGGAAACCCGCCTGCTCAAGACCGCCGATACCGCCGCCGGTGCGGTGACTTACCGCGGCCGGCGCGACGTGCGCCTGTCCGACACCCAGCCCAGCTGGGATCTGAGCGCGATGTATGAGATCAATCCCGAGCTGAGCGTGTATGCGCGTGTGGCGCGCGGTTTCCGTGGCCCCACCATCCAGGGCCGCAGCGCGGTGTTCAATTCCGATTTCACCACTGCCGATTCGGAAACCATCCTGTCCTGGGAAGCCGGCATCAAGAGCAGCCTGTTCGACAATCGCCTGCGTTTGAATGTCAGCGGCTTCACCTACACCGTCGATGACATCCAGCTCAACGGCAACGATTCGGACGGCAACGGCGTGCTGTTCAACGCCGACAAGGCCAAGGCCTACGGCCTGGAAGCGGATCTGGACTGGCGCCCGATTTCCAACCTGTCGCTCACTGCCGGCCTGAGCCTGCTGCACAGCGAAATCCACGACAAGCGCGTCTATGCACAGGCCTGCGCACTCAATGGCGTGGTGGTGTGCACGGTCAACGACCCCACCATCCGCGTCGGTGCCAACACCTTCGCTCAAATCGACGGCAACCCGCTGCCCAACGCGCCCAAGTACAACCTCAACCTGGCCGCGCGCTACGACATCCCGGTGGGTAACGATGGCGCGTTCTTCGTGTCCACCGACTGGAACAAGCAAGGCGAGACCAGCTTCGTGCTGTACGACTCCACCGAGTTCCGTGCCGACGGCAACTTCGAAGGCGGCCTCAAGCTTGGCTATACCGGCGGTTATGGTGCGTGGGAGGTGGCGGCATTCGCACGCAACATCACCAACGAAAAGAACGTCAAGGGTGTGATCGAAAACTATATGGCCGCGGTCTATAACGAACCGCGCATCGTGGGCGTGTCGGTGAACGTCAACTGGCAGTAACGCCTGCCTGTGGCAAGGCCGCGGCGCAGCCGTCGCGGCCTTGCCTGGTATGTCGGCCAAGCCAGCGGCGTGGATGCGCCGCTTGGCGTTCTCATCTCAGCCCTGGCTCAGGACCGAGCGCACCCAGCTGATGATCTGCGCGCTGCTCACCGCGCCGGAATGCCGGCCAATCTCGTGCCCGCCGCGCAGTACCAGCAGGGTGGGAATGCTGCGAATGCCAAAGCGCGTGCCCAGCGCCGGATGCAGGTCGGTGTCCACCTTAGCCAGCCGCACCTGCGGCTCCAGCGTGGCCGCAGCGGCGGCAAATTGCGGTGCCATGCTCAGGCACGGCCCGCACCACGGCGCCCAGAAATCCACCACCAGCGGCAGTTCGCTGCGCACGGCGTGCTTGTCGAAATCAACAGCCGACAGCGCCACCGGCGCGCCGAGAAACAACGGGCGATGGCAGTGGCCGCAATTGGGCGCATCGTGCAGACGCGCCCGCGCAATGCGGTTGATTGACACGCAGCTTGGGCAGGCAATCAGCAGCGGGGCGTCGGTCATGCAGAGTCTCCGGTGGTCGGGCAGGGCGTTCGCCTGGTTGCGCCACCTTGGCGGCGAACGCGGCGACAGGCCGCCAGTGTAGCCACCACGACGCGCGACAGCGGCGTCATGCTCCCAGCCGCACCGCACTGCATGGTGCGCTACGGCTGGAGCGCACGCCGCGTGTTCAGGCCGACTGCCCCAGCACCACGGTCGGAACAAAGCCGCCATAGATCATGCGTTTGCCGTCGAAGGGCATCGGGTTGACCGACGGGTCCATGCGCGGGTCCTCCATCATCTTGCGCATGCCTGCGTCGCGGGTGGCCTTGTCCGGCCATTCGATCCAGGAAAACACCACGGTTTCGTCCTCGGTGGCCTCGACCGCGCGATAGAAATCGGTCCATTGCCCCTGCTGGACATCGTCGCCCCAGCACTCCACCACGCGCAGCGCGCCGTATTCCATGATGACCGCATCGCCCATGCGGGCATGGGCGATAAACGCGTCCTTGTTGGCCGTGGGCACGGCAAGCACAAACCCATCGATATACGACATAACCATCTCCGCAGACTGGGTGCACGGCGTGCACCTGAGGATGACCAAGGGGTGTTGGTGCGGCCAAGAACGTGGAAAGCAGTGGGGGGACAGGAGCGTGCATCCAGCGCGCTTGCCACACGAGCATACGGCGCATGCGGCCGATCGGCACTGCTCGAGTTGGCTGTCACGTAGCGTGTGCCACGGGCAGCGCCTGTCGCGCTCGCTCGGCCGGCTGCAGGCAGCACGCGCAGGCTCGATTGGCCGATGACAGCGCCCAACTCCGCTGGTCGGGCAGGGATACCCATCGGCGGGGCGCCGCCCCTGCAGGATGCGGTCGGTATCCGCTGTGCGGTGCGGGTGCCGGAACCGCTGCGGCGGTCAGGCCGCCAGGTTGTGGCGGCGCAGCCGGGCTTCGAACACCACTTCGCCGTCTTCGTTGCGTGCCTGCAAGGTACCGCCATGTGCCTTGACGAACTGGTCGGCAATGAACAGCCCCAGTCCCAGTCCCTGGCTGGCATGGAAGCTGGCCTTGAACGGCTCGAACAGGCGCGGCATCAGGCTATCGGGGATATGCCCGGCATTGCGTACCGACAGCCGCAGGGTGTCGCGTTCGCGCCCGTCCAGATGCACCTGCACCGGATGCTGGCCGCCATGCAGCACGGCATTGCCGACCAGGTTGGACACCACCTGGGCCAACCGGTCGCCGTCGCCATCGCCGTGCAGGTCGCCCTCGGTGCGCAGGTCGATGGTGGTGTGCGGATTGGCCTGCGCCACCTCACCCACCACGCCGTGCGCCACCTCGCCGAAATTGCAGGGGGCGAACTGCATCGGCAACCCATCGGTGCGCAGGCGCGAGAAATCCAGCAACTGCTCGACCATGCGCGCCATGCGGCGCGCGCTGTTTTCCAGGTGGTCGAGCGTGCGTGCCGCCGAACCATCTGCCTCCACGTCCAGACTGAGCTTGTCGGCGCACAACAAAATCACCGACAACGGCGTGCGCAGGTCGTGGGTGAGTACCGCCATCATGGTTTCGTTGAGCGTGAGTGCACGTTCCAGCGAGGCGTTGCGTGCCTTGAGCAGGCGCCGCTGCTGGTACAACTCGATGAACACGTTGACCTTGCTCAGGATCACGTGCGGCTCGATGGGCTTGTGGAGGAAATCCACCGCGCCGGTCTCATAGCCCTGGAACGCGCGCATCGGGTCGTTCGGCGAAGCGGTCAGGAAAATGATCGGCACATGCCGGGTGCGCTGCGAGCCGCGCATCAGTTCGGCCAACGAAAATCCGTCCATCTCCGGCATGTGCACATCGAGCAGGGCCAGCGCCACGTCGTGCTCGAGCAGCAGCTCCAGCGCCTGCGCACCGGAGGCGGCGCACAGCACTTCGATGCCGTCGCGTTGCAATAGCGCTTCCATCGCCACCAGATTCTGCGGCACATCGTCCACGATCAGGATCTTGGCGGGTTCGTCGCCGGGCGCAGCAGGGCCGGTCGCGGTGAGGTTCATGGGTGAAAGGTTTCCAGTTCGCTGCAGATCGCCTGCAGGGTCAGCACCGCATCGGCGCCGGCGTGGGCAAGCGCGGAGGCGGGCATCAAGGGGGAGGCTGCATCGTCGGGCAGCTGGATCCAGGCCGTGCCGCCGGCGGCGCGCACGGCCGCCACGCCGGCGCTGCCATCGCTGCTGGCGCCAGTGAGCAGGATCGCCAGCAGGCGCTCGGCAAACACATCGGCGGCCGACTCGAACAAAGGGTCGATTGCCGGGCGCG
This sequence comes from Xanthomonas floridensis, assembly GCF_001642575.1. GTDB lineage: Bacteria > Pseudomonadota > Gammaproteobacteria > Xanthomonadales > Xanthomonadaceae > Xanthomonas > Xanthomonas floridensis. The sequence continues at coordinate 47,208 of NZ_LXNG01000023.1, read as the reverse complement.
AAAACAGCACCGGTGCATCCATCGACAACGCCAGGCTGTCGCGGCTTTCCACCAGCAGGTGGTAATCAGGCGGAGCGATGGTGACCGTGCCGGCCAGTAACGGCTGCTTGTCTTCGGCCTCGCGCACCGGCAGCGCGCAGCGCGCATCCATCAGTTCGGCCACATGGCTGGCGCGGTCGCGCGGCAGGTGCAGCACCACCAGCACGGGCATCGGCAGGGCGGCCGGCAGGCTGGACAACAGCGCCTGCAGCGCCGTGACCCCGCCGGCCGATGCCCCGATCACCACCGCGTCGAAGCGCGGCTGCACCGGCAGGGCGCTCATGCGGCCTTCCGATACAGGCGTTGTTCGCGCGCGCAGGTTTCAAACGCCTGCGCATGCGCACCGAACTGCAGCGATTCCTTGCTGCCCAGGCCCAGGAACCCGCGGTGCACCAGTGCCTCGAAGAACAGACCCACCGCGCGGTCCTGCAGGCTGCGGTTGAAATAGATCAGCACATTGCGACAGGACACCAGATGCACTTCCGAGAACACCGTGTCGGTGGCCAGGCTGTGATCGGCGAACACGATGTTGCGCTTCAGGCGACGGTCGAACACCGCGCCGTCGTAGGCGGTGGTGTAGTAATCCGACAACGAGCCCAGGCCACCGGCATCCAGATAATTGCGGCTGAACTGCGCAATCCGGTCGATACCGTAGGCACCGGCTTCGGCCATGGTGAGCGCCTCGGGATTGATGTCGGTGGCATAGATCACCGCTCTTTCCAGCAGGCCTTCCTCGTGCAGCAGGATCGCCAGCGACCAGACCTCTTCGCCGGTACTGCAGCCGGCCACCCATAGCTTGATCGACGGGTAGGTACGCAACACCGGCAGCGCATGCTCGCGCAGGACCCGGAAGTACGCCGGGTCGCGGAACATCTCCGACACCTGCACGGTGAAGAACTGCATCGCCTGCGCGAAGGTATCCGGCTCGTGCAGCAGGCGGTGCTGCAGGTCGGCCACGCGCGCGCACTCGAAGCGCGCCATCGCATGGCGCATGCGCCGGCGCAGCGACGACACCGCGTAATCGCGAAAATCGTAGTGATAGCGCTGGTAGACGGCCTCCAGCAGCACCCGCAATTCCAGGTCGAACAGTTCCACCGGGTTCATTATCGCGAGCACCAGACGCGGCACAGCGACACCAGCTTGTCCACGTCGATGGGCTTGGCGATGTAGTCGTTGGCGCCGGCTTCCAGGCAGCGTTCGCGGTCGTCGGCCATGGCCTTGGCGGTGAGCGCGATGATGGGCAGATCCTGCCATTGCCGATTGGCGCGGATCTGGCGCATCGCGGTCAGGCCATCCATCTCCGGCATCATGATGTCCATCAGCACCAAGTCCACGTCGCGCGTGGCCAGGCGCTCCAGCGCTTCGCGTCCGTTGCGGGCGATTTCCAGCGTCACGCCCAGTGGCTCAAGCACGCTGGACAGCGCGAAGATATTGCGCACATCGTCTTCGGCCAGCAGCACGGTGGCGCCGTCGAGCACCGCATCGCGGCGACGCGCCTCGCGCAGCAGGCGTTGCTGATCGCTCGGCAGCGAGGCTTCCACGCTGTGCAGGAACAGCGTTACTTCGTCGAGCAGGCGCTCGGGCGAGCGCACGCCCTTGATGATGATGCTCTTGGAATAGCGGCGCAGCCGCTGTTCTTCGTCGCGCGTCAGCGCGCGGCCGGTGTAGACGATCACCGGCGGGAAGGCCACTGCATCATTGCCGGCCATGCGTTCGAGCAGGTCGTAGCCGCTGCCGTCCGGCAGTGCCAGGTCGGTGACCATGCAATCGAAGGTGGAGCCGGCCAGTTGCTCCATCGCTTCGGCAATCGTGCCCACGGCCACGATCTCCAATTGGTCGCGTGCCAGCAGCAGCTGCAGATTGGCACGCAAGGCGCTGTCGTCCTCGACGATCAGCAGGCGTCGCACTGCACGTTCGTTGGTTTCTTCCAGCTGGCGGATGGCACCGGCCAGCAGGTCGCGTGTGGCCGGCTTGATCAGATAGCCCACCGCGCCCAGTTCCAGTGCAATCTGGCTGCGTTCCAGTGCGGACACCACATGCACCGGGATATGGCGGGTGGCGGGGTCGCGCTTGAGGCGTTCGAGCACGCTCAGGCCGGAGGCATCCGGCAGGCCGATGTCCAGCAGGATGCCGCTGGGGCGCAGTTCGGCAGCCAGGCGCAATGCCTCTTCGGCACTGGGCGCCACCACGCAGTCGAAGTCCAGTTCATGCGCCAGATCGACCAGCGCCTGCGCAAAGCGGGTGTCGTCTTCCACCGCCAGGATCAGGCGGCCCGGCCGCAACCGCTGATCGCGATCGTCCAGCGCAGGCTGCAGTGGCGCGGCGCCGGCGGCGGGAATCGGCAACGGCGGCGTGAGCGCGGGGGTACTGGCGTTGCCAAACTGCGCTGCACTCGCCAGGCCCGCGTACGGGCGTTGCGCAGACCCGGCTGCCGATGCTGGTGCAGTGGCAGCAAGGTCGGTGTCAGGAGTGGTGACGCCTTCTGCCGGTGCACCGTCGGTGGGCAGCTCAAGCGTGAAGCAGCTGCCGCGTCCTGGCTCGCTGTCCACGCGGATGCTGCCGCCCATGCGTTGCGCCAGATCGCGCGAGATCGACAGCCCCAGGCCGGTGCCGCCATAGCGCCGCCGTGTGCTGCCGTCTGCCTGCCGGAATGCTTCGAAAATCACCTCGGTCTGCTCGCGCGCAATGCCGATGCCGGTGTCTTCCACCTTGAACAGCACCCGCCCGGCGGTATGCGCCTGGATCGACAGACGCACCTTGCCGTGCTCGGTGAACTTGACCGCGTTGGCCAGCAGGTTCTTGAGGATTTGCTGCAGGCGCTGGTTGTCGACCACCAGCTGGCTGGGGGCGCCGACCTCGGCTTCGATCTCCAGGGTCAGGCCCTTCTGCCGCGCCAGCGGTTCGAAGGTGGCGCGCAGCCGCTGCACGATGCTGCCGGTGTCCACGGTTTCATCGGCCAGCTCCACATGCCCGGCCTCGATCTTGGACAGGTCCAGGATGTCGTTGATCAGCGCCAGCAGGTCGTTGTTGGAGGACAGGATCGCCTGTGCGTATTTCACCTGTTCGGCGCTGAGCGTGCCGTCCTTGTTGTCGGCCAGCAGCTTGGCCAGGATCAGCGCGCTGTTGAGCGGTGTGCGCAACTCGTGCGACATGTTGGCCAGGAACTCGGACTTGTAGCGCGAGGCGGTCGCCAACTCATTGCCATTGCGCACCAGCTGGTTCTGCGCAACCAGCAAGGCCTGCTTCTGCGCTTCCAGCGCCTGAGTGCGCTCTTCCAGCTGCACGTTGATCTGTTCCAGCTCGGCCTGCTGCTGCTCCAGATCGCTCTGCGACTGCTGCAGGCTGCGGCTTTGTTCTTCCAGTTCTTCGTTGGCAACGCGCAGTTCTTCCTGCTGCGTCTGCAGTTCCTCGCTCTGGCGCTGGGTTTCTTCCAGCAGGGCCACCAACTGCGCGCGCAGCAGCGCGGTGCGCAAGGCCAGGCCGATGTTTTCGCCACAGCGTGTCAGCAGGTCTTCCTCGCGTGTGGCGGCCGGGCGCGCATCGCTGACACGACCCAGCTCCAGCAGGCCGATCACCCGCCCATCGGCGGTGACCGGGGCCAGCAACAGTTCCTGGCAGGCGCTCTGGCCCAGACCGGAGGCGATCTGCAGATGCCCGGCATCCACGCCGCGCACCCGGCGCACCGCTGCCCGCTGCAATACCTCGCCCCATTGGCCGGCAGTGGTTGGCAGCGAGGCCGGCATGTCCACCGGCAGCGCCGCGCCGCCGGTCAGCCGCAGGCGATCGCCTTCGATGCGATACAAGGCCCCGACCTGCGCATCCAGCGTCTCGCACAGGGCGCGCACCGCGGCATCGGCCAGGTCTTGTGGACTCTGGTCGCCACGCAGGCTGGCTTCCACGGTGTTTTCGGCCTGCTGCAGCCACAGCGCCACTTCGGCCTGGCGCCGCGCCCGAATCGCCTGCGTCACCACCAGCGCCATCGCCAGGAACGACACGCCGCCGATGCTGCGATTGATCGACGAGAAGCTCGAATTGGTGCTCGGTGGCGCCAGATGAAAGCCGGTTGCCAGCAGCACGCACGACAGCACGCCGACCACGATGGGAACCTGCGGGCGGTTCTGGAACACGGTGACGCCAACGGCCATGAAGTAGGTCAGCCACACGGCATAGCCGAGCGGCGTCACCAGCTCTGCGCCCAATGTCCCTGCCATCAAGGCCCCCGCGCACACCCAGATCCAGCGGTCGCGTGTGGTCGGGATGTTCTGCATGAGGCGCGGACCGAAACTGGGAGGGCGGTCATGGTAGCCGATAAGTTTCACGCGCAAATCGCCGGGTTTTTGACGCTTTTGCGGCTGTGACTGCTTGCACGCAACCTTCACGTGCACGTCACTAAGGTCGCGCGCTTTTCCGGGGAACATCGCCAGATGGATGCCCAGACGGCCATCGACAACGCGGGGCCGCTGTCCCACGACAGCCGGCAGTGCCAGCTGTTGGTGCAGAGCGTTTCCGACTACGCCATTTATATGCTCGATGTCGCAGGGCATGTGCGCAGCTGGAACCCCGGTGGCGAGCGCATCAAGGGCTACTGCGCCGATGAGGTGCTCGGCGTCCATTTCTCGCGTTTTTACCTGCCCGAGGATGTGCAGCGCAACGAGCCGATGCGCAATCTCGAGCTTGCCCGCCAGCAGGGGCGCCTGGCCACCGAAGGCTGGCGCCTGCGCAAGGACGGCAGCCGCTTCTGGGCCAGCGTGGTGATCGAACCGGTGCTGGAATTTGGCGTGCTGGTCGGCTTTGCCAAGATCACCCGCGATGTCACCGACCGCCATGAAGCGCAGCGACTGCTGCAACAGGCGCAGCACGCGCTGTTGCAATCGCAGAAGATCGAAGCGCTGGGCAGACTGACGCTGGGCATGGCGCACGATTTCAACAACCTGCTGACGGTGATGGTGACCAGCCTGGACCTGATCGCCTTGCGCGCCGGCGACGATGCGCGCACGCGCATGCTGGTGGAAGCGGCGCAGACGGCGGTGGATCGCGGCACCTTGCTGACGCGGCAGCTGCTGTCGTTTGCGCGCGGTCAACGGCTGGCACCGGAACGACATGCCGCCAACGCGGTGGTGACGCGCGCACTGGAGCTACTGCGCCGCGCCTGCCCGGCGGGAACTGGCTTGGCGTTGCAGCTGCCCGATGCATTGCCGGATGTGTGTGTTGACCCCAGTCAGCTCGAATCGGCACTGCTCAATCTGGTGTTCAATAGCTGCGATGCGATGCCCAACGGTGGCGCGATCATCTTGAGCACCGACGTGCAGCAGCGCGTTGCGCCATCGGACCCGCACGGCGCCGCGCGTCGCTATGTCGGCATTGCGGTGCGCGACGACGGCCCGGGCATGTCGGTGCACGTGGCGCAGCGCGCCAGCGAACCGTTTTTCACCACCAAGGATGTTGGCAAGGGCTCCGGCCTCGGATTGAGCCAGGTATTCGGCTTTGCATCCCAGTCCGGCGGTTTTGCCGAGATCGAGACCGCACCAGGACGCGGCACCACTGTCACCCTGTTTCTCCCGGCCATCGAGGAGGCCGAGCATGACTGAACCCCTGCGCCTGCTGATGGTGGAAGATCAAGAAGAACTGCGCGAGTTGATCGGCGAGGCCCTGCGCGATGCCGGCATCAGTGTCGACACCGCCGACGATGGCCACGGCGCGTTGCGCATGCTGCGCGAGAGCGGCCCTTACGACGTGGTGTTTAGCGACATCCGCATGCCCAACGGCATGTCGGGCATCGAACTGAGCGAGCAGGTGGCACAGCTGCTGCCGCAGGCGCGCGTGATCCTGGCGTCGGGCTTTGCCAAGGCGCAGCTGCCGCCGCTGCCGGCACGGGTCGATTTCCTGCCCAAGCCGTATCGCTTGCGCCAGCTCATCGACATGCTGAAGGGCGTGGCCGCCAGCGCCTGAGCACCGCCGGCCGCCGCGCCTTGAGCGGCTGCATCCCCTCCCTGCACCGGGTCATCCTGGTTTCGAACGGTGCCGCGGCCAGCGCTGATCGCTGGCTGCACATGCATCGCCGCGTTCAGCGGCTCTGGTAGTACACCTTGTCGATGGCGATCTCCACCGGCGCTGCCGGCGGATCGGCTACCAGCATGAATGGCTGTTTCACCGCCCGCAGGTCCAGATCGTAGAACGCGCTGAAGGGAATGCTCACCGCGTGCCAGGCTCCATCGCGCACCAGTCCATACTGGTTGCCACCGGCCACGAAATCCACCCAGCTATCGCCAAAACTGGTGTTGATGCCGATCTTGAAAGTGGATGGTGTGGTCGTCTTCAGGTGCAGCTTGAGCGCGCCACCGGCGTAGGCGGCCAGATTGCGGTAATCGCTCTGGATGCCCAGCCCGAACCAGGCGCCGGCATTGGCGCGGTAGGCCATGACGCTGCCACCCTCGAACGGCGCCTGCGCGATTGGGCTGAGGTTGTTCCATAGATACAGTTCGGCATCCTGCCCGAAGGTCAGCCGCGCGCTGGTATCGGTCTGCTCGGTGAACACGCCAAAGCGTCCGCCAGGTGCGGCGTGCTGCGTGCCCACGTACAGCTGCGATCCGGGGTTTTGATACAGGCGGATGTAGTCGATCTCCATCTTGCCGGGCAGCGGCGCGGTGACGGCCGCCGGCGAGGTCACGCCGGTATAGGTGCCGCCGACGGCCAGATTGAGCAGCAGATAATGCTGCTGATGGAATTCGTGCAGCGATGCGCCTTCGATGTTGGAGATGGCGAATTCGAAGTATTGCTGCCCATCGATTGACACGCGCAGGAACTGCGGGTCCCAGGTCAGCCGGTACACATGGAAGTCGTTGTGCAGGTTCACCGGGTGGGTGTAGCTGGTGTCGTAGTCGGCTTGCGAGCCGTTGTAGTCCCAGTGCACGGCCGCACCGATGCGGCGGTTGGCGGTGCCGTTGGCAATCGCTGCCGCCATACCGGCTTCCATCAGGTCGATCTCGCCACGGCCGGGCCACACGCCGATCGTGCCCAGCATCCAGTAGGCCGGCCACAGCCCGTTGCCGACCACCGGCGTCTTGATGCGCGCTTCGAGCGTGCCGTACTTGAAGTGCATGCGGCCTTCGGTCTTGAGCCGCGCCGAAGTGAACGGCATGCCCTGGAAAGCCTCGCGGCGCGCTTCGATCACCAGCCGGCCGTTGTCGATGCGCGCGTTCTCGGGGCGGCTGGTGTAGTACTGCATCTCGCCGTTGCCCCAGCCGCACAATCCGATCTGGCAGCCGTTGCCAACATCGTAGGTCCACGTGTTGCCATCGATGGACGGCCCGTTGAAGTTCTCTTCCCACACCAGGGTTTGCGCCTGCGCACCGGGCGCCAACGCCACGCCGAGCACAACCGCCACCTGCATCGCCACACTGCCCAAGGACTTCATGCCTGCTTCTCCAAGCGTGGGCCGGGGCCCGTGGAGAGTCGACGCTGCGGAGCAGGTACTTCAGTGTCAAAGCAAATGTCCGGCCTGTTTCAGTTTCGTGGCGTTCATTCCGGAATAATCAATCATTGGCATGACGCCGGTCGCAAACGTCCGCGCGTGCATGCTGCGTGGCAACAGTCACCAGCGATGCGTGGCAAATCGCACCCAAAGTGCCGGTCAGCCAGTCACCATCGACCTCACCAGCACTCTGAAGCCGGCTGGCATGTGTGCCGGCGAGGCAGCGATCGCTGCTGGGCCATGCCGGTAGCCGGGCGTGACCATCGCCGCAGCTGTGCGGCGGGATTGCAGGCAGTGCCGACCTTGCGGCAAGCGGATGCAGCGGAAGCGCTCAGGCCACCGGATGCACTGTCCACGCCACCAGCCGTATCACCAACGGGCGTACTACCAGCACGCAGCAAAACGCAGTGGGCATCGCGATGCGGTAGGCATCCAGCACGCGCCACTGGAAGCCCGGCGCCAGGCCGGTGTTGGCGGCGGTGATCACCACGCACATCAACAGGGCCATGATTGCCGCCATGTAGAACGCGAAGACGAACGGCGTGGCGCGCACGCCCAGTTTCCAGCGTGGACGTGCAATGACCGGGGAGGGCGGAGATGAGCTCATGGGGTGACCTTGGAGGTGTCGCGCAGTAGCGCCTTGACAGCACTGTAGGGTGGCCGGTGCGGGCGGGGTAGATCGCGTAAGCTTGCGGCTTCCGTAAGCGTTACTTACGAGTTGTTTGGTAATACGTGCTCCATCGATGAACATTCTTCAGTCGATTCGCAGTTTCGTCAGCACGGTCGATGCCGGCAGCATTGCCGGCGGCGCCAAGTTGCTTGGCATCAGCGCCGCGGCGGTGAGCCAGAACATTGCGCGGCTGGAGCAGCATCTGGGCGTGCGCCTGCTGCACCGGACCACCCGCAGCCTGGCATTGACCGAACCTGGCGCGCTGTACTTCGAGCAGGTACGCCAACTGGAGCGCGACCTGGAGCGTGCGCGGCAACTGGTGGCCGGCCCGCAGCAGGCGCCCGCCGGGCGGCTGCGGGTGGCCAGCACCGCCGCCTTCGCCCGGCATGTGCTGGCCCCGATGTTGCCGTCGCTACACCAGCGGTATCCGCAGTTGGAGATCGAGCTGCTGTGCACCGACCGGCTGGTGCAGCACCCGCAGGAAAATGTGGATGTCAGCCTGCGCATCGAAGCGCAGCTGGAAGACGGCCTGGTGGCCCGCTGTATTGCCCAGGTGCCGTTCGTGGTGTGCGCCGCGCCCGCGTATCTGGCCCGCTGCGGCACGCCGACCAGCCCGGACGAATTGAAGTACCACCGCTGCCTGCTGTTGCGGTATCCGGTGGATGGCCGCTTCCTGCGCTGGACCTTCGTGCGTGACAGCGTGCGTTTCCAGCCGCAGCTGGGCCAGGCGATGGTCAGCGACGATGTGGACGCATTGGCCACCATGGCCGCTGCTGGCGGCGGCATCACGCGCGTGGCCGCTTTCGTGGTGCAGCCGTACCTGCAGCGCGGCCAGCTGCAGCAGTTATTCCTGCCCGAGAGCACCAGCGCAGGCCAGGTCGCCCTGGAGCCGCTACGGCTGTACCTGTGCGTTGCCGACCGCCGCGACTTTACGCCCAAGGTGCGCGCCTTCATGGACCACATCGTCGAACGCCTGCCGCAGGAATGGCAGGTAGCCGAACCGGCGTTGGCGCCGGGATAGAACGGCCGACAAAACGTAGCGGGCACGCGTCAGGTGGGCGTAGCCGATGCGCAGGAATTGACGTACGTGAGAAGGCTACGAGGACGCCAAGCTCTGGCCATGGTCGCTGGGCGTCTGCGTCGCAGGTGGGTCAGTCGTTCCTGGGTTGCCTGTGCCAGGTCAGCTTCGACCGCCGGTGCAGCAACGCGGCGTGCACCGTTGCAATGGGTTGCCTGCGCGTTGAATGACCAATGCGCGCCGGGTGGTGGCGACCCTGCGACCAGCGCGAGCCAGCCATTTCCAGCAGCGTGCTGCGCAGCGATCGCCATTCTTCGCTGATGGCGGCTCACTCAAGCCTGAGCATCACCACCGAGCGTGCAGGTAGCGCCACTGTCAGCGTCTTGCGTTGCAGGCGTGCCCCCTTGAACGATGCCGGTTCCACCGCGTGCGGCTGCGCGAACGTGTTATGCGCAGTGATCGCGGGGGCGGTGAGAATCTGTCCCTCGACACGGCGTGCGGACAGCCCCTGCACCTCCACGCTGACGTCAGCCGCGCTTGTTGCATCCAGGTTGGTCAGCGCCACATACACATGCCCATCCCTGGCCTTGACCGCCGAACCGTGCACTGCCGGCACCTGCACGCTGCCATGGCGATACTCGGGCGTGCGCAGGTCGAGCGGCAGTCGGGTGGCGTCCTGGTAGGGCTTGTACAGGGCGAACACGTGGTAGGTCGGCGTCAGCACCATCTTGTCGCCGTCGGTGAGGATCATCGCCTGCAGCACGTTGACCATCTGCGCGATGTTGGCCATGCGTACGCGCTCGGCGTGCGCGCTGAAGATGTCGAGGTTCAACGACGCCACCAGCGCATCGCGCAAGCTGTTCTGCTGATGCAGGAAACCCGGGTTCGCATCGGGCAGCCCTGCATACCAGGTGCCCCATTCGTCGACCACCAGCGCGACTTTCCTGGCCGGATCGTACTTGTCCATAATGGCGCTGTGCCTGGTAATCAGCTCGTCCATCACTAGGGTGCGCGAGAGCGTGTCGATCCACGCGGCCTCGTCGAAATCGGTGGACGAGGCGCGCGGCGGCCAGCCGCCAGGCACGGTGTAGTAATGCAGGCTCAGGCCGTCCATCAGCGTGCCGGCCTCGCGCATCATCACCTCGGTCCAGTGGTAATCGTCGTTGTTCGGGCCGGGGGCGATCTTGAGGATCTTCTGGTTGGCCGGCGCCTTGACGAAGGTCTGGTAGCGCCGGTACACGTCGGCCGCGTATTCCACCCGCATGTTGCCGCCGCAGCCCCACAGCTCGTTGCCCACACCGAAGTAGGGCATCTGCCAGGGCGCATCGCGGCCATTGGCGCGGCGCTCGCTGGCCAGGCTGGAGCGGGTGGGGGCGGTCATGTATTCGGTCCACTGCGCGATCTCGTCCGGCGCCGCATTGCCCACGTTGCCGGCGATGTACGCCTGGGTGCCGAGCAGTTCGGTGAAGTCCATGAACTCGTGGGTGCCGAACCGGTTGGATTCCTCCACGCCGCCCCAGTGGGTGTTGACGCGGATCGGGCGCTTGGCCGGCGCGCCGACACCGTCGCGCCAGTGGTATTCGTCGGCAAAGCAGCCGCCCGGCCAGCGGATATTCGGCACCGCAATGGCTTTTAGCGCGGCGAGTACGTCGTTGCGGTATCCGCGCGTATTGGCAATCGGCGACTCCTCGCCCACCCACACGCCGCCGTAGATACCGGTGCCCAGATGCTCGGCAAACTGTCCGAATACCTGGCGCGACACCTGCGCGCCAGGCTGGTCGGCGTGCAGCGTGCCGTTCACCTTGACCTCGGCCGCAGAGGCCGCCAATGCAGTGATCGCCGCAGCGACCGCAACCATGGTGGGCAGCAGCCTGCTGCGTGAGGTCTGCAACGCGAGGGAAATCCACTGCATCGGCTGGGCGCTCCTGGGGTCGGTAGGCGAGGGCGTGCGCTGGCATCGCAGCGGGCGCGCCGGTAGGGTAGTGCGTGCGTGGCGGTCTGTCGCTGCGGCGCTAGACCGGAAGGCGAGCACTGCCGCGTGCGCGTGCTGCTGCGTGCCGGCAGCAGTGTTCGGCCGGCCAGGATGTGCGCGAGCGCATGGCCGGTGACGGCGCCAGGCGGCTATGCTCGCGGGCTTCCAACAGCGGCGGGGCGATTCATGCAGCGAGTGTTCGGGCAGTTGCCAGACGGAGTCGAGGTCCACGCGCTCACCTTGCGCAGCGATGCAGGGCTGGAGGCCGAAGTGCTGACCTATGGCGGCATCCTGCATGCGCTGCGGCTGACCACCGCACAGGGCGTGGTTCCGTTGCTGCTGGCCTTGCCGGACCTGTCTGCCTACGCGGCCGATGGCGACAGCCTCAATATCCTGGTGGGTCGCTTCGGCAATCGCATCGCCGGTGCGCGCTACACCCTGGATGGGGTGACGCACGTGCTCGCAGCCAACGAGGGGCGCAACCAGTTGCACGGCGGCCTGCGCGGTTTCGGCCGGCGGGTCTGGAGCGTGCTGGAGCAAGCCGTCGACCAGGTGCTGCTTGGCTACGACTCGCCCGACGGTGAAGAAGGCTATCCCGGCAACCTGCAGGTGCGTGCACGGCTGGCCCTGCATGGCGACACGCTGCAGCTGGACTTCGAGGCCTGCTGTGATGCCGCCACGCCGTTGAACCTGACCCATCACCCCTATTTCAACCTGTCCGGTGCCCCCCAGACGCGTGCCGCACTGCAGGTGTTGCGGGTGCCGGCGGACCGCTATCTGCCGGTGGATGCCGAATCGATCCCAACCGGAGAGATTGCCGCGGTGGCCGGTACCCCGTTTGACTTCCGCACGCCTGCCGCGCTGGCCGAGCGGATCGACCCGGCGCACCCGCAGATCGTGCTCGGCAAAGGCTATGACCAGTGCCTGGTGCTGGCCGAAGGAGCGCGCTGCGTCGCCGAGCTGTACTCACCGCACAGCGGAGTGGCGATGCGCATCAGCAGCGATGCGCCGGCCGTGCAGCTCTACGAGGGGCAGCATCTGGACGCCCATCACCCGGGGCTGGGGCGCGGCATCTGCCTGGAGCCGCAGGATTACCCGGATGCGCCCAATCACCCGCAGTTTCCTTCGACCATCCTGCGACCCGGGCAGGTCTATCGCCGCCGCATCGCGTATCGCTTTGCCAGCCCGGGCCCGGAGCAGCCGTGGGAGGTGGTCAGTGCTGCATTGGATGGCTAGTGGCTGCGTCTGTCCACGGTGACCGCCGGTCACTCGGCGTCATCGCAATCAGCGCGGCCCCAGCACCAGCTCGATCACGAACTTGCTGCCGAAGAACGACAACACCAGCAGCGCCATTGCGGTCAGCGTCCAGTGCACCGCCTTGGTGCCACGCCAGCCATTGCGCCAGCGGCCGACCAGCAGCGCGCCGAACACGACCCACGACAGGATGCTGAGCACGGTCTTGTGCAGCAGGCGCTGCGCCAGAAAGTCCTGCACGAACAGCAGGCCGGTCAGCAGGGTCAGGCTCAGCAACACGAAGCCGACCGTGATCGTGCGGAACAGCAAGGTTTCCAGCTCGGTCAGCGGCGGCAGCGCACGCAGCCAGGTATGGAAGTCGCGTCGCCGTAGCGCGCGCTCCTGCAGCCACAACATGATCGCCAGCAACGCGGCGATGCCCAGGGTGGCGTATGCCAGCAAGGCCATCCAGGCGTGCAGCTCCAGCCGCCAGCCCAGGTCCGCGCTCGGCTCGTGACCATAGGCGTGGTAACAGGCCAGCAGGATCGCCGACAACGGGAACACCACCACGCCCACCGCCGCAGTCCTGCCGCGCCCGCCGAACACCGCGGTGAGCCCGGCCATGCCAAGGCCGGTCAGCGACAGCGCTGCGAAGAAGTGCATGTCCGGCCCGCCGGCGGTGCGGAACGCCACCAGTACGTGGTAGCCGGCATGCAGCGCCACCGCTGCCAGCGCCGGCGCCAGCCAGCGCGCAGGCGACTGGTTTCCATCGCGCATCACCGCACGGGTGAGCAGGGCCGCAGCCAGCAGGTACAGGGCGAACGCGATGAGAACGATTGTCATCGTGGAAGTTTCGCATACTGGAGGCTGGGATTCGGGATTCGGGATTCGGGAATCGGGAATCGGGAATCGGGAATCGGGAATCGGGAATCGGGAATCGGGAATCGGGAATCGGGAAAAGCTGGCGGCCGCGGGGCATGTGGGCTGGGGCTGGTAGAGAAGCAGTGGCAGGCGGGGGAATGGAGGCGCCCGGGCGAGTGAGGCGCAGCACGGCACTCACGGCACCGGGCCCGCACCGGCGGCGCACGGGCGGGACAGACTGGTCTGGTTGTGCTGCTCCTGCTGTTCGCGGGCCCCCGGAGTGCTGGTCTGCGCACTGTCGCGCGTTCGCGGGGCTGCTCCGCCGGGATGGTGTCGCCAGGCGCGCGGCGGGTCGGTTGGGGCGGGGCGTTGGCCGGTGCCGCTATAATCGACGCCCGTTTCCCCTTCGCGGTCCCTTGCGCATGTTCGAGTCCCTTACCCAACGTCTCTCCGGCACCATGGAGCGCCTGCGCGGCCGCGGCCGCCTGACCGAGGAGAACATCCGCGAAGCGACCCGCGAAGTGCGTATCGCGCTGCTCGAAGCCGACGTCGCGCTGCCGGTGGTGCAGGCGCTGATCGAGCGCATCAAGGTGCGCGCAGTGGGCCAGGAAGTGCTCAAGTCGCTGACCCCGGGCCAGGCCCTGATCAAGGTGGTACGCGACGAGCTCACCGCCGTGATGGGTGCGGCCGCCACCGACCTCAATCTCAACGTGCCGGCACCGGCGATCGTGCTGATGGCCGGTCTGCAGGGCGCGGGCAAGACCACCACGGTCGGCAAGCTCGCCAAGCACCTGAAGGAAAAGCGCAAGAAGAAGGTCATGGTGGTCTCGGCCGACGTCTACCGCCCGGCCGCGATCGAGCAGCTCAAGACCCTGGCCGAACAGGTTGGCGTATTGTTCTTCGCCTCCGATGCGTCGCAAAAGCCGGTCGACATCGTGCGCGCGGCCATCAGCGATGCGCGCAAGTCGTTCGTCGACGTGCTGCTGGTCGATACCGCCGGCCGCCTGGCGATCGATCAGGCGATGATGGACGAGATCAAGGCGCTGCATGCCGCGGTCAACCCCACCGAGACCCTGTTCGTGGTCGATGCGATGACCGGCCAGGACGCGGCCAACACCGCCAAGGCGTTCGGCGAGGCACTGCCGCTGACCGGCGTGGTGCTGACCAAGACCGATGGCGATGCCCGCGGCGGTGCCGCGCTGAGCGTGCGCTACATCACCGGCAAGCCGATCAAGTTCGTCGGTACCGGAGAAAAGACCGACGGCCTGGATGTGTTTCATCCGGATCGCGTCGCCAGCCGCATCCTGGACATGGGCGATGTGCTGTCGCTGGTGGAGCAGGTCGAGCATAGCGTCGACCAGGAAAAGGCCGCAAAGCTGGCCGCCAAGGTCGCCAAGGGCAAGAAGTTCGACCTCAACGACATGAAAGAGCAGCTCGAGCAGATGCAGAACATGGGCGGCATCCATGGGCTGATGGACAAGCTGCCGGGCATGGGCCAGATCCCGGACAACGTCAAGCAGCAGGTCACCGGCAAGGAAGTGCCGCGCATGATCGCCATCATCAATTCGATGACCAAGAAAGAGCGCCGCAACCCGGCCCTGCTCAACGGCTCGCGCCGCGCCCGCATCGCCCGCGGCTCGGGCATGCAGCCGGCCGACGTCAACAAGTTGATGAAGCAGTACCAGCAGATGGAAAAGATGATGGGCAAGCTGGCCGGCGGCGGCATGAAGGGCCTGATGCGCAACATGAAAGGCATGATGGGCGCCATGGGCGGCCGCGGCATGCCGTTCCGCTGAGTCTGCTCATTCGCTCGCGACGCGATAACTGCGTGCAGTGGGTGCATTCGCAACGTCACGCAGGGCAGAGAAAGGATGGGCTTGGTGCGATTGCCGGTACTTTGCGTCGCAGCGATCAAGCTGCATGGCACCAATCCGCGCGCAGGCGAATGCGAGGCGCTCATGCGCACGTTGGAGCTGGTCGTCGAAGCGAAGTGCTGTTAGGCCCCACATCAGATAGCCCAGCAACTGTGAAAGGAATGATCAGTCGGACATGAGCAGTCGCGATCCACTCACCAGCGATCTACGCGTCAAGTGGTCTGTCGTTACAGACAGTCTTGAGTTCATGCACCCGGATTCTCAGCAGTTTCCTGATCCGCTCTTTCGGGTCCGAGCGGCCACGCTCTCAGGTATGTCGTTTGATGAGGTTTCAAGATTTATAGGTGAGCGCGTTGTGCTTCTGGTCCCAGAGCTACGGGACCGCTACATAGACCCACAGTCAGGGCTGCGTACCAATGCAGCCGGGGCCTAACAATTCATTCAAGCCGAACCCGCTTCGCGGGTCGGCTTAATTCAGGTGTTGAAAACTGCCGCCATGCCGCGCTAGCGCCTGCCTCGTGCCGGCGGCCGACCAACGTTCGCCTGGCGTGGCCAGCGGCGCTTACTTCGAGATGGACAGATGACCGAAAGCCGTACGTACTCCGCCCAGGACGATGCCGCGATGTTGGCGGCGTACGTCGATGCGCGCGCGACGTTCAAGTTTTTCTGGCGTGAACTGTCCTGGGAATATCGCCGGATCGTGCCGGCGTTGTCATTGGCAGCGATCAAACTGCCGTTTGCCACCGACGCATCCGCGGTTGGTGTGCCTTCGCATGAGCACATGTGGGTATCGGACGTGCAGTTCGACGGTGACCAGCTGTCCGGCAAGCTGGTCAATAAACCGGCTTGGATCTCGGGGCTATCCGCTGGGGAGGCGGTGTCTGCGCCGATCGGCGAACTGGGAGACTGGATGTACGTCATCGATGGGCTGGCTTACGGTGGCCATACCATCGATGCGATGCGTCGCGCGATGTCGCCGGCCGAACAGATCGAGCACGATGTCGCGTGGGGCCTGGACTTCGCTGAGCTGGGCGAAGTGCGCCTGGTGCCTAAACCTGTGCAGGAGCGTAAAGGTGGCCTGTTCGACAAGCTAGTTGGTCGCAAGCCGGCACAGCCTGCCGCAGCGGAACGGGATCCGTCCGAGCGCGAGCATCCGATGAGTGAAAGCATGGGGCCCCAGTTCGATCAGGCCCTGCGCGATCAGCCCGACATGGTGCATTTTCGCGATGATGCGGGTTGGACCTTATTGCAGCGCGAGGCCCAGGCTGGCAATTACCGGCCGGTTTCGCTGCTGCTCAAGCACGGCGCAGATGCGTCCCTACGCACGCCCTCGGGAAAGAGTGCGCTCGACCTGGCGTGGCAGATGCAGTGGCCCAGGATCGTGCAACTCCTCGAAGGCCATCGCTGAGGTCGTCATGACACAGTCGCTCGCATCGGATGGCCCGTACTCACACGTCGCCCATTTTTGCGAGCGCTTTGGCGTGCGCGTCCCGATCCTGCTCAGCCCCATGGCCGGCGCCTGCCCGGTGCCGTTGTCGGCGGCGGTTGCCAACGCCGGTGGCATGGGGGCGATGGGGGCGGTGTTGTCGCAGCCGCAGGACATCGTTGCGTGGATGGCCGCCTTCGGTGAGGTGAGTGCGGGCCCTGCACAGATCAATCTCTGGATTCCTGACCCGGTGCCCGCGCGCGATGCGGTAGCGGAAGCGCGTGTGCGTGCGTTTCTCGCGCAATGGGGTCCGCCCATCCCCGACTCGGCTGGCGACGCTGCACCTGCCGACTTCGATGCCCAGTTCGACGCCTTGCTCGCTGCCCGCCCGGCGGTGGCCTCCTCGATCATGGGCGTGTTTCGTCCCGATCAGGTGGCGCGACTGAGAGCGGCCGGCATTGCCTGGTTCGCCTGCGCCACGACCCTGCAGGAGGCGCGTACGGCACAGGATGCCGGCGCCGATGCGGTGGTTGCGCAGGGCGCGGAAGCCGGCGGCCACCGCGGCGCGTTCGCTGCCGGCCAGGCCGAGCGCCAGATGACCGGCTTGTTCGCGCTGGTGCCGCGGCTGGTCGATCGGCTGGATATCCCGGTGATCGCCGCAGGCGGTATCGCCGACGCGCGCGGCATTGCCGCGGCGCTGACGTTGGGCGCAAGCGCCGTGCAGATCGGCACCGGCCTGCTGCGCACGCCCGAAGCGGCACTGCCCGGCGCCTGGGCCAACGCGCTGGCCGCGTCCGAGCCCGAGCAGACCCAGCCCACTCGCGCATTCTCCGGGCGACTCGGTCGCGCGCTGGCAACGCCTTATGTGCAGGCCGCCAGCGCGGCGGATGCACCGTCGCCGGCACCGTATCCGGTGCAGCGCGCGCTGACTGCACCGATGCGTCAGGCCGCCGTCCACGACAACCGCCTGGACGCACTGCAGGCCTGGGCCGGGCAGTCGGCCTGGATGGCGCCCGCGCAACCGGCCGGCGAACTGGTCACGCAGTGGTGGGAGCAGGCGCAGGCACTGTTATGTCGCTGATCTTCTGCAACGGCGCACCGGCCAGCGCGCAGCAACTCGGCGCCGCGGCGCTGATCAACTACGGCCACTTCACCACGTTGCAGGTCCGCAGCGGCGCCACGCTGGGGCTGGATCTGCATTTGCAGCGCCTGCAGCAGGGAACTCGCGCGCTGTTTGGCCAAGAGCTGGAACCGCAGCAGCTGCGGTCGCACCTGCGTGCCGCGCTGGCAGCATCGGCGATGGCCGATGCCAGCCTGCGCGTCACCGTGTTCGCGCCCGATTACGATTTCCGCAACCCCTTGCGCGAGGTCGCACTGGATGTGCTGGTCGCCATCTCGCCGCCGGCGGAGATGCCCGAAACCGGTCTGCGCGTACAGGTGACCGATTACGTACGCGAACGGCCGGAACTCAAGCATGTCGGCACGTTTCCGCTGCTGCACCTGCGCCGCCTGGCCATGCAGGCGGACCACGACGATGTGGTGCTGCAGGATCGGCAGGGCAGGGTGCTGGAGGGGGCGTTCTGGAATCTGGGGCTGTGGGAGCGCGGCGCAGTGGTGTGGCCGCAGGGGCCGACGCTGCTGGGCACGCGGCAACAATTGCTGCAGTCCGGCCTGAAAACCTTGGGCATCGCCCAGGTGAGCCGGCCGGTGGAGCTCGGCGAGCTGGACCGTTTCGATGGCGCATTTGCCTGCAATGCACGTGGGCAGCAGGCCATTGTCGCGCTGGGGCCGGCACGCTGGGGTCCGCATGCGGCGCAACTGCCGCTGCTGGCGCGGGCCCTGCAAACCCATGCC
This sequence comes from Xanthomonas floridensis, assembly GCF_001642575.1. GTDB lineage: Bacteria > Pseudomonadota > Gammaproteobacteria > Xanthomonadales > Xanthomonadaceae > Xanthomonas > Xanthomonas floridensis. Next base: position 28,790 of record NZ_LXNG01000023.1, on the reverse strand, counting down.
TGGCAAGGGATCTGAGTGATCTGACGCAGTTGCGCGGGGTGGCTTGGCTTCGCTGGCGCGGCCCGCTATAATCGCCGGCTTACCGCGCCACTCTGGCGACTGGGCAACTCAGGAAAACGACACCATGGTCAAGATTCGACTGACCCGCGGCGGCGCCAAGAAGCGTCCGTTCTACCACATCATCGTGACCGACGTGCGCAGCGCGCGCGACGGCCGCAACATCGAGCGTCTGGGTTACTACAACCCGGTTGCGCAGGGCGCCGAACCGCGCATCGTGCTCGATATCGCCCGTGTCGACCATTGGGTTGGCAATGGTGCACAGCTGACCGACAAGGTGCGTAACCTGTATCGCGAAGCGTCCAAGTCCCAGGCCGCTGCGGCCTGATCTTGAGGGCCAGGCATCGCTGCCTGGCCCAGAGTCGACACAGATGAAGCCGACCGAGCGCCGCATCCTGTTAGGCAGGATAGTCGGCGCTTTTGGTGTCAAGGGCGAGCTCAAGCTCGAATCCTGGACCGAACCGCGCAGTGCGATCTTCCGCTATCAACCGTGGATCGTGCGTTCGCCGTCCGGCCAGGAATCGGTGCTCAGCGGGGTACGTGGACGCGATCAGGGCAAGAATCTGATTGCGGTATTCCCCGATATCACCGACCGCGACACCGTCGAAGCCATGCACGGGACCGAGATCTTTGTTCCCCGCAGTGCATTGCCGCCGCCCAAGCCCGATGAGTATTACTGGGTGGATCTGGAAGGCCTGCAGGTCGAAACCGTCGAAGGCGTCAAGCTGGGCACGGTGTCGCACCTGTTTTCCACCGGTTCCAATGACGTGGTGGTGGTACGCGGCGATCGCGAGCGAATGATTCCGTTCGTGTTGCCGGACTTCGTCAGGTCGGTGGATTTCGAGGCCAATCTGATCGTGGTCGACTGGGATCCGGATTTCTGATCAAAGCGGTGCATCGGCTCCGCTCTTGCTCTACCCATTCCCCAATCCCGATTCCCGATTCCCCAGTGCGCATCGACGTCATCAGCCTGTTCCCCGAATTCATCGCGCAATGCGCGGCGTTCGGCGTGGTCGGGCGGGCGCAGGAGCGTGGATTGCTGGAATTGCAGGGCTGGAATCCGCGCGATCATGCGCAGGGCAACTACCGCCGGGTGGACGATCGTCCGTTCGGTGGCGGGCCCGGCATGGTGATGTTGATCGAGCCGTTGCGGGCTTGTTTGGACGCGGTGCAGGCCGCCGACCCACGTCCTGCACCGGTGATCTACCTCAGCCCGCAGGGGCGGCCGCTCACCCAGCCGCTCGCCCGCGAGCTGGCGCAGTTGCCGCGCATGGTGCTGTTGTGCGGCCGCTACGAGGGCGTGGACGAGCGCTTCCTCGACCAGGCGGTGGATATGGAAATCTCCATCGGCGACTACGTGCTGTCCGGTGGCGAGCTCGGTGCGGCAGTTCTGGTGGATGTGGTGACGCGCTTGCAGGACGGGGTGTTGAATGACGCCGAATCCGCCGCCCAGGACAGTTTCGAAGGGCCGCAGGGCCTGCTGGACTGCCCGCACTACAGCCACCCGTCCAGCCATGCCTGGGGCGATGTGCCGGAGGTGCTGCGGTCGGGCAATCACGGGGCCATTGCGCGCTGGCGTCGGCAGCAATCGCTGGGCCGGACCTGGCTGCGTCGTCCGGACCTGCTGGACGAGGCCGGGCTGGACAAGCACGATCGTCGCTTGCTGGAAGAGTTTCGCCGCGAACTCGACCCAGGCGGCGATAAGCCCGGCGACAAGAAATAAGGGCGCACCCCTAGCCCTTGAAGATTTGATTGGGGTACAATATGCGGCTTGCTGGCCAGCCTTGCGTCTGGCCCTCCTACGAACCTCGAGCAATCGCCGTGCGGCGACTGCCGGTCCAATATCACCAGACACGCGGTGCCCACCATGAGCAAACTCAACAAGACCATCCTGGCTGACTTCGAAGCCGCCCAGATCCAGCGCAAGCTGCCGGAATTCAACCAGGGCGACACCGTTGTGGTGAACGTCAAGGTGAAGGAAGGCAACCGCGAGCGCGTGCAGGCCTATGAGGGCGTGGTGATCGGTACCAAGAATGCCGGCCTGAACTCCGCTTTCACCGTGCGCAAGATCTCGCACGGTTTCGGCGTCGAGCGCGTGTTCCAGACCCACAGCGCCATCATCGACTCGGTCGAAGTGAAGCGCCGCGGTAAGGTCCGCGCCGGCAAGCTGTACTACCTGCGTGGTCTGGAAGGCAAGGCTGCCCGCATCAAGGAAGATCTGGCCGCTGCTGCACAGGCCAAGGCCGCTCGCCAGGCTGCTGCCAAGGCCGAGTAAGCCACACCGCTGGCAGGTCATTCGACCTGCTGCTGCCAGACGGCCGCCTTCGGGCGGCCGTCTGCGTTCTGACGATATGGTCCGGGTTCGATGGGCCGGGTTGGCTCCCGGATCGCCTGCAACGCCAGGCATTGGCCGACACCGCCTGGCCAGTGCCGTTGTCGACCAGGATTGCCAGGGACTCCCGCTGCGCACTGCAGCAAGCTCAGTGCCACGTACCCGCTATCGAGGACGAGCGCGCCGAGGCGGCAACGCCGTCAAAAGCAGGGAGGCCGCGTCTGAGGCATGCGAGAAACGCCTCGGCTTTGCAGAGTTGCGGTCCAAGGATGGGGCAGGCTTTGCTGGTCCATGTACGGTCATGCGCGTTTCCAGCGGGCGCGTACGGCATCGCTATGTCGACGGCATGAGTGCGCATCCTGGTGTGCTCGTGCCGCACGCTCTGCGGATTGCAGATTGCGGACTGCAGGAACGCCAGCACCGTTTTGCCTTCCTCGGCCTTGCGGGTCTTGTAATCGAGCAGGCCGATGATGCGGTCGGAATCGCGCACCGAAGACACTTCCGGGTTCATCAACACCACGGCGCGGTCGGCGACCTACATCGACAGGAATGTGTCTTATACACCGGCAGGAACGCACCTTTTCGATACCGGCCGGCGACGCCCAGGTAGCTGCCGGCGGCGCAGGCGCTAACGCGCAGGCGGCTGTGCCGGGTCGGTGATCGGCGCCGGGTCGGCGACCGGCGAGGCCGGATGTGCCGGCACTTCGGCGGCGGCGGCCAGCGCGGACGGGTGAGTCGGGGTGGCCAGCATGCGGGCCTTGCGCCAGCCGCCCCAGCGGTAATACGCCAGCGACAGCAACATCGAGCAGGTGGAACTGATCGGGAAGCTCCACCACACCGCATCGGCGCCCAGATGCGGCAGCAGGGCATTGGCCAGCGGTACCCGCACCCCCCACAGCGAAAACGCCAGGATCAGCAGCGGCGGGATCACCGCGCCGGTGGCGCGCACCACACCCGACACCACGAAGCTCACCCCGAACAGCAGGAACGACCAGATGGCGATGTGGTTGAGATGGCGCGCGATCTCCAGGGTGGCGCTACCTTCGGGCAGGAACAGCGCCAGGGTCCAGCGGTCGAACAGGATCAACGGCGCGATCAGCAGGCCGGTCATCAGGAAGTTGGCGGCGACCCCGGTGCGGGCGGTGGCATCCACGCGTGCCCACAGGCCGGCGCCCACGTTCTGCGCAGCCATCGACGAGCAGGCCGCGCCCACCGCCATCGCCGGCATCTGCACGTAATTCCATAGCTGCAGCGCCGCGCCGTACGCGGCAGCGGTGTCGGTGCCGAAGCCGTTGACCAGCGACAGCATTGCGATCATCGCCAGCGAGATCATCACCATCTGCAGCCCCATCGGCACGCCCTTGACGATGAGCGCACGCAGGATGGTGGTGTCGATGCGGAACAGGTGCAGATCGCGCCGCCCCAACCACAGGATGTGGCGTTTCCGGCGCAGATACACCAGCAGCCCGACCAGCGCGACCACCTGCGCGATCAGCGTGGCCCAGGCCGCACCGGCGATGCCCAGCGCGGGAAATGGGCCGATGCCGAACAGCAGCAGCGGGTTGAAGACGATATCCAGCAGCACCGACAGCAACAGGAAACGGAACGGCGTGCGCGCATCGCCGGTGCCGCGCAGCGCCGCCGACAGAAACGCGAACAGGTACAGCGTGGGCATCGCCAGGAAAATCACCCGCAGATACGCTTCGGCCAACGCCTGCGAGGCGGCCGGCGTGCCCATCGCGGTGAGCAGATGCGGCGCCAGGAACCAGCCCAGCACGGCGATCACCGCCGACAGACCGCCAAAGAAACTCGCGCTGGTTCCCATCACCTTGCGCGCCTGGGCGATGTCGCGTGCGCCCATGGCCTGGCCGATCAGGATGGTGGACGCCATGCCGATGCCGAACACCGAACCGATCAGGAAGAACATGATGCTGTTGGCGTTGGCGGCGGCCGTCAGCGCTTCTTCGCCCAGATAGCGGCCGATCCAGATGGCGTTGACCGAGCCGTTGAGCGACTGCGCGATATTGCCGGCCATGATCGGCAACGCGAACAACAGCAGGTTCTTGCCGATCGGGCCTTCGGTCAGGACAGCGGATTTGGGCATCGCTTGGCATCGTCGCGCAGAAGCTGCGCACACTAGCATCGCCGTGTGAGATCCGATGCATGCCATCCAGTTTGCGCCGCAGATTGCGTTGGGGCACGCGCTATGTTCGGCGCCAGCGGTGACTGCCTTCGCAGAGATGGTGCGCTGGCTGTTCGGGATGCGCTGCAGAGCAGGGGCGTGTCCCTCATCCGGCGCTGCGCGCCACCTTCTCCCGCAGGCGGGAGAAGGGCTGGGGCTGACGGGCGCGCTGTCGGATCGGCGATGGGCGCAGGCAACGCTTCCTTTCCCCCGCGTGCGGGTGAAGGTGCCCGCAGGGCGGATGGGGGGTGCTGCAAGTTTCGTTGGGACGCGCTCTCCGTTTGACACCAGCGGTGACTACCTTCGCAAAGATGTTGCGCTGGCTGTTCGGGATGCGCTGCAGAGCAGGAGCGTGTCCCTCATCCGGCGCTGCGCGCCACCTTCTCCCGCAGGCGGGAGAAGGGTCCGGGCTGACGGGTGCTGTCGGATCGGCGATGGACGCGCGCAATGCTTCCTTCCCCCGCAAGCGGGAGAAGGGCTGGGGCTGGCGGATGCTTGGCGATGGGCGCACGCAACGCTTCCTTCCCCCCGCCTGCGGGTGAAGGTGCCCGCAGGGCGGATGGGGGGCGCTGCAAGTTTCGTTGGACGCGCTCTCCGTTTGACACCAGCGGTGACTACCTTTTCAGCGGTGTTGCGCCGGCTGTTCGGGATGCGCTGCAGAGCAGGGGCGTGTCCCTCATCCGGCGCTGCGCGCCACCTTCTCCCGCAGGCGGAAGACGGGTCGGGGCTGGCGAGCGTTTGCTGGATTGGCGTTGCGCATGCCCACCCGCGGTCCCTTCCCCTGCTTGCGGGGGAAGGTGCCCGCAGGGCGGATGGGGGCACGCCGACCGTCGACCACGCAATCGGTCACCATCGCAAGGTTGACGGTCCAGCTTGAGTTCCGCAGCGCTGCCCAAACATCGGTTACCAGGCAGAGCGAGACAGCAAGACGCATGAATCCGGAGCTGGAACAGGGCACGACGGTCAGGCTGGATGTGTGGCTGTGGGCCGCGCGCTTTTTCAAGACGCGCAGCCTGGCCAAGAACGCGGTCGACACCGGCAAGGTGGACGTGGGCGGCCAGCGTCCCAAGCCCTCGCGCAGCCTGCGCTGCGGCGAGCAGCTGCGCATCGACCGGGGCGGCGAAATCTTCGAGATCACGGTGGCCGGGCTCAGCGACGTCCGCGGGCCGGCGCCGGTGGCGCAGGCCCTGTACGTGGAGGGCGAACCATCGCGCGAAGCACGCGCGCAGTGGCGGTTGCAACGCGCTGCCGAACGCACCGGTTACCGGGCGCCGGAAGGCAAGCCAGACAAGCGCGCGCGCCGCTTGATCAACGCCTTGGGCGATATCGACGCGCTATAGCGATCGAGCACCTCACTGATGCTTTGCCCGGTGGTACGCAAGGCAAGGCGTAGGAGTGTCGAACCAGTAAATGCCCTGGGGCCGGCTTTCTGCGTGATTGCATGCAGTGGTGCGGTGCGTTCGGGTGTCGCTGCAAGTGCAGTCCGCCCGGTGGTCCGGTAGAGCGTTGTGATCGAACAGTCAGTCACGCTGCGTGTTGCCAAACAGCCTTTGGCGCGCCGTTGCCTGGCACCAGGAAGTGGCCTGGCAAGCCTGTCTGCCGTTCCATCAACACCTCACCATCACCCCGCATGGCCACGACGATCAGTGCGTCGCGCAAAACAAACGCCCCGGTTGTCCGGGGCGTTTGTCTGACTGCCAGTGCCAAAGACAGGCCCAGCGATCCAGCGGCTTATGCCAGGTCGAAACGGTCCAGCTGCATCACCTTGGTCCAGGCAGCGACGAAGTCGTGCACGAACTTTTCCTGTGCGTCTGCGCTTGCGTAGACCTCTGCTACCGCGCGCAGGATGGAGTTGGAGCCAAACATCAGGTCCACCCGCGTGCCGGTCCAGCGCTGCTCGCCGGTGCTACGGTCGCGGCCTTCGTACAGCTCCTTGGCGTCGGAGGTGGCCTTCCACTCGGTCCGCATATCCAGCAGGTTGGCGAAGAAGTCGTTGCTCAGCACGCCGGGGCGGTTGGTGAACACGCCATGCGTGCAGCCATCGGCGTTGGCCCCCAGCACGCGCAGGCCGCCCACCAGCACCGTCAACTCCGGCGCGGTCAGCGTCAGCAACTGTGCCTTGTCGATCAGCAATGCTTCTGCAGGCACTGCGTAGCGGCGCTTGGCGAAGTTGCGGAAGCCATCGGCCACCGGTTCCAGCACCGCGAACGATTCGACATCGGTCTGTTCCTGCGATGCATCGGTGCGGCCCGGTGCGAACGGCACGGTCACCTGCTGGCCCGCTGCCTGCGCGGCGTGTTCCACCGCCGCATTACCGGCCAGCACGATCAGGTCGGCCAGCGAAATCTTCTTGCCACCCGATTGCGCGGCATTGAAGTCGGCCTGGATACGCTCCAATGTGCCGAGCACCTTGGCCAGCTGCTCGGGCTGGTTTGCCTGCCAATCCTTTTGCGGTGCCAGGCGCAGGCGTGCGCCGTTGGCGCCACCGCGCTTGTCCGAGCCACGGAAGGTGGACGCCGAGGCCCAGGCGGTAGAGACCAGCTGCGCCACGGTGAGGCCCGAGGCCAGGATGGTCTGCTTCAGCGCGGCGGCATCCTGCGCATCGACCAGGGCGTGATCGACGGCCGGTACCGGGTCCTGCCACAGCAGTTCCTCGGCCGGCACGTCCGCGCCCAGGTAGCGCGAGCGCGGGCCCATGTCGCGGTGGGTGAGCTTGAACCAGGCGCGCGCGAAGGCATCGGCAAACTGGTCCGGGTGCTGATGGAAGCGACGCGAGATGGCTTCATACGCCGGGTCGAAGCGCAGCGCCAGATCGGTGGTCAGCATGGTCGGGCGATGCTTCCTGGATGCATCGTGCGCATCGGGAATGATGGCATCGGCATTCTTGGCCACCCACTGGTGTGCGCCGGCCGGGCTCTTGCTCAGTTCCCACTCGAACTTGAACAGGTGGTCGAAGAAGTCGTTGCTCCACTGCGCGGGCGTGGTGGTCCAGGTGACTTCCAGACCGCTGGTGATGGTGTCGGCGCCCTTGCCGCTGCCGTAGCGGTTGTGCCAGCCCAGGCCCTGGCTTTCCAGCTCGCCGGCTTCGGGCTCGGCGCCGACGTTATCGGCCGGGCCGGCGCCGTGGGTCTTGCCGAAGGTGTGGCCACCGGCGATCAGCGCCACGGTCTCTTCGTCGTTCATCGCCATGCGCGCAAAGGTGTCGCGGATGTCGCGTGCGGCGGCCACCGGGTCCGGCTTGCCGTCCGGTCCTTCCGGATTGACGTAGATCAGGCCCATCTGCACGGCGGCCAACGGGTTCTCCAGATCGCGGGTGTGCGGTACTTCGCTGTCGTCGTCCTTCACCAGCACGCCGTGGGCTTCGTCCACGCCGGGCGAGCCGCGCGAATAGCGGTCGTCGCCGCCCAGCCATTTGGTCTCCCGGCCCCAGTACAGATCCTGATCCGGTTCCCAGGTGTCTTCGCGGCCACCGGCGAAGCCGAAGGTCTTGAAGCCCATCGATTCCAGCGCGACGTTACCGGTGAGGATCAGCAGGTCGGCCCAGGAGATCGCCTGGCCGTACTTCTGCTTGATCGGCCACAACAGCCGGCGCGCTTTATCCAGGCTGACGTTATCCGGCCAGCTGTTGAGCGGCGCGAAACGCTGCTGCCCACGGCCGCCGCCGCCGCGCCCGTCGCCGATGCGGTAGGTGCCGGCGCTATGCCAGGCCATGCGCACGAACAGTGGGCCGTAGTGACCGAAGTCGGCCGGCCACCAGTCCTGCGAATCGGTCATCAGTGCGCGCAGTTCCTGCTTGAGCGCCTGCAGATCGACGCGCTTGAACGCCTCGGCGTAGTTGAAGGTCTCGCCCAGCGGATTGGACTTGTTCGAATGCTGGCTCAGCAGATCCACGCGCAGCTGGTTCGGCCACCAGTCGCGATTGGTCGTGCCGGTCCCGACGACGGCGTGATTGAACGGGCACTTTGCTTCGGTTGTCATGGCGTTTACCTGTGTGCGTGGGCACTTGGGGAGCAGCGTGCCGAACGGCCGGCACGTGCTGAGGGATCGAAGTGGCGGGCAGTACTCAGGGCATGGTCATCGGTGAAACAGCGAGCAGAGGAGCCGCGCATGGCGCCGCCTGGGCTCTGCCGATGCTAGCGGGTGGCTGCAGCGGCCGGAATACCGGGAAGATCGGAGTGGACGGACGGGCTGCATCGAGCGGGCACATCTTATGGAAGCGTGGGGACACCATAAAGACCGCCGATCGTTTATTGAATTCGAATGATTCAAACGTATCGATAGCGCGTCGCTATGGATAGCATGTGGGTGCCAAAGCGGCAGAGCGCTCAGCGCTTGCCGAACAGACTGCCGCCCAGCTTCATGACATCGCCCAGGCCCAGCTGTCCGTCGCCGTCCTGATCCAGCACGCTGGTCAGCAGGCCGCCAGCCCCGCCGGTATTGACGTGCTGCTGTTCCTGCGCCAGTGCGGGCCCGAGCTGGCTGCCGGCCGTTGCATCGCCGCCGGCGAAGCGTTTGGCCAGATACGCCATCACGACCGGGGCCAGCAGCTGCAGCAATTGGCTGGCCTTGCCGGGTTCCAGGCCGGTGGCCTGGCCCAGGCCGGCGGCTGCCTGCGGCGCCTTGGCACCGAACAGATGGGCAACGATGCCGGCGCCGTTGGCCGGCGCGCCGCTGGCGGTACCGCCGAACAGCGCGCCGACCAGGCTGCCGATGTCGGGGCTGCCGGCATGGTCGCGCTGCAGTGCACCCAACAACGCGTCGCTGCCGCCGGCCTGCTGGCTGTTGCGGCCCAGGGCGCCCATCAACAGCGGCAGCGCGGTCTGTACCGCCGATTGCGCCTGATCGTGCGTGATCCCCAGGCGGCCAGCGAGTTGTTGCAGGTGCGGGCCCTGCAGCTGCGCGAGAAGTTGCGAGGTGAGCGAATCGGAAATGGTCATCGGTCCCGGTTCCTGTTGAGCGTTGCGGCAGGGTGCGCCCGTCTGGCGTCCAGAGCAATTGGCGAAGAGCTGCGTGGTGCCGCGTGTGCGCCTGCTGTCGCTTGAGTGCGGAGCCGGGTGGTCGCAGCACGCCGCGTGCGCCGGAGTGGGGAATCGCAGCACCGCAGCGTGGACGTGCCGCCGGGCGAGGCGTGTTGCGGGATTACCGGCGTCAGTGCGTGGAGGCGGATGCCTGGACTAGGTGATGTGTTATAAAGTAACAATAACGCGCAATGTGTTGTTCCACTTCACCTCCAGGAGTTGCCATGACCACCGTTGCCATGACCACCCATGCCACCCTTGCCGACCACAGTCCCGTGACCACCGCGCGCACCGCCGCGTACTGCCCTGGCCGAAGCGGACAAGATGCTGCTGCGCTGGACCGAGACGGTGGGGCGCCGGGACATCGAGGCCGTGCTGGCCCTGTACGCGCCGGACGCCATCCTGGTGCCGACGCTCTCGGACGATATCCGTGGGCGCGATGCGGACCGCCGTGCGTACTTCGCTGCGTTCCTGGCCGCCGATGGGCTGAGCTGCGGCGTCACCGTGCAGAAGAAGCGGGTGAGTGCCAAGTTGGGCACGGTGGTGATCGGCGGGCTTTACACCTTCGTGTTCGAGCGCGGCGACGTCAGCGAACCGGTGCATGCGCGCTTTCTGTTTACGTTCGAGGAGATCGACGGTCGCTGGCTGATCACCGGTCACCATTCATCGCGGTGCTTGGAAGAGGTGTAGCCGGCACTGCGCGCGATGGCTGGACTCGCGCCGGCAGGGCGGTGCAGTACACCGGGGCGGCACGGTGGGCTGTCGAAGAGGCCGAGCTCTGCAGCGTTTGAAGCGAGGACAGTGCACGCGCTCTCCGAGCGCGTGGCAGGTGACGCGGCTGGTTGCGCGCAACGTCACGCTGCCGGCTGGGCTTGATAGCGGATTCGTCTCCCTGCGGCTGCGTAGCGGCGCGAGGCGACCGCGACGTGCCGTCAGTGCCGGATGCCCCTCGCATCATTCCAGCGGAAGGGCATCTGTCAGGAACGCTGTCTGCCAGGATCGCTGCGCGGTCCTGGTGGTGCTGTCAGAGCAACGCCTTCAACCGATACAGCGCTTCCAGCGCCTGCTTGGGCGTGAGCTCGTCCGGGTCCAGCGCCTGCAGCGCGTCCTGCGCCGCGGAGGACGGCGCGGTGAACAGCCCGAACTGCTGCGGCGCATCCAGTGCCGCCGGCGCCATCTGCGCGCTATGGCTTTCGCCTCCGCGTTGTTCGAGCTCGGCCAGCCGGCGGCGTGCCTGCATCACCGCTGCCTTGGGCAGGCCGGCCAGCGCGGCCACCTGCAGGCCGAAGCTGCGATTGGCCGGGCCATCTTTCACCGCGTGCATGAACACCAGGCGCTCGCCGTGCTCCACCGCATCCAGGTGCACATTGGCGATGCCGCTGGCGCCGCCGGCATGCGATTCGTCGGCCAGCGCGGTGAGCTCGAAATAGTGCGTGGCAAACAGCGTGTAGCAGCGATTGCTGTGCGCCAGATGGCGCGCCACGGCATCGGCCAAGGCAAGGCCGTCGTAGGTCGAGGTGCCGCGGCCGATCTCGTCCATCAACACCAGCGACTGCGGTGCGGCGTGATGCAGGATGTAGCTGGTTTCGGCCATTTCCACCATGAAGGTGGATTGCCCGCGCGCCAGGTCGTCGCCGGCGCCGATGCGGGTGAGGATGCGGTCGATCGGCCCGATCACCGCGCGGCTGGCCGGCACGAAGCTACCGATATGCGCCAGCAACACGATCAACGCGTTTTGCCGCATATAGGTCGATTTACCGCCCATGTTGGGGCCGGTGATCACGAGCATGCGGCGGTCGCTGTGCAGGTCCAGATCGTTGGGTTCGAAGGGTTGGTCGCGCACCGCTTCCACCACCGGGTGGCGGCCGCGTTCGATGCGCAGACAGGGCGCGTTGTCCAGTTCCGGCTGCGACCAATCCAGTGCCTGCGCGCGCTCGGCGAAGGCGGCCAGTACATCCAGTTCGCTCAGGGCGCCAGCGCAGCGCTTGAGGCCTTCCAGTTCGCTGCCCAGCGCATCGAGCAAGCCTTCGTAGAGCAGTTTTTCGCGCGACAGCGAGCGCTCGCGCGCCGACAACACCTTGTCTTCGAAGCTCTTGAGTTCTTCGGTGATGTAGCGCTCGGCATTGGTCAGGGTCTGGCGGCGGCTGTAATGCAGCGGTGCCTTGTCGGCCTGGCCCTTGCTGATTTCGATGTAATAGCCATGCACGCGGTTGTAGCCGACCTTGAGCGTGGCGATGCCGCTGCTGGCGCGTTCGCGTTGTTCCAGGTCGATCAGGAATTGATCGGCGTTGGTGGACAGGCGGCGCAGCTCGTCCAGTTCGGCGTCGTAGCCTGACGCGATGACGCCGCCATCGCTGAGCTTGAGCGGTGGTTGTTCGGCCACGGCGCCGACCAGCAGATGCGCGGTGGCATCGTGCTCGCCGAGTTCGGCGAACAAGGTCTGCAGGCGCGGCGAATCCAGCGGCGCCAGGATGGCGCGCACCTTCGGCAACAGCGCCAGACCGTCGCGCAGGGTGGAGAAGTCGCGCGGCCGCGCCGAGCGCAGCGCCACGCGGGTGAGGATGCGTTCCAGATCGCCGAGCGCGCGGAATGCCTCGCGCACGTCGGCATCGGCACCGGAATCGATCAGGCTCGCCACTGCATGATGGCGTTGCACAAGCACATCACGCATGCGCAGCGGGCGATGCAGCCAACGGCGCAGCAAGCGCCCACCCATCGGCGTGACCGTGCTGTCCAGCACACCCAGCAGGGTGTTGCGGGTGTCGCCATCCACGCGTGTGTCCAGCTCCAGATGCCGGCGCGTGGCCGCGTTCATCGAGATCGCCTCGCTCGCCACTTCCATCGCGATCGAGGTCAGATGCGGCAGACGTTGTTTCTGGGTTTCCTCCACATAGCCGAGCAGCGCTCCGGCAGCGGCGGTGGCGCAGGGCTTGTCGTCGATGCCAAAGCCGGACAGGTCGTGCAGCTTGAAGAACGCCAACAGCTGACGCCGCCCGCTGTCGGCATCGAACAACCACGGCGGCCGGCGCCGCACGCCGATGCGCCCACGCAGGAATTCCGGCCAGTTGTCTTCGTCCGGCACCAACAGTTCGGCCGGCTCCAGGCGCGCGATCTCCGCTTCCAGCGCATCCACGCTATCCACCTCGTTGACCAGGAACCGGCCGCCGGCCAGATCCGCCCAGGCCAGGCCGTAGCCCTGCTTGCTACGCGAGATCGCCATCAGCAGCGTGTCGCGGCGCTCGTCCAGTAGCGCCTCGTCGGTAACCGTGCCGGGCGTGACGATGCGCACCACCTTGCGCTCGACCAGGCCCTTGGCCAGCGCCGGATCGCCGATCTGCTCGCAGATCGCCACCGACTCGCCTAGCGCCACCAGCCGCGCCAGGTAGCCTTCGTAGGCATGCACCGGCACGCCGGCCATCGGGATCGGTGCGCCACCGGAACTACCACGCTGGGTCAGCGTGATATCCAGCAGGCGGGCCGCCTTGCGCGCGTCGTCGTAGAACAGCTCGTAGAAATCGCCCATGCGGAAGAACAGCAGCAGGTCGGGGTAGTCCGACTTGGCGGCGAAGAACTGCTTCATCAGCGGGGTGTGCTCGGGAGCACCCGTGCTGGGCTTGGGTTTGTCTTTGCTGTCGGGGGTTTGCAAGAACGTTGTTCCGAAAACTGGGCGCGGGAGGGCAGGCGGGTGATGACGCGCAGTGCGCGCTGCACGTGAGGTCCGAACGGTGAGACTACGGGCGGCGGCCGAGGCGGCCGCATCGGCCGGGGGCGTGCAAGTTTACGGCTAGCGGCCCGGGATCGCGATCCGGGGGATGCGAAGAGTCGGAGCTGGCGGGCGCTGGTAGCGCGGCAGGGACCCGAATGGATCTGCGATACAACCCCGTATCTCAGGCGCGGCTGCTGCCATGACGGCGCAAGGCCGGCCACTTGCGTAGCCGGCCTCGTGTTTTAACCATTTGTTATCGAAAGCGGTGAGCACGTTCCCCGATTGGCAATCGGGCGGCCGGAGAAGGTGCCCAGGAACCGTGGTGTGGGAGTGAGTGGTCTATCTCACCCCCCGACACTCGCCACGTCTACCCGACGATTGCGCAATCGTCGGGGCGGTTGTGACCGGAACGTCTGCCGGCTCAGAACTCCTGCCAGTCGGCACTGTTGCTTGAGATGCTTGCCACTGCCGCCTGCCTGGCCGGGCGCTTGACCGCGGCCTTGGCGAGCTCGCGTTTGGGCGTGGCCACTGGCCTGCTCTTGGGCTGCAGTACGGTGGGTGCGGCAGTGCGAATGGCTGACGGGCGTTCGGCTTCGATCTTGAAAATCGACACCGCCTGCCTGAGCTGCACGGCCTGGTCTTCCATCGAGCGGGCGGCGGCGGTGGCTTCTTCCACCAGTGCGGCATTTTGCTGGGTGGTCTCGTCCATCTGGGTGACGGTGAGGTTGACCTGCTCGATGCCGGCCGACTGTTCCTGCGAGGCAGCAGAGATCTCGCTCATGATGTCGGTGACGCGCTGCACGCTGGCCACGATCTCGGCCATGGTGGTGCCTGCGGTGTGCACCAGCGCCGAGCCTTCGGACACGCGCTCGACCGAATCGTCGATCAAGCTCTTGATCTCCTTGGCCGCGGCCGTGGAGCGCTGGGCGAGGGTGCGCACTTCACTGGCAACCACGGCAAAGCCACGCCCTTGTTCGCCGGCACGCGCGGCTTCCACCGCGGCGTTCAAGGCCAGGATGTTGGTCTGGAACGAGATGCCGTCGATGACGCTGATGATGTCGGCGATCTTCTTGGACGAGGCCTCGATGCCGGTCATGGTGCCCACGACCTTGCTGACGATATCGCCACCTTGCGAGGCCACGCTGGCCGCACCGATCGCCAGCTGATTGGCCTGGCGCGCATGTTCGGCATTCTGCTTGACGGTGGAGGTGAGCTCCTCCATCGAGGCGGCGGTTTCTTCCAGGTTGGCGGCCTGCTGCTCGGTGCGCTGCGACAAGTCCTGATTGCCGGCGGCAATTTCGCTGGCAGCCGAATTGATCGACACTGCCGACTGCTGGATACGCCCGACAATCTCGGCCAGCTGCGTTGCGGTGGCGTTGGCGTCGTCGCGCATCTGTGCAAACACGCCCTTGAAGTCGCCGCTCATGCGCGCGGTCAGATCGCCGGCTGCGATGGATTGCAGCAGCGTCGACAACGATTGCAGGTTGCCGTCGGCAGTGGCCATCAGCTGGTTGAGGCTGTCGACCATGACGTGGAAATCGTATTGGAAACGATCGGCATCGCCACGCGCGCTGAAGTCGCCATTGGCTGCCGACAGCGCCAGCTGCTTGATCTCCGCGTTCATCGCCGACAGGTTGGCCTTGACCTCGTTCATGGTCTGGGTGAGGACGGCTTTTTCGCCGGGCAACGCGTCCATGCTCTCGCTCAGGTCGCCAATGGCGTAACGGCCCATGATGCGTGCGAGCGTGGTCTGCACCGCCAGGTGCGAGGCCACCAGGGTGTTGGTGTCCTGCGCCATGCGGCCGTAATCGCCGGGAAATGCATTGGCATCGATACGGAAGCTGATCTGCCCGTCATCGTGGCGCTTGGCCATTTCGCCTTGCGCGCGCAACAGGGACTGCAACTGGGCCTGCATGCCGCTCATGGCACGCAGCAGGCGGCCGGTTTCGTCCTGGGCGTCGGTCTGCACCTGATTGTCCAGCTGGCCGTTGGCGATCGCTTCGGCGGCCTTGGTGGCGCGGGCCAGCGGATGGGTCAGGCTGCGGGTGATCAGCCAGGCCAGCAGGCCGCTGATCGTGACCACGGCGACCCCGCCGATCAGCAACAGCAGCTTGGCGCGATTCATCGACTGTACCGCTTCCGCATAGGCCTGCTGGCTTTGGTGCTCCTGCCGGCTCACCAACTCACGGATCTTGTCCTGCCAGGCAGTATTGGCAAGGCGCGCCTTCTGGTTGAGCAGGGCCTGCGCAGGCGTGTTGTCATCCGCCGCTGCCAGGGTCATCACTTCGTCATTGATCTTGCCGGAGACCGCGCGCAGTGCGTCCATCTCCGCGCGAATCTTGCGGCCTTCTTCGGAGCTGGAAAGAGTGTCGAGCTTTGCGCGCAGATCCTTGTAGCGCTGGCGCTGGGTCTTGATCGTCTCCAGGGCCTGGTTGTCGAGTTCGGCACTGGTGGCCATGGCGTAGGTGCCCAGCGCGATCATGATCGACGAGTTGGCATCCAGCATCCCGTTGCCCATCTGGATCTTGGCCATGCGGTCGAGCACGATGAAATCCAGCTGTTTCTTGGCGCTGGCCATCGAACTCAAGCCGATGGCAACCAGCAGACCCGACAGCAGGATCAACAAGGCAAATGCGGCGCCAAGGCGGCGGCCGACGGAATAGCGTTGCAATAAGGAGGTCATGCGGCAGTCCCGAGTCCAGGGTTGGAAGGCGCCGGTCAGACCAGTCGTGTGAAGATCGCATGAGGATCGGGTCGGCAACGTGGATAACGACGCGTGGCCTGGAAACTTGATCCCGTCAAGGCCAACGGATTTAGCGCCGCGTCGCCGTTGTCAACAGGTCGGGAAATACCCGACTGGCAGACGCTGTGAGCGGGCCTGCAGACTGCTGAGGTGGCACCCTGCGGCAGCGGCGAGCTCGGCCGTCACTGCACATGGTCGTGGCAGAGGCCGCGTTAGAGTCGCTGCCCACACCGACGTCCGACATGCACGCATGGATACCCAGAACCACGAATGGATGCAGGCCGTCACCGATGCGCTCAGCGACCTGCTGGCTGCGCGCGTTGCGCAGGCCACCTTGCTGGAGGCCATGCTGGTCTCGCATCCCGAGCCTGCCGCGCTCAGAAAAGCCTGGGATGAATTGTCGTCCCAGCGCATTGCCGTCGTAGCGCAGAACAAGGCGACCGCGCAGGTGGAACGGCCGATGGATGGCTATACGCTGGAGCAATTCCAGGCGTGGGAAGAGAAATTTCGCCGGTATTTCCCGCGCGATTTAAACGCTTCATCGGACGATGCGCCAGGCTGATCAACGGCGTACAGGGCAAGGTCATTAGCTCCTAGTGCCCTGTAGAGTGACTGAAGACGCCTTTCTCACGTGGTTGCTTTGAAGGCGCGGGCCAGCTGCCATGCGGTGTCGACATGAGGTTCGAGCGGAAGCGACATCGGTTGCGTTTGTCCAGCCGCCCGACGCCGGGACATCGGTGTGACCGCATGCCGGGTCCATAGGACAAAGCCTTTGAGTCAAGCGGGCACGGACGCTGCCAGCGACGCCGTGCCGCCGCTACTACTGATTGCACCACGCCATTTGCTGTCCGTTGATGGCGGGGCGGTTGTCACCTCTCGGCGCTCGCCAATAGCTACGTTGCCATTGCCGAGACACATCGATAGCGCTTGCGTGCCGCCTTCCTGTCCGTCACGAGACTTTGGATTGCATTGTTTCGCCCGAACTCGCAGGAATGCCGGTCAGGACGCAGGAAAGGTTTCGCTTGTGCGCTTCGCGTGCAGTGTCGAGCGCACGCCTGTTGCGGTTGCGTCGGCAGTGCTTGGACTGGGCGTGAGTCCGGGTGACGACAACGGCCAGATCGATTGCAAGACTGCAGTGCATTACTGGGCTTTTCGCGCCTTGCGCCACCGTCGATCGCTCCTGGCCAGACCCCTTCTGCGGGTGGAAACGCTAAGATCCGGACTCGTGCAGAGTTGGAGGCGCTAATGATCGATCGTCGTACCTTTCTTGCCACCGGTGTCGTGGCCGTTGCCACAAGTTTCGGCGCATCCGCCGCTCGAATGACGGCTGCGCCGCGTCCGAATGGCCCAGCGCCGTGGGGCGCCGTGCCTAGCGCACGGCAGCTGCGGTGGCATCGGTGGGAGCAATACGCCTTCGTGCATTTTGCGATGAATACCTTCACCGACAAGGAGTGGGGCTACGGCGACGAAGATCCGCGCAGGTTCGATCCCAGCGATTTTTCGGCCGATCAGATTGTCGCTGCTGCCAAGGCTGGCAATCTGAAAGGGCTCATTTTCACGGCCAAGCACCACGATGGCTTCTGCCTATGGCCGACGCGCCTGACCGAGCATTGCATCCGGAACTCGCCGTACAAGAACGGCAAAGGCGACATCGTCGGTGAGATGGCCGCGGCGTGTCGACGCGCCGGCCTGGCGTTCGGCATCTATCTCTCTCCCTGGGATCGTAACCACGCCGAGTATGGGCGCCCCGGCTATCTCGATTATTTCCGCAAGCAGATCGTCGAACTCTGCACCGGCTATGGCGAGCTGTTCGAGTTCTGGTTCGACGGTGCCAATGGTGGCGACGGCTATTACGGTGGAGCGCGCGAAGCGCGCAAGATCGATGCGCCCGCTTACTACAACTGGCCAAAAATGATCGAGCTGGTGCATCGGCACCAGCCGATGGCCTGCACCTTCGACCCGCTCGGCGCCGATATCCGGTGGGGTGGTAACGAGGACGGTATCGCCGGCGATCCGAGCTGGCCGACCATGCCCAATGCCCCGTATACCCAGGAAAACGGCAATTCCGGCGTTCGCGGCGGGGCGCTGTGGTGGCCGGCAGAAACCAACACCTCGATCCGCCCGGGCTGGTTCTACCACGCCGATGAAGACGGCAAGGTGCGCAGCCCGGAGAATCTGGTGCGCTATTTCGACACCTCGGTGGCGCGTGGCACCAACATGAACCTCAATCTCCCGCCCGACCGACGCGGCCGCATTCCCGACCACGACGTGGCGGTGCTGCAGAGTTTCGGCGATGCGCTCCGCGCCAGCTTCGCCATCGATCTGGCCAAGGGCGCCAAGGCCAGCGCCAGCGCGTCGCGCGGTGCCGGGTTCGAGCCGGCGCGCGTGCTCGATCGGCAGCCGGACAGCTACTGGTCCACGCCGGATGACATCACCACGCCGACACTGACGCTGGACCTGTCGGCGGTGCACAGCTTCGATTTGATCCGGCTGCGCGAGTACCTGCCGCTGGGCGTACGCGTCACCCGCTTTGCGGTCGAAGCCGAGGTCGATGGGCAATGGCGGCGGCTGGCTGAAGCGCAGTGCATCGGTGCACAGCGGATCGTGCGTCTGGAGCGCCCGATCGCCGCGCGGCGTGTGCGCCTGGTGGTGCTTGAGGCGCCGGTGTGCCCGGCCATCAGCGAATTCGCGCTGTTCCGTGCGGTGGCGCCGGTACCGGTCGCGCGGCCGACGGCGAACGCACCGGATGTGCTGTCAACTGCAGGCTGGCGTATCGTCGAGGCGAGCGCGCCAGGGGCGGACAAATTGCTCGACGACGATGCCAGCACGATCTGGGTCACGCCCGCACCAACGCCGGGCCATCCCGCGCGGGCAACCATCGACCTCGGTGCGCTGCGTCAGGTGGCCGGTTTCAGCCTCACGCCCTCGCGCACGGTGATGAACGGTGCGGCGCCGCCGAAGGGCTATCGCGCCGAAACCAGCGAAGATGGCCAGCACTGGCAGCCCGCCGGCGCCGGCGAGTTGTCCAATATCGCCTATGCGCTCTCGACCCAGCGCCTGAATTTCCCCGAGGTCCGCCAGATACGCTATCTACGGCTGTCGTTTGCGGAAACGGCGGTGCCCGCCGACCGGTTGTCAATCGCGGGGATCGGTGCGTTTTCGCGCCCGCGTTGAGCGCTTGTGCTTCCGCGCGGCCATGCGCCGTGCGGGAGCGCATCCTTGTGGCGAGGCATTTTTGCGCTTGGCACACGCCACATTGCTGAAAGATGCCGGTCTCGCATCTGGATCCGTTCATGCGGAAAAGGCGTGCGATGCGCTGTTGTCCCAGCGCCTTGCGTATGTTGCGTACAAGAAAACACTGGCCAACGACCCGCGCCGCCTGGATTCGCTGTCGCCACGGTTGCCGGTCATTACCGGCACAGGCGGTCGACTCGCATTGCCGATGCGTCTGATCGCCGGGCTGCTCTACCTCAAGCACGCCTACGACCTGTCCGATGAAGCGGTGTGCGAACGCTGGCTGGAAAATCCGTACTGGCAGTTTTTCACCGGCGAGGTGGTGTTCCAGACCTGCTTGCCGTGCGATTCCAGCTCCCTGACACGTTGGCGACAGCGCCTGGGCGAAGCCGGTATGGAAGAGCTGTTGGCGCACACGATCAACACCGCTCATGCGATGAAGGCGGTGGATGCAGCTGAGGTGTCGCGGGTGATCGTGGATACAACCGTGCAGGAAAAAAGCGATCGCCCATCCCACCGACAGCTGTTTGCCTGAGGCTGCGCGCAAGAAGCTGGTGCTGCTGACCAAGCGCCATGGCATCGCACTGCGACAGAGCGATGCGCGGCAAGGTCCGGCGTTGAGCCGCAAGGCCGGGCGCTATGCGCATGCGCGCCAGTTCAAGCGCATGCGCAAGGTGCTGCGACGCCAGCGCACGATCCTGGGACGCGTACTACGCGATCTGCAACGCAAGCTGGCCCAGCTGGAACCGTCGGTGCGTGAGCGCATCGGTGTCTGGTTGGAGCGCGTACACCGGTTGTTGACACAGCGTCCCAGGGACACACAAAGACCCTGCGCGTTGCACGCGCCGGAAGGGGAATACATCAGCAAGGACAAGGCGAGGAGCCCGTACGAATTTGGTCAAGGTCGGCATTGCGGTGAGTGCGCGCAAAGGCTTGATCGTGCGCGCGCGCAGTTTCCCGGGTAACCGGTACGACGGCGACACGCTGGCCGAGCAACTGGAACAGGCACGCGTGTTGCTACAGGGCGTAAATGTCACCCCGACGTGGCGATCGTGGACCTGGGGTATCGCGGGCGCGACGTGGAGGGTGCGCAGATCCTGCATCGGGGCAACGCCAAGACGCTGGCTCGACGGCGATGGAGCTGGATCAAGCGGTGGAGCCGGTGATCGGACATCTGAGACAGGACCGCCGCTTGAATTGCTGCCATCTCAAAGGCACCCAGGGCGATGCACTGCACGTGCTCGGCTGCGCCGCTGGCGACAACCTGCGGTGGCTGCTGCGCTGGATCGCATTCTTGCGTGCCTGGTGGCAGGTGGTGCGGGCGCGCTCCTCAACGTCCTCAAGCATCATCTGGTCGGCGACCATGGCGTTTGGTGCTTGAGAGTGGTTTTTCAGGGGCGACTACATGGCACCTGACCGCGCTGTGTTGAATGCCGGCACGTTCCTGCGTGAGAACTCCAACGAGATCATGAGTGTAATTGGGGCGCGTTGTGGAGACTGCGCGGTGCCCGGAGAGCGTCGTACCGGCAGTGGCGCACTCGCATATCGCGAGGGTGAACGCATTGCTTTGCTGGATCGCTCATTGGCGGACAACTGCGTTGACCGGCACGCGACCAAAAGCCAAGTTACTTGGGCTTGAGTACCTGCACCTATCCACCAGTACGACGACCGCAGCAGGCAACTACTAGCACCGCCTTGCAACACATCTGTGAGCCGGTGGTGCCTGGTTGCCGGAAATTGAACGGCACAGCTGTTTGCAGTGTATGGACTGTCTAAATCGTGAGGCCGCGGTGAGCCTCTTAAAAGCGCAGCCCTCGTATGCGACGCGGCGATTCTAGGTCGCGCCCCAAGAACCCCCAACGTCCTCTTGCGATAGAATTCGCCAGAGCGTATGGGGGGGGGAGCATTATCACTCGCTGCGACGTGGCTGCACGCGGGTTTCTACACGGGAGCCGCGCCTGCGAACCACGCAAGCGCGGATTTAGCGCAACAAGGCCCGAAAATAACAACTCTTCGCCCGGTCAACCTTTTGTTATCAATACATGTCAAGCCGGCGGCTTTTCGCCAGGTCTCGGATGGCCAGGCAACCATTGCCAGTCGCATTTAAGGCGCTGAAACTCTGGCAGATATCCGGTGACGGTGTCTCCGCGGTTATTGTAGATGCATTGTTTCTGATTGCCTCCGCGAGTCCCTATGTATTGCGTAAACTGCCAGTGAGCTGGGCACGACTGATCAGCCCGCACGCGTACCTCATTTGGTGTGCCACCTGTAAGCTTTATCGTCCCCACACGCTCTCCAATGTGCTCCACACCTCTGACCTGGATGCCGTGAGAGGACGTGCATGTAAAGGTTTCGCTTCTTTCGTGGCACGTACTCCACGACATTCCACCGGAGCCGCTTAACGAGAAGACTCCCCAGGTCGGCGGGATTGGCGGCTCAAAGCTAGCACCGACGCCGAACGATTGTTCGTGGCACTGGCTCGTCCCAACCGTGGCCTCGATTGTGCCGCAAACTTCGCCGGTATTGCACGACGCCCAACTACTAGGGTTGAAGAAGGAAGCCTTCTGGTCATGGCCTACCCAGCCCGTGAAATTATTTGAAACATGTGTGGCGGATGCAGTGCTGGCGTAAGCAAGCACAAGAAACGAGGCCGTGGCCAGAAATAAGCTATTGCGATGTCTTGACATGGGATTGTCCTGGGTGGGCTATGTTTAGGGACAGGTAGAGGGTTGTATATATTAATTTTAAAAATGAAAACAAAATCAGTTTAAGAAATAAATTTAGCTGATGTAGAGGTAGCTTTGGCGCCTCAAATACTTTGGCTGGTGCTGGTTGGTTGACTTTTCTTATTCAATCGACGATCTAACTGAAATGTTGAGAGGTTCGTTTGATGGTCGCGGTCGTTACTGAGAGCCAGTGCTAGTGGCGCCGGCGGACTTGCCGCTGACTAGTTCACTGAAATGTTTGCGTTGAGCGGGATCGGTGGAGGCGCTTGTCATGGCGTTAGACAGTGTTGATCGGAGTGCAGGTGTTAGCTCGACATCACCGCTATTAATTGCATCAAGGGTCAATCTGAGTAATAACGGGTTGGTACTGTCCTTTTGAATGTATCCTACTGCCGCATCCGCTGCATGTTCTGGAGTTGATAATTGATAGAGCTTTTGAGCGGCAACCGCCCGTACTGCTCTATCTCCCGTGCCAGAGGCAAGTGAATCCATCTGGGATGTGGCGGACTTTCTTAATTGCCCGCCTTCAACCGTGTCGTCTTTTTCGAGAGTGCTGGCCAGATTCAAGGCGGCAATTGCTGTACCCTTATCCAGACCTGTGTCGTTCAGCCGGGCCACGGCGTCGGAAATGATCGCGTGAGAAGCTTGTCCACGAAAACCGTAGTAAGTTTCATACATGTCTTGATAAAGGGACGTGTCCTTGCTTGACCAAACCCGTTTTGCTTCATCCAGCATCATCTGCCTGCCCACTGGACTGCCGGCAAGCATGTCACGCACCATATTGCGGTGCATTGGCTGATTCCCAGGGATAGCCGCGTAGAAACTCGCAACCCGCTTCTGGGTCTCCGGGCTTGCCTCAATTGCTCTCGTCAGTTGAGCGGTAAAGGCATCTATCTCAGATTGAGGCATTGGTGGTTGGGCGTAGAATCTATCAAAAAATGCGTTCAAGTGCGCCACAACATTCTCCGCGCTGAAGGGCACTTCATAAGGCTCATCCGCTACGAAATTTCCAGAACGCAAGCTATTCCCCAACCGGTATGAGTTCAGGGCCGGTATGGATCCACCAGTGACAGTGCGATGCGTTGCAAGTTGCCTTTCTTCCATTGATTTCTGATCTCGCGTGGCGCCGGATATACTGTAGAAGTAGATCGCGGCGCCGATGAGTGCGGCTCCAAGGAGTGCGGCGGACGAATAGTTGTACCTGCTTTCTCTTAATGCATTCATGGTGGGGCCGCTTCGGATAGGAATTATAAGAAGGCATGTATCGCGCGCGATGATCGCACTCGATAAATATTTGAGGTGTTGGCGCTTTCTCTGCCACTGCCGTAATCATTGCGTTGAGGCCCGGCCTCTGCTGTGTAAGCGAGGAAGATTTAAAATAGCCATCGGGTGGAAGTGAGGGGAACATAAACGACGGTCCAACTGGTGATGTGTCAGCTCTTGCCACAATTTGCAACAAATAGCCTTGATTTCTTCAGTGAGTCCCGGTGTAATTTATTGTTATGTATTTATTTTGGTTTCGATAAGTGGTGGCGCGCAGTTGCTTGTCTCAATTAATTACCAAATTTGAAGCCATTTATTTTTTCAGGAGGGCGGGAAATGCGATGTTCTTTCTCGATATTTCCTGGTTTAAGGCGCGCTTTTATGCACTTATTACAACGTGGCTCAAGAAATTGGCATAGATTGAAAAAAGCACGGGCCCAAGTCTCTGTTGAGCTAGTATCCATTTGGTTTTGGCTTTGGTCGGCAAAAAAGTCAGCGCACGATTGTCAGCCTCCCGTGAAATAGATCCAGCCATAACTGGAGGTCTCCGGCACACTGGGCACCAAGCAGACCAACGATGCGCAAAAGCAAGTTCACAGAAAGCCCATTGTCGCCACGCTGAAGCAGGTTGAGGGCGGCCGCCAGGTCAAGGATGTGTGCCGTGAGTTGGGTATTTCCGACGCGACGTACTATGTCTGGAAGTCCAAGTGCGGTGGCATGGAGGCATCTGATGTGCAGCGCCTTCGCGACCTGGAGACCGAACACAGCAAGCTCAAACGCATGCATGCCGAGCTCGCGATGGAAGACCATGCCCCCCAAGGATGTCATCGCAAAAAAGCTGTAGACCCGGCGCGCATCCGCCCGCTTCTTGTCTGGCTCATCGATCAACATGGCTGGAGCGAGCGTCGTGACTGCGCGGTGGTTGGGGTGGCTCGCTCGACGGCGCGCTATCGGCGCCGTCCCGATCAGGATGAGGAGGTCATTGCGCTGTTGTCCTGACCTGCGCCCACTGAGCCGTACCAGCTGGAGCTACAAAGTCCGTGATCCCAAGAGGACGGACATGAAGAAGAGCAGATTCAGCAGCGGGCAGATCATCGGGTTTGTCAAGCAGGCCGACGCGGGCATGGCCGTGGCGGAGTTGTGCCCGATGCGCTGTGGGATGGTCGACGCTTTCGCACGTCCAATTTCATCGACGACTTCAGCCGGGAAGCCTTGGCGATCGAAGTTGACTTGAATCTTCCGGTCGCCCCCGTCATCCGCACCTTGGAACGCACCGCAGCCTGGCGCGGCTATCCCGCTAAGCTTCGCCTAGACAATGGCCCGGAGTTTGTCGCATTAGCTTTGGCCGAGTGGGCCGAGCGCAAAGGCATCGCATTGGATGTCATTGAGCCGGGACGGCCGATGCAAGACGGTTTCATCGAATACCGCAGGCCTGAAAGCCGTCGCATTGCGGCTACGCCTATTTACCGTAGTCGTCGCTGCCATGCTCCGGGCAAAGGGAGCACGGCGTCAGGGCGATGATGGAGCGACATCAATTCCTCCACACGCCGATGGCATTGATGTGGCTGCGTAAACGTGCCAAATCATTTCAGCAGCGGCGTGGACGCGGCTTTTCTACCTGTCATTTGTAGCGTGTCCGATGTCAACCCAGCTGCACTGGCGTGAAGCACTATGTCGCCGGATGTCTGGGTGCTCTGCAGTAACGCCATGCACAACCCATTGAACGCCCTTCGCTGCGGCGCCTTGTCGGCCTCGTGGCTGCTCGGGTTGCCGTTGCCGACGCCGATCAGTTTGCCGGCACCGCTGACCGCGAAGTGTACCTGCGTATCGGCGACGGGGACCAGGCGGCCTTGTGCGTCGATAATCTCCACTTTCACCACTGCCACATCTTCGCCATCGGCGCGCAGTGCGGTGCGATCGCAACTCAAGCGGATCGCTGCCGGTTTGCCGGCCGTTTCTCGGCGTTCGGTGAGTACCAGCGTGCCGCCGCGATAGCCGCGCGCTTCG
This sequence comes from Xanthomonas floridensis, assembly GCF_001642575.1. GTDB lineage: Bacteria > Pseudomonadota > Gammaproteobacteria > Xanthomonadales > Xanthomonadaceae > Xanthomonas > Xanthomonas floridensis. The sequence continues at coordinate 3,522 of NZ_LXNG01000023.1, read as the reverse complement.
ATGACGCCGGGGGCGTACTTCACCCGCCATTCGACATGGCCGTAGGCCGGTACCTGCTGCAGGCCCTGGCTGACGCCGTTGACCAGCAACTCCACCGCGTCGAGATTGCTATGGCACCAGACGGCGAGGTGGCCGTTGTCGTCGGGTTGCAGCAGACCGTCCCAGTTCCAGTGCGGGAACAGATGCAGCACCGGTTCGGTGGTCCATTGCGCGCGGTAGTACCAGTAGTTGTCCTTGGGGAAGCCGCAGCTATCGAGTACGCCGAATTGCGAGGCCACATTGGGCCAACGGTTGTACGGGGTTGGTTCGCCGCGGTAGTCGAAGCCAGTCCAGATGAAACCGCCGGCGATATAGGGGCGTTGGGCGACGTAGCTCCACCAGGCTTCGGCGGTGCTGGCCCACCACGGGTGGTCCAGGTCGTAGGCGCGGGTATAGCCGCGTGCGTCGTCGCGTTGGTAATTGCCGCGCACCGACACGGTGCTGCCGGTTTCGCTGCCGTAGATGGGAATGTCCGGGTACTGCGCGTGGAAGCCGTCCATCTGGCTGGTGCGGTAATTGAAACCGACCACGTCCACCACCTGGCCCACGCCGTCGCCAAAGCCCTTGTCCATGGCGAAGGTGGTGGGGCGGGTGGGGTCGAGCTGGCGCACGCGCTGCTGCATGCGCGACACGATGCGCGCGCCGCGCTCGGTCACCTGCTGCGGTTCTTCGTTGCCGAGCGACCACAGAATGACGCTGGGATGATTGCGCCCGCGCCGGACCATGGTTACCAGTTCGCCCATCGCTTCGGGGTCGGTGGACATGCGGCGGGTTTCTTCGATCACGAACATGCCCAGGCGGTCGCACAGTGCGAGCAATTCGGGGGTGGCCGGATTGTGCGAGCTGCGGTAGGCGTTGCAGCCCATCGACTTGAGCTGGCGCAGGCGCCATTCGTGCAGGGCGTCCGGGATGGCGGTGCCGACGCCGGCATGGTCCTGGTGGTTGTTGGTGCCGTGCAACTTGAGCGGCGTACCGTTCAACAGGAAGCCGCGTTGTGCGTCGAAGGCGATGCTGCGTACGCCGAACGGGTTCACCACCGCATCAGTGGCGCGCCCGTCGCTGTGCACGCTGGTGGTGGCGCTGTAGAGTTGCGGGGTGTCGATCGACCACAGCATGGCCTTGCCCAGTGGCAGGGTCTGCTCGATCTGCTGCAGCTGCCCCGGCGCCAGCGTGATGGCCGTGCTGGCCGACTGCGCAACCACGCGACCGTCGGGCGCGGCGATGCGTGTCTGCACGATGCACTGGCGCGGCGCGGTGCCGTCATTGCGCACTTCGGTGGAGATCTGCGCGGTGGCGTTGCCGGAGTCGATGCTGCTGCGCACGAACACGCCGTCCTGCGGCACATGCAGCGGGTCGGTCTTTTGCAGCCACAGGTGGCGATAGATGCCGGCGCCTTCGTAGAACCAGCCTTCGCCCAGGGTGGCATCCACGCGCACGGCGATGACATTGGGCTTGCCGTAGTCGAGTACTTCGCTGAGGTCGACCTCGAAGCCGCAGTAACCGCTAGAATTGCGGCCGACAATGTGGCCATTGCAGAACACGATGCAATCGCGGAACACACCGTCGAAGACCAGGCAGATGCGCTTGCCCAGGTCGCTTGCGGGAATCTGCAGCGTGCGCCGATACCAGCCCACGCTGTTTTCCGGAAAGCTGGTCCCCAGCGCCTTGTAGCCATGCGCGGCTGCCGGGTCTTCCTCGGTCATCGAAGCGGAGATCGGCTCCGGGCGAAAGGGCAGGGTCACGGCCCAGTCGTGCGGCAGATCTACCTGTTGCCAGCTGCTGTCGTCGAAGCTCAGTTGCGCAGCGGTGGCGGTGTCCTTGCCGGCCTTGGCGAAGGTGCGCTGGAAGGTACCGAAGTCGAAATCGCGCGACGGGTCGCTGGCATGGCCCAGATGAAAGCGCCAGCCGAAATCGAATAACAGCCGCTCGCGTGGCGCCAGCGTTGCGTCACCCAACGGGCCAGCCGGCGCGGTGTTTTTGGCAGTTGCCGATGCGGCGCCGGCAATGCCGGGCGCCAGGGCTGCAGCGGTGCCGACAGGAAGTGCGGCGCTGACACTGCTTGCAAGCATGCCGCGCAGCAACGCGCGGCGATTGATACCGGTCATGGCTGTGTCCTCGTGCTGGCGCCTGCCGGTTGTGCCGATGCGGGCGTGTGTGCTGCGGGCACATACGAAGGCGGCGCGCCAGTGTACGGGTGGTGCATGAAGTCGATCGCCGGCAGTACTTCATTGCCATGTTTGAAGTCGAAGAAGCTGGCGTTCTCCCATGACGAGCCGGTGCCCCAACGCGTCTTGCAACTGCTGCTGGTCCATGCCGGTTCCCAGTACACGACACCGGCGCCGCCGGTGTCGATCACCAGCTGGGTGAGATCGATCATGTACCTGGACTGGCCTTGCGGCGTTGCCGGGTAGCCGGCAATCAGCGAATCTTCGCCGAGCAGGTTGTGCGAGGTGTCGCCGGACTCCAGCGTCCACGGGTAGGCGGTTTCCACCACCACCACGTCGGCATCGTAGCGGCCACGCAGGCGCTTGATGGTCTTGCCCAGCTGCGCCATCGATTGGGTGGACCACTTGCGGTAGTAGCTGATGCCGATCAGGTCGAAGTCGGTGACGCCGGCCTTGGTGGCGGCGGCGAACCACGGCTCCACATTCTCCGGCTGGGCGATATGGAGCATCACCCGCGGTTTGATCGTTGCGCGCGCGCTGATGTCGCGCACCGCCTTGATGCCGGCGTTGAACAGTTTGGCGTTGCGCTGCCAGTCGATGGGGCGTTTCTTGTCCCAGGGCTGGCTGTCCATCAGGTCGGAGTTGCTTTCGTTGCCCACCTGCACCAGCTCCGGCATCAACCCGGCGCGGTCGAGTGCGCTGAGCGTGTCGTAGGTGAAGCCGTAGAGCGTGCGGGCCAGTTCGTCGGTCTCGGTGATGCTGGACCAGGCCTTGGGAATCAGCTGTTTTTCGCCGTCGGCCCAATCGTCGGAATAGTGCAGGTCCAGCAGCACCTGCATGCCTTGCGCACGTGCGCGCGCAATGGTCTTTTTGACGTCGGTGAGGTCGCTGTACTTGGTCCAGCGCGCATCGTTCCACAGCCGCACCCGCACCAGGTTGGCGCCATGCGCGTGGAACAGTTCGAACGGATCGGTAACCACACCGTTCTCGCGATATTGCACGCCGCACTCCTCCATCTCGTTGACGTAGGACAGGTCCGCGCCGAGATACAACGTGGCGGGGGGCTGGGCGGCGTGTGCGGAAACGGACAATGCCAATGCCAGCAGCGTCGGTGTCCAGAAGCGGCGTGTAGAGCGCATGTAATTCCTCGACAAATCAACCATGGAGCGGCCAACAGCATGCTGTATGTGGCCGTCGTGCAGCGCAGGCGGTGTGCGGAATCGCAACCAGAGTCGCAGTGCATTGCCGCGTATCGACGTCACTCGCCTGCTGCCCGGCGCAGCAGGCGCCGGATGCGTCTGTGGGGGGGGGGGGGGGG
>NZ_LXNG01000022.1 GCF_001642575.1 Xanthomonas floridensis | reverse complement strand
ATCTGCGAACCCGACCCTACACGCCGCGCACCAATGGCAAGGCCGAACGGCTGGTGCAGACCAGCCTGCGAGAATGGGCCTATGCGCGCTCCTATACCGACTCCACGCAACGCGCCAACGCCTTCCAGGGCTGGCTGCATCACTACAACTGGCATCGGCCACACGCCAGCCTCGGCTACAAACCCCCCATCTCCCGAATTCCAATTCCAATGAACAACGTGGTGGGTTTACACAGCTAGATGCCATCGATCGCCGGCATCTGCATCGTGCGGCGTAAAGCATCACAGGCAACGCCTGGAGCGGCCAACGAAATCACTGCGCAGTTGCCAGGCGGGCGCGGCCGTTGCTCGGTGCGGCATATACCACTCGTCTACGTAGGTTCCTGCGCACCGTCGCGCCCACCTGACGACTCGCTACATTCTGTTAGCGCTCTCAGTGCAGCGCGGTGTCCCACAGCAGCTTGACGTTCAACGCCACGATCACCAGCGCAATCACCCAGGCGGTGCGTACCAACCAGGCCGGCGCCACCAGCGCGCCCATCAGTTGCCGGTCGGATACGAAGCGTACCAGCGGGATCACCGCAAACGGCAACTGCATCGACAACACCACCTGGCTCAGCACCAATAGCCGCGCCGTGCCGGCTTCGCCATACAGCCAGGTGACCACCACCACTGGCACGATGGCGATGCCGCGGGTGAGCAGGCGGCGCAGCCACGGCGCCAATCGCAATTGCAGGAAGCCTTCCATCACGATCTGCCCGGCCAGTGTCGCGGTCACAGTGGAATTGACGCCGGAGGCGAGCAGGGCGACCGCGAACAAGGTCGAGGCCAGGCCCACGCCCAGCATCGGTGCGAGCAGGGCATGCGCCTGCTCGATCTCCTGCACGTCGGTGCGCCCCTGCGCATGGAACACCGCCGCCGCCAGGATCAGGATGGAGGCATTGATGAACAACGCGAACATCAGCGCCACCGTGCTGTCGGTGACCGCCCAGCGCAAGGCCGAGCGGCGCCCCGTGTCCGTGCGCGGGTAGGCACGCGTCTGCACGATCGACGAGTGCAGATACAGGTTATGCGGCATCACCGTTGCGCCGATGATGCCGATTGCCAGATACAGCGCCTGCGGGTCGGTCACCACCTGCGCGCGTGGGATGAAGCCGCCCAGCACCGCTGCGATCGGCGGTGCGGCCAGCGCGATCTGGATGCCGAAGCACACGAAGATGATCAGCAGCAAGGCCATCACGAACGCTTCCAGGGCGCGGAAGCCACGGTTCATCAGCAGCAGCACCAGCACCACATCCACCGCGGTGATGATCGCGCCCAGCGTCAGCGGAAAGCCGAACAACAGTTTCAGCGCGATTGCGGTGCCGATCACCTCGGCCAGGTCGCAGGCGATGATCGCCAGCTCGCACAGCCCCCACAGCGCCAGGTTCACCGCACGCGGGTAGCGCGCCCGGCAGGCCTGCGCCAGGTCCAGCCCGGTGGCGATGCCCAGCCGCGCCGACAAGCTCTGCAGCACGATCGCCATCAGGTTGGAGAGCAGGATCACCGATAGCAGCAGGTAGCCGAACTGCGAACCACCCGCCAGGTCGGTGGCCCAGTTACCCGGATCCATGTAGCCCACCGACACCATGTAGCCCGGGCCCAGAAACGCCAGCAGGCGGAACCACCAGTGGCCCTTGCCCGGCACGGCGATGCTGGCGTGGTGGTCGCCAAGGCCGCCGGTCAGAGGGGCTGGCGAAGGAGCAGGAGCGAGCTTGTCGGCGGACATGCGGGGACAGAGACGGCGGGTTGGTCGCATGATATAGCACTTGCTATGCTATTGAGCATTGGCAAATTCAATCGTATTGATCGTTCGCGTGCCTCACACTACGCATCCCGGCACCAATTCCGGACGCAATCACGAGGGCAAGGGTGGGCAAGAGCGAAAAGCTGGAGGCGGCCACGCCGTCCCTGATCGATGCGCAGGTGCATATGGAAAGCTTCCGCCAGGTGCGCGAAGCGCGCCGTGCCGAGCTGGTCGAGGACTACGTGGAGTTGATCTCCGATCTGCTGGTCGACGGCGGCGAGGCACGCCAGGTCGACATCGCCGCGCGTCTGGGGGTGGCCCAGCCCACGGTGGCCAAGATGCTCAAGCGGCTGGTACGGGATGGCTGGGTGGTGCAACGCCCGTATCGCGGCGTGTTCCTGACCCCGGCCGGCGAGGCGCTGGCCGCCTCCAGCCGCCAGCGCCACCAGATCGTCGAGCGCTTTCTGCTGGCGCTCGGCATCGACGAAGCCACCGCGCGTCGCGATGCCGAAGGCATCGAACACCATGTCAGCGAGGCCACGGTGGCCGCCTTCGCCGCGTTCCTGGATCGCCAGGGCGGCAGCGCGGCGTGAGCGTGCTGCCCGATTGCAGCATCGACGACGCCCCACAGCTGCTGCTGGACCGGCAGTGGATGCGGCACGCCCTGCAGCTGGCTGCACGCGCCGAGCGCGACTATGACGAGATCCCGGTCGGCGCGGTACTGATCGATGCGCAGGGCCAGGTGCTGGGCGAGGGCTGGAACTTCAACATCGCCAGCCACGACCCCAGCGCGCACGCCGAGATCGTGGCGATGCGCGAAGCCGGGCGCCGGCTGGCCAATCACCGCCTGCTCGGCTGCACGCTGTACGTCACCCTGGAGCCGTGCGCGATGTGCGCCATGGCGATGATCCATGCGCGTATCGCGCGGGTGGTGTTTGCCGCCAGCGACCCGAAGACCGGGGCCTGCGGCAGCGTGTTCGACCTGCTGGCCGACCCGCGCCACAACCACCGCGTGCAGGTGACCGGTGGGGTCCTTGCGGCCGAGGCGAGCCTGCGGCTGACCAATTACTTTCGGGCAAAGCGCGGCAAGCCGCCGCTGCTGCCGTGAGCCACATGGGCGCGGTATGATGCGCGCCCTTTCCAGCATCCGGCCGGCGACGGCCATCCACAGGACGGCGATATGGCAGACACCCTCGCAGGCAACGACCGACTGATCTGGATCGATCTGGAAATGACCGGCCTGGACACCGACCAGGATTCGATCATCGAGATCGCCACCATCGTGACCGATGCGCAGTTGAATGTGCTTGCCGAAGGGCCGGAACTGGCCATCGCCCATCCGCTGGAAACGCTGGAAGCGATGGACGAGTGGAACCGCAACCAGCATCGCCGTTCGGGCCTGTGGCAGCGCGTGCTGGACAGTCAGGTCACCCACGCACAGGCCGAGGCGCAGACCGTGGCGTTCTTGAGCGAATGGATCCGCGCCGGCGCCTCGCCGATGTGCGGCAACTCGATCTGCCAGGACCGCCGCTTCCTGCATCGCCAGATGTCGCGCCTGGAGCGTTACTTCCATTACCGCAACCTGGACGTGTCCACCATCAAGGAACTGGCGCGGCGTTGGGCGCCGACCGTGGCCAATGGATTTGCCAAGAGTTCGGCGCACACCGCGCTGAGCGATGTGCGCGACTCCATTGCCGAGCTGCGCCACTATCGTCAGTTCATGGGTGCACTGGGTGGCGATACCCAGGCCGACGTGCAGGCCTGAGCGCTGTCCACGGCGTCGTTGCACGCTGTGGGCGCATCGCCTGTGTCCAATTGCAACGGCGCGCAGGCGTGCGCCAGGCAATGTTCTCCGCCGATCGCACAGGCTAACGGCCACTCGGTGACAACGCATCCAACAAAAGCATCAAAAAAAAAGGCCGCATCGTTCGATGCGGCCTTTTACTTTCCATCACGCCATAAAATGCATCAGCGCGCCAGCGACGGTCCCTTGCTCAGGTCGCCATCGTCGGCGATGCCCTTGAGCAGCAGATCGGAGATCGGTTTGCCGTCGGCATCGTGGTGATACACGTGCAGATCGCGCTGCGGATACGGAATATTGAGCCCGTTCTCCAGCAGCTGATTGCGGATCTGCTCCAGCGTGCTGCTCTTGGCCGCGCCGAAGTTGCCGTTGGTGGAATAGGCAAACAACATCAGATCGACCGTGCTCTCGCCCAGGTTGGTCACCTGCACGAACGGTGCGGGCGAGTCCAGGATATTGGGGTTGTCCTTGGCGATCTGCAGCAACAGCTGCTGGGCTTTCTTCAGGTCATCGCCATAGCCCACGCCCACCGTCACTTCCAGCCTGCGGTTGGGCAGGGTGCTGTAGTTGATGATGGGGGCAGTGGTGATGGTGCTGTTGGGCAGGGTGATCATGCGTTCGTCGAAGGCACGCAGCCGGGTCTGGAAGATCCGGATCTCGTCGACAACGCCTTCCTGTCCGGCAATGACCACATGGTCGCCATCGCGCATCGGCCGCAACACGATCAGCATGACCCCGGCGGCGATGTTGGACAGCGAGTCCTTCAACGCCAGGCCAACCGCCAGGCCTGCCGCACCCAGAACTGCGATCAACGACGTCGGCGGAACGCCGATCTTGCTGAGCGCGCTGACGAAGACCAGCACCAGCAGCAACGCATACACTACATTGCGCAGGAAGTTGGTCAGCGTGATTTCGACACGGGCCCGCGTCAGTGCGCGATGCAGCCACTGACTCAGCTGCTTGGCCAGCCACATGCCTACCACCAGGATGACAAGCGCAACGCCCCAGTTCAGCAGGATTTGCGCCCAGTCAACCTTGTCCCAGCCAGTGGGCGCCTTCGGCGCGACCACGACGGTCTTGGTATTGGCAGCCGCTGCTCCCGCAGCGGCCGCCATCACTACATCCAGCACTCCCATCAGCTCTCGCTCTTCAGCTTGGCCAGACGCAGCCAGGTATCGACCACGGTGTCAGGATTCAGCGACACCGACTCGATCCCTTCCTGCATCAACCACTCGGCCAGTTCCGGATGATCCGACGGGCCCTGCCCGCAGATGCCCACGTACTTGCCCTTGGCGCGCGCCGACTTGATCGCCATCGACAGCAGCTTCTTCACCGCCGGGTTCCGCTCATCGAACAGGTGCGCCACGATCGACGAATCGCGGTCCAGGCCCAAGGTCAGCTGGGTCAGATCGTTGGAGCCAATCGAGAAGCCGTCGAAGATGTCCAGGAATTCGTCGGCCAGCAGCGCGTTGGACGGCAGCTCGCACATCATGATGATCTTCAATCCGTTCTCGCCTTGCTTGAGCCCGTTCTGCTCCAGCACCTCGATCACCTTGCGGCCTTCCTCCAGCGTGCGCACGAACGGGATCATCACCCAGAGGTTGTCCAGGCCCATCTCGTTACGCACCTTCAGCACCGCCTTGCACTCCAGCGCGAACGCCTTGGTAAAGGACGGATCGACATAGCGGCTGGCGCCACGGAAGCCGATCATCGGGTTCTCTTCATGCGGCTCGTAACGCGAGCCGCCGATCAGGTTGGCGTACTCGTTGGACTTGAAGTCCGACAACCGCACGATCACCGTATTGGGTGCCACCGAGGCGGTCAGCGTGGCGATGCCTTCGGCCAGGCGGTTGACGTAGAAACTCACCGGATCGCCATAACCGGCGATCTTGGCGTCGATCTTCTTGCGGACGTCGGCGTCCTGCTTATCGTATTCCAGCAGCGCGTTCGGGTGGATGCCGATATGCGCGGCGATGATCATCTCCAGGCGCGCCAGGCCGATACCGGCATTGGGCAGCTGGCCGAAGTCGAAGGCGCGTTCCGGGTTGGCCACATTCATCATGATCTTGAGCGGGGCAGGCGGCATATTGCCCAGGTCGGTGGTGGTGCGCTCGAACGGCAGCAGGCCGTCGTAGATGAAGCCGGTATCGCCTTCGGCGCAGCTCACCGTCACTTCCTGGCCATCGCTGATCACATCGGTGGCATTGCCCGAACCGACCACAGCCGGCACGCCCAGCTCGCGCGCGATGATCGCCGCGTGGCAGGTGCGGCCGCCACGGTTGGTGACGATGGCCGAGGCGCGCTTCATCACCGGCTCCCAATCGGGGTCGGTCATGTCGGCGATCAGCACGTCGCCGGCCTGCACGCGGTTCATGTCGTCCAGCGAGCGCACCACGCGTGCCACGCCGCTGCCGATCTTGGCGCCAACCGCACGGCCTTCGACCAGGATCTTGGCGTCCTTGGCCTCCAGCGAGAAGCGCTCGATCTGGGTGGCGTGGCTGCGCGACTTCACCGTCTCCGGGCGTGCCTGCACGATGAACAACTTGCCGCTGACGCCGTCCTTGGCCCACTCGATGTCCATCGGGCGGCCGTAATGCTTTTCGATCACCAGCGCCTGCTTGGACAGTTCCTGCACGTCTTCGTCGCTGATCGAGAAGGTGCTGCGCAGTTCCACCGGGGTGTCTTCGATGCGTACGCGTTCGCCGGGCACATCCGAGTACACCATGCGGATCGCCTTGCTGCCGAGCGAGCGGCGCAGGATCGCCGGCTTGCCCGCGGTCAGCGTGGGCTTGTAGACATAGAACTCGTCCGGATTCACCGCGCCCTGGACGACCATTTCGCCCAGGCCGAAGCTGGAGGTCACGAACACCACATCACGGAAGCCGGACTCGGTGTCCAGCGTGAACAGCACGCCCGACGAACCCACGCCCGAGCGCACCATCAACTGTACGCCGGCCGACAGGAACACGTCCTCGTGTTTGAAGCCGTGATGCACGCGATAGGCAATCGCACGGTCGTTGTAGAGGCTGGCAAACACTTCCTTGACCTTGTGCACCACGTCGTCGGCGCCGGTCACGTTGAGGAAGGTTTCCTGCTGGCCTGCGAATGACGCGTCCGGCAGATCTTCGGCGGTAGCAGAAGAGCGGACCGCCACGGCCACTTCGCCGCCGCCGTTCTCGGCGCACAGTTTGTCGTAGGCCGTGCGGATGTCGCGGTCCAGCTCCGGTTGCAGCGGGGCGTCGATCACCCAGCCGCGGATTTCCTTGCCGGCCACGGTGAGCGCATTGACGTCTTCCACATCCAGCGTTTCGAGCTTGTCGAAGATGCGCTTGGACAGGTCGTTGTGGGCAATGAAGTCCTTGAAAGCCTCGGCAGTGGTCGCATATCCACCGGGAACCGAAACGCCCAATCCGGCCAGGTTGCCGATCATCTCGCCGAGCGACGAATTTTTACCGCCTACGCGGGCCAGATCGACCAGGCGTAGCTCATGCAACCACAGGATATTCTCGTTCAAGCGCGATGCTCCGTAAGGCCATCGCCCGAGCGGGCTGAATGGCCGCGACCGTAGGAAGAAGCCGCTATGATGCAGTGCACAGCGGAACCTGCACAAGCATGAACCCGTAAGTTTTGGACACCAGTTCAAAGAGGTGGTCTTGATGTCAACAATCCGGCCGGTGTTTTACGTCTCCGATGGAACCGGTATCACCGCTGAAACGATTGGGCATAGCCTGCTCACCCAGTTCAGCGGATTCAACTTCGTCACCGACCGCATGTCGTTCATTGATGATGCAGAAAAAGCGCGCGATGCCGCGATGCGGGTGCGCGCCGCCGGCGAGCGGTATCAGGTGCGCCCGGTGGTCGTCAATTCGTGCGTGGATCCACAATTGAGCATGATCCTGGCCGAAAGCGGCGCGCTGATGCTGGACGTGTTTGCGCCCTTCATCGAGCCGCTGGAGCGCGAGCTCAATGCACCACGGCATTCGCGCGTGGGGCGTGCGCACGGCATGGTGGATTTCGAAACCTATCACCGGCGCATCAATGCGATGAACTTCGCGCTGAGCCATGACGACGGGATCGCGCTCAATTACGACGAGGCCGACGTGATCCTGGTGGCGGTGTCGCGCGCCGGCAAGACGCCGACCTGCATCTATCTGGCCTTGCATTACGGCATCCGCGCCGCCAACTATCCGTTGACCGATGAAGACCTGGAGAACGAACAGCTGCCGCCGCGCCTGCGCAATTACCGCAGCAAGCTGTTCGGCCTGACCATCGATCCGGAACGTCTGCAGCAGATCCGTCAGGAGCGTCGCGCCAATTCGCGTTACAGCGCGGCCGAGACCTGTCGGCGCGAGGTGGCGATCGCTGAGCGCATGTTCCAGATGGAGCGCATCCCCTCGCTCAGTACCACCAACACCTCGATCGAGGAAATCTCCAGCAAGGTGCTCTCTACGCTGGGGCTGCAGCGCGAGATGTTTTGAGGCCGGGAGTGGTGGGGCGGGATTCCGAATTGGGCAAGCACGCGGCGCGTTCGCAATCCGGATGCTGCCGCGATGGGGCGGGCGGCCTGCTGGCAACCCACGAGATCAAGCGGGCGGGGCAGTGCTCCGCCAAGGTAGGCCTGTCGTCGGGCCCTCGTCAATGCTGCCCGTGCGGCAGCGCAGCGTGTAGGATCGGTGCATGGCCCAGACATTGAGCAAACTCGACATCATTCCCCGCCTGAGCCGGTTCGGCTGGCTGATGGGCCTGTATGCAGAGAACTTCCAGCATCTGACCCGCCTGTTCGCCCCGGGCGACCTGGCACCGGGGTCGTATGTCTCCTCGATCGGCGATGGCCTGGACCTGCGCCTGGACGTCATCGAGTGCCACCGCTACACCGTCGAGCTGCGGCTGACCTATGACCTGTGCGACCCGGTCACCGGCGAGCCGGACCCCTCGGCGTATGTGCGCCTGTACCGCGATGCCCGGCAGGCGGAGACCACGCATTGCTATGTGGGCCGTCGCTGGCAGGACGTGATGGGCATGTTTCCGCCACCGGCCGAGCTGATCAGCCACCGTATGCGCATGAACACCTTCCTGGGCAAATGGCTGGATTACCTGGCCGAGCGCGGCCACGGGGTGGCCACCTTGCGACTGGATTCCGACTCTGTCGCTCCGCCAAGGCCGGGCGCGCAGGCCGCTGCCGGCTAAGGTCGATCGCTGCGTTGCATCTGGATGATGTAGCGGGCGCAACAATTGCAGTCGGCTCTTCGCGACACTGACCTGGAAGATACAAGGCAGGATGGCGCCCGAGCGCCGCCCAGGGCGCCGTTCGATCAAGGTGACGTTGCGTGTAGTGACTTCCGCTGCGTCCAGGCCATGGCATCGGTCATACTGATGCGCTTCGTGTCAGATCCTGTGCCATGCCCTATACCCCGATTGTCGCTACTCTGGGCTACCTGCTGTCGCCGGACGGCACGCAGGTGCTGATGATCCACCGCAATGCGCGTCCGGGCGATCAGCACCTGGGCAAATACAACGGGCTCGGAGGCAAGGTGGAGCCGGAGGAGGACGTGCTGGCCTGCATGCGCCGCGAGATCCGCGAAGAAGCCGGTGTGGAGTGCGGCGACATGCAATTGCGCGGCACCATCAGCTGGCCCGGGTTCGGCAAGCAGGGCGAGGATTGGCTGGGGTTCGTGTTCCTGATCCGCAGTTTCGACGGCGTCCCGCAGGCGTCCAATCCGGAAGGCACGCTGGAGTGGATTTCCATCGCGCAGATGGACCAGGTGCCGATGTGGGAGGGCGACCGCAATTTCCTGCCGCTGGTATTCGACGGCGACCCGCGGCCGTTCCATGGCGTGATGCCGTACCGCGACGGGCGCATGCAGTCCTGGAGTTATTCGCGCGTCTGAGGGAGATGTGGCCGCCGGCGCGCTGCGCGCGAGCCGCGAGCCTGATGCCGTGTCGCATCGTCACCCCCAACGTGTCGGCGAGCGGCTGGGATTCGCTTGGGACGCGTCGCACGGTTTTCCACACCGCCTGTGGATGGACGCTGCGCAAGTCTGTGGACAACCCATGACAGCCCTTGCGCTGCAACGCTGTCAATCTGAGTGGCGAAAATTTCACCAGTGCGATTATTGGGCAGTCCAGCCGCCATCGATGGCAATGGATTGCCCGGTGATGTTGCGCGCTGCAGGCGTCATCAGAAAAGCCACCGTGCCGGCCAGCTCGTCGTACTCGATAAAGGCGCCCTTGGGCATCGGCTTGAGCATCACATCGCGGATCACCGCCGCTTCGGCGATACCGCGTGTGCGTGCCTGATCGGCGATCTGGCGCTCCACCAGCGGCGTGCGTACATAGCTGGGGCATAGCGTGTTGACGGTGATGTCGCAGTCGGCGGTTTCCAGTGCGATCACCTTGGCCAGGCCGACCAGGCCATGCTTGGCCGCGACATAGGCGCTCTTGTAGGGGCTGGCGACGAGCGAGTGGATGCTGCCGATGTTGACGATGCGCCCGTAGCCGGCCGCGCGCATGCCAGGCAACACCGCGCGGCTCAGGCGTGCGGCGCCGGTGAGCATTACATCCACCAGCAAGGCCCAGCGCTGCATCGGAAACTCTTCCAGCGCAGCCACCTGTTGCAGGCCGGCGTTGTTCACCAGCACCTGCGGCGCGCGCGATGCGCTGGCCAGTGCTCCCGCAATGCTGTCTTCATCGCTCACGTCCAGCGCCAGCGCCTCGGCCGAGCCGCCCGCCTGGCGCAGCTGCTGCGCGATCCGTTCGGCGGCGGCCAGGTCCATGTCGCTGATCAGCAGATGGTGGCCGTCGCGGGCCAGATGGGTGGCGATGCCGGCGCCAATGCCGCTGCCGGCGCCAGTGATCAGGATGCTGCGCATCGGGTGTCCTCGGAAGTCGGGAGAGAGCGTGCGCGGCCGCGAGCGGTCACGCTGATCGCCAGCCTAGCGGAGTGCGGGGCAACGGTCGCCTGCGTGACGAGCGCGCGTTACCCTTTGCGCCTCGCTCTCTTCAGGCTCCGCATGAAACGCCATTTTTCGATGCTGCGCGATTTCCAACTCGCGGACTGGTTCACCCTGGCCAACGCTTTCTGCGGCACCGGGGCGGTCTTCGCGGCGATGCGCTTCCTGCAGGAAGGCCACCGCGGCGACCTGCTACTGGGCATGGCATTGATTCCGCTGGCCTTCGTGTTCGATGCGCTGGACGGGCACGTGGCACGCTGGCGCAAGGCCTCGTCCACGCTGGGGCGCGAGCTGGACTCGCTGGCAGACGTGATCTCGTTCGGCGTCGCGCCGGCTGCGCTCGGTTATGCCTGTGGCATGCGTGGCGGCTGGGACTGGCTGGTGCTCAGCTATTTCGTCTGCTGCGGGGTGAGCCGGCTGGCGCGCTACAACGTGACCGCCGAAGAGATCGCTGGCGAGGCCGACAAGGTGCCGTATTTCGAAGGTACGCCGATTCCCACCAGCCTGGTGCTGGTGATCCTGCTGGCAGTGGCCGCCAGCACTGGCCGCGTCGGTGAGACCCTGTGGTGGGGGCAGTGGCAGGTGGGCCCCTGGCAGTTCCATCCATTGGTGCTGCTGTTTGCGGTCTCCGGCTCGCTGATGATCAGCAAGACGTTGCGGATCCCCAAACCCTGAGCGGCAAAGCCCGGTACACGCGGTAGGATGGCCGGGTGGACATACATACGAGGGGATGATGGCAAGCAGCGGTTCGGACAATGGCAACTTTCAGGACAAGGCGCGCCAATATTGGGCGGCTTGGGGAGATGCCATGCGTCACGGCCAGGCCGGCGCCGCTGCGCAACCGCCGCCGCCGGCAGGCGGCGATGCCCCGCAGGACTGGCGCAAGGCGGTGGACTGGTGGTCGCAGCTGTTGCCCACCCAGGCCGCACCGCAGGCGCAGGATGCCATCGATCGCTTCCGTACCCAGGCCGGCGACTGGTTCGGCACCATGCAGCAGGTCGCCGCGCAGTTCGCCGGGCGCGACACCTCGGCCACTGAAGTCTCCGATGCCTGGCGGCGTGCCGTGCAAGGGCAGGGCGAGCAACTGATGCAGTGGACGCTGGGCTCGCTGCGCGGCGGCAGCCCGGGCGGTTTCGACCCCTGGTTGCAGGACGCGGCGCAGGCGCTGGGCAAGTGGCGCGAGGAAAACGCGCCCTGGCTGGACATGCCCGCATTCGGGCTGAACCGCAATCACCAGGCGCGCCTGCAGAAGCTGGCGCGTGCGCAACAGGAGTTCCAGGCCCAGTCGCATGCCTACGGCGAGCAGCTGAAGGCGGCGATCGAACAGGCCTTCGGGCGCTTTACCAGCAAGCTCGGGGAGCACGAAAGCAGCGGCAGCCAGTTGACCAGCGCACGCGCCCTGTTCGATCTGTGGATCGAGGCGGCCGAAGAGTCCTACGCCGACATCGCGCTGTCGGACCAGTTCCGCGAGGTCTACGGCGGTTTTGCCAATGCGCATATGCGTCTGCGCGCCGCGCTGCAGGAAGAGGTGGAGCAGCTCAGCGAACGCTTCGGCATGCCCACACGTTCGGAAATGGATGCCGCACATCGCCGCATCGCCGAACTGGAGCGGGCGGTGCGGCGGATGCTGCGCAGCGCGACCAGCGCATCGGGCAAGGCGGGGGCGCCTGACGCGCCCGACGCCGAGCCGGTTGCGGCATCGCCCCGGCGCAAGGCGGCAGCTGCCGCAGGAGCGGCGCGCAAGCCGGCTGCCGCCACGAAGCCGGTCAAAAACACTGCAGCGGGCACGCCGGGCTCCAGGGGTGGCGCCGGCAAGGCCACAGGCAAACCTGCCTCCGGTAAGCCGCGTGGAGCCACCTCATGAAAGGGCCGCTGGGATTCAGTGCCGAAGACCTGATGCAGGAGACGCTATCGCTGCAGCGCAAGTTGCGCGAAGGCCTCAAGCTGCTGCCCGGCGTGGAGGATGTCGATTACGGCGTCACCGAGCGCGAGGAAATCTGGCGCGACGGCAAGGTGGTGCTGTATCGCTTCGTCGGTGACCAGGCGCCGGTTGCCCGGACACCGCTGCTGATCGTGTACGCGCTGGTCAATCGCCCGTACATGGTCGACCTGCAGGCCGATCGCTCGCTGGTCAAGGGCTTGCTGAGCCATGGTCAGGATGTCTACGTGCTGGACTGGGGCTACCCGGACCGCTCGGAGCGCTATCTGACCCTGGAAGACTATCTGCTGCGCTACATCGACGGCGCGGTGGATCACTTGCGTGAGCACGCCGGGGTGGACGCGGTGGACGTGCTCGGGATCTGCCAGGGCGGCACCTTCTCGCTGTGCTACGCCGCGCTGCAGCGGCACAAGGTGCGCAACCTGATCACCATGGTGACGCCGGTGGATTTCCACACCCCCGACAACATGCTGTCCAACTGGGCGCGCATGGTCGATGTGGATCTGTTCGTGGACACCATGGGCAACGTGCCGGCGGACCTGATGAACGCCAGCTACCTGATGCTCAAGCCGTTCCGGCTCAACCTGCAGAAGTATGTCGGCCTGCTCGACATCCTCGACGACAAGCAGGCGTTGGAAGATTTCCTGCGCATGGAAAAATGGATCTTCGATTCGCCCGATCTGGCAGGCGAGGCATTCCGCGAATTCGTCACCCTGTTCTACCAGCGCAATGGGTTGGTCACCGGGCAGGTGCGCATCGGCGGGCAGGCGGTCGATCTGCAGGATGTCGACATGCCGGTGCTGAATATCTACGCCGAACACGATCACCTGGTTCCGCCGGATGCCTCGCGCGCCCTGCGCGGGTTGGTGGGCAGTGCCGATTACAGCGAGCTGAGTTTTCGCGGCGGCCATATCGGGATCTATGTCTCCGGACGTGCGCAGCGCGAGGTACCGGTGGCGATCCATCGCTGGCTGCAGGACCGCGACGGCGCCGCCTGATATCTGGGAGGCACTGCCCGGCGTTGCAGTGCGTCGGCGCCCGTCACGGTGTGCTGTCGCTTGGCTTTCTAGACTGGCCGTCACGTTTCGAGGAGCCTGCCCATGGCCATCACCGCACTCTCCCGTTCCCTCAACGATCGCATGATCGCCGGCGTGGTCGGCGGTATCGCGCGTCGCTTCGGTTGGAGCTCCACGCTGTTGCGCGTGTTGTTCGTGATCGCGTCGATCGCCTCGGCTGCGTTTCCCGGCATCCTGGTCTACCTGATCCTGTGGCTGCTGATTCCCAACCAGGCGGACTGACCCGGTTGCGGCATGGGCCGGCGGCGCTGCTGGCCCTGGGTGCGCTGTGGACGCTGCCCAATACCGCGCTTGGCCTGGTGATCGGTGCGTTTGGAAGTTGCTTTGGCGCACGCCCGCGCTGGTCCCGGCAGGAACTGGCCATCGTCTTCGACGCCTGGCCGTGGGGGCCGGGTGGGGCGATGACATTGGGCAACGTGATCCTGCTCAAGGGCGATTCGCTGGACCTGCAATGCGCTACCTACGCGCAAGCGGCCGGCCGCTGCACGCATCCGCCGGTACGCCTGGGCGATCACGAGCGCGCCCACGTGTATCAATACATGCTGCTTGGGCCGCTGTTTTTGCCGGTCTATCTGCTGTGTGGCGGCATCCACGTGCGCAACCCGCTGGAGCGGGCAGCCGATGCCTACGCATTGCACGGCCACGGCTGGTGGCCGTGGTGGCCTCGCATGCGGTGCTGAGCCGCCCACAGCGGCTCAGCCCTCCCGGCGGTAGCTACCTGGTGGGGGGCGATGGAAACGGGGGCAAGGGACGCGAGCAGCCTCGCGTGGTGAAGCGGCGGTGAGACAAAGGCCGGCGTTGGCGCCGTCACTAAACCGCAAACAGCCGGCGTTAACGTCCGTGGAAAGCTCCTCACGACGCGCTGGGTATGCTCGCGTTCCTAACGTAGCAACTGCAACAAAGAAGGTGTGGTATGTCGATTGTCCTGTACGTCGGTGGCAGCAAAGATGGCGACAAGGGCGTTGTGCCTTACGGATTCAGCAAGTCGCGTGCGATGACCGACGCCGGCCCGGAAGTGTATGTGGAGCGCATGGTGCCCCTGAAAGACATGGGAAAGGTGCGGGTGATGGCGCTGGAATCGCTGCACGAGAGCATTCTGGTCGAACGCGCCGCCAGCCATTACGCCCACCGCGCCAGCTGAGCGCGGCGGCACTGGTTTACGACGCCGCTGTCAACGGGTTTCCGTTGCGGGCGCGCACTGCGAAAATGCTTTTTTTCAGTGAAGCGGTTCACGCCGCGCCGTCATGCACGATAGCCAGCTTGCCCAGCAGATTGCTCGCACCATCGCCGATGAGATCGGTGCCCAGCCCGCCCAGGCGCGCGCCGCCATTGCCCTGCTGGACGAAGGTGCCAGCGTTCCGTTCATCGCCCGCTACCGCAAGGAAGTCACTGGCGGCCTGGACGATACGCAGTTGCGTAACCTGGAAACGCGCCTGACCTATCTGCGCGAGCTGGAAGACCGCCGCGCGGCCATCCTGTCCAGCATCGACGAACAGGGCAAGCTCAGCGACGAACTGCGCAACGAGATTGCCGCCGCCGACACCAAGTCGCGGCTGGAAGACCTCTACCTGCCCTACAAGCCCAAGCGCCGCACCCGTGCGCAGATCGCACGCGAAGCCGGGCTGGAACCGCTGGCCGACGGGTTGCTGGCCGACCCGACCCAGGCACCCGAGGTGGCTGCGGCCGCCTTCATCGACGCCGAGAAGGGCGTGGCCGATATCAAGGCCGCGCTGGAAGGCGCCCGCGCCATCCTGATGGAGCGCTGGGGCGAAGACGCCGCACTGGTTGGCGAGCTGCGCAGCTGGTTGAACGACAACGGCGTCATCCGCGCGCGCGTTGCCGAGGGCAAGGAAGAGGCCGGTGCCAAGTACCGCGATTACTTCGACCATGCCGAATCGCTGGCGAAGATCCCCTCGCACCGCCTGCTGGCGTTGTTCCGCGCGCGGCGCGAAGAGTTTCTGCATCTGGATCTGGACCCGGGAACCGACGCCGAGGCCGGGCACCAGTACGCCGAAGGCCGGGTGGCGCGCAATGCCGGTATTTCCAACGACGGCCGTCCGGCCGATCGCTGGTTGCTGGACGCCTGCCGGCTGACCTGGCGCGCCAAGCTGCACATGCACCTGCTGCTGGACCTGTTCAATCAGGCGCGCGAGAAGGCCGAGGCGGAGGCGATTGCGGTGTTCGGCGACAACCTCAAGGACCTGATGCTGGCCGCCCCGGCCGGACCGCGCGTGGTGCTGGGGCTGGACCCGGGCATCCGCACCGGCTGCAAGATCGCCGTGGTCGATGCCACCGGCAAGCTGGTGGCCACCGAGACGATTTATCCGCATGAGCCCAAGCGGCAGTGGGACCAGTCGCTGCAGACCATCAGGAAGTTGTGCATGCAGCACAACGTGGAGCTGATTGCGATCGGCAACGGCACTGCCAGCCGCGAGACCGACAAGCTGGCCGGTGAAGCGATGGCGCTGTGCGAAGGCGCCAAGCTGCAGAAGATCGTCGTCAGCGAAGCGGGCGCGTCGGTGTATTCGGCGTCCGAGTTCGCCGCCAAGGAATTTCCGGAGCTGGACGTGTCGCTGCGCGGCGCGGTGTCGATCGCGCGGCGCTTGCAGGACCCGCTGGCCGAACTGGTCAAGATCGAGCCCAAGGCGATCGGCGTGGGCCAGTACCAGCACGACGTGGACCAGTATCGCCTGGCCAAGGCGCTGGAGGCGCGCGTGGAAGACTGCGTCAACGCGGTGGGCGTGTACGTCAACACCGCCTCGGCCGCGCTGTTGTCGCGCGTGTCCGGGCTGTCCAGCACGGTGGCCGAAAACATCGTGCGCCATCGCGACGACAACGGTCCGTTCAAGCGCCGCAAGGACTTGCTCAAGGTGCCGCGCCTGGGCGACAAGACCTTCGAACAATGCGCCGGCTTCCTGCGCATCGCCGATGGCGACGAGCCGCTGGATGTCTCGGCGGTGCACCCGGAAGCGTATCCGGTGGTCGAGCGCATCGTGGCCAACACCGGCAAGCCGATCAAGGCCTTGCTGGGCGATGGCAGCTTCCTGCGCGGACTCAAGGCGGAGCTGTTCACCGACGAACAGTTCGGTGTGCCGACCGTGCGCGACATCCTCAAGGAGCTGGAAAAGCCCGGCCGCGACCCGCGCCCCGAATTCAAGGCTGCGCAGTTCGCCGAGGGCATCGAAGACATCAAGCACCTCAAGCCTGGCATGATCCTGGAAGGCGTGGTCAGCAACGTCGCTGCGTTCGGCGCCTTCGTCGATATCGGCGTGCATCAGGATGGCCTGGTGCACATCTCCGCGCTGTCGGACACCTTCGTCAAGGATCCGCGCGATGTGGTCAAGGCAGGCGACATCGTCAAGGTCAAGGTGCTGGAAGTGGATGTGGCGCGCAAGCGCATCGCACTGACCTGCCGCCTGTCCGACACGCCGCCAGCGGCCGATGGCGCGTCGCCCTCGCGCGATACGCGTGGCAATGGCGGGCCGGGGCAGGGCCGTCGCGATGGTGGGGGTGGACGTGGACCGGCGCAGGGTAACAACAAGCCGCGCATCACGGCTCCCCCGGCCGATAACGCACTGGCCGCCGCCTTCGCCCGCGCCAAGCGCAGCTGAGTCATGCTGCCTTGCGTGGCGACCGGCTTGAAGTGACTGGTAGCGACGTTGCAGATCAGGTGTTGAGTGGCTGATGTGCAACGTCACTGCGGGGCCACCATCGCGGCACGCGCCACAAGTACGTCCTCGTAGGCGCCTGTGCGGGATCCATGCCGCCCAGGGTTTCGCGACGGTGGGCGGGCAATGACCAGTCGAAATGTGCGCTGCGCATGGCTTTCAATCACGCAACCAGCCAACGCGCTGGTGCGCTGTCCTCGTCGCATGCGCGGGCCCTGTGGCGGCATGGATGCCGCCGTGAATCTCTCCATGGAGGGATTCACGGCGTGTCCCGCAAGCGGTGAGGGCGCCGCGCTCTCGGCGGCCTGAGCTTTTGACTGCATCCAGCAGGTGACGCTGCGACACAAACCCCGTTGTGCAGATGCAGCCAGGAATGCAGTCGGGCGGCAATTGACGCGTGCCGGGATGTCAGACCCTGCGTTGCTGCAAGAAATTCTGCATCTGCGAGCCGGTCGTTGGCATTCCTCCTGCTCCCTTTTTTTAGCAGTCGCTGCCGGGCGGTCTCACGCCGCCCCCTGCCTGGAGCGCGTTGGTACCACCAGGCGTTCGATCAGGTCGACCAAGCCGGGCGGCTCCACCGGTTTGCCCATGTGCGCATCGAAGCCTGCCACCACCGCGCGATCGCGGTCTTCCTCGCGCACGTAGGCCGTCAGCGCGATCGCCGGGATATGCCGCGGCAGCTCGCCGCCACCGGCACGCACGGTGCGGATCAGGTCGTAGCCATCGCGCACCGGCATCGCGATGTCGCTGACCAGCACGTCGAAGGGCGCCTCGGCCAGGCATTGCTCGGCCGCATCCACCGAGCTGGCAGCCTGTACCTGTGCACCGGCGAGTATCAGGAACTGCATCACCGCCTCGCGCGAATCCTGATCGTCGTCGACCAGCAGCACGCGCACGCGGTCCAGGCGGCCGTGGCAGTCGGCCGGGAGCGGGCCCACCTGAGCCGGGTCGGCCGATGGTGGGCGCAGGCCGCTGACGCCATGCTGGAACGGCAGTACGATGGTGAATAGCGACCCCCGGCCCTCGCCAGCGCTGGAAGCGCCCAGGCTGCCACCGTGCAGGTCCACCAGCTGCCGCGAGATCGACAGGCCCAGCCCCAGTCCGCCAACGCGGCGCGTCGTGCCGGCATCGGCCTGCCGGAACCGGTCGAACACATGCGGCAGGAACTCCGCTGCGATACCGATGCCGGTGTCCTGCACACAGAGCCGCAGGCGTCCATCTTCTACATCCAGTCCCACCCGCACGGTGCCGCCCGGGGCAGTGAACTTGAGTGCGTTGCTGAGCAGATTGGTCAGCACCTGCTGCAGGCGTCCGGCATCGCCGAAGAACCAGAGCTCGCTGCCGATGGGCGCATCCAGCTCCAGCGCGATGTTGCGGGCCAGCGCGGCCGGCTGCATCAGGTCCACCGTGCTGCGGGCCAGGCCGGCGATGTCGAAGTGCTCGGCCTGCAGGCGGATCTTGCCGGACAGGATTGCGCTCATGTCCAGCAGGTCGTCGATGATCTGCGTCTGCGCGCGCGCGCTACGCTCGATGATCACCAGGCCCTTGCCCAGCGTGTCCGGCGCGAAGGTCGGCGACTGCATCAGCCGTGACCACCCCAGGATGGCATTGAGCGGCGTACGCAATTCGTGGCTGAGCGTGGCCAGGAATTCATCCTTGACCCGGCTGGCATGCTCGGCCTGGTTACGCGCGGCGGTTTCCGCCTGCAGCGATAGCTTGAGCTTGGCATCGACGCGGGTCCGCTCGATCACGATCCCGGCCAGATGCGATGCGGAGCGGGCCATCGCCTGTTCACGCAGCGAGGGCAGGTGGAGACGGTCGTAATAGATGTTGAGCGTGCCCAGCACCTGGCCGGTGCTGGCGAGGATCGGCGTCACGCAGCACGCCACGATGCCCAGCGCCGCCGACACCGCATGATGGCGGCTGAAGCTCGGCTCGGCCTGGATGTCGGTGCAGATGATTTGCCGCCCGATGTGCGCGGCGCGTGCGCAGGGTGGGCCGTCCGGTGTGATCGGCACCGGCTCGAACTGGCCGTGATATTCCACTGGAAAATGCGGCGCCGACCCGAAGCTGAGGGTATGGCGAATCTCATCCAGCACCATCACCGCGCAGTACAGGGGAATCTCCCCGCGCGCTTCCACGCTCAGCGCAATCGCGTCCAGCACCACCGGCAGCGGCGCGCCGGTGGTGATCAGGCTCAGGATCGCGCGGTCGGAAGCGGTGGCATCTTCGATGTGCTTGCGTTCGGAGATATCGGTGAGCGAGCCGATATGTCCGAGAAAGCGCCCATCGCTGGCGAAATGCGGCGAGGCGGTATCGATGCACCAGCGGTACTGGCCGTCGTGGCGGCGCACGCGGTATTCGGCCAGGAATTCACCACGCCGCTCCAGCGCCTGTTCGAAGGACAACCGTACGCGCCCGGCATCGTCCGGGTGCATCACGTCCCACCAGCCCTGGTCCAGCGCCTGATCCTCGCCCTGGCCGGTGAAGTGGTACCAGCGCGGGTTCCAGTACACGCAGGCGCCTTGCGCATCGGACATCCAGATCATCGCCGGCACCGTCTCGCACAGCGCGCGAAAGCGGATTTCGCTCTCGCGCAGCTGGTGCTCGAACATGCGGCGATCGTGGATGTCGGTGTAGGTGCCGATCCACTCGGTAATGCCGCCATCCTCGCCACGCACCGGTAGCGCGCGGGTCAGGTGCCAGCGCGCCTGGCCGTCGTGGCGCAACAGCTCGCATTCCATCTCATAGGCGTGCTCACGCTGCAACGCCGTGGTCCAGGTCTCGCCCGACAACTGCAAGCCCGCGCTGGTATGGGCCCGATGCCAGGTTGCGTCCTGGCTGTCGGCCGGATCCAGGCCGGTGTACTCGTACCAGCGCCTGTTGAAATAGTGTGGCCGGCCATCCGGCCCGGCAATGAAGATGATCTGTGGCAGCGTATCGGCCAGGCGCCGCAGGCGCGCTTCGTTGGCGGCCAACTGCTGTTGCGCCTTGGCGCGTTGCATCGACTCCCAGCAGCGCGCCGCCACTAGCCGCACCAGCTCGATCTCGGTGGACAGCCAGCGCCGCGGTGCGCGCTGGTGCACGCCGATGGCCGCCACCAGATGGCCATGCTTGTGCAGCGGAATCGCCAGCGATGCGCGCAGGCCCGAGCGGCGGTACTGCTCGGCCACGTAATCCGGCGCACCAGGCGCCTTCGCATCGGTGGTGAACCACGGGCGATTATCCAGCAGCGCATCGCGCAGGCCCTGCGCCGCTTCCAGCGGAAAGTCGCCTTGCAGGCTGGGCATGTCCTGCACATGGTCGCTGATGACATGCATGGTGCTGCCGTCTGCGGCCGCCAGCCCGAAGGCGCAGCGGTTGGCCTGTAGATGCTCGCCCAACAGACGCACGCTGGTATCGATGATCTGGCGCGGGTCCGAGACATTCTGCAAGGCGTCTTCGAGCATCAGCAGGAAGCTGTCGCGGCTCTCGTTGCGCCGCTGCGCGGTGACATCGAAGCCGTGCACCAGGATCGCATCGATCCGGCCATCGCTGTCGCGCATCGGCTGATAGAGGAAGTCGACGAAGGTTTCATCCGGCGCGCTGCCGGGTGAGCGCTGCAGATAGGCGGTCATCGACTCGCCAATGAAAGGCCTCCCGCTGCGGCGCACCTCGTCGAGCAGGCCGAGATAGCCCTGGTCGGCAATTTCCGGCATGGCATCCAGCAGCGCCCGGCCCAGCAACGGTCGCTCGCCGACAAGATCGTGGAAACGTTGGTTGACGCTTTCGATGACGTAGTCCGGCCCACGCAGCACCGCCATGAATGCCGGCGACTGGTCGAGCGCCGATGCTGCTGCTGGCGCCGTAGCGGTGGAGCGGGGGAGTTCGCTATCGACTACAGACCTGGTGGCCACATACAGCGTGCCGACCTGCCGGCCCTCTTCCAGTACCGGGCTGCTCGACCATGTCGATCGCTGCACACCGCCAGGCGCAACGCCTGGCAGGTCGTCCGTTGTCAGCTCGCTGAGTGGCTGGCCGAACGCAGCCGGATGGCGCGCGCCCAGGCTGGCAATGCAGGCATCGTTGTAGATACAGCACGCGTGGTCGCCCCAGGTCAGCAACATCGGATGCCGTGCATGCAGGCAGACCGACAGCGTGGTGCGCAACGCCGCACTGCTGCGCAACAGCGGATCGTTGGCGCAGGTGGACGCCAGCAGCAAGCTTGCAGTTTCGCTCATCTCCGGTAACAGGCCGGCAAACGGCGACACGGCACTATCCATCCAGCAACCCGCCCGTGGTTTTGCAATGCCTGATTCTAGTGACAGCGCGTCCGCTGGCAACCGTAGCTACCTTCCCGGCAGGGAGGCCGTCGGCGCGGTCGGCGAGCTCAACTGTCGGCGCCGCTCAACTGCCGCGCGCGCGACAAGGCGTTGATCAGTTCTTCGGACAGATACGGCTTGGTCAGGATCACGCCGCGTTCGAAGCCGGCGGGGATGCTGCCAGTGGCCACACCCGTGGCCAGGACGAACGGGATGCCACGCTCGGCCAGCAGGCGTGCCACAGGTTCGCTGGTCTCCCCGTTGCCAAGCCGATAGTCCAGCACCGCAATGTCCGGCGCATCGGCCCGGATCAGCTGCAGCGCATCCTGGACTTGCCCGACCGGTCCGACCACGGCCGCACCAATGTGGGAGAGCTGCAACTCGAGCAGCATGGCATTCATGTCATCGTTTTCGACCACGAGTACCCGAACTCCACGCAACACCGACATTGCTTACTCCTTCACCGAGTCGGCCAGTATATCGAGCCTGCCCAGTCGCAGCGCTGCCGACGCCGCTTGCACCTGAATTCGTCAGGCGCGTAACAACACTGTTCGTTTCATTCGCGAGCCGCTATACTGCGCGGCCACGCCGAAGTGGCGGAATCGGTAGACGCAGCGGACTCAAAATCCGCCGCCCTTAAAAGCGTGTGGGTTCGAGTCCCACCTTCGGCACCAGAGACAGCTGTACCAGCGAAAGCCCTTCCGGCGCTACCGGAGGGGCTTTTTGCTTTGGGTGCGCGTTGGCTCTTGCGTGCATGAGCGAGTGCGAGTGCGAGGGCGGGAGCGCGCAGCCTGCAGTGCATGCAGCACGTGGGCAAGCCTCATGCGCGGTTGCAATGGCGCGCATGGTCGGGTGTTTATCAGCACTGTCTGGTAGCACCAAGGTCTCGTGGTCTCCCGTATGACTGTCTAGATGCACTGGTGCGGCCAAGTGGCATCGGCGCGCTGTGTTCTTCAGTGCCTGTCACGCGCTGGATCTCACACCGAAACCTGCGTGCGCACCGACATGGCAGGCGCGGCCAACGCATTGCTAGAGTATCAGGGCGCAAACCTGCCAACAGCGCTTCCGTAATCTGGTCGCGCGTGTGTCGGATGACGCTGCAGGCACGCAGCCATCACGGCCGGTGCGTACCTTGATGTTCTCCCTTCAAGCCGGTGCTCACCATGGACTTCGATGCTTCGCAGCAACTGCGCATTCTGCGCGCTATCCACGATACCCAAGCCGTGACGGATGAAGAGGCCAATTGGGCGGTGCGCGCCGGCTATGCCGCACAGGCCGAGGATGGCGACATCGACCTGACGCACGAAGGTCGCAAGGCGCTGGATGACGGACAGGCGTAACGACGTCGGTCGTCTGCGCAGGTGGCTTGCATGCCCGACCGCAGCTGCCTGCGATCGGGCTTACCGACACGCCATGTATTCGATGCGTGTGCTCTGCGCGATAACTGCAGCGTGCAAGCAGGATTCTTGCGGTGCGTGGATAAAAAAAAGCCCCGGCAGTGCCGGGGCTTTAAGATGATTGGCGTCCCCACGGGGATTCGAACCCCGGTGTCCACCGTGAAAGGGTGGTGTCCTAGGCCTCTAGACGATGGGGACGCGTATCAAAACCTCGTTGTCCAATCCAGACGGCCTAATGTCTGAAATGGTGGAGCCAGGCGGGATCGAACCGCCGACCTCCTGCATGCCATGCAGGCGCTCTCCCAGCTGAGCTATGGCCCCGCGTTGCTGCGAGCCGGCAATCATAGCGACCTAAATCGTCTTTGGGAAGTGGTCTTCGAAAAAAAGCTGTGTACGCGGCCGTGGCACACCGGTGCTCATCAGCGTGCGTTTTTCGCGCGCCTTGCCTCGGTGCGCCGATCGCATCGTCGTGGTAGTCGGATGCGAGGCCATCGACGCTGCGCGTCGGTAGCGGGTTGTCATCGCCGCGCCGTCGGCCTTGCTGCGGGCCGGTGCAATCTGCGTCTGTGCTATCGCGATGGTGTTGCGTGCCATCTCGTTCGCAACGCAGGTCAGAGATCCGATACAGGGGTGCTTCGATCGATGGCGTCGTCGCAAGCGTGTTGCGCGGTGCGCTGCGGACGCCGCGCGCTTGGTAATGATGTCGGTGACGTAGTGCTTGGCGACCGTTGATCTTGCGCCTTGATGGGGTGAACCATCCAGGATTGTCGTCACGCGTTGATGCGCGCGCCTCACTGCGACCAGAGAAACTTTTTCGACGCATAAAAAAAGCCCCGGCAGTGCCGGGGCTTTGGATGATTGGCGTCCCCACGGGGATTCGAACCCCGGTGTCCACCGTGAAAGGGTGGTGTCCTAGGCCTCTAGACGATGGGGACGCAGATCAAAACCTGAGTTGTCATTTCAGACGGCCTAATGTCTGAGATGGTGGAGCCAGGCGGGATCGAACCGCCGACCTCCTGCATGCCATGCAGGCGCTCTCCCAGCTGAGCTATGGCCCCACGAAACTGAGAACGAAATGATAGCGGCCTGTTAATGTTCGCGCAAGCGCTTTTTCATTCCGATTGAGACAGCACACGCGCACGCGTCGAGCACGCGCGTCATTTGACGCCGTGCAGGTCGCGCAGCTGCGTTTGCCGCGCACCAAAGTAGGCGGCGAGATCGGCAATCTCCTGATCGCTGAGCGCAGTGGCCTGCGCAGTCATCAATGGGTGCTGGCGATCACCGCTGCGATAGGCCTGCAGCGCATGCGCAAGATAGTCGCCGTACTGCCCACCGAGCTTGGGATAGCTGGGGTCGATCGGTGCATTGCCGTCTGCACCGTGGCAGTCCACGCAACTCTGGCCGGTGGCCTTGCCCTTGGCATGCGCAAGCTTGTCGCCGGCCTCTGCACGGCCGGTGGGCAACCCGGCCGAGGAGCTGGAATCGTGTTCGCCACTGGCATGACCGGCATCGCCGGCGGAATGATCGGGGGATTCGACCTGGGATTGGGAGCAGGCCGCCAACGTAAGGGCTGCGACCAGGACGATGGCTAGACGCGGAGCGTGCAGGGCGTTCGGCATGTGGGCGCTTATTTGAGAGTGGACAGGAAGGCGGAGATGTCGGCGATGTCCTGCTCGGAGAAACTCTGCGCCTGCGCCTGCATGGTCGGATGCTTGCGCTTGCCCTGGCGGTATTCAGTCAGCGCCTGGGTCAGATACTGGCTGGACTGGCCCCCGATCTTGGGAACGCGATAACTGGGGTAGGCGTTCTTGTAGCCGGTGACGCCGTGGCAGCCCTGGCAGGTATAGGCGAGCAGGCGGCCATTGGCTGGATTGCCGGTCGGGGCGGCGGGTGCCGCTGCGGCAGTGGCGGGTGCTGCCGTGGTGGCAGGCGTCGGCGTAGCCGGTGTTGCCGGCGTGACTGACGGTGTCGCTGATGCGCCCCCAAACGGCAGGAAGACGACCAGAGCGAGACAAGCGGCGAGCGGCTGCGGGCGCATGGTTTCGTATCCGGAAGACTGATTGAGCGTCCGCACGTGGGGGCGTGACGGAACCGGACCGAGTATGCCTGCGATTTGGCGTGGCGCAAACGGGGTGAATACGCGAAGTTGAACAGACCATGACCTTTGGCGCATTGGCGACATGTGTATTCGGGTGGTTTACTTGCCTACAACACCTGTTCACGCATCCACTAGGACACGACGATGTCGCCACTCTCCTTCTTGCCCCGCCGCAGCGGAACCTGCGCCGCGGCGCTGTTGATCACCACCAGCCTGTTGTTGGGCGGATGCAAGGCCGGCGATGGCGAGGCCAAGGCAGCAGAAGAAAAGAAGGTCGTGGACGCCGTGCCGGTGGAGACGGCCAAGGCCGCGCGCCGCGCGGTGGCCGCCAGCTATACCGGTACCGCTGCACTGGAGCCGCGTGCGGAAGCGCAGGTGGTGGCCAAGACCTCCGGCGTGGCGCTGGCGGTGATGGTGGAAGAAGGCCAGAAGGTCTCGGCCGGACAGGCGCTGGTGCGGCTGGACCCGGACCGTGCGCACCTGGCCGTGGCGCAGAGCGAAGCGCAGTTGCGCAAGCTGGAAAACAGCTACCGCCGTGCGACACAACTGGTGGGGCAGCAGCTGGTCAGTGCCGCCGATGTCGACCAGCTCAAGTTCGATGTGGAAAACAGCCGCGCGCAGCATCGCCTGGCATCGCTGGAGTTGTCCTACACCACGGTGCAGGCGCCGATTTCCGGCGTGATCGCCTCGCGTTCGATCAAGACCGGCAACTTCGTGCAGATCAATACGCCGATCTTCCGCATCGTCGACGACTCGCAGCTAGAGGCCACGCTCAATGTCCCCGAGCGCGAACTGGCGACACTCAAATCCGGTCAGCCGGTGACCTTGCTGGCCGATGCGCTGCCGGGCCAGCAGTTCGTGGGCAAGGTGGATCGCATTGCGCCGGTAGTGGATTCGGGGAGCGGCACGTTCCGCGTGGTGTGTGCCTTCGGCAAGGGCGCCGAGTCGCTGCAGCCGGGCATGTTCGGGCGCATCCGCATCGATTACGACCAGCGCAAGGACGCCCTGGTGATCCCGCGCCTTGCGCTGCTGGACGATGGCGAGCCGGCGGTGTTCGTGGTGCGCAATGGCAAGGCCAACCGGGTGCCGGTGAAGCTGGGCTATGCGGAAGGACCGTGGCTGGAAGTGCGACAAGGCCTGAAGGAAGGCGACCAGGTGGTGACAGCCGGCAAGGTGGCGCTGCGCGATGGCACTGCGGTGCAGGTGATCGGCCAGCCGGATCGCAAGCCGGTCGCCGCTGCTCCGGCGGCTGCACGCGATGAGACGCACGCATGAGTGACCACGGCAACCCGCACGGCCCCGTGCACGACCCGCATGCACCATCTCCCGGTGGCGGTCTGGTCGCCTTCGCCACGCGGCGGCGGGTGACCATCGCGATGATCACCGTGACCATGCTGCTGTTCGGCCTGATCGCGCTGCGCAGCCTCAAGGTCAACCTGCTGCCGGACCTGAGCTATCCCACGCTCACCGTGCGCACCGAATACACCGGTGCGGCGCCGGCGGAAATCGAGACGCTGGTAACCGAGCCGGTGGAAGAAGCGGTTGGCGTGGTCAAGAACCTGCGCAAGTTAAAGTCGATCTCGCGCACCGGGCAGAGCGACGTGGTGCTGGAATTTGCCTGGGGTACCAACATGGACCAGGCCAGCCTGGAGGTGCGCGACAAGATGGAAGCGCTGTCGTTGCCGCTGGAAACCAAGCCGCCGGTGCTGCTGCGCTTCAATCCGTCTACCGAGCCGATCATGCGCCTGGCGCTGTCGCCCAAGCAGGCGCCGGCCTCGGACGCCGATGCGATCCGCCAGCTCACCGGGCTGCGACGCTATGCCGACGAAGACCTGAAAAAGAAGCTCGAACCGGTGGCCGGCGTGGCCGCGGTCAAGGTCGGCGGCGGTCTGGAAGACGAGATCCAGGTGGACATCGATCAGCAGAAACTGGCCCAGCTCAATCTGCCGATCGACAACGTGATCACCCGGCTGAAGGAGGAGAACGTCAATATCTCCGGCGGCCGGCTGGAAGAAGGCTCGCAGCGGTATCTGGTGCGCACGGTCAACCAGTTCGTGGATCTGGACGAGATCCGCAACATGCTGGTCACCACGCAGAGCAGCAGTAGCAGCGCTGCCGATGCAGCGATGCAGCAGATGTATGCAATCGCCGCGTCCACCGGTTCGCAGGCGGCGCTGGCGGCAGCGGCCGAAGTGCAGAGCACCTCGTCGTCGTCCAGCAGCAGCATCGCCGGCGGCATGCCGGTGCGCCTCAAGGATGTGGCGCAGGTGCGCCAGGGCTACAAGGAACGCGAGGCCATCATCCGCCTCGGCGGCAAGGAAGCGGTGGAGCTGGCGATCTACAAGGAAGGCGGCGCCAATACCGTGTCCACTGCCGCGGCGCTGCGCAAGCGCCTGGAGCAACTGAAGGCCACGGTGCCGGGCGATGTGGAGATCACCACCATCGAGGATCAGTCGCACTTCATCGAACACGCGATCAGCGACGTCAAGAAGGATGCGGTGATCGGCGGCGTGCTGGCGATCCTGATCATCTTCCTGTTCCTGCGCGATGGCTGGAGCACGTTCGTGATCAGCCTGTCGCTGCCGGTGTCGATCATCACCACGTTCTTCTTCATGGGCCAGCTGGGGCTGAGCCTGAATGTGATGTCGCTGGGCGGCCTGGCCCTGGCCACCGGCCTGGTGGTGGACGATTCCATCGTGGTGCTGGAGAGCATCGCCAAGGCACGCGAACGCGGCCTGAGCGTGCTGGATGCGGCCATGGCCGGCACCCGCGAGGTGAGCATGGCGGTAATGGCGTCCACGCTGACCACCATTGCGGTGTTCCTGCCGCTGGTGTTCGTCGAAGGCATCGCCGGGCAGTTGTTCCGCGATCAGGCGCTGACGGTGGCGATCGCCATTGCGATCTCGCTGGTGGTGTCGATGACGCTGATTCCGATGCTGAGTTCGCTCAAGGGCGCGCCGCCGATGGCGTTTCCGGATGAACCCGGCCACCCGCAATGGCAGCCCGAGCAGCGCTGGCTCAAGCCGGTGGCGGCCGGCCGCCGCGGTGCAGGCGCCAGTGTGCGCTACGCCTTCTTCGGCGTGGCGTGGGCGGTGGTCAAGCTGTGGCGCGGGTTGAGCAGGGTGGTGGGGCCGGTAATGCGCAAGGCTAGCGATCTTGCGATGGCGCCGTATGGCCGCGCCGAGCGTGGCTACCTGGCGATGCTGCCGGCGGCGTTGCGCCGGCCGTGGTTGGTGCTCGGCCTGGCCGCTGCGGCATTCATTGGCACCGTGCTGCTGGTGCCGCTGCTGGGCGCGGACCTGATCCCGCAGCTGGCGCAGGACCGCTTCGAAATGACGGTGAAGCTGCCTTCCGGCACGCCGCTGGCGCAGACCGATGCGCTGGTGCGCGAGTTGCAGCTGGCGCACGACAAGGACCCGGGTGTGGCGTCGCTGTATGGCGTCAGCGGCAGCGGCACGCGGCTGGATGCCAACCCCACCGAAAGCGGCGAAAACATCGGCAAGCTCACCGTGGTGATGGCCGGCGGCGGCAGCCCGGAAGTGGAAGCAGCGGCCACGCAGCGGTTGCGCAGCAGCATGGTCGGTCATCCTGGCGCGCAGGTGGATTTCGCGCGGCCCGCGCTGTTTAGTTTCTCGACGCCGCTGGAAGTGGAATTGCGCGGGCAGGACCTCGGCGAGCTGGAACGTGCCGGGCAGAAGCTGGCCACGATGCTGCGCGCCAATGGCCACTATGCGGACGTGAAGTCCACTGTCGAGGAGGGTTTCCCGGAAATCCAGATCCGCTTCGACCAGGAGCGCGCCGGTGCGCTGGGGCTGACCACGCGGCAGATTGCCGATGTCATCGTCAAGAAGGTGCGCGGCGATGTGGCCACGCGCTACAGCTTCCGCGATCGCAAGATCGATGTGCTGGTGCGTGCGCAGCACAGCGACCGTGCCAGCGTGGAGGCGATCCGTCAGTTGATCGTCAATCCGGGCAGCAGCCGGCCGGTGCGTCTGGCGGCGGTGGCAGAAGTGATGGCGACCACCGGCCCGAGCGAGATCCATCGCGCCGATCAGACCCGCGTGGCCATCGTGTCGGCCAGCCTGAAGGACATCGACCTGGGCGGTGCGGTGCGCGAAGTGGAGACGATGGTGCGCCAGGACCCGTTGGCCGCCGGCGTGGGCATGCATATCGGCGGGCAGGGCGAAGAACTGGCGCAATCAGTGAAGTCGTTGCTGTTTGCGTTCGGGTTGGCGATCTTCCTGGTCTACCTGGTGATGGCCTCGCAGTTCGAATCGCTGCTGCATCCGTTCGTCATCCTGTTCACCATCCCGCTGGCGATGGTGGGTGCGGTGCTGGCGCTGCTGATGACCGGCAAGCCGGTGTCGGTGGTGGTGTTCATCGGCCTGATCCTGCTGGTGGGACTGGTGACCAAGAACGCGATCATCCTGATCGACAAGGTCAACCAGTTGCGCGAAGAAGGCGTGCCCAAGCGACAGGCCTTGATCGAAGGCGCACGCTCGCGCCTGCGGCCGATCATCATGACCACGCTGTGCACCCTGTTCGGCTTCCTGCCGCTGGCGGTGGCGATGGGCGAGGGCGCGGAAGTGCGTGCACCGATGGCGATCACCGTGATCGGTGGGCTGCTGGTGTCCACGCTGCTGACCTTGCTGGTGATCCCGGTGGTGTATGACTTGCTGGACCGCCGTGCCGACGCCTACTACCTGGAGCGTGGCCGGCGCATGGCGCGTCGGCAGGCGCCGGAAAGCGGCCATGCCGACGGACTGGAGGCGCTATGAGCGTTGCCGCCTTCAGTATCCGTCGCCCGGTCACCACCATCATGTGTTTCGTCTCGCTGGTGGTGGTGGGGTTGATCGCCGCATTCCGGCTGCCGCTGGAAGCCTTGCCGGACATTTCCGCGCCGTTCCTGTTCGTGCAGTTGCCGTATACCGGCTCCACCCCGGACGAGGTGGAGCGCAACCTGGTGCGGCCAGCCGAAGAAGCCTTGGCCACGATGACCGGTATCAAGCGCATGCGCTCGACCGCCACCGCCGATGGCGCCAACATCTTCATCGAGTTCAGCGACTGGGACCGCGACATCGCCATCGCTGCATCGGACGCGCGTGAGCGGCTGGATGCCATCCGCGACGATCTCCCGGACGATCTACAGCGCTTCCACATCTTCAAGTGGTCCAGCAGCGACGAGCCGGTGCTCAAGGTGCGCCTTGCCAGCCAGACCGACCTGACCGGCGCCTACGACATGCTCGACCGCGAGTTCAAGCGGCGTATCGAGCGCATTCCCGGCGTGGCGAAGGTGGAGATCTCCGGCGCACCGCCAAACGAGGTGGAGATCGCGATCGCGCCGGACCGGCTTACCGCGCACGACCTCAGTCTCAATGATCTGAGCGAGCGTCTGGGCAAGCTCAATTTTTCGGTGTCGGCCGGGCAGATCGACGACAACGGCCAGCGCATCCGCGTGCAGCCGATCGGCGAGCTGCGCGATCTGCAGGAACTGCGTGAGCTGGTCCTCAATGCCAAGGGCCTGCGCCTGGGCGATATCGCCGAGGTGCGCCTGAAGCCTACGCGCATGAACTACGGACGCCGGCTGGATGGGCGCCCGGCGATCGGCCTGGATATCTACAAGGAACGCAGCGCCAACCTGGTGGAAGTCTCGCGGCTGGCCTTGAAGGAAGTCGAAGACATCCGCGCAGAACCTGCGATGCGCGACGTGCAGATCAAGGTCATCGACAACCAGGGCAAGGCCGTGACCTCGTCGCTGGCCGAACTCGCCGAAGCCGGCGCGGTGGGCCTGCTGTTGTCGATCACCGTGCTGTTCTTCTTCCTGCGGCATTGGCCATCGACCCTGATGGTGACCCTGGCGATTCCGATCTGCTTTGCGATCACGCTGGGCTTCATGTATTTCGTCGGGGTCACGCTCAATATCCTGACCATGATGGGCTTGCTGCTCGCGGTCGGCATGCTGGTGGACAACGCGGTGGTGGTGGTGGAAAGCATCTACCAGGAACGCGAGCGCATGCCGGGTCAGCCGCAGCTGGCGGCCTTGCTGGGCACGCGCAGCGTGGCGATCGCGCTCAGCGCCGGCACCCTGTGCCACTGCATCGTGTTCGTGCCGAACCTGTTCGGCGAAACCAACAACATCTCCATCTTCATGGCGCAGATCGCGATCACCATTTCGGTGTCGCTGCTGGCGTCGTGGCTGGTGGCGATCAGCCTGATCCCGATGTTGTCCGCGCGCATGAAGACGCCGCCGATGGTGACGTCCGAGCGCGGCGTCATCGCCAAGCTACAGCGGCGCTATGCCCGTATCCTGGCGTGGACGCTGGCGCACCGTGGCTGGAGCGTGACCGGCATTATCCTGGTCAGCGCCATCAGCCTAGTGCCGATGAAGCTGACCAAGGTCGACATGTTCGGCGGCGATGGAGGCAACGAGGCCTTCATCCAGTATCAGTGGAAAGGCTCCTACACCCGCGAGCAGCTGGGCGAAGAGATCGGCCGTGTGGAAAATTACCTCGAAGCCAATCGCGCCAAGTACCACATCACGCAGATCTATTCGTGGTTTAGCGAAGTGGAAGGCAGCAATACGGTGGTGACTTTCGACGCGAGCAAGGTGAAGGATCTGCCGCCGCTGCTGGAGAAAATTCGCAAGGAGCTGCCGCGCTCTGCGCGCGCCGACTACAGCATCGGCAATCAGGGCGATGGCGGTAACGGCAACCAGGGCGTACAGGTGCAGTTGGTTGGCGACTCCACCGAGGCGCTCAAGGCGCTGGCCGACGAGGTGGTGCCATTGCTGGCGCAGCGCAAGGAACTGCGCGACGTGCACGTGGATACCGGCGACCGCACCAGCGAGTTGGCGATCCGCGTGGACCGGGAGCGTGCCGCCGCCTTCGGTTTCAGTGCGGAGCAGGTGGCCAGTTTCGTGGGCCTGGCATTGCGCGGCACGCCGTTGCGCGAGTTCCGCCGTGGCGATAATGAAGTGCCGGTGTGGGTGCGGTTTGCCGGCGCCGAGCAAAGCAAGCCCGAAGACCTGGCCGGCTTCACCGTGCGCACCAAGGATGGCCGCAGCGTGCCGTTGCTGAGCCTGGTGGACGTGCAGATTCGCCCGGCCGCCACCCAGATCGGGCGCACCAATCGCCAGACCACGCTGACCATCAAGGCCAACCTGGCCGAAAAAGTCACCGTACCGGAAGCGCGCGCGGCGATGGAAAAGCCGCTCAAGGCGATGAGTTTCCCCGCCGGCTACAGCTACACCTTCGACGGCGGCGATTACCAGAACGATGGCGAGGCGATGGGCCAGATGGTGTTCAACCTGGTGATCGCGCTGGTGATGATCTACGTGGTGATGGCGGCGGTGTTCGAATCGCTGCTGTTCCCGGCAGCCATCATGAGCGGCGTGCTGTTTTCGATCTTCGGCGTGTTCTGGCTGTTCTGGATCACCGGCACCTCGTTCGGCATCATGTCCTTCATCGGCATCCTGGTGCTGATGGGCGTGGTGGTGAACAACGGCATCGTGATGATCGAGCACATCAACAATTTGCGTCGCCGCGGCATGGGCCGTACCCAGGCGCTGGTGGAGGGCTCACGCGAGCGGCTGCGGCCGATCATGATGACGATGGGTACCGCCATCCTGGCGATGGTGCCGATTTCGCTGACCAGCACCACCATGTTCAGCGACGGCCCGCCGTACTTCCCGATGGCCCGCGCCATCGCCGGCGGCCTGGCGTTTTCCACCGTGGTGAGCCTGCTGTTCCTGCCGACGATCTACGCCATGCTCGACGACATGAGCAACGGCGCAGCGGCACTGGTGCGACGTGCACGCGGTCTGCCGAAGACGCCGCCGGCAAGCGTTGCGTTGGAGTCGTGATCGACCCACCACGCGTCGTTTGAAGCCGCTCTCCCGGCGGGAGCGCCGCTGGCGTGATCGCCTGCCGACAAGCCTCCCCCATCCGCCCTGCGGGCACCTTCCCCCGCACGCGGGGGAAGGGACGTCGTAGCTGGGGAAGGGACGGCGCACGCGAGGAAGGGGCCTCGCAGGTGTGCTGGAACACCAAGATCGCCTGCGCTCTGTCGCGCGGGAGTGGAACACCAAGATCGCCTTGCACCTTAGCCCCTCTCCCGCCTGCGGGAGAGGGGTTGGGGTGAGGGCGCAGATACTCCAAGTACAGCCACTCAGCCGCCCAGCGTCACCACCAGATGCAGCGCTCGGTCAATCAGCCCGCCCGCACCTGCCGCACGATCGCCGCCGCCTTGGCCGAGCTTTCCTTGACCTTGTCCCATTGGCCCTGGGCCAACCAATCCTTGGGCACCATCCACGACCCGCCGATGCAGACCACATTCGGCTGCGCCAGGAACTCGGCGGCGTTGGCTTCACTGATGCCGCCGGTGGGGCACAGCTTGAGGTCGGACAGCGGGCCAGCCAGACCCTTGAGCATCTGCAGGCCGCCTACGGCGGTGGCCGGGAACAGCTTGCAGACGCGGAAACCCAGTCCCATCAGGGTCAGCAGTTCGGTTGGCGTGGCCGCGCCGGGCACCGCCGGGATCGGCGCATCGGCCAGCAGGCGTGCGAGCGGGGCGGGCGTGCCCGGGGTCACCAGGAAGTCCGCGCCGGCATCCACCGACTGACGCAGTTGCAGTTCGCTCAGCACCGTGCCGGCGCCGATCACGATGTTGGGCAGTTCGCGCTTGAGCATGGCCAGCGCATCGATCGCCACCGGCGTGCGCAGGGTCAGCTCGATGGCGGGCAGGCCGCCTTCCAGCAATGCGTCGGCGACGCGGCGTGCCTGGTCCAACGTATCGACGGTGACCACCGGCAGGATGCCGGCGTCGCGCAGCAGCTGTTCGGCGGTGTTCTGGGTCTGGGCAATCGTCATTGCAACTCCATTAGACGGCGGCCCATAGCGGCCGCGCAGAGGGAAGGGATCAGGCGTCCTTGGACTCGTGCGGCGCAGCGGCGGCAGCGGCGTCGGCGCCCAGTTCATATTCGGCGTCGTAACTCCACAACGCGCCGTCCGGATGGGTCGGACCGCAGGAAATGGAGATCGCGCCCTGGTCGGCCGGGCCGACGACCTGGCGGTTGATGCCGAACAGGTTGCGGCCCAGGTCGTTGCCGGCCACCGCGGTGTTCGGCGCCACCTCGCGCGAGGCCCATTCTTCGGCCGATACCAGTACTTCCAGGGTGCCGGCTTCGCCGTCCAGGCGCACGATGTCGCCTTCGCGCACGCGTCCGATCGGGCCGCCGCGCGCGGCTTCGGGGGTCAGGTGGATGGCGGCCGGGAACTTGCCCGACGCACCGGACAGGCGGCCGTCGGTGACCAGCGCCACGCGCCGGCCCTGGTTCTGCAGCAGGCCCAGCAACGGCGCCATCGAATGCAGTTCCGGCATGCCGTTTGCCCGCGGGCCCTGATAGCGCAGCACCACCACGAAATCGTGCGGCAGCACGCCGGCCGCATGCAGCTTGTTGAGCACCTGCGGGGTGTCGATCACCACGGCGGGCGCTTCGATGCTGCGGTGCTGCGGTTTGACCGCAGACAGCTTGATCAGCGAACGGCCCAGGTTGCCGCGCAACAGGCGCAGGCCACCCTGCGCTTCAAACGCATCGCTGACCGGGCGCGCGACGCTGTCGTCGGCGGTGGTCGCGGTGCCGGGCACGTAGCTGACCTTGCCGTCCTGCAGGCGCGGCTCGTTGACGTAGGCGCGCATGCCGCCTTCGACCACGGTGGGCAGGTCGTCGTGCATGTAGCCGGCGTCCATCAGTTCGCGGAACACGAACGCGGTGCCGCCGGCAGCCTGGAAGCGGTTCACGTCGGCCTCGCCGTTGGGATAGACGCGGGTCAGCAGCGGCACGGTCTGCGAGATCAGGTCCATGTCGTCCCAGGTCAGCACGATGCCGGCCGCACGGGCTACTGCGATCCAGTGGATGGTGTGGTTGGTCGAGCCGCCGGTGGCCATCAGCGCGACCACCGCGTTGACGATGGCGCGCTCGTCGATCAGGCGGCCGAACGGGCGGAAATCCTGGCCCAGTGCCGAGATCGCCAATGCACGCGCGGTGCCCTCGCGGGTGAGCGCATCGCGCAGCGGCAATTCCGGGTTGACGAACGAGGCGCCGGGCAGCTGCACGCCCATCGCCTCGAGCAACACCTGGTTGGAGTTGGCGGTGCCGTAGAAGGTGCAGGTGCCGGGCGAGTGGTAGGAGGCCGATTCGGCTTCCAGCAGCTCGGCGCGGGTGGCTTCGCCGGCGGCGTAGCGCTCGCGCACTTCGGCTTTCTGCTTGTTCGGAATGCCGGGCGTCATCGGGCCGGCCGGCATGAAGATCGCCGGCAGGTGCCCGAATGCCAGCGCGCCGATCAGCAGGCCGGGCACGATCTTGTCGCACACGCCCAGGTACACCACGCTGTCGAACATGTCATGGCTCAGGCCAATCGCGGCGGCCTGGGCGATGTTGTCGCGCGAGAACAGCGACAGCTCCATGCCCGCGCGGCCCTGGGTGACGCCATCGCACATCGCCGGCACGCCGCCGGCCACCTGCGCGGTGGCGCCGAGCGCACGCGCGGTATCGCGGATCAGCTGCGGGTAGTGCTCGAACGGCTGGTGCGCCGACAGCATGTCGTTGTAGGAGGTGATGATGCCCAGGTTGGGCGTGGCGGCGCCGCGCAGGCGCGATTTGTCGGTGGGCTCGGAGGCCGCGAAGCCATGCGCGAGATTGCCGCAGCTCAATCGGCTACGGAACGGACCCTCACGCAGGGCGGCATCGATGCCGGCCAGATAGGCCGCGCGCGAAGGCGCGCTGCGCTTGCGGATGCGGTCGGTGACAGCTTGGATGTTCGGATGCAGGCTCATTGGCTACCGGCTATGAGAAACGGGGGGATGTGGTGCGTGGACTTGGAATTCTGCATGTCTGCGCGGCGGCTGGAACGGGCAGGGGGGCACCGAAGCGGCATTCGCCTATCGACACTCTTGCGCGCGCCCTGCAGCGTGCTGGCTGCTGCAGGAGCGCGCCATCGCGTGCATGCCGTAACGGCAACCGCGCTGCGTATTAGGCACACCAGTGCACACGCAGTCTGGGGCCGGGCTGCTGCAAGGCCACGCGGATCGGATACTGGCTGATGTCATCGCCGGCCAGCGCCGCCGTCAGGACGTCGAGCTTCTGCTTGCCGCGCAGCAACAACAGGCGGCTGGGGATCGGTGCCAGCCCGGCAGGGGTCAGGGTGATGCGCAGCGGCCATTGATTGGCGCCCGGACAACCGGTGGCATCCAGCGACGCGTACGGCTGTGGGCTGGCGAGCGCTTTCGGCAGCTCGGTCGAGCCGGGGAACAGCGAGGCGGTATGGCCGTCGCCGCCCATGCCCAGCACCGCCAGGCAGGCCGGCTCGGCATGCGTGGCCTGCAGGTTGGCGGTGTGCACGCATTCGGGCAGTTGCTTGCCAGGGCGAACCAGCGGGATGAAGGTCGCCGCTGGCGCGTGGGTCAGGAAGCTGTGATTCACCAGCCAGGCGTTGCTGTCCTGGTCCTGCGGCGAGAGCCAGCGCTCATCCACCAGGCCCACTTCGACCCGCGACCACTCCAGCGGACGATGTGCCAGCGATTCGTAGACCGGCGCAGGCGTGGTCCCGCCGGAGAGCAGCATGCGTGCCTGCCCGCGACGCGAGATTTCCTGTTCCAGCAGGTCGGCCATTTCGCTGGCCACCGCCTCGGTCCATTCGGCCGGGTCGTCGTAACGCACCAGGGTGATGCGCGGGTCGTCCTGCAGGCTCATCGCTGTTCTCCTGGATGCTGCCGTTCGGCATCCACGGCATATGCGGCCGCGCCGAGCAGTCCGGCATGCGGATGCATGACGGCCAGCGAGGGCACCTTCGACATGATCGCGGAGAACCGGCCCTTGTGCTCGAAACGCTGGCGAAAGCCGGAGTGCTGCAGTGAATCCAGCACCTTGGGCACCAACCCGCCGGTAAGAAACACGCCATCCCAGGCACCTTGCATCAACACCATGTCGCCGGCGATCGCACCGAAGATGGCGCAAAACAGGTCGATGGTGCGTGCCGAGCGCGGGTCGCCTGCGGCTGCGCGCGCGGTAATGTCCTTGGGCTCCAGCGGACCCGGGTCGACCCCGGCAATCTCACTCAGCGCACGGTGGATATTGACCAGGCCCGGGCCGCAGATCAGGCGTTCGTTGGAGACCCGGCCGAATTGCTCGGAAAGGATTTCCAGCACGCGGATCTCTTCCGGCGTGCCCGGCGGAAAGCTGACGTGGCCGCCTTCGGTTTCCAGCGGGAAACAGCGTCCGTTGCGGATGATCAGGCCACCCACGCCCAGCCCGGTGCCCGGGCCGATCACGCCGTAGTTGCGCGGCTGATCGATCGACGCCGGCCGCCAGCTGGCCCCACCCACCTGCACCACGTCCTGCGGACGCAGCAGGCTGATCGCCATGGCCTGTGCGGCAAAGTCGTTGATCAGGTGCAGGGTGCTGAAACCAAGCATGCTGGCGGTGCGCGTGCGCGAGATCACCCACGGATGGTTGGTGATGCGCGCTTCGTCGCCATCCACCCGCCCGGCCACCGCGAACACGCCCTTGGTGGCCTGTACGCCGATCTGGTCGAGGTAGTACCGGGCCGCTTCACCGAGCGAGGCGAACTCCACTACCGCAAATTCGCGCGAGGTGTCGTCCAGCAACGGTACCGAGGCGTCGACGTCGGCCAGCGCAAAACGCGCATTGGTTCCGCCGATATCGGCAACCAGCACCGGCTTGGAAGGAGCGGTCATGCGTTGTTTCCCTGTGCGTCGGTGGCGGGAGGCAGGAACGGGGCAGCGGTGTCCGGGCCCCAGCTGCCGGCCGGGTAGGGCTGCAGCGGAAGTTGGGCCGCAGCCCAGGCATCGCTGACGCTGTCGATCCAGGCCCAGGCGGCCTTGACCTCGTCGTCGCGTACGAACAGCGCCGGGTTGCCGTTGAAGGCATCCACGAACAGGCGTTCATAGGCGATGCGGCGATGCAGGCCGGTAGGCACCGACAGCTCCAGCTCCAGCGGCTGCAGTTCGATCGCGCCCCATTCCGGGCCGGCCAGGCTGCTCATCAGGCCCAGCTCGATGTTTTCCTGCGGCTGCAGCTGGAAGGTGAGGCGGTTGGGCACCGCATTCTGCCGGTCGGGCCGCTCGAACAGCCAATGCGTCACCGGCTTGAGCGTCACCACGATACGGGTGGAGCGCTCGGCCAGGCGCTTGCCGGTGCACAGATGGAACGGCACCCCGGCCCAGCGCCAGTTGTCGATATGCGCGGTCACCGCGACGAAGGTTTCCACGTCGCTGCCTTCCGGCGGGTGGTAGGCCTGCGCGGGCTGGCCATTGATGGTGCCGGCGGTGTAGCGGCCGCGCACGCTGTCATGTGCGGCGTGCTCGGCGGTCATCGGGCGCAGTGCACGCAGCACCTTGACCTTCTCGTCGCGGATGCGGTCGGCTTCCAGCGACGCCGGCGGCTCCATCGCCACCAGGCACAGCAACTGCAGGATATGGCTCTGCACCATGTCGCGCAGCGCGCCGGAGCGGGCGTAGTAGGCATCGCGCCCGTCCACACCTTCGCTTTCGGCCACCAGGATCTGCACCGATTCGATATAGGTGCGGTTCCAGACCGCCTCGAGCAGCGTGTTGCCGAAGCGCAGCGCCACCAGGTTCTGAACCGCCGCCTTGCCCAGGTAATGGTCCAGGCGGAACACGCGGTCTTCGTCGATCAAGGCGCCGATCGACTGCAGGATCTCGCGGGCGCTGTCCGAGTCGTGGCCGATCGGCTTTTCCAGCATCAGCCGGTGCGGTGCGGCCAGCGCGCCGCCCAGTGCCAGGCCCTGACAGGTGCTGATGTACAGGCCGGGCGGAATCGCCAGGTAGCTGACGATGCGGCGGCTTGCCAGCTCGCGGACCGCATCGGCCACCGACTCGGCATTGCGCAGGTCCACCGAGCGGTAATCGATACGCTGCAGCAGCGCCTGGATCTGCTCGGGTGTGGCGATCGGCAGCGCTTCGGTCAGTCGCGGGCGCAGCACCTCGCGGAACGCCTCGGTGTCGTGCGGCGACAACGCCAGCGCACGCACGCGGAAGTCTTCCGGCAGCAGGCCATCGACGAACAGTCGCAGCAGGGAAGGGAAAAGATAGCGCTGGGCAAGATCGCCGGTGGCGCCGAACAGGATCAGGGTGTTGTGCATGGATCGCGTTTCGGATTCTGGGGACATCGTTATCAGCGGCTTGGCGGAAAGGCGCCGGGGTGCCGGCGGTCGGTACGTCTGTTCCTGCACCGCACTTGCGTGCGCGCAGCGGGGGATGGACGCTGACGCCCAATCCCCGATTGTTGCAGCAACTGGCGGTCAGCGGTTAGCGCATCGGCGGTATAGCTGCCCTGCGTGGTGGAATGACCGGCTCCGCATGGCAGCTGACGCCGCGTGAAACAGCAGCGTGGGTCGGTTGCGGCATGATTCCTCCCGAAATCGATGTTGCCATGTGAAAACGATTACATGTCAGAATAAACCAATGCATTCGTTTGCAGGAACATTCCGTGCAGATGGGTCGGTCGTCATTGCCATCGGGAGGGCCGAGGGCAGGGCGCATACACAGTTGAGGCCGAACGATGGCGAAAGTGCAGTTGGAAGGTGTCCGCAAGGTCTATGAAAACGGCCAGGTGGCAGTGCAGGGTGCGAGCTTCGAGGTCGCCGA
The DNA here is from genome assembly GCF_001642575.1 of Xanthomonas floridensis. Lineage (GTDB taxonomy): Bacteria > Pseudomonadota > Gammaproteobacteria > Xanthomonadales > Xanthomonadaceae > Xanthomonas > Xanthomonas floridensis. The sequence continues at coordinate 48,078 of NZ_LXNG01000022.1, read as the reverse complement.
TGGCGAGTTGATGGTGCTGGTGGGGCCATCGGGCTGCGGCAAGTCGACCTTGCTGCGCATGATTGCCGGGCTCGAGGACATCAGCGCGGGCACGTTGAAGATCGGCGAGCGCGTGGTCAACGACGTGGCGCCCAAGGATCGCGACATCGCCATGGTGTTCCAGAGCTATGCGCTGTATCCGCACATGACCGTGGCCGAGAACCTGGCCTTCGGGCTCAAGCTGCGGGGCCATCCAAAGCAGGTGATTGCCGAGCGGGTCAACAATGCTGCCGAGCTGCTCGGGCTGACCCCGATGCTGGACAAGCTGCCCAAGGCGATGTCCGGCGGCCAGCGCCAGCGCGTGGCGCTGGGGCGGGCGATGGTGCGCGAATCGTCGGTATTCCTGCTCGACGAGCCGTTGTCGAACCTGGACGCCAAGCTGCGCCACAGCGTGCGCACCGAGATCGCCCAACTGCACCGCAAGCTCGGCACCACCATGATCTACGTCACCCACGACCAGGTCGAAGCGATGACGCTGGGCCAGCGCATCGTGGTGCTCAAGGATGGCGTGATCCAGCAGATCGATAGCCCGATGGCGCTATACGACCGCCCGGCCAACTTGTTCGTGGCCGGTTTCCTGGGCAGCCCGGCAATGAACGTGCTGCAGGGCCGGCTGGATGAGCAGGACGGCCTGCATCTGGTGATGGCCGATGGCTGGCGCGTGCCGCTGGGTGCTGCGCAGGTGGATCGTCGCTGGTTCGGCCAGGACGTGATTGTCGGCGTGCGACCGGAGCATCTGCAGCCGTCCGGCGATCCGGTGCTGGGTTTCGAGGCGCGCGTCGAGGTCGTCGAGCCGGTGGGCAACGAGATCTTCCTCAACCTGGATCGCGGTGGGCAGCCGCTGGTGATTCGCGTCGCGCCGCAGGCCTTGCCGGCGGTCGGCGAGCCGTTGCGCCTGGCGCTGCGCAGCGATGCGCTGCATTTCTTCGACCCGGCCACTGGCGAGCGCCTGACAAACGCGACTGCCTGAGAACGGCCTCACGCCGCCGGCATCTCAGCGCTGGCGGCGGAGCGAGTCGGTCCGCACCACCGCGGGCCAGCGACGGCTGCGCCAGGCAGGCCCGGCCGCGTCGATTGCCATTGCAGCCGTTCGCGAACTCGCGGCCCCACTCAGCGGGTGGGGCTCAGCAGGTGTCGCAGCAGCTCAGCTCAGCTCAGCGGGTCAGGCCGGGCGTCATCTTCAGCAATCGGGCAGGGGCGTCCCCGGCTTTCAATGCCATGCCATCGCCGACCGCCAGTTCCAGCGGCAGCACGGCCAGGGCAAGGGTGCCCGCGGCACTGACCACGCTGCCCACCTCGGCACCATCCAGGCTGATCGCATCGCCCGGTGCGACGGCGGTGTCGGTGTCGAGCAGTTGCACTGCGCGCTTGGCCTTGCCGAGGAAATGCGTGCGCGCCACGATTTCCTGGCCTGGGTAGCAGCCCTTCTTGACGCTGAAGGCCTGCAGGCGGTCGAGCGCCAGTTGCTGCGGAGTCCACTGCTCACGCTGTGCCTCCGGCAGGCGCACCAGGCCCAATTGCAGATCGGCGCGTCGCCATTGGGCGTCGATGCCGGGCAAATCGATAGGCGCAGCCAATGTATCGCCCGTCAGCAACAACAACGTGCGGGGCAGGGCGCTGCTACCGAGATCCAGTTCGATGTGCTGCGCGGTGATGGCCGCCTGCGCGCCTTGCGCCTGCCGTGGCGCCTGGAAGCCGGCATAGGCTGCGGGCGTGGCAACCGCGAGCTTCAGCTTGCGCCGGAACACGAAACGGCCCAGTTGCGCGGTGATCTCGGCCGCGTTGCCATCGGGCAGCAGCATCAGCAGGTGCGTGTCGTCCTCACGCAGGAGTGCGAAGATGGCGATGACGCGCCCCTTCGCCGTCAACCACGCATTCCATTGCCACTGCCCGATCGCCAGCGCCTGTACGTCGTTGGCAAACTGCGCATGCGCGAACGCCACTGCATCCGTCCCGATCAAGCGGACGTATTGCATGTCGTGCAGGGAGCCAAAACCCTGCGGAATAAGATTCAGGTTGTCAGCCACGGAAGGGGAGGACTAAAATCGCAACGTTGTGAGACCACTATGATAGGCCATCCAACCCCCACGCCATCGCAGGATTCCGAGACGCAGCCTTCCTCTCAGGAGCACATTCCCGAGAAGCAGCCCCTGCCCAAAGAGATCGGTGGGCGCGACGGCCCCGAGCCAACGCGCTATGGCGACTGGGAAAAAAATGGACGCTGCATCGATTTTTGAGCAGCTTTTAGCCACAGCGGCCTAGTGCCGCCCAGCCGAGATAACGAGCCCAGCGAATGGCGATCCGCGAACGTCCCACTTCCCCACATCTGCAGGTATATCGCTGGCAGATCCAGATGGCGACCTCGATCCTGCATCGAGCCACCGGCGTCATTCTTTCCGGAGGGGCGCTGGTCATTGCCGTCTCCCTGCTGGTGTTGATGCTCGGGCAGGACCATTGGTCGTGCCTCACCCAGCATCTTGGCGCCTGGTATGGCCAGCTGTTCCTGTTTGCTTGGTCATGGGCGTTTGCCTATCACCTGTCCAACGGCATCCGCCATATCGTGCAGGACTTCGGTCACGGCTTCAGCATCCCGGCTTTCGTGCGTAGCAGCTGGACCTCGGTGGTCGCCAGCCTGGTCATCACCGCCGCGATCTGGGCCTATGTCTTGACCGGAGCCGCCGCATGAGCCGTTACCGTACCCCGTTGAAGACCGTGCGCGGCCTGGGCGCCGCCAAGACCGGCACCGAGCATTTCGTGCTGCAGCGCCTGACCGCCACTGCGCTGGTGGTGTTGGCGATCTGGTTCCTGGTATTTGTGCTGAGCCTGCTCGGTTCCGACTACCCGACCGCGGTCGAGGCCGTGGCCAGGCCCTGGAATGCCGTGTTGCTGGTGGGTTTCCTGGTGGCGATGTTCTGGCACGCGCAGCTTGGCCTGCAGGTCGTGCTCGAGGACTACATCCACAATTCACTGCTGGCACTGGCGTTGCAGACGACGGTGAAGTTCATCGCCGTGCTTGGCGCAATCGTCAGCATTTTCGCAGTGGCGCGCATCGCGCTGGGCGGTGCCTGAGTCATCGGGCGCACAGAACAGGAATCCAGATTAGATGTCCGCTTACAAGATCACTGAACACAAGTACGACATGGTCGTGGTGGGAGCCGGCGGTGCCGGCCTGCGCGCGACCTTCGGCCTGGCCCAGAAAGGCCTGCAGACGGTCTGCCTGACCAAGGTCTTCCCGACCCGTTCGCACACCGTGGCCGCGCAGGGCGGTATTTCCGCCGCGCTCGGCAATATGGGCGAGGACGACTGGCGCTACCATTTCTACGACACCATCAAGGGGTCGGACTGGTTGGGCGACCAGGACGCCATCGAGTACATGTGCCGCGAAGCGATTCCGGCGATCATCGAACTCGAACACTACGGCGTGCCGTTCTCGCGCACCGAAGAGGGCAAGATCTACCAGCGCCCGTTCGGCGGCATGACCACCAAGTACGGCGAAGGCCCGTCCGCGCAGCGCACCTGCGCCGCGGCCGACCGCACCGGCCACGCCATGCTGCACACGCTGTACCAGCAGTCGCTGGCGCACAACGCGCGTTTCATGATCGAGTACTTCGCGCTCGACCTGATCTTTGATGAAGAGGGTGTCTGCCGCGGCGTGCTCGCGCTGGACATGGCCGAAGGCTCGCTGCACCTGTTCCGCGCCCACGGCGTGGTACTGGCCACCGGCGGTTACGGCCGCGCCTACTTCAGCGCCACCTCTGCCCATACCTGCACCGGCGACGGCGGCGGTCTGGTCATGCGTGCCGGCCTGCCGATGCAGGACATGGAGTTCGTGCAGTTCCATCCCACCGGCATCTACGGTGCGGGCTGCCTGATCACCGAAGGCGTGCGTGGCGAAGGCGGCATCCTGCGCAACAGCAACGGCGAGCGCTTCATGGAGCGCTATGCACCGCACTACAAGGACCTGGCCTCGCGTGACGTGGTGTCGCGTTCGATGACCATCGAGATCCGCGAGGGCCGCGGCGTCGGCGAGCACAAGGACCATATCCTGCTCGACCTGACCCATCTTGGCCCGGAAGTGATCAACGACAAGTTGCCCGGTATTGCCGAGAGCGCGCACATCTTCGCCGGTGTGGACGTGGCCAAGCAGCCGATTCCGGTGCTGCCGACCGTGCACTACAACATGGGTGGCATTCCCACCAACTACCACGGCGAAGTCGTGCGCAAGCAGGGTGATAACCCGGATGCGGTGGTGCCTGGACTGTACGCGATCGGCGAAGCGGCCTGCGTGTCGGTGCATGGCGCCAACCGCCTGGGCTCCAATTCGCTGCTCGACCTGGTGGTGTTCGGTCGCGCGGTGGCCAATCGGTGCGCCGAGACGGTCAAGACCAACCAGCCGCACAAGCCGCTGCCATCCGATGCCTGCGACAAGGCACTGGGTCTGCTGGACAAGTTGCGCCATGCCAACGGCTCCACGCCGACCTCGGTGATCCGCGACAACATGCAGCGCACCATGCAGTCGGACGCTGCGGTGTTCCGTACCAGCAAGACGCTGAAGGAAGGCGTGGACAAGATGGCCGAGATTTTCGCCACCTTCGAAGACGTCAAGGTGTCGGACCGTTCGCTGGTGTGGAACTCGGACCTGATCGAAACCTACGAGTTGAACAACTTGCTGCTCAACGCAGTGGCAACGATCAACTCGGCCGAGCAGCGCAAGGAAAGCCGTGGCGCGCATGCGCACGAGGACTTCCCCGATCGCGACGACGTCAACTGGCAGAAGCACACGCTGGTCACCGTAGACGACAAGGGCAAGTGCGATTTCGAATATCGCCCCGTCCACATGTACACGCTGAGCAAGGAAGTGGATGTGGTTCCGCCGAAGCCGCGCGTGTACTGATCGTCGATGCCGATGCCTGATACCGCCCCAGTCACCCAACCGACCCAACGCCTGGTGCGTCCGGACGTTGCGGTCCCACGGTGCGGAGCAGGGCTGACGCAGGCGCGGCGCCGGCGGCATGTCGGCGGCCGCGCCACCGTATCGGTGGTGGCATCCATCGTTTCCAATTTCATGCGCACGGTGCGGTTTTCGCTCGCACCGCGCGTCGCCTGAGCCAACGAGAGCAGCTATGGCAGAGTTCACCCTCCCCAAGAATTCCAAGATCGGCAAGGGCAAGCATTACCCTGCTCAAGGCGCCAAGAACACGCGCACCTTCAAGGTCTACCGTTGGGATCCGGATGGCGACGCCAATCCGCGTACCGACAGCTACGAGATCGATTTGGACAAGTGCGGCCCGATGGTGTTGGACGCGCTGATCAAGATCAAGAACGAGATCGATCCGACCCTGACCTTCCGCCGCTCCTGCCGCGAAGGCATTTGCGGCTCGTGCGCGATGAACATCGACGGCACCAATACGTTGGCCTGCACCAAGGCCATTGCGGCCTGTGGCAAGGCCGAGGTGCCGATCTACCCGCTGCCGCACATGGATGTGATCAAGGACCTGGTGCCGGACCTGACGCATTTCTATGCGCAGTACGCCTCGATCAAGCCGTGGATCCGCACCCAGACCCCCGCGCCGCCGGACCGCGAGCGCCTGCAGTCGCCCGAGGACCGCAAGAAGCTCGATGGCCTGTACGAGTGCATCCTGTGCGCCTGCTGCTCGACCAGCTGCCCGAGCTACTGGTGGAACGGCGAGCGTTACCTGGGCCCGGCAATCCTGTTGCAGGCCTACCGCTGGATCATCGACTCGCGCGATGAAGACACCGGTGCGCGCCTGGACGACCTGGAAGACCCGTTCAAGCTGTATCGCTGCCACACCATCATGAACTGCGCGCGCACCTGCCCGAAGGGATTGAATCCGGCACTGGCCATTGCCGAGATCAAAAAGCTGATGATGGCGCGTCGCGCCTGATCGCAAGGCGATACGGTCCCGCCTCGCGGGATGTGGTTCGCAGCGGCACCGGCCTCCTGGTCAGGTGCCGCTGTCGTTTTCGGCCTGCCGCAGGGCAGGGTGGAGAAAGAGATGGACGAAGACACACTGCTGAAGAAGCTGCGCTGGCGTTGTCGGCGCGGCATGCGGGAGCTGGATCAATTGTTCGGCCGCTATCTGGACCGACGCTGGGCGCAAGCGCCTGCGGCAGAGCGCGCGGTTTTCCTACAGTTGCTGGATTGCGAAGACGATAAGTTGTGGCGCTGGTTCATGGGATACGAGGCCTGCCCGGATGCCGACAATGCCGCACTCATCGCCGATATCCGCGCCATGCCGGCTTGAATGGCGGCCTTCGCGCGCACTTGCCTGCGCGCTGGTGCTGATGGCGCTGTTGGCCCAGTGCGCGGTGTGGCGCTGCGGCGCGCCGATCTGGGGTGCGCTGGTGTTGTCCGGCTATGCTGCGCTGCTCAGCATGCAGTCGCTGCGCCGCCTGTTGCGCTCGCCGTTGCGTGAGCTGGTGGTGCCATGGAGCGATGCGGCGGCCAGCGTCGACGGAGAGCGGGTGGAGAACATGCAGGTATGCTGGCGCGGGCCGATTGCGGTGGTGTCCTGGCGGGGCAGCGGTAGCCGCCGCAGCCGGCTGCATTTCTGGCCGGATACGCTGCCGGCAGCGCAGCGACGTGAACTGCGTCTGGCCGCACAGGCACATGCGATTTCGTCCCGGGCGCTGCAAGTGGCACCATAGCGTCCCTTTCCCGGTTGAACCGCATGTTCAAACCTATCCCGGTTGCCATCGGCTTGCGCTACCTGCGTGCCAAGCGGCGCAATGGCTTCATCTCCTTCATCTCGATGGCATCGATCCTGGGCATCGCCCTGGGCGTGACCGTGCTGATCACCACGCTGGCGGTGATGAGCGGCTTCCAGAAGGAAATCCGCGACCGTCTGCTGCAGATGGCTGCGCATGCCACGGTCAGTGCCGAAGGTGCGCCGATGCGCGACTGGCAGCACGCGGTCGAGGTCGCCATGGCCGATCCGCGTGTGGCCGGCGCCGCGCCGTACATCGAAACCGAGTCACTGCTGCAGGGCCCGCGCAAGCAACCGGCCATCGTGCGCGGTGTGATTCCTTCCGAAGAGGCCAAGGTGTCGGTGCTGGCCAAGAAGATGCAGCAAGGGTCGGTCGACAGCCTGACGCCCGGCTCCTACAACATCATCATTGGTAAGGAACTGGCGCTGTGGCTGGGGGTGGACGTGGGCGACGGCATCGTCGTGCTGCTCAGCGATACCCAGGCCACCCCGTTGGGCGCAATGCCGCGGCTCAAGCGCTTTACTGTCAGCGGCATCTTCGAGGCTGGCTACAACGAGATCGACCGCGGCCTGGCGGTGGTCAACATGCAGGATCTGGGGCGCGTGCTGCGTATGGACGGCGTGACCGGCGTGCGGCTGCGCCTGCACGACATGGACCAGGCCTGGAACGTGGCGCGCGACCTTGCGCTCAAGTTGCACGGCCCGTATCGCGTCAGCGACTGGACCCAGGAAAACGCCAACCTCTATCACTCGTTGAAGATGGAAAAGACCGTGATGGGCATCCTGCTGTCGCTGATCGTGGCGATGGGCGCGTTCAACCTGGTGTCCTCGCAGGTAATGCTGGTGACCGACAAGCAGGCCGACATCGCCATTCTGCGCACGCTGGGCCTGTCGCCCGGCGGAGTGATGCAGGTGTTCATGGTGCAGGGTTCGCTGATCGGCTTCATGGGCACCATCATGGGCGTGATCGGCGGCATCGTGCTGACGCTCAACCTCGAACGCATCCTGGGCGTGATCGAAGCGGTTTTCAGCGTCAAACTGCTGCCGGAGGACGTCTACTACATTACCGGCCTGCCGACCGACATGCAGACGCAGGACGTGGTGATCATCACCGTGGTCGCGTTGGTCATGAGTTTCCTGGCGACCCTGTACCCAGCGTGGCGTGCCTCGCGGACCCAGCCGGCGGAGGCGCTGCGTTATGAATGAGATCCGGGAATCGGGATTCGCGAAGCGGGAATCGGGAATGCAAAAGCCCAACCAATCCGATCTGGTGATTCGCGCCGAGGCGTTGGGCAAGACCTATGCCGAAGGCAAGATGCGCACACCGGTATTCGACGGCCTGGATCTGTCGGTAGCGACTGGCGAAACGGTGGCCATCGTCGGTGCCTCCGGTGCGGGCAAGAGCACCTTGCTGCATCTGCTGGGCGGGCTGGATATCCCGACCTCCGGCGAGGTCTACGTCGCAGGCCAGCGCATGTCCGCGCTGTCCGACGGCCAGCGCGGCAAGTTGCGTAACCAGGCGCTCGGCTTCGTGTACCAATTCCATCACCTGCTGCCGGAATTCACCGCGTTGGAAAACGTGATGATGCCGGTACTGCTGTCGGGCCAGGAGGTGGCGGTTGCGCGCGCACAGGCGCTGCAACTGCTGGAATCGGTCGGCTTGGGCCATCGCATCGAACACAAGCCCAGCGAGCTGTCTGGTGGAGAGCGTCAGCGGTGTGCGGTGGCGCGAGCCCTGGTCAATCGCCCCGGCTGCGTCCTCGGCGATGAACCCACCGGCAACCTCGACGACAAGACCGCCGGCACGGTGTTCGAGCTGATGCTGGAGCTCAATCGCGCCCAGCGCACCAGCCTGGTGCTGGTGACCCACGACCGCGGTCTGGCGCGCCGCCTGGATCGCGTGCTGGAGCTGCATCAGGGCAAGCTGCGCGAACTGGCGCCTTCGGCGGTGTGAGTGCTGCGCCGCCGTCGGTCCCCCGACGGCGGCGCAAGAAGCAACCGCAGGCCATTGAAGACCCGCGCTGACACTCAAAACAAGATCAAGGAATGATGCGCAGCGCCCGTAGCCGGGTGAACAGTTCGAAGAACGAGGCGCGGCTGTCGTAGAAATCCACAAAGCCCAGTTCGCGGCTCTTGGTCATGTCGTTGACGCACTCGATCTCGCGGCCCAGGTCCGCATCGGTGTGCCACCACGAGGCCAGCCGATTGACGTCCGCTTCCACCAGGCCGTGTGTGGCGGCCAGCTCGGCCCATAGCGCAGGCGCGGACTCGGTCAGGCGTGCTTCCAGTGGCTGTGGCGCGTCGGGGCAGGGCGCCGCATCGAGTTCGAAGAACTGCGCAATCTGCTCCCACATCCAGCGCCAGCGAAACACATCGCCATTGACGGTGTTGAAAGCCTGGTTGCGCGCTGCGGGGCTGAGTCCGGCCCAGGCCAGCTGTCGACCGAGCAGGCCAGCATCGGTGAGGTCGGTGAGGCTGTTCCATTGCGCCCGCGAGCCCGGAAACACGAACGGCTGACCGGTGTGCTTGCACAGCGATGCATAGACCGCCAGCGTCACGCCCATGTTCATCGCATTGCTACCGTTGGCCATGCCGATCATGGTGTGCGAGCGATGCACGCTCCACCCAAAGCCGTGGCGCTCGGCGTTCGCGAACAGCAGGTCCTCGAGCGTGTAGTAGAAATTCTCGCCCGGCTGGCGCGGCTCGCTTTCGCGAAATGGCGTTTCCGCCTTGCCGCTACCGTAGTTTTCGAATGCACCCAGATAGTGCTTGGTGCCGGTAACCAAGGCCATATGCTGCAACGGGGCATGGCTCAAGGCCTCGCAGAGGTTGCGCATCATCGCGCCATTGGCCTCGACGTTTTCGCGCTCGGTGTCGCGCCGCGTCCAGGTACAGAAGAACACGTGGGTAATCGGCAAGCCCTGCAACGCGGTGCGGGTGCCTTCGGCGTCCAGCAGATCGGCAGCGACCGGGATGACACCGTCCTGCGGCAGCGGCCGACGTGCCAGGCCGTAGACGGTCCAGCCCTCAGCCACCAGCACGTTGGCGAGGTTGTAACCGGAAATGCCGGTCACGCCGACAATCAATGCAATGCCCTTACGCATGTGGGGGTACTCCTCGATAACAGCCCCGACCATAGCGCCTGTCCCATGAAATCGAGGCGAATGCTTGATTTGCAGTGGACGGATGGCTGCATGTGGTGTGTCGCATCGCCGGTCTTTGTCCGTCTGTACGGATTCACACACGCACCTGATCGCGCGATCACACACGTGTGCTCTGTGCCAGCGCCATACGTGGAAGAGTTCGGGATGACAACCTGCCGCTTCGATCTTCGATGCCTAACTGGCTGAAGTGAGGTCGCGACGGTTTGGCAGGGCAGTTGCGGGCTGCGACCGGAACGCCTGTCGTCAATGGTGGTGCTCGGCGCCTCACGTGAGGGCACGCGCTTCATCGCCGCTCGGTGCTCCTTTGGGTGCTTTGGCGTCGGATCGGTCATGCCATGCCATGCTGAGGGCGGCCCTTGTGCTGAAGGCCACCACAGTGCCTGCAGATCGCGCCACCGCGGGTCGGTGAGCTGGCTCGACCCGACGGCCCCGATGCGGGAGGCAGCATCCGGATCGCGATGATCGCGATATCGATCGCCAGTTCCTCGAGCGTCGCGAACCGGCAGTGCATCGTGGCGGAGACGGGCTTGTTGCGGATGGCGTTCGACACACACTCCGACGACACCACCACGTATGCGTCCTGATGATTGCTTCTGTCGGTTGGTCGGAGCGCTCGGGATGACGAAGATCCGCCACGGCGAACCGGTCTTCTTCCTACCATGCAGCGGGCAAACCACTGCTATGGACGCTAGACAGCGTGGTCTAGCCTGAGGGCGTGGATTCAGGACGATCAGGATGGCGAGTGGCATGGATGTCTCGGCACCTAGGGTGACACCGGCACCGCTTGCGTCGGCCGTCCCCATTGCGGTGGCCTTGCTGCTGGGTGTGGCCGGCTGCGCGTGGTCACCGGCCGTCGTGTCGTCCGCGATCTATGCAGCCCTTGGCAGCGCAGGCCTGGTGAGCATCGTCGGGATCTTGTGGCGGCGTCCGCGCGCGGCGGTCTGGATGCTGATGCTTGCAACCATGGTGCTGGGCTTCGCGCTTACCGGTTGGCATGCTGGTCGTGCATTGCAGTCGCAGTTGCGTCCAGAGGACGAAACGCACGATCACACGGTCCGTGGCCAGGTGGTCGGGCTGCCCGTGGCCGAGCAGCGGCGCACCCGATTCCAGTTGCGTGTCGATCGCGATCAGGCGCAGCCGGCGGCAGTGCGCGGCAAGCTGCTGCAACTGGCGTGGTACGACGCCTTCCAGGCGCAGCAGGTCGGGCCACGCGCCGCATTGCGGGCCGGTGCCCGGTGGCAACTGCAGCTCAAGTTGCGTGCGCCGCGCGGGTTGCGAAACCCGGGAGGGTTCGATGCCGAACGCCAGGCACTGGCGCAGCGCATCGCGGCGACCGGCTATGTGCGTGACCCCGGCGCCGCCCACCCGCTTGCCGCGCCACGCGGTGTGGATGCCTGGCGCGATCGCATGTCGCAACGCATCGCTGACCAAGTACCTGGCTCGTCGGCGCCGTATCTGCGTGCGCTGGCGTTGGGCGACACCCGCGGTCTTGACGATGCGGCCTGGGCCACCTTGCGCGCGACCGGGCTCAGCCACCTGATCGCGATTTCGGGATTCCATGTCGGCCTTGTCGCCGGCTTCTTCGCGCTGGCGGTCGCAGCGCTGTGGCGATGGCGGCCCGGTCTTGCCTTGCTGATTCCACGCGTTCATGCGGCCGCGCTGGCAGCATTGTTCGGCGCGGCGGCTTACGCCGTGCTCGCGGGGCTGGCGCTGCCCACCGTCCGGACCGTGCTGATGATCGCGGTCGTGGCATTGGCGCGGGTCACGCGGCGACACGCCACGACCGCGCAAATGCTCGCGCTGGCCTTGCTGGCGGTGCTGCTATGGGATCCGCTGAGCGTGCTGGTGGTCGGCTTCTGGCTCAGTTTTGCCGGTGTCGCCTGGCTGGTGTGGTGCCTGCCATCGGATGACCGCGCCATCGTGCGCGGCTTTCTCTCTGCGCAGGCAGTCGCCACTGTGGGCTTGTTGCCGCTCACCATCAGCCTGTTCGGGCAGGCATCCCTGGTGGGGCCGTTCGCCAATCTCATTGCCATTCCCTGGTGGACCTTCGTGGTCGTGCCGCTGTGCCTGATCGGCACGGCGCTGGAAGCCCTGTATGCCGGCGCAGGGGTCTGGGCCTGGCAACTGGCAGGCTGGTGTTTCGAACTGACCTGGCCCGGTTTTGTCTGGCTCGGGCAGACCACTGTGGCGTTATGGTGGGTGCCCGAATCCGATGCCATCGCGCTGATCGCTGCGTTGCTCGGCGCGTTCTGGCTACTGCTGCCGCGAGGCACCCCGGGCAAGGCCATGGCCTGTCTGCTGTGGTTGCCGCTGTTGTGGCCCGATCGCGCCTTGCCCGTCGCGGGCGAGGCCGACATCCATGTACTGGATGTAGGGCAGGGCCTGGCGGTGCTGGTGCGTACCCAGCACCATGCTCTATTGGTGGATACCGGCCCGGCGGTGCGCGATGGCTTCGATGCCGGCGAGCGCGTGGTGCTGCCCGCCTTGCACGCACTTGGAGTGCGCCGGCTGGATGCCATCGTGCTCAGCCATGCCGATGCGGATCACGCCGGCGGCTATGCGGCGGTGCGTGCCGGCATGCCGGTCGCGATGACCGCCGCGCCGCCAGGTGCGCCGCTGGATGTCAGCACGCGCTGTCACTCCGGCCAGCAGTGGGAGTGGGATGGCGTGCGCTTTCGGGTCCTGCATCCCGGGCCGGCGTTTCCGTACCTGCGCAATCAATCCAGTTGCGTGCTGCGGGTCGAGACACGTTATGCCAGCGCGCTGCTACCGGGCGATATCGATGCGCTGGTCGAGCAGAGGCTGCTGCGCGACCACGCACCGCTGTTGCGGGCGGAGTTGGTGGTAGTGCCGCATCATGGCAGTGCGGATGGCTCGCATGCCGGCTTGATTGCCGCCAGCGGCGCGCGGTTGGCGCTTGTGTCGTCCGGGCACGGCAACCGGTTCGGGCACCCGCGGGCGCAGGTGGTACAGCGTTGGCAGGGCAGTGGCGCCGAAGTGCTCGATACTGCCCAGTCCGGTGCGATCAGGGTCTGGCTGGGAGCGGACGGCTTGCAGGTGCGCGAGCGGCGGCATTGGCAGCCGCGGCTGTGGGATGCTGCGGAACGGCGGCGGTCGGCTGCTATCCTATCGGCCAGCGAATAGGCGGCCGCGTTGCCGGAGGAATCGAATCGTGTTGGAGCTGGTCAAGGCGGGCGGTTGGCCGATGGTGCCGTTGCTGTTGTTGGGTGTGATCGCACTGGCGATCGTGCTGGAACGTCTGTGGACCCTGCGCCGCAACGAGGTGACGCCGCCGGGTCTGGGCGAGGAAGTGCGTAACTGGGCCGCACGCGGCAAGCTTGACCCCACCCATATCGAGTCGCTGCGGCGCAATTCGCCGCTGGGCGCCTTGCTGGCGGCCGCACTGGATGTGCGCGGCCGGCCGCGCGATCTGGTCCGCGAACGCATCGAGGACACGGGGCGCCATGTGGTGCACCGCATGGAGCGTTATCTGAACGCGCTGGGCACGATCGCCTCGGCCGGACCATTGCTGGGCTTGCTGGGCACCGTCGTCGGCATGATCCAGATGTTCCTGGGCATCCTCGACCATGGCGTGGGTGACGTAAATCAGCTGGCCGGCGGCATCGGCAAGGCGCTGGTGTGCACCGCCACGGGAATGATCATCGCGGTGCCGGCGCTGATGGCGCACCGGTTCTTCAAGGGGCGCATCGCCGGTTACATCATCGAGATGGAGCAGGAGGCAACGCTGTTGCTGGATACCATGGACGGGCGCGTGGTTGCGCCCTCCGCAACGCCAGCAGCGCCGGGCACCAAGCCGGCCACGGCAAAGGGCTGACGGATGCGCATCGGCAGCGACCGAAACCAGGACGAGCCGCATATCGACCTGGTGCCATTGATTGACGTCATCCTCGTCCTCATCATCTTCTTCGTGGTGACCACGACCTTCGACGCACGGTCCACGCTGCAACTGCAGTTGCCGACCGCCAGCGACCAGAACACCAGCGCGCCGCCGCGCTCGCTCAGCGTGCTGGTCAACGCCGACGGGCACTACTTCATCAACGATCAGGAAGTGCTGCGCTCGGATGTCGAGTCTTTGAAGCAGACCATCGCCCAGATTGCCGGCGATGACCGCGAACAGACAGTGCTGATGCGCGCCGATGCGCGTACGCCGTACCAGGCCGTGGTCACTGCGCAGGACGCGCTGGGCCAGCTCGGCTTCCGGCGCATTGCCATCGCCACCGCGCCGCAGACCGGCAGCGGCGGCAACACCAGCAAGAACGGAACCCGCCAGTGACCACCCCCAACGACCGCCCGGCGCCAGTCTCGTCCTGGCGCACGTACCGTCGCCTGTTGGCCTTCGCCAGGCCCTATCGGCTGTTGTTGATCGCTGCGTTGATCGCCGCACTGGTGGAGGCGGCAGGCACCACCGGTTTCCTGGCGTTGATGAAGCCGATCACCGACGAAACTTTCATCTACAAGAATCCCGAAGTCAGCCGCTGGCTGCCGGTGCAGATCATCCTGCTGTTCGTGGTGCGTGGCGTTGCCGGCTACATCACCGATATGGCGATGGGCAAGTCCGCGCGCAGCATCGCACGCGATCTGCGCGTCAAGGTGATGTCCAAGTATCTGCGTCTGCCGGGTTCGCGCTTCGATTCAGAGCCGGTACCTTCGATGCTGATCCGCCTGGGCTCGGATTCGGATCAAGTCGCGCAGGCGGCCGTGGACGCGGTCAAGGTGATGATCCAGCAATCGCTGCAGGTGATCGGCGCACTGGCGCTGATGCTGTGGCATAGCTGGCAGGTCACGCTCACCATCGTGGTGCTGGCGCCGGTGCTGGCCTGGGTGATGGACAAGGTGGCGCGGCGCTATCGGCGCATCAGCCACAGCATCCAGGAAAGCGGCGCGCACTTGCTGCAGGCGGCCGATCAGACCTTGTCCAGTCATCAGGAGGTCAAGATCTACGGTGCCCAACAGACCGAGATGGAGCGTTACGGCGCGCTGGCCGACCGCAACCTGCGCCTGGCGATGAAGGTCGAATCCACCCGCGGCATTTCCACCGCCACGGTGCAGATGATCGGCGCGATCGGCCTGTCGGCGCTGCTGTTCGTGGCCGGTGCGCAAGCCCTGGCCGGGCGCCTGACCGCAGGCGACTTCGTGGTGTTGATGACCTCGATGCTGACGATCATCCCGGGCCTCAAGCAGCTCACCAATGTGCAGAACATGGTGCAGCGCGGCCTGGCCTCGGCCGAGCGGCTGTTCTCGGTGCTCGACAGCCCGGACGAGCCGGATCAGGGCACGTTGCCGTTGACGCGTGCCAAGGGCTTGATCGAGTTTCGCGGCGTGACCGCGCGCTATCCGGAACAGGTGAACCCAGCCCTGGCCGATGTCAGCTTCGTCGCCCAGCCCGGCACGGTCACCGCGATCGTTGGTCGTTCCGGCAGCGGCAAATCCAGCCTGATCAAGCTGATCCCACGGTTCTACGAGGCCGAGGCTGGGCAGATCCTGCTCGACGGGCATCCGGTGCAGGCCTATTCGCTGGCCGACCTGCGTCGCCAGATTGCGCTGGTCGGCCAGCAGGTGATGCTGTTCGACGGCAGCATTGCCGACAATGTCGCCTATGGCGAAATGCGCAATGCCGATGCCGGGCAACTGGAGCGCGCCATTCTCGGTGCCAACGCCATGGAGTTCGTCGCGCAGTTACCTGAGGGCTTGCAGTCGCATGTCGGCGCCAAGGGTGGGCGCTTGTCCGGCGGCCAGCGCCAGCGTCTGGCCATCGCACGCGCGATGCTCAAGGACGCGCCGATCCTGATCCTGGACGAGGCCACCGCTGCGCTGGACAACGAGTCGGAGCGGCTGGTGCAGGACGCCTTGCACAAGCTGATGCCCGACCGCACCACGCTGGTGATTGCACACCGCCTGTCCACCATCGAACACGCCGACCAGGTCCTGGTGATGGACCAGGGCCGTATCGTCGAGCGCGGCACCCACACCGAATTGCTGGCGCAGGGCGGGTTGTATTCGCATCTGCACGGCATGCAGTTTCGCGAACGTCAGGCATGAGCAAGCGTGGCGCCCGCACGCCGGGCTATTGGTACGACAACACTCCGATTCCGCTGCCGGTACGCCTGTTGGCACCGATCTACGGTGCCGCGATTGCAGTACGGCGCGGCCTGTATCGCCGCGGCTGGCGCAAGCGGCACGGCGTGCCGGTGCCGGTGATCGTGGTTGGCAACGTCACCGCAGGCGGCACCGGCAAGACGCCGCTGACCATCGCGCTGGTGTCCAAGCTGCAGGAAGCCGGCTGGACTCCCGGCGTCGCCAGCCGTGGCTACGGCCGCGACGACGCCGGCACCGCCCGCTGGGTCGACGCGGACACGCCAGTGGCACTGGGGGGCGATGAGCCGGTGTTGATCGCCTGGAAGACCGGCGCACGCGTCCGCGTGGACGGCAACCGTGTGGCGGCTGCACGCGCCCTGGTCGAAGCGGGGTGCGACATCATCGTGTGCGACGACGGACTGCAGCACTACCGGCTGGCCCGCGATGTGGAAATCGAAGTGGTCGATGGCCAGCGCCGCTACGGCAATGGCCGCCTGCTGCCTGCCGGGCCGCTGCGCGAACCAGCTGCACGCGCGCAGGAATGCGACTTCCGCGTGATCAATCTCGGCCAGGCCAGCGCTTCTGCCGCGCCGCAGGCGCCAGCCGATGCCGGTTTCGGTGAGTGGCAGATGCGGCTGAGCATCGACAGCGTGCAGCCGATGGATGGGAAGCGGGCACAGCCTTTGAGTATGTTGGCCGGGCAACGCGTGCATGCGGTTGCCGGTATCGCCAATCCAGAACGCTTTTTCGCCATGCTGCGCGCGCGCGGCATCGGGGTCGTGCCGCACGCATTCCCCGACCATCATGTCTACACGGCAGCGGATTTCAGTTTTGGTAGCCGCCTGCCGGTATTGATGACCGAAAAGGACGCGGTGAAATGCCGTCCGTTCGCCGATGAGTGGCTGTACAGCGTGCCGCTCAGGGCCGAGC
This sequence comes from Xanthomonas floridensis, assembly GCF_001642575.1. Taxonomy (GTDB): domain Bacteria; phylum Pseudomonadota; class Gammaproteobacteria; order Xanthomonadales; family Xanthomonadaceae; genus Xanthomonas; species Xanthomonas floridensis. The sequence continues at coordinate 31,121 of NZ_LXNG01000022.1, read as the reverse complement.
TGCCGGCTGCGTTCTGGGTGAGCCTGCTGGACCGGTTGAACACCCTGGCGAGCCGCCAGGGCGCGTGAGGGGGGCGTGCGGCACGCGCGGGCGCAGCCTGAGAAAGGCTGGATTGAGCCCCTGCCGGGGTGTCGAGGCAGCGTCGCTGACAGCCCGCATCGGCGGCCTGTCTAGGATGTCAGTTGCAATCGCTGTGGCGAACCCGCACATGCCCCGGCATCCACACTCCGGTCGATACACTGACAACCCCGCGACGTTACCCCCCGCAGCAGGGCCATGACACTGCCATCAGCGCCGATCACGCGCTGCAGGTGGCACCACCAGGATTTCCGCTTCCATTCACCGCCGTCGAGAACGTCCACGCATGACCCATCCATCGCCTGTCGATTTCGTCGTTGCCATCCCGGCGCGCTATGCCTCCACCCGCCTGCCGGGCAAACCGCTGCAACGTATCGGCGACCGCCCGATGATCCAGCATGTGGCCGAGCGGGCGCTGGCTGCCGGTGCCAGAGAGGTCTGGGTGGCGACCGACGATGCGCGCATCGCCGAGGTGGTCGAACGACTGCCTGGCGTGCACGTTGCCATGACCGGCCAGGCGCACGTCTCTGGTACCGACCGGCTGGCCGAATGCGCACGCATTGCCGGCTGGGATGCGGACACTTGCGTGGTCAACTTGCAGGGGGATGAACCGTTCGCGCCGGCGGCCGGTATTCGCGCGGTAGCCGAGCTGTTGCTGCAGTCCGGCGCCGACATGGCCACGCTGGCCGCACCGGTCGATAGCGCGCATGACCTGTTCGATCCCAATGTGGTGAAGCTGGTCCGCACCGCTGGCGGCGATGCGCTGTATTTCAGTCGTGCGCCGATTCCCTGGCATCGCGACAGCTTCGCCAGCCAGCGCGAGCGGCTGCCTGACGACGTCCAGTGGCTGCGCCATATCGGCATCTATGCCTATCGCGCCGGCTTCCTGCAGCGCTTTGCGGCGATGCCGCCGGGCCTGCTGGAGCGTATCGAATCGCTGGAACAACTGCGCGCCATGGAAGCAGGCCATCGCATCGCGGTCGCACTGACGCCGGAGCAGTTTCCGCCCGGCATCGATACTCCTGACGATCTCGCGCGCGCACAGGCGCGGGTAGCGTCGGCATGAAGCTGTTGATCGTCTGCCTGGGCAATATCTGCCGCTCGCCGATGGGCGAGGGTGCCTTGCGTGCGCGGCTGGATGAAGCCCGTTTGTCGCGGCGCATCCAGGTCGATTCGGCCGGTACCGGCGACTGGCATGCGGGCGAGCCGCCGGACCCGCGCGCCATCCGCTGCGCGCGCGGGCACGGCGTCGATATTGCCGACTTGCGTGCGCGGCAGGTACGGCACGAAGACTTCGAGCATTTCGATTGGCTGCTGTGCGCAGATACCAGCAACCTGCGCGATTTGCAGCGGCTGGCACCGGCGCCACAGCGCGACAAGGTCGCGCTGTGGTTGCCATGGGCCGGTGTGGACGCACGCGACGAGATCCCCGACCCGTACACCGGCGGCAGCCAGGATTTCGAGGATGTCTGGCAGTTGGTCGATACCGCCGCGCGCCAGACCGTGGCCAGACTCACCCGCGACTAATCACGCTTGGGCATAATTACGCCATGACTGCCCAGCTCACCCAGGAACTGCCGGAATTTCCCACCTGGCTCAACGCCAGGCCCTCCACCTTGCAGGAGCATCGCGGCCGTGCGCTGGTGCTGGCGTTCGTCAACGCCAGCTCGGTGTGGTGCGCCGAACGCCTGGCCGAGCTTGCGCAGTGGCAGGCGCGCAGCCCCGGGCGCCTGCAGGTGATCGTGGTGCAGGTGCCGCGCTTCGACAGCGAGCGCCTGCCGCAGCGCTCGCTCAAGCAACTGCGTGGGCACGGCGTCAGCGCGCCGATCCTGCTCGACAAGGACTGGGAAACCTGGCGCCGGTTCGGTATCGAATCCTGGCCGACACTGGTGCTGCTCGACGCGCATGGCCGCGAGCGCCAGCGGCTGGTCGGCGTCACCGGCGATCTGGACAAGGCCCTGGCCGCCTTGTGCGACGGCCAGCAGCAGCCGTCCGACGCCGACCTGCAAGGCGTGCCCGAGCGCGAACCCGAGCCGCGCCTGGCATTGCGGTTTCCCACCGGCTTGGCCGCCACCGAGGACCGGCTGTACATTGCCGACACCGGGCACCATCGTGTACTGGAATGCACCCACAGCGGGCGCGTGCTGCGGCAGTTCGGGCACGGCAATGCCGATCTCATCGATGGCCGCATCGGCGAAGCTGCCTTCCGCCGCCCGCAGGGGCTGGCGCTGGAGCGCGACCAGTTGTACGTCGCCGACACCGGCAACCATGCACTGCGCCGTATCAACCTGGGCAGCGGGCAGGTGGATACCTTGTGTGGCACGGGTCGCGCCGGCGACCCGGTGGAAGGTCCGCTGGCCTTCGCCGGCGCCTCCGCACTCAACTACCCGCAGGGGCTGGCGATTGCCGACAACCAGGTGTTGATCGCCATGGCCGGCGACAACCGCATCTGGAGCTACGACCTGGGGCGTGCCGCGCTGAGCGCACGTGCCGGTACCGGTGCACTCGAACTCCGTGATGGCAGCGGGCATCTGGCAGCTTTCGCGCAGCCGGCCGGCCTGGCGGCGGTCCAGCAGGTGGCCTATGTCTGCGACGGGCTGGGCTCATCGATTCGCACCATGCAGCTGCGTGGCGATCTGGTGCAGACCCTGGTCGGCGGGCAGGGCATCTGGCAGTTCGGTGATCAGGACGGGCCGCGCGGCACCGCGCAGCTGCAGTTCCCGCAGGCCATCGCGCTGGCCGCCGACTCACCCTTGCTGTGGATCGCCGACACCGGTAATGGCCGGCTGCGTTGCCTGCGCCTGGGCGGTGGCGAACTGACCACGGTGGAGCTGCCACGGCGGCTGCATGGTCCGGCCGGGCTGGCGGTTGCGGCAGGTGCGGTGTGGATTGCAGAAACCGACGCCCACGCCATCCTGCGTTACGACCTGGCCAGCGGCGCATTGAGCGATGTTGCGATAGACGAATGAACGCAAGGCCCAAAGCCGATTTCGATGGGAAGGCGTTTGCTGCGCAACTGAGTACCGCGCCCGGCGTGTACCGCATGTACGCGGCCGACGACACGCTGCTGTATGTCGGCAAGGCCGGCGCGCTGCGCAAGCGCGTGGGCAGCTATTTCAACGGCACGCCGAAGAATGCGCGGCTGACCTCGATGCTGTCGCAGGTCGCGCGCATGGATGTCACCGTGACCCGCAGCGAAGCCGAAGCGCTGCTGCTGGAAAACCAGCTGATCAAGTCCCTGTCGCCGCGCTACAACGTGTCGCTGCGCGACGACAAGAGCTACCCGTATGTGTTGCTGACACGCGAAGACTGGCCGCGGATTGCGCTGCATCGTGGCCCGCGTGCGGTGCAGGGGCGCTATTTCGGCCCCTATACCGGCGTGACCGGGGTGCGCGAGACGCTGAGCCTGATGCACAAGCTGTTCAAGCTGCGCAGCTGCGAAGACAGCGTGTTCCGCAATCGCTCGCGGCCCTGCCTGCAGTACCAGATCGGCCGCTGCAGCGGTCCGTGCGTGGACCTGGTGGCCGCGCCCGACTACGCCGAGTCGGTGCGACGCGCCACGATGTTTCTCGAAGGCAAGAGCGACCAGCTCGGCGAAGAGATCATGCAGTCGATGCAGCAGGCCAGCGAAGCGCTCGAATTCGAGCGTGCCGCCCGCCTGCGCGATCTGTTGTCGTCGCTGCGCAGCATGCAGAACCGCCAGTACGTCGACGGCCGCGCCGCCGATCTGGACGTGCTGGCCTGCGCCACGCAATCCAGCCAGGCCTGCGTGCTGTTGCTGAGTTTTCGCGATGGCCGCAATTTGGGCACGCGTTCGTTCTTCCCCAAGACCAACGGCGAAGACAGTGCCGACGAAATCCTGGCCGCGTTCGTGTCGCAGTACTACGCCGAACATTCGCCACCGCGCGAGATCCTGCTGGACCGCGAAATCCCTGACGCCGAGCTGATCGAAGCCGCACTCAGCGCCGCAGCCGAGCACAAGGTGGCGCTGAAGTGGAACGTGCGCGGCGAGCGCGCCGGCTATCTGCTGTTGGCCACGCGCAACGCGCAGCTGACCCTGGTGACCGAGCTCACCAGCCAGAGCGCGCAGCACGCGCGCAGCGAAGCCTTGCGCGAAATGCTGGGCCTTGCCGAGCCGGTCAAGCGCGTGGAGTGCTTCGACATCAGTCACACCATGGGCGAAGCCACGGTCGCCTCGTGCGTGGTGTTCGATGCCAGTGGCCCGGTGCGTGGGCAGTACCGGCGCTTCAATATTTCCGGCATTACCCCGGGCGACGATTACGCTGCCATGCGCCAGGCGATCGAACGGCGCTTCCGACGCGCGGTGGAAGAAAACGGCGTGCTGCCCGACGTCCTGCTGATCGACGGCGGCGCCGGGCAGCTGGCCCAGGCGCAGGCCGCGCTGGCAGACCTGGGCGTGGAGAACGTGTTGCTGGTCGGCGTAGCCAAGGGCGAGGAACGCAGGGCAGGGCACGAGGCGCTGATCATGGCCGATGGCCGTGAGCTTCGCCCGGGCGCCGCATCGCCGGCGCTGCAGTTCATCCAGCAGGTGCGTGACGAAGCGCACCGCTTTGCGATCACCGGGCACCGCGGGCGCCGCCAGAAGGCGCGCATGACCAGCAAGCTCGAGGATATTCCCGGTATCGGGCCACGGCGACGGGCCAGCCTGCTCAAGCATTTCGGTGGTCTGGTCGGTCTCAAGGCCGCTGGCGAAGCCGAGATTGCCCGCGTGGATGGGGTCAATGCCGCACTCGCCGCGCGAATCTACGCTAACCTGCACGGGCTGGCGCTTCCCGATGCGCCAGGCGAGTCGAGCCCGTAATGAAGTTGACCATCCCCACGTGGCTGACACTGCTGAGGATCCTGATGATCCCGGTGTTGGTCGTGGTGTTCTACCTGCCATACACCTGGACGAATTTCGCATCCGCCGGCGTCTTCGCGTTGGCCGCCATCACCGACTGGCTGGATGGCTGGGTGGCACGCCGCTATCACCAGTACTCCGCGTTCGGCGCCTTCCTGGACCCGGTGGCCGACAAGCTGATGGTGGCAGTGGCACTGTTCCTGATCGTGCAGGGCCACCCTACGCCGTGGATGGCGTTTTGGGCGGCAGTCATCGTGGGGCGAGAAATCGCGGTCTCCGCGTTGCGTGAGTGGATGGCCGAGATCGGGCAGCGTGCCAAGGTGCGCGTGGCGGTGATCGGCAAGGTCAAGACCACCGCGCAAATGGTGGCGTTGCTCTGCCTGCTGTATTCGGTGACGCCAGGGCAAATGCCTACGCACGAAATCTGGCTGGGCAACCTGATCTTCCGTGCCGGTTACTGGACGCTGGCAATCGCCGCGCTACTGACGCTGTGGTCGGGATTCCAGTACCTGCAGGCGGCGTGGCCAAGCCTGCGCGCCGACGAAAAAGCGGCGATCAGCAACAAACCGAAGAAAATCGAAAGCAACAGTTGACACCTATGCTGTTCGCTGTAGAATTTCGCCTCCCAAGCGGGAATAGCTCAGTTGGTAGAGCGCAACCTTGCCAAGGTTGAGGTCGCGAGTTCGAGTCTCGTTTCCCGCTCCAGTGTTAGACAAGGCCCCGTGTCGGGGTCTCGTTGTTTCAAGGCAGGATGCCTTGGGTTTGATGTTTCGGCCTGGTGGTAGAGTGGTTATGCAGCGGACTGCAAATCCGCGTACGCCGGTTCAATTCCGGCCCAGGCCTCCACATCGCATGCGCAGTTTTTCGCATCGGCAACGATGACAGGACTAGCGCAACGAGGTGACAAGCTGTACAATTTTGCTCCACGCGGGAATAGCTCAGTTGGTAGAGCGCAACCTTGCCAAGGTTGAGGTCGCGAGTTCGAGTCTCGTTTCCCGCTCCAAATTCGAACCCTGGATATCAGACGATATCCAGGGTTTTTCATTTGTATCTGCTTGTCTTGATATGCACCGCGACGCGCTTGGGTGAGGCGCTTCGGCAAGTATTTTCTAGCGGTGGCGTAGTGGGCGCTGCCTGATGTGGAGTTGCAGCCGCCTACGCGGCAACGCATTGCGGTAGTGCAGCTCTCCGCACCCGTGTGCCCATAAGCAATCTCTCCCGGATATATCGGTGTGCGGCCTTGCATCAGCGATGCCGATGCATACCGAATAGCGATAGCCGGTTTCTGCCTCGACTGGATCGTGGCTGCCATTCGGGTTCGATGGGTACTCACCGAGCGTGACGCCGACACTTGTGAAGTGGATGACTGCGACAGCGGGTGGCGCCGATTGACAGACTGCCAACGCAGCTCATCGCCCTATGGCCTGCTTTAGCATGAGATGAGCGGCGACTGCTGCAGACAGTGAAAGCACGTCACGTTGAGGTGTTGCGAAGTCAACTCGGTCTGCCATCGGATGACGGTAGCCTCACGTCATCCGGTGCAGCAGCAGGCGTGTGCTGCGGTGGAGTGTGCCCGGGGCGGGGGTCGAACCCGCATAGCCTCACAGCTGAGGGATTTTAAGTCCCTTGCGTCTACCAATTTCGCCACCCGGGCATGGCGATAGCGTGCCTGATTGTGCGGCGATTGTGAATCTCCAGACGAAGATCGCGCCCACTGCCGGTCCAAATCCCGCGTGCGCTATGCTGCCGCCGCACAGCTGCGCGGCGACCGATCGCGCGATCCCGAGGAATTGCATGTCCGGCACCACGCTTGTCCAACCGCAGCACGCACGCATCGCCGTCATCGGACTGGGCTATGTCGGCCTGCCACTGGCCGTTGCGTTCGGCGAGCAGCGCGACACCCTGGGGTTCGACATCGATGCGCAGCGGGTTGCGCAGTTGCGCGAAGGGCACGATGCCACGCTGGAACTGGACGATGGCGAACTGGCTGCGGCCACTCAGCTGCGCTATAGCGCGGCGGCGGAGGACCTGTCGACGTGCAGCATCTTTATCGTCACCGTGCCCACGCCGATCGACAGTTTCGAACAGCCGGATCTGGAACCGTTGCGCAGCGCCACCACGTTGATCGCTGCCGCGCTCAAGCCGGGCGCTCTGGTCATCTACGAATCGACCGTCTATCCGGGCACCACCGAAGAAGTCTGCGTGCCGTTGCTGGAAGCGGTGTCCGGCCTGCGGTTCAACACCGATTTTTTCTGTGGCTACAGTCCGGAGCGGGTCAATCCGGGCGACCGGCAACGCCGGCTACGCGATATCCGCAAGATCACGTCCGGCTCCACGCCGCAGGCGGCCGATGCAGTCGATGCGCTGTATACCAGCATCATCACTGCCGGCACCTGGCGCGCGTCGTCGATGCGGGTGGCCGAAGCGGCCAAGGTGGTGGAAAACATCCAGCGCGACGTCAACATCGCGCTGGTCAACGAGCTGGCGTTGATCTTCGACAAGCTCGGTATCGACACGCTCGATGTCCTGGAAGCGGCAGGCACCAAATGGAATTTCCTGCCGTTCCGCCCCGGCCTGGTCGGCGGGCATTGTATCGGGGTGGACCCGTACTACCTGATGCACAAATCCGAAAGCGTGGGCTACCACCCCGACCTCATCCACACCGCGCGGCAAGTCAACAATCGCGTGGGCCGGCACGTGGCCGAGCGGGTCTGCGGCATGCTGGCGATGCGCGGCGTTGCGCTCGCGCAGGCGAGGGTGCTGGTATTGGGTGCCACCTTCAAGGAAAACTGCCCGGACCTGCGCAACAGCCGTGCGCTGGAGCTGGTGCAGTTGCTGCAGGCAGCCGGCGTGCAGGTCGACACCTGCGATCCCTGGGCCGACCCTGCAGAGGCGCTGCTGCATGCCGGCGTGCAGTTATGCGAAGGCCCGGAGGAGGGCGTCTACGACGCGGTCGTGCTGGCGGTGGCGCATGCGCAGTATCGCGACTACGACGCCCAGCGCATTGCTGCACTGGGCAAGCCGGGTGCGGTGGTCTACGACGTCAAATCGGTGTGGCCGCGCGTGGCCGTCAGTGATCGGCTGTAACTCGATTGCCGTGCTGCCTTAGCCACTGCATCGCACCAAACGCAGCGCGACGCCCGCTGGCGAAGCAGGCGGTCAGCAGGTAGCCGCCGGTCGGTGCTTCCCAGTCCAGCATTTCGCCAGCGCAGAACACGCCGGGGCGGGCCAGCGCCATCAACTGCGCGTCCAGTGCTTCCAGTGCCACGCCACCGGCCGAGCTGATCGCCTCTGCGAGCGGGCGCGGCCGCAGCAGGCGCAGCGGCAATTGCTTGAGCGTGCGTGCCACCAACGCTGCATCGTCGCCGGCCTGTTTGCCGAGCAGTTCGTAGACCAGCGCGGCCTTGACGCCCTCGATGCCGACCTGGCGGCGCAGATGTTCGCTGAAACTGCGCCCCTTGCGCGACCTGGCCAACTCGGTGTCAACGCGCTCTGGCGAACGGTCGGGTAGCAGATCCAGTGCCAGTTCCGCCACGCCATGCGTCTCGATCTGCGTGCGCAGCTCGGCCGCGATCGCATAGATCAAGCTGCCCTCGATCCCGGTTTCAGTGATCACGCATTCGCCTTGCAGCGCGTGCTGCACGCCTGCGCTGTCGCGCCAATGCGCGACCACCGGTTTGAGCGGTGCGCCGGCATGCCGTTGCGCGAAGTGCGCACTCCAGTCGAGATCGAAGCCGCAGTTGGCCGGCACCAAGGGGCGCACGGCGATGCCATGCTGCTGCAGTGGTGCCTGCCAGGCACCATCGGAGCCGAGCTGCGGCCAACTGCCGCCACCCAGTGCCAGCACCGTTGCATCCGCCTGGCGATCGAGAGTGCCGGCGGGTGTGGAAAATCGCAGCGCACCGTCAGCGCTCCATCCCAGCCAGCGATGCTGGACATGAAAGGTGACGCCCTGATCCTTGAGCCTGCGCACCCAGCCGCGCAGCAAGGGCGCGGCCTTGCGATCGATCGGAAACACCCGCCCGGAGCTGCCGACATAGGTCTCCACGCCCAGCTCGCGCGCCCAGGCACGCAATGCGTCGGCATCGAACTCCTGCAGCCACGTCGCCACCGCTGGCGTGCGCTCACGGTAGCGCTGGGCGAACAGTGGCATCGGATCGGAGTGGGTGAGATTGAGCCCACCCTTGCCGGCGATCAGGAATTTGCGCCCCACCGAACCTTTGGCCTCGTACAGATCCACGGCGATCCCGGCAGCGCACGCCACTTCGGCAGCCATCAATCCTGCAGGCCCGCCGCCAATGACCGCCAGCCGCGGTCTGCTCGCATCCATCATCGTTCTCGCACTCAGCGCGGTTGCACGCCGAGCAATTCCACATCGAACACCAGCGATGCGCCCGGCGGTATGACTCCGCCTGCGCCGTTGTCGCCGTAGCCGTAGTCCGGCGGGATCATCAAGGTGCGCTTGCCGCCCACGCGCATACCGGCCACGCCATCGTCCCAGCCGCGGATCACCTGGCGGCCACCCAGCACGAACTGGAACGGTTCGGCGCGATCCAGCGAGCTATCGAACTTCTTGCCGTGTTTGTCGGTGGCCTTTTCGTCGTACAGCCAGCCGGTGTAATGCACTGTCATCAGGGAACCGGGCGTAGCTTCCGCGCCGGTACCGGCAGTGCGGTCGATCCGCTCGAAGCTGGCGATGGTGCCACCGGAGGGCGGCAGGGCAGGCGCACAGCTGGCAAGCAGCAGGGCGGCACAGAGCGTCAGCACAAGGCGCATGGGCATGTCCATGAAGGAAGACGGCCATTATCGCACCTGGCTCCCGTTATCATCGCCCCATGGCCAAGCTGCTGCTCAACCTGCGCAATGTTCCCGATGACGAAGCCGACGAGGTGCGGGCGTTGCTGCGCGAGCATCTTGTGCAGGTCTATGAAACCCGGCCCAGCAACTGGGGCATTTCCGCAGGCGGTATCTGGCTCGGTGACGACGCCGACTATCCGCGTGCCAAGGCGGTGCTGGATGCCTATCAGGCCCAGCGCGGCGCGATTGCCCGTGCACAGCGCCAGGAAGCCATTGCCGCGGGCACGGCAGAAACCTTCGGTGCATTGCTGCGCAAGCGCCCGGTGTTCGTAATCGTCACGTTGCTGGGCATGCTGATCGTCGCATCCCTGGTGTTGCTGCCGTTCCTGCTGCTGCGCGGCTGACCGCCGCCAGCTGTAGCGTCGGTGTCCCGGGTCGATAGCTTCGTCCCGCACCCGGGTGCGCAATGGCGTGCAGCAGCAGGCGCAATCAGGTCTGATCGGGGCAACTGACTGGCAAGCGCTCGCTCCCCGGGGGCAGGCGCTTTAAAATAGCCGGATGATCACCAACACCGCGGCTTATCAATTCGTTCCCATTCACGGCCCGCAGCATCTGGCCGACAGCGTGCTGGCGCAGGCACAGCAGCAGGAACTGAAGGGGTCTGTGCTGATCGCGGAGGAAGGCATCAACCTGTTTCTGGCGGGCGAAGCGGACCAGGTCCAGGCGTTCTATCAATGGCTGCAAGCCGACCCGCGCTTTGCGCAGATGCGCATCAAGTACAGCCAGAGCGCGCAGCAGCCGTTCGCACGGCTCAAGGTCAAGGTGAAGCCGGAGATCATCAGCTTCCGCCGCGACGACGCCTCGCCGCTGCAGGGCCGCGCGCCTGCGGTGACGCCTGCGGTGCTGCAGCAGTGGCTGCGCAACGGGCAGGACGACCGGGGACGCCCGCTGGTACTGCTGGACACGCGCAATGCGCAGGAAGTGGCCTACGGCACCTTTCGTGGCGCATTGACCCTGCCGATCGACAAGTTCACCGACCTGCCTGCCGCGCTGGAGCCGCACCGCGCCGCCTTGGCCGACGCCACGGTGGTGAGCTTCTGCACGGGTGGCATCCGCTGCGAAAAGGCCGCTGTCTGGATGCAGGCCGATGGCATGGACAACGTGCTGCAACTGGAGGGCGGGATTTTGGGCTATTTCGAAGAAGTCGGCGGCGAGGGCTACGACGGCCGCTGCTTCGTGTTCGATGAGCGTGTCGCACTCGATCCCGACTTGCGCCCGTTGGTGGACGAAGCGCGGACCACCGAGCCAGTGAAAATCTGACCAGGCGCGACTGCGTTGCCCGATACGGCCTGCATTGCAGGCGCTTGCATCATGCGGACACACGACAACGACACAGGCAAACACGTGTCGCTGCCCGCAGAACGCGCGTCTACCGCTCTAACTCTTGCGTAATACGTCGCATCGAGCTTGCCCTGAATTATTCACGGAGCTAGGCTGCACCAGCCAGCCGCACAGCGAGGACAACAAGGATGACCATCAGAGTTTTTCTGATCGACGATCATGCACTCGTGCGTACCGGCATGAAGATGATCCTGTCCAAGGAAGTGGACGTCGATGTGGTGGGCGAGGCAGAAAGCGGCGAAGCGGCGCTGCCGCAGATTCGACAGCTCAAGCCCGATATCGTGCTGTGCGATCTGCATCTGCCCGGCGTGAGCGGCCTGGAAATCACCGAGCGCATCGTCAAGGGTGATTACGGCACGCGCGTCATCATCGTGTCGGTGCTGGAAGATGGCCCACTGCCCAAGCGGTTGCTCGAAGCTGGTGCGTCCGGCTATGTAGGCAAGGGCGGCGACGCGCATGAGCTGCTGCGGGCGGTGCGTGAGGTTGCATTGGGACGGCGTTATCTGGGCAATACGATCGCGCAGAATCTGGCGCTGTCCAATCTGGAAGGTGGCGGCTCGCCATTCGATGCGTTGTCGCCGCGCGAGCTGGAGGTCGCCTTGCTGCTGACCCAGGGCTTGCGTCAGGAAGACATCGCCAAGCGCCTGAATCTCAGCGCCAAGACCATCAATACGCACAAGGCGCGCCTGTTCGAGAAGGTTGGCATCCAGGACAACATTGCGCTGGCGCGCCTGGCGAACCAGTACGGCTTGACCGACCCTTCCAGGATTCTGTAAGCCGACACCTTGCGGGCAGCGAGCTGCCCGTAGCGCGCCGGGATATCAGTTAAAGCATGCTGCTTGGGCGGACATTGCCTCTTGCCTCAGTGCGCTTGTGTCCCGTCAACGGTGTCAGCTGGATTCCACCAACGCATAGACGCGCGAAAAATCGCCCTTCGCGGCGTCCTGGCGATGGGCCAGGAAGAGGTAATCGCCATGGTCGGAAAAGCTGAAGTCGGCGCCGCCGCCAGAGGCCAGCTTGAGCAGGACGAACCAACCATCGGGTGCAGCGATGTCGGCCCAGCCTTGCCTGGCCGCATGCTCAGCGGCCAGCGCCTGGATGCTGTGCCATTCGCGCAGGCCGCACACCCCGAACATCTGATGCTGTGGCCCATCACCGACCCTGAACCCTTCCGCCAGCGCCAGCGCGAAATTGGATAGATCCTCCATTCCCGCATCCGCATCAATATGTGGATCGCCGCTATCGGCGAAATGCAGGGGCATACTGAGCAATCGCTCCAGCCGCAATGCCTGTGCCGATCGGCTGATTTCATATTCGGAGGCGAAGACCATCACCGCATGACCGTCACGCTGGAAATGCAGGCGTCCGTGTTCGTCGGTTTCGACCGACAACCCGTCCACGTTCGTATCGTTGGCAGTGAAGCGTTGCCGCGCATTGTCCCAGCCGACCATGCGCGTTGCGGCTTCGGTCGTGTCGATCGCGTCGTCAGGCAGGGCATGAGCCACCAGCGCGGTGCCCGGTGGAGTGAACACGACACGCCAATCGGAGTAGTCCGATCCGGGGAAAAACGCCAGTAGCCCCGCCTCCGGCAGGGTTTCGGCGCGCTCGGGCAATTCGGACAGCGCGATCTGCGCCAGAAAATTCAAGTACAAACCGCTGGCATCGCGTGGCCAGTCCTGCCCCGCGGCGAGATCCGGGCCGCCGCCGATCCGGCTGATACCGATCCTGTTCGTCTCCGCAATGCCGCGCTCGGTGAGGGACACAGCTGGCAGTACGATCCGGCGCAGGATCTCGCGCTTGCCATCCAGGCCGAGCATGGCAATGGCTGCATCGAAGCGCGTCTGGACATCGGCAACCGGCACATGGAGCCGCGTCGCATCAGCGGTGCGTGCCACTGCCGTTTCGCGTGCCTGTCGGGCTTGCGCGGCGGTGTCGATTGCATGCCTGATGTCAGCCAATACTGCCGCCTGTTCGGCGTCTCCCGCGGCTTGTTCCTGGCTGGCCGCAGCGCCCTCCAGCTTCACCTGGATGGAGCCGAGCAAGCGCAGGAAGTCCGCTTCGATTGCTGCACGATCGCTCTCACTCGTCATCGCGGTGGCGTGATACCAGGTGCGGCCATCAGGCGCGACCAGTACCGCGCGCAACCGATACCAATCCCGCACTTGCCTGGTTTCCCAGTCTTCGAGGCGTCCCTTGAGGGTGATCATCTCGCCGTGCATTCCGGCAACGCTCACTGGCTTTCGCTCGATCACCGGGTCGTCGTCGCGCGTCAATTTGGTCAGCCAGGTCTTTGCCGACAGCTTGCGCTCGGCAGCGGCCGTCCACACGCTGATCTGCGGCGAGAACGTGGTCTGCTGCGCGTGTCTGAGACTGATCGAGCCGCCGAACACGCGTGTGTTGTCGAAGATCGGATTGGCTTCGATGGAAAATTCCGCTGTCTCGAGACGTTGCATCATCGCTGCTCTCCACTTGGACTCCCCCGCGTCTGGAGGGCGAGGCGCCTGTTGACCCGGATCATAACGATGCGCGTCGAATGCAGATGTGCAGCACTGGCGCTGCGCATGAGCACGCACGCGACGTGCAAAGCGCCTTGCTGCGGGAGTGGCCGGGAGGCATCAGCACGCTCCTGCGCTTGTCTCGAGTCCAACGCGCGAACGGTTCTCTCATCATCCGCGCGAACTTGCTGTTAGCGCACTGCCGTGCGGCAATTTCCGCGCCGAAACAGGCGGTGCGCGGGGCTTTCCACAGACGCGGTGACTGAAAGCCGTATCGGGGTATGCGCCGCGGCATGTGCAGTGCACCACCCTGCAGGCGCGCATAAAAAAACAGCGGCCCGAAGGCCGCTGCTTTTCATGCTGACATGGCCCGTTAGCTCACAGGCCAGCCCGATCGATCAGGTGAGGATCAGTGATCGCCATGCGGCTTGTTGCTGTCGTCATCCTTCGCCTCATCGGCGTCAGACGACGGGGCAACCGGCTTTGCTGGCTCGGACACGATCACCGTCGGCTTGGGCTTGTCTGCCGCCGTCTCCTGCATTGCGGCAGGGGCTGTCGGCGCTTGGCTGACCGAAGATGCGGGGGCGGCAGCATCGTTGGGGCTCAGCGCATCGAGCAGGGTGGTCTGCACCGGAGCATAGGGCTTGCGCACCGGCGCGGCGTCTGCCGTGGAGCTGGTCGGCACGACCGCTGCAGTGGAAGTGACAGCGACCTCGGCCGACGGTGACTGCGGGGCAGACGGTGCAGTGTGCGGCGCGTTGACCGTGACCACTGCCGCCTGCGCCGTTGGCGTTGCCGCCGCAGGCAGATCGGCAGCAGGCTTCACGGTGGTGGCTTGCGCCGGCGCCGATTGCACCACAGGCGTTGCAGTGCCCGCCGAAGCAACGTGCTCCTGCTTGTCGGCTTCCGGTGCAGCGGCCTTGCCGGCCACGGGCGCAGCGGCATTGGCCGATGCGGAGGGCTGGCGTTGAGAGCCGGCCTCAGCCCCTGCTGCCACCGGCGTTACAGCAGCCGGTGCCGGTGTTGCAGGCGCGGTAGCTGGCACCGATGCGGCAGCCGCAGTCCCAGTAGTTGCCACACGTGCCGCAGCGGATGCCGGGGTGGTGGCTGTAGCGACAAGTGCCGGCGCAGCGGAGACCTGCGGGGCGACCGGAGCCGGGCGCTGTTCTACCGACTGCGTTGCGGCAACGTCTGCACCAGCAGCCGTCGACGGCGTCGCAGCAGGCTTGGCAGGTGCCTCGGCGGCAACAGCCGGCGCCGCAGGGCGGTCGCGAGTGGCATCAGCTGCGGCAACCGGCACCGCTGCCGAGGGCTGCGACGACGGCACGGCGTTGGAAACCGGCGCGGTGGTCGAGGCCGTCTCGCTGCCGCCTTGCGGCTCTGCACGTTCCTTGGGAACCGGGCGCGGCTTGGCAGCTGCCTGCGTGGCAGCTTCGGGCTTGCGCACGGCAGCTGCCGGCGCGTCGTCGTCGAAGTCGAACTCCGGCTGGCCGGCACGCGGCGCGGCCGAGGCGTGAGCCTGCGGACCGGCATCGTCACCTTCGCCATCACCGTCCAGATCGGTGTCGGCATCGCCGTCCAGATCGTCGGCCTCCAGACCATCGACGCTGCTGCCGCCCTCACCATTGGCACCGGCGCCACGACGACGACGGCGTCCGCCGCGACGTCCGCGACGACGACGGCTTCCGCCTTCGCCATTGGCCGCATCGTCGCCCGAGGCCTCCTGGGCCGGCGCAGCCGCATTCGCGTCGGTGCCGCGGTCGGCAGTGGATTCGCTCACCACAACCTCGACCGGATGCGCTGGGGTTGCCTCGTTGGCATTGCTCTGGGTGTTGACCGGTGCAGCGGTTTCGGCGATGGCAGACACCACGCTCGACGTCGTTGCCGTTGCGGCAGTCGCGGTAGTGGTCTGCGCTGCCGCCGTCCCCTCATCCTGGCGTGCCGGACGCGGCTGACGCTCGGACGGCGCACCGTCCTGCTGTGCGGGCGCACGCGGCGGGCGCGGGGCCTGGTTCTGCGGCTTGGGCTTCTGCTGCTGCGGTTGCTGCGGTTGCTGCTGCTTCGGTGCCTGCGCTTCGTTGCGCGGCGGCTTGGGCACCTGCACCTGCTGCTGTGCCTGGGCGCCGTTCTGCGCACCCTGGCCGCTGGCCGGCTGGCGTCGCTCATCGCGACGCTCCTTGTTGGCACCGTTGCCGTTGCCATTACCGCCATTACCGCGGCTCTGGCCGCCGTTACGGGCATCGCGACCGTCGCGACGTTGACCACCGCGCTCGCCGCGCTCGTTACGATTGTTGCGGCCGGCATCGTTCTGGCGCGGACGCGGAGTCGACTCGGGCGCGGGAGCGACCGGCTCGACGCCACCGAAAATACGCTTCAGCCAACCGACCACGCCGGTGACCGGCGCCGGAATCGGCACGGTCACCACTGGCGCCGGCGCGGCGACAGGCGCAACCGGGGCAGGGGCCTCTTCGCGCACCGGAGCGGGCTGGCTTGGCTTGATCGAGGTCACCGCCGGGGCGGCCGGGATGTTCAACTGCGCCTTGGTCAGCGCATGCACC
This sequence comes from Xanthomonas floridensis, assembly GCF_001642575.1. Taxonomy (GTDB): domain Bacteria; phylum Pseudomonadota; class Gammaproteobacteria; order Xanthomonadales; family Xanthomonadaceae; genus Xanthomonas; species Xanthomonas floridensis. The sequence goes on along the minus strand of NZ_LXNG01000022.1, from coordinate 14,931 downwards.
GGCAACTTGCGCGGGGTGCCGCGCTGATAGCTCGGCTTGCCGCTGTCTTCGCCCAACTCGTTCTCGCGCAGACGGGTGACTTCGTAGTGCGGGGTATGCAGCTGCTCGTCGGCCACGATGATGATCGGCGACTCGTGGCGCTGCTCGATCTCACGCAGCGCACTGCGCTTTTCGTTGAGCAGGTAGTTGGCGATTTCCACCGGCGCCTGCACCAGCACCTGCCCGGTGTTCTCCTTCATCGCGTGCTCTTCGGCCACGCGGATGATCGACAGCGACAGCGACTCGACGCTGCGCATGCGGCCATGGCCATCGCAACGCGGGCAGACGATCTGGCTGGATTCGCCCAGGCTCGGACGCAGCCGCTGACGGCTCATTTCCATCAGGCCGAAGCGCGAGATGCGACCCAACTGCACACGGGCGCGGTCGTACTTGAGCGCGTTCTGCAGCTTGTTTTCGACTTCGCGCTGGTGCTTGGACGAGGCCATGTCGATGAAGTCGATGACCACCAGGCCGCCGAGGTCGCGCAGGCGCAGCTGGCGCGCGACTTCTTCGGCCGCTTCCAGGTTGGTCTGGAACGCGGTTTCCTCGATGTCGCTGCCCTTGGTGGCGCGCGAGGAGTTCACGTCGACGGCGGTCAGGGCTTCGGTCTGGTCGACCACGATCGAGCCGCCCGACGGCAGGCGCACGTTGCGCTCATAGGCGCCTTCGATCTGGGATTCGATCTGGAAGCGGTTGAACAGCGGGATGTCGTCGGTGTAGTGCTTGAGCTTGCGCAGGCTCTGCGGCATCACCTGCTTCATGAATTCCTGGGCGTCGGCATACAGCTCCGGCGTATCGACCAGGATCTCGCCGACGTCGGCGCGCAGGTAGTCGCGCAATGCGCGGATGATCAGGCGCGATTCCTGATAGATCAGGAACGCGGCCGGCTTGCTCAGCGCAGCCTCGGCGATCGCCTTCCAGGTCTGCAGCAGATAATCCAGATCCCACTGCAGTTCTTCGGCGTCACGGCCGACACCGGCGGTGCGGATGATCACGCCCATGTCGTCGGGGATATCGAGCTTGTCCAGCGCTTCCTTCAGCGCGGCGCGGTCTTCGCCTTCGATCCGGCGCGAGACGCCACCGGCGCTGGGCGAATTGGGCATCAGCACCATGTAGCGGCCGGCCAGCGAGATGAACGTGGTCAGGGCCGCGCCCTTGTTGCCGCGCTCTTCCTTGTCGACCTGCACCACGATTTCCTGGCCTTCGCGCAGCAGCTCGCGAATGGTCGACTTGTTGTGGTCGACGCCGGCCTGGAAATAATCGCGGGAGATTTCCTTCAGCGGCAGAAAGCCATGGCGCTCGGCGCCATAGTCCACGAACGCCGCCTCCAGAGAGGGCTCAAGCCGGGTGATACGGCCCTTGTAGATGTTGGACTTCTTTTGTTCCTTGGACGGCTGTTCGATGTCGATGTCGTACAGGGTCTGGCCGTCCACAATCGCCACGCGCAGCTCTTCGGCCTGCGTTGCGTTGATCAGCATTCGCTTCATTGTTGCGTTCCTCGCGCGCTCTACCGCGCGGAACGCCGTGACGTTTCGCCTCTGGAACAGGTCGCCGGCCTTTCGCGCAACGCGCGGACAGGCCTGGCTAGGGTTTCCAGCGCTGCAACACCACGGCAGGCCGCGGGAGCGCTTCTCTTAAAGTTTTTAGGTGTTTCAGGGCCGGCGCTGCGTCCAGACGATACCGGGGCCGCGCACGGGACATGTTCAACGCAACGGTCAAAGACCGCTGGCGATGGCCGGGCAGGCCGGTGAGCCGCTAACATGGCCGCCCCGGGGGCGGTGGTCGCGCACTGTGCCGGAATCATCGGAAGTCAGGCTTCTGGCCAATCAACTTCCAACGAAATCAAACCCTTATCTCGCTCGCCGAGTGTAACAGAATAAAGAGCCGGATGACCGACCCCCAGCCCCCCAAGCCACCTGCCGACCGTGTAGGCGTGCGCATTCTCAAAGTTCCGGAAGACCGTACTGGGCAGCGGCTGGACAATTTCCTGCTCGGCCAGCTCAAGGGCGCTCCGCGTAGCCTGATCTACAAGCTGGTGCGCAGCGGTCAGGTGCGCGTGAATGGCGGGCGGGCCAAGGCCGAACGCAAGCTGGAAGGCGGCGAAGAAGTCCGCATCCCGCCGGTGCGCGTGACCGAGGAAGGCGACAAGACCGCGCCACCGGCGTCGTTCCTGGCCCGGCTGGAAGCGGCCATCGTGTTCGAGGACGCGCGCCTGCTGGCGCTGAACAAGCCTTCGGGTGTGGCCAGCCATGGCGGCAGCGGAATCAGTTTCGGTGCGATCGAAACCCTGCGCGCGCTCCGCCCCAACCAGAGCCTGGAGCTGGTGCACCGGCTCGACCGCGATACCTCCGGCCTGTTGATCGTGGCCAAGAAACGCTCGGCGCTGACCGAATTGCAGGCGCTGATGCGCGAGGACGACCGCGTCGAAGGCCGCGGCATTACCAAGCGCTACCTGACCCTGCTGGTCGGGCGCATGCCCGATGGGGTGATGACGGTCGATGCGCCCCTGCATATCGGCCTGCGCCAGGGGGGCGAGCGGCACGTGCAGGTGAATGCGATCGGCAAGCCCTCGCTGAGCCACTTCAAGTTGCTGGAGCGGCGCGGTGGGCATTCGTATTGCGAGGTCCGCATCGAGACCGGTCGTACCCACCAGATCCGCGTGCATGCCCAGCATCTGGGCCACCCGGTGGCCGGCGACGACAAATACGGCGAGGCGGAGGTCAACAAGCGCCTGCGCGACCAGCTTGGCCTGAAGCGACTGTTTCTGCACGCCGCATCGCTGGAGTTCGCGCTCGACGCCGGCAAGACCCCTTACGTGCTCAGCGCGCCGCTGGCGCCGGAGCTGGCCGAAGCCCTGGACCGCCTGGGGCGCTGATGCGGGCGCTGCGCGCGCCCGCGCTTCGGATTGAGAGATGACGTGTAAGGCGAGGCTGCGCACTGGATCTTGTTGACTCCCTTGCTGGGCCACGTAGCGATGGGCTTCTAACAAGGGGCCCCATGCCCACCTGCCGACGATCCTGATCCGTTCAACGCTGTGCCTCAGCTCTCGGAGCGATCGTCGTGCTGCCGCGGTGCCTGCGCGTACATGCGCTGCGGGTACGCTTCTGACCGATCCATGAGATGTGCCTCAGCTGTCGCGGCGGTGGTCATGATGCTGCGACGGTTGCGCATGCGGGCGCTGCGGATGCGGTTCGGCCGGCCGGGCAGGGGCCTGGTGAGGTGCCGTAAACGACGCCACCCGCTGCGGGTGCTGCTGCGGCGGCGCCTGCACCACATGATGTTGAACCGGTCGCGATGGCTGTGGCCGCTGCTCGACCCGTTGCTGTTCCACGAAAGCGGCATGTTGCTGGGGCGGGGCGCCTGATTGTCCACGCATCGGGGTGTTACGCAGCTGCCGCGCCTCCCGTTCCGCCTGTCTGGCCTCACGCGGTCGCTGGTTGGCGAAGGCCTCGCGCGGTGGCAGCGAAGTGCGCGGCGCAGGTTCGCTGGCTGTCAGGCTGGGAAACGCTCTCGGCGAGGAGCGTGGCGGCTGAGGCATCGCCGCACGCGGGGGGCGCGTGCTCTGCAATGCAATACTTCGCGTGTCCGGGTGTCGAATGTCCGGATGATCGGCTGAAGCGACCATCGGGGCAGGGGCATTCTGCCCGTGCGGCGCCACCTGAGCTGGCGGCGGCGGAGTGGCTGGCAGCGGGGAGGGCGCATGCGTCGCCACCGGGCGGCCTGGCTGCAACATCTGTGCATTGAAACGCGGCGCAGACAGATGCGCGTCGTCGGGCGGGCGATGCGGGTCGCCTGGCGCAGATGCAAATGCGCCGGGACGTTGCGCAGCCTGCAAGGATTGCGCGATTGCCGGCAGCGCGACCGGCGCAGCCATATGCGACATCGGGCCGTCTGCGGCCACCACTGCCGCACCAGGCGCAGACGGCAGCGCGCTGTTCGACCACCGACGTTGGTCCTGATGCACATAGGAGCGGGCATCGGTATAGGTAGTGCGGTTGTTGATGATGGTGGTCTGCGGCGCGTACACATGTTGCTGGTAGACCACGTAATGCGGCGCTGCAGGCGGCGCATTCCAGTCCACGCGCCAGCTGTTCCAGCCCCAGCGATGCCATGCGGGCGCCGGGGTTGCCCAACCAAACCAGCCATGATGGTGTTCCAGCGCACTGCCGACCAGCACGCCGACACCAAAGGACACCACGCCGGTAGCCACCACATCGCTCTGGTCGTACCAACGCACCGGGTGATAGCGATAGGTGCGGTCCACATCGACCGGTGTGCCGTAGACCACGCCTGGGTCGTAGCGCGGCACGTAGACCACGTCCGGTTGCGCCGGTTCGATGGTGATCACTTGCGTGGGCGGCGGCACGCGGCCCGCGTCCAGGATCGGCGTGACCACCACATGCCGCGCCACCTGCACCTGCTGTTGCGGCGTACTGCGCAGGTGACCACTGGCCTGGGCGCGCTGGCGCATGATCTGCACTGCGTTGAGCACGTCATTGGGATCGTGCGCGTAGGCATCGCCCAGCGCCCGCGTCCAGTCGAGATTGCCGGCGAGCTGGTCCACCACGTCCGGAAAAGCGGTCAGCGCCTTGATGCTGGGGTCCCAGGATTGCGAGACGGTGGCCTGCGCGCGGTCGCTGGCGCTCAGGCCGCCATGACCGCGTAACCAGTCCTGCGCGGTGATGAGTTGATCCGGATACACCGAAGCCGCCAGCGTCTGCGCCAGCAGCTTGTCGGGAAACAGGGCGATTGGAGCGACCAGCTGGTAGAGCTGGTCGGCAGTTGGCGGCGTATACGCAGGCGCTGCGGCAACCGGAGGCGATGGATCGGAGGGCGGCGCTGCCGTCTGCGAGGGCGGGTGACGCTGGCAGCCGCCGAGCACCATGGCGCCGGTGGATGCGACGGCGAGTGCCCAGGCCAGGCGCTCCCGGGACTGTGTGTGTTGCATACGGCACCTCGCTCAGTGCGCGTGGATGACGCGCGTACCATGCGCCGCGTTGAATGTCTGGAAGCTTGCTGGATCGGCGGTTTGGTGCACGCGCGTAGCCGTGTTCAGCGTGCAGGCGGCCAAGCGTCGACGAACCAACACGACGCATCACCTGCATATTAAAAGCGCGTTGAAAGTGCGTTCGAACTCGCTGGGGGAGGCTGCTCGTACCAATTTGCAATGTGCGGGGAATCTGGCGGCTTCCGTGGCGTTCGCTTGCGGCCTAAACGCGCTGATTGATGCGGTCATCGGTGGTGCAGGTGCAAGTGCAGGGAGTAGGTGGTTACCTGCAAGCGCGTGAAGCACCGCTCAGCGGTGTTGCCAACCACGTCCGATCGATATCGTCACGCCGCCGAACCCTCCGTCACCTGCATCTGACTATCGCCATCAGGTTTGGCGACCAGTGCAATGCTGGCCAACTCGCGTCCAGCCAGCATCTGCTATCGCGGTGTCGTGGCTGGACCACCGATCACCTTAAAGCGGTGAGGTGAGGCAGCTCAAGGCGCGGCAAAGCGGAACAACACCAGGCTGATGGCAAGCGTGCCCATGCCCGACACCAGGCCATACACGGTCTCGTGACCTTTTGCATAGCGCTTGGCGGCCGGTAGCAGTTCGTCCAGCGCCAGGAACACCATCACCCCGGAGATCAGCCCGAACACCGTGCCGAACACCGCTTCGGACAGCACGTCCGCCAGCGCCAGATAGCCGATGCCAGCACCGATCGGTTCGGCCAGTCCGCTCAACAGGCTGGCACCGAAGGCATAGAACTTGTTGCGGGTGGCAAAATACACCGGCACAGCGATCGCGATGCCTTCGGGAATGTTGTGGATGGCAATGGCGAACGCCAGCGGCATGCCGACGGCAGGGCTTTCCAAAGTGGCGAAGAAGGTTGCCAGACCTTCGGGAAAATTGTGCGCGGTGATCGCGATCGCGGTCATCAGCCCGACGCGCCGGATGTAGGCGCGGTTGTCGTCGCGAAACTGTGGATCGTCGGTGGACAGGCTCTGGTGCGGGTTGGGCACCAAGCGGTCGATCACCATGATCAGCACCATGCCCGCCAGGAAGGTCAGCGTGCCGAAGGTGAAACCCAGTTTGTCGTTGTAGGCATTGGAAAACGCCGCGATCGACTTGTTGAGGATCTCGGACAACGACACGTACACCATCGCGCCGCCGGCAAATGCCAGCCCGAATGCGAGCAGGCGCGGGTTGGGCTTCTTGGCAAACACCACCATGAGGCTGCCCAGGCCAGTAGCCAGGCCCGCGGCCAGGGTGACCGCCAGCGCGATCCAGACGTTGTGTGACGACACCTCAAGCATGCGATGGGACGACCTCGTGGAATGGAGCCTGGTCCTGTGGCAAATGCATCACGCACTCGCCCAGCGGCGTTGCAGGATGGCAATGCCGCAATGACGAACGCGTGGTGCCGCCGGCGCTCACTGAAGCCGATACTCGCGGCGATGCACGGCGACGGGTGTGTCGTCATGCAATGAAATGCAATGGCGGGCACCTCGGCCCGCCTTGCACATCACAGTCCCGCCGCCCCGGCAGCGGCCGTGCTCAACCGCCGCGCCGGGCCCGCTCCTCGATGGCGAAGCATTCGTCCGGCCGTGGTACCGGCGGCTTGAAGGCGACCGGCACCTGGATGGTTTGCGGCACCGCCTGCCCATTGCGCGTGGCGGGCTTGAACTGCCATTCGCGCACGCGCTTCAACGCAGCCTCGTCCAGCACTGGCTGGCCGCTGCTCTGAGTCACCGATACATCGGTGGGCTTGCCCTCGGTTCCGATTACCACGCGCAGCACGCTGGTCCCGCCGACGCCGGCGCATGCCAGTTCGGGCGCGTATTCCGGAGGCGGAGTCTTCAGCGCGGCCAGCTCGGTGGGGGCCACCGTGGGCGCTGCCGGCTGCTGCGGGGACTTGCCGCAGCCGGTCAGGCCGGCCGCCAGGGCCAGGCCGGCGAGGGCGGCGCGAGACATATTCATGCAGTGACTCCCTGATCGTAGAGTTGCGCGGCCTTCGCGGCGCAGATGAAGTCGTTTTCGCTCAACCCGCCCACGTCGTGGGTGGAATAGCGCACCACGACCCGGTCGTAGTGCACGCCCAGGTCCGGATGGTGGTCTTCGCGGTGGGCGATCCAGGCCAGCGCATTCAAGAAGGCCAGGGTGCGGTAATAGTCGGCAAACCGGAACGTCCGCGTGATCGCGGTACCGGCCTCGGCCAGCTCCCAGCCGGGTACCTGCGGCAGCAGTTCGGCCAGGCGCGCTTCGCCCAGTTTGTGGTCGCTGCCCTTGCGCGGGAGGCAGTGGGCCTGCTCCAGGGGGATCAGATCGGTCATGGCGGTCTCGCAGGGGTGGGCGGACGGCGCCCCGCCAGGATCACGGTGTTCCATGAGCGAGGGCGCATTGAGCGCTAGAATAACCCGCATGATCCAGATATCCGACAAAGCCCAGACCTATTTCCGCAAGCTCATCGAACGCGAGGGCGTGCCCGGCATGGGCGTACGCCTGAGCGCGGTGGACCCGGGGACCCCGCGTGCCGATGCCAGGCTCGAGTTCGCAGAGCCGGCCGATCTCGCCGGCGATGAGTGGGCGATCGATTGCGACGGCTTCACCTTATATGTGGTCGCCGCCAGCGTCCCGTGGGTGGATGGTGCCGAGATCGACTACGTCACCCAATCCACCGGCAACCAGCAACTGACCATCAAGGCGCCCAAGATCAAGGGCGAGGCGCCGGCCGAATCGGCGTCGATGGTGGAGCGCGTGCGCTGGGTGGTCGAGAACGAGGTCAACCCGCAGCTCGCCTCACACGGTGGTCGCGTGGCAGTGCAGGAAGTCTCTGCCGATGGCGTGGTGCTGCTGCGCTTCGGCGGCGGTTGCCATGGCTGTGGCATGGCCGATGTCACGCTCAAGCAGGGCATTGAGAAAACCTTGATGGGACGCGTGCCCGGGGTGACCGCGGTGCGCGATGCGACCGATCACGCCACCGGCGACGCCCCGTACATTCCGCGCGACAGCGCGGCCTGATTCCGCACCACCGGTGACAACGGCTGCCGATCTGCTGCAGGCACTGCGCGCGCGCATGCCGGCCAAGCTCATTCTGGATCGGCGCACCGGGCTGCCATACGGCTGGGCGATCTGGATGCGCAGCCGTGGCGATGCAGCGGCGCCATTCAACGATGACCACGTGATGGACGTGCTGCTGGCGCGTCCATCGGCTGCGGATGGCACTGGCGCTGCGCGGCTGCTGACGCCGTTTCAGGCGTTCCGCAGCCTGTGGTGGCAACACTGGGACCCACGCCCGCGCGATCAGCGCACGCAGCACTGGCTCGCCTTGCTGGGCAGCTTGCTGATCCACATCGGCTTTATCGCTTTGCTGATCTGGGTGGTCGCCGTGCGCTGGGCGCCGGAGGAGACCACCCAAGGCGAGGAGTCGCGAGTGCGGATGACGTTCATCGGCGATGGCGCGGCCGAGCAGGGGGGCGGGCAAGGGGAACCGTCCGCAGCCTCGCCGCCTGCTGCCGGCGAGGCTGCCACGGCGCAGAACGCCAGCGCAGCAAGCGGGAATCCTGCCGACGCCACGCCACCACCCTCGGTGCCGCCGCAGGCAACCGAACCCACTGAGTCCGCCAGCACAGCGCAGGCGGCGGATACCGCACCCGGACCGGCGGTCGCTACTGCCAGCGAACCGGTGGCACCTGAGGTGCCGCAAGTGACGGTGCAGGTGCCACCAGTCACGATCGAATCGCCGTTGCAGGTGACCGAAACACCGATTGCCACGACCGATTTCGTGGTGCCGCCACCGCCGAGCATCACCGTGGCGCCACGCCCCGTGGCGCCGTCGGCACCGCAGATCGAGGTGCGTCAGCGCGACATCCAGACCGTGGCCGAGCGGCCGGCACTGCGCGAGCTGCAGCGCCCGGCGCCTTCGGTGGCGGTGCGTGCTGCGCCGGCGCCGGCGGTGCGCGAGCGCGAGATCGTGGTGCCCGACCAACCCCAGCTCAGCGCGCCAGCGATCCGGCCGCGCGAGCTCGCGCCCAGCGTGCGCATGCCCGAGGTTGCGGTGCGTGCCACCGAACTGCCCAGCGTGCCAGAACCCACTCCGGTACCGCCCGCGCCGCCAGCTCAACCGGCACCGGCCAAGCCGGCGACTTCGTCGGCGACGGCGAGCCCGGCTGCTGCGCAGCCTTCGCCAGCCAGTTCGGCCCCACAAACCGCGCAGGCCAAAGCGGCCACACCTGCGCAAGCTGACACGGCGGCAGCCTCTTCCGCTGCCACGCCTGCTGCCAGCAGCAAGGCCGGCCCGCAAGCGGCCGACCGTAGCGGCGGCTGGGATGTCGCGGCCAATGCCGACGATTGGAGTAAATCCGAGCGCAGCCGGCGCGGCGACAGCAGCGGCGCGAACGGCCAACGCGATGGCGTCTTCAACAGCGACGGCAGTGTGCGGGTGGCCGGCAGCGGCGAGACCGGCAGCGGCGCGGGCGATCGTGGGCCGCCGGGCAGCGAGACCGACACCTGGACCCGCGACCAGATCGCCCAGGGCGGCACCTGGCTCAAGCGGCCGCCGTATGGCTACACGCCGACCTCACTGGACAAGTACTGGATGCCGAACCAGTCGCTGTTGCAGGAATGGGTGCGCCGCGGACTGAAGAAGATCGAGATTCCGATTCCAGGCACCACGACCAAGATCAGCTGCGTGGTGTCGCTGCTGCAATTTGGTGGCGGCTGCGGTCTCAGTGACCCCAACCTCAACGACCAACCGGCCACTGCCAGGCCGCCGCCGGATGTGCCGTTCAAGCGCGAGTTGCAGGAAGACAACGGAGCGGTGCGGTGATGGCGAATGATCCTGCGGCTCAGTGACCAATGCCGGCGACGCCGCCGAGTGAATTGGCGCCTGCTTCCTGGAAAGACCGGCAGAAAACAGCGGGCATCCGACCCACAAGGCGAGATGCAACGGTGACCAGTGGTGGGCGCGAATTCCTGAAGTGGCTAGCTGCCGCCTTCATGACAGGCGATCACGTCTTGAAGATTCTTGCGATTGGATACGTTCCAGTCGTTACAGAACTAGGGCGGGTGGCATTCCCGCTGTTTGCGCTGGTGCTCGCCTATAACCTTGCCCAGCCCAAGGCGGATGTCGAGAAGTCCGTGAAGCGGCTGTTTCTCTGGGGTCTTATCGCCACGCCGGTTGCAGCTATCGCATTTCAACGCGTGTTTCCGCTTAACGTTCTGCTGGCTTTTGCATTGGCAGCGGTCTGCATTCTGGCGATCGAGCGCGGCCGCTGGGTCTTCTTTGCTTTATGCGCGCTCCTGGCGCCAGCGGCGGTCGACTATCGATGGAGTGGGCTGGCGATCGTACTGGGCGCGTGGGTGTTCTGGCGTAACCCATGGCAGTGGCGCCTGTCCAGGGTGGTACTGGCGCTGGTGCTGATAGTGCTGCCGGTGGCGCTGCTGTGCTTGGTCAACGAGACCCCTTGGGGATTGCTGGCGCTGCCATTGCTGTTACTTGCGAAAGTGCGCATACCGGTTCCGCGCTCGCGCCGGGCATTCTATTTTTACTACGTGGGGCATCTACTGGTATTGAGCCTGCTGTCTTACGCAATGCTCTGACGCCTGGCGGCCTTTGCTCTGTGCTGCCTGGTCAGTCAACGCAGGCCGATGATGTCGATACAGGAATTCCAACGGTCGGAATGAACGAAGCGATCATCGCGGCGCAGCACGCGCGGGACGCCCGCACGTGCTGCGCAAACCACACTCAAGCGATTGCGATGGCTTCGCGAACGAAGTGCTCGTAGGTCCGCAGCGGGCGACCCAGGATGGCTTCCAGGGTCTGTGTGGCGCCGTCATCCGCCCGCATGCCGATGGTCTGGATGCCGGCCAGCATCAGGCGCAGGTCGTAGGCCAGCCATGAGGGGCTGTATGCCGCCATCTGCGCTTCGAACGCGGCCACATCGTCACCGGCGTAGGCGATCTCGCGCCCGAGGACCGCGCTCCACATCTGCGCCGCAGACGCACCCGTGATGGCTTGCGGACCAACCAGGTCGAGCGTGAGGCGCGGCAGTGTGCCGGTTGCGCGGTCGCGTCGCAGCAACTCGGCTACGGCGATGTCTGCGATATCGCGGGCATCGATCATGGCCACACCTGCTGCGCCGATCGGCATCGGATAGATGCCGTAGTCCTGGATGGTCTGCCGGATCAGGGTGTCGTTCTGCATGAAGTAGGCAGGACGCAAAATCGTGGCCGGAATATCCAGGCTTTCGATCATGCGTTCGACAGTGTGCTTGCCGGTGAAGTGGGGCACGTTGGTGTACTTGTCGGCATGGATCACCGACAGATACACGATGCGCTCGATTCCGGCTTCCTGGGCCAGATTCAAGGCGATCAACGCCTGCGTCACTTCGTCGGGGGTAACGGCGTTCAACAGGAACAGGGTGCGTACCGATGCCAGTGCCGCGCGCATCGAGCCCACATCGGTCAGGTCGGCGACGACCTCGGTGACACTCTTGGGGAAGTTGCGTTTGCCCGGCTGGCGAACCAGCGCCTTGACCTGTGCACCTGCAGTGGCCAGGCCTTGGGTGACCAACGAACCGACGGTGCCGGTGGCACCGATAACGAGAATGCTCATGGTGAATCTCCTGCGGTGGATGAAGGGCGAACAGTGCGGATGCGCTGCTGGGGTGTTGCCGGCGCATCGCGTTGGCGTTGCGGTGAACAGACTGTATGCCGTTGCGAATCCGATACGAAGACTCCAGAATTCATACACCTGGTTTCAAATGTAAAACACCATGGATCTGAATGCCCTGATCGATTTTTCGCTGGTCGCCGCAAACCAGGGCCTGGGCAAGGCCAGCCGTGCCAGTGGTCGGTCGAAGGCGACGTTGTCGCGCCGTCTCGCCGAGCTTGAGGAACAACTCGGCGTGCGACTTGTGGAGCGCAGCGCACGTGGGCTCAGACTGACCGAAGCCGGGCAACTGCTGATGGATCGCACCGAAGCACCGTTGAACGAAGTGGCCGAGGCGATGACCGCTGCACGCGAGGGACTGTCCACGCCGCGCGGCAGGTTGCGCGTGGCGGCGCCCGTCCTGTTTTCGCAACTGGCGATGGGGCAGCTGGGTGCCGAGTTCTGTGCCGCCTATCCGGAGATCACGCTGGAAGTAGTGGCCGAAGACCGCATCGTCGACCTGGTCGACGAGCAGTTCGATGCGGCCATCCGGATCAATCCCGATCCGGATAGCCGCCTGGTCGGCAGATGCTTCGCGAAGGATCGGCTGGTTGTCGTGGCAGCACCAAGCATCGCGATACCGCCCGCTGGTGCAGTGACACAGGTGCCCGCTGTGGTGACCACGAATTTCCAGCCGACCACCTGGTCGCTCGACGGCGGCCGCCTGCTGCTCGAGCCCATACCGAAGCTTCGGTTCTCCTCGCTATTGATGGTGCGCGACGCAGTCGTTGCCGGCGCCGGCGTGGCGCTGATTCCACAGTCGATTGCAGGCGCTCAACTTGCACGCGGCGCGTTGGTGCAATGGGGAACATTCCCGGGCATGGAGCCATCGCTTTGGGTCTTGCATACCTCCAGACGGTTGGCTGCACCGAAGGTGCGCGCCTTCGTCGATTTCATGTGCGCGCGGTATCCAGATGCGGCCCTGGTGCTGGATGCGTAGATAGGACAACGTCCATGGGGCAGGGTAGTTGCGACGTGCATTGCCCGAGTTCTCGCTGCCGATTCATGCGCTTAACGTGTGCCGCATGCCCGCCGAATCAATAACGGTTGGCTGGTCTCAGCAGCTTCAATGAAAGGCGATGACTGCACCGATTGAGCCCGGCCTCGCTAGCCAATACACGCGCGTTACACTCGTGGGCCATTGAAGGAACGGGGTGCACTGCGATGCTTGAAGGGATTCGCGCACAGTTACGGCGCATAGCGCCCGACATCGCCAAGGCGCTGCTGCCACCGGCCAGCAAAGCACAACTTGCCGCCCTGGAATCGGCGCTTGGCCAACCAGTGCCCGCGGACCTGGCAGCGCTGTACCGCGAAAGCGCCGGGCTGGACCCTGATGCAACGGCCAACTTTGCGCGCGCACTTTCATTGATGAGCGTGGATGAAGTGCTGGATGCCGTGACGCGCGATCAGAACACCGATCCCGTCGCAGCGCGCTTTGCGGACAAGGGAGTTCGGCCGGTGATGACGATGCACAAGCAGCGCATTGTCATCGGGACTGATTTTGCCCGTTGCCGCCTGTGTGTCGATCTGATTCCAGGGGTTGGTGGTACTCCTGGGCAAATTGTGTTTCTCGACAGCGAGCATGCTGTCGCCTTGCTGCTGGCGCCATCGATGAGCGAATTCGCCCAACAGTTCGAAAGCGATCTGGCCAACGGCAGATACACGCTGGCAGCCGATGCACTGGAAGACGGCGTGCAATGGCTGCAGGCAGCACGAGAGATCGGTGTCTGCAACTGGTACCGCTCGCCGACGTGGGCGTATGTGGGACGGTCGTTGGGCGAAGTGTCTGGGCATAACCCTAGCCGCATTTGACATAATATACATTATGCGAACTCATGGTACTATGGAGCCTGTTGCGTAGAGAGAGCCTGGAAGTCAGCCCAGACCGCAACACCAGCGTGATAGATGGTACTAATCATGTTGTTCTCAACGAGCTCTCCTAATGCTTGCTTTCCTACGTGACCCGCAAGTCCCCAGCTCGCTTCACGGTGCATTGATCATTGATGACGAGCACAAGCTGCCTCGTTATTGGGCTGCCGTCTGGGACTTGATGACGAGCTCTGACCTCGCTGACTCAAGCCGGATCAAGAGACTCCGTCACGTCGAAAACCTCTACAAGCATGCAGATCGGATGTTTGGAGCCTCCGCATTGGACGATGCGTTGGCTGGTCTGGATGACGTCCGACTCGCGGAGATCCTTGAGTCTTGGTTTGTCTCGATTCGCAACCAAGCATTTGTCAGCTAGACTGACGAATTGCGCTGGAGAACTGGATTTTGCTTTGTGCGCTCCGTGGTTACTTGGCTGTCGAAGTCAACTCTCCCAACGGATCGTCTAAAACAGATTGAGGGTCGGCTGCATAGGCTGTCGCATCTGTATGGACAACTTCACGTACAAAAATCGAGACAGATGAGCCAGCTACGCTCGCTACCGGCCAGCGTGGTGGAAGCGTTATACGAAATGCTGGATCCCTCCTCCTCTAGCAATCCTTTTTTACGAACGCATACCCGATGGCTGGCGTTCGTCGCATTTCTCCTGATGCTCCACCAAGGCCTGCGCCGAGGCGAAGTTCTTCTTCTCACGGCAGACGTGGTTAAGAGTGGTTTCGATGAAAGACAACAACGCCCGCGCTACTGGTTGAACGTGCAAAAAGGCAAGTATGCGGACGAAGACGACTCGAGATACTCGCGACCGAGTATCAAGACTGCAAACTCCATACGGCAGTTGCCTTTGAGTAGCACGATGTCCGGTCTCATCCAGACCTATGTGGAAAACCACAGAGGAAGGCCAAACCATGCGTTCTTGCTCAACACTCAACAAAATAGTCCGTTATCCACAGAGTCTTTGACAAAGATATTCTTGAAAATATCAGGCCATCTGCAACCTCATGTCATTCAAGAGCTGAAGGATCGAACGGGCAAGATTTCCGTGACGCCGCACGACCTTCGCCATACATGCGCAGTCGTTCGCCTGCATCAACTCCTGGATCAAGGCGACCCCATGGATGAAGCCTTACAGAAGTTACGAGCTTTCTTTGGATGGTCGAAAGATTCTCAGATGCCGGTTAGGGATGGTCTGATCAACGCCATCGGAGGATGAGGTAAGCCGCATCGGTCGCGCCAATGACGCTCAGGCCTGCGGTTTTTGGCCGTTTCCGGCGCATGTGCGCGGTGTTGCCCCTGCTACAGGCACACC
>NZ_LXNG01000021.1 GCF_001642575.1 Xanthomonas floridensis | reverse complement strand
GGTGTGCCTGTAGCAGGGGCAACACCGCGCACATGCGCCGGAAACGGCCAAAAACCGCAGGCCTGAGCGTCATTGGCGCGACCGATGCGGCTTACCTCATCCTCCGATGGCGTTGATCAGACCATCCCTAAGCGATTCATGCGTCGGCATCGGCAGGCGCGTGGCCCGACGACGGCGCGCATCCGCCGCAGGTGCAGGCGCGCCCTGCGCGCAAGCAGCCGGCACCGTGAGGGCATGGGTGATAATACGGCGATGACCACTCTCTGCAATATCGCGGCCACCTTGCCGCAGCTGGCGCGCGAGCGCCCCGATCAGATCGCCATCCGCTGCCCCGGCCGCCGCGCCGCCAACGGGTTTGCCGCCTACGACGTGACCTTGAGCTATGCCGAACTGGATGCACGCAGCGATGCGATCGCCGCCGGCCTGGCGCTGCACGGCATTGGCCGTGGCACGCGCGCAGTGGTGATGGTGCGGCCGTCGCCGGAATTCTTCCTGCTGATGTTCGCGTTGTTCAAGGCAGGTGCGGTGCCCGTGCTGGTCGATCCGGGCATCGACAAACGCGCGCTCAAACAGTGTCTGGACGAGGCGCAGCCGCAGGCGTTCATCGGCATACCGCTTGCGCAACTGGCGCGCCGGTTGCTGCGCTGGGCGCGCTCTGCCAGGCAGATCGTCACCGTCGGCGGACGCTACGGCTGGGGCGGGGTGACGCTGGCGCGCGTGGAGCGCGATGGCACCGGCGCCGGCAGCCAACTGGCCGATACCGCGCCCGACGATGTCGCGGCGATCCTGTTCACCAGCGGCTCCACCGGCGTGCCCAAGGGCGTGGTCTACCGGCATCGGCATTTTGTCGGGCAGATCGAGCTGCTGCGCAACGCCTTCGGCATGCAGCCCGGTGGCGTGGACCTGCCGACGTTTCCACCGTTTGCCTTGTTCGATCCGGCCTTGGGGCTGACCTCGGTGATTCCGGATATGGATCCGACGCGGCCGGGCAGCGCCGATCCGCGCAAGCTGCACGATGCGCTCAACCGCTTCGGCGTGACGCAGTTGTTCGGCTCGCCGGCGCTGATGCGCGTGCTGGCCGACTATGGGCAGCCGCTGCCCAACGTGCGCCTGGCAACGTCGGCAGGCGCACCGGTGCCGCCGGATGTGGTGGCCACCATCCGCGGGCTGCTGCCGGCCGATGCGCAGTTCTGGACCCCGTACGGCGCCACCGAATGTCTGCCGGTGGCCGCGATCGAAGGCCGCACCCTGGACGCAACGCGCGCTGCCACCGAGGCCGGTGCCGGCACCTGTGTGGGGCAGGTGGTCGCGCCCAATGAAGTGCGCATTATTGCGATTGACGATGCGGCCATTGCCGATTGGAGCGGCGTTCGCGTGCTGGCGGTGGGCGAGGTCGGCGAGATCACCGTCGCCGGACCCACCACCACCGACACCTATTTCAATCGCGATGCCGCCACGCGGATCGCCAAGATCCGCGAGCGCAGCGACGATGGCAGCGAGCGCATCGTGCACCGCATGGGCGATGTGGGCTATTTCGATGCGGAAGGGCGCTTGTGGTTCTGCGGGCGCAAGACCCATCGCGTGGAAACGGCCAGCGGCCCGCTGTACACCGAGCAGGTGGAGCCGGTGTTCAACGTGCATCCGCAGGTGCGGCGCACCGCGCTGGTCGGTGTGGGCGCAGCCGGACAACAGCAGCCGGTGCTGTGCGTGGAATTGCAGCCGGGCGTGTCGGCATCGGCCTTTGCGGACGTGCAAACCGCCTTGCGTGCGCTGGGCGCCGCGCATGCGCATACCGCCGGTATCACGCGTTTCCTGCGGCATCCCGGTTTCCCGGTCGACATTCGCCACAATGCCAAGATCGGCCGCGAAACATTGGCGGTGTGGGCAGCGCAACAAGGTGGGTAACGGTCTGCAGCAAATCAATCAGATGCGTGTCGGCGGCCATTCGCCAATGCGATGGCCGCCGGCTATGGTGTGCTCCCTCGAATGAACGGTGCGGTGCGATGAAGGTATTGGTAACCGGCGGTGGTGGCTTTCTGGGCCAGGCGTTGTGCCGCGGCTTGCGCGCGCGCGGGCACGAGGTGGTGAGTTTCCAGCGCGGCGATTACCCGGTGCTGCAGACGCTGGGCGTGGGCCAGATCCGTGGCGACCTGGCCGACCCGCAGGCCGTGCGACACGCCTTCGGCGGGATCGATGCGGTGTTTCACAACGCCGCCAAGGCCGGCGCCTGGGGCAGCTACGACAGCTATCACCAGGCCAATGTGGTGGGGACGCAGAACGTGCTCGACGCATGCCGCGCCAATGGCGTGCCGCGGCTGATCTACACCTCCACACCCAGCGTCACCCATCGCGCCACCAACCCGGTGGAGGGCCTGGGCGCCGACGAAGTGCCGTATGGCGAAGACCTGCGCGCCGCGTATGCGGCGACCAAGGCGATCGCCGAGCGTGCGGTGCTGGCGGCCAACGATGCGCAGCTGGCCACCGTCGCGTTGCGTCCGCGGCTGATCTGGGGGCCGGGCGACAATCATCTGTTGCCGCGGCTGGCGGCGCGTGCGCGCGCCGGCCGCCTGCGCATGGTGGGCGATGGCAGCAACCTGGTGGACAGCACGTACATCGACAACGCCGCGCAAGCGCATTTGGATGCGTTCGACCATCTTGCGACCGGCGCTGCCTGCGCGGGCAAGGCGTACTTCATTTCCAACGGCGAACCGTTGCCGATGCGCGAGTTGCTCAATCGCCTGCTGGCTGCCGTGGACGCACCTGCAGTCACGCGTTCGTTGTCGTTCAAGACCGCGTACCGCATCGGCGCGGTCTGCGAAACGCTATGGCCACTGTTGCGTCTGCCAGGCGAAGTGCCGTTGACGCGGTTTCTGGTGGAACAGCTGTGCACGCCGCATTGGTACAGCATGGAGCCGGCGCGCCGTGACTTCGGCTATGTGCCAAGGATCAGCATCGAAGAAGGCTTGAACCGGCTGCGATCCTCATCTTCCAACGACATCTCCATCACCCGATAAAGACCGGCACATCCACAAGATACGTCTGCGCCGATTCGGCACGACAACTTCTGGAACCCTTGCCATGCTGCATTACGCCATCATCTTTTTCGTCATCGCCATCATCGCCGCTGTGCTGGGCTTCAGCGGTATCGCCGGTGCGGCGACCAACATCGCCTGGATCCTGTTCGTGGTGTTCCTGATCCTGGCAGTGATCTCGATGTTCCGTCGCGGCAAGGTCTAACGCCTTACCGCGATACGTCACGGCAGCGGCGCTGCCGATCGGCGCTCACATGGCCCGCTTCCGCAAGGAGGCGGGCCATGTGCGTTGTGGCGGTTTTCAGCCGTGTTTTGCCTTTCACAGCAGTTTTTCCAGGTACTGCACCTGCTTGCCACTGGCCAGTACCGCATCGCCGATCGGCACGCATCCCAGTTGCCGATGCAACGCCAGCGAGGCCGGATTGGGCGGGCTCAGATTCACTTCGCACACCACGCGCGGTTGCGCTGCTGCACGCGCATGGCGGATGAGGTCGTCGTACAGCTGCCCGGCAAGGCCGCGTCGCTGCGCATGGGTGGCGATCACGATGCGGTCCACATACACAAAGCGCGCAAAGCGCTCCGCTAGCCACGCGAAGTTGGCGTTGGCATAGCGAGCGCTCTGATCCAGTGCGATCAACAAGCCGTCGGCCGGCGGGACGAGGCGTGCGCGCCACGCCATCTGCAACAACGCAGCCAGCCCATCGGCATCGAGCAACGACAGTGCGCTGGCATGGGTATTGTTGAGTGCGAGCAGTGCGGCATGGTCGTACGCCTGCACTGCGCGCAGCTGTGCGGCGCTCATGCGCGCGTATCCACCGCGCTACGCAGCAGTTGATCGTCCGCATGCCGCTGCAATGCCAGCTCGATCAACTGCGTGATCAAGCCGCGATAGTCCAGTCCGCTTGCCTGCCGAAGTTTGGGATGCATGCTGATCCGTGAACGAGCGGCTATCAAACTACTGCGCAGCCGCCATGCGGGCGCAGCCGGTGCTCGGAATCCTCATGTACTGCTTGTACATTCCGGTTCCTGCGCGCCGTCCGCGCCCACCTGGCGACTGCTCGCTACGTTTGTTAGCCACTCTTGACCCCGGAAGCGTATTAACCTCGTTGATCACGATGCGTCCATCCGCGCATAGGAAGACATCCACGCGCGCCATGCCGGCGCAATCCAGCGCCTGGTACGCCTGCACCGCAAGCTGCTGGATGCGCTGCTGCGTCTGCGCATCGAGATCGGCGGGGATCACGATGTCGGCGCCGTGCGCGCTGATGTATTTGGTGTCGTAGGAATAAAACGCATCGTGCACCACCACTTCGCCGCATACGCTGGCCTGTGGCGTGGCATTTCCCAGCACCGCGCATTCGATCTCGCGGCCGACAATGGCTGCTTCCACCAGCACCTTGTGGTCGTAGGACAACGCCAATGCGAGTGCGTCCGCAAACGCATCCGCGCTGCGCACCTGGCTGACGCCCACCGATGAGCCCTGGTTGGCCGGTTTGACGAACAGCGGCAACCCCAACTGCGCGATCAACGCCTCCACATCGGCGTGCGCGGCGGTGCGGCGGTTGAAGCACACAAACGGCGCCACCGCCAGGCCGGCATCGCGCAGCACGCGCTTGGCCATGTCCTTGTCCATCGCCACCGCCGAACCAAGCACGCCGGAGCCGACGAAGGGCAGGTTGGCCATGCGCAACAACCCCTGCAGCGAGCCGTCCTCGCCCAGGGTGCCGTGCACGATCGGAAACACCACATCGATCTGCGCCAGTGCCTGCTCGGTGTCCACCGGCCGCAGCTGCGCCCGCTCGGCGCCGGGCAGCACCGCCACCGAGCGGCCGCTGCGGTGCAGGGCGATCCGGCCCGGGTCGTCGGCATCGCGCAGAAAGCCGTCCGGCGCGCTCAGATGCCACTGGCCCTGCTTGTCGATGCCGATCAGCACCGGCTCGAAGCGCTGCGGGTCGAGCGCGTCCAGGATGTTGCGTGCCGACTGCAGCGAGACCTCGTGCTCGGCGGATTTGCCGCCAAAGATGAGACCGACCCGGATCTTGCGCATCGCCTGCTCCTGCCAACTGTTCGAAAAGAGCGCCAGCATGCCCGCGACCGGCCGGCCGAAGGAAGTCGGCAGATCGGGCGGGGCGGCTGTGCACGGACGCTGCGCTGGTCGCCGCCGGGAGCGACGGGCCGCCTGCGCAGCGCAGCGCGCGCACCATCCTGGCCAGCCATGTGCCGCGCCGGCTAGCAGGCAACCCGGGCGGCGAGGGGTGCATCGATCGTTTCACCGCCAGGCAAGCGCCCGCCGCGGCCACCGCGGCAGGCGCCGGCGCGCAGCGCCCACCATCGTCAGCCAGCTGCGACATGCGGGGGCGGTAGAATGCGCCCATGCCCGCATCACTTTTCAATTCTCTCAAGCCACTCGCCGGCCAGGCCCTGCAGGCCGCGCTCAATCGCGCACTGGCGCTGGACCCGGATACCCGCGATGCCCTGTTGCCGCTGGAAGGCCAGCGCATCGCGCTGACCCTGGATGCGCCTGCCCTGGCGCTGCAGATTCGCGTGCATGAGCGCCGGCTGCTGGTCGGCCCGGTGGATCAGGCACAGGAGCCGGATCTGGCCGTGCGCAGCAGCCTGGCCGGTTTGCTGGGGCAGCTGCCATTTCTGGCCAACGCGCGCCGCAGCGGCGCGCCAGCAGGGCGGCTCAAGGTCTCCGGCGACGCGGAGCTTGCGCGTCAGCTGCAGCACCTGGCCGGGCGGTTCGACCCGGATTGGCAGTTGCCGTTCGTAGCGGTGTTCGGCGAGATCCTGGGCGTGCAGATCGCCGGCGCGGTGCGTGCAGCGTTGCAGCAGGCGCGTCGTAGCGCGTCGGATCTGGCGCATAGCGCGGCCGAATTCGTCACGGAAGAATCGCGCGATGTGGTGCCGCGGGCCGAGCTCGAGGCCTTCCACGACGATGTGGACGAGCTGCGCGACGACGTCGAACGGATGGCCGCGCGCGTGAACCGCCTACGCGGCGCCGGAGGTACGCCATGAAGGCGATCCTGCGGGCCAGCCGCATCGGCCGGGTGATCCTGCGCTACCGGTTGGATGCCTTGCTTGAAGGCACCCCGGCCGAGCGCTGGCTGCGTCTGGCCAAACCGTTCGTGCCGCGCGCCAGCGCCGAAATCGCCGTGCAATCGCGCGGTGCGCGGCTGCGGTTGGCCTTGCAGGAGCTGGGCCCGATCTTCGTCAAGTTCGGGCAGATCCTGTCGACCCGGCGCGACCTGATCCCCGCCGACGTGGCCGAAGAACTCACCTTGCTGCAGGACCGGGTCAAGCCGTTCGATGGGGAGGCTGCGCGCCTGATCGTGGAAGGTGCGCTCGGCCTGCCGGTCAGCGTGGCGTTTGCCTCGTTCGACACCGTACCGCTGGCATCGGCCTCCATCGCGCAGGTGCATGCGGCCACGTTGCCGCCCGATGCCAATGGCGTGCGCCGCGAGGTGGTGGTCAAGGTGTTGCGCCCGGACATCGAGCGCCAGATCGATGCCGATATCGCGCTGCTGCATTCGCTGGCCACGCTGGTCGAGCGCACCCATCCGCGTGCCGACAAGATCCGCCCGCGCGAAGTGGTGGCCGAGATCGAAGGCACCCTGGCCGCCGAGCTCGACCTGCAACGCGAAGGCGCCAATGCCAGCGTGCTGCGCCGGTTCTGGGAAGGCTCTGACGATCTGTACGTGCCGGAAGTGATCTGGTCGCACACCGCCGAGCGTGCGCTCACGCTGGAGCGCGTCTACGGCATTCCCTCCGACGACATTGCCAAGCTCGATGCGGCCGGCATCGACCGCAAGGCGCTGGCGGCCAAGGGCGTGCGCGTGTTCTACACGCAGGTGTTCCGCGACAACTTCTTCCATGCCGATGCGCACGCCGGCAACATCTGGGTCGACTCGGACCCGGAGCGCCGCCTCAATCCGCGCTTCATCGCGCTGGACTTCGGCATCATGGGCCAGCTCTCGCAGGAGGATCAGTACTACCTGGCCGAGAACTTCATGGCGATCTTCCACAAGGATTACCGCCGCATGGCCGAGCTGCACGTGGAGGCGGGCTGGATGCCGTCCAACGTGCGCATCGACGAACTGGAAGCGGCCGCGCGCTCGGTCTGCGAGCCGTACTTCACCCGCCCGCTGTCGGAGATTTCGCTGGCGCAGGTGTTGATCAAGCTGTTCCGCGTGGCGCAGCGCTATGAACTGACCCTGCAGCCGCAGCTGATCCTGCTGCAGAAAACCCTGCTCAACATCGAAGGCGTTGGCCGTCAACTCGACCCCAAGCTGGATATCTGGGCGGTGGCGCGACCGGTGCTCGAACGCATCCTGCGCGAGCGCTACAGCCCGCGCCGTGCGTTGCGCGAGCTGGGCAAACGGCTGCCGGAAATCATGACCCATGCGCCGGACATGCCGCGCCTGGTGCACAGCTGGTTGAAGCAGCAGGTGGAAGGCCGCCATCAGCTGGAGATCCGCTCTACCGAGCTGCGTGCGCTGGAACTGAGCCTGCGCAAACTGCAGACCCGCGTGGTCACCGCCATCACCGGCAGCGGGCTGCTGGTGGTCGCCGCGGTGCTGTACGGCCTGCATCCGGACGGCTGGTACCTGGGCACCGTGCCGGTATGGAGCTGGATCAGCGGCGGTGCCGGCACCGCCGCGCTGCTGGTGGCCTGGCTGCGTCGTTAGACGGTGGGTTGACTGCGCCGCGCACGCCCATGGAGTGGGCGGCGCCGGTGCGCTGCCAGATAGCGACATGCGCCAGCGCGGGGCAGCCAGCTGGCGCAGTGGCACGCGGTGTCGGCGATGCGGATAATCCGCCGGTGAGCACATCCCCCAAGCATCTGCAGATTCTCTACCAGGACGACGTCCTGGCCGTCGTCGACAAACCCGCGGGCCTGATGGTCCACGACAGCAAGCTGGCGCGCGGGGAAGACGACTTCCTGGCCGACCGCCTACGCGAACAGCTGGGCCGGCCGATCTTGCTGGTGCACCGGCTCGACCGCGCCACCAGCGGCTGCCTGCTGCTGGCCTTCGACCGCGACAGCGCCAGTGCGCTGGGCAAGGCGCTGATGGCCGGCGAGGTGGGCAAGCATTACCTGACGGTGTGCCGTGGCTGGCCAGCCGAGGAGCGGTTCGTCGTCGACCACGACCTGGACGGCGGCCCCGGCAAACCGGTGAAAAAGCCGGCAGTGACGCACTTCCAGCGCCTGGCCACCGGCGAGCTGGAGATTCCGTCCACCGGCTTTGCCACCTCGCGCTATGCGTTGCTGCGCTGCCAGCCGCAGACTGGCCGCTTCCGACAGATCCGCCGTCACATGAAGCACCTGTCGCATCACATGATCGGCGACACCAGCCATGGTGATGGCCGCCACAACCGCAGCTTCCGCATGCTTGGCATCCACCGCATGCTGCTGCATGCCGAACGCCTGGAATTTCCGCACCCGGCCGACGGCAGGCGCATCAGCGTCACCGCACCGCTGGATGTGGAATTCGCCAAGGCCTGCGCGTTGTTCGGCTGGGACATGCCGCAGTTGCAGGCGACCGCACAGGCGTAGCACGGGCATGCCGTGACCTGAGGCGAGCGGGCGTTGCGCGCGCAAACGCTCCACGCTCCAGGCACAGCACCGGTACCCAGTTTCGCTTGTGCGTCAGCCGCGCAAGCGTGCCGCTTCAAGCGCGGAGCGTGGCTGGCACGCCAGCCCTGTCGCGCTGCATGCGAGGCACATGAGCCGTTGCATCCTTTTCTCTTTGGGAGAAGGTGCACCGAAGGGGCGGATGAGGGGACGTGCGAAGCCTGCTGCGGTGGAAAGTCACAAGGGCTTCGCCCCGTACCTCACCCCGACCCCCGCTCCGCGCCCCGGCCCGCGCTTGCGGCGGGCGCTCCAAGGCACGCGCGCCAGTGGCGCGCAAGCTGTACCTTCTCGCCCCGCAGGGAGAGAGACGTAATCACCGCGCCCGCCACCCTCAACTACTGATCTAAATGCCAGCAAGCCATGCTCTAACGATTCCCGATTCCCGATTCCCCGATTCCCCGCCCCTCAGGGCTTCTGCGCCGGAGCCGGCTCGTTGACGATCTTCTCCAGATCCTTCTGCAGGTCGGCAAACAGCGGCAGCATCTTCTGCTGGATGGCGCCCATCAGGTTCTGGGTCAGGGCCGGGGTCTTGTCCAGCAGGCTCTGGCCGGCCGAGCTCTCGTAGAACTCGGCCATGGCCAGCACATCCTCGCGCGAGAACGAGCGCTTGTAGATGTCCACGTACATCGGGCGCAGCTCCGACCACGACAGCGCCTTGCGCACGGTCTGGCGGGTGCGCTCCTGGATGCGCTGCAGCTGCGCCTGCTGGGCGGCGTCGAGTTGGCGCTGCGCGGTGAGCTGGGCGAACTGCTGCTGCTGCATCGCTTCGATCTGCGGCAGCATGGTGTCCAGCATGGTCTGCGCGCGCGAGGCGGCCAGCAGGCGGTTGACGTCGGCATCGGTCGGTGCCTGTGCCAGCGCGGCGGGGGCGGCCATGGCCAGCAGGGCCAGCAGTACCAGGCGGCGGGCAAGCGCGCCGGCGGCGGCAAGCGAATCAGGTGTCATCGGAGCATCCTGCAATGGGGAACCGGCCGCAGCATACGGGAAGCCGGCGTTCGCGCGCATGCGTGCCGCTGCCGATACAATCGGCGCGTATGGCCAGCGACCCGATCCAGATCACCCCCAGCCTGACGATTCCGCCCAGCGAACTCGTCGAACGCTTCGTGCGCGCCAGCGGCGCCGGTGGGCAGAACGTCAACAAGGTGTCCACTGCGGTGGAGCTGCGCTTCGACGTGGCCGGATCGCCGTCGCTGCCCGAACCGTTGCGCGCGCGGCTGCTGTCGCGGCGCGACCGCCGCATGACCGCCGAGGGCGTGCTGGTGATCGATGCGCAGCGCTTCCGTACCCAGGACCGCAACCGCGACGATGCGCGCGAGCGGCTGGCCGAGATCATCAGTGCGTGCCTGTCGGTGCCCAAGCGCCGGGTCGCCACCAAACCGAGTCATGGTGCCAAGCTGCGGCGGCTGGATGCCAAGCGTGAGCGCAGCCATATCAAGCGTGGACGCTCTGCGTCCCACTGGGAGTAAGCGTGAGTCAACCCGACCCGTCGTTGCCACCGGTAACACAGGCCAACATCCTGCTGCAGCCATCCCCGCCCAGAATGCCGCGCGCACACGGCCGCTTCGGCCGCTGGCTGGGGCGCACAGCGCTCCGTCTGACCGGCTGGCGCCTGCTCGGGCGCCTGCCCGACGAGCCCAAGCTGGTGATGATCGTGGCGCCGCATTCCTCCAACTGGGACGGCTTCCTGGGCTTTGCGGCCAAGTTCGCGCTGGGCTTCGAAGTGCGCGTGCTGGGCAAGGCGCAGCTGTTCTGGTGGCCGCTGGGCCCACTGCTGCGCAAGCTCGGCGGCATCCCGCTGGATCGCAGCTCGCCACAGGGCACCATCGGCCAGGCGGTGCGGCTGATCCGCAATTCCGAGCAGATGTGGTACGTGATCACCCCCGAAGGCACGCGCAAGCGGGTGGAGCAGTGGAAGGCCGGCTTCTGGAAGATCGCCTCCGATGCCAAGGTGCCGATCCTGCCAGTGTATTTCGACTACCCGAGCAAGACGGTGGGCATCGGCGAGCCGTTCTGGACCGGGACCGACATGGCGGCCGACATCGCCGCCATCCGCACCTGGTACCGGCCATGGCGCGGCAAGCATCGCGATACGTTGTAGGAAGCGGACGAGTCGCGGCACGTGCGTGTGAGCCCCCCGACGAGCCCACCGAGTGCCGCGGCCGCTTTAAAGCATGATGCGGTGCGCGGCAGTGGGATCAGGCCTGCGTGCACAGGATAGAAAGTGTTCGAATGAGCATGACCCAGGAACAGCTGTTCGCATTCGCGCTCTACGAGATTCGGCTCCTGCTGGCCGGGCACCTCGGAAGCCAGAGTGAATCGCCTCTATCGGTGCGTGCCGCCGCGCACCTGGCGTATGCACTGCACAACGATGCGGAGGCGGTGCTGCAAGGCCGGTCATTCGATCCTGAGAGTGTGGCCACCAGGCTCGGCGCGGTGGATTGCATGCTGGGGACGACTTTTCAGCAACGACTGTCCGAGGCAATGCGTGATCTTCCTTGAAAAGTGCGCAGGCTAGATGTTTTTCATCGGTTGGCTGCTTCAGCTCCTGCGTGCCCCGTGCAGCACCTCACTCCGGTGCTGCGGCTACTTGCAACCGAACGCCTCGCTCAACGCCGAACATGGCTTTCTCGCTAGCGAGAGAGAGCCGGCCCGTGCCCGCCCCACCGATTATCATGATCACTTGCAAGGAGGAAACATCATGATCAGCTTATCCGCCCGCGCGCTTTGCCTGTCCTTGTTGCTATGTACCGGCCCGGTGCTCGCAGCCACGCCGATGCTGGTGATCCACGGCGGTGCGGGCGTGGAGAAATCCAGCCTCTCGCCCAACGAACACGCCCAGGCACGTGAGGCGATGCAGCGCGCGCTGCGTGCCGGGCATGCGGTGTTGAACCGCGGCGGCAGCGCAGTGGAGGCGGTGGCCGCCACCATCACCGTGCTGGAGGACGCGCCGCAGTTCAATGCCGGACGCGGTGCGGTGTTCACTCACGACGGCAAGAACGAGCTGGACGCGGCCATCATGGATGGCGCCAGCGGCAAGGCCGGGGCGATTGCCGGCGTGCACACGGTCAAGAACCCGATCCAGCTGGCACGCCGCGTCATGGACCGCTCCAGGCACGTGATGCTGGTCGGCGACGGCGCCGAGCAGTTCGCGCGCGAACAGGGCGTCACCCTGGTCGATCCGTCGTACTTCCGCACCGACAAGCGCTGGCAGCAGCTGCAGAAGGCGCTCAAGGCCGAGGCCGGCGATCGGCAGGCGCAGGCGGCGCTGGATCTGGAAACCGCCAAGCATTTCGGTACCGTCGGCGCGCTGGCGCTGGACCGCGACGGCCATCTGGCCGCTGGCACTTCCACCGGCGGCATGACCAACAAGCGCTACGGCCGCGTGGGCGATGCGCCCATCATCGGCGCCGGCACCTATGCCAATGCGCAGTGCGCCGTCTCCGGCACCGGCTGGGGTGAGTTCTACATCCGCGCGGTGGCGGCCTACGACATCTGCGCACGCATGAAATACGCCGGGCAGTCGTTGCAGCAGGCTGCCGAGGCGGTGATCGACCAGGAGATTCCCACCGCCGGCGGCGATGGCGGCGCCATTGCGCTGGACGCGCAGGGCAACGTGGCGTTTCCATTCAACACCGAAGGCATGTACCGCGGCTGGATCGGCGCCGACGGCACCCCGCATGTGGCGATCTTCAAGGACGAAACGCTCTGACGGGGCGATCGGGTGTGGCGTGTGGCCGGAGTCGCCCTCATCCGCCCTTCGGGCACCTTCTCCCCTGCAGGGGAGAAGGGAAATTCACGACTCCTCGCGTCCACAAGCAGGCATCTCCTTCTTCCACAAGCAGGCGTCTCCTTCTTCCACAAGCAGGCGTCTCCTTCTTCCACAAGCAGGCGTCTCCTTCTTCCACAAGCAGGCATCTCCTTCTTCCACAAGCAGGCATCTCCTTCTTCCACAAGCAGGCATCTCCTTCTTCCACAAGCAGGCATCTCCTTCTCCCGCGTGCGGGAGAAGGTGCCCGAAGGGCGGATGAGGGCGCACCAGCCGCGACCAAGCCTCCCAGTCGCCAACACCGCCCCACCACCCAAGCCAACGGCACATGCCAGCGGTTGCGAAACCCGCTAGCGTGACCGGCTGCCGTAACAACCACTCAGGGAATCACACGCCATGTCGCGTACCGTCGTTCTGGCCGCTGCCATCACCCTGGCACTGGCCGCATGTTCTGGAAAAGAGCCATCCGGTAAGGAGTCCACCACCGTGCCCGAAAAGACCACCACGCCAGCCGCGGACGCAGCGCCGAACCCGTTGCTGACCGCCAGCACGCTGCCATTCCAGGCGCCGCCGTTCGACAAGATCAAGGACAGCGACTACCTGCCCGCGTTCGAAGAAGGCATGCGCCAGCACCTGGCCGACATGCGCAAGATTGCCGACAACAGTGAGCCGCCCACCTTCGACAACACCATCGAGGCGATGGAGCGCAGTGGCGAAACGCTCACGCGCGTCTCGCGCATCTTCTTCGGGCTGGTCCAGGCCGATACCAGCGACGCACGCCAGAAGATCCAGGAAGAGATCGCGCCCAAGCTGGCCGCGCACCAGGACGAGATCAATCTCGATCCCAAGCTGTTCGCGCGCGTCAAGACTCTCTACGACCAGCGCGACACGTTGAAGCTGGAGCCGGAACAGAAGCGCCTGCTCGAGCGCGATTACGAAGAACTGGTACGCGCCGGTGCGCAGCTCTCCGATGCCGACAAGGACAGCCTGCGCAAGCTCAACGTGGAAGAAACCACGCTGTCCACCCAGTTTCATACCCGCCTGGTCGCCGCCTCGGCCGCCGGTGCGGTGGTGGTGGACGACAAAGCCAGGCTCGATGGTCTGAGCGAAGGCGATATCGCCGCCGCCGCCGATGCTGCCAAGGCGCGCAAGCTCGACGGCAAATATCTGCTGACCTTGCAGAACACCACGCAGCAACCGGTACTGGCCTCGCTGAAGGACCGCCAGCTGCGCGCCGACGTGCTCAAGGCCTCGGAAACGCGCGCAGAAAAGGGCGATGCCAACGACACCCGCCAGACCATCCAGCGCCTGGCACAGCTGCGCGCGCAAAAAGCCAAGCTGCTCGGCTTCGACAACTACGCCGCCTACAGCCTGGGCGACCAGATGGCCAAGACCCCGGAGGCGGCGCTGAAGCTGCTGACAGACACCGTGCCGGCGGCCACCGCCAAGGCGCGCCGCGAAGTGGCCGAGATGCAGAAGGTGATCGACGCTCAGAAGGGCGATTTCAAACTCGCCGCGTCCGATTGGGATTTCTACGCCGAGCAGGTGCGCAAGGCCAAGTACGACCTGGACGAGGCGCAGATCAAGCCGTACTTCGAGCTGGACAACGTGCTGCAGAACGGCGTGTTTTATGCGGCTACGCAGCTGTATGGCATCACCTTCAAGCAGCGCACCGACATTCCGACCTACCACGCCGACATGAAGGTGTATGAAGTCTTCGATGCCGACGGCACCTCGATGGCGCTGTTCTACACCGACTACTTCAAGCGCGACAGCAAGTCCGGCGGCGCCTGGATGGACGTGTTCGTCGAACAGGACGGCCTCACCGGCGCCAAGCCGGTGGTCTACAACGTGTGCAACTTCACCAAGCCCGCTGCTGGCCAGCCGGCGCTGCTGAGTTTCGACGACGTCACCACGCTGTTCCATGAGTTCGGCCACGCGCTGCATGGCATGTTCTCCAAGGTGAAGTACCCCTCCATCGCCGGCACCAGCACCTCGCGCGATTTCGTGGAATTCCCCTCGCAGTTCAACGAGCACTGGGCCTCCGATCCCAAGGTCTTCGCCAACTACGCCAAGCACTACCAGACCGGCGCGCCGATGCCGGCCGAGCTGGTGGAGAAGATCAAGAAGGCCAAGACCTTCAACAGCGGCTACGCCACCACCGAGTACCTGTCGGCCGCGTTGCTGGATCTGGCCTGGCACACCCAGCCAGCCGATGCGCCGCTGCAGGATGTAAGCAAGTACGAAGCCGATGCGCTGAAGCGCTTCAAGGTAGACCTGGCCGAAGTGCCCCCGCGTTACCGCAGCACCTATTTCGACCATATCTGGGGCGGCGGTTATTCGGCCGGTTACTACGCGTACTTCTGGTCGGAAGTGCTCGATGACGATGCGTTCGAATGGTTCAAGGAAAACGGCGGCCTGACCCGCAAGAACGGCGACACCTTCCGCGCCAAGATTCTCTCGCGTGGTAACACGGTCGACCTGGCTACGCTGTATCGCGATTTCCGCGGCAAGGATCCCAGCGTCAAGGCGCTGCTGGAGAATCGCGGTTTGACCGAGTAATCGGCGCTGTCTAAGCGATAAACGAAACGGGATGGCGCTGCCATCCCGTTTCGTTTTTGCAGCCAAGGATTCCGTTTGCGCCGATAGCCATGCAGGCATTGCCCATAGTCTGTGCGGCCGCTAACGCGACGCACGCTCGCGTCGCTTGCCCTTCTCATGCAGGGCCCGATGCAGGACGTCAAGGCATCGGTTCTGTGTTGGTTACACTTCCTGCAGAATCGATACACCATGCAACGTTCACTTATTTTGGCTGCTGCGGTTACCTTTGCGCTAGTCGCCTGTTCTGCAAAAGAGTCGCCGCGGACCACATCCGTCGCCACGGGTTCAGCAACGGCGAACCCAGCAGGCGATCTGGCGTCCAATCCACTGCTTGCGCCCAACACGCTGCCGTTTAACGCGCCGCCATTCGACAAGATTCGCGATAGCGATTATCTGCCCGCCTTAGAAGAAGGCATTCGCCTGAACCGGCGCGAATTAAGAGAAATCACCGAAAACCCCGCGCCGCCCACCTTCGAAAACACGGTTGAGGCGTTGGAGCGTAGCGGTTCAACACTCGCCTACGTCTCCAATATCTTCTTCGGCGTTTCGACCGCCGATACCAACGATGCGCGTCAGAAAATCGAAGAAGCAATCGGCCCCAAGCTATCTGCGCTTGGTGATGAGATTGCACTGGATGCGAAGCTGTTTGCGCGCTTCAAGGCCATTTACGATCAACGCCATAGGCTCGCACTGGCTCCGGAACAGCTGCGCTTGCTCGAACACGACTACGACAGCTTCATCAATGCCGGGGCGCAACTGTCGGACGCTGACAAAGCCACCCTGCGTAACCTCAATCTGGAAGAGACCAACCTCACCACGCAGTACCACAAGAAATTGACGGCTGCGGCGTTGGCCGCTGCAGTGGTGGTCGACGATAAGGCAAGGCTCGAAGGCATGAGCGAGAGCGATATCGCCGCCGCTGCCGCTGCCGCCAAGGCGCGCAAGCTTGAGGGCAAGTATCTGCTGAATCTGCAAAACACCACCCGGCAGCCGATGCTGACCTCGCTGAAGGACCGCGCGTTGCGTGCACAAATCCTGCAGGCCTCGGAACAACGGGCCGAGCAGGGCGATGCCAACGATACCCGTGACACCATCAAGCGCTTGCTGCAGGTGCGTGCGGACCATGCCAGGCTGCTGGGCTACGACAGCTATGCTGCCTACAGTCTGCGCAACCAGATGGCCGCGACGCCGCAGGCGGCACTGAAGCTGCTGATCGACACCGTCCCCGCTGCCACTGCCAAGGCACGCCGCGAAGCGGCACAGATCCAGGCGTTGATCGATGCGCAACATGGCGGCTTCACGCTGGCTGCGTCGGATTGGGATTTTTACGCCGAGCAGGTGCGCAAGGCCAAGTACGACCTGGACGAATCGCAGATCAAGCCGTACTTCGCTTTGGACACCGTGCTCACCGATGGTGTCTTCTACGCGGCTACGCAGCTGTATGGAATCACCTTCAAGCAGCGCACTGATATCCCGACCTATCATCCCGACGTGAAGGTCTATGAGGTCTTCGACGTAGACGGCACCTCACTGGCGTTGTTCTACACCGACTACTTTCAGCGGGAGAGCAAGTCCGGTGGTTCGTGGGCAGGCTCCCTGGTCCAACGCAGCGGGCTTGCTGGCAGCAAGTCGGTGGTCTACAACGTGTGCAACTTTACCAAGCCGGCCAATGGCCAGCCTGCACTGCTGAGCATGGAAGAAGTCACCACCATGTTTCATGAGTTCGGGCATGCCTTGCACTACATGTTGTCGACAGTGAAGTATTCCTCGTTGGACAGCGCCTTTACGCCGCGGGATTTTGCCGAATTCCCCTCGCAGTTCAATGAGCATTGGGCGACCGATCCGGCCGTTTTCGCACACTACGCACGGCACTACAAAACCGGCGCGACGATGCCGGAGGCGCTGGTCAAGAAGCTGAAGGATGCAAAGACCTTCAATAGCGGCTATCTGATAACCGAGTCACTCGCAGCGCAGATCGTGGACCTTGCCCTGCATGGTCAACCGGCGGCGGCGCCGTTACAGGAAGTGGATGCGTTGCAGGGCGACACACTGAAACGGTTCAAGGTGGATCTGCCCGAGGTTCCGCCACGCTACGGCGCCAGTTATTTTGACCATATCTGGAGCCGTGGGTATGCGGCAAGCTACTACGCCTACTTCTGGTCGGAGGTCATCGACGATGATGCCTTCGACTGGATCAGCAAAAACGGCGGTTTGACGCGAAAAAATGGGGATCTGTTCCGCGCAAAGATTCTCGCGCCTGGCAATTCGGTGGATGTGACCAAGCTGTATCGCGATTTTCGTGGCAGGGATCCCAGCATCAAGGCACTGCTGGAGAATCGTGGTTTGACCGAATAAGCGATGCGTTTGGGTGGCGATGGTTGCACCGGTGGGCGCACGTCATGGACGAAACGGGATGGCCGTGTGCCATCCCGTTTGCGTTGGTGCAGTCGGGAGCATGCGGTAAACCTACCGCTGTTGCTGTTGCCCCCTGCTTTCGCCATTGGCTTGCCAATCCGCATGCCGGGACGGCAAGCGGCGAAGGCCTGGAGTGGAACCGGCTCTAGCCACCGACGCGGCGGTGCCCGCACAGCGCGTACGGGCTGCGGGCGAACACCCGCAGGCCATGCGCAACCGCCTGCAGCGCGTCGTGATCAGAACGCCACATCCGCCAGCGTGCAGGAGGTTTCCCACAAGCGCGTTGCCACCTGTCGGTCTTGGACCTGGCGGGCGATGATGGCAGGGGCGGGGGCGCCCTTCAGTTCGAACAGGCCATCCGGGCCGTAATACCCGCCGCCCTGTGCCTGCGGGTCGGTGGCGGCATACAACGTGGGGAGCGCGCCAGCGGCCGCGGAGTGGCTGATGTAAGGCCCCAGTAGCGCGGTCGCTGCACCGATCGCGGTGCGGCGACCGCCGGCCGCCGGTCCGTTGGCGATCAAGGCGGTACGCGCCAGACCGGGATGCGCGGCGATGGCGCGCACGTTCCAACCCTGCGCATCGCTGCGTCGCTGCAGCTCCATGCTGAAAATCAGCATTGCCAACTTTGACTGGCCATACGCCTTCCACGGGCGATACGGGCGTGCGCTCTGCAGATCGTCGAAATCGATGCGGGCACTGCGATGCGCCAGACTCGACAGGTTGACCACGCGCGGCGCCGCTGCCGCGCGCAGCAACGGCAGCAGCTGCGCGGTCAGTGCGAAATGCGCCAGATAATTGCTGCCGAACTGCAGCTCCATCCCGTCGGCGGTGGTCTGCCGCTGTGGTGGCGCCATCACGCCGGCGTTGTTGATCAGCAGGTCCACGCGTGGCTGCTGCGCGCCCAGCCGTTCGGCGAATGCGCGCACCGATGCCAGCTGCGCAAGATCCAGTGCTTCCACGCGCACATTGGCATCCGGATACCGGGCAAGCAGCGCCTGCCGCGCGGCCTGGCCCTTGTCGGGATTGCGCGCGGTCAGCACCAGGCTGGCCCCGGCACCGGCCAGGGCCAGCGCGGTCTCAAAGCCCAGCCCGCCGGGACTGGCGCCGGTGATCACGGCCACCCGCGCCCGCTGCGGCGGCAGGTCGGCCAGCGTCCAGCCGCTCATTGCGCCAGCGCCCGCGTTTCGGGCAGCATGCGCCACCAGCGCTCGCCGGTGGCCGGCTGGCGCAGATCCACCCGCTCGCCCATGTGCGGCGTGGTCAGCGGCACGTTGGCGGCCGCGCCAGCGCGACGATGCGCTCGAACGGTTCGGACCAGACATGCATGGCCAGATCGAAGGTGCCGTTGTGGATCGGCAGCAGGGTGCGGCCGCCGATGTCGATGCAGGCCTGCAGGCTCTGCTCTGGCTGCATGTGCACATCCGGCCACAGTTGGTCGTAGGCGCCGTTTTCGATCAGCGCCACATCGAATGGCCCCAGGCGCTGGCCGATCGCCTTGAAATGCGGGCCGTAACCACCGTCGCCGCTGAAGAACACGCGCAGGTCGGCATCCTGGATCGCCCACGAGCACCACAGCGTGCGGTCGCGATCGAACAGGCCGCGTCCCGAGAAATGCCGCGACGGCGTGGCGGTGAGCGTCAGGCCATCGAGCTGCACCGACTGCCACCAGTCCAGCTGCTGCACCTTGGCCGGATCCACGCCCCAGCGCACCAGCAGATCGCCCACACCCAGCGGCGCGACGAACACGCCGACGCGGTCGGCCAACGCACGGATGGTGGCGCGGTCCAGGTGGTCGTAATGGTTGTGCGACAGGATCACCCCGGCCAGCGGCGGCAACGCATCCAGTGCGATCGGCGGCGCATGGAAGCGCTTGGGCCCGGCAAACGCAAACGGCGACGCGCGCTTGGAAAACACCGGGTCGGTCAGCCACAGGCCGCCACCCAGCTTCATCAACACGGTGGAGTGGCCCAGCCGGAACAGGCTGTGATCCGGCGCGGCCTGCACCTGCGCCGCAGTCAACGGCGTGACCGGCAGTGCCTGCGACGGCACTGTGTGGGCCGGCTTGTTGAACAACACCTCCCACAGCAAGCGCAGCCCGCCCAGAGCTCCGGGGGTGCTGAGCGAAGTCGGCAGTGTGTTGCGAAAGCGCCCCTTGCGAAATTGCGGCGAAGCGGCGTGCGATGCGGCGTGGGGCAGCTGACGGGACTGGGTGAGCACGACAGGTTCCATCGTTGGGGAGGGGCGAACATGGAAAGTAGCCATTAACTTACACTACACAGTGTAGTTTTATTGGGCAAATGTAAACTGACGGGTGTAACATGCAGCCATGTCCAGTTCATCCGATTCGGCCCCGGCGCCGCAGCGGCTCACCGACCGCAAGCGCCACGCCATCCTTGAGGCGGCCATCGCACAGTTCCGCCAGCACGGGTTCGAGGCCACCAGCATGGATCGGGTCGCCGCCGCCGCTGGTGTCTCCAAGCGCACCGTCTACAACCATTTCCCCAGCAAGGACGCCTTGTTCGGCGAGATCCTGCGCGGGCTATGGCAACGCAGTGCCGAGGCCGTGAGCCTGGCCTATCGCCCAGACCAATCATTGCGCACGCAGTTGACGCAATTGCTGCAGCAAAAGCTGCGGTTACTCGACGATGCGGCCTTTATCGATCTGTCGCGCGTGGCGATCGCAGAAGGCATCCACTCGCCCGAACGCGCCCGCGCACTGCTGGCGCAACTGGGCAGCAAGGAAGAGGGCACCACCACCTGGCTGCGCGCGGCACTGGCCGATGGCCGCCTGGCGCCGGTGGACCCGGAATTCGCCTCGCAACAGCTGCAGTCGCTGATCAAGGGCTTTGCGTTCTGGCCGCAGCTGGCGCTGGGCCAGCCGCCGCTATCGGCCGACCAGCAGACACAGGTGGCCGAGTCTGCGGTGGAGATGTTCCTGGCGCTGTACGGGCGCACGTAAGCACCGCTTGCAACACGGCGGCGCGTGCGTGCGCAGGCGGGTGCGGCGCTGTGCTCCGAAGCGGCCGTGCCGCTTTCATCTTGCGCGCTGTTCGTGCCGTCCATGCGCCGCTGGCTGACTTGCGACGGTCTGCCAGCCGCCGCAATGTGCCTGTGCGCACCGGCAGGCGTTCAACATCGCCATTGCGCTCGAGTACGCTGCGTGCACGTAAGCGCAGCGGCAACGGCCAACGTGCCTGTCGCTGGTTGCGTCCCTGCACCGCGGAAGGCTGAGAATGTTTACGCGCAGTCGGCGGCAATCGTGTCGGCGCGGCTCACGCGCCGGCAGCATCCTGTGTCCACACCGCCAGCGCGTACCCGTGCGGGTCGGTGAAATGGAAACGCCGCCCGCCCGGGAATGCGAACGCCGGGCGGGTGATGGTGCCGCCAGCGGCTTCGATGCGTGCCTGGGAGGCCGCCAGATCGTCCGAGGCCAGGACCACCAGGGCGCCACCTGGTTGCGGCACGCCATGGAAGAAGCCGCCGCTCAGGCGGCCATCGCGGAACTCGCAATAGTCCGGGCCATAGTCCTGGAACGTCCAGTCGAACGCCGCAGCGTAGAACGCCTTGGCGGTGGCGATGGAGGTCACGGCAAATTCCAGGTAGTCGATACGGTGATGCTGTGCGCTGTGTTGCATGGCGATGTCCTCGCGGTTGGCGGTTGCACAGCCTGCCCTGTGCAGCACCCTGGCGGCTTGGCGAAAACGGCCATCACGGCGCGTGCTGCTGCACCAGCTCGCGCGGACTCAAACCGGCCAGCTGGCGCGCATCGCGCACCAGATGCGGCGCATCGCCATACCCGGCCTCCAGCGCAGCGGCGGTCAGCGTGGGCTGGCTGCCAACCAGCCGCAGGAAACGCTGCAGCCGCAAGATCCGCTCCAGCGTCTTGGGGCCATAACCGAACGCGGCGTGGCAGCGCCGCCGTAGCTGGCGCTCGCTGATCTCCAGGCTTGCGCACACCGCAGGCAGGCGTGGCGCCGCTGCTCCGGCCAGCTGTGCGAAGGTGAGTGCCATCTGCCGATCCACGGGTGCTGCGTGCTGCCGACACAGCGCGTGCAATGTCTGCAACACGTCGGCGCCATCGCGCAGCTTCTGTTGCCAGTCGCCCGCACCGCGCCCCCACAGCGCATCCAGTGCCACGCGCTGGTCGGCGATGTGGTGCAGCGGAAGACCGAGCACACCGGCGGCCGCCCCTGCCGTCAATCGCACGCCGGTGAGCACGTTGCCGGGGGCTACGCAGGCCATGGTTGCGGCTTGGTCGGGGCCGGCGACGAACAATGAAGCGCCATCCCAGATCAGGTCGACACAGCCGTCGGGCAACACCCGTACCGGCGTAGTGGCCACACCTTGCCGATAACGCCAGCTGCAACGCAGCTGGGTACGCAACTCGGGCGGCGGTGGCAATTGCGCGTAGTGGGATTGGCTGTGCGAGGGCATGGCGGCAGTCTGCGGCAAAACGTGTCGATACACCTGTAGGACCAGGTGTGCCGAGCTGTGCTGCGGTGGTCGCGCCACTGCAGCGCCATTCCCTCAACGCTCGGAATCACCGCCTTCGTCGTAGCCGCGCGGGGTAAACAGATCCGGCTGGATCAGTTCAATGAACGCGCGCGCCTGCGGCGACAGGTACTTGCCCTTGCGCACCACCACGCCATAGCTGCGGGTGGGGAAAAAATCCTTCAGCGAGCGCGTGGCAAGCCGGTCGCGATCGGCATCGGTCACACAGATCGCGGTGACGATGGAAATGCCCATGCCCATCGCCACATATTGTTTGATCACCTCCCAGCCACCCACCTCCAGCGCCACGGTGTACGGCACGCGGGCCTGCTGGAAGATCAGGTCGACTAGGCGGTAGGTGACCTGCCGGCGCGGCGGCAGGATCAGCGGATAGGGCGAGAGATCCTGCAGCGTCACGTTGGCCTTGCGCGCCAGCGGATGATCGGGTGGGGTGATCAGCAATTGCTCGAAGCGATACACCGGCGCGTAGGACAGGTCGGCCGGCACATCCAGCATTGAGCCGACCGCCAGGTCCACCGCATCCTCGCGCAACAGGTCGGTGCCATCGGCGCTAATCGCGTTGTGCAGGGTCAGCCGCACATCCGGGTGGCGCGCGCGGAAGTTCTCCACGATGCGCGGCAGCAGGTACAGGATGGTGGAGCTGTTGGCGGCAATGGTGAGTTCGCCGGCATCCAGCCCGCGGACCTTCTCGCGAAAGCTGGCTTCCAGCCCGTCCAGGCTTTCCACCAGTGGCAGCGCCATGTCGTACAGCAGCTGGCCCTCGCGGCTGGGCGCCAGGCGTCGCCCGGAGCGTTCGAACAAGGGCACCCCCAGATCGCGCTCCAGCGCCTGCAGCTGCAACGTCACCGCCGGCTGACTGACGTAAAGCGCCTCAGCTGCCCGTGAGACAGACCCCAGGCGCACCGTCTGGCAGAACGCACGCAGTGGCTTGAGCCGGTCGGATTTGTAGGAAAAACGCGGAGTTGGCGCCATCGGACAGCTGTCAATGAGTCAGGTATAAGTTGAGCTTATTTACAGCATTGATAAAACTGCTTTGTCAAATAATGCGCCTCGGCGCACGGTGCAGGTCCGTACGCACAAGGATCTCCCACATGTCTGCCACCGCTTTTGCCTCACGCCCTACTGACCGCGCCACGCCCGGCCTGTCGCTGACCACCCAGGTTGCAGGGCAGGCCGAGCTGCTGCCGCCGGCCGCGCTGGCCCTGCTGGTATCGTTGCACCGCGCCATCGAACCGGGTCGGCAGCAGCGCCTGGCACAGCGGCGCGCGCGCCAGGCCGCGTTCGATGCCGGCCAGTTGCCCGACTTCCGCGACGATACCCGCGCCATCCGCGCCGGCGACTGGCGCGTGGCTCCGCTGCCGGCGGCGCTGCAGGACCGCCGTGTGGAGATCACCGGCCCGACCGACCCCAAGATGGTCATCAACGCGCTGAACTCCGGCGCCAAGGTGTTCATGGCCGATTTCGAGGATTCCACCGCGCCCACCTGGCGCAACCTGCTGGCCGGCCAGCGCACCCTGGCCGCCGCCGTGCGCGGCGATCTGAGCTTCGACGCCCCCAACGGCAAGCATTACGCGTTGCGCCCGGAAGCCGAGCGTGCCGTGTTGATCGTGCGCCCGCGCGGCTGGCACCTGGACGAAAAGCACGTCCATGTCGATGGCCAGCCGCTGGCCGGCGGCCTGTTCGACGCGGCGTTGTTCGCCTTCCACAACGCCCGCACGCTGTTGGCCAAGGACCGCGGACCCTACCTGTACCTGCCCAAGCTGCAGAGCATGGAAGAAGCCGCGCTGTGGGAGACCGCGCTGTCGCACATCGAAGCGATGCTCGGCCTGCCGCATGGCCAGATCAAGGTCACCGTGCTGATCGAAACGCTGCCGGCGGTGTTCGAGATGGACGAGATCCTGCACGCGCTGCGCGAGCGCATCGTCGGGCTCAATTGCGGGCGCTGGGACTACATCTTTTCGTATCTGAAAACCTTCCGTGCGCACCGCGACCGCGTGCTGCCCGAGCGTGGTCAGGTCACCATGACTCAGCCATTCCTGAAGGCCTATTCGGAGCTGCTGATCAAGACCTGCCACCGCCGCGGTGCGCATGCGATGGGCGGCATGGCTGCGCAGATTCCGATCAACCACGATGAAGCCGCCAACGAACAGGCCATGGCCCGCGTGCGCGCCGACAAGCTGCGCGAGGTCAGCGCCGGGCACGATGGCACCTGGGTGGCGCATCCGGCGCTGATTCCGGTGGCGATGAAGATCTTCGACGAGCACATGCCCACCGCGCACCAGCAGCATGTCTTGCGCAACGACGTGCAGGTGACGCGCGACATGTTGATCGCGCCTTCGCCGGGCAACGTCACCCGGGCCGGCTTCGAGGGCAATGTCGAAGTCTGCGTGCGCTATCTGGCCGCCTGGCTGGACGGCAATGGATGCGTGCCGATCCACCACCTGATGGAAGACGCCGCCACTGCCGAAATCAGCCGCGCGCAGCTGTGGCAATGGTTGCATCACGGTCAGCACCTGGACGATGGCACCGCCATCGATCAGCCACTGTTGCAGGCCAGCCTGCGCGCGTTGCCGGCCCGGCTGGGAGCCGCCAGCACGCTGCCCGGCGCCGCGCGCATCGATGAGGCGATCGCGCTGCTGGAAGAACTCAGCCGCGCCGATGAACTGGCGGACTTTCTCACCGTGCCGGCGTACCTCCTGATCGAGTAATCGTCACGTTGCAGCGACACCTCCCACGGTGTCCCTGCACTCGCCCCAACGCAGCACACCCCCCGTTGCGCGCAGACGCAACGATGGCTTCGCCATGCCGCATGCCGTGTCATGCATGGCCTTCCTTCCTCGTTCCATCCGTCGTCCCTTTTCAGGAGAACGCAAGATGAGCACCACACTGCAAAGCGCCGAACACCTGCAGCAGGACTGGGCCAGCAACCCGCGCTGGGCCGGCATCACCCGCAATTACACCGCCGCCGACGTGGTGCGCCTGCGCGGCACCGTACATGTGGAGCACTCGCTGGCGCGGCTGGGCGCCGACAAGCTGTGGACCTCGTTGCATGCCACCCCGTTCGTCAACGCGCTGGGCGCATTGACCGGCAACCAGGCCATGCAGCAGGTCAAGGCCGGCCTGAAGGCGATCTACCTGTCCGGCTGGCAGGTGGCGGCCGATGCCAATCTGGCCGGGCAGATGTATCCGGACCAATCGCTGTACCCGGCAGACTCGGTGCCGGCGGTGGTCAAGCGCATCAACAACACCTTGCTGCGCGCCGATCAGCTGCACCATGCCGAAGGCAACGACACCATCGACTTCCTGCAGCCCATCGTGGCCGACGCCGAAGCCGGTTTCGGTGGCGTGCTCAACGCCTTCGAACTGATGAAGGCGATGATCGAAGCCGGTGCGGCCGGCGTGCATTTCGAAGATCAGCTGGCCTCGGTCAAGAAGTGCGGGCACATGGGCGGCAAGGTGCTGGTGCCCACCCGCGAGGCGATCGAGAAGTTGAACGCCGCGCGCCTGGCCGCCGACGTGCTGGGCGTGCCGACCGTGCTGATCGCACGCACCGATGCCGAAGCGGCCGACCTGATCACCAGCGACGTGGACGCCAACGATCGCGCGTTCACCACCGGCGAGCGCACCGTCGAAGGCTTCTTCAAGACCCGCAACGGACTGGGCCAGGCGATCAGCCGCGGCCTGGCGTATGCACCCTACGCCGACCTGATCTGGTGCGAGACCGGCAAGCCGGACCTGGAGTTCGCGCGCGCCTTCGCGCAGGCCATCCACGCCAGGTTCCCCGGCAAACTGCTGGCCTATAACTGCTCGCCGAGCTTCAACTGGAAGAAGAACCTGGACGACGCCACCATCGCCAGGTTCCAGACCGAGCTGGCCAGCTACGGCTACAAGTTCCAGTTCATCACCCTGGCCGGCTTCCATGCGTTGAACCACAGCATGTTCCAGTTGGCGCATGGCTATGCACGCCGCCAGATGAGTGCATTCGTCGAACTGCAACAGGCCGAATTCGAAGCGGCCGGGATGGGCTTTACCGCAGTCAAGCACCAGCGCGAAGTCGGCACCGGCTACTTCGATGCGGTGACCCAGGCGATCCAGCAGGGCCAGTCGTCCACCACCGCGTTGCGCGGCTCCACCGAAGAAGAGCAGTTCCACGGCGAGAAGGCGGCCTAGCCTGCAGCAGGCCGCCGCATGTCGCCACCCCGGGAGGGGGGGAGGGGCTCGGGAAACCGGGCCCCTTTTTTGCGTTCCATACCCGTCATTTTGTCTCTTTGCTGATGAGAACGACTGTGATGTGGTGCTGAACAGACGGCTACGGTAGGATTTGCGCATGGGCTAACGTTGCAGGCCGGCCTAAGGAAGAGGGATGACTTGCCATAACACCGCAGGCGCGGTCGAACCGACGGGGAGCGTTGCCAAAACGCTGTCTGACGGGCTGCATGCGTCAATGACAGCCGACGAGCT
Organism: Xanthomonas floridensis; assembly: GCF_001642575.1. GTDB lineage: Bacteria > Pseudomonadota > Gammaproteobacteria > Xanthomonadales > Xanthomonadaceae > Xanthomonas > Xanthomonas floridensis. Next base: position 61,847 of record NZ_LXNG01000021.1, on the reverse strand, counting down.
GGCGTTTTTCGCCCGCTTTGGCCGTACCCGCGATGTCGCGGCAGGTCACGCCTTGTTCGAGCGCGGTGCGGTGGGCACGCAGATGTTCATCGTGATCAGCGGCCAGATCGATCTGGATTTCGGCGAAGACCTGATGCTCAAGCATCTGGGACCTGGCGAATTCTTCGGCGAACTCGGCCTGCTGATCGGCGACCATGCGCGCAGTGCCGGTGCCAGCGCGTCGATGGACAGCCGCCTGATCGAACTGACGCACGCCGATTTCGAACGGCTCGTGGACCACGACCCATCGATGGTGGCGCATTTCCTGCGTCGCTCGATCGTGCGCGTGGTCAACAACGAGCAATTGCTGATCCGTCAGCTGCGCCGTCGCAACCACGATCTGGAAGCGGCGCTGGACAATCTCTATGTCACCTCGCACCAGCTCAACCACACCGAAGAGCTGAGCCGCACCGATGAGTTGACCGGCCTGCATAACCGACGCGGCCTGGCGCTGTACCTGCAGGAATGCCGGCGTGCCGGCAACGTCCCCGGCGTGGGGCTGATCCTGATCGATTGCGATCGCTTCAAGCGCATCAACGACGAATTCGGCCACCTGGCCGGCGACCGCGTGCTGCAGAACGTGGCGCATGCCTTGCGTTCGGTGATCGCCGAAGGCGACCTGGCCTGCCGCCTGGGTGGCGACGAATTCTGCGTGCTGGTTGCGCAGGGAACCCCGGAGTTGGTGCATCACATCGGCGAGTGCATCGTGCGCGCGGTGGAAGCGCGCCTGTGCAACGGCCAGGGTGAGCAGGGCTGCTCGGTCAGCGTCGGGCTGTGCATGATCGCCGCGGAGGCGGCCTGGAACGACTGGTACACGCTCGCCGACAGCGCCTTGTACGAAGCAAAGCGACAAGGCGGCAACGTGCTGTGCATGCACGACACGCTCGCCGTGACCACTGCGCCGCTTCCCGGCATTGCGCCCGAACCGGATACCCGCTGAGCAATGAGCGCCCGCACCCACGCACGCAAAGACGCGTCGTCGGAAGCGATCCAGGCGCCGCGTCTGCGCACCTTGTTGCTGACCGACCTGTGCGATTCGACCGCGCTGGTCGAACGCATCGGCGACAACGCCGCCGCCGCGCTGTTCCGCGAGCATGACCGCCTGGTGGTCAAGCTGCAGCAGCAATGGCGCGGCCGCCTGATCGACCGCTCCGATGGCCTGTTGCTGCTGTTCGACCGCCCTATCGACGGGCTGGGCTTTGCGCTGGACTATGCCCGCGGCCTGAAGGCGATGAGCCAGACCCACGCGCAAACGCTGTGCGCGCGACAGGGCCTGCACGTGGGCGAGGTGCTGACCTGGCGCAACAGCGAGGAGGCGGTGAGCATCGGCGCCAAGCCGCTGGAAGTGGAAGGGCTGGCCAAGCCCACCGCCGCACGGCTGATGTCGATGGCGCGGCCGGGGCAGATCCTGATCTCGGCCGTCGCCGAATCGTTGACGCATCGCGCCGCACGCGAACTGGGCGATCGCGCTGAACGCATCCTGTGGAAATCGCACGGCCGCTGGCGCTTCAAGGGCGTGCCCACGCCGATGGAGATCTACGAAGTCGGCGAAGTCGGCCTGACCCCGCTGCGCGTGCCGAAGAATTCCGCAAAAGCCTGGCGCGACGTACCACTCTGGCGCCGGCCGGCAGCGTTGTTGGCCGAGGTGTGCGTCGTACTGGCGGTAGGCATCGCCGTCTGGTTGTTCATTCGTCCGCAGCCGGCGATCGCCTTTGCCGAGCGTGACTGGGTGGTAGTGGGTGACCTGCACAACCTGACCGACAGCGCGATGCTCGATGAACCCCTGCAGCAGGCCCTGCGGCTCAGTTTGCAGCAATCCAAGCACGTCAACCTGATTTCCGAAAAACGCGCGCACGACATGCTTGAGCTGATGAAGCAGAACGAGCGCGCCAAAGTCGACCGTGCACTTGGCGCGCAGGTTGCGATGCGCGCCGGTGCAAAGGCCTTGATACTGCCGAGCGTTGCGGATATCGGCGGCAAGTTGCGCTTTACCGTCGAAGTGGTGGATCCGGCGACCCAGGCAACCGTGTACATGTACAAGTCGGAAGGTCGCGGCCAGCGATCACTGCTCACGTCTGTCGATACAGTGAGCTCAAACCTGCGCGAGGGGCTCGGCGAAACGCTGGCGTCCATCAAGGCGAACTCTGCGCCGCTGCCGCGTGTGTCTACCGCAAACATGGATGCATTGAACGCCTTCGCACTGGCCCAGCGCGAATTTGGTGTCGGCCATTATCTGCGTGCGCGTGACTATTACCTCAGGGCTGTCGAACTCGACCCGACGTTCGCCCTGGCGAATGTCGGCGTGGCGCGCTGCTATTTCTACCTGGAAAAAACCTCGGTTGGCTTGCCGTATCTCGAAAAGGCATTGAGCCTCAGAGCCAAGCTGCCTCCGCGCGAGCAGGTCTATCTGGATGCGTGGTATGCGCAGATCAAGGACCCGGCAAACGCCTACGAAAAATGGATGCAGATGGCCAATCTGTATCCGGACGATTTTGCCGCAGCCGAGAACACTGCATACGCGCTGGAAGTTCGTAATCGGTACGCAGAGGCATTGGTGTACGCCAAGCGCGCAGCGGCGTCGCGCTACGACTTCGATCCGCTGTCGCTCGAGCTGGTTGGGCGCATGCAGCTGGCATTGGGCAAGACCAGGGAAGCATTGGGAACCTTCCGGTCGGCGAGGGCCTCCGGATTGGCATCGGCTGCGGTGTGGGAGGCGGTGGCCCTTGCGGTGCTGAGAGACTTTCCGGCCGCCCATGCCTCGTGGCCTGCAGAGGGGCGCCTGGACGTCGCCTATTTCGATCAGGTATCCATCTACCTCGACGAGCATCGCAGCGACAAGGCGCTGCCGGAAATGGAGCGCATTTCCAATGCGATCGATCGCAGCTCATCGCGTTACTCACAGTCACTGGTCGCCAAGGCATCGACACAATACGCGAAGGGCGAGCACGCCAACGCCTTGCAGACCATCGACTCGGCCGTGCCGGTGGCGCTCGCAGGTATTGCAAACAGCGAAGAGGGCGTTGCGCAGCGTTCAGATGCGGTCGTTGCGGCATCCCTCGCGCTCATTGGACAGCGCATGGGCCATGGTGAAGCCGCCAGGGAAGTATTGAAAACGCTGTTAGCCAGGCCAGCATTGGCAACGATGCCTGCGGTCGCCGAAATGGTCGTGCTCATGCAGGCGCGCGCGGAACTTCTGGAGGGGCATGCGCAGGAAGCCATTCAACTCTTGAAGCCACGGCTTGATGGAAACGAGGCTTACCAGTTCCACGTGGTTCTCAAAGAAGCTTACACGGCGCTGGGAGATCGACAATCTGCTGCCGGCGAGCAGACCTGGCTGAAAGTGGCACACGGCCGGGCATATGCAGAGTTCGGTGGGTGCGGCTGGTGCCAGCAGCCATTGAACGTCTTCGATGCGGCAATGGCGGACGGCAAATAGCGTCGCTACCTGCCGTCGCAACCTTACTTCTTCAGCTGTGGCGAAGAACCCGACGGCACGTTCAAGCGGATGGGCTGCATGTTGGCCGCTGAAGTTAGGCTGGCCTGGATGTCATCGCGTGCCTGCGCGATGGTGGCCTTGTCGGCCAGCGTCTCGACCTTGAGCCGGGAAGCCATCAGCTCGACATCTTCGGAGGGATAGCCGACCTGCAGCAACGCTGCCTTGGTGTCGGTCTTGAACAGCTCCCGGAAGGCATCGTCGGTTGCCAGAAGGTCCAGTAGCGCGTGGGCTGCTTCCGGTTGCAGGGGAGTTGGGCGTTCGTCGTTTTCGTTCATGCTGGTCACTGGTGGGAAATCTTCAAGAAATCTAATTCCAGACCGTTAGAAGATCAATCTTCGATAAGAGCGTTGGACCATGCTGGTGAGGCGTTGTGCGGTTGTCTATGTTGAACCCAGGGAACGAATAGGAATCGATCTGCTGGATCTGTGTGCGGGCGGGGCGGGCGCCTCCCGGACCCGGGAATGGGTTGCGCTTGCACCGCACCTGGGCGCGGAGTGCGTACTCACCGACGATGAAATGTTCTCGCTGGGTCGCAGCAGTCCGAGCCAGTGGCAACGACAAGACGTGGTTGGAGAGCCGTCGGTCGTGCAGTCGTTGTTGGATAAGGGCCTGTTGCTTGTAGAAGGCGCGAGCCCGAATGCCGCGCACGATCGCGACCAAACACAACGGAAAAGCCAGTGGCATCCACTGGCAGCCACGTATCACGCTTTTACTCGATGGGACAACGTGGACTCCGCGCAAGCAGCCAAGGATGCGGGAGCCGATACCGCCGCAGCGATGTTGAAGGTATTTGGCCCGCCACCTCCCGAACAAGTACCGCGCGGTCGCCCTGACCGGATCGCACTGATGCGGGGTGCCGATGGACACCTGGACAAGCTATTGCGCCAGCGCACGACCTGCAGGAACTTCGACGCCGATCAGCAGATGGAATTTGCAGACTTCTCAAAGGTGATCGAGCGCGTATTCGCCGCAAATGCGGTGTTGCAAGCAGATGCGGAGACTGTTTTTCTCAAGCGATCCAGTCCATCAGGCGGAGGCCTGCATCCACTGGATGCTTACCTGATCATCAGGAAGGTATCCGGGATCACCGATGGGGTATACCACTATCTTCCGATCGACCACGCACTGGAGCCACTGCATGTCGAAACGTCGAATCTGCAAGACGTGGCGCTCACCATTCTTGCAGGACAGGACTGGTTTTGCGGGGCACAGGTGATCGTGGCACTGTGCCCTCGGTACTACCGGAACTTCTGGAAGTATCGCGTACATGCCAAGGCATATCGCGCACTCAACCTGGAGGCAGGGCATTTCTCGCAGACGCTTTACATGGCGGCCACGGAGGTAGGGCTGGGGGCGTTCGTCACCTGCGCAATCAATGAGGTGCAGGTTGAAGCCTTGCTTGGGCTGGAGCCCATCATGGAGGGCGTTCTGGCGGTGTGCGGATTTGGTATCCGCGCTGATGTCATGCAGACGATGGAGCTGGACCCCAACAACGAAGTGTGGGCCTGCCATTAGCCGGTCGCGGGCGGACTACAGGCCGATTCAATGAATGACATCGGGGAGCCGGCGACAGGATGCCGCCGGCCATCATGACGATGATGCTTATGCGGTGTCCCGATACGGCTACTGCCGAATCGCCTGCGTATGCGTCTTCAGTGCATCGCTCAGGCCGATGACCTTGTCGGCGCCTTCCGGGACGGTGATGCTGGAGCCTTGGAGGTCTGCGCCGATCGGTTGCACGCGGCCGCCCAGGCATTGGCCGAGGAAGGCTTCGGTCACCGCGTTGAAGGCCTTGCTGTTTTCCGGGCGGCGGAAGCCGTGGCCTTCGTCGGGGAACAGCACATAGGTCACCGGGATGTTCTTGGCTTTCATCGCGTTGACGATCTGGTCGCTTTCGGCCTGCTTGACGCGTGGGTCGTTGGCGCCCTGGCCGATCAGCAGCGGTTTGCTGATCTTGTCCACGTGTGAGAGCGGCGAGCGCTCGGTGAGCCACTGCTTGCCGGCGGCGGTGGCCGGGTCGCCCATGCGCTTGGTCAACTGCTTGTAGAAGCTGGCCCAGTAGGGTGGCACGGTGCCGAGCAAGGTGTTGAGATTGGCCGGACCGACGATGTCCACGCCGCACTTGAAGCTGTCCGGGGTGAAGGTCATGCCGACCAACGTGGCGTAGCCGCCGTAGCTGCCGCCCATGATGGCGACCTGGTCGGGTTTGGTCACGCCCTGCTTGACCGCCCACTGCACCGCATCGAGCAGGTCGTCGTGCATCTTGCCGGCCCACTCGCCGTTACCGGCGTTGGTGAAGGCCTTGCCGAAGCCGGTGGAGCCGCGGAAATTCACCGACAGCACCGCGTAGCCGCGATTGGCCAGCCATTGCTCGTAGGGGCCATAGCCATAGCTGTCGCGCGCCCACGGGCCGCCATGCACGAACAACACCAACGGCACCGGTTTGTCGGCCTTGCCATCGTGGTTGGCGTCCGCCTCGGCGGGCAGGGTGAGATAGCTGACCAGGGTGAGGCCATCGCGCGCGGTGAGCGCCTGCGGCCACATCGGCACCAGCGGCTTGCCCTCGAGTGCAGGGCGGGCGGAAAACAGCTTGCTCAGCTTGCCGCCGTCGGCGCGGTCGTAGCGGTAATACGTCGTTGGCGTTTCGGCGGCCGAGTAAGCGACGATCCAGGTGCGGTCATCGAGCGTGCGTGCGGCCACAGCGGCATCGCCGGCCCCGAGCGACTTGAGTTTCTGCAGGTCGGCAGCGATCCCGGTATCCAGCGCCTTCCATTCTTCGCGCAGATAATCGGTGGACACTGCCTGTACGACCCCGGTCTTGCGGTCGCTCAAGGTGTCGCCGACGTCGGCTTTCGGGTTCTCGAACAGCAGCGTGCGTGCATTGCTGGCGGTGTCGATGGCATACAACGCGGAGGTGTCGCGGTTACGCGAATCGCGCATGTACAGCGTCTTGCCGTCGTCGGTCAGTCCCTCCGGCGAGGTGTTGGTGACATCCTCGAACGGAATGCGATCCACGCTCTTCCACACCTTTCCATCCGGCACCAGCAACTCCCTGCCGGCATCGTCGGTGGCGCGGGTCGCGTAGCGCAGCCGGAAGTCGCCATCGAGCAGGTAGCTGTCCAGGCTGTCGGTGTTCTTCTGCACCAGGGTACGTTTACCCGTGGCCAGGTCGACGCGATACAGGTCGTGCCACTTGGCGTCGCGGTCGTTCATGCCGACCATGATCGATTCCGGATGGTGCGCGCTGATCCCGGCCACCTCGGCATTGGTTTTCTGGAACGGGGTGAGATCCTTGCTGCTGCCATCGCTCAGGTTGACCGAGAACAGATGGAAATCCTCGTCGCCGCCATTGTCGCGCAGGTACACCAAGGTGTCGGTGTGATAGGTCCAGAAATAGTTGCGGATGCCGCGCGCGGTGTCCTTGGTGATGGCGCGCGCCTGGTCCGGCGCATCCACTGGTGCGACCCAGACGTTGAGCACGCCGTCCAGCGGCGCCACCCAGCTGAGGTACTTGCCATCCGGGCTGATGCTCACGTTGGCGCGCTCCGGGTTGCCGAACAGCGCGTCGCGGGTGATCAGCGCCGGTGCGGCGACCGGTGCGGGCGCGGCAGTGGGCGTCTGCGCGGCGGTTGCCGCAGTGCTGGCGGCCGGCGCGGTCTTGTCGCTGCAGGCGGACAAGGCCAGCAGCATGCTGGAAACGAGAAGCAGGCGTTGCATGAAAGCCTCCGGTGGGAATCGCGGCCAATCCAGCCGATCCGGCCACGCTACGTGCAGTACCAACGCGTGCGGACGTGCCGTTGGTCACCCTGCCGGGCGGGGCTACGCTTTCGCGGACACAAATTCCACCAACAAGGCGCCATCGGCGACCAGATCGCCTTCGGCCACCAGATAGGCCTGCACCGTGCCGTCGCTGGGAGCGTGCAAGGTGTGCTCCATCTTCATCGCTTCCAGCACCACCAGTGCCTGTCCGCGGCTGACCGGCTGGTCGACAGGGGCCACCAGCGAGACGATGCGGCCGGGCATCGGTGCCGTCAGCCCGCCGGCGTCGTGCGCGGGCTGATCGGCCTCGATCAGTGCGTCGTGGTGATGGAAGACTGCCCGCTGCGTGGTACCGATCAAGGTCAGCGTGGTGCCATCGTGCAGTGCCTGCACATGCCATTGCCGGCCATCCACTTCCACGCGGATGTGTTGGTTCTGCGCGTGGTAGCGCAGCGTGTGGGTATGGCCTGCCTGCGTCACCTGCCAAGCGTCGCCGTCCCGGCGGACGCCGAGGTCGCGGCGCTCGCCGGCGGCTTCCAGCTGCACGCGATGCGCCGCATGCGCACCGACCCGCCAGCCATCGCCGGCCTGCCAGGGCGAAAACGGATCGGCCGGATCGGCCGCGGGCTTGGGTAGCGCAGCGGCGATCAGGACGGCGGCGAGACACCACCAGGCCTGATCCGGTGCCACCGTAGCCGGGAACAGCGCCGCCTGCTCGCGTTCGATCAAGCCGGTATCCAGGTCGGCGGATGCGAACGATGCGGTGTCGATCAGCCGCGCAAGAAAGGCGCTGTTGGTGGTGACACCGACGGCGTGTACCTGCGCCAGCGCAGTGCGCATGCGGGCCAGCGCGGCGGGGCGATCGACATCCCAGACGATCAGCTTGGCAATCATCGGGTCGTAGTACGGACTGATGGTGTCGCCCTGTTCGACGCCGGCATCCAGACGTACATGCGCATCGGTAGCCGGCAACTGCAGCTGGCGCAAGGTGCCGGTGGAGGGCAGGAAACCGCGGTCGGCATCTTCGGCATACAGCCGCGCTTCCAGTGCATGCCCATTGATCTCAAGCTCATGCTGGCGGCGCGGCACCGGCTCTCCGGCGGCCACGCGCAACTGCCACTCCACCAGATCGGTGCCGGTGATCAACTCGGTCACCGGGTGCTCCACCTGCAGGCGGGTGTTCATTTCCATGAAATAGAAATCGCCATCCGGGCCGGCGATGAACTCCACCGTGCCTGCGCCGACATAGTCCACCGCGCGTGCGGCATCCACCGCCGCCTTGCCCATCGCGGCGCGGCGTTCCTGTGTCATGCCGGGTGCGGGTGCTTCTTCCAGAACCTTTTGATGACGGCGCTGCACCGAGCAGTCGCGTTCGAACAGATACACCACCTCGCCCTGCGTATCGCCAAACACCTGGATCTCGATGTGACGCGGACGCTCGACATATTTTTCCACCAGCACATGCGCATTGCCGAACGCCGATTGCGCTTCGCGCTGGCAGCTGGCCAATGCCGGCGCGAAGTCGGCGCTGGCATCCACCCGGCGCATGCCCTTGCCTCCGCCGCCGGCGCTGGCCTTGATCAGCACCGGATAGCCGATGGCATCGGCTTGGGCGCGCAGGAAATCCGGCGCCTGTTCGTCGCCGTGGTAGCCGGGCGTCAACGGCACGCCGGCGCGCTGCATCAGCGCCTTGGCGGCGCTCTTGTCGCCCATCGCGTGGATCGCGGTTGCCGGCGGGCCGATGAAGACGATGCCTGCCTGGGCGCAGGCATCGGCGAAGCCGGCGTTTTCCGAAAGAAACCCATAGCCGGGATGGATCGCCTGCGCACCGCTGGCGCGTGCGGCCTCCAGGATCGCCTCGCTGCGCAGGTAACTCTGTTGCGCCGGCGCGGCGCCGAGATGGATGGCCTCATCGGCCAGCCGCACATGCCGCGCGTTGCGGTCGGCATCGGAGTACACCGCCACGGTGGCAATGCCCAGCCGGCGGCAGGTGGCGATGACACGGCAGGCGATCTCGCCACGATTGGCGATCAGGATCTTGTCGAACGGCCGCTGGCGCGGGGTGGCGATGGAAGGCTGCTGGGTCATCGGTTCGGTCTCTGCACAGCGCCGGCGTGGCGGTTGGTCGTGCACTCAGGTGGTGCGATTGAAAGTGGGTGGTTGTGCGTGAGGGGCCGGGTGTTGCTGTGGCATGCCTCCAGCTTGATCGCATGTGCTGGCAATGGCTCGGAACAGCTGCGCACCTGCGCCAGAGGCCATGCAACGATGCAGATCGAATCACGCGCCTGCGTGCGCCGTGCCCGGCTTCGCAGCGTCCTGCTCACATCCGGAACACGCCAAACCGCGTGGGCTCGATCGGCGCATTCAACGCAGCCGACAGGCCCAGCCCCAACACGCGGCGGGTATCGGCTGGGTCGATGATGCCGTCGTCCCACAGCCGTGCACTGGCGTAGTACGGATGTCCCTGCTGCTCGAACTGCGCGCGGATCGGCGCCTTGAAGGCGTCTTCGTCGTCGCCCGACCACGTGCCGCCCTTGGCTTCGATGCCATCGCGGCGCACCGTGGCCAATACGCTGGCGGCCTGTTCGCCGCCCATCACGCCGATGCGGGCGTTCGGCCACATCCACAGGAAATTGGGCGAATACGCGCGGCCGCACATGCCGTAGTTGCCCGCACCGAACGAGCCGCCGATCACCACTGTGAACTTGGGCACCTTGGCACAGGCCACCGCCATCACCAGCTTGGCCCCGTCCTTGGCGATGCCGCCATGTTCGTATTTGCGCCCGACCATGAAGCCGGTGATGTTCTGCAGGAACACCAGCGGAATACCGCGCTGCGTGCACAGCTCGATGAAGTGCGCGCCCTTGAGCGCGGACTCGGAAAACAGGATGCCGTTATTGGCGATGATGCCCACCGGGTAGCCGTGCAGATGCGCAAAGCCGGTGACCAGGGTGCTGCCGTAGCGTGGCTTGAATTCGTCGAACTGCGAGTCGTCGACGATGCGGGCGATCACCTCGCGCACGTCGAAGGGTTTGCGCGTGTCGGCAGGAATCACTCCATACACTTCGTCGGCGGCATGCCGCGGCGGTAGCGGTGCCTGCAGCGCCAGCGTGGCAGCCGGCTTGCGCCAGTTGAGCTGGGCAATGATCGCGCGCACCCGGGCCAGCGCCTGCAGATCGTTGTCGGCGAAGTGATCGGCTACTCCGGAGATGCGTGTGTGCACATCGGCACCGCCCAGCTCCTCGGCGCTGACTTCCTCGCCGGTGGCGGCCTTGACCAATGGCGGGCCGCCGAGAAAGATCGTGCCCTGTTCGCGCACGATCACCGTTTCATCGCTCATTGCCGGCACATACGCACCGCCAGCGGTGCACGAGCCCATGACGCAGGCGATCTGCGGAATGCCCTGCGCCGACAGGTTTGCCTGGTTGTAGAAGATGCGCCCGAAGTGGTCGCGATCGGGGAAGACTTCATCCTGCAACGGCAGGAATGCGCCGCCGGAATCGACCAGATAGATGCACGGCAACCGGTTCTGTTGTGCAATCTCCTGCGCACGCAGGTGTTTCTTCACCGTCATCGGGTAATAGGTGCCGCCCTTGACGGTGGCATCGTTGGCCACGATCACGCATTCCACACCGGACACGCGGCCAATGCCGGCCACTACGCCGGCGCAGGGTACCTGGTCGTCGTACATGCCGTGCGCGGCCAGTGGCGCGATTTCCAGCAAGGCGCTGCCGGCATCGAGCAGCGCATCGATACGCTCGCGCACCAGCAACTTGCCGCGCGCAGTGTGCTTGGCGCGTGCGGCGTCGCTGCCGCCGAGCGCGGCCTGCGTCAGCGTGCGGCGCAGATCCTCCACCACCGCGCGCATGGCCGCGGCATTGGCCTGAAAGCTGTCGCTGCTGACCTGCAGCTGGCTGGTGATCACGCTCATGGTGGCTCCGTCAGGCAGTGCGTTCGAACAGCTCGCGGCCGATCAGCATGCGGCGGATCTCCGAGGTGCCGGCGCCGATCTCGTACAACTTGGCGTCGCGCCACAAGCGCCCGGTGGGGTACTCATTGATATAGCCGTTGCCGCCCAGCACCTGGATCGCCTGGCCGGTCAGCCAGGTGGCTTTTTCGGCGGCGTACAGGATCGCGCCAGCCGCATCCTGGCGCGTGGTCCGCCCGGCATCGCAGGCGCGCGCCACCGCATACACATACGCGCGGCAGGCATTGAGGCCCACGTACATGTCGGCCAGCTTGGCCTGCATCAGCTGGAAGGTGCCGATCGGTTCGCCAAACTGCTTGCGCTCGTGCACGTAGGGCAGCACCACGTCCATTGCTGCGGCCATCAGCCCAAGTGGCCCGCCGGCCAGCACCACGCGTTCGAAGTCCAGCCCGGACATCAACACGCGCACGCCGCCGTTGAGCGTGCCCAGCACGTTCTCGGCCGGCACTTCGCAATCGGTGAACACAAGCTCGCAGGTGTTGGAGCCGCGCATGCCCAGCTTGTCCAGCTTTTGCGCGGTCGAAAATCCGGGCATGCCCTTCTCGACGATGAAGGCGGTGATGCCGCGCGCGCCGGCGTCCGGGTCGGTCTTGGCGTACACCACCAGCACGTCGGCGTCGGGGCCGTTGGTGATCCACATCTTGCTGCCGTTGAGCACGAAGCGGTCGCCGCGCGCATCGGCGCGCAGCTTCATCGACACCACGTCCGAGCCGGAGCCGGCTTCGCTCATCGCCAGCGCGCCCACATGCTCGCCGGTGCACAGCTTGGGCAGGTAGCGTTGCTTCTGCTCATGGCTGGCATTCTTGCGCAACTGGTTGAGGCACAGATTGGAATGCGCGCCATACGACAGCCCGATGGCACCACCGGCGCGCGAGATCTCTTCCATGGCCACCACATGCGCCAGGTAACCCATGCCGCTGCCGCCGTAGTCTTCTTCCACGGTGAGCCCGAGCAGACCCTGCTCACCGAACAGCCGCCACAGCTGCGCGGGGAAGACGTTGTCGTGATCGGCCGCGGCGGCGAGCGGGGCGATGTGGTGGCTGGCGAAGGCGGCTACGCTTTCGCGCAGCAGGTCGATCTCTTCGCCAAGCTCGAAATTCAAGGACGGCACATGCATGCAGCGACTCCACAAGGATCGGGACGTGCCGGGTGGGAGCGGGCGAGCCGCGCGGCGGATGTGAGCAGCCTAGCGGTCTGCAACAAAAAAGTGAACTAAAATTCAACTATTGAACCCAGAATCAGACCATGGCTTATCGACGCTCCGCCCTGATGGAAGAACGCCTGGCCGGCAATCGCGAACGCATCCTGCAGGCGGCGCGGGTGCTGATTGCCGAGGGTGGCTACCGCAATGCCCCGATCACCGCAGTGGCTGCCGCCGCCGGCGTTTCAACCGGGCAGATTTATCGGCATTTCCCGTCCAAAGCCGAGCTGTTCGTGGAAGTTTTGAATGCCGCCGTGCAGCGCGAGATGACCATCCTGCGTGCCCTTGCCAGCACCCAGGCCCCGGCGAGCGAGCGCCTGCGCGGCGCCATCGCCACCTTCGTCCGGCGCGCGCTGGCCGGGCCGGCGCTGGCCTACGCCTTCATTGCCGAGCCGGTGGAAAGCGAGGTGGACGCCGAGCGTATCCGGGGCCGCCGCCTGTTCGGTGAGGTGTTTCGGCAATTGCTGGCCGAAGGCGTGGCGGCCGGAGAATTTCCCGAACAGTCCCTGGATGCCGCGGCGGCCTGCATCGTTGGTGCCTTTACCGAGGCCCTGGTTGGGCCGATCGCGCCCAGCCGCGGCGACCCGCAGCAGGGAGAACAGCTGGTGGAAGCGATCTGCGGCTTCTGTTTGCGTGCAGTGGGGGCCAAGTAAGCAGATCTGACACTGCACTGACCGGGCGCCGCACTGTGCTGGATGGATGTGCATGACTGTGCATATACTGTGCACACCCCCTGTCCGAGCACCTACATGGTCGCCGTCCTCAATCCCCTGTCCCTGACCGAGCGGTTGCGCGCGCCCGACCGCACGATCCTGTCGCCTTCGGCCATGGCCGGCCTGCTGGAGCTGTCGCAGCAGGAGCTGGCCGAGCTGGCTGGCGTACACCGCAACAGCCTGCGCGTGCATCCGGAAAGCCCGCGCGTGCAGGATCTGTTGCGCAACCTGTCGCGGTTGCTGGTGGCCATGGCGCAGATCCAGCCGGACGAGCGCCAGCTGGTCTTCCATCTGAAGAACACCCCGATCCCCGCATTCGAATTCGCCACCTTGCTCGAAGTGGTCAAGCAGGGCCGCACCGATGATGCGCTGACCTACCTGCGCACCGTGGCCGCCGGAGCGGCTGGTTGAAGCTGAGCGCCCCGGCGCACTGCACGCTATATCGCGCCTTCACGCCACGCTGGGCCGCCGAGCCGTTGAGTGGCGCCGGCGCTGCACGCTCGGGCGGGCGCTTCAATCGCTTCGGCCAGCCGGCGCTGTACCTGTCGCTGCAGCTGGATACCGCAGCGGCCGAATATGCGCAGGCTGCGCCGTTCCTGCCGCCATTTACGCTGGTCAGTTATGCCGCGCAGCTTCCGGCGCTGGCCGACCTGCGTCTGCTGGACTCGGATTGGGACGCGCTATGGGCCGACTGGACCGACGACTGGCGCAAGGCCCTGGTCAACAAGGTCGAACCGGTGAGCTGGGTGCTCGGCGACCTGCTGCGCGAGGCGCAGATTCCCGGGGTGATCTTCCCCAGCATGGCATTGCCGGATGGCGTCAACGTGGCGCTGTTTCTGGACATGCTGCAGCCCGACCAGGTGCTGCGCGTGCTCGATGACGGCCGCCTGCCACGCGATGGGCGCAGCTGGGGTGACCCGCCGACTGCGGTGTAGCCGTTGCATCGCATGCACCACAGCTGCTGGGTGCGTGCCGACTATCGCGTGTGGCATCTGCAGCTGCGCTGCGACCAGTACGCCGTCCTCCAGGCTTGGACGATTGCCTGGCGTGTCCGTCCGCACAGCGAGGGCAAGCGTGCACAGGCATCGCGCATCCCGGCACAACGCCACCGCGGCCGCGACGCCGTCGCGAGGGGCTCAACCTGGCAGCAGCTGCGCCATGCCCGCCAGCACCGGCGCGATGAGTGCCGCCGGCAGGATCAGGCCACGCCGATACGGCAGCAGCCACAGTGCCAGCACGGCCGCGGCCGCGGTCAGGCTGCCCAGCCACAGCACCGGCCCGATGCCCCAACCCTGCGCGTGCACGGCCAGGCCAAAGGTGAGCAGCAACAGCAGCCAGCCCACCACCCGCAACTGACGCGTGCGCGGAGTGCCCAGGCCGCGGCCACGCACCTCGTGCTGATGCTTTTCCATCGCCAGGCACAACGCGGCAAAACCGGAAAAATTCAGCGCCAGCAACAGCACGACGTTCATGCGCCTTCCTGCACCGGCACGTTGCTCTGCGCAGCGGGTGATACGGCCGCGCGCTGGCGGCGTGCGGCGGCCGACTGCGGCGCGGTCCAATGCTGCAGGCGCCAGCCGGCACTGCCCAGGCACACGCCCAGGCCCAGGCAGACCAGGTCGACCCCGGCCAGTGCCCATTGCCCGGCCGGCAAGGTCACGCCCAGGTGGACATCGGTGGTCACGGCATTGAGAAGCGGAATCAGCGCCAGGAGCGCTGCGCCCGCATACAGCTGCCAGCTCCACATCGCCCGTCGCGGCCACACGAAGGCTGCCAGCAACGCCGTCGCCCAGGCGGCGAAGAACACATGCGCCTCCATCGCCGCGCGCCCGTCCAGCGCCACCGGCAGCAGCCGGTTGGCCCAGAAGAAACTGGCAAAGGCGATCGGCAAGCCGGCCACCGTACCGATATTGAGCGCATCGACCAGGCGCAATCCAAACCCGATGCGGCCGGCCTTCAGATGCTTGGGCCGTTCTTTCACCGCCCACATCACCACGCCGCTGGCCACCATCAGGCAGCCCAGCAGGCCCGAGCCGAAGAACAACGCGCGCAGCCATGGACCGGCGAAGTGGGCGATATGCAGGCCCACCATCACCCCGCGCGTCTGGCTGGCACCACCGGGCGCGCCACTGCGTTGCAGGCGTTGGCCGCTGACACCGTCGTACAGGATGGAGGGCGCGTTGTTGGAGAGCCTGGCCGCCACCTGGCTGACGCCGACCGCGGCATGCGCATCGTTGGGAAGCGACACCGCCACGTTGCCGATCTGCGCGCCGCGCAGGTCGCGGCGCGCGCGCTCCACGAACTGTTCCAGCGGCAGCATGCGCGCCGGTGTGCCGGCCGCCTGGCGCGTATCGGCCACGCGGTTGGCCGACTCGTCGTAGAAGCGCATTTCATCGCCGGCATAGCGCGCCTTGATGCCCCACGGCAAGTACATGAACATCAAGGTCACGATGCCGGTGTAGGTGATCATCGCGTGGTACGGCAGTGCGGTCACCGCGCTGACGTTATGGAAATCCAGCCACGAGCGCAGGCCCTTGCCCGGGCGAAAGGTGAAAAAGTCCTTGAAGATCTTCTTGTGGGTGATCACCCCGCTGATGATGGCCACCAGCATGAACATCGCGCAGAACCCCACGATGTAGCGTGCCCACAGTACCGGCACGTAGTGCAGGTCGAAATGCAGCCGGTAGAAGAACTCGCCGCCCAGCGTCTCGCGCGCGGCGATCTCCTTGCCGGTGGCCGGGTCGATGATGGCATTGCCGTACAGCTGCCGGCGCCCGGCCGGTTTGCCGTCGGCGGGCGCAGGATTTTGCCAGTACATGCTCACCACCGGAGTGCGCGCATCCGGCAAGGTAATGTTCCAGCTCAGCGCGTCGGCTGCGTGGGTCTGCAGGTATTGCTCGGCACTACGCAGCGCAGTGGCGGTGCTCACCGTGGTGGTGGGCAACTCCGGGCGCATCCAGCGGCTGATTTCGTCGCGGTAATAGCTGGCGGTGCCGCCCATGAAGATCAACAGCAGCACCCAACCGACCAGCAGGCCGGTCCAGGTGTGCAGCCAGGCCATCGACTGGCGGAACCCCTGTTTCATGCCGCGCCCCGTTGCAGCAACGCGGCCAGCGCAAACAGCAGCGCGGCCGGCACCACGATGCCGGCCCAGGCGCGCCAGACGCTGACGGTGGCAAATGCCCACAGCGGCGCGCACGCGCACACCACGATGCCGAGCAGCATGCTGGTCAACACCGCCTCGCTGCGCGGCATCGGCAGCACCAGCGCCAGCACCAGATTGGTGGCGCTGGCCAGCGCATACCCGCCGAAAATGGCGGCCAGGGTGCGCGACAGCACGCCCAGCCAGGGGCGTCTGAACCAGGTCAGCGGTTGGGCAGCGGTCGACATGCGGGGGACTGCGGGGCTGCCGTTAGTCGGCCTGGAAGGTCAGGGTGCTGATGTGGTGCACCAGCGTGACCTGCTTGCCGGCAATCTCGCGCTTCACCGGTTCCTTGGTGTTGACCACCAGGATGTGGCGGCCGGCGCGCAGCGTGGGCAGCGTGACCTGGCCCTTGGCGTCGGAGGTCAGCGTCTTCTGCCACTTCTGCGGGTCGATCACGGTGACTTCGGCCTTGGGCAACGGCTTGTTGCGATAGAGCACGGTGAGCGTGTTGCCATTCGCCGTCGTGGGAACCAGTTCCAGATCCAGCTTGGCCGAGGTGGTGGCGCGCCCGGCACGGGCGTAATAACTCACGGCCTCGAAGCCACCGGCTTCGCCCTTCCACGGTTCGAACACACTGTCGTCGCTGAGCCAGGCATCGCCGCTGCCGGACAGCGGCGCGGTCAGGAACTCGCTGCCGCGCTGCAGGGCACCGGCCTTGCCGGCAGTGCCGAACACGCTCGGCTTGACCACGCGCTTGATCTCGTCCTGGCCGTGGTCGAGGGTTTCCTGCGCCGGCTCACCGAAGTAGATGCGTACCGGGCCACTGCCATCGCGCTCGATCCAGATTTCGTGGGCCTGGGCAGACAGACTGATGCTGGCCAAGACCAGGCAGGACAGCAGGAAGGACTTCATCGCGGCGACTCCTCAAGGGCGGGACCGGCGAGGCGAGAACCGCGCCACCGTGTGTTGTTGGGAATGATACGCAATTCCCACATAGGAGACCAATGCGCGTATGCGGCGTTGCGGCAATTCTCCGGCGGGCGCAAGCGTGGCCGCCGACAGGAGCGCCGGCCCACTGGGGTGCAGCGCACATCGGAGGCGAAACTGTCATGCGCGCTGGTCAGACTGGCGTGAACTGTGCTCTATACTCCGGCGCTAGCAGAGGTCTTCGACCAACAGCCAGGGGTGAGCGCGTGCGGAATTACGACCTCGAGTTCCTGAAAAAATTCTCGATGGTGATCGGTTTACTGGTAGTGATCACCCTGGGGCTGATCGCCCTGGCAGCTTATTTGCAACGTGCCATTCCCGATGAGGTTTCGCCGACTGCCGCCAAGCGCGTGCAGCAACGCATCGCGCCGGCCGGCGCCGTCTACGCGGGCACCACCGGTGCGGCGGCCCAGGCGGCGGCCCAGGCTGCAGCGCTGGCCAAGGCAGCCTCGCAGTCCGCCTACGGCGGCACCACCGATGGCAAGACCATCTTCAACAACCTGTGCACCGCGTGTCATACCACCGGGGTCGGCAAGGCACCGACGCTGGATCATTCGCACTGGGATGCGCGCATCGCCCAGGGCAAGGACACCTTGTACAAGCACGCGATCGAGGGCTACACCGGCCCGGATGGCGGCATCATGCCGCCCAAGGGCGGCAACCCGGCGCTGACCGAAGAGCAGGTGCGTGCCACCGTCGACTGGATGCTGGGCAATCTGAAATAAGACCTCGACGGGCGCGGCGCTCGGGAGCAGGGCCGCGGTTGTGCCGGGTTCCTGGCTGGCTGGCGTCGTCGTCCGTCGTTGCCCTGGACGCGGTGCCCGCAGCCAGCGGAGCAGCACGAACAGCCAAGCGCAGTGCCGTGCAGGGGGGCACCGTGCTAGCGCAGTGATCCCGCCTGGCGTCGCTTCATCGCGGTTTGTTAGCCTGTTTCCGCGCTTTCGTTGTCACGCGCCGCCTTCCGGGCGGCGTTTGTATTTGGTCCACCTTGATGGAGAGTCGTTCGATGTCGCGTCGCCCGCTGGTTGTGCTCGGTCTGGTCGGTCTCCTGGCTCCGCTGCTGTGCAGCGCCGCCGATGGCGCCGCGCAGCGGCTCTCGATTGCCGATGTGCAGGGCGAGGACAGCCGCAGCCCGTATGACGGCCGCATGGTGGACGTGGAGGGCATCGTCACCGCCGATACGCGCGTCGGGCTGGCCGGGCTGTTCGTGCAGCAGCCCGGTTTCGAGCCACGGCGCTCGCATGGGCTGTTCGTCACCGGCGTCGGCGATGCGCAGGTGGCAGTGGGCGATCGCGTGCGCATCGTCGGGACGGTGCGCGAAGTATCGGCCGGTGGCCAGGCCAGCCTGACCAGCGTGGACGCCAGCAGCATCGAGCGGCTCGCCAGCGGCCAGCCGGTGCCGGTGCGCATGCTCAGCGGGCCGCCCGCCAACTGGGAGGCGCTGGAAGGCGAGCATGTCCGCATCGCGGCACTGACACTCAACGGCAGCGACCGGCTGGCCACCTACGGTGAGCTGATTGCCGGCTTCGGCGGGCGGTTGTGGCAGCCGGCCGAGGTGGCTGCAACCGGCACGCCGGCGTTCGCGCAGGTGGAGGCGGACAACGCGCGTCGCCGGGTGTTGCTGGACGACGCCCGCAACGGACGCAACCCCAAGACGGTGTCCTACCTGCCCGCCGATGCGGTGCTGCGTAGCGGCAGCCTGCTCAAATCGGTCGATGGCATCGTCGACCAGCGCTACGACGGGCAGTACCGCATCCAGGTGCTGGCGCCGCTGAACCTGCCGGCCATGCCGACCGCCGTGGCACCGCAGGTGGGAGGGGATCTGCGCATTGCCTCGTTCAACCTGGAGAACTTCTTCAACGGCAATGGACGCGGCGGCGGTTTTCCGACCAAGCGCGGCGCCCGCACGGCTGAGCAGTTCCAGGCGCAGCTGACCAAGCTGGTCGCCACCATCGTGCCGTTGCGCGCCGATGTGGCCGCGTTGATGGAGCTGGAAAACGACGGCAACGACGGCGACACCGCGGTGGCGCAACTGGTGGCTGCGCTCAACGCCGCCGGCACCGACAAGGATTGGCGGTTCGTCGATACCGGCAGTGGCCCCGGCGACGATGCGATCCGGGTCGGCATCATCTACCGCAGCAGCCAGGTCACCCTGGTCGGCAAGCCGGCCACGCTGACCGGCGGGCCGTTCGACAGCCATAGCCGGGTGCCGCTGGCGCAGGCGTTTCGCAGCACCCGCGGGGCGACCTTCGTGGTGGTCGCCAATCACTTCAAATCCAAGGGGTGCGGTAACGCCAGTGGCGCCGATGCCGACCAGCTCGACGGCCAGGCCTGCTGGAACGCGGCCCGCACTGAATCGGCCAAGCGCCTGCACCAATGGCTGCAAACCGACCCCACCGGCGCGCAGACCCGGCTGGCGGTGCTATTGGGCGACTTCAATGCGTATGCGATGGAAACGCCGATGCGCAGCCTGCGCGCCAGCGGCTGGCAGGACGCATTTGCAGTAGCGGGGGTGAAGCAGCCCTACAGCTACGTCTTTGATGGCATGAGCGGGCGGCTGGACCATGCCTTGCTCAGCCCGGCAATGGCCAAGCAGCTGCGTGGCGCGGTCGAATGGCATATCAACGCCGACGCGATGGACGACGCCGGTTATGCCAAACGCAATCTGCCTGGTCCGTGGCGCAGCTCCGATCACGATCCGGTGCTGCTGGGGTTTTCGCTCTAGCACGCGTGCGATGTGCAGTTCGCTGTTGAAGAGGCGCGGCGAGGCGTTGTCAGAGGAAGGCGGCTGGACCGACTGCTTCTGCACAGGCGCGGGCGCGCATCAGTAAGCCCGCTCGCGCTGCGGAGTGGCGTTGCCGAGCGGCCGTTCCAGGGTCACAGCGTCCGGTAGTCATGCATGAGGCATTGCAGTTGCTGAATCAGCGCACAGGGCGCAGCGCTGTCCTGCAGTGTTTCCAGCAGTTCCACCGCGTCCTGGTACGCCTGAGCCACGGAGTTTGGCCGGTCGCCTGTGTCGTCTGCCGGTGCCTGTGCGTCATCGTGCAGCCTCCGGTCCTGCGAGTCGGTCCGTAACGCGCTGTCGCGCTGCGCTTCCTGCTTGCGAATACGCTGCAGTGGAGCGAGCGCAGCGAGCAGGGCATGCAGCTGGAGATCGCGCAGCTGATTGAGTTGCGCCAACAGCTCATTGCGCTGATCGAGCGCGCCTTGTTCCTGGGGCAGCGCGTCGCGATCTTCCAGGAACAGCCGGGTGGTGATGGCGTGATACTGCGGGTTCACGTCGAGTAGACGGCGATTCATTGCCTTCAGCAGCAGAGCCGCCTGCGCAGGCATCTGCGATGTGTCTGGCGGCTCTGGCGTCAATGCGATGACGAGTGCGCATGCAGGCAACTCGGCACGCCGATGCAGTACCCGCTGTTGCGCTTTCTGCCCGCACGATAACGCGCGCATGCGCACACCCTTCTGTTGCGCTGGTGCCACCGTGCAGGACGGGTTTGCGGTTTGTGGCACCCGGTGCGACGGCGGCTGGGACGTCCACCACCTTGTCTCGCCACTGGATGCGCTGACGACAACCACGAGACCGGGCATTCGTTGAATGCTCTTCCACAGCGATTTCAGGCGCATCACCCGCTCCAACCGGGCACCACGCCCTGCTCATGCGTCTACGCTAACGGCCTTGTTTGACCGAACGCCGTGGGCCGCGAACGCAGGGCGCGTGAACCGAACACGCGATCTCCCGCGCGTGGGACATCATTGATCGGTGATGACGCAGATCGCCGCCAGCGAGCGAAAGGACGCTTGCGG
Source organism: Xanthomonas floridensis (assembly GCF_001642575.1). Taxonomy (GTDB): domain Bacteria; phylum Pseudomonadota; class Gammaproteobacteria; order Xanthomonadales; family Xanthomonadaceae; genus Xanthomonas; species Xanthomonas floridensis. Next base: position 40,715 of record NZ_LXNG01000021.1, on the reverse strand, counting down.
CGTCGTACTACACACTGGATGGATCTGGAGCACGCACGATGACATTGCCTGGTCGATGGCGTCGTGTGCTTCGCGCGCCTGGTGGAGGCGGCGTCGGGTGTAGAGTCCGGCCTGGCCTTTGGGCGCGTCGGTGTCGCCGACACGCCGGCAGCCCGGTCGGCGGGCGCGGCGCACGTGGCTAGCCAGCACAGTTCCCATGGCGGCCGCGCAACCGCAGGTTGAGCACGTGCGCGCTGGCCAGCAGCAGGCTGGCGGTCACCGTAATCGGTGTTTCCAGGTGTTCGCCAGTCAGACCACTGGCGCCCAGCACCAGGCCGGCCAGTCCGCAGCCGGCCAGGGCCCACACCGCAGTTGGCAGCGCATGGCGCCGATGCGTGCTCCACAACGCGTAGCCGCTCAGAGGCACGGCTAACGTCGCAAAGACCACGTGCACCCACTCGGCCTGGTTCCAGGCTCCCAGCAGCGGCAGGGCGGCCGCCAGCAGGGGCAATGCAAGGCAGTGCAGCAGGCACAGGCTGGACAGCGCGATGGCCGAGCTGTCGAAGAAGGAAGTAGGGGCCCGCATGGCATCGGTCTCGTCGATCAAGTGTTATATAGTAACATTTCATTCCCCCGAGGTTGTCCGGATGTCCCCGTCTTCCGTCCGCGATTCGCGTCTTCCCGTTACCGTGCTGTCCGGCTTTCTGGGTGCCGGCAAGACCACCTTGCTCAACCGCATCCTGCACAACCGCCACGGGTTGCGGGTGGCGGTGATCGTCAACGACATGAGCGAGATCAATATCGATGCGCAGCTGGTGCGCGACGGTGGCGCGGCGCTGCGTCGCACTGAAGAGACCCTGGTGGAATTCAGCAATGGCTGCATCTGCTGCACGTTGCGCGACGATCTGCTGCAAGAGGTGCGACGCCTGGCCGAGCACGGCCGCTACGACTACCTGCTGATCGAATCGACCGGCATCGCCGAGCCGATGCCGGTGGCGGCCACCTTTGCAGTGCGCGATGCCGACGGCTTCAGCCTGTCGGACATCGCCCGTCTCGACACCATGGTGACCGTGGTCGATGGCAGCAGTTTCCTGCGCGATTTCGGGTCGGCGTCCACGCTCGCCGAGCTGGGCCAGCAGGCCGGCCCGGACGATACGCGCGGGCTGGTGCAACTGCTGGGCGAGCAGGTGGAATTTGCCGACGTGCTGGTGATCAGCAAGTGCGATCGCATCGATGCGGCGCAGCGCCAGCGCCTGCGCGCGGTGCTGCGTGCGCTCAACCGCGAGGCGCAGATCGTGGAGGCGAGCCACGGCGACGTGCCGCTGCACCACCTGCTCGATACAGGCAGGTTCGACTTCACCCGCGCGCAGCTGTCACCGGGCTGGATGCAGGAACTGCGCGGCCAGCACGCGCCGGAAACCGAGGAATACGGCATCAGCAGCTTCGTGTACCGCGCACGTCGCCCGTTTCATCCTCAGCGCTTCGCGCGCATGGTGCACAGCGGTCTGCCGCAGGTGATTCGCAGCAAGGGCTTTTTCTGGCTGGCCAGCCGCATGGACTGGGTCGGCGAGCTGTCCAGCGTGGGCGGCGCCACCCAGACCAATGCGGCCGGGTTCTGGTTTGCTGCGCGCCACCGCGTGGATGCGCAGCTGCAGGGTCAGCCCGTGGCGATCGGTATGACGCCGTTGCCGTATACCGATATCGGCTGGCAGCGGCAGCAGATCCGGTGCTGGACCGCACCGCTGCCGCAGCCGCATGAAGTCGGCGATGCCAGCGAGTACGCCGCCATGCAGCGGCTGTGGCATCCGTTGTGGGGAGATCGCCGCCAGGAGCTGGCGGTGATCGGTGTGGAGATGGATGCGCCACGCACACGTGCGGCGCTGGATGCCTGCCTGCTCAGCGACCAGGAACTGCGCCAGGGCCCGGCGCACTGGCAACTGCTGGACGACCCGTTTCCGCAATGGGAGCGCTGAGCGGCGCGCCTGCTGCCGGCCATGCGCACTGCCTAAACCGGCAGCAGCGTCAGCGCGAGCCCCACGCGATCAGGGTGATGGCCAGGACCGCCAGCGTCAGGCCCACGCGCGTCCAGCGCGTGGTGCGCTCGCCAAAGGCCAGGATGCCGATCACCGCGCCCAGTGCCACCACCCCGATGTTCATCGTTGCAAACACCGTCGCCGGGCTCTGCGGCAGGCTCTGGTGCGCGCGCACGTAGAACAGGATGTTGCCGAAGTTGAGCACGCCCAGCAGCAGGCCGGCGGCCATGCTGGGCGCATGCAGGCGATGGCCGCGGCGCATGCGCAGTACCTGCACGCACAGCAGCAGAACGAAGGCGATGGCAAAGCACAGCGTCAATGCCGTCAGCGAGGGGGTTCCGGACAAGGCGATGGTCTTGAGCAACACATCGATCACCGCAAAGCCGGCCCATACGCCCAGCAGCCATGGCCACGCGCGCACAGGCGCGCTGCCGTCGGATGCAGGCTCAAGTGCAACGGCGTTGCGTGGACGCTGCACGATACCGACGATCGCCAGCAACCCGACCGCCAGGCCCGCCAGCTTCCAGGGGCCGGCGCTTTCGCCGAACACGGTGAAGGCCGCTGCCAGCGACAGCAACAGCGACAGGCGCTGCGCCACATCGGTGCGCACGATGCCGGCCACGCGTACCGAGCGCGCCAGCACCAGGAAGATGCCCGGCAATGCGATCGCCAGGCCCAGCAGTGCCGCCCAGGGAGTGCTGGCCGCGCTCAGGCTGGCGAATGAGGGCTTGAGCAGGGCCACGGCCAGCACGCTGGCGGTGGCGTAGTTCCAGGTGATGGCCTGAAACACGTCGATATCGCGGCGCGGTGCCAGCTTCAACACCACCGACACCAGGACACTGCAGATAACGGCAAACACCAGAAAATGCATGGGCAACGCAACGAAGTGTGCAGGCAGGGCGATGAACGCGGCCGGCGGGGCGGCTATTATGACGGCATGTCCAATCCCCCATTCCCTACCGAATCGGCTGCGTTGACGCTGGACGGGCCTGTCGGCCCGCTCGATGTCGCGATCGATCTGCCCGAGAGCGATGTCACCGCGCAACCGGTCACTGCCATCGTCTGCCATCCACTCTCCACCGAGGGCGGCAGCATGCACAACAAGGTCGTCACGATGGCCGCGCGCGCGCTGCGCGAACTCGGCATCACCGTGGTGCGCTTCAATTTCCGCAGCGTCGGCAATTCGGCCGGCGCGTTCGACCATGGCGACGGCGAGCAGGACGATCTGCGCGCGGTCGCCGAGTGGGTGCGTGCGCAGCGGCCCGGCGACACACTGTGGCTGGCGGGTTTCAGCTTTGGTGCGTATGTGTCGCTGCGCGCGGCCGGTGTGTTGGCGCCGCAGGCGTTGATCTCGATCGCACCGCCGGCCGGGCGCTGGGACTTCAGCGACATGCAGCCGCCGGCGCAGTGGCTGGTGATCCAGGGCGATGCCGATGAGATCGTCGATCCGCAGGCGGTGTACGACTGGCTGGAGACGCTGGAACAACAGCCCGAGCTGGTGCGCATGCCCGACACCAGCCACTTCTTCCACCGCAAATTGATCGACCTGCGCGGTGCGATCCAGCATGGTGTCCGGCGCTGGTTGCCGGCCGCTGTCTGACTGCGGCACGGCCCATGCGCATCGCCTGCCGATGCGCCGTTGAGCGGGCAGGGCAGCAGCCGGCCCGCGGAGAACACGATGAGTGAGATGACCCCGTCGCAGCGCTACGCCGCCGGCGTACAACGCGGCGACTGGCGCGCCGACCCCGCCCAGCAGGCGGCCCTGGCGGAACTGGACCGTATCCATGAGGCGCTGCTGGAGAGCGCGCAGGACGGCTGGCTGGACCGGCTGTCGGCCTTCTGGAAAAAGCCCGAGCCGGTGCGTGGCCTGTATTTCTGGGGTGGAGTGGGGCGCGGCAAGACCTTCCTGGTGGATCTGTTTTACGACGGCCTGCCGATCAAGCAGAAGTACCGCACGCATTTCCACCGTTTCATGCGCGGCGTGCACGAACAGTTGCGCGAGCACGCCGGGCAGAGCGATCCGCTGGCCCGGATTGCCCAGCAATGGCGCGAGAACCTGCGCGTGCTGGTGCTGGACGAGTTCTTCGTCACCGACATCGGCGATGCGATGTTGCTGGCACGGTTGCTGGAGCGCCTGTTCGCCGAAGGCGTGACGCTGGTGACCACGTCCAACACTGCGCCGGACAATCTCTACGCCAACGGCCTGCAGCGCGACAGCTTCCTGCCGGCGATCGGCTTGCTGCAGAAATTCTGCGTGGAGCTCTACGCCGAGGGCACCGAGGATTACCGCATGCGCGCGCTGACGCGCTCGCCGGTGTACCGCGCGCCGCTGGATGCGCAGGCCGATGACTGGCTGCTGCAACGCTGGAGCGAACTGAGCGGCAATGCCGAACCACGCGCGGGCAATATCGAGATCGAGGCGCGCAAGATTCCGGTGCGCGCACGCGGCAAGAGCATTGCGTGGTTCGATTTCGCCTCGCTGTGCGAAGGCCCGCGCGGACCGGCCGACTACATCGAGATCGCACGCGAGTTCACCACGGTGCTGCTGGGCGGCATTCCGCACTTCGACCGCATGAATGAAGATGCCGCGCGCCGCTTCGTCAACCTGATCGACGAGCTGTACGACCGCCACGTCAACCTGGTCTGTACCGCGCAGGACGCCCCACCGGGCCTGTACAGCGGCCAGCGCCTGGCCGGTGCCTTCGAACGCACCGCCTCGCGCCTGATCGAAATGCAGAGCGCGGAGTATCTGGCCACCGCGCACCGGGCGTAGGCGGCGTTTGACCCGGCAGCTGCAGTCCAGCGACGGCACTGCCCGGTTTGCGGCGTTCGGCGCATTGGTCGAGGCCGGGCGCTGTCCGGTCGGCCAGGCCATGGGGCAGGCGTGGCCGGCGTCGGGTTCGACGACGCTACTGCGTGTGGCGTTGGCCCAACAGCGAGCGGACCGCTGCGACATGCGGCCGCAACCTGGGCATTGCACCATCGGCGCCTGCATCGCCCGATGCGGCCAAGGGCGACCGATGTGAGTCTTCTGACAACCACCGAAATAACGACCGTGGCCCAAGGATGGCGAATGCCGCACGCCTGCTGCTCAGGCGCCAGCCAAGAAATAGCTTGCAATTAAATAGCGCGCTATGTAGATTGCAGCCATGGATACCGCACCCGCCAATCAAGCCCGCACCGACGCTCTGCTGCAGCTCGATAACCAGCTGTGCTTTGCGCTGTATTCGGCCAACCTGGCGATGCACAAGCTCTACCGCGGGCTGCTCAAGGCATTGGATCTGACCTATCCGCAATACCTGGTGATGCTGGTGCTGTGGGAAACCGACGGCCGCAGCGTGTCGGAGATCGGCGAGCGGCTGTATCTGGATTCGGCCACGCTGACGCCCTTGCTCAAGCGGTTGCAGGCCGCCGGCCTGGTGACGCGTACCCGCGCGACCAGTGACGAACGCCAGGTCATCATTGCGCTCACCGACGCCGGCCGTGCGCTGCGCAGCAAGGCCGGCGGCGTGCCCGAGCAGGTGTTCTGCGCCTCGGCCTGCTCACTGGACGAACTGCGTCAGCTCAAGCACGACCTGGAAAAACTCCGCACCGGCCTGGGCACGGCCTAGCCGGTCATCGGCAGCATCGGACATTCACCCTGGACCGCAGACGCTGACGCACCTGCAGTCATCCCTCTTCACTGTCTTCAACGCGCACTGCGCTCAACCCTGGAGAACCACCATGGCCCCACCCGAAAAGATCCTCTACACCGCCCACGCCACTGCCACCGGCGGCCGCGAAGGCCGTGCCGTGTCCTCGGACAAGGCGCTGGATGCCAAGCTGTCCACCCCGCGCGAACTTGGCGGCGCCGGCGGCGATGGCACCAACCCCGAGCAGCTGTTCGCGGCCGGTTACGCGGCCTGCTTCATCGGTGCGATGAAGGCCGTGGCGGCGCAGGACAAGCTCAAGCTGCCGGGCGAAGTCAGCATCGACAGCAGCGTCGGCATCGGCCAGATTCCGGGCGGGTTCGGTATCGCGGTCGAACTGCGTGTCGCCGTGCCGGGCATGGACAAGGCCGAACTGCAGGCGCTGGTCGACAAGGCGCACCAGGTGTGCCCGTACTCCAACGCGACCCGCGGCAACATCGACGTCACCCTGACCCTGGCCTGATCGGCCTGGGCCGTGCGCCACGCGCACGGCGATGTCAGCAAACGGCCCGGCGCATGCGTCGGGCCGTTTGCGTTGACGCCTTGACCATTTCGTCGGCCGTGCAGGCGCGGCACACTGCATCGATGACACCGTCACCACTCCTGCCATCGCCCGGACCTGCCGTCGCATGAGCGCAGCACGTCCCACCCTTCTGTTGCTGCCCGGGCTGCTCAATGATGCCGACCTGTGGCAGGCGCAGCGCGTTGCGCTGGCCGACCTGGCCGACTGCGTGGTCGGCGATCTGACCGGTGCCGACAGCATGCGCACATTGGCCTTGCAGTTGCTCGACCAGAGACCTGCACGGTTTGCGTTGGCCGGTTTTTCGCTGGGCGGCTACGTCGCCCAGGAACTGCTGCGCATCGCGCCCGAGCGGATCGAGCGACTGGCATTGCTGGATACATCGGCACGTGCCGATACGCCCGAGCGCATCGCGCAGCGGCGCGCCCAGGAAGCCAGCGTCCGTGCCGGCAGCGCGTTCCACGGCTTCGGCGAACGGCTGATGCGGCACTACGTGCATCCCTCGCGCTGGCAGGACGAGGCCCTGCTGGAACGCGTGCGCGGCATGACCCAGCGGCTGGGCGTGGAGGTCTTCTTGCGGCAGAACCGCCTGCAGCGGGCCGATGGCCGCGCCTTGCTGCGCGCCTATGCCGGACCGATGCTGGTCCTGTGCGGTGCGGACGATGCGATCACCCCACCGGCCCTGCATGAAGAAATGGCGGCACTGTCGCCGCAGGCACAGCTGGTGCAGCTGCCCACGTGCGGACACTTGTCGCCGCTGGAGCAACCGCAGGCGGTGTCGCAGGCGTTGCGGGATTGGCTGCTGCGCTAGGCCGCGGCGCACGGGGCCGGATGCGCTTCCCGGTCAGGCCGTCAGTGAAGCGAGGCCGCAGGGATCTGCAACGCAGTCCTGCGTATAGCGCCTCTGCACACGGCAATCAACCAACCCGCTGGCGTTGCGCCTATTGCGTGGCAGCGGCCACGATGGTGCCCGCTGCTGGCGCGTCTTCGTGGTGCGCGGGCGGGGTGAGTTCCAGCATCTGCAGCGGTTCGCCGCCAAAGCGATAGTCCAGTGACTGCTGGAGGACGTACAGCGCCTGCGCCTGCACGCACACCGCGCGCGCCTGTGCCTCCAGCGCCTGGCTGCGCTGCTGCATCTGCTGTTCCAGCCGCGCGTCCAGTTGGGCGCCACGTCGCTCCAGTTGCCCGGCGCGGCCAGTCATCACCGTCCACATCACGCTGCGGGTCAGGCTGCCGGCCAGGTCTTCGGCGGCGTGCTCGACGCTGGCTTGGAAACGCGCATCGAACAACTCCTGCTCCCAGCGCCCGAGTCCCAGGCTGGCATCGACCTGCGCCAGCGCGCCGGTCCGCAGCCGCTCGACCTTGCGCTGCTGGCGCGCGCTACCGGACAGCACATGCACCACCCCGCCCAGCGCATCGAAGGTGATGTCCACCACCGAATGCGCAATCGAGGTCACCGCCGGCATCAGCGCGCGGGTGCGTTGCTCGAGCTCGCGCAAGCGCTGTGCGTCGGCGGCGCTGACTGGCTGCGGCTGGCGGTCCACGTTGAGCTCGCCGCCATGGAAGAAGATCTCGCGCGGCGCGCCCTGCTTGCGACGCAGCCAGATCCCGCCGCTGTCGGCCAGAACGTCGTAGGACGTGCTCACCGCGCATTGGCGGGACGCCAGTGTCGGTGCGGCCGGCTCGGCATGCGCCGCGCAGGTCGCAAGCAGCACAAGCGGCACGAGAACAAGGCGCATGCGGGTGGCCGCTGGACGGGACTGCAGCATCACGCATCGCCGGGCAGACTGCATGGGCAGGAAGTCAGGGGGCCGGCGGTGCCAGCCGATCGCGGTCTATGCTGAAGCGTGAACCGGGTCGAGCATCCGCACGCTGACATCTTTCAAACGGCTGGCTCACTTGATTCTCACAGCCGATGGTGTGAATTATGTTGCACAGCAGCATCGGAGCTCAGCAATGCTCGACTCACGTATCGAAAAGGTGGACCTGGCGCTGACCGAAATTGCCCAGGACCCGTCGGAAAAGGTGGCGCTGTGGCAATGGGCGTGCCGCGAGATGCTGCACGAAACGCTGATCGGCATGCACCAGTTGTCGCATCTGGCCGGCATCGCCCGCCACGTCGCCAACGATTGGCGCGCGCCAGTGGACGTGATTGCGCCCGAAAAGCCGTACCTGGCCGCCTCGGCGCTGGCGGACCGCCGCCTGCCACAGGTCCTGGACGGGCTGGGCAGCACCCAGGACGACAACGACCGCGCCACGCTGTGGCGGCTGCGCTACGCAAGCCTGATCGCCTCCACGCTGCAGGGCATGCAGGCCCTGGCGGAAAAACACCGCATCGATCGTCAGGCAGTGGCGATGGGGCAGTTGAACTAAGCACGGCGACCAGGACGGCTGCGCAGTCGCCTGGCTGGCGCGGCCGGCGTTGGTCACTCTGGTCTGACGTCGCGCTCTCCGGTGGCTGCGTGCCTGCTCTCCCTGGTCACTCTCGCTAGGCCTGTTAGCCGCTCCGAGTCATCTGCCTGTATGCGACACGACAGCGCGGCATGAATCGCTGGTTCCAATTCGGTATCAGAGGCCCTGGCGCGAGATCCGTTTCGGCTGGCCTCAGCAGCGCAGAAAGCGCGGTAATAGCCGGCTTCCCGCTTTGGCGCGGCTGCAGTTGCCTGATGCGCAGACCGTCCTTTAATGGTGTGAGCCGCGTACGTGCCGAGCCACGCGCCATACGCAACGTCGCTGCGCAAGGCGGCCATCACTGTCCCGCAGTGGCAGGCAAATCTGCTCCACCACAACGTTTTCGCCTGCATACCGTTTGCCAACAAGGATGCGACGTTTGCGCCGAACGGAGCCGTGCATCGCGCTCACGTACGCCGCTACATGAGTGTGACTGCCAGCGGTCTCAATGCAGCACGTTGGCTTCTTCCATATGCCGCCAGGCATGTCGCACGATCCAGCGCGCCTGATCCCAGGGCACCGACAGTACCGGTTGGTAGTGGTAATACCCGTCCTGCAGCACGCGATACAGCTGCGCCTCGGTCGCACGTGGGTAGGCCAGGTAGATGTCGTAGCCCAATGTCAGCACGCGGGCGTAATCGGAAAAATCGTAGCCGCCCAGATGGCCTTCGGCGTGGACATCGCGCCAGTAGGCGATCTCTGCGTCAACGTCGATGTCGCGGCGGGTCAGAACGGATGCGCGATGCATGGGCAGAACTCCGTGAGCGAGACTCCCCCCCTGTGCCGGCACCGTAGCAGCGCTGCGACCGGCTCACCAGCGTGCGACGACGAGCGGCCATCGCACGCTGGCGCGCATCGCGCTAAAGATGGGACCGGCAGCAGCACCGCCATAGTCTTATCGCGTGGCCGTCAGGCAGGCTCGGCAGGCGCCCGCGCGCGTAGGGCCAATCGCCCGTTCCTTGCGCTGTGCACTGCCGGACGACTCACACCATGTGGCGCGGCCGTGCGCGCTATCAGTCCCAATCGGGCGCAATCGCCTTGGGATTGGCCAGGCGCTGCCCGCGGTCGAGTGCAGCGATCTCGGCCATGTCCTGCTCGCTCAGATGCAGCGCTTGCGCCTTGAGATTGCTTTCCAGATTTGCCCGCTTGGTCGAAGACGGGATCACCGAATAGCCCTGCTGCAGGGCCCAGGCCAGCGTGACTTGTGCCGGCGTGGCCGCGTGACGCGCGGCAATGGCCAGGATCGCCGGATCCTTCAAGACCTCACCCACGGCCAGCGTCATGTAGGAGGTGACGTGGATTCCCTGCTCACGCAGGAACGCGATCAGGGTGCGGTTCTGCAGATACGGATGCACCTCGATCTGGTTGGTGGCGATTGCCTCGGCGCCCAGGATCTCGATGGCCTGCCTGATCAACGCAATGGTGAAATTGGACACGCCGATGGCGCGCGTGAGGCCTTGTGCCTTCGCATCGGCCAAGGCTTCCAGGTACTCGCGCATTGGTACCTGATCCTTTGGCGAAGGCCAATGGATCAGGGTGAGGTCGACATGGTCGGTGCCCAGCTTGCGCAGGCTTTCCTGCAGGCTGGGGATCACGGCGTCACGGGCGAACTTGTCGACCCAGATCTTGGTGGTCAGGTACAGCTGATCGCGCGGCACGCCGGATGCGGTGATGGCCTGGCCCACCTGCGCCTCGTTGTCGTAGATCTGTGCGGTATCGATGGCGCGGTAGCCCAGCTCCAGTGCATTACGTACCGAGTCGATGACGACCTGGTCCTTGAGACGGAAGGTGCCGAGGCCGAATGCGGGGACAGTCATTGTGTTCCTTGGGGGAATGGGGAATGGGGAATGGGGAATCGTAAGAGCCGGTGGAGCGCTGCGAATTGATCAGTCGAGTGCGACCACGGCCTTGCCGAAGTTTTCGCCGCGCAACAGGCTGATCAGCCCCTGCGGTGCGGCATCGAGCCCGTGCAGCACATGCTCGCGATAGTGGATCTTGCCCTCGCGCAGCCACTGGCCCATCTCGCGCAGGAAGGCCGGCATCAGGCGGATGAGATCGTGCTGGATGAAGCCGCGCACGGTCAGGCGCTTGCGCAGGATCAGGCCCATGAACTCCGGCAGGCGATCCGGGCCCGGCAACACCTGGCCACGGCTGTTGTAGGTGGCGATCACGCCGCAGATCGGCAGGCGGGCGAAATCGTTGAGTTGCGGCAGCACCGCATCGAACACCTTGCCGCCGACATTCTCGAAGTAGATGTCGATACCGTCGGGCGTGGCCGCGCGCAGCTGTTCGGCGAAGTCGTCTGCGCGGTGATCCAGCGCCACATCCACCTTCAGCGAGTCGCGCAGATAACGCACCTTGTCCTCGCCACCGGCAATGGCCACCACGCGCAGGCCCTGCAGCCGTGCCAGCTGTGCCACCGTCGCGCCGACCGGCCCGCTGGCGGCAGCCACCACCAGCGTTTCGCCGGCCTGTGGCTTGCCGATCTCGTGCAGGCCGGCATACGCGGTGAAGCCGGGCATGCCGTACACGCCGAGCGCGGTGCTGGGCGGAAGGCTGTCGTCGTCGGGCAGTTTGCGTAGCGGTGTGGTGGGGGTAAGCAGCGTGTGGGTCTGCCAGCCGCCAGGCAGTACCAGCAGATCGCCAGGCCGATAATCGGCGTGATGCGATTGAATGACTTCGCCAATGGTGCCGCCTTCCATCACTGCATCGATGGCCACCGGTGCAGCGTAAGACGGGCCGTCATCCATGCGTCCGCGCATGTACGGATCGAGGGACAGGAAGCGGTTGCGTACCAGGACCTGGTCATGCCCGGTGGGCGGCAGGCTGCGTTCTTCGATGCGGAAGTTGTCTGCGCTGGGTTCGCCCTGCGGGCGCGAGGCCAGCACGACGCGGCGATTGGTGATCGATGACATGGGGGAGTTCCTCGCAACGGGGCCACGCAAGCGCGGCCATGGGAGCACAGCCGCGGGGGCGGCTGCGCGAGGGAGTGCGTAATGACGTGGTGCGTTATGCCGCCGCCGGTTCCGGTTCCGGCGCGCTGGCGCTGTCCAGCTGTGCGATCTGCTCGGCGCTGAGCGACAGCTGCGCGGCCGCCAGCACGTCGTGCAACTGGTCCACGCTGGTGGCGCTGACGATCGGTGCAGTCAGCCCCGGGCGTGCGATCAGCCAGGCCAGCGCGATCTGCGCCGGTGTTGCGCGGTGGCTGGCCGCCAGGTCGTCCAGTGCCTGCAGGATGCGCAGGCCGCGCGGGTTGACGTATTGCTTGACCACCGACGCACCGCGCGCACTGCTCTTGCCGGCGTCGTCGGCACTGCGGTACTTGCCGGTCAGAAAGCCGCTGGCCAGCGAGTAGTAACTGATCACGCCCAGCTCGCGTTCGCGTATCAGCGGTTCCAGCTCCGCTTCGTAGCCGGCGCGGTCGTAAAGGTTGTATTCCGGCTGCAGGCTTTCGTAGCGCGGCAGTGTGTACTGCTCGGAGATGTCCAGTGCATCGCGCAGGCGTGCGGCACTGTAATTGGATGCGCCGATCGCGCGCACCTTGCCTTGTTCGATCAGGCGTCCGAATGCGGCCAGCGTGGCTTCCAGCGGAATCGATTCGTCGTCCTCGTGGGCCTGGTACAGATCGATCACGTCGGTCTGCAGGCGCGTGAGCGAATCCTCCACGGCGGCGGCGATGTTGTCCGGCGACAGCCCGGGGTGTTCGCTCCATTTGGCGACCTTGGTGGCGATCAGCACCTTGTCGCGTTTGCCGCTGCGTGCCAGCCAGCGCCCGATGATGGTTTCCGACTCGCCACCGCGGTTGCCGGGCACCCAGCCGGAGTAGGCATCGGCAGTGTCGATCAGATTGAAGCCGGCATCGACAAAGGCGTCCAGCAACGCGAACGAGGTCGCCTCATCGGCGCTCCAGCCGAACACATTGCCACCAAAGACGATGGGTTGAACCTGCAGGCCGGAGCGGCCCAGTGCGCGGGGATGAGTCATCACGGATGCTCCTGATTCGAACTGCCGACAGGATAGTCATGCGTACCGACGATGCGTGTGACATCGATGTGGATTCAGCGTTCCGCCGATCGCACCGGCCGGCTCACAGGATGTGAACAACTTGGCGATTGCGGTAGCAGGCACGGGTGACGAGCGCTGCGATTCGGGCACATGGCAGGCCGCGGGCCGCATGCTAGGCTCGCGCTACTTTTACCCGGAAGAGGGCGCTGCGATGATCCGCAACAAGCTGGCCTGTGCGTGTGTGATGAGTGTCATGGTGGCGATGAGTGCGCCAGTGGCGATGGCGATGAAGCCGGCCGACAGCGCCAGCCTGCCGGCGCCGGATGCCGCGCTGCAGACTGCCATCAATGGCAACTGGCGCGACCGCGTGTACGTGCAGCGCGACCAGTATCGCCACCCCGGTCAGACCCTGGCGTTCTTCGGCATCAAGCCCACCCAGACCGTCATCGAAGTCACGCCCGGCGGCGGCTGGTACTCGGAAATCCTGGCGCCTTACCTGCGCGAGAAGGGCAAGTACGTGGCGGCGGTGGTCGATCCGGCGTCCGCTGCCGAAGGCCGCGCGCGCGACTATGCCCAGCGCGCCCGCGACGAGCTGGAAAAGAAGTTCCAGGCCAAGCCCGACATCTATGGCAAGCCGGCGTTTGTGTCGTATGTGCCCAAGTCGCCGTCGTTCGGCGTGGACAACTCGGCCGACCTGGTACTGACCTTCCGCAACGTGCATAACTGGCGCATGGCCGGCACTGCCGAGGCGATGTTTGCCGGTTTCTACAAGGTGCTCAAGCCCGGCGGCGTGCTGGGTGTGGTCGAACATCGTGCCAAGGCCGATGTGCCGGCCGATGACAAGAGCGGTTACGTGGGCCAGGCGCAGGTGATTGCGATGGCCGAAGCGGCCGGCTTCAAGCTGGCCGGCAAGAGCGAGCTCAACGCCAATCCGCGCGACACCAAGGATTATCCCGGTGGCGTGTGGACGCTGCCGCCGAGCAACAGCCACGATGCCGCCGACGATGCCAGGTACAAGGCGATCGGCGAAAGCGACCGCATGACGTTGAAATTCGTCAAGCAGTGATCGCCCAGCCTGCATGCCGGCGCAGGTTGCGGTGGCATGCAGGCTTTGGCGCGGGGCGCTGCCGCGCTGGTGACGAAGGCGCAGTGGCGCCTTCGTCGTTGTGCTATCGCTGTAAACCTTGAGGCAGCGACCGAAACAGAGGATGTTCACTGCGTTTCGCCCAAACGCCCGCCTAGGGCGGCGTGGTTGGCGCTGTACCGAGTGGAGGATGGCGTTCGGCACGGTGCAGGCATGTGCTTGAGCGTCGTATTCGCCGCCCGCCGGCCACGTAGGCGATTGCACAATGCAGGGTCGGCACGCTTGCAGCCAGTCATCTGGTATGTCGCCGCTGCGCCAGGCGGTGCAGGACCTGGCGAACGATTCCGCGTCGATGCCGTGCTTCCGATGCTCAGATCGCATCGCGACGTACTTGCTGCGCGCGTTGTGGCGGCTCCTGATCAGACGCACTGCCGCGGCGCACGGTCGAGACGCTTCGCGGATGTGTACTCCATCGCCGTTGTCTGCGGCGCTTTCGTAACGGATTCCAATGCCGGTGCTGTTGAACAAGCCCTGCTGCTATCCGTTTTCCGTTCCAGGCGTGATGCGCCAGTGGAAAATGCACGGGCTGGCATCCCCGTAGCCGGCATGCGGGTATCTCGCCGCTGCGCCAGGCGATACTGAAAACGACGCTTGATCGATGATGCGCATCCGATGCCCAGGCCGCGTCACGACACATCTATGGCAATCGCGGTGGCAGCGCTCGATCATAGTCACTGTCATCCGGTGCGCGGACCGCGCTCCACACGCGTGTGCTTCACCGCCGCCTGCGGTGCTTTCGAAACGGAATCTCCATGCTGGTGCTGTTGAACAAACCCTATGGCGTGCTATCGCAGTTCAGCGACCGCTCGCACCCGCCCAAGCGCACGCTGGCCGAATTCGGCCTGCCGGCCGACGTGTATGCGGCAGGCCGTCTGGATCACGACAGCGAAGGACTGTTGTTGCTCACCGACGATGGCGCACTGGCGCATCGGCTGACCGACCCGCGCCACAAACAGCCCAAGACCTATTGGGTGCAGGTGGAAGGCGACCCGCAGCAGGCGCAGTTGCAGGCATTGCGCGATGGCGTGGTCCTCAACGATGGCCCGACCCGCCCGGCCAAGGTGCGCCTGCTCGATCCCGCGCCAGCGCTCTGGCCGCGTGATCCGCCCGTACGGATGCGCAAGACCGTGCCGGATGCGTGGCTGGAAGTGCAGATCAGCGAAGGGCGCAATCGCCAGGTCCGGCGGATGACCGCGTCGGTGGGCTTGCCCACACTGCGCCTGGTCCGGGTGGGGATTGGCGACTGGACCCTGGGCACGCTCGTCCCCGGCCAATGGACAACGGACCCAACCACGCATCCGCGGCCGTCGCGCACACGCAAACGCTAGTGCGGCGTCGTTGCGTCGCGGTGCGGATGCCTGGCGATACGCACCGCAATGCACAGCGTCAGCAGTCTTTCCACAGTCGGCAGTCTTTCCATAGTCGGCAGTCTTTCCATAAGCCAGAACACGCAGTGCCTGGCATGCCAGCCGGACGCGACCAACCGTACGGGGTTGCCAGCCACAAACGACAACGCCACGGCGCGTGGCCGTGGCGTTGAGTGTTAACCCATCTGCGTCTGTCCGACGCAGGCGATGGCTTACTCGATGCCGTCGCTCGGCGTGACCGCAGCACGGCGCTGGTAGGCCGCACGACGGGCACTGGCGTTGCTGGCGTGTTCGCGGTCCAGACGGTGCACGTTGCCACCGAGGGTCTGCTGGTCACGCTGACGCTTGCGATATACCGCGTAGCCGATCAGGCCCAGGCCGGCGACTGCGGCAGCCACGGTAACCGCCGGGTTGCGTTTGACCAGCTTGCTGGCGACCTTGCCGCCGGTGCGCACTGCGCCCAGGGCCGCGCCGGTCTTCAGCCATTCGCTGGCACCGGGACCGAAGTGACGCAGGCTGCTGCCCGCATGGCGGGCCTGGTCGCCCGCGTTGGAGGCGGCATGACGCAGATGGTCGCCCGCGTTGCCTGCCAGTTCCAGGGCACGCTCCAGGGCGCGTTCGGTAATCACAGTCAGCTTGCTCATTGGAGGCGTTTCCTTTCTGAGTACGTGGGGCGCAGTCTGTGGGCTGGTGCGTATAGACGGTGTTAGCGGAATCGGGCGCTGTTTGGCTTGCGGTTAGGAAGAATGCTACGCACCGCTGCGACTGGCGCTTATCCCGCAAGAGACGGAGGTCTGAAACTTGACCGGTGTCGACGTTGAAGTCGCTTCTCCCCTCGGGACATTCTCCCCTTATCAAGGGGGAGAAGATGCAGCGAAGGAGCGGATGAGGGTGCGCCTCAAGCATCTGCCAGTGCCCGGAATGAAAAACGCGTCGCCCCGCGCCTTCAGAAGCGACGCTACGACTGCTTCGCCCCGTACCCTTACCCGAACCCCCGCTCTGCGCCCCGGCGCGCGTGCGATGCAGGCGCTCCGCGGCGCACGCGCCACTGGTGCGTAAGCCGTGCCTTCTCGCCCCGCGGGGACAGGGGCTCGTATCAAGTGCCGCGGGGTTTTGCCCTGTGGGTGGCCGCGGCGGTCCACGGATCATCCGGCCATGGATGCCTCGGATACCGCCCCTTCATTTCCTTCCTGACATCCGGATACGTGGTGGCCCAGAAGCTCTTCAGATCCTGGGTCACCTGCAGCGGGCGGCCGCCGGGCGAGAGCAGGTGCAGGGTCAGCGGAATGCGGCCGTCGGCGATGCGCGGGGTTTCGGCCAGGCCGAACAGTTCCTGCAGCTTGACCGCCAGCACCGGTGGCAGCGGGTGCTGCGCGTGGTCGAGCGCGTAGTGGATCTGCCGCTCCATGCCCGACGGCACGCTGATGCGGGTGGGGGCATGGCGGTCGATGGCCTGGCGGCGCTCCCACGGCAGCGCGCCCTTGAGCGCTTCGCCCAGGCTGGCTTCATCCAGCGCGTCGAGCCGGGTCTTGCCGGCGAAGGCCGGGCGCAGCCAGCTGTCGAGTGTGGCCAGCAGCGCGGCATCGGAGAGATCGGGTAGCTCCAGCTCCGGCATCCATGCCCGCAGCGCCAGCACGCGGGCGCGCCATTGCTGCAGGGTCTCGGTCCAGGGCAGGGCGTCCAGGCCGAGCTGGCGCACCGCTTCGGTCAGTGCGCCGGCCGCCTGCGCGGGGTCGACGCGGCCGGCGGGGCGGCTGTCGAGCACGATGCGGTCGAAGCTGGATTGCCGGCGCGCGATGAGGGCGCGTTTATCGGCGTCCCACTGCACCACGTCCTGCTGCACGAAGCGCTCGGGCAGGCTGCGACGCAGATAGGCCTCGTCCACCGGTGCGGCCCGCAGCAGCAACGCGTCCTTGGCTTCGTAGCGCAGTTCGCTGGCGACCAGCCAGGGTTCGCCGCGCAGATCGCTGTGGTCGAACAGACGCGCGCTGCGGCCGTTGGCCAGCAGGTAGCGCAGCGGGTCGGCCGGGTGGCGGGCGGCGATGCGGTCGGGGAAGGCATGCGCGAGCAGGTCGCCCAGCGCGTGCGCCTCCACGCTCGTGGGCGGGGCGCTGTCGCAGCGCAGCCGGCGTCGCCATTGTTTGGCGGCACTGTCGATGGCGGCCAGGCCGCCGCGGTTGGCATCGGGCGCGCTGCGGCCCTGACGGAACGCGGCCAGTGCGCGCCAGCGTGCGGCCAGGCCATCGCCGCCCTGGCGCAGCGGATCGCGGGCTTCCAGCAGGGCGGCCAGATCGCAGGCCAGGGCCAGGCGCGTTGGTTCGCCGGCTTGCGCGAGCATCGCCGCCAGACGCGGATGCGTGCCCAGTGCCAGCATGCGGCGGCCCAGCGCGGTGATGCCGCCGCTGTCGCTGAGCGCGCCCAGCCGTTGCAGCAATTCGCGTGCGGCGGCCAGCGCGCCGGTGGGCGGGGCATCGACAAAACGCAGCGCATCGCTGCCCCAGGCGGCCAGCTCCAGTGCCAGCCCGGCCAGCTCCACCTGGGTGATCTCGGCACGCCGCTGCGGTTCCAGCCGCTGCGATTGCGGCCACAGCCGGTAGGCCCAGCCGCTCGCCACGCGGCCGGCGCGGCCGGCACGCTGGTCGGCCGACGCCTGCGCGATGGTGGCCACATCCAGCCGCGAGAACCCGCTGTTGGGGTCGTAGTGCGGTTCGCGCGCCTGGCCGCTGTCGATCACCACCCGCACGCCGGGCAAGGTCACCGACGACTCGGCCACGTTGGTGGCCAGCACCACGCGGCGGCGGCCCTGCGGATCGGGCTGCAGCACCTGACTTTGCGCGTCCACCGAGAGCTCGCCGTGCAAGGGCAGCACCTGGATGGCCGGGTCCAGGACATCGAGCAAGGCGGCCTGCACGCGCGCGATCTCGCGCTGGCCGGGCAGGAACACCAGCACATCGCCGGGATGGGTGACCAAGGCATGTTCCACTGCACGGCGCGTCTGCGGCTCCATGGCCTCGTCGCGGCGCGCCGGGAAATGCGCGATCTTCACCGGAAAGCTGCGCCCGGCGCTGCTGAGCCGTGGCGCATCCAGAAAGCCGGCCAGGCGCTCGCCATCCAGCGTGGCCGACATCGCCACGATGCGCAGGTCTTCGCGCACCTGGGCCTGCACGTCCAGCGCCAATGCCAGGCCCAGGTCGCCGGCCAGATGGCGTTCGTGGAATTCGTCGAACAGCAGCGCCCCCACGCGTTCCAGCATCGGGTCGTCCTGGATCATCCGGGTCAGGATGCCTTCGGTGACGACCTCTATGCGGGTGCGCGCCGAGGTCTTGTTTTCGAAGCGGATGCGGTAGCCCACCGTCTCGCCGACCGGCTCGCCCAACTGGCGCGCCATGAACAGCGCAGCGCTGCGCGCGGCCACCCGGCGCGGTTCGAGCATCACGATGCTGCGGCCAGCCAGCCAGGGCGCATCCAGCAGTGCCAGCGGCACCTGGGTGGTCTTGCCGGCACCGGGCGGGGCTTCGAGTACCAGCCGCGGATGGGCGGCGAGGCTGTCGCGGATCTGCGGCAACAGTGGGGCGATGGGGAACACAGGCTCGGTCATGCGCGGCAAGGATACGGACCTGCTCGCGCCGGTGCGATGGTCGGGGATGCAGGTGAAGCCTGTCAGGGGATGGTGCCGGCCCTGTTGACGACGTCAGCGGTTGCGGCTGCCGGCGGCGATATCCGGTCGGGGGCGCGCTGCGGACCGGGGGCTGGGCGTGCCCAGGAATGCACGTCACCCGGTGGCTGCGGCAGCGTCCGCTCGGTTGCCACGCTGCTGGCCGGACGAGGACAAGTGCAGGAGGCTTGCATGCTTCAGAGTGCATGGCTGGCGTCGATAACCTGGGTGAACCCGTCACCGGATCGACCATGTCCACCCCATCCCCGCGTTTTGTCAGTCTGCAAAGCAAGCTGCTGGGCGCCCTTGCGCTTGGTCTGTCGATCATCCTGTTATGTGCACTTGGCGGTCTGGGCTCTGCCTGGCTGAGCCTGTCCGGCAAGGTGCCGGTGGAAGTGGCGCAGGCCTCGGCCAGCGAAGCACTCACCCGCGATTTCCGCCTGCAGGTGCAGGAGTGGAAGAACGTGCTGATCCGTGGCCGCGACCCCGCACTGCTCGACAAGCATCTGACCGCCTTCCGCGACAAAGGCAAGAGCGTGCAGGCCAGTGTCGCGACGCTGGCCGGTGCGCTGCAGGATCCGCAGGCGCGCGCGTTGGCGCAGGACTTCGCCAAGGCGCATCAGGAACTGCAGACCAGCTACGAAGCGGCGTTGGGCAAGTTCGCCGCGTCCGGCTACGACACCCAGGTGGGCGACCAGCTGGTCAAGGGCAAGGACCGCGCGCCCAGCCACACGCTGGAGGCCCTGGTCGCGCGCAGCAAGGCCTTGGCCGATGCCGCCGTCCTGGCAAGTTCGCAATCGGCGCAGCGCATGCTGGTGTATTCGGCACTGGCCACCATTGCTGCCGCGCTCTGTCTGGTGGCGGTGCTGGGGTGGTGGATCCGGCGCTCGATCGTGCGCCCCATCGAAAACGTTGCGCGTGCGGCACGCCTGGTGGCGGCCGGCGATCTGTCCGCGCAGGCTGCGGTCAGCAATCGCGACGAGATCGGCCTGCTCGGCCAGGCGATGGGGCAGGTGGTCAATACGCTCACCGATGTCTCCAGCGCGCAGGCGGACATGGCGCAGCGCCACGAAGCCGGGCAGATGAGCTACCGCATGGATGCACAGGCCTTTCCGGGTGCTTACGGCCGGATGGTTGATGACACCAACGGATTGATCGGCGCGCAGGTGGGCCTGATCGGCACGATGTTGCAGGTAATGCAGCATTACGCGGTGGGCGACATGTCGGTGGACATGCCGCGCCTGCCCGGCGAAAAGGCGCAGATCACCGATGCGATGGACACCACCAAGCGCAACCTGGCCGCCATCAACGGCGAGATCCGTGGCCTGGTGGATGCCGCCGCCGCTGGCGACTTCGCCACCCGCGGCAACGCCGATGCCTATCAGTTTGAATTCCGCGGCATGGTCGAGGGCCTCAATGGCCTGATGCAGAACGTGGACCAGAATCTGGCGGAGCTGTCGCAGCTGCTCAAGGCCATTGCCGATGGCGATCTGACCGCGCGCATGCACGGTAACCAGCAGGGCGTGTTTGCGCGCATGCGCGACGATGCCAACGCCACCGTGCAGCGCCTGACCGATATCGTTGGCGATATCACCCTGGCCGCGCAGACCATTCGTACCGCCTCGGCAGAAATCGCGGCCGGCAACAGCGATCTGGCGCAACGCACCGAACAACAGGCCGCCAATCTGGAAGAAACCGCCGCCTCGATGGAAGAGCTCACCTCCACCGTGCGGCAGAACTCCGACACCGCGCAGCAGGCCAGCCGCGGTGCGCAGGCCGCCGCCGAGATCGCCGGGCGCGGTGGCGAGATGGTCGCCAGCGTGGTCGACACCATGGGCGAGATCGAAGTGTCGTCCAAGAAGATCGCCGAGATCATCAGCGTCATCGACGGCATCGCGTTCCAGACCAATATCCTTGCGTTGAATGCGGCGGTGGAAGCGGCGCGCGCCGGCGAACAGGGACGCGGCTTTGCGGTGGTGGCCTCCGAGGTGCGCGCGCTGGCGCAGCGCTCGGCCGGGGCGGCCAAGGAGGTCAAGCAGTTGATCGATGCGTCAGTCGATAGCGTGGCGCGCGGTAGCGCACGCGTGGATCAGGCCGGACGCACGATGCAGGACATCGTGCAATCGGTGCAGCAGGTCACCACGCTGATCGCCGAGATTTCCGCCGCTTCGCGCGAGCAGTCGTCGGGCATCGAGCAGGTGGCGCGCACCGTCAACGACATGGACGAGACCACCCAGCGCAATGCCGCGCTGGTGGAAGAAGCGTCGGCGGCCGCACGTGCGATGGAAGAACAGGCGGTGGAGCTGAGCGAAGCGGTCTCGGTGTTCCGCCTGGATGCACGCAAGCCGCGTCTGGCGGCTGCGGCTTGATTGAAGGCGTTGTAGCGGCCCGGGTGCAGATGCTTGAATCAAAAGCCCGGTGCGTCGAGGGCGCGGTGCCCTCACCACTTGCGGGACACGCCGTGCATCCGTCCGTGGGGGCACCGCACCAGAGCGTTGGTCGGTGGAGGGGTCAAAACCTGTGTTTGCTTTGGAGTTCGAGATCGCCTTGTTCAAGGCTTGCCTGTTGCTCGAATTCGATTGAGGGGCTAACTGGACTCCCACAATCCGAACAACGCACATCGTGCATTGCTTGCACCCAGCACACCGACCATCTCGCTTGGTCTTTGCCCGCCCACCGTCGCGGGACCTTACGCGGCATGGATGCCGCGTAAGAGCCTACAAGGACGTACTTGCGGCGTGTCCTGCGATGGTGGGCGGGCAAGGGCCTTGCAGCCAAGCAACAGATAGACCGCGTTCGACCAAGCCAGGCCAAACCAGGCCGACCTCAGCACCCGGTCGTCAACCCGCTTCGCGCACCCGGGCAGTCAGCCCTTTGAGGAAGGCGCGCAGCAACTGGTCCCCGCAGGGGCGGAAGTTCTTGTGGCCGGGCTGGCGGAACAGTGCCGACAGTTCCGGCTTGGACAGCGGGAAACCGGCGCCGGCGAAGATGGCATGCATGTCCACGTCCTTCAGTTCGAAGGCCACGCGCAGCTTCTTCAGCACCAGGTTGTTGCCGACGCGGGTTTCCAGCGGGCGTGGCGGCTGGCTGTCGTCGCGGCCGCGGAAGCGCAGCACCAGGCCGTCGAGGAAGCGCGCCAGCATCGCATCGGTGCAGGGCTCGAAGCCGGGTTCGTCTTCCTTCTTCAGCCAGGCCTGTACCTGCGGCTTGTCGAGCGCGAACCCGGGGTCGGCCAGGTGGGTGATCTCCACCACCTTGTCGTCGCTGAGGTCGAGCATGTAGCGGATGCTGCGCAGTACATCGTTGTGGATCATGACCATTCCGGAGCCCCGGCCTGTGGCCGGAAAGCGCATAGTCTACGGGGCCGGAGTGAAACAAGCCTTACCGCCGGTGTGGATGCAGCACCCGGCTGGCCGCGCGGCGCGCGCTCAACTGCCGCGATAGGTGGAGTAGCCGTACGGCGAGAGCAACAGCGGCACGTGGTAATGGCCGTCGTCGGCGATGCCGAAAGCGATCGGTACCTGTTCCAGGAACGGCGGGTCGGCCAGCGCGGTGCCGGCGGCGCGCCAGTAGCCGGCGACATCGAATTCCAGCCGGTAGCGGCCCGGCGACAGGACCAGCGCGGCCAGCGCCGGGCAGCGCCCGTCCTGGTTGGTGACCGCCTCCAGGCGTAGCGTGTCGCCGGCGAACAGGCGCAGCGGCACGCCGGCCGCTGGGCGGCCCAGCGCGGTGTCCAGCACGTGGGTGGAGAGCGTGCTCATGCCACCGCCCGGGTCGGTTGCGGCCACTGGCCGACGAATTCGGGCTGGTCGTAGGCCAGATAGCGGTCGACGATGGCCTGACGGTCGTCCAGGAACAGCTGGTCGGCCACCGCCCGCCCCAGCCGTGGCAGTGCGACCTTGAGCCCGGACAGTGCCGCGGCCGACGGGCCGTGGTTGATCAGCGCCGAATAATTGAAGGCGAACAACCCGTGCAGCAGCGCGGCGTCGTCGGGCGTGCGCGGCAGCAGCTCGAAGCCCGGCCCCAGGTAGGGATGCGCATCCAGCACCGGGTTGGCCTGGCCCGGCGGTGGCTGGTAGCGGTCGGCCCAGCAGGCGATGCGCCCGGACAGCGCGGCCAGCTCCGGGCGCAGCTGCGGGTCGGTGACCAGGCCGGTGGCCACGGCCAGGAAATCGAAGCGGTGTTCGCCGTGCGGGGTGCGTACCACCACCGCGCCGTCGCGCTCGGCCACCTCCAGCCACGGCGCACCCAGATGCAGCGCAAAGCCGGCATGCGCGCAGGCACGCTGGAAGGTGTCGTTGGTGGGCGGTTGGTTGTGTGCGAAGAAGCTGGCCATCATCCGGTACTTGTCCGCATCGGGCAGGGTCAGGAAGCGCGGAATGATGCCGGCCTGTTCCATGTGGCGGAACGGGTTGATGCGCGGCAGCTCGCTGCGACGCACGAACACCTCGGCACTGGCGACACCTTGGTCCAGCGCGAAACAGGCGTTGTCGAACGCCGAAGCGCCGCCGCCCAGGATGCCCACACGCTTGCCGGCCAGTGCGGCGAAGTCGATGTGGCTTGAGGTGTGTGCGTAGCGGTGGGTGGGCAGGGCCCGGCCGATCCAGTCCGGCACCACCCACTGGCCACCGCCCTGGATGCCGGTGGCCAGGATCAGCTTGCGGGTCAGCAGCGGCGCGCCCATCGTCAGATGCAAACGGTGGATGCCGGGCGCGATGTCGGGTTCGACGCGCGCCAGCTGCGTGGCGTTGCGCACCGGCAGCCGCAGCGCCGCGCGGTACCAGCGCAGATAGTCCATCCAGCTGCCGCGCGGAATCTTGTCCAGCGCGTCCCAGGCGGCGCTGCCGTGTTGCGCCTCCCACCACGCACGGAAGGTCAGCGAGGGCACGCCCAGGTCGATCGAGGTGATCTGCTTTGGCGTGCGCAGCGTCTGCATGCGTGCGTACGTCACCCACGGGCCTTCCTGTCCGGCGGGATTTTCGTCGATGACCAGCACGTTGTGCACGCGCTCGCGTTGCAGCGCGAAGGCCGCGCCCAGGCCGCTCTGGCCGGCGCCGACGATCACCACGTCGTACACGTGGCCTGCCGGATGCACGCGCGGTTGCACCCAGGCCTCGCCGCCATGGGCCAGGCATTGCAGGTCGTGGGCGAGCGCGCGTTCGAGTTGGGCCAGGCTCATGGCAGTGCCTCCAGGCGCAGGTGGACGATCTTGCCGATCTCGGCGAGGGCGGTGGCGATCTCGGCGTCGCGCGAGGCACCCAGGCGCTGCTCCAGCGCGGCCAGGATGCCGGCCTTGTCATGCAGCCTTACGCAGATCACGAACGGGAAACCGAAACGCTGGCGATAGGCCTGGTTGAGTGCATGGAAGCGTTTGAATTCGTCTTCGCTCAACCGGTCCAGACCTGCCGATGCCTGCTCGGCAGCCGAGGCGGCAGTGAGCGTGCGGTCGATCGCCGCCTTGCCGGCCAGCTCCGGATGCGCGCGAATCAACGCCACCTGATCTTGCAGCGATGCATCGAACACCACCTGCATCAAGCCGCGATATACATCCTCGAACGGGCGACGGCGCGCGGCGCGCTCCACCACCCATGGCGAATGCTCGAACAACGCGCGATACCGCGCCACGAAGGCGGCATCGTCCAGCACCGGATCGTCGGCCACGTTCATGCGTGGGTGCCTTGCAGCGAAACATGCGCGGCCACCACTTTCCAGCCGTCGGCAAAGCGCACCCAGCTCTGGCTCTGGCGGCCGCGCGCGCTGCTGCCATCGCGCTCGAATTCGGCATGCGTGGTCGCATGGTCGCGGCCGTAGCTGTGCACTTCCACGTGCACGAGCTGGCGTTGTGGCGAGCCGCCGCGGCCGATCCGGAACGCGCGGATGGCATCGATGCCGTACAGCACCTCGCCCACGCCGTAACGCACGGTGCTGGGCGCGGCGTGGAACAGCGCATCCATTGCAGCGATGTCATCGCGCATCAATGCGCGCTCGTAGGCATGAAAGGCGTCAGTCACCTGGGCGATCACCTCGGGCAGATCGATGTCGGCAGGGGCGATGCTCATGCCGGATGCACCTGCAGCCAATGGCGTGCGATATCGATGCGCCGCGCCACCCATGCATCGCCGCTGGCCAGCACATGATCGACGAAGCGAGCTAGCGCCGCGGTACGCGCCGGCTTGCCGGCGATGCGTCCGTGCAGGCCGATCGAGAGCATGCGCCCGCCTTCGCTACGCAACTGCTCGAAGCCATCGCGCAGATAGCGAAAGAACGGCTCGCCATCGGCAAACCCGTTATAGGCGACGAATTTCATGTCGTTGGCATCCAGCGTGTACGGAACGATCAACTGCGTGCGGCCATGGCGGGCGTCGTAATACGGCACATCGTCGGCATAGCTGTCGGCGTCGTAGACAAAGCCGCCTTCTTCGGCGATCAGGCGCGCGGTGTTGGGGCTGGTGCGGCCCTGGTACCAGCCCAGCGGGCGGCTGCCGGTGACCTGGGTATGCACCGCGATGGCCTGCGCGATATGCGCGCGCTCGGTGGCCTCGTCGATATGTTGGTAGTCGATCCAGCGCAGCCCGTGGCTGGCGATTTCCCAGTCGGCGGCCTGCATCGCGGCCACTGCTTCCGGATTGGCAGCCAGCGCGTTCGCAACGCCGAACACGGTCACCGGCACGCCGCGCACGGCGAACAACCGGTGCAGCCGCCAGAACCCGGCGCGGCTGCCGTACTCGTACAGGCTTTCCATGGCCATGGCGCGTGCGCCGGGCTGCGCTTGCGCGCCGACCATTTCCGACAGAAACGCCTCCGAGCCGGCATCGCCGTTGAGCACGCAGTTTTCCGCGCCTTCCTCGTAGTTGATGACGAACTGCACCGCGATGCGCGCGCCACCCGGCCACTGCGCAGGCGGCGGTGTGGCGCCGTAGCCAACCAGGTCGCGCGCTGTGTTCATGCAGCCGGCTCCGCATGCCAAGCCGCCAGTGCGGCTTCCACCGCCAGCCCTGGCGTGCAGGCGTAGCCTTCGGCGCGCAGCACCGCTTCCAGCGCGGCCAGGGTGATCAGCACCTTGTGCTTCATCGCGTTGTAGCCCATCGCGCCGATACGCCAGATCCTGCCTTGCAGCGGGCCGAAGGCGGTGCCGATCTCGATCTCGAAATCCTCGCGCATGCGCCGGCGCACGGCGTCGTTGTCGATGCCCGGCGGGATCACCACGCCGGTGACATTGGTCATGCGATACGCATCGCTGCCGAACACCTCCAGGCCCATCGCGCGCACCCCTGCGCTCACCGCGCGGCCGGCAGCGGCGTGGCGCGCGACGCGTGCGTGCAGGCCTTCCTGCAGCGCGACGCGTGCGCATTCGCGGGCGCCGTACAGCATGGTGGTGGCTTCGGTGTGGTGGTTGAGGCGCTTGTCCGACCAGTAATCCATGATCATCGCCAGGTCGAAATAATTCGAGGCGATGCGCGGCCCGCGGCCGTTGACGATGTCCTCGCGCACGATGCCGCGTTCGACATGGCGGCGCGCGAAGATCGCCTCGGCTGCCGCGTTGGACACGGTGATCGGTGCCGAACCGGACGGCCCGCCCAGGCATTTCTGCAGGCCGCCGGTCACCACGTCCACGTCCCAGCGATCGCTGGCGATCTCCATGCCGCCGATGGTGGCGGTGGCATCCACGTAACTCAGCGCGCCGGCCTTGCGGCACAGCGCGCCCAGGCCGTCGAGCGGCTGCGCCATGGTGGTGGAGGTGTCGCCGTGCACGGTGGCCACCAGTTTGGGGGCCACGCGCTCGATGGCTTCGGCAATCGCGTCCAACGGCACCACCTCGCCCCATGGCGCCTCCACGCTGTGCACGTCGGCGCCCAGGCGTTGCAGGATTTCGGTGAGCAACAGGCCGAAGCGGCCGAAGTTGATCACCAGCACGCGGTCGCCCGGTTGCACCAGCGACACCAGTGCCGCTTCGATGCCGGCACGCGCGGTGCCGTCGACCAGAAACGTCCAGCGATTGTCCGTGCCGAACAAGGGTCGGTACAGCGCCATCACCTCGTTCATGTAGCTGGTCATTTCCGGGTCGAACTGGCCCAGCAGATCGGCCGCCATCGCGCGCAGCACGCGCGGATGCGCATTGACCGGGCCCGGCCCCATCAACAGGCGTTGTGGCGGATCGAGTTCGGCGAAGGTGTGCAGGTGACGCAGGTCAGGTGACAAGGGGGTCTCCCAGGTGTTCGATGAAGTGGCGCATGACAGCCAGGGCGACCTCGGCGTCGGCCGGGTCGACGTGTTCGTCCGGATGATGGCTGACGCCGCCGGCGCAGCGCACGAACAGGATGGCAGTCGGGCAGAGCGCGGCCATCGTCATTGCATCGTGGCCGGCGCCGGAGACCAGCCGCCGGGGGGCGATGCCTTGCGCGGCGACGGCGTGTTCGAGCCGGGTCATCAGCGCTGGTGCGCAGGGGCTGGCGGCCAGCGTCTGCAGCGGCTCGATGGCAATGGCGATGCCACGCGCCGCACCGATGCGCGCCAGTGCGTGTTCGATGGCACGCACCGCGGCGTCGCGGGTGGCGTCATCGCCGGCGCGCACGTCCAGCGTGCAGTCCACGCGGCCGGGCACCACGTTGACGGCGCCGGGTGCGAGCTGCAGCTTGCCGACGGTGGCGACCAGATCGTCGCTGCCCTCGCGCGCGATGCGTTCGATTGCCAGCAATGCTTCGGCTGCGGCGCTCAAGGCATCGCGACGCAGCGCCATCGTGGTGGTCCCGGCATGCCCGGCGCGGCCTTCAAACCGCAGCGCAAACCGCCGTTGTGCGGCGATCGCAGTAACAATACCCACCGGCAGGCCTTCGGCCTCGAGCACCGGGCCTTGTTCGATATGGGTCTCCACGTACGCCAGCACGCTGCCCGGCGCGCGCGCGGCGTGGTGGATCTGCGCGATGTCCAGATCCCATTGCGCCAGCGCGCTGGCGACGTCGATGCCGGCGGCGTCGCTCACCGCCAACGTGGTCGGGTCGAGCGTGCCGGCCACCGCGCGGCTGCAGAACATGGAGGCGGGAAAGCGCGAACCCTCTTCGTCGCCGAACGCGATGACTTCGATGGCGAATGGCAAGCGCCGCGCTTGCGCCTGCAGTGCGGCCACGCATTCGATGCCGAGCAGGATGCCGAGCGGGCCGTCGTAGCGGCCGGCATCGCGCACGCTGTCCAGATGGCTGCCGATCAGCAGCGCCGGTGCGTCGGCATGGGTGCCGTCGTAGCGGCCGATCAGGTTTGCCGCCGCGTCCAGACGCACCTGCATGCCGGCCTGGCGCATCCAGTCGCCCACCTGCGCGACGGCGGCGCGGTGCGCCGGGCTGAGCCAGGCGCGGAACAGTCCGCCGGGCGTGTCGCTGAAAGGAGCCGCGCCCAGCTCGTCGCAACGCGCCACCGCCCGCGCGCCGGACGCCGCCTGAGCGGTGGCAACCGCCGCGCTCAGCATGTGCACGCCCGGCGGGGAGGGTCTGGATGCATTGCATGCGGCAGGACCAACGCCGTGGCGGAAGGGAACATGGCTGCGTCCTTGAAAGGGAAGGCGTGGGGCCGATCCACGACGGAAGGCGGTCGTCCCGACTATACGAAGGGGTGCGTGTCGCCCCAAAGCGGTTTTTTTCGAGGTTGGCGTTGCAAAAAATGCGACGGTGCATGCGACGGCCGGACCTGCGGAGAAGGAAACCCACGCCAGCCACCCCATTCGCGATCGCCAGCGCCAGCCCGCGGGCGGGCTGCTACAGTCCTGCGGAGCATGAATCGGATTCACCAATGGCACGCGATAATTTCAAGGATCTGCTGGCGCTGATCGCCATCGTGCGGGAGGGCAGCTTCACGCGTGCCGCGGCCACGCTGGGCGTGTCGCAATCGGCGCTCAGCCACACCATCCGCGGGCTCGAAGCAACGCTGGGGCTGCGCCTGCTCACCCGCACCACCCGCAGCGTGGCACCGACCGAGGCGGGCGAACGCCTGATCCAGACCGTGGCACCGCGGTTCGCCGAGATCGAGGAAGCACTGTCGGCACTGAGCGAGATGCGTGAGACCCCGGCCGGCAACGTACGCATCACGGCCACCGACTATGCCGCGCGCGAAATCCTGTGGCCGCGGCTGGCCGTATTGCTACGGCAGTACCCTGACATCAAGCTGGAGCTGGTGGTGGACAACGGCCTGACCGATATCGTGGCCGACCGTTACGACCTGGGCGTGCGCCTGGGCGACCAGGTGGAAAAGGACATGATTGCCGCACGCATCGCGCCGGACATGCGCATGGCGCTGGTGGCGTCGCCTGCCTATCTTGCGCGCAGGCCGTTGCCGACCACGCCACAGGATCTGACCGCCCACACCTGCATCAACCTGCGCATGAAGAGCGCCGGCGGGCTCTATGCCTGGGAGCTGGAAAAAGATGGCCGCGAAGTCATCGTGCGCGTGGAGGGGCAGCTCATCTTCAACGGGATCTACGAAGCGCTCGATGCGGCGCTGGACGGTTTCGGAATTGCGTTCGTGCAGGAAGACCTGGTGCGCCCGCATCTCGAGGCCGGGCGGCTGCGTTGGCTGATGCAGGACTGGTCGCCGACCTGGCCGGGCCTGCATGCGTTCTATCCCAGCCGCCGGCACTCTTCGCCAGCATTCAATCTGGTGCTGGACGCGCTGCGTTACAAAGGGTGATGCGGTGCGCGGCATCGCAACGCAACGGCGTGCGCACCGATCAGGACAAAAGCACGGCTCATGAGTGCGCCTCATAGACCCGTGCGGCTGATCGACCTTTATCGCCTGCGGCGGCCCACGTAATCTTCGCCTCCTCCAGGCCGCACGCCAGCGCGGCCATGCCGGCGCGCTCGTCCTGTTGCCGGCTGACGCCGATGCGCTGCATCGGCTGCCATTCCACTCCCTGACTTCGCCCCGGGCCATTGCGCTTGCCGGCGGCATGAGGTCGTCGCATGTTCTTGTGAGGCTGCGTTATGCCAACCAATGCCGTTGCCACCGACACAGCGCCGCGTGATGCGGTTGCAGATCCGCGCCAGCGCTGGGGCGCGGTGGGTTCGATGTCACTGTGCGTGGCGCTGTTGATTGCAGCGGAATTCATGCCGGTGAGCCTGCTCACCCCGATTGCCGCGGATCTGCATGCCAGCCCCGGCATGGCCGGGCAGGCGATCTCGATTTCCGGGCTGTTTGCGGTGGCGGCCAGCCTGCTGATCGCGCCGCTGTCCGCGCGCATGAATCGGCGTCATGTCCTGGTCGGTCTGAGCGCGGTGATGCTGCTGTCGCTGCTGCTGATCGCAAACGCGCACAGTTTTGGCAGGTTGATGGCCGCACGTGCCTTGCTCGGCGTCACCATCGGCGGTTTCTGGGCGCTGGCGACCGCCACGGTGATGCGGATCATGCCCGAGTACGCCGTGCCGAAGGCTCTGGGCGTTGTCTACATCGGCAATGCCGTGGCCACTGCGTTCGCCGCACCGCTGGGCAGTTATCTGGGCGCATCCATCGGTTGGCGCGGTGTGTTCTGGGCAATGGTGCCATTGGTCATGCTCACCATCACCTGGCAATGGCGCAGCCTGCCGTCGATGCCCGCACGCGGGGGCGTGTCGCTGCGTGACATCGGCGGCCTGTTGAAACGCCGCTATGTTGCCCGCGCAATGCTGGCGGTGATGCTGGGGTTTGCCGGGGCATTTTGCGCCTTTACCTACTTCCGCCCATTCCTGGAGTCGGTGGCGCATGTCGATGTGTCGCAGCTGTCATTGCTGCTGCTTGGGTTGGGCCTGGCCGGTTTTGCAGGCACCTACGCTGCCACCGCATGGGTGCCCAAGCGGCTGTTCACCCTGCTTGCCGTGGTGCCGGCGGCACTGGGCGTGGTGACGTTGGCGATGCTGCTGAGTGGGCACGTGCTGTGGTTGCTGGCAGCGGCGATGATCTCTTGGGGCCTGCTCAATTCGGCGATGCCGGTCGCGTGGTCCACCTGGCTCAGCCGCTGCCTGAAGGACGCACCGGAAAGCGGCGGCGGCCTGATGGTGGCCGCGATCCAGCTCGCCATCATGCTTGGCGGTGCGTTGGGCGGCCTGCTGCTGGATCGCCTGTCGATCGGCGCCACTTTCATCGGCGCCGACGTCTTGCTGCTGGCGTCGTCGCTGATGGCCGGCCGTGGCGATCACTTGCGGCCATGAGTGGTGCGCCGATCTGCCATTGCCGTGGATGGCAGAAGGTGTACAACCCGCCTGGTTGAGGGGCCTGGTTGAGGGGCTTGGGTCCTGATCAACGCACACGCAGATGCGTGCGCCGCACAGCGCGCTAGCTGCCCATCCCGAATTGTTTGTGCAGCGCCTTGTCCAGCATCGCGCGCGGCAGAAAGCGACGTGCGAATGCGCCCTGGCGTGCGGACTTGCCAGAGGGATAGCGCAGCTTGGGACGTTGATCGCCTGCGGCCAGCACGATGGTCTGGGCCACGCTGTCGGGTGTGTCGGCGACTGCCATCGCGGCGTCGTAGGCTTTCTGGTAGCCGGCACGCAATGCATCGTAGGCTGACAGCGGGCGGTCTGCCGGCGTGGTGCTGGACTC
Source organism: Xanthomonas floridensis (assembly GCF_001642575.1). Taxonomy (GTDB): domain Bacteria; phylum Pseudomonadota; class Gammaproteobacteria; order Xanthomonadales; family Xanthomonadaceae; genus Xanthomonas; species Xanthomonas floridensis. The sequence continues at coordinate 9,314 of NZ_LXNG01000021.1, read as the reverse complement.
GAAGCCGGTTCTGGTGGCGCCCGGCTCGATCACCGTTACGCGGATGCCGAAGCCGCGCACCTCGTGATCCAGCGATTCGGAATAGCCTTCCAGCGCATGTTTGCTGGCCGAGTAGTACGCACTGAAAGGCGCCGGAATAAAGCCCAGGCCCGAGCCCACGTTGAGAATGCGTCCGCTGCGCTGTGCGCGCATGATCGGCAGCACCGCATTGGTTACCCGCACCACACCGTACACGTTGGTGTCGAACAGCGCGCGCACCTGCGCGATCGAACTTTCCTCGGCGGCACCGGTGATGCCGATTCCCGCGTTGTTGACCAGCAGGTCGATGCGTCCCTCGCGGGCGTGCAGTGCGTCGATGGCCGACTGCACCGATGCGTCGTCGGTCACGTCCAGCGCCAGCAGCGGGAATCCGCGTTCACCGGCGTCGGCACCGCGCCGGCTGGTGCCATAGACGGTGTACCCGGCCGCGGCCAGCTGGGTGGCGGCCGCCAGGCCGATACCGGACGAGGCGCCGGTTACCAGTGCGACGGGTGGGTGGGAAGTCATGTGAATGTCCTCGGTGAGCGATGCGGGCGATGGAACAAGTGCGATCAGGGAACGCTGTGACAACGGGCAGGGCGGGCTGCGTGCCGCTTGCGGCGGGATGCCGGGCCGTCACGGCGTTGGCTGCGCTCGATGGCGTGCTGCCGGCCACCTGCTGCATCGCCGCCGTACCGGGTCATCCCGTCCACACCCCGGGCAGGCAGGACAGCGGGAGCAGTGGGAGCAGTGGGAGCGGCAGCCAGGAAGGTGTCAGGCAGGAAGGTGTCAGGCAGGAAGGTGTCAGGCAGGAAGGTGTCAGGCAGGAAGGTGTCAGGCAGGGTGGACATCAGCAGCGCGTCCCGGACTCGAGGCAATTAAGATGTCATTCGTAATCTAAAAAAGCAAGCAGTGAGCTTGACCGGCATCAAACTGGCGGCGACGTCGTGGTGGAGTGCCCGTCGCCCACCGGTGACCTGGGGCGGCCCTGACGGTTGGCCGCCTCAGATGCCGGCGTGCGAAAGGTGCGCGCAGTAGTGCTCCCCACCCAGGCGCAGGCACTACCCCAGATCCGCCTCAGCCCTGCCGCCAGCGCGCCACGCGGGCCAGAGTCGGCGATGAGGCAACAAGGAACGCTCTTGGCCAGCCAGCAGATCCGGCGTGGGTGTGCGCCCGCTGGTCAAGGTGGTCAACGCTGATGGGAACAGGGATTCCATCAGGCTGCCGCACGCAGGCCCGGGGCGGCCGCCATGCCGATGCCGATGCAGCGTTAGGTCCCTTGGGCCGGAGGCGCCTCGCCGAGTTCCTGGCGTAATGCGTCGACGCACTCGTCGACGAAGCGGCGCACCTTGGACGAGCCGCGACGTCCTTCCACATGCACCACATGCACCGGTTCCGGTGCGATTTCGAACTCTTCCAGCACGCAGGCGAGTTGCCCGCTGCGCAAATGCTCGCGCACCTGGTAGGACGGCACCTGGGTCAGCCCCCATCCCTGCAGTGCGGCGTGGATGGCGGCGTTGGAGGCGCTGACGCTGAGCCGCGCGCCCACATCCACCAGATGCTCGCGCCCTTCCACCCGGAACGGCCAGCGCGGCGCGCGTTCGGCCGATGAGATCGTCACCGTGGCGTGTTGCATCAGCGCATCCGGATGCGGCGGAATGCCGTGCGCGCGCAGATAAGCGGGCGTGGCACACACCATGCGGCGGACACTGCCGACCGGGATGGCGGTCAGCGACGAATCGGGCAACGCACCGATCCGCACGGCCACATCGATGCCCTCATCCAGCAGTGCCATCACCCGGTCCAGCAGGATGGCGCGTACCTGCACCTGCGGGTAGCGCTGCAGGAAGCGTGTGACCACCGGCATCACGTGCAGGGCGCCGAACATCTGCGGTGCGGTCACGGTGAGCACGCCGCCGGGCAGCGCGTGCAATCCGGCCGCGCGGGTTTCCAGTTCGTCCAGCTCGCTCAGCAGGCGCCGGCAATCGCTGGCGTACTGCTGGCCGGCTTCGGTGAGCCGCATGGTGCGGGTGCTGCGGACCACCAGCAGCACACCAAGGCGGCGCTCCAGCTGCGCAATGGTACGGGTGACCGTGGCGGTGGAAATGCCGAGCTTGCGTGCCACCGCGGCAAAGCTCGCCTGCTCGGTCAGCGCCGCAAAGAGCGTCATTTCCTGGATGCGATCCACCGGTGCCTCGCGCTCGACCATCATCTTCGACAAGACGCGAAGCCTAGCAGCCCGCGGTGATCGCGCCGCCAAGCTGCGCGTCCCGCATGCCTGCAAGCGCAACCGCCGGGCGCGGCATTGCGCGCCACGCAATGCTCCATTCAACGCCATGGTGGTTCTCGCGCCACGCCGGCAGACCTAGCATGGCCGCCATTCCCCCCCCCTCCCGGATCACATGCACGCCGAGTCGCCCACCACGTTCACGCCACACGACGTTTCGGCACTGCGCGAGCGCCGCCGTTTCCTGCGCGCGTCCTGGATCGGCACTGCACTGGCGCTGGGTGCCGGTGTACTGCGAGCGGCCGATGGGCCCGGCCACCATTTCCCATCCCTTGAAGGAGACAGCATGTCCCACGATCCCACCCAGCGCGTCCGCTATCGCACCCAGCAGGTTGGCGATGTCGAGGTGTTCTACCGTGAAGCGGGGCGCAAGGACGCGCCGGTCGTGTTGCTGCTGCATGGTTTTCCCAGCGCCAGCCACATGTTCCGCGACCTGATGCCGTTGCTGGCAGGCCGGTACCGCCTGATCGCGCCGGACCTGCCTGGCTTCGGCATGACCAAGGCGCCGCCGCGCGGGCAGTTCGAGTACACCTTCGACGCGCTCTACAAGGTGATCGAAGGCTTCACCGACGCGCTGGGCCTGGACCGCTATGCGCTGTACGTCTTCGACTACGGCGCGCCGGTGGGCCTGCGCCTGGCGGCCGCGAACCCGCACAAGGTCAGCGCCATCATCAGCCAGAACGGCAATGCCTATCTGGAGGGCTTCAGCGACCAGTGGGATGCATGGCAGGCGTACTGGCGCGAGCCGACGGACGCCAATCGCCAGGCTTGCCGTGCCTCATTGTCGGCGCAGACCATCCGTGAGTGGCAGTACGGCACCGGTGTGGACCCGAGCAGGCTCTCGCCCGACGGCTACACCCTGGATATCGCCTACATGGCGCGCCCGGGCGCCGAAGAGATCCAGCTGGATCTGATCCTGGACTACCGCAGCAACCTGCAGGCCTATCCGGCGTTCCAGGCGTATTTCCGCGCCCATCAGCCGCCGTTGCTGGCGGTGTGGGGCAAGCACGATCCGGCATTTGTGCCGGCCGGCGCGCAGGCCTATCGCACCGATCTGCCGAACGCCGAAGTGCACCTGCTCGACACCGGCCACTTTGCGCTGGAAACCCATGCGGGCGAGATTGCACAGATCATCGGCAAGTTCCTGCCGCGCGCGCTGCAGACGGCGACCTGAGTCGCCGGCATCGGGTTGGGGGATGCATTCAAGAGGCGGGCCGCTGTCATGCTTGCTGTGCGTGGAAGACAATGACAAGCGGCTCCAGCCAGGCCACCGGTGGCCGCAGCACGTGCCGGCCGATCCTGCAGACGGCCGGGCTGCGCGATCAACGGCTACCCGCGTGCCTGCCAGACCTAATCGGCAGACAGCGAGCCCAGGGTGAAGCTGGACACCGCGTTGACCTTGCCGCGCCAGAGCACGCCGCGGTTGCTTGGCAGCGGCTGGCCGCCGGGTGAGAAGCAACGCGCATCGATCAGGTGGATAAACTGCGGCGGTGCGCTGCTCTGCTGGCTGTCGTCATCGGCGTCGTAAATGCTGGCATGGCTGGCGAATGCAAGACGAATGTCTTCTTTCTCCTCGTCACTACCGGGAAACGCCGCAGAAAATTCCTGTGCAAAGGCTTCGAAGTACTGCTTGCCGCTCACCAGCTGGCCCGAGACGATCACGCCTTCCACAAACAGGGTGATGCCGAACTGCGTATTGGAAGCGTTGGCAATGCCGACCAGCTTCTGCAGATACCAATCCACGCTCTGGCCGTCGAACGCCAGCTTGACGTCTTCCAGCGACGGTTGATGTTGTTCCTGGTCTGTCATGGTGCTCTCCTCTGGTTGGATTCGACGACGCGTCGTGCGCATGGCGGATCTGGATCACTGACCATGCGTGCGCAAGCATGGCACACGTCTTCCCGCAGTGACTGCGGCCGGGTTCGCTCCGGCCGTGTCGAAAGCACCGTGTTGTGATGCATGAACGCCTGTGCCGCCTGCACGCGGCCTGGCGTCGGCGTGGCAAGGCCGCGGTGATCGCATGCCGCCTGCCGTGCTCACCACCCTGCAACAACACCGTCTGAGCGCGGGTCGCTGGCGCCGCTGATCACGCCATCGGCCTGCCGCACCAGTGCACCGGCGTGCCCCATCACCGCCGTGTAGGCAGGCAGCAGTTCCACCGCATGCCCGGCCTCCCGCAAGGCCTGCACCAGCGCTGGATCGAAGCGGTCTTCCAGCTTCAACGTGGTGCTGTCCTCGCCCCAGGTGCGGCCGAGCAGCCAGCGCGGTGCGGTGATGGCCTGCTGTAGCGGCATGCCGTAACGGGCGTAACGCGAGAACAGCGCTGCCTGGGTTTGCGGTTGGCCTTCGCCGCCCATGGTGCCGTAGGCCATGACGCGGCCATCGTCGAAGGTGGCCAGTGCCGGGTTGAGGGTGTGGAAGGGTTTGCGCCCCGGCGCGAGCGCGTTCCAGCCGTCTGCCGCCAGGCGGAAGCTGCAGCCGCGGTTCTGCCAGGTGATGCCGGTGCGCGGCAGCACCAGGCCGGAGCCAAACTCGAAGTAGGTGGACTGGATGCAGCTGACCGCACGCCCGGCGGCGTCGATGGCGCCGAACCACACGGTATCGCCGGCCTGCGAGGGGTGTGGCCAGGGCAGGGCACGGGTCATGTCGATGCGTGCGGCCAGGGCGTCGAGCGCGGCGCTGTCGTCCAGCAACGCCTGCGCATCCAGCGTCATCCACGCCGGGTCGCCGATCTGCGCATCGCGGATCAGGAAGGCCTGCTTGGTGGCTTCGATCAAGCCATGCACATGTGCAAGGCTGTCGGCCTGGGTCACCTGCAGGCGGTCGAACAACGCCAGGATCAGCAACGAGGCCAGGCCCTGGGTGGGTGGCGCGTGGTTGTAGACGCGTGCACCGGCAATGCCCACCGACAACGGTACGCTGCGATCGGCGCGGTGCGCGGCCAGGTCGTCGGCATGCAGCGGGCTGCCGAGCGCATGCAGGTCGGTGGCGATGTCGGCGGCCAGTTCACCGCGATAGAAGCTGTCCAGGCCGGCGTCGGCCAGCCGCTGCAGGGTGTGTGCCAGCTGCGGTTGCTGCAGCAGCGCGCCCTCGCGCAGGGGCACGCCGTGGGGTTCGAAGATGCGTGCGTAGGCGCCGGGCTGGCAGCGCAGCGCGTCGCCCTTGCTGGCCGCGATCTGCGCGCCGCCGGCAGTGACCGGCACGCCGGCGCCGGCATGGTGGATGGCATCGGCGAGCAGGCGCTGCAGCGGCAGCCGGCCATCGGCCTGTTGCAGCGCCAATGCCCAGCCGGAGACGGCTCCGGCCACGGTATTGGCCGCACCGGGGCCGCGCCACGGGATGCCGGCCTGGCCGGCGTAGAAGTCCAGGGTCGCTGCACGCGCGGCGCGGCCGCAGGCATCGATGGCGTGGACGCGTCCATCGGGCTCGCGGATCAGCCAGAAGCCGTCGCCGCCGATGCCGGTCATGTGCGGGTACACCACGGCCAGGCAGGCGGCGGTGGCAACGGCCGCTTCGATGGCGGTGCCGCCGTCGCGCAACACATCGCGGCCGGCCTGTGCGGCCAGGTGATGCGGGGCCACCACCATGCCGCGGCAGGCGCGCAAGGTCTGCAGCATCACTGGCCCTCCGCGGGGGGGCTGAAGGCCAGGTGCCCATCGCGTTCGAGCTGCGCGGCGAGGGCGAACAGGCGATCTTCGCGGCCGGGCGCGGCGACCAGCTGCACGCCCAACGGCAGGCGCCCCGGACGCGGCAGCGGCGCGGCCAGCACCGGGCACCCGGCCAGGCCAAGCGGCTGGGTGAAGATGCCCAGGTTGGCGCGTGCCGAGACTGGCAGGCCATCGATCTGGATGGTGTCTTGATCGATGCGCGGCGCCACGCACGGCGTGGCGGGGGCGATCAGCACGTCCACCACGTCCCACAGCGCCCGCATCGCGTTGGTGAACCAGCGGGCGAACGCCTGCGCATCGGCCACTGCGCTGGCCGGCAGCTGCAACCCGGCCAGCAAGCGGTCGCGCGTGGCCGGGTCGAACTGCTCGGCCTGCGTCCCCAGGGCGGCGCGATGGCGATGGCCACCTTCGGCGGCGGTCAGCACGAAGGCCGCCGCGCGGGCACGCTCGGCTTCCGGCAACTGGATCATCGCGGTGCTGTTGCAGGCCTGCATCAATGCGCCCAGGCCGGTCTCCAGCTCGGGATCGTGATTGTGCTGGAACCAGCCGCCAAGCCGGGCGATGCGCAGCGTGTCGGCAGCGCAGGCCGCAACGGGCTGTCCAAGCACCACTTCGTGTACGCGGCGCAGATCGGCCACCGAGGTCGCCAATGGCCCCACCACGTCCAGCGCATCGACGAACGGAAACACGCCCTCCAGCGGAAGTGCGCCATGCGTCGGGCGCAGGCCATACACGCCGCATAACGCGGCGGGCACGCGGATCGAGCCGTTGGTGTCCGAGCCCAGCGCGAACGGCACCAGCCCCGCTGCCACCGCCGCCGCCGAGCCACCCGACGAGCCGCCGGCCAGATGCCGGTGATCGTGCGGGTTGGCGGTGGTGCCGTAATGTGCGTTGACGGTGGCAAAGCCGTAGGCGAATTCGTCCATGTTGGCGGTGCCCACCAGCACCGCACCGGCATCGCTCAGGCGTTGCACCACCGCCGCATCGCGATGGGCCGGCGCGCAGTGCGCGCGTAGCGCCGCGCCGGCGGTGGTGACCTGGCCGGCGACATCGAACAGGTCCTTGACCACGAACGGCACGCCCGCCAGCGCACCGCCATCGCTGCCACCGGTCAGCGCCGACTGCACGCGCGCGGCATCGGCGGCGGCGCGCGCCGGCAGCAGGCGGGTGATCGCACACAGGCGGTCGTTGGCCTGGTGGATGCGCGCCAGGGTCTGGGTGGCCAGGCGCGCGGCTTGCGCGGGCTGGCTGCGCGTGGTGGCGACGATGGCTGCGATCCGGCCCTGCGGGCCAGCCGTGTCATGGGGTGCGGCGCGTGGCGGGGTGAAGCTGGCCAACACGTGCGCATGGCCGCGCAGGATGTCGGTATTGCGATCGATGCCGGCTTGCCACTGCGCTGGGAGTTGCATGGGTCACCTTGGGGTTGGGAATCGGGAATCGGGAATCGGGAATCGAATCGGGAATTGGGAATTGGGAATTGGGAATTGGGAATTGGGAATGGGGAATGGGGAATGGGGAATTGTTTTTTTGGTTGATTGCAGTCGATGGGTTTGTTGATGGTGCGTGGGAACGAGCTGTAATTGACTGCAAGACAGCGCATGAGCTGAGTAATTTGGTGAATTGCAGTTGATGACTGGATGAGGCCTGCACTGAGGATGGAAGGTCTCGGGGAAGCGCGTTAGTGCGGTGATGCTGGGGCGTTGTCGGGGTGCCGCTGCGCGATCTAAGCATGCGGGGGCGGCGTGAGGCGTCGTTTTGTCTCAGCGCCGGCATCTGCCCGCTTCCTGCGCGAGAGGAACTAGGGCGAGTGGTTTTCCGGCCGGTTGACGAGGTGTCAGGCGCGCGCTGGATCGCGTTCTACCTACGCAATGCGCGATAGGTCGTGATCAATTCCCTCATCTGTGCCGCGTGCGGCTTGGTCCGGTGGCAGCGGAGGTAACGGCCTGCCCACGGCCGGCGGCTGCGGTGCGGTGAGGCGGTCCACCAGAAGGTGTTCGAACGCCTCCACATCCACCGCATGCACCACCGTCTGCGCCTGCTCGCCCAGGCCGGGTTGGTAGCCCGGTGCCCATGACAGGATGTCGCCATAGCCCGCGTCGAAGGCAGTGTTGGTATCCACGTACACCGTATCGGTGCGGGTTGCGAGTTCCGGCCGCAGCCACAGCGCCGTGGCCAGCTCATCCCACATCGGAAAGCCCGGCTCGCGTCGGCGCAGTGCATGCCCGATCGCGGTGTCGGCGGCGCTCATGCGCGCGAGCAGTTGCGGGGTGAGTTCGGTGGCGGTGGAAGGGTCCACCGGCACCATGGTGATCTTGCGCCACGGGGCATGCATGACGATGCGGGCGGCTTCCGGATCCCAGCGGATATTGAATTCGCGGCGGGGCGAATTGACGAATTCACGCGCGAATTGCTGTGCGCTCACGCTGCTGCGCTGCTGCCGCGGATTGAGGCTGCCGCCCATGTAGACCAGTTCGCGTGCCAGCGTGGCGAACGCCGGGTCCAGCGATTGCGCCAGCGCCAGATTGGTCAGCGGGCCGGTGGCAATGATGCTCACCTCGCCCGGATACTGGCGCACCATGCGCAGCATGAACAACGCGGCCGGCTCGTCGGCCGGGTGCACCACGCTGGGATTGCCCAGCGCCAGGTCGGGCACCACATCGTGTGCGTGATAGCGCGGCGCGCTCTGCACGGTGTCGCCGTCCACCCACTGCCGCGTCCACGCACCTTTCCAGACCAGCTTGCCGTACAGCGCTTCCCAGCGCTCGGTGGCGGCCTCGCTGTTGAGCAGCGGATGCACCGGACCCGGCAGCACCGGAATCTGCTGATGGCCGGCCAGTTCCAGCAGGCGGCAGGTATGCGCCAGCACTTCGTCGCGCCAGATATTGCCGCTCACCGCGCTGATGCCGAGCACCTCGACCTCGGGCGATTGCAACAGCAGGACATGCGCAGGCGTGAAGCCATCGATATCGTCTTCGAGGATGACGCGGCGTCTGGATGCGGTGGCGTTCGGGTCGGTCATTGCGCTTCGGTCGTGGAGGTGGAATGGGGTGCAGCGGAGATGGAGCGGACGTTGCATGAGCAGGCGCGTGCCTGCGCGCGATGTAGCGTTAGGGATGGTCTGATCAACGCCATCGGAGGATGAGGTAAGCCGCATCGGTCGCGCCAATGACGCTCAGGCCTGCGGTTTTTGGCCGTTTCCGGCGCATGTGCGCGATGTTGCCCCTGCTACAGGCACACCTTCCCCACGGCAGGCAGTAACTGCTTTCGCTTCAGCCACAGATTCGACAGCGCGAACAGCGTCAGCACCTGCGCGGTATTCTTCGCCAAGCCGCGATAGCGCA
>NZ_LXNG01000020.1 GCF_001642575.1 Xanthomonas floridensis | reverse complement strand
CCAAGGGCAAGGCTGGCAAGGTGGCTCTGGTGGCGGCCATGCGCAAGTTGCTGGTCATCCTCAACGCCAAGATGCGGGATCAACTGGCGGCTGCCGCCACCAGTTGATCAAGACAGTTGCTCTCCCGGGGGGAGAGGGGCTAGCGCGCGCCGCGCGTCTGTTCCTTCTCCCCTCGGGAGAAGGTGCCCCGAAGGGGCGGATGAGGGTACGGGCGAAGCCTCATGCGGTCGAAGCGGCGTCAGCGCTTCGCCACCCGCACCCTCGCCCCCCCCCTCTCCCGCAGTGCAAAGACACACTTGGCATATCGACGCGTGCGAGGCAGCGAGCCTCATTGCTCTCCCGTTGGGGAGATACGGCTGACACGGCATTGCGCTCAGTCGCACAGAAGCGGCTGACGCAACCTCAGCCGTCTACGTGGGCCTGCCAGCGCTGCAATAATTCGCTGCAATCGCACAGGCGCCAATCGGCCAGACCGGGCCAGGGGTCCCCGGGGGTGTTGACCAGTACGGTGCCTGCGCCGGCGGCGCGGCCGCAGGCCAGGTCGTTGTGGTGGTCGCCAATCATGAGCAGTGCAGCGGCAGGCACTGCCCAACGCTGCTGGAAAGACTGCAGGCCGTCTGGCGCGGGTTTGGGCGCAGCCTCGTCGCGGCCGACGATGTCGTCCCAGGCGAAGGCATCGCCCAGGCCGATCGCCTTCAATGTCACCTGCGCCAGCACACGCGCATTACGGGTCAGTAGACCCAGCCGGCAGCCATCGGCCTGCAGTGCGCGCACCAATGCTGGCGCGCCCGGCGCAGGTTGCGCGGTCTCGGCCAGTTCACGTTCGTGCTCCAGCAACCAGGCGTGCTTGGCCTGCGCCTGATCGGCCGGCAATGCGGCCAGGTGATGCAGGATGTCGTCTTCGGGCGGGATCTCCAGCGCGCGCCGAATCAGTGCGAAATCGTGCACCGGCAGCGTGAGCGTGCCATCCATGTCGAATACCCAATGCCGGTAAGCAGACAGCGGCAGTCGGGCAGCGCTTGCGCCATCCATGGATTATTTCCAGCCCGGCATCTGGGTGGTATCCAGCCCGCCTACCTCGAACTCCGCGGTCCGCGTGCCACCGGCCTTGACCGGGAAGGCGATGCTGATGCGCTTGGCGTTGCGCACCGCTTTCCACAACGCCTTGTCGTCGTCGATGAACATGGCGATCGCCTCGTCGGTCTCCGGACGATGCGCGGCCATCGCACGTGGTGCGCCGCCATCGACGGAGACCTGCACCTTGCAGCCGCCGTAGCACTTGAAGTCGCCGGCCTTGAGCACGAGATAGCTGTGGCGCTTCCACTGCGGATGATCCCGGAAGACCAGGCTCACCGGCTTGGGCCCGCTGCCGTCGACATCCACGCGCTGCTTGGCATCGATCATCGCCGAGCGCTGCGTGCCGCCCGTTGCCGGCACCTGCGAGTACTGCCAGAGCGCCTGCATGCGACGCAGCTCGCGCGCCTGCTCGCCCTTGGCCTTGATGTCGGCATAGCCGGGCTCGATACGCGTGGCGGCCGCAGTGCCGGCATAGCCTTCGATCAAGGCCGCACCGTGCGCACGCGCCATGTCCCAGTTCTGTGCCTTGACCGCTTCATCGTATTGTTTGGCGAGCGCGTCGGCCTGGGTTTCCTTGGCCTGCGCCTGCGCGGTTTCCTGCGCCTTGCGTTGCGCCTCGCGGTCGGTGCATGCGCTCAGGGCCGCAACGCACAAGACCGCGCTCAACAGATACTTCATCGTCGACTCCGGAAGACGTGGAAACCGCCCACAACAATAGCAGTGTGCCGTTGCACATCGCATACATGCCGGCGACGCGTCGCGTGCGCGTCTGCAGATGCGAAGGGACCGGCGCAATGCCATGTGGCGACGCGCCCCCGGCTCACGTGCAGGCTTGCGATTGCAGCGCCATCTGGCGTGCAGCTCTCCTGTTCGTGCTAGCGGGGATGGCTGATGCTGCAAGGTGCTTGCCCTCCACCCTAACGTCGATCGATGACACGCACGCCTGGGCATGGAGCGATACGCGATGACCGCATGCAGCAACGTCTGCCGGTGGTCTTCGATCCATGGCTCACCGTGATCTTCCGGGCGCGCCTTCTACGCCGGTCACGGACCGCAGCGGCGCGCTGCGGCCCAGGCGCCGAGCAGCCAACTGCCAAGGCGCCAATAAAAAGGGAGCACAAGGCTCCCTTTTTATCGCAGGTGCGGGCAGTGACGCCGCCGCCGCGCTTACTGCTGCGTCGGCGTCGGCGCTGACGGCGCAGCGGCAGGTGCCGCCGCCTTGGCCTTGGCAATCATCTCGGCCACCGAGGCAGTGGTGATCGGGTGATAGCTGGGCTTGGCTTTTTCAAAGGCCTGTTCGGCAAACGCAATACCGTCCGGGGTCTTCAACAGCTCGGCATAGATCGGCAGCACCAGCTTGCGCCGGCCCACGCGTTCGATGAACTCGCCGGCGGCCGGGCGTGCATCGCTGTAGCCGCTGCGGATCGCCAGCGGGTACCAGCGCATGGCGATCTCGCCATTCGGCGTGCCGGTGAAGTGATAGGCGTCGTCCAGCTGCTTGAGCTGCTCGGGCTTGAGCGTGGCGCCCATGCCGCTGAGGAAATGCACCCACTCCTGCGTGCCCCATTCGCTGGTGACCTGCTTGCTGGGCAGCGTGCCGCTGCCGCTCCAGGCGATCCGCGCGGTGTCCACGATGGAGAAGCTGCGCGAGCGCGCCTTGGTCGCAAACGCCGGGATGCCCGGCTGGTTCAACCACGCATCCACTTCGGCAGCGGTCACCGCGGTGGGCTTCTTGGCCAGCAGGTTCTTTTTCAGGTAATCGACGAACTGGTCGGTGGTGGCGCTCTGGAACGCGTGGTCATCGAACCAGCCGCGCAGGAACGGGTCGAATACCTCGCGGCCGAAGCGCTGCTCCAGGAACTGCAGGAACCAGGCGCCCTTGACGTAGGCCACTTGGCTCAAGGCTTCGTCCGGATCGCGCTGCGCCAGCGGTGGCAGTGCCAGGGCCTGGTCGGCAGGCGCCATGTCCTTCACTTCGGCCAGCAGATCGCCCTGGTCGATCTCGCGCTCCATCTCGGCCATCTCGGTGCCATACAGCGCTTCGGTGATGCGGCCCTGCACGTAGGTGGTGAAGCCTTCGTTGAGCCAGATGTCCTTCCAGCTCGCATTGGTCACCAGGTTGCCGGACCAGCTATGTGCCAGTTCGTGCGCGACCAGCGACACCAGCGACTTGTCGCCGACGATCACGGTGGGCGTGGCGAAGGTCAGGCGCGGATTCTCCATGCCACCAAACGGGAACGACGGCGGCAGCACCAGCATGTCGTAACGGCCCCAGCGATACGGGCCATAGAGTTTTTCGGCGGCACCGATCATCTTTTCGGTGTCTTCGAATTCCTTGGCCGCCTTGTCGGCCATCGCCGGCTCGGCCCACACGCCCGAGCGCGCGGAGATCGGCTTGAACACCACATCGCCGGCGGCGATCGCCAGCAGATAGGACGGAATCGGCTCGGGCATCTTGAAGCTGTAGTCGCCGTCGCGCGCGGCCTTGGGGTCGTTGTCGGCGCTCATCAGCACCATCACGTCCGGGCGCGAAGTCACGTGCGCGCTATAGGTGAAGCGCACGCTCGGGGTGTCCTGCAATGGCACCCAGCTGCGCGCATGGATCGCCTGCGACTGGCTGAACATGAAAGGCAGCTGCTTGCCCTCGGTCATCGACGGCTCCAGCCACTGCAGGCCCGAGGCGGTCGGTGCGGTGTGATAGCTGATCACGACCTTGGCGGGCTGGTTCGGCGTCTCGATGGTGAGCTTGCTGCCGAAGGTCTTGTCGGCCGGCGCCAGTGCGAACTGCAGCGGCGCCAGGCCGCCCTTGCCGTCGTCGGCCTGCACCTGGGCGATGCTCAGCTCACGCGTGTCCAGCACCAGCTGCTTGGCGGCCTTGTCCTTCCACTCCAGCGTGTAGGTGGCTGTACCGCCGATCTGCTTGGCATCGAAATCCAGCTTCAGGTCCAGTGCCAGATCCTTGATCACCACCAGCTGCGGCTGGGCGTAGGAACTTTCGTCGTGGTTGCGGGCGTCTGCTTTCACGGGAGCCTTGGCGGTGGCGGCCGGCGCGGCGGCGGTGGACGCCGGCGGCGTGGAGTCATTGGAACAGCCGGCCAGCGCGATGGACACGGCCAGGGACAGCGACAGGAACGGGAAGCGCATCGACGGCACCGCAGCGAAGGAATCGGGCATTTTAACGCTACGCGCCATTGGCTGCCCGCGCAGCCGCCAACCGGCGACGATCGGCCGACATGGCAGCGGGAATTAAGCGTCGCTGGAAGAACCTCGCGCGCAGCCATCCGCCAACGACCGACGGCGCCCAGAACCGGGGTGCGCGCTTCAGCCACAAGGATTGCGGGCACCCGCACGCCTACCCGGCGGCGGCACAGCCGTTACGTTGGCCGCGCCAAGGCCGCGTTCGCTTACCGCGAGGTCGCCACGCTGCTGCCTACCTGCAAATGCCTCGACACAAGCCCTAAATTACGGCAATGCGCAAAGGGCCAACACAGCCACGGCGGCCGATCGAACCAACGCGCCGACGAGCGCGGAGGGCATCGGCGATGGCATGCCGCCCAGCTGCGGCAAAACGGCAGGCGCACGACCCGGTGGCAGCGCGCCTGCAGGCGCAGCTGCGTTTCAGGTCACCGGATGACCGCGCGGCGTGTCATGCCCGTCGCGCACCAGGCGCCGGCCGCCGGAAAACTTGGCGCGGTACATCGCCGCATCCGCGCGCCGATACAGCTCGGTCGCGTCCACGCCCTGCGCGCAGACCGCGCTGCCCGCGCTCAGGTGCAACGGGGCTTCCTCGCCGTCTTCGCGTTCGAGCATGGACAGCCATTGATTGAGCTTGAGCGTGGCCTCGTCTTCGCTGGCGTGCACGCCAACCAGGAACTCGTCGCCACCCCAACGGCCGATCCAGTCCTGCGCCCCCAGCCAGCCGTAGGCCGACTCCACCAGACGTACCAGCACGCGGTCGCCGGCCAGGTGCCCGAAGCGGTCGTTGATCGGCTTGAGGTTGTCCATGTCCAACACGAACAGCACGAACGGCCAGCCTTCGCGCTGCGCGGCGGCCACCGAGTCGCGCATGGCCTGTTCGCAGCCGCGTCGGTTCAGCGCCTCGGTGAGCGGGTCGAACAGGGCGTGCTTCTTGAGGTCACGCATACCGGCATCGATGCCGCGCAGGCTGCGGTTGATCCCGCGCAGCAGCCGGCCCAGTTCGTCATCGCCATGCTCGGGCAGGCTGGGCAGGCGCTGGTCGGCGTAATAGGTATCCAGTGCATCGGCGGCGATACGCAGTGGCGCCAACAGCCGGTACAGCGCCGAAAGCGTCAAGGCCGTGCCGGCCAGCGTTGCCAGCAGCGCCACGATGATCACCGACCACAGCAGGTGCCCGCCCAGTTCGCTTTGCGAGGCCAGCCATGCAATCAGCAACAACAGCGGCAGATGGATGCCGACAAAGGTCACCGCCAGCAGCTTGGCGCTGAAGGAACGGGGAAACACGCGCGAGAGCCCGGCGTACAAGCGCATCCAACTCTCCGGCAAAGGGGCGCCTAGTGTCGCCGACCGCTGGTGGAGCCAACGCGACGGAAGTCGCAGAATCTGGCGGTGCGCACGCCGATGCAAGCAGCAACCGGCGCGAAGCGAACACGAGCACTTGGGCCGTCATGCAGCACCCGATGCGCCGCATGCCAGCCTCGATGGCGCGGCGTCAGATCTTGTAGCCGGAGTGGATCGCCACGATGCCGCCGGTGAGATTCTTGTAGTGGCAGCGCGCGAATCCGGCCTCGCCCATCATGCCCTTGAGCGAATCCTGCGGCGGGTGCTTGCGAATGCTCTCGGCCAGGTACTGGTAGCTGTCGGCGTCGCGTGCGAACAGCTGGCCCAGCTTGGGCAGGATCTTGAACGAGTGGAAGTCGTAGATCGGCTTGAACCACTCGGCGGTGACTTCGGAGAATTCCAGCACGCGCGCCTGCCCGCCCACCTTGAGCACGCGGTACATCTCGCGCAGTGCAGCGTCCTTGTCGGTCACGTTGCGCAGGCCGAAGGAAATGGTGACCAGGTCGAAACTCTGGTCCGGGAACGGCAGCGCCTCGGCGTTGCATTGCACGTAGTCGAAGCCGGCCACCAAACCGCGGTTGGTCAGCCGGTCGCGGCCCACCGACAGCATGCCGGCATTGATGTCGCCCAGCACCACTGCACCTTCATCGCCCACGCGCTCTTTCAGCAGCACGGCGATGTCGCCGGTGCCGCCGGCCAGGTCCAGTACCCGGTCGCCCGGCTTCACCTGCGCGGTGGCCACGAAGTAGCGTTTCCAGGCGCGGTGCACGCCCAGGCTCATCAGGTCGTTCATCAGGTCGTAATTGCGCGCGACCGAGGTGAACACTTCGCCGACCAGCTTCTGCTTGTCCTTGGCAGCGACATCGCGAAAGCCGAAATGGGTGGTACCGGAGGTATAGGGGGATTCGCTCATGGGGGGATTATCGCACTGCTGACGCCACCGTGACCGCAACCGGACCACACTGCGACCTCTTCCGCAACCGGCCCCGCGAGCATTGCGTGCGCGACAAGTATGTTCAGCGCGACTGGCAGCCCCATGAAAAGCCCACCCTGCCCGGGTCGGCCTCCACGCCGCTGCATCCGACCCGGCGCCGCATCCAGTACGGGCTGGTGGGCATGGTGGTGGCGCTGACCGGGGGCCTGAGCAATGCGCTGGTCACTGCCAACCTGCCGTATCTGCAAGGCACGCTGGGCGCCTATAGCACTGAAATGGCGTGGCTGCCGGCCGCCTATGTGATGACCAACATGTCGGCCAACCTGCTGCTGGTGAAGTTCCGCCAGCAGTTCGGGCTGCGCCGGTTCACCGAGATCTTCCTGGCGCTGTACGCGGCCATCGCCTTCGCCCACCTGTTCGTGCACAGCCTGAGTTCGGCGATCACCGTGCGTGCGGCGCATGGGCTGGTGGGCGCGGCGCTCAGCTCGCTGGGGCTGTATTACGTGATCCAGGCCTTCCCCAACAAATACCGCCTCAAGGCAGTGGTCCTGGGGCTGGGCATCACCCAGCTGGCGTTGCCGCTGGCGCGGGTGTTTTCCACCGACCTGCTCGAGTTCGGGCAGTGGCAGGGGCTGTACCTGTTCGAGTTCGGGCTGGCGGTGTTCGCATTGGCGTGCGTGCTGGCGCTCAAACTGCCGCCGGGGGACCGCTACCGGGTGTTCGAACCGCTGGATTTTCTCACCTTCAGCCTGTTTGCCGCCGGGGCGGCCGGCCTGGCGGCGGTGCTGTCGCTGGGGCGGCTGCTGTGGTGGACCAGCACACCGTGGCTGGGCGTGGTGCTGGCGTCCTCGATCGTGCTGCTGTGCGCGGCCACCTGGATCGAGCACAACCGCCGCAACCCGATGATCAACACGCGCTGGCTGGCCAGCGGCGACATGCTGCGGCTGGGCCTGGCCATCCTGCTGATCCGGCTGGTGCTGTCCGAACAAAGCACTGGCGCGATCGGCTTCTTCCAGACCCTGGGCCTGGCCAACTCCCAGCTGCAGACCCTGTTCGCGCTGATGCTGCTGGGTGCGGTGGTCGGCGTGGCCGCCAGTGCATGGCTGATCAATCCGGCGCGCATCGCCGAACACCTGATCATCGCGGTGGCAGCCATCTGTGTGGGCTGTTTCATGGATGCCGATGCCACCAGTCTCACGCGCCCCGAGCAGATGTACGTCAGCCAGTTCCTGCTCGCCTTCGGCAGCACCTTCTTCATCGGCCCGGCGATGGTGGCCGGCATCGGCCGGGTAATCGCGCAGCCCGGCAACCTGATCAGTTTCATCGTGCTGTTCGGCATGGCGCAGAACATGGGTGGCCTGCTCGGCAGCGCGCTGCTGGGCAGCGTGCAGGTGGTGCGCGAGAAATACCATTCCAGCCAGTTGGTGGAGCACCTGGTGCTGACCGACCCGCAGGTGGCCGCGCGCGTGCAGGCCTATGCGCGCGCATACGGCAGCAGCATCGGCGACCCGACCTTGCGCCAGGCCCAGGGCGTGCGTGCGCTGGGCAGCGTAGCCACCCGCGAAGCCAATGTGCTGGCCTATAACGATGTGTTTCTGCTGATCGGCTGCATTGCCATCGCCACCGGGCTGTGGATCCTGTCCGTGCTGGTGTGGCGGCGCTATCTACGCCCTGCCGCCTCTCCCTCCTCTCCTGCTTCCAGCGCGCGCCCATGAATACAGCTGCAGAGTCTTCCCCTGTCGCCGACCGGCAACGTCGCCGCCGCCGTCGCATCACCGGCGCAATCGGGTTCGGCGGCCTGGCGCTGATCGGCGTGGCGCTGGTGCTGTATGCCTGGCGGCTGCCGCCGTTCGTCAGCGCCATCGAACGCACCGAGAATGCCATGGTGCACGGGCAGATCACGGTGATCGCGCCGCAGGTCAGCGGCTATGTCACGCAGGTCCCGGTGCAGGATTTTGCGCATATCACCCGCGGCCAGTTGCTGGCCACCATCGACGACCGCATCTATGCCCAGCAACTGGAACAGGCCAAGGCGCAGGTGCAGACCGCGCAGGCCAATCTCGCCAACTGGGAGCAGCAGCGGCATGGCGCGCAGGCCACCATCGCCGAACAGCGCGCAGCGCTGAGCAGCACGCAGGCCCAGCGCGACCGCACCCGCTCGGCCTATGCCCGCGCGCAGCAGCTTGCCAACCAGAAGCTGGTGTCCGAGCAGGACCGCGACACTGCGTTTGCGGCGCGCGCGCAGGCCGAAGCGGGCGTGACGCAGGCGCGCGCCGCAGTGCAGGCCGCCGAAGAAAACGCCCGCAGCGTCACCGTCAACCGCGCCGCACTGGAGGCCGCAGTGGCCAATGCGCAGGCCGCACAGCAACTGGCGCAGATCAACCTGGACAACACCCGCATCCTGGCCCCGCGCGATGGCCAGCTCGGCCAGCTCGGCGTGCGCCAGGGCGCTTACGTCACCAACGGCACGCAGCTGATGGCGTTGGTACCGGACACGTTGTGGGTGGTGGCCAACTTCAAGGAAACCCAGATGGCGAAGATCCGCATCGGGCAGCGCGCCAGCTTCACCGTGGATGCGTTGAACAACGCGCCCCTGCGCGGCCGCGTGCAGGAGATCTCGCCGGCCGCCGGCTCGGAATTCAGCGTGCTGCCGGCCGACAACGCCACCGGCAACTTCGTCAAGATTGCCCAGCGCATCCCGCTGCGGATCAGCGTCGACCCCGATCAACCGCTGGCCGCGCGCCTGCGCCCGGGCATGTCGGTGGTGGTGGCCGTGGATACCGCCAGCGCCGTCGACTGAGCGCAGCCATCGGCATGCTGCGCGGCGCCCCCCGCGCGAAGCAGCCGCTATCATGCGGCGATGCCCTCTTCCACGCCCCTCCACCTGCAGTGGCAATCACTGCGCTTTGCACAGCTCGGCACCGCGCAGCTGTATGCGCTGCTGAAGCTGCGCACCGACGTGTTCGTGGTGGAGCAGCGCTGTGCCTATCCCGAGCTGGATGGCAAGGACACCGACCCGGGTGTGCTGCATCTGCTTGGAACGACCGATACCGGCGAGCTGGCCGCCTATCTGCGCGTACTGCCGCCGGGGCTGAGCTATCCCGAGCCCAGCATCGGACGCGTGGTGATCGGCAACACGTTTCGCGGTCGCGGGTTGGCCCATGCCTTAATGCAGCACGGCCTGCAGCTGGTGCATGCGCATTGGCCGGGCAGCGCCATTCAACTCGGCGCAGGCGCATCTGCAAGCGTTCTACGCCGCGCACGGGTTTGCGCCGGCATCGGCACCGTATCTGGAAGACGGCATTCCCCATCTCGACATGCTGCGCCCTGCCGGCGCGGCGCCCCTGGAGCCCACATGATCACCACCCCCGACTATCGTGCCCTGCTCGACACCGCCATCGCCGAAGCCCGCCAGGGACTGGCCGAAGGCGGCATTCCGATCGGCGCGGCGCTGTACCACAACGACGGCCGCCTGCTTGGGTGCGGCCACAATCGCCGCGTGCAGGAAAACGACCCATCCGTGCACGGCGAAACCGATGCCTTCCGCAAGGCCGGCCGTCAGCGCCGTTACAAGGACACCATCATGGTCACCACCCTGGCCCCGTGCTGGTACTGCAGCGGGCTGGTGCGCCAGTTCAATATCGGCACCGTGGTCGTGGGCGAATCGGTCACCTTCCAGGGCGGTGTCGCCTGGCTGCGCGAGCATGGCGTCAATGTGATCGACCTGCAAAGCCAGGAATGCATCGACCTGCTCGGCGGCTATATCGCCGCCAATCCGGAGGTGTGGAACGAGGATATCGGCGAGGATTGACGCCTGCGGGGTTCCCGCGACAGCTGGCCTGGCGATTGCCACGCGTGTTGCAAACGCCTTGCACGCTGCCGGTGACGCATTGCCCATTGCCGACGTCAACGCGCCTTGACATGCACGACGCCAGGCTCGCGCTTTGCCCACGGGGGGATCGTTCAATGGCAGTGCCAGATGTCGTCATACCCGGCCGCGCCACGGTGCAGCCGGTCATGGAAGTGGCAGGTGCGGCCGCGGGCGTGTTGTCGGTGGCGCCGGCAGATGCGCGGGCTACAGGGCTGCTCGCAGTGGACCATGCGCGCTGCCCTCATCCGCCCTTCGGGCACCGTCTCCCGCAGGCCGGAGAAGGACAGGCGGCAGGGTTCGGAGTGAACGTCGGTCGCCTGGTTGCCGCGTCTGCGCTGGCTGGCAGTGGTCTTGCACAGGCGCCAAGCGGAGCGACGCAGAGATCTCCATTGGAAACGATGGCCTTACTGCGGAAGCCGCTGCTGCAGGCGCCTGTTCCGCAACCGGCTGCCGGCCCCCCAACGGCTGGCCGGAGCCGGCTTGATACGCCGCAGCCGCCTGCACTGACGGATCCCGCAGTCAATGCCCGTGCGCACCTTGGCGCCTTGTTGATCCAACGCTACAGCGCCAGTCTGCGCTGACCGATGACGGCGAACGCCGCGTGTTGGGTAGCCAGCCACTGGCAGGTCGAGGTATGCGGCGCGGCACAGCTGCAGCGCCGCATGTGGCCCATGCCGCTGGTGCGACGACGGCGTCCCGGGCGACTACTCACATCGGCGTTGAGCGCAAAAAAACCAAGATCGCCATGACGTAAAAGACCCGCCATTGGCGGGTCTTTTACGCTACCGCTGCCTGCTTGCATGTAGCACCGCAAGCACGCAGACGGCGGACGATCACAGGATGTAGCGGCTCAGGTCCGGATCCTGCACCAGCTCGCCCAGCTGCGCGTCCACATAGGCCGCATCCACGGTCACGCTCTGGCCATCGCGGTCGGGTGCTTCGTAGCTCAAACCATCCAGCAGGCGCTCGAGCACCGTGTGCAGTCGGCGTGCGCCGATATTCTCCTGGCGCTCGTTGACCTGGGCGGCAATCTCGGCCAGGCGTTCCACTGCATCGGCACCAAAGCTCAACGACACACCTTCGGTCTGCAACAGCGCTTCGTACTGCTTGATCAAGGCGGCCTTCGGCTCGGTGAGAATGCGCACGAAATCGGCCTTGGTCAGCGCGGTCAGCTCCACCCGGATCGGGAAACGGCCCTGCAGTTCCGGAATCAGGTCGCTGGGCTTGGCCAGATGAAACGCGCCCGAAGCAATGAACAGGATGTGGTCGGTCTTGACCGTACCGTACTTGGTCGACACGTTGGAACCTTCCACCAACGGCAGCAGGTCGCGCTGCACGCCTTCGCGGCTGACATCGCCACCGCTGGAACCGGCTTCGCCGCGCTTGGCAACCTTGTCGATTTCATCGATGAACACGATGCCGTGCTGCTCGCAGGCTTCGATCGCCGCTGCACGCACGTCGTCTTCGTTGACCAGCTTGCCGGCTTCTTCTTCGATCAACAGCGGACGCGCGGCCTTGATGGTGAGCTTGCGCTTTTGCGACTTGCCGCTACCAATGTTGGCAAACATCTGCCGCAGCTGCTGGCCCATTTCCTCCATGCCCGGCGGGGTCATGATGTCCATGCTGGCGTTGACGGCCACGTCCAGTTCGATTTCGCGCTCGTCCAGTTCCCCGTTACGCAGCATGCGGCGGAACTTGATGCGGGTGTCGTTGTCTTGCGCCGAAGGCTCGTTGCGTGCGGCTTCCGGGTCAAAACCGATACCGGCAGCGCGACGCGGCAGCAGCGCATCGAGGATGCGGTCTTCGGCGCGTTCTTCGGCCTGGTTGCGTACACGCACCTTGGCCTGCTCGCGATACAGCTTGACCGAGGTATCGGCCAGATCACGGATGATCTGCTCCACGTCCTTGCCGACGTAGCCAACCTCGGTAAAGCGGGTGGCTTCCACCTTGACGAACGGCGCATTGGCCAGCGTCGCCAGGCGCCGCGCGATCTCGGTCTTGCCGACGCCGGTCGGGCCGATCATCAGGATGTTCTTGGGCATCACCTCGTTGCGCAGCTCTTCAGGCAGCTGCATGCGACGCCAGCGGTTACGCAGCGCGATGGCAACGGCGCGCTTGGCATCGTGCTGACCCACGATATGACGGTCGAGCTCCTGCACGATTTCGCGCGGAGTCATGGTTGAAGTTTCGGGATTTGGCATTTGGGATTGGGGATTCGTAGAAGCGGAGTAGGAACGATCGATGCATGTCCGGGTACAGGGAGAGGAGCGCTTTTGCGAATCCCCACTCCCCACTCCCGATTCACAGCTCTTCGACCACCACGTTGTGATTGGTATAGATGCAGATATCGCCGGCGATATTGATGGCCTCGGTGGCGATGGTCTTGGCATCCAGCTCGGTATGCGCCAATAGCGCGCGCGCAGCAGACAGCGCATACGAACCACCAGAACCAATCGCGATGATGCCGTCTTCCGGCTCGATCACATCGCCGGTGCCACTGATGATCAACGAGGTCTCTTTATCCGCCACCGCCAGCAGGGCTTCGAGCTTGCCCAGGCGCCGCTCGGTGCGCCAATCCTTGGCCAGTTCCACTGCTGCACGGGTCAGCTGGCCATGCTTGTCCAGCTTGGCTTCGAACAACTCGAACAGGGTGAATGCATCGGCCGCAGCGCCTGCGAATCCGGCCAGCACCTGACCCTCGCGGCCAAGCCGGCGCACCTTGCGCGCGTTGCCCTTCATGACCGTATGGCCGAGGGTGACCTGGCCATCGCCGGCGACGGCGACGTGTCCACCACGCCGCACCGAAATGATGGTGGTGGCGTGAACGATGTTGGGGTTCTGGCTGGGGTCCATGGATCCTCCGGGGGTTTCCAAGGAGGTGGGGACGCCCCTGCCGGGTTCAAGCGCGCTGCGATGAAGCGACGCGGGGACGCGACGCAAGGCCCCGCTACCGCGTCAGCCATCTAGTTCCGCTCCTACCGGGAGAGTGGCTTTGAGCCACCTCCCCAGAACGCGCCCACCGCTGCTTCAGTTGCATCATGCGGCGATGTCGCTGACATCACGCACACGCCAGCTCACTCAGCGGCTTTCTTGCGCCTGGCGCGTGGATGCGCGGCGTCGTAGACCTTGGCCAGGTGCTGGAAATCCAGGTGTGTGTAAATTTGCGTGGTGGCGATATCGGAATGACCAAGCAATTCCTGCACGCCGCGTAGATCGCCGGAGGATTCGAGGATGTGGCTGGCAAAACTGTGCCGCAACATATGCGGGTGCACGTCCTTGAACATGCCTTGGCGCACGGCCAATTGCTTGATGCGGATCTGCACCGCACGCTGCGAAATCGCACCGCCGGCACGCCCGGGGAAGACATGCGTTTCGGCACGCCCGTCGCTGTCGCGCTGCCACTGCCGCAGCGCCGCGATCGCATGCGAGCCCACCGGCACCAGACGCTGTTTGCCGCCCTTGCCCAGCACCATCACCAAGCCGGTGGCCAGATCCAGATCGCGCCAGCGCAGCGCGCAGAGTTCGCTCAGACGCAGCCCCGACGAATAAAACAGTTCCAGCAATGCACGATCGCGCAACCCCAGCGGCGCATCGGTCGGCACTTCGACCAGGCGCACGGCCTCGTCGGCATCGAGCACCTGCGGCAGCTTGCGCGGCGCCTTGGGCGCTCGCAGCGCCGCTGCAGGACTGACCGCGATGCGGCCATGTTTGAGCAACCAGGCGTAATAGCTGCGGCAGGCAGACAGACGCCGCTGCAGGCTCTTTGCGGACAGACCGCGTCGATGTTCGTCAGCGACAAACTGGCGCAGGTGCGCGCTGTCCAGCTGCGCGACATCCAGCGGTTCGGCGGTGCCTTTGGTCTGCTCGGCCACCCAGCTCAGCAGTGCGGCTAGATCGCGCCGATACGCGTCCAGCGTGTGGGCCGAGACCTGTCGCTCGACCTGCAGATACGCCAGGAAATCCTCCACCGACGACATGTCAGCTGTCCCGCGGTTGTGGCGCTACGGCAACAGTGCGCTGCGACGCGCCCATCCGTTGCCACGCCACCGCCATCACGCGTCGAAGCGCTGCAACGCCACGCTCAGCGACTCGCCCATCATGCGCAGGAACAAGGTCCCCATGCCGGGATAGAAGCGGTTGGCGTCGTGGCTGCCGACCGCGATCAAGCCGATGCCGGGCAGCGGCAGCAAGGCAGTGGACTGCACCTCGCCGGCCTGCTCGCCATATAGCAGCGCGTGCTTGTCGGCCTGCAGGCGGCCGCAGATCGGCTCACCATCGCTCAGGCAGTCGCGGAAGGGCGCCAGGCGTGCATCGTCGGCGGCGATGGTCTGCAACCAGTCGGCCTGCAGACCAGCCACCGGCGTCAGCAGCACCAGCCGCACCAGATCGCCATTGAAATCTTCCGCCAGCGAAGCGGCCATGGCCTTCAGCGTCTCGGCCGCGGTGCGTTGGCGCATCAGCGCCAGCGTCAGCTGATGGGTGCGCACCGCCAGCCGCTCGTTGACCTGGGCATTGCTGCCCAGCTCGTGCAGCCGCCGCGACAGCTCGCGGTTCTTGTCGCGCAACACTTCCAGTTGGTAGGTCGCCAGCGAGGCGGTGGGGCCATCGTCACGCGGCACCAGCAGGCTGACCGCCAGATCCGGAAATTGCTTGAGGAAGGTGGGATGACGGCGCAACCATGTCGCCACATCGTGTGCGCCCAGCTTGTCGGTGGTGTCGCTCATCAGATCCATTCTCCATCGAAGACGAACACGGCCGGACCGGACATCACCACCTCCTGCCCGTCGCCGGGCCAGCGGATCCGCAGCTCACCGCCCGGCAGCGACACGCGAACATCGCGCTCCACGCGGCCGCGCTGCATCAGCACCACCGCCGCCGCGCAGGCGCCGCTGCCGCAGGCCAGCGTCTCGCCGACACCGCGCTCGAACACGCGCAACTGGAGATGCGCAGGGTCCACGACCTGGGCAAAGGCCACGTTGACCGAATCGGGGAACGCGGCGTTCTGCTGCAACAGGCTGCCGACACGTTCCACCGGCGCGGCCTCCACGCGACCAACCTCCAGCACGGCATGCGGGTTGCCCATGGACACTGCGCCAAAGCGCACCGTCTCGCCGTGCACCGGCAGCGCGTATTCCTCGCGCGCGTGCGCAAAGCCGGCCAGCGGAATCTGCGCCGGTTCGAACTGCGGCACGCCCATCGCCACCGCGTAGGTATCCGCGTCCACCCGCTCCACCGCATGCGCGGTGACCGGGCTGTCGATGATGAAGCGATCGCCTTGCGCAGTGCCGTCGCGCACCAGCCAGGCTGCGACGCAGCGCGCACCGTTGCCGCACTGGCGGGCCGCCGAACCATCGGAATTCCAGATGCCGTAGGCAGCCACGGCGCCATCGCTGCTCGGGGCTTCGATGGTCAGGATCTGATCGCAGCCCACGCCAAAATGCCGGTCCGCCAGGCGAGCCGCCAGCGCGGCATCTGGCGGCGGCGAGCCGTCGCGCAGGTCCAGCACCACGAAATCGTTGCCGGCACCATGCATTTTGGTGAAACGCAGGCGTCCGGTGCGGCCGTCAGCGCTCATTGCCGCTGCTAGCGGGCTGGTCGGTGGTGGAGGCAGGCGGCGTCTCGGTCTGCGCGGGCGTGGACTCGTCCAGCGGTTGCGGCGCATCCGGCGGTTGCGGCACGGGCTGGGCTTCCACCGGCACCGGCTTCTGCGGCATCACCAGCGGGCCCTTGTTGCCGCAGCCGGCAAGCAGGACAAAGGTCGCACCAACCAGTGCGAGACGAACGGAAGGTCGGGACATGAGGCTCATGGCCCCGAGTATAGCCAGAACACCCTGACTGCCGTGCGCTCAGTGCGGTGCGGGCAGCGTGCGCGGCGGCGGTTCCGGACGCAACCACAACCAGATCGCCACCACCGCCATGCTGCCGATCGACAGGCACTTCACCCACAGCACCGGCACGCACCACAGCATGATGCCGGCGCAGACGGTCATGGTCAGCGTGGCCATCCACTTGGCCTTGCGACTGACTGCCCGATAGGTCTGCCATTCCACGATGGCGGGGCCAAAGCGCGGGTGCGACAGCAACCAGCGATGCAGGCGTTCGGACCCGCGCGAGGCGGCCCAGGCCGAGATCAGGATGAACACGGTGGTCGGCAAGCCGGGCACGAAGATTCCGACAATGCCGGTCGCCAGGCTGGCATACGCCAGTAACCACCAGGCCCAGCGAAATCGGTTCGGTCGCGTCATGCGCAAATGATACGACCAGCAGGCACCGAGATGGTCTGGACATCCCCTTTATCCCACCGGGACATTGTCCTTCTTCATGGGGGAGACGGTGACCGAAGGGCGGATGAGGCGACGTCTGCATGCAGGGATGGAAGACCTGCCTTACCAATCCCCAATCCCAAATCCCCAATCCCGACTCCCGGCCCTTGAGCTACTTCACCCCAAGCTGGTCCAGCACAAAGGCGTACGACTCGGCCAGCTCGCGGTAGCGCCGGAACCGGCCGGATTTGCCGCCATGGCCGGCTTCCATGTTGGTGCGGAACACGATCGGATACTTGCCGGTGTTGTCATCGCGCAGCTTGGCCACCCACTTGGCCGGCTCCCAGTACTGCACCTGCGAATCCCACAGGCCGGTGCCGACGAACATCGCCGGATACGCCTGTTTGCGCACGTTGTCGTATGGCGAGTACGACAGCATGTAGTCGTAATAGTCCTTGTCTTCCGGGTTGCCCCACTCGTCGTATTCGTTGGTGGTCAGCGGAATGCTGGCATCCAGCATGGTGGTGACCACATCGACGAATGGCACCTGCGCCACCAGCACGCGGTAGTCCTGCGGCGCCATGTTGGCCACCGCACCCATCAACAGGCCGCCGGCGCTGCCGCCAGAGGCCGCCACGCGGTCCTTGGAGGCATAGCCCTGTGCCACCAGGCCGCGAGTGACATCGACGAAATCGGTGAAGGTGTTCTTCTTGTGCAGCAGCTTGCCGTCGTCGTACCACTGGCGGCCCATTTCCTGGCCGCCGCGGATGTGCGCGATGGCATACACCACGCCACGGTCCAGCAGGCTGATGGCGGGCAGGTTGAACGCCGGATCCATCGACATGCCGTAGCTGCCGTAGGCGTATTGAAACAGCGCCGCCGAGCCATCCTTCTTGAAGCCTTGCGCGTACACCAGCGACACCGGCACCTTGACCCCGTCGCGCGCCGTCACCCACACCCGCTCGGTGACGTACTTGGTGGGGTCGTAGCCGATCACCGGCTGCTGCTTGAGCGTCTTGCGTTCGCCGGTCTGGGTATTGAGTTCGTAAGTGGTGGCCGGCGTGGTCAACGAGGTGTAGCTGTAGCGCAGCCACGCGGTGTCCGGCTCCGAGTTGACCGCCAGGCCCATCGAATAGGCGGGTTCCTCGGCCTTGACGTACTCATGGCTGCCATCGCGCTTGAGCAGACGCACGCACTCCAGTCCGCCGGAGCGTTCTTCGATGGCGGTGAATCCGTCGAACAGCTCGAAATTCTCGATGTACACGCTGTCATCGTGCGCGACCCAATCGGTCCACTGCTTGCGGGTGGTCGCATCGGTCGGCGCGGTCACCAGCTTGAAGTTCTTGGCACCGTCGGCATTGGTGCGGATCACCCAGCGGCCATCGAAATGGTCGGCTTGGTATTCCACGTCGCGCTTGCGCTTGGCCAGCACCTTGAACGTGCCCGGCTTGGCGGCGGAGGTATAACGGGTCTCCGAGGACACCGTGCTTTCCACGCCGATGGTGATGTACTTGTCGTCGCGGGTGCGCCCCACGCCCATGTAGAAGCTGTCGTCTTTTTCTTCGTAGACCAGCACGTCGTCCCTGGAAGGCGTGCCGAGCACGTGCTTTTTCACGCGCACGGTGAGCAGTGTTTCCGGATCGTTTTCGACATAGAACAGCGTCTTGTTGTCGTCGGCCCAGACCATGTTCGGGGACACGCCTTCCACCGTGTCGGGATAGAGTTCGCCGGTCTCCAGGTTCTTGAAACGGATCGTGTACTGGCGGCGGCCGATCGCATCGTCGGCCCAGGCCAGGATGCGGTTATCCTGACTGACCTCCGACTCACCGACGCTGAAATACCCCTTGTCCTGCGCCATCTGGTTGACGTCCAGCAGGATCTCTTCCGGCGCCTCCATGCTGCCTTTGCGGCGCGCCTGGATCGGATAGTCCTTGCCCGCTTCGAAGCGGGCGTAATACCAATAGCCGCGCTCGCGGTATGGCACGCTGGCGTCGTCCGGCTTGATACGCCCCACGATCTCGTTATAGAGCGTGTCCTCGAGCGACTTGAGCGGCGCCATCACGGTGTCGGTGTAGGCGTTTTCGGCAGTGAGATAGGCCAGCATCGCCTTGTCTTGCCGCTTGTCGTCGCGCAGCCAGTAATAGTCGTCGTTGCGGGTGGCACCGAACGGCGCCTTGACCACATGCGGATGCCTGGCGACATCCGGCGGCGTCGGGAGAGCGGCAAAGGCGGGGGAAGCGGATGTGGTCATCAGGCTGGCGATCAACAAGGTCAGGACAGGCTTCATCAGATTGGGGTCCGTTGGATGAACGCAATGCCATCCCAGCGCCCGAGTGTGGAAGAGCCCGTCGCCGAGCGTCATGTGTCCTAGGTCATGCTGGTCTATCATCTTCGTCATGGATTCCCCGCTTTTGCCCCCCAGCGGATATAGCCGCCGCAGCCAGGACATCGCCCCGTTCCATGTGATGTCGCTGTTGGCGCGTGCCAACGCGCTGGAGCAGGCCGGACACGATGTGATCCATCTGGAAATCGGCGAACCCGACTTCACCACCGCCGCGCCGATCGTGGCCGCCGGGCAAGCCGCATTGGCTGCCGGCCATACCCGCTACACCGCCGCACGTGGGCTACCGGCACTGCGCGATGCGATTGCCGGGTTTTATGCGCAGCGCTACGGCCGCAGCGTCGACCCGGAGCGGATCCTGGTCACGCCCGGCGGCTCCGGTGCGCTGCTGTTGGCCAGCAGCCTGCTGGTGGACCCGGGCAGGCACTGGCTGCTTGCCGACCCCGGGTATCCGTGCAATCGCCACTTCCTGCGCCTGGTCGAAGGTGCCGCGCAGCTGGTGCCGGTCGGGCCAGACAGCGATTACCAGCTGACCCCGGCACTGGTGGACGCGTGTTGGAACACCGACAGCGTCGGCGCGCTGGTCGCCTCGCCGGCCAATCCCACCGGCAGCGTGTTGTCGCGCGAACAACTGGCTGGGCTGTCCCATGCGTTGCATGCCCGCGGCGGGCATCTGGTGGTGGATGAGATCTATCACGGCCTGACCTATGGCCTGGACGCGCACAGCGTGCTGGAAGTGGACGACAGCGCCTTCGTGCTGAACAGTTTTTCCAAGTACTTCGGTATGACCGGCTGGCGTCTTGGCTGGCTGATCGCGCCGCCGGACGCGGTGCCCGAGCTGGAGAAGCTAGCGCAGAATCTCTACATCAGTGCCTCCACCATTGCGCAACACGCCGCACTGGCCTGCTTCACGCCCGAGAGCATTGCCATCTTCGAAGCACGCCGCGCCGAATTCCAGCAGCGCCGCGACTATCTGCTGCCGGCGCTGCGCCAGCTGGGTTTCGACATTGCCGTCGAACCGCAAGGCGCGTTCTACCTCTACGCCGACATCAGTGCGTTCTCCAGTGATGCCCAGGCGTTCTGCGCGCATTTTCTGGAAACCGAACACGTTGCGTTTACGCCTGGCATCGACTTCGGTGCCCACCGTGCCAACCAGCACGTGCGTATCGCCTACACCCAAAGCCTGCCGCGGCTGGAGCAGGCGGTGCAACGGATTGCGCGCGGGCTGCTGCGTTTATAGACCCCCATCGCGCATGGCCAGGTGCGCGTGCAGTTCCGCTTGATGTCCGGGCGTGGCCTTGTCCATCGCAAAAGGCACACCCGCAGCCAGGCCAGCTGCATCATCCTGGGCGCTGCAGCCGTTCGGAGCGGTAGAAGCCGTCGATGGCAGCGCTGCCTGGCACTACGCTCTTCGGCAGGGCCGCAGCGTCGACCAGTTTCCAGAGCTTGGTCTGTTTGCCGGGTTCGATCATCGCGATATGGCGAAGCATCGCCCACCTCACCCGGCTGCTGTCGCCGTCTGGCGCACCTTGACGATGCGGGTCACACCAGCTGCGCTGTAGATAGCGGAACAGGCGAGTGAGGATTGGGACATCCAACACGGTGATGCCGATGGCACGCGCCAGACGCTGCGGAAGACAACCGAGATAGTTTCCCTCCATCACCCAGCGGTCCTGGGCGGGTGCCCGATCGTAGAGCGCCATGAAGTCCTGCTGGGCCGCGGTATCCAGGCGGTATTGGGGAGATGATGCAACTGGTCCAGATGCACCGGCACGCAGCCACGTGCCTGCCCGATCGCCCGCGCCAGGGTGGATTTACCGCGACTGGATGGCCCGACAAGACAGATCCGCGGGCCGAGATCCTCCAGGTTCATTGCGCCGCTCCCACCATGTCCAAAGGCCTTCTCACGCCCTACCGCCCTGCACCGGGACCTCGACGCGGTTGTCGATTGGCACGGGCGTGCGGTGCTGCGGCGGTACTGCTGCTGCGCGGCGACACCACACGCCCGCGTGTCATCAGGTCACTGCAGCGGAAGGCAGCCAGGGAGTTGTGCGCGCACGTCCAGCGCCTTCAGCGAGAACACAGTCGATGACCGCTGGCTGCCCCACGCAGAATGGATGCAACGGCGACAGCGCGCAACGCAGGCTCACGGTGACGCGCAGCCCACCAGATCGAAGAATTGCCTCGCAGGCTGCCGCTGGGCTGGCGCGGGGAGATACCGCAGTGCCTCACCCAGGTCGGGCAGCAGGAAGTGCGCCGGTGCCGGCATGCCTGTGCGCGGGACTTCGCTCAGGATGCGATAGCTCGCATCGGTCCCGAGATAGTCGATGTCGCCCAACGGACGCGGCCCGCCGTCGGGATCGGGCGGCTGCCATCCGGGCGCAGTTACATCGGTGGTGGAGGCCAGATGCTGATTGCCGTCACTGCCCCCGTTCCAGGGCAGGAACCAGGCATCCAGCCCGATCCGCGCAGACACCAGATGCACTGCAAGCTGGGCCGGCCACTGCGGGCCGCTGGCAACACGCTGGAACGCTGCCTGCACGTCGCTATCGTCGCGCAATGCAAAGCGCGCGTGCTCGGCCACACAGCCGCTGACCGCCAATGCCATCGTCAGGACCAACATCGCTCGCGCTCCGTCTTGTTGTTCTCGCTTGTTGTTCTCGCCTGCCGATCTCAAACGGCACGAGGCCGCTGCGGACTGCCAGCGGCCTCGTATCGCGCGACGCATCATGCCGCATGTGGCCAGCGGCTCAGTCGGCCAGGCGCTCCCACAGGAAGCTGTAGGCCAGTGCCGCCATATGCGCGGCCTGCGCGTTGTTGGCTGCGCCGCCGTGGCCGCCTTCGATGTTCTCGTAGTAGGTCACGTCCTTGCCGGCCTCGATCATCTTGGCTGCCATCTTGCGGGCGTGGCCGGGATGCACGCGGTCGTCGCGCGTGGAGGTCAGGAAGATCACCGGCGGGTAGGTCTTCTTCGGATCGAACAGGTGATACGGCGAGAAGGTCTGGATGAATTTCCAATCGTCGGTATCGGGGTCGCCGTATTCGGCCATCCACGAGGCGCCGGCCAGCAGATGGCTGTAACGCTTCATGTCCAGCAGCGGCACCTGCACTACCACCGCACCGAACAGCTCCGGATACTGAGTGAGCATATTGCCGGTCATCAGGCCACCGTTGCTGCCGCCCTGCACACCCAGGTGCTTGGTCGAGGTGATCTTGCGCGCGACCAGATCCTTGGCCACCGCGGCCATGTCTTCGTAGGCCTTGTGGCGATTCTGCTTGAGGGCGGCCTGGTGCCAGCGCGGGCCGTACTCGCCACCGCCGCGGATATTGGCCACCACGTACACGCCGCCCTTTTCCAGCCACGAGCGGCCCAGGGCGCCGGAGTAGTTCGGCGTCATCGAGATCTCGAAACCGCCGTAGCCGTACAGCAGCGTCGGCGCGCTGCCATCGAGCTTCAGCGCCTTCGGGCGGACCAGGAAATACGGCACGCGGGTGCCGTCCTTGCTGGTGGCGAAGTGCTGCTCGATGGTGTCCTTGCCGGCGTCGAAAAATGCCGGCATGGTCTTGAGCGGCTGCGGCGCGCTGCCCATGTCCACCCACGACAGCGTGGTCGGAGTCAGGTAATCGGTGACGGTCAGCCACAGCGCGTCGCTATCGTCGCTGTCCACGGCGCTGACATCGACAGTGCCGAAGGCCGGCGCACCGACAAACGCACTCTTCTTCCAGCCATCCTGCGATGGGGTGATGACGCTGAGCCGATTCTTGACGTCTTCCAGCACGTTCAAGACCAGATGCGACTTGGTCCACGCCACGCCGGCCAGCGACGTGGTGTCGGTGGGTTCGAACAGCACTTCGAAGCTGCGCTTGCCGGCCATGAAGTCGTCAAAACGCGTGGCCAGTAGCGAGCCGGCGGTGTAGGTCTTGCCGCCCGCCGTCCACGGCTCGCGCAACTCCAATGTCAGCCACTGCCGCTTGACCGACTTGCTGGCCGAATTGGGCACGTCCACCTTGACCAGCTTGCCGTCGGCGCCCTTGAGATACAGCTCGTCGTTGTAGAAGGCCAACGTCCGGCTGACGAAATCGCGCTCGAAGCCCGGGGTGTCGTCGTGCATCGCCGCGATGTACATATCGGTCGGCTTGCCTTCGTAGACCACTGCGGCGGCGCTGAGCGGGGTGCCGCGCTTCCACTGCTTGGCAACGCGCGGGTAGCCGGAGCTGGTCATGCTGCCGGCACCGAAATCGGTGAAGACGTAGACGGTGTCCTGGTCGATCCAGCCCAGCCCGCCCTTGGACTCGGGACGGAAGAAGCCGTCCTTGACCCACTGCTTGCTGCCCAGGTCGAATTCACGGGTGACGTCGGCATCGGCGCCGCCACGCGACAACGCGATCAGGCAACGCTGGTAGTCCGGGCGCAGGCAGTCGGCACCGTGCCAGACCCAGTTCTCGTCTTCGGCTTTGTTGAGCGCGTCCAGGTCGAGCACCGTTTCCCACTTGGGCGAGGCCTTGCGGTATTCGTCCAGCGTGGTGCGCCGCCACAGGCCGCGCTCATGCTGCTTGTCCTTCCAGAAGTTGTAGTAGTACTCGCCGATCTTTTGTACGCCGGGAATCTTGGCGTCCGAGTCCAGCACCTCGCGGATGCGGGTTTCCATCTGCTTGAACGCCGGGGTGACGGCGAGCCGCGCTTCGGTCTTGGCGTTCTGGGCCTTGACCCAGTCCAGCGGCTTGGTGCCGGTGACATCTTCCAGCCAGGCGTAAGGGTCGTTGGACACGGCGGTTTCCTCTGCAGAGACGGCGCCAGCGGTGATCAGGCCGGCAACCAGGCAGATCGAGGCGAACTTGGGCATGTAGTTTTCCGGAAAAACCAATGCCGGAAAACCTAACACAGCGCTCGCCCGCGCTCCCCTGCCGAAGGTCAGGCCGCCCGCGCCGGTGTCGCTGCGCGCGAAGTCACCCGCCGGCGCTGCGCCTGTGGGCCACGCCGGCGCGGCACCGCGCGGCGCACGCCGGGCCGTGCCAGGGTGGGTAACGCAAACCGGTACAGGCTCCACCAGGCCAGCATCGGCATGCCGACCAGCCATAGCGGCAGCCACCCGATCCATTCGCTATGGCCGCGGGCGGCCGGCCAGACCAGCACCAGCGCCAGCCCGGCCAGGGCGATCTGCCGCACCGGGCGCAGCACGCGCGGATCGGGACGTTCGGAACGAGGAGAAGAACGATGCGACATGGCGGCACTCCGTGGCTGGAAGGTCAGGACAGGCCGGCAGGATTGCCTGCGCCCATCTCACCGATTGCGACCTCGACGCCAGGACGGCGGCAGCGCGCACTGTCACCGCCGCGCAAGGTCCGCTGGAGATCGACGGGCTGCCCACTGCCTTGCAGGATGCGACCCGTGGCGCCAAGCGGCGACCGTTGCAGCAGGCGATGGGTCTGCGACGCCGCGTCAGCGCAGCGGTCGACCGACGCCAGCGGCCAGGGCATGCCGCTCCAATGCCTCGCATGCGCAGCGCCCCCCGGCCGGGGACACGCGGCGTGTTGGTGCGCAGGCGCTGCGGCGAGCGCCACACGGCCCGTATGGCAGCACCACGGCTTCACCCAGGCGGCCGAATGCGCGCCGCCCACCCGCCGCGCGGCAATGGCGGCGCCAGCCAGTCGCCCGTCGCAGCCAGCAGCCAGCAGCGATCGGCCGCGAACACCGCTGGCGCACACGCCAGACCCGACCGTTGACGCGAACTTGCCCCCTGCATGCGGTAGTGTGCTGCACCTATTGCCCCTTTGTGATGTTGCGATGCGCCTGACCGTTACGATCGCCCTCGCTGTCCTGCTCGTCCTTGGCCTGCCGGTGGCGCATGCCAAGGACGCATCCACCACCGAGCCGGCGATCGATCTGTCCAAGATCATGGGCACCTGGTATGTGATCGCCCGCATGCCCAACCCGGTGGAGCGCGGGCACGTCACCAGCCGCGACGAGTACACCCTGGTGGAAGACGGCAAGGTCGCCGTGCGCTATCTGTACCGCGACGGCTTTGGCGAGCCGGAAAAGGAAGTCAGCGCGCGTGCCTCGGTGGATGCGGACAGCGGCAACCGCGACTGGCGCGTGTGGTTCTACAAGGTGATCCCGGCCAAGCAGCGCATCCTGGAAATCGCTCCGGATGGTTCCTGGATGCTGATCTCCTACCCCGGCCGCGACCTGGCCTGGATCTTCGCGCGCAAGCCGGACATGAGCCGCGAGCAGTACCGCACCCTGGTCGACAAGATGCGCGACGACTATTCCATCTACACCGACAAACTCAAGCGCGTGCCGCAGTTGCGCGAGCAGGTGGACCGCCTGGGGTTTGAGGTGCCGAACAAGCGTTAGGCATCAGGGGAAAGTATGCAGGGAACCGTTGCGCAGATCGTGGCTCTTGTCGTTCACGGAAATACCTATTTCCGCGGCGCAGAGCAAGCTGCCGCGTTTCCCGGCGACCACAGCACGCTCACATTTTGCGAGTTCGTCAAGTTCGTTGGCCTAACGCGCTCCGGCGAGAATTGGAGCGAAACGCTTTTTGCTCAAGATCCTGCATCATGGCTAGAAGAGCTTCGCGAAAGCGGGGTTTATGCAATCCGGATGATTTACATGCCCCGCGGGCAGAACTTGAGCGGAGCAACGGACCGAATGCGCGTTGGGTTTGTTGGCGGCGGCGGACGTTGGCTGTTGGAGACAACAGGTTCCAACGGCTCTGACTACTGGGAAGGCCGCTGGGAGGTAGGTGACCAAAGTCGCGCTGATAAAAAGATTTGGCGGGTCACATACGGCCGCATCGCCGCTAATCAACCCCCATCGCCTCACGCTGCTAGCGACCTGCAGAGCCTTCGACAGCGCCTAACCAAGAACCTAACTGATATAGCCGCCTTCGCCCATCGTCAGAAACTTGATGGCTTTGCAAATGCTTTTGAGGCTGGCCTATCCGACCTCGCGTCTTCATCGCCTGACGCCGATCTTCATCACAATGACCTGCTGACAGCTGACATGCCTCTCACTGCCGCTCAATTGCTCTCGGCAGCCCAATCATCATGGGTGTTCGGCGGCATGGGCTCTTGGAACGATCTCGGCTTTGACGATGACGACCAAAAGACATACGAGGATCTTTCTGAGGACCTCTACAAGCTGCTTAATGATTCAATTGTTTCAGCGACCAACTCCACCGCGTTGCTGGCTGCCGCGAGGCTTCAACTTAAACCTCAAAAGCGCTCTTGGTGGCGTTTCTGGGCCTGATGGCTAACAATCTTCAAGCCGAACCCGCTTCGCGGGTCGGCTTAACTCAGGTGTCAGACTCAATGCCAGAGCACACGACAACTGACAGCACAGGCCTCGTAGTTCAAGTCGGTACGCTTGTCCAAGTCACGCATCTCCACGAGTCCACTGTCTGCCTCTTGCCGCAGTTGGAGAGAGATCGACTTCTATCCACGGTCGGCGAAACGTTCGAGGTTTAAGAGGTAGATCGGTAAAGACAGGCCTAGGTAGAGAAGCAGTGGCATCAAGGTGAGGATTTGGTTGACTCCCACTCCTTGGGCTTGGAGCCGGAACAGATGCGCGTGGCGCAAGATGGGGCCTAACAAGTCATCAAAGCAGAACCCGCATCGCAACTCGGCTTACTTCAGGCCTTGAGCGTCATTGACCGCATCGCCACGCACTAGGCCAGGTGCGTCTTGCGGACGCTTGCACGCGTCTGCCGCCACTGCAGCCCTGCCCAACACCTCAACTGCCTACAAGGCTCAGTCGTAGTTGCTCAGCGCCAACGACAGCAGCGCCTTGGCCTGCTCGCGCAGCGAGATGGGCTCGACGATTTCCGCATCCGAGCCGTAGTGCAGCACGTCCATCAGCAGCTCGCGCGAGTTGCTGTACGGCAATTTGAGCTCGTAGCGGCCGTCGGGCAAGAAGCGGCCCTGCTGCTTGGAATGCCAGTGCTCGTCGGCCACCCAGCGCGCGGCCTTGGCGCTGAACACGATGGTCGCCCAGCCCTTGGGTGCGCCGGAAAAGATGCCGTAGCTGGCGGCGAGTTGTTCGTCCAGCTCGCTGTCGGGCACATCGCGCGGTGCTGCATCGAGCAGGCGGGCGTGGTTGATGCGGTCCACCGCGAAGCTGCGTACGCCATCGCGACCGTGGTCCCAGGCATCCAGGTACCAGTTGTCGCGATAGTGGGTGATGCGCTGCGGGGAGACGGTGCGCTTGGTGGATTCGTCGGTGGAACGGGCGCGGTAGTCGAAGCTCAGCTGCTTGCGCTCCAGCACGCCGGAGGCCACGGTGCGGAAACTGGCTTCGTCCAGCTTGCGGCCGCGGTGCGGAATTACCCGTACCCGGTCCACCGGCCACTGCGACACCCCGGCCTGTGCCGCCAGCAGTCCTTCGATGCGCTGCTGCAACGGCGCCAGCATCGAGGACAGCACGCCGCCGCCGGTGCGCGCGAGCAGTTGCTGCGAGGCCAGCAGCGCGTGCAGCTCTTCGGAACTCAGCCACAGGCCGGGCAGTTCAAAACGATCGCTTTCGCCGGACAGATAGCGAAAGCCGGATTCGCCGTCGCCTTCCACCGGCGCCATCAGCGCATCGCGCAGAAACGCCAGATCGCGGTACACGGTGGCACGGGAACAGCTCAGCTCATCCTGCAGCCGCGCCACCGTGACCGGATAGCGTGCCGATTTGAGCAAGCGATGCAGGGAGTTGATGCGTTCATAGCGGTCCATGCGCCGATTATGTCCGGTTCTTCGCGCGACGGGGTGAGCGTGCGCACTGCGCCCGGCGTCCGAGCGCCAAGCCAGCGCCCCGGTCGTACAGCGCGCAATGCAGCAAGCGATGCTGACATGCCACTTCTTACCGGACGCAACCGCCCGGAATTTGGGCAGCGCCCGAACCGCCAATGAAGCATGGCGTTCACCTGGTCATGACGGGGCGCACAGTCCGTTATCATGAAATCGCTTTCACCCACCGCCCTCCCCGCCCCGTTCTGAAGCGAGCCGCCCATGTCACGCCGTGCCCCGTTGTCCGCCCTGTTGCCGTTGCTGTTGATCACGCCCGCCGTGTGGGCCCAGTCGATCGCGGTTGCGCCGACGCCGGTTGACCCTGCCGCTGCGCTGATGCCCTCACCCTGGAGCGGCAGCAGCGGTGAACTGGGGTATGCCTCGGCGCACGGCAACAGCACCACCGACAGCCTCAATGGCCGCGTCCGCCTGCGCTACACCGATGGCGACTGGATCCACAGCCTGGACGCCACCGCGCTGCGTTCCAGCTCCGAATACACCAATACCAACGACGACGGCAGCACCACGCGCGAGCGCCAGACCACCGCCGAGCGCTACACCGGCAGCGCCGGCAGCGCGTTGCAGTTGGGCGAACACCGCCAGCTCACCGCCACCGGCCGTTACGAACACGACGACTTCGCCACCTACGACCGGCTGGCCACCTTCGGTATCGGCTACGGCACGCGCCTGATCGATGCGCAGCGCTTCTATCTGGATGCGCAGGTGGGTCCGGGTATCCGCCGCGCGCACAACAGCGAAGACGACCGCAACGAGACCGGCCTGATCGGACGTGGCCTGTTCGACCTGAAGTACACCGTCACCGACAACACCGATCTGATCAACACGTTGCT
Organism: Xanthomonas floridensis; assembly: GCF_001642575.1. Classification (GTDB taxonomy): domain Bacteria; phylum Pseudomonadota; class Gammaproteobacteria; order Xanthomonadales; family Xanthomonadaceae; genus Xanthomonas; species Xanthomonas floridensis. The sequence goes on along the minus strand of NZ_LXNG01000020.1, from coordinate 74,448 downwards.
GGTGGAATCGGGCGAGTACAACACCTACGCGCAGAACGACTTCGGCGTGCAGGTCAGCATGAACTCGCATTTCGCGTTGAAGGCCGCCTGGCAGATGCGTCACAACAGCGATGTCAGCGAAGGCGACAAAAAGACCGATACGCTGACCACGGTCAATCTGGTCTATACCTTCAAGTAAGCGATCCGGCTGGGCGGGAGCGGCCCCGGCCGCGACAGGCGCTCCCGGGAACGCCTGTCGCGGCCGGTCCGCTGCTGCGACGGCGGGCCTGGCGGCAGACGGGGCGAGGCGAAGGGCGATACGTCGACCATGGTCGACCCCGGTCCACAGGTTCGGGGACACGACCGCACCGGGTAGGCGCAGGGGACCTGGCCGCGACAGCTCTAACAGAACATCTGTCGCGGTCAAATCCGCTCCTCCGCGGGACGCCCGTCGCGGCCGGTTCCGCTCCTACGACAGCCCGGGCATGGGCCGAGCGGCCAATAGCCCGCGCGATGGCAGCGCGTTACAGCTCGGCCAGCAGCTGCGCGGCGCCCTTGTCGAACAGCCCTTGCGCAACGCGGCGGCCAAGCGCTTCGGTATCTTCGGCGCTGCCATGCGCATCGGCGTGGATCAGGCGACCGTCGCTGGCGCTGCCCACCATGCCCTGCAGGAACAGGCCCTGCCCTTCCCAGCGCGCAAAGGCGGCCACAGGCACATGGCAGCTGCCGTGCAGGGCGCGATTCATGGCGCGCTCGGCTTCCACGCAGGCACGCGTGCGGCCGGCATCCAGCACCGCCAGCAGACTGTGGATGCGAGCATCGTCGCCGCGGCATTCCACCGCCACCGCGCCCTGCGCCGGTGCCGGCAGCCACTCAGGCGCGTCCAGCCGTGCGCTGATGCGTGCGTCCAGGCCAAGCCGCTGCAGGCCGGCGCAGGCCAGCACGATGGCGTCGTAACCGCCGTTGTCGAGCTTGGCCAGGCGCGTGTTGACGTTGCCGCGCAGGTCGATCAGCTCCAGGTCCGGGCGCGCGGCGCGCAACTGCGCCTGCCGTCGCAACGACGAGGTGCCCACCCGCGCGCCCAGCGGCAATGCCTGCAGGCTGGCATAGAGGTTGGACACCAGCGCATCGGCGGCATCGCCACGGGTCAGGATGGCCGGCAGCACGAACGGATCGTCCAGTTCCATCGGCACGTCCTTGAGCGAATGCACCGCGCAGTCGGCCTCGCCGCGCAACATGGCCAGCTCCAGCTCCTTCAGGAACAGGCCCTTGCCGCCGATCGCCGCCAGCGAGCGGTCCAGTACTTCGTCGCCGCGGGTGCTCATCGGCACCAGCACCACCTCCAGTCCGGGATGGTGCTGACGCAGCGCGGCGGCGACGTGTTCGCTCTGCCAGAGGGCGAGCGGGCTTTTACGGGTGGCGATACGGAGCGTGGTCATGCCGGCATTATCGCGGAGCCGGCGCGGAACTCACAGTTGACGTAATTGATCGCGCAGGCTGGCCACGCAGCGACGGCTCACTTCCAGGGTCTGCGGCACGTTGCGCAACACCGCATGCACCTGGCCATCGCCGCTGCGGCGCAACTCCACCAGTTCGTCGCGGGCCACCAGGCAGTTGCGATGGATGCGCACCAGGCGGTCGGAGAATTCGTCTTCCAGCGACTTGAGCGACTCTTCGATCAGGTCCTCGCCACGGGTGTGGTGGACGATGACGTACTTTTCTTCGGCCTGCAGATAGCGGATATCGCCGATGGCGATCAGCCGCAGGCTGCCACGCAGGCGTGCGCACAGATGGGTGCGCAGCGGCACCGGCGCGGCGCTGGGCACGCGCCCGGCCAGGAAGGTGGCCACGCGCTCCAGTGCGGCGGCCAGGCGTTCCGGGCGCACCGGCTTCATCAGATAGTCCAGCGCGGCGGCATCGAAGGCCGACAGCGCGTGCTGGTCGTAGGCAGTGCAGAACACCACCGCCGGTTGCGGCTGGCACTGGCGCAGCAGCCGCGCGGTTTCCAGGCCGTCGACGCCGGGCATGGCGATATCCAGCAGCACCAGGTCCGGGTGCCATTGCTCGCACTGCTGCAGCACCTGCTGGCCGTTCTCGGCCTCGCCAATCACCTGCACCTGCGGATGCTCGCCCAGCAGCATGCGCAGGCGCTCGCGCGCCAGTGGCTCGTCATCGGCGATCAACACCCGCACTTGCGTGGCCGTCATGGACATCCCCCCCTACGCTGCGGTGACTCTCCCTCACGGCAGCGGCAATGTGATCTCGCAGGCATAGTAGCCTTCGGCCCAGCTGGCCGCCATCCGTGCCCCGGCACCGAACTGGAAGGCCAGCCGGTGCGAGATGCTGGCCTGCGCATGCCCGGCGCCGGCGAGCAGCGGCAACTGGGTTCCCGGTTGCGGAGCGGGGTTGACGATGCGGATCTGCAACTGGCTGCCGCGCTGGCGCAGCGACAGGTACAGCGTGCCGCCCTCGGGCATGCGCGAGACCCCGTGCAGCACCGCGTTTTCCACCAGCGGCTGCAGCACCAGGCGCGGCATCGGCAGCTCCCACGGCAGCGGTTCCTGGCGGTGCCAGCGCACCTGCAGGCGCTCGCCAAGACGCAAGGACTCGATGGCCAGGTAGCGCTCGGCCAGTTCGCATTCGGCGCGCAGCGTGGACACGCCCTCGCCGGCGCCGAGCGCGGCGCGGAACAGGTCCGACAGGTCCAGCACCGCCTGCTCGGCCACGACCGGGTCGCGGCGCAGCAGGCTGGCGATCAGGTTCATGCTGTTGAACAGGAAATGCGGGCGGATGCGCGCCTGCAGCGCATCGGCCTCGGCGCGGGCATTGGCCTGCACCTGCGCTTCCCAGCGGTCGCTGACATAGAAGTAGCGCAACGCCAGTGCGGTGATCAGCACCACGGTGGCCGCGCTGCCCAGGGTGAACCGCCAGAATCCCACCAACGGACCCAGCGGGGCCTGGTCGAGCGCCGCATACAGGGCGTGCACGATCCCGGCACCGAGCATCGCCACCACGGCGGCGATCGACAGCGCGGCCAGCCCGCCCAGCCGTGGCGGCAGCCGCGACAACGCGGGGCGCAGCACGCAGAGCAACACGCTGACCGCCAGCGCCAGCCACAGCGCCAGGCCGCTGGCCGAGACGAAGCGCGACAAGGTGATGCTGCGCGCCGCGCCGGCGTCCGGTACCAGGGTCACCACCAGCACCACCAGCTCGGCCAGCCCCAGCATCGCGCCCAGCCGGGGCAGCCGGCACAAGTCCGGCATCCAGGTGATCTGGGGCGCGCTGGCGGCCATGGGCTCAGGCAGCGGCGAAGCGCGCCTGCATCCAGTCGCGCAGGGCGTCGATCTCTTCCAGACAGACCTGATGGCCCATCGGGTAGCTGTGCCAGTCCAGCACGAAGCCGAGCGTGCGCAGGGCCTGCATGCTGGCCTGGCCGGCCGCGAACGGCACCACCGGATCGGCGCTGCCGTGGGCCATGAACACCGGTTGGCCAGTGGCGGCCGGCCGCAGCTGGGTGGCCGCGGCGGCCGGGTCCGGCAGATAGGTCGACAGCGCGATCAGCCCGGCCAGCGGCACGCTGCGCTGCAGGCCCACCGCCAGGGTCACCGCGCCGCCCTGCGAGAAGCCGGCCAGCAGGATGCGCTCGGGCGCGGTACCGCGGCGCTGCTCGTGGGCAATCAGCGCTTCGACCTGGGCCACCGATTCGGCGATGCCGGCCTTGTCGGCACGCTGGGCGAAATCCATGCCCACGATGTCATACCACCCGCGCATGCGTACGCCGTTGTTGATGGTGATCGGGCGGATCGGCGCATGCGGGAACACGAAGCGCAACGCCGGCCAGTCCGGACGCACCAGCTCCGGCACCAGCGGGGCGAAATCGCTGCCATCGGCCCCCAGGCCATGCAGCCACAGCACGGTCCATTGCGGGTTCGGTCCGGTCTCGCGTTCGATCACTTCCAGCATCATCCAGCTCCGTTCGGGGGCCGGGCATTATGCCTTGCGCGCCGGGCCTGCCTGATCACGCCGGGGTTGGATTGCAGCGCCTTGCCGTCGATGGGGTGCCGGATGCGCCAGGGATCGCCATCCGGGCAGCTGCTGCGCCGTGCGTCGTTACGGCAACAGCGGATGCACGCACTGCCCGGATCGAACCGGCCGGATGCGGGCGCCCAGATCGACGATCGGCTACTGGCCGCGACGCGGCTGGGACGCGCGCACCCTGTCCGGATCGATGTCGGGGGGACTTGCTCAGGATGCAGGCGTGGCACAGCGCCAGGTGTAGCGACGCTGCGAAGTCAGCGGTGTCAGATGCATGCATGCTGGCCGCCACTGGCCAGCATGGCAGGGTCGCTCAGATCAGCGACGGTTCCAGCGCCGCGGCACGGCGCAGTTCGGACGCGCGCACCAGGACCTTGGGCGGATCGAGCTCTTCGGGGATGCAGAAGATGCCGGCGCGGCGCAGTGCCAGGCCGGAACGGCGCAGCGAGGTCAGCGCCACCACCGGGATCGATACCGCCATGCCCACGATCACCGGCGCCATCCAGGCGGCCAGCGACGGCGAGACGGTGTAGGCCACCGCGCCCATGAACAGGCCAAACACGGTCAGCCCGCCATAGCTGCGCAACAGCGCCGGCCACGACAGCTTGCCGTCGTCGCGCACCTGCGCATCCCAGCCCGAATCCTTGCCGGCCAATACTTCAAACACGCCGCGCGACTGCAGATACATCACCACCGGCGCCATCAATGCGGCCAGCACGGTTTCCAGCAGGATGCTCAGCAGCGCGCGAATGGCGCCGCCACAGGCGCGCAGTTCGCGCGGGTTGAGCAGCAACGCGATGTAGCCCAGCAGCTTGGGCGCCAGCAGCACAAACATGGTGCAGATGAAGATCCAGATCGCATTGCCCTGGCTGCTGCCGTGCCAGTAGCGCGCAGGCGAGAACGGCAGGTCGCCGGCCAGGTCGATGCCGCCGCCGGCCAGCGGAATGCCGATACCGATCAGCATCAACAGGCCCCACATCGGCGCGGTGAAGTAATGGCCGATGCCGATCAGCATGTGCATGCGGCTGATCCAGTGCAGGCCCTTGGCGCTGACCACCTTGGCATGCTGCAGGTTGCCCTGGCACCAGCGGCGGTCGCGGATCAGCAGGTCGGTCAGTGTGGGCGGGCCTTCTTCGTAGCTGCCCTGCAGGTACGGCACCATGTGCATGGCCCAGCCGCCGCGCCGCATCAGCGCCGCTTCCACGAAGTCGTGGCTGAGCACATGCCCGCCGAACGGCTTGCGCCCGCGCAGCGACGGCAGGCCGGCGTGATCGGCAAAGGCCTGGGTGCGGATGATGGCGTTATGGCCCCAGTAATTGCTTTCAGCGCCGTGCCACCAGGCCACGCCGAAGGCGATGATCGGCCCGTACACGCGCCCGCCGAATTGCTGCATGCGGGCGAACAGGGTCTGCCCGTTGACCACCGCCGGCAGGGTCTGGATCAGGCCCACGTCCGGGTTGTTTTCCATGCCCGCGACCAGCCGCACGATGGTGTCGCCGGTCATGACGCTGTCGGCGTCCAGGATCAGCATCTGCGGATAGCTGCCGCCAAAGCGGCGCACCCAGTCGGCCACGTTGCCGGCCTTGCGCGCGGCATTGTCCGCACGGCGGCGGTAGAAGATGCGCCCATGCCCGCCGACGCGGTCGCACAGCGCGTTATAGACCAGCTCTTCGGCGCGGCCGATATGCTCGCGGGTGGTGTCGCTGAGCACGAAGAAGTCGAAATGCTCCAGCTGTCCGGTCTCGGCCACCGATTCGTAGATGGCCTGCAGGCCGGCCAGCAGGCGGCGCGGGTCTTCGTTGTAGGTGGGCATCAGCAGCGCGGTGCGCGAACGCAGCGTGGGCAGGGGCTGCTCCGGGTCGATGCCGAGCTTGCGCCCGGCGCGCGCCACCACGGTGACGAAGCCGGCCACCGCGCTGGCGAAGGACATCGCGATCCAGGCGAACAGCAGCACGAACAGGCCCAGCAGGCAGCCTTCCAGCACGCTGATGCCGTCGGGCCACAGCACGCTGAGCATCACCCACACCGCGATGGCAGTGGTGGCGAAGGTACCGCCGATCAGATAGAAGCGGCGCAGCCCGATGCCGGGGGGCGAGGTGCGCTGGTGCGGCACCTTCAGCTGGCCCTCGCGCAGCGATTGTTCGGGCATCGCCAACGGCGCTTCCGGCGGCAGCGTGGGCTGGCCGGCATCGAGCGCGGAGGTGGGGGGCAAGTCGGTTGGTGCGGGGGAAAGGGTCACGGTACCGTCCATCAGGGCTGCCCGTCGCATGCGTGCGACAGTGCGGGCTGCAGCGGGAGGTCCATCCCCGCCACGCGTAGCGATCGTGCAGAGCGCACCGCACGGGCGGGATGCCCGGCGGCATGCGACCAGGTCGCGGTATTGGCAGCTATGAAACCACTCCGATGCACAAACTCTCCTGGCGGCGACGCGACGTCGCGGCTCATCCTAAAGAATCGACCGTTAAAGGAAACGAAGGCCATCGTGCGGTCTTCGCCCCTCCCGACGAGGACCGCGCGGCAGACTACGCGGTAACGACCGAACGCAACCCCAACAGATTGCAGCCTGGCAAGCGCGCTGTCACGGCCCGCGAATCACGCTGTGGTCGCGATCTTTGCAAGCGTTGTGCCACCCATGGCACGCAAACATGCAATCGGTTGCGGGATGTCGGGCGTGCCGGGAACGGGCAGACCCGCGTGATCGACGTCGCGTGCTGCGTGTGTCGGGCGGCGTGTCGCGCGCCAGCTCACCCGGGCTGCGTGGCAGGCGCACGCCGGGGTCGGCTGATCCTGCGACCGGTTCGCCACGGTGGCGCGTAGTGCCCCATTGCGTACGATCGCTGCGATCCGGCACACACCGCAGGGAGAGCGCGCAGGCAGGACCTGCAACACCAGGCGACGCGCCCCGCACGGCGGGACGGCGACAGCAGCAAGGACGGGAGCGGCGATGGTGATGCATGCGCTCCCGCCCTGCCCGACCACCATGCCTTACTTGCGTGCCGCCTTGCTGGCATCGCGGGTGGCGCGGAATTCCGAATCTTGGCTCCAGTTCGGCCACTGGCGCGAATCGGCCAACTGCTGGCCCAGCGTGTACAGCACGCCCAGATCGCGCGCTGCGCCGGCAAAGGTCCAGTCCGGCTTCCACTCATCGCCTTGCTGGTGATAGCGCTTGGCGGTGTAGTCGTCGGATGCGGCCTTGCCTGCGGCCACGCCGCCCACTTCCCAATCCTGCCCGGCCGCATACGACAGCGCCGGCACGCCACGCTTGGCGAAGGAGAAGTGGTCGGAACGGAAGAAGTACCCGGCCTGCGGCTTGGGGTCGGGGGTGTAGCGCAGCTTGGACTGCGCGGCCACGGTCTTGAGCTGGTCGAGCAGTTCGAGCTTGGCGGTGCCGTAGATGCCGAAGTCGCGCGAGGGCACGAACGGGTTCATGCCGTCCATGTTGATCACCGCCACCGTGGTGTCCAGCGGGTACAGCGGCTTGGAGGCGTAGAACTCCGAGCCCAGCAGGCCCTTTTCCTCGGCGGTGACCGCCAGGAACACCACCGAGCGCTCCGGCCTGGGCGCCTTGGCGAAGCCGCGCGCCAGTTCCAGCAAGGCGGCGGTACCGCTGGCGTTGTCCAGCGCGCCGTTGAAGATGGTGTCGCCCCGCGCATCCGGCTTGCCCACGCCGATGTGGTCCCAATGCGCGCTGTAGATCAGCGTCTCGCCGGGCCGCTTGCTGCCCTCCAGCCGCGCCACCACGTTATGCGAGGTGATCACGTCGGAGGCGACCTGGTAGCTCGCGCTCAGGCCCTGGCCCTTGAGTTCGACCGGCGTGAAGCCGCGGGTCTGCGCCTGCTTCTTCAAGGCGTCGAAATCCAGGCCGGCGCGCTTGAACAACGTGGCCGCCAGATCGCGCTGGATCCAGCCTTCCAGCGTGGGATGCGCGCTGCGCGGGTTGTCGCGCACCACATCGAACATGGTATTGGTGTTGGAGCTGGCCACCGTGTCCCAGCCGTAGGAGGCCGGCGCGGTTTCGTGCACCACCAGCACGCCGAGCGCGCCCTGGCGTGCGCCCTCTTCGTACTTGTAGGTCCAGCGGCCGTAGTAGGTCATGCCGGCACCGTCGAAGGCGCCCTTGCCGGTTTCGAAGTCCGGATCGTTGATCAGCACCACCGCAATCTTGTCCTTCAGGTCCACGCCCTTGAAGTCGTCCCAGTCGCGCTCGGGCGCCTTGACGCCGTAGCCGACGAACACCAACGGCGCGTTGGCGATGTCGACCTTGGACGATCCGTCCAATGCAGCGCGGATGGCGATCTCCTTGCCCTGGGTCAGCGGCTGCGACTTGCCGGCATCGGCCAGCGCGATGGTCGGTGCACCGACGATATCGGCGCGCCGCAACGGCACCGCCTGGGTCCACAGGCGCTTGCCATCGGCGAGATCACCGCCAGGCTGCAGGCCGGTGTCTGCGAACTGCTTGCTCAGGTAGGCAATGGTCTTCTCTTCGCCGGCGGTGGCCGGGCCGCGGCCTTCATAGGCGTCGGAGGCCAGTTCCTTGACGTCGCGCGAGATGCGCGCGCCATCGAACGTCGGCGCCTGCGCCATCACCACGGTCGAGACCGCCATCGCCAGCAGGCCCATCGCCGCGGTCTTGCCGGCCCGCTTGATCGCGGCACGCTTGATCACAACTCGCTTCACTGCAGCACCCCAGGTGTTATCCGAACAGCCCCCGAGTGTAGCCACTGCGGCCGGGACCTGCTGGCGGTGCAGTGAGGCGCGATCCGTGCCGGCGGGCTTGCTGCACGCGGACCCGGCCTGTAGTGCCGGCATGGCGTGGCTGCGCGCAGTCGTCAGGATCCTGCGCCAAGCGCGAGCAACACGGTCTGCACGCAGGCCACCTCGATCCGGCGCACAGGCGCGCCAGCCCGAGGTTGCGCAATGGACGTGATTGCCGCGCGCTCAGAACAGGTCGACGCTGCCGACCTGCTGGGCCAGCTGCTGCATCTGGCCGCTGGCAATCAATTCGGCATACACCGCCGCGCGATTGCGGCCGTGCTGCTTGGCCCAGTACAGCGCCTTGTCGGCCTCGTCGAGCATCTGGCTGATCAAGCGGCCATGGGTCAGTTCCACGATGCCGGTGCTGAGGGTGACCTGGCCCACCTGCGGGAAGTCGTGCCCGGCCACCGCCGCGCGGAAGCGCTCGAACAGGCTGACCGCGACATCGCGATCCACCCCACGCAGCACGATCACGAATTCCTCGCCGCCGAACCGGAACAGCAGATCGTCCTGGCGAAATGCACGCTGCATCAGCTGCGCCACCAGCAACAGGACCTCGTCGCCATACAGATGGCCAAAGGTGTCGTTGACGCGCTTGAAGTGATCGATGTCCACGATTCCCAGCCACACGCCCTGCGTCGCTGCCGCCTCGGCGCTGCCGGAGAACAGCTGCAGGATCACATCGTCGAAGGTCTTGCGGTTGCGCAGGCCGGTCAGCGCGTCGCGCTGGGCATCGTCGAGCAGGCTGCGGTAGTTCTGGAAGAAACGTGCGAAGCCTTGCAGCATCGCCTGTTCGGCGGCACCAGGCGCGCGTGCGCTACCCACCCGCAGGCAGGTGCGGATGCCGCGTGCTTCCATCATCGGGTAGACCAGCAGCGCGCGGCCGTCCTGATGCAGCTGCACCACGTCGCCCGCGCCATGCACATCGGCCAGCTGGGCACGCAGCTGCGTATCCTTCAGCTCAGCCACCGTCAACTGCAGCCGGCCATCGTCGCGCAGCCGGGTTTCGGCCATGCTGCGGCCGTCCGGGGCGATGCGCAGCAGCGACAGGTCGTCGGCGGCGCAGACCTCGCGCATGGTGCGCAGCAGGCTCAGGTCGAGCAGATCGGCATCGCGGATGGCCGTCATGTCCACCATCCGCTCCAGCAAGGGCGTGGTGCTCATCGGCGCCTCGGCCCACGCGCAGGCCCGGTGTGGCGGGCACGGACCGCTGGCAGACAACTGGAGTGGCAACGCACAGGCTTCACGGCAGCGACCGGCAATCAGGATGCCGGTTCATCGGCGTGGGCCATGCAAACTTGAGGTCGCTGGCTGGCCACGCTCAGCCAACGGCCAGCCACCCTTATGCTGCGGACAAAAACGCCCGCTGCGCCGGGCGTTCGCAGCGCCCACGCGGGTTCAGGGGAGCGCGGATTCCAGCGCGTCTTCGCCCAGCGCATGCGCCTGCATCAGGCGCCGGCTGCCGGCATTCAAACCCCTGACCTGCACCTCCAGATCATGGTGCCGCAGCCGCTGCACCACCTTGTCCAGGGCGGCCACGGCGGTGATGTCCCAGAAGTGCGCACGGCTGACATCGATCACCACGCTGCGGCCGGGCACCTGGCGCGCATCGAAGGCGTCGATGAACACGTCGGCGGAGGCGAAGAACACCTGCCCGCGCACGCTGTAGGTCCGCACGCCGTCTGCGCCATCGTCGTGCGTGATCTGCAGCAGCCCGGCCACCTTGAAGGTGAAGAACACCCCGCTCAACACCACCCCCACCGCCACCCCGGCGGCCAGGTTGTGGGTGGCCAGTGTCACTGCCACCGTGGCCAGCATCACCACGCTGGAGGTGCGCGGATGGGTGATGACGGTGCGCAGCGAACGCCAGTCGAAGGTCTCGGCCGAGACCATCACCATGATCGCCACCAGCGCGACCACCGGCACCTGCGACACCCATGGCTTGAGCAGCACCATCAGGACCAGCAGGAACACGCCGGCAAACAGCGTCGACAGCCGGCCACGGCCGCCGTACTTCACGTTGCCCACGGTCTGGCCGATCATGCCGCAGCCGGCGATGCCGCCGAACAGGCTGGCCGCCGCGTTGGCGATGCCCAGCCCGGTGCACTCGCGGTTCTTGTTGCTGGGGGTGTCGGTGAGCTCATCGACCACGCGCGCGGTCATCAACGATTCGAGCAGGCCCACCATCGCGATGGCCAGCGCCGGCAACGCGATAATGCGCAAGGTCTCCAGCGTCAGCGGCACCGACGGCCACTGCAGGACCGGCAGCGCAGTGGGCAGCTTGCCGAGGTCGGCCACCGTCTTGAGCGGCAGGTGCAGCACGCTGCCGGCGATGGTCAGCAGCGCAATGCACAGCAGGGGCGAGGGAATCGCCGACAGCCCGGGCACGCGCAGGCGCGGCAGGCCGTAGATGATCGCCAGGCCCACCCCGAGCATCGCCCAGGTGGCGAGGTTGGCGCCCAGCAGATGCGGCAGCTGCGCGGCGAAGATCAGCACCGCCAGCGCATTGACGAAACCGGTACGCACCGAACTGCTGACGAAGCGCATCAGCACGCCCAGCCGCAGCAGCCCGAACGCGATCTGCACCGCGCCAGCCAGCAGGCCGGCGGCCAACAGGTACGGCAAGCCGTGCGCGGCCACCAGCGGCGCCGCCACCAGGGCCACCGAGCCGGCCGCAGCAGAAATCATCGCCGGGCGTCCGCCGCAAAACGCAATCACGATGCCAATCACGAAGGATGCGAACAGACCGACCTGCGGATCCACGCCGGCCACGAAGGCGAATGCGATCACCTCGGGAATCAGGGCAAACGTGGCGACCGCACCGGCCATGAGTTCGCGCGCGGGCGACGCGCGCCATTGCGCCAGTTCGGCACGCAGGAAAGACATTGGGGGACACTCCGGGGACAGAAAGGACAGCCTGCGGACAGTGCGCAGCGGCGATAGTGTGCGGGAAAGCGACCGCGCCCGCAGCCCGCCTGTGATCTGTGCGCCAATGCGCTTTTCTGTGGCAGCGATCACGCCACGCGACGCGGCTGCAGACCAAGATGCCCCCCTCACCGGGCTCGGGTGTCGAGTCCGGTTATCTAGGGAGATAACCATGTCCATCTTCAGGACTGCAAGTACGCTCGCATTGGCGACCGCGATGGCCCTGGCCGCCGCGCCGGCCTTCAGCTATTCCATCAGCAACAACAAGGTTGTCGACGACAGCGGCAAGGTGGTGCAGCTCAAGGGTGTCAACGTGTTCGGCTTCGAGACCGGCAACCATGTCATGCACGGCCTGTGGGCGCGCAACTGGAAGGACATGATCGTCCAGATGCAGGGCCTGGGCTTCAATGCGGTACGCCTGCCGTTCTGCCCGGCCACGCTGCGTAGCGGCCAGATGCCCAGCAGCATCGACTACAGCCGCAACGCCGATCTGCAGGGCCTGACCTCGCTGCAGATCCTCGACAAGGTGATCAACGAATTCAACGCGCGCGGCATGTACGTGCTGCTGGATCACCACACCCCCGATTGCGCCGGCATCTCCGAACTCTGGTACACCGGCTCCTACACCGAAGCCCAGTGGCTGGCCGACCTGCGCTTTGTGGCCAACCGCTACAAGAACGTGCCGTATGTGCTCGGCCTGGACCTGAAGAACGAACCGCACGGCGCCGCCACCTGGGGCACCGGCAACGCCGCCACCGACTGGAACAAGGCCGCCGAGCGCGGGTCGGCCGCAGTGCTGGCCGTGGCGCCGAAGTGGATCATTGCCGTGGAAGGCATCACCGACAACCCGGTGTGCTCCACCAATGGCGGCATCTACTGGGGCGGCAACCTGCAGCCGCTGGCCTGCACCCCGCTGAACATCCCGGCCAACCGCCTGCTGCTGGCGCCGCATGTCTACGGCCCGGACGTGTACGTGCAGTCGTACTTCAACGACAGCAACTTCCCCAACAACATGCCGGCCATCTGGGACCGCCACTTCGGCCAGTTCGCCGGCAAGTACGCATTGCTGCTGGGCGAGTTCGGCGGCAAGTACGGCGAAGGCGATGCACGCGACAAGGTCTGGCAGGACGCGCTGGTGAAGTACCTGCGCAGCAAGGGCATCAACGAGGGCTTCTACTGGTCGTGGAATCCCAACAGCGGCGACACCGGCGGCATCCTGCGCGATGACTGGACCACCGTGCGCCAGGACAAGATGACGCTGCTGCGCACCCTGTGGGGCACCGTCTCCAGCACCACGCCGACGCCGACGCCCACTCCTACGCCCACTCCGACACCAACGCCGACGCCGACTCCGACCCCCACCCCGGGTACCAGCACCTTCAGCACCAAGGTGATCCTGGACAGCAGCTGGAACGGCGGCGCGTGCAACCGGGTGCAGGTCACCAACACCGGTACCGCCAGCGGTAACTGGGCGGTGACGGTGCCGGTCACCGGCAAGGTCAACAACGCCTGGAACGTGGTGTGGTCGCAGAGCGGCAGCAGCCTGAGCGCAAGCGGCGTGGATTTCAACCGCACGCTCTCGGCCGGCGCAACGGCCGAGTTTGGCTTCTGCTCGGCAACATAAGCAGGACCCGGCGGACACCCTGCGTGTCCGCCCCACCGGCCAGGCGGTGATCGGGCGATCACCGCCTGGCTGGATTGAAGACTGCATGCCGACCACGCACCGTGGCCGGCGATGCCCGGTATCGATGCGATCCCGTCACTGCATCTCTTGCGGCCAGGATCCGTCATGGGGAACTGCCGGCGCATCGCATCCACACCTCAACCGTTGCGCGCACGTGACATCAATGCCTGCAATGCGACGCACGCAGCGAATGCCCTTGCACATCTACGCGTGATTCATCGCCGCGCATTGCCGGTGTCGCTGGCTGCCCAGCCTGCAGGCAGCTGCGATGCATCGACCTATCGCAACTACAAGCAGGCGCTGCCGCAGATAGCGCTTCATCCGATCGCGGCGCCGCCGATATCCCGAAGGTAGCGCCCTGCGCATTTTTGGATGTCGTTGCCATGCCTGTCGTCTCCCTGTTGCGTCGTCACGTTGCCAATCTCCCGCTCACCCGCAAGTTCGTCCTGTTGTGCACGCTGCTGACCGTGGGCGTGATCCTGTTGGCGGTCGCTGCCGCGCGCCTGCAATACCTGGACCTGATCGAGGCACGCAAGCTCAGTGTCAAGACCGAGGTCGAGATGGGGCTGACCGTGATGCAGCACTACGCCGACAAGGTCAAAAGCGGCGAACTCACCGCTGACCAGGCGAAAGAGGCTGCGCGCACCACCCTGGCCGACATGCGCACCAACGATGGCGTGGACTACTTCTTCATCGTCGATCCGCAGATGCGCATCCTGATGCATCCCAAGCGCCCGGTCGGTACCGACATGACCGACTACAAGAGCGATGCCGGGCAGTACGTGTATCGCGACATCAAGACCGCCATCGACAGCGGCGACGGCTTCAGCTATTACGACGCGCCCAAGCCGGGCAAGAAGGAACAGCTGCCCAAGATCAGCTATGCCAAGACCTTTCCGGCCTGGAACTGGGTGTTGGTGATGGGCGTCTACGCCGAAGACATCCAGCTGCAAGCCTGGGGCTTCACCCGCACACTCACCCTGATCGGCGCCGCACTGGTGGCGATGGTGATCGGCGTGTGCTGGCTGATTGCCTCGGCCATGGCCGCGCCGTTGCGTGCAGCAACCCGCACTGCCGAAGCAATCGCCTCGGGCCGTTTCGATAACGCTATCCGGGTGGAATCGCGCGATGAAACCGGCCAGCTGATGCACAGCATGCAGCAGATGCAGACCCAGCTGCAGCGCTTCAATGGCGAGATGCAGACCATGATCCGCCTGCAGCAGGGCGAGAACATCGCGCATCGCATTCCGGAGGACTTTCCCGGCGATTACGGCACGCTGGCGCATGGCGTGAACACCGTGGTGTTCGAACACCTGGATGCCATCAACGAGGCGATGGATGTGATGAGCGAGTATGGCCGTGGCGATCTGCGCCGCGACATGCGCCGCCTGCCCGGCCAGCGCGCTGCCCTGCATGACGCGCTGGATACGGTGAAGCGCAACCTGTCGGCGATCAATGGCGATATCGCGCGCCTGGCCGATGCGGCCGCGCGTGGCGACTTCTCCGCACGCGGCGAGCAGGGGCGCTACCAGTTTGCGTTTGCAGAAATGGTGCAGGCCTTGAACCGCTTGATGCAGCAGGCCGATGCCGGCCTGGACGATGTGGGCCGCATCATGGCCGCCATTGCCGATGGCGACCTGTCGCAGCGGGTTGAATCGCATTACGAAGGCGCATTCGGTCGCCTGGCCGACGCCGCCAACCGCACTGCGATCCAGCTGACCAGCATCGTGCAGGGTATCCAGCATTCGGCCGAGATGATCAATACCGCCGCCGGCGAGATCGCCAGCGGCAACGCCGACCTGTCCACGCGCACCGAGAACCAGGCTGCGAACCTGGAAGAAACCGCCGCCTCGATGGAAGAACTGACGTCCACCGTGCGCCAGAATGCCGACAACGCGCGCCAGGCCAATCAGCTGGTCAAGGGCACCGGCGACGTCGCCGAGAGCGGCGGGCGCGTGGTGCAGGACGTGGTCACCACCATGCAGGCGATCACCCAGGCCTCGGCGCGCATTTCCGACATCATCGGCGTGATCGACGGCATCGCGTTCCAGACCAACATCCTGGCCTTGAACGCAGCGGTGGAAGCTGCGCGTGCCGGCGAACAGGGCCGCGGCTTTGCGGTGGTGGCGACGGAAGTGCGTGCACTGGCGCAGCGTTCGGCCGGTGCGGCCAAGGAAATCAAGCAGCTGATCTCCGACTCGGTGGAAAAGGTGGAACAGGGCTCGGGCCTGGTGCAGCAGGCCGGCAGCACCATGACCGAGGTGGTCAGCTCGGTGAAGCGCGTGACCGACATCATGGCCGAGATCACCGCCGCCAGCACCGAACAGAGCGCCGGTATCGAACAGGTCAGCACCACGGTGATGCAGCTGGATGAAATGACCCAACAGAACGCAGCACTGGTGGAAGAAGCCACGGCAGCCGCACGCAGCCTGGAAGACCAAGCCGCGGACCTGGCACGCGCGGTGGCCGTGTTCCGCCTGGCACCGAGCGCGCAGCGACAGCATGCTCACCGCGCATCGAACGAACACACCAGCGCAACGCCGGCTACCGCTCCGCAGACTGCGCACGACCACCGGCTGCGTGCCTAGGCGTATTGCCTGCCTTGCACCCGGGCTGTCTCGCGGTGTGCGGCAGGCAATATCGGTAGCATACGTGCCCCTGCCATTGCGCCTGCGATCGTGACGAAACAACAGCCTTCTCCGGTGCGTCCACGCAAGGTGCCAAGGCAATCGCGGGCCGCCTACACCGTCGCTATGTTGCTGGAAGCGGTGGCGTGCCTGCTGGAGAGCGAGGGCACCGAGCGTCTGAGCACCAATCGCGTGGCGCAGCGTGCCGGGGTCAGCATTGGTTCGCTCTATCAGTATTTCCCCAGCAAGGACGCATTGATCGTGGCGCTTTGCCAACGCGAGCGCGGTGCGTTTCTGACCGAGGCACAGGCCGCGCAGCAGGCGACGGACGGCCGCGGCGCGTTGGTGCAACTCATCAGCGCCGCAGTCAGGCAACAACTGCATCGGCCAACATTGGCACGCCTGCTCGACTACGAGCAGACGCGCCCGGTGATCGCCAGCGAGCTGGCGCCGTTCATCGTCGCGATGACCGCATTGGTGGGGCAATTGCTGGCACGTGCGGATGTCCCCACGCAGCCGGATCCAACGAAGGCGATCGACGATGTCATCGCCATCGTGCGCGGCATGGTCAATACGGCCGGCGACCGGGGCGAACACGATCATGCCGGGCTGGAACAGCGCATTGGCCGCGCCGTGTTCGGCTATCTCGGCATGCCCCCCGCGGGGCCGCAAGACCCGCGCACCACCGGCGCATCGCCTGTCTAGCGATCGCCTGGAGGCTTTGAAATGCGAGCAGTCATGCCAGCAGACTGACCGCCGCTGCGTGGATCGGCCGACGTTGCAGGCGTATTGGCGGCGCGGCCAATGCGAGTTTCGCAACGGGCTGATTGCTCTCAGCATGGTCGCTCTGGCCACCTTCCTCAAAGAGCACACGCAATGCGCATTTTCGTCACCGGCGCCACCGGATTCATCGGCACTGCCGTCGTCGCCGATCTCCTGCATGCCGGCCACCACGTCATCGGGCTCGCACGCTCGGACACGGCCGCAGCCACGCTGCTGGCAGCCGGCGCACAGGTGCAGCGCGGCACACTCGAGGACCTCGGCACGCTGCGCCAGGCAGCAGCGCAGGCCGATGCCGTCATCCACACCGCGTTCAATCACGATTTCTCGCAGTTTGTGGCCAATTGCGAGGCAGACCGCCGCGTCATCGACGTGCTCGGCTCGGCACTGGCCGGCTCGCAGCGCCCGTTGGTGACCACCTCTACCACCGGCACCGCAAATGCCACTGCGGGCGAGCCCGCGTTGGAAACCAACCCGATCGCCAGTTCGAGCGTGTTGCCGCGCGCCGCCTCGGAAGAAGCCGCGGAGTCGTTGCTGCAGCGTGGCGTCAACGTGTCAGTGGTACGGCTCCCGCAGGTACACGACCAGATCAAGCAAGGTCTGGTCAGCCACCTCATCGAGCTGGCGCGCGCAACCGGGCGCTCGGCGTTTGTGGGTGATGGCAGCAACCGCTGGCCGGCAACGCACCTGCTGGATGCTGCGCGCTTGTACACATTGGCGGCGGAAACAGGCAATGCCGGCAGCAAGTATCACGCGGTTGCCGAACAAGGCGTGCCGCTGCGCGAGATCGCCGAGGCCATTGGCCGTGGCGTGAACGTGCCTGTGGCCGCGTTGCCGCCAGAACAGGCGCAGGCGCATTTTGGCTGGCTGACGCGCTTTGCCATGCACGACCTGCCCGCATCCGGCACGCAGACCCAGCAGCGCCTGGGATGGCATCCGACCGGTCCGGGCCTGCTCGCCGATCTTGCGCTGATGCGCAACTGAGCCAAGCGACACGTACTGCCTGCAGCTGCAGGCAGCGCTCACTCAGCACATCGCTCTCAGCGCCGGGACGCTGCTTGCCCGGCCGGCGAACGCGCACGTTTGACCGCGTACATCGCTTCGTCTGCCGCATGCATCAGGCTGGCAGCATCGGCCTGTTGGCCCTGTTGCCAGGCTACGCCGATGCTTGAGTGGATCGGGAGGTGTTGCTCGCCGAACACGGCGCCCGCTGCGGCCTCGTGACGAATCCGTTGAGCCACTGCAGCGCATTCGGCCTGCGGATCCTGCAGGTCGTCCAGCAGCACCACGAATTCGTCGCCGGCCAGGCGTGCCACCAGATAGCGCTCGCCCGCTGCGCGTTGCAGGCAATGACCGAACGCCACCAGCACTGCATCGCCGGCGCGGTGGCCGTAGGTGTCGTTGATGCGCTTGAAGCCATCCAGGTCCAGGAACATCACCGCCACCGCGAGCTGCAACTGCTGCGCCTGCACCACTGCGGCCTGCAAGGCCTCGGTCCAGGCGTGGCGGTTGGGCAGGCCGGTCAGCGCATCGCGGGTGGCGCGCTCGTGCATCAGGCGGTGCAGGGTCTTGTGCGCGGTGACGTCCTGCGCCATCAGGAAGAAGCCTTGCATGCCCGCACGCGAACGGCGGGTTTCCGGCACCAGGGTGATCTCCACATCGCGTGGCGTGCTGCCGATCCGCAGCACATGTTCGAAGCTGGCGCGTTGTCCGGCCGCCACCTGTGCCAGCGCGGTGCGGGCGGGAACGCTGAGCGCTGCGCCGAGCAGATGGGTGATGGGCGTGCCGACCAGACTGGCGGGCTCCACGCCCAGCCAGTCGCGGTGCGCTTCGTTGGCAAACAGACAGCGCTGGCTGGCATCGAACTGACTGACCAGCGCCGGCGTGGCATCACTGATGGCCCGCAGCCGCGCTTCGCTTTCGGCCAGGCGCTCGGCGGCGACATGGCGCTCGGTGACATCCTGGATCTGCGAAACAAAATGCACCGGCGCGCCGCTGCCGTCGCGCACCAGCGACACCGACAACTGCGCCCAGATCACCGCACCCTGCTGGCTGATATAGCGCTTGGCCAGGCTGTAGCTGTCGCGTTTGCCGTCGATCAATTCCTGCACCAGCTTCAGGTCCATATCCAGATCCTCCGGATAGGTGATCTGCTGGAAGGTGGTGCGCAGCAGCTGCTCCCGTGGATAGCCCAGGATGCTGCACAGCGACGGATTGACGTCGCGCCAGGCGCCTTCCAGCGACACGATGGCCATGCCCTGCGGCGCGGTTTCGAAGGCACCGGCAAACCGTTCTGCCGCCAATTGCGCGGCGGCCTGCGCCTGCAGCTCGGCGGTGACGTCGATGGCCATCGCCAGATAGCCGGCCACGCCCTGCTGCGCATCGTGGATGATGTTGAAGCACAGGCGCACGCGGCGCAGCTCGCCGTCCTTGCGCACCAGGGTCCAGAGTTCTTCACCCAACATGTCGCCGGCCGCAGCCGCGGCCAACTTCACGTACGACGGGGGCGACAGCGCCAGGGTGGCCATATGCCGTTCGAGCTCGGCCTGCAGATGGAAGCGTGCCGGGCCGCTACCCAGGACCTCTTCGGCCGTATAGCCCAGCAACTGTTCGGCACCGGGATTGAACAGCTCGATCCGGCCCTGTGGATCGAAGGCGATGATCGCCACGTCCTGCGAAGCGTCCACCAGCGCCTGCAACCGTGCGCGCTCGGCCGATAACGCCGCCGAGGCGTCCTTGAGCTGGGTGATGTCATGCATCACGCAGACCGCGCCCAGCGCGGTGCCCTTGTCGCCCACCACCGGGTCCGCATTGCACAGCACGCTACGTGCCGGCTGGCCGGTGGCACGGATCACCAGTTCGGCATTGCGCACGTGCTCGCCGCGCCAGGCGCGCAGCAGCGGAATGGCGTCGGTGGGCAACAGCGTATTGCCGTCGGCGGTATACAGATCGAAGTGCTGCGCCCATTGCGCCGGTGGCAGCACGCGCGGGTCGGCGCCGTGCCATTGCCGCGCAGCATGATTGAACTCGCGCAGCAGGCCATCGGTGCCGCAGGCCACCACGCCATCGGGCATGGCTTCCAGCAACATGCTCAGGGTCTTCCGCTGCGCCTGTGCGGCCAGCCGATCGCGGCGGGCTTCCAGCTGGCTGACCGCCTGTCGCGCCAGCCGGATCAGCGCCTGCTTCTGCTGGTCCTCGAGCACGCGCGATCGGGTGCTGAGCGTGCACAGGGTGCCGTAGGCGTAGCCTTCGCGGCCGATCAGCGGCACGCCTGCATACGAGCGCACGCCGGGCGCGTTGGTCACCAGCGGGTTATTGACGAAGCGCGGGTCAGCCTCCGCATCGGGCACTTCCATCAGCTCGGTGCCCATCACCGTGTGCGAGCAGAACGACACGCTGCGCGGCGTGCCTTCCAGGTCGGTCCCGCAGCGTGCCTTGAACCATTGCCGGTCCGCGTCGAGCAGCGACACCAGCGCCATCGGGGCGCCGGTCACGTGCGCGGCCAGCCAGGCGATGTCGTCGAACTCGGCTTCGGCCTCGGTATCGAGCACTTCCAGCCGGCGCACCGCTTCCACGCGCTGGGCGTCGTTGGCGGGGATCGGCACGGGTGGCAACGGGGCAGTCATGGCGTGGTCGGCAGGTGACATCGGGTCAAGGTAGGTCGCACCAGGTAACGGCGAGGCGATGGCCAACTTAAGCGCCCGCGGCCGCGTTCGTTGACGCGGCCGCGTCGGCATCGCCGTACAACGGGGTCGACTGCGGTTCCCCGGCGCGTGTGCAAACTCTGATTGCGAGGGCGGCGTGGACGCACCCTGCCTTTGTGCTTGGAGTGGCTACCAACAGGTAGCGAGCGGTCGCCAGGTGGGTGCGGACGGCGCGGAGCAACCGGAAGGTACGAGGGGCGCATGCCGCACCGAGCACCGGCCGCGCCCGCCTGGCGGTGAGCACGGGAGTTTTGGCAGCTGCGCGCAGTTCAGCATCGCGACGCCTGCGCAGCGTCAGCATCGGCCAATGTCGCCCGCCGGAGGGGCAGCACACCCTGGCCGGTTCCGTGCGGCTGACCCGCCCGCTGCGCGGCCCCGCACCGCCCAACCACCACAGCGGCGGCGACCCACCAGCGCCGCCCCATGCCCAGTCCCGCCCTTGCTGCCGCTCAGACGCGCCGGCTTCACTGCCCTGCCGCGACCCGCCGCCACCCTGCCGAACAGCATTTGCGGCCTCGCCAGGCAGCCACTACCCTCGGCCGATTGCCCTGTTCTGGAGTGTCACATGCTGCGTCCGCTGTCCCTGTTGATCGCCAGTGTGCTCGGCGTCGCTGCCGGTACCGTTGCTCCCGCCGTCGCTGCCGCCCCGGCCAGCCTGTCCAAGCCGGCGGCCAGCAGCGCCATTCCCGACATCGCCTATACCCGCTTCACCCTGCCCAACGGTCTGACCGTGGTGGTGCACGAAGACCACAAGGCGCCGGTGGTGGCGGTGAGCATCTGGTACCACATCGGGTCCGGCGACGAGCCGGCCGGCAAGACCGGCTTTGCGCATCTGTTCGAGCACCTGATGTTCTCCGGCTCGGAGAACAACAAGGGCAGCTTCTTCGCGCCGTTGGAAAAAGTCGGCACCACCGACATGAACGGCACCACCTGGTTCGACCGCACCAACTACTTCGAGACCGTGCCGACTACCGCGCTGGATACCGCGCTGTGGCTGGAATCGGACCGCATGGGCCACCTGCTCGGTGCGATCGGCCAGGAAGAACTCGATACCCAGCGCGGCGTGGTGCAGAACGAAAAACGCCAGGGCGAGAACCGCCCGTACGGCCGCGTGGACCAGAACATCCTGTCCAACCTGTTCCCGGCCAATCACCCGTACCAGCACGACACCATCGGGTCGATGGAAGATCTGGACGCGGCCTCGCTGGGCGACGTCAAACAGTGGTTCAACGACAACTACGGCGCCGCCAACACCACCCTGGTGCTGGCCGGCGACATCACCGTGGCGCAGGCGCGCGCCAAGGCCGCGCAATACTTTGGCGATATCCCGTCCGGCAAGCCGGTGGCGCGCCAGCAGCCGTGGGTGACTCCGCTGGCCGCGCAGAAGCGCGGCGTGCAGCACGACCACGTCTCGCAGCCGCGCATCTACCGCACCTGGGCCGCGCCGCAGCTGGGCACCGACGACATGATCCAGCTGGATCTTGCCACCACCGTGCTCGGCGGTGGCAAGACCTCGCGGCTGTACCAGCGGCTGGTCTATCAGGACAACCTGGTCGATGACGTGTCCGCGTCGATCCAGCCGTTCGCCCTGTCCAGCCAGATGCAGATCCAGGCCGACGTGAAGGACGGCGTGGACCCGGCCAAGGTCGAAGCGGTCATCGACGAAGAACTCAAGAAGTTCATCGCCCAGGGCCCGACCGCCGACGAACTGCAGCGCGCGCAAGTGGCCTACCGCGCCGGCTTCGTGCGCGGGCTGGAAAAGGTGGGCGGCTTCACCGGCAAGGCGGTGATCCTGGCCGAGGGCCAGGTCTATCGCGGCGACCCGGGCGCCTACAAGAAGGACCTGCAGCGCGGCCAGGCCGCCACCGTGGACAGCGTCAAGCAAGCCGCCGCCAGCTGGTTCGGCAAGGGCGACTATCTGCTGACGGTGTTGCCGGCCGGCAAGGACTTCGACCCGGCGGCCGAGGACAAGGCAGTGGTGGCACGCGCCGCCGAGCCGGGCAAGCCGGCGCCCAAGCTGCCGGCCGCCGCCAGCTACAAGACCGTCGCCAGCACGCTCGATCGCAGCAAGGGCGTGCCGAGCACCGAGAAGTTCCCGGACCTGAGCTTCCCCAAACTGCAGCGCGGCAAGCTGAAGAACGGTATCGAAGTGATTCTGGCCGAGCGCCACACCATCCCGGTCACCCAGGTGGAGTTGCTGTTCGACGCCGGTTATGCCGCCGACCAAGGCAAGAAGCTTGGCACCGCCAGCTTCAGCGCCGCGCTGATGAACGAGAGCACCGCCGCGCTGGATTCGGTGGAAGTGGCGCAGCGCCGCCAGCGCCTGGGCGCGATCACGGCGGTGGGCTGCGATCTGGACAGCTGCAGCGCGTCGCTGGATGCGCTCAACGATCAGTTGCAGCCCTCGCTGCAGCTGTTCTCCGACATCGTGCGCAATCCGGCCTTCAAGACCGCCGACATCGAACGCGTGCGCGGGCAATGGCTGTCCGGCATCGCGCAGGAAAAGACCCAGCCCAACAGCCTGGCGCTGCGCGCGTTGCCACCGCTGCTGTTCGGCAACCAGCACCCCTACGGCATTCCGCTCACCGGCAGCGGTACCGAAGCGGCGATCAAGAGCCTCAATGCCAAGGACCTGCAGGCCTTCCACAGCCAGTGGCTGCGTCCGGACAATCTGCGCATCCTGGTGGCCGGCGACACCACCCTGGCGCAGATCATTCCGCAGCTGGACGCGGCGTTCGGCGACTGGAAGGCACCGGCCACCCCGCTGCCGAAAAAGAACCTGGTCGAGGTAGCCGCGCAGCCCAAGCCGCGCGTCTACCTGATCAACCGCCCGGACGCACCGCAGTCGGTGATCCTGGCCGGCCTGCTGGCCCCGTCCACCAAGACGCCGGACAACCTGGCGATCGGCGTGGCCAACGGTGCCTTCGGCGGCACCTTCACCTCGCGTCTGAACATGAACCTGCGCGAGAACAAGCGCTGGGCCTACGGCGCCGGCACCCGCATGATGGATGCGCAGGGCCAGCGTCCCTACATGTTCTCCGCGCCGGTACAGACCGACAAGACCGCCGAGTCGGCCAACGAGATCTTCAAGGAAGCCACGGCGGTGATCGGCGCCAAGCCGCTGACCAGCGAGGAGATCGAAAAGATCAAGAACCAGCGCATCCGCGCCCTGCCCGGTAGCTTCGAAACCACTGGCGCGGTGCTGGGCGCAATCGAAGGCATCGTGCAGTTCGACCGCCCGGACGATTACGTGCAGACCCTCAAGCCGCGTCTGGAAGCGATCGATCAACCGGCGGCGCAGAAAGCCATTGCGCAGATCATCAAACCCGAGGCCATGACCTGGGTGATCGTGGGCGACCTGAAGAAGATCGAAGCCCCGGTGCGTGCACTCAAGCTCGGCGAGGTGCAGGTGCTGGACGTGGACGGCAAGCCGGTCAAACGCTGACGGCCCGCGCACCCCGCCTGGCTGCGCGCAGCCCAGGCGGGGTGACCCGGCATCTCCACTGTCGACGCTGCGTTATCGGTCGGGCCGGTTAAGCTTGGGCACTGTCCATTGCAGGTGCTTGGCTCATCCGATGAAAGAGATGCCGAAGGCAGACGAAGCCTCCCGCCAGCAGGTGCTCGACGGTTATCGCATCGTCGACAGCCTGCCCGAAGACACCTACCAGGACATCGTGCAGGTGGCCGCCTCGCTGTGCGAGACGCCGATTGCGCTGATGTCGCTGGTGGACCGCGACCGCCAATGGTTCAAGGCCCAGCTCGGCCTGGGCCTGCAGCAGACCGACCGCAGCCAGGCGGTATGCGACCACGCCATCCGCGAGCCCAGCAATCTGATGGAAGTGCCGGACCTGACCCAGGACCCGCGTTTCCGCGAGATTTCCGTGGTCACCGGCGAGACCGGCGCGCGCTTTTATGCCGGCATGCCGCTGGTGACTTCCGAGGGTGTGGCGCTGGGCACCGTCTGCGTGCTGGACACCGAACCGCGCCGGCTCAACGACATGCAGCGCACCGGCCTGCAGGCGTTGGCGCGGGTCACCATGAACCTGCTGGATGCGCGCCAGCACGCCTTGCAACAGGAACGCGATGCCATCCTGCAGCCGGCCGCGGCGGCGGCCGGCCAGGCCGCCAGCGACGATCCGTATCGCCTGGTGATCCTGGAGGTGCAGGAACTGGCCGCACTGGCCGAGCGCCAGAGCGAGCGCCTGCTCGGCCGCACCCTGCAGCAGCTGGACCAGTCTTTCGCCACGCTGGTGCAGGGCCCCGGCAACAGCATCGACCGGGTGACCGACAGTGCCGAGTTCATCGCCGTGCTGCGCGGCCCGGAGGCCGAGCACACCCTGCAGGCCCTGCGCGACGTGGCCCAGCAACAGCACTCGCTGGGCCTGACGGTGTTGCTGGGCGAAGCGCACGCCAGCCGCGCGGACGAACCGATCGGGCAGGTATTCCTGCGCGCGGAAATCGCGCTCAGCGCAGAGAAGGATCGGTATCGCCAGCATCTGGCGTAGGCCTGCCAACTGATCCCTGCTGCGCGCACGTACCCGCACCCCAACCCTTCTGGCGGGAGAGGGGCTTCATGCCCGGCGGGCGCCATGGGGGGCGAGTGCGGCCGTGAGTGGAGAGGCACACCCGCGCGCAGGATTGCGGTCGCTAGCGTGGCGCGCGCTGACATGGAGTCCGGCGCTGCGGCGGCTAACCGTGGCAGGCACCGACCTTAAGTGCAGCAGAAGCTGGCACTGCCGCTAGCTGTGTAAACCCACCACGTTGTTCATTGGAATTGGAATTCGGGAGATGGGGGGCTTGTAGCCGAGGCTGGCGTGGGGCCGATGCCAGTTGCAGTGATGCAGCCAGCCCTGGAAGGCGTTGGCCCGTTGCGTGGAGTCGGTATAGGAGCGCGCATAGGCCCATTCTCGCAGGCTGGTCTGCACCAGCCGTTCCGCCTTGCCATTGGTGCGCGGCGTGTAGGGTCGGGTTCGCAGATGGCGCAGGCCGAGCCGTCGGACAAGGCGTCGGAAGCGTCGTGATTTGTAGCAGGCGCCGTTGTCGGTCAACACGCGCTCCAAGCGCACGCCCAGGCTGCGGTAGTAGCGAATCGCCTGCATCAGGGCCCTGCAGGCGCTGATGCCGCGTTCATCGGGCTCGATGGTGCCGAAGGCCACGCGGGAGTGATCGTCGATGGCCAGGTGGACGTACTCCCAGCCAATGCCGCAGGAGGTGACCGTCCGATCATCGGTCACGCGGTGGCCGGGCTGGCGGAAACGGGCCAGCTTCTTGATGTCCAGATGCAGCAGTTGACCGGGTTGGGCGTACTCATAACGATTGTGCGGCAGCGCCGGCTCCAACTCCGCCAGCCGGTACAGGCCGGCGCGGCGCAGCAACCGCGCGATGGTGCTCGGCGCAACAGGCAACTGCTGGGCGATCTGCCGATACGTATGGCGTGCACGGCGCTGCGCGATGACCTGATCCACGACGTGCTTAGGCGTGGCATGGGGACACTTGTGAGGCCGGGAGGTACGGTCAGTCAACCCTTCTGCCCCCTCTTCCTTAAAGCGCTTGAGCCATTTGTAGGCCGTTCGGACGCTGACACCGGCCGCATGCGCCGCTTCTTCCACGCGCAACCCATGAACAAGGATGCGATCCACAAGCAGGGCTCGACCGCGAGGGCTCAAACGGGCATGTTTATGCAGGTTCATCCGGGGCTCCTGGGGGCTGGGTTGGCTTGGTATCCCCCATCTTCCAGAGATGCCCCGGATGAACAACCTACTGAGGGATCACAGCTAGCGCCGAAAGACCAAATGCCCGCTCCCGCCGGGGCGAGAAGGCACCACTTTCGCGTCATGGGCGCCCGTGTCCTGGAGCGCCCGCGCTGCAAGTGCGGGCCGGGGCGCAGAGCGGGGGTTGGGTGAGGGTACGGCAATCACCTCAATCCCCCGACCTCGCACTGACCGGTGGGCTCTCCCATCGCCACGGTTCCCGGCCGCTGATGCGTCAATGCGCCACCACCGCACCACTTATCCCACCGCGCACTGCTTCAGTTTCCGGTCCGCGTACCACAGCGCGCGGCGCGCCATGTCGTAGGCGCTATCGGCCTGACGCGGCAGCAGCTGCGCGGCCATCACCGGATCGGCGCCGTTGTTCAGTGCGTGCTCGGCGCGCTCCAGATCCGACAGATGCGTGCGCACCGGCGACAGCAGCGAGGTGCGTCGGGCTGCATCGCAGCGTGCGCTGCGCTGCTCCAACGCAACCAGCGCCTCGCGGATGCGGCGACTGGCTTCGCCCTTGAGATCGGGCAGGCTTTCGTGCGCGATCGGGGCAGCCTTGTAGGCATCGCCGGTCGCCTCGCTGCCCAGATCGGCCTGGTTGCCGGCCAGTGCGGGATTGAAGCGCACATCCGGCGGCGGCCGCGCCCTGGCCACCTGCGTCTGTGGTCCGTTGAGCATGTCGTTGAACTTCTTCATGCCGCGATCCATTTCCTGCATCGCCACATCGCCCAATGTGCCGTCGCTCTTCCAGTCCTTGGAAAAGCGCGTTTGCTTGTATTGCACCGGGTTGACCCGCTCCATCACGCTGCGTGCCTGCGCTTGTGCGCGCTCGTCGGTCATGCCCGGTGGCACCGCAGCGCCTTGCGCCAGCGGATCCAGCCGGGTGTCTGGGGGCATGCGCAGGCGGCCATCGCGGGTGTACAGCTGGGCAGCCATCGCATCGTTGGCCGGTGCATTGGCTGCCGCCACCTGGCGCTGCGGCGGTGGGGTGCGTGTAGGCGGCGGTGCAGCACGTGCGGTCGATGCGGCAGCGGCGCGCGGCCGTCGCTCGACCTGCGTTGGCGGCACGACCGCAGCCGGCTGCGTGAGCGGCTGGCGTGGCAGGAAATACACCTGCAGGCTTTCGTCGTGGCGCACCGACTGGCGCGGGGCCGGCATGTACAACAACAGGCAGGCAAGGAAAAACAGGATTGCACCCGTGCATGCGGCTGCAGCCATATGCGGGACAAGCGCTTCCTTCCTGCGGGTAATCACAATGCGGGAGACCGGTGAGGTGGGAGGGTCGGCAATCGCACCTGCAGTCACGGTGCCAAGCGTGCAAATCTAGCGGGCCCGGCATTTGCGCGCGTTCGAAATTCGTTGTCCGGCCAATCGGCCCCAGCCGCCATTCACATTGGACGCACCAGCCACCACCGCGGCACCGCTGCCGGCCACGACGTTCAGGGACGAGCCCTGTGGCGGCTGCGACTGCCCGTGTGCAACTCCCCTGTGCATCTGTTGAACGCCGCGTCTTGAGCACGGAATCGGATGCGGTAAGCGCGCGATTGATGCGAGCACTCAACGTCCGCATCAGGCCAGCGGCACTTGGAGCGGCTACCAGAACGTAGCGAGCGGTCGTCGAGTGGGTGTGGACGGCGCGGAGGAACCGGAATGTACGTGGTACATGCCGCACCGAGCACCGGCCGCGCACGCCTGGCGGTGAGCGCAGTAGTCTTGGTAGAGCCACTGAAGCGATTGAGGTCCGCTTGCAGCCGTGCATTGCAGCCGCCGCACGCAGCGTGATCCGAGCCCAATGACGATGCCCGTGATACCTGCAGCTGATTCGCACTGCATGCCTTGGCTGAGTTTCCATCGCCGGGTACGGCCGGATCGGAGGGTCTGGAGCTGCCTTGGCGGCGTGCAGTCACTCGCCTTGGACGGGCATGCCAAAGTCGACCCGCAACGGCTGGCTCATGCCGCATCACGCGCAAGCAGCACCCAACCGGATCGCAGGCCTGCTGTCCTTACGCGCTGTCGGGCAGATACAACCGCTGACAGAGTTCGCAGAAAAACGCACGCCGGCCGGCCTTGCCCATGTGCTTGCGATACTGCAGCGGCGCGCCATCGCGCGGACAGCTGGTCCTGGTGTGCACCTGGAAGTGCTTCTTGAGCACGGCTGCCTTCTTCCACGTATAGAAATCGAAACTGTATTCGCGCGCCTGCGTGACCAGTTCGCCGAGTTTGCGCGCCGGTAACGCACCCACCCGGCTTTCCGGGTGCACGCGAATCCGATGCAGGACCTCGTTCTTGATGATGTTGCCAACCCCGGCAAAGATGTCCTGGTTCAACAAGGCATCGGCTGCGAGCATCGCAGGTGCCGCGCGCAGTTTGCGGCGCGCCTGCGCTGCGTCCCAGTGGGGGTTCATGACATCCGCGCTCCAGTCGTAGACCGTGTCCAGCGGAGGTTCGATGAATTGCACCGAGCACGCATAAAAGCTCAATCGCTCGCCCCTGGAGAACTCCAGCCGCAAGCGCGGCACGGCGTCGGGCTTGTCTTCGTTGATGCGGTAGCTGCCAAACAACAGGAAGTGGATGCGCACGCTGACGTGCGCGCATTCGATCAGCAGATGCTTGCCCCAGCTGCGCACGGCCAGCACCTTGTGGTGCTGCAGGCGCGCGATGTCCAACTTGCTGTTGCCGGACACACGCAGCATCTTGCGGCCCACAAAACGGGCGGCTTCTTCGCGCAGGATGACCAGTGAAGGGCCTTCGGGCATGCCCCAGTATCGAAGCCTCGCGTGAGTCGGTCGTGATCGCTGCGCACACGCGATCCTGACGGGGGCACCGGCATACCGTGGTATCAGCCAACACCCTCGACGCCATGCCTGCTCGCGCTTCCCCCGCAAATGGATGCCTCCGGTGTGGCTGCGCAGGCTGGTCGATTCCCGCTGCCGAACGTGCCGGCTTCGGCACAGGCGCCAACGTGCTGCAGCGTTACGCCACCCGCTTCAACGCGGTGGAGATCAACTCCTCGTTCCATCGCCCGCACCGCCGCGACACCTATGCACGCTGGGCCGACAACGTGCCCGAGGACTTTCGGTTCTCGGTCAAGCTGCCACGCAGCATCAGCCACGATGCGCGGCTGCACGCTGCCGGCCCCTTGCTGGATGCCTTCCTCGCGCAGGCCGGTGCGCTGGGCGCACGCCTGGGCTGCCTGCTCCTGCAATTGCCGCCCAGTGCGGCATTCGACGCGCGTGTGGCGGCGACCTTCTTCGCCATGCTGCGGCGGCGCTGGGATGGCAGTGTGGTCTGCGAGCCGCGCCACGCCAGCTGGTTCACCCCGCAGGCGCAAGCGGTGATGACGCGTCACCGCATCGCACGTGCCGCCGCCGACCCTGCGCCGCATCCGTCCGCCATCACACCGGACCCCACCACCGGCCCGTCCTACTGGCGTTGGCATGGGAGTCCGCGCGTCTACTACAGCAGTTACGATGCGCCTGCCTTGGCCGCGCTGGCGGCATCCATACGTGGCGCGGCGCAGCCCGGTCATGACCGCTGGGTGATCTTCGACAACACCGCCGCCGGCTTGGCCGTGCCCAATGCCTTGCGGCTGCAGACCCTGCTGGGAATCGAAGAAGTCGGTTGACGCGCTTCACTCCGCTCGCCGCCATTGCCGACGCCTTGCCGGGCCGCGCAGTTGCCTGCCAGGGCCGCTACGCCGGCGGGATGGCAAGCGCACTCGGTCACGATGCGTACCGGCAATCATCTGACTCTGTCGCGCCTGCCGGCGTCTGCGCCGGCACGGTGTCGACGGGGCACACCTTTGCACCAGGCAAGCGGCGCTCTGGCGCATTTCTTGCAGCATGACCGCCAATCCAGGCGACGCCGCGGTGCTCAAGCTGCTCCAATCCGCGCCGATACGCCAACATTGGCGCTCGTTGCGGCGGCGCGCCGGATCACCTGACTGAATCCTGTTGTCCCCACGCGAAGCCTGCCGGCGTTCCGGCACTCCGCGCGGTCCCGCCCGCCACTTCGGTCGTTTACCATGCCACACGCCACTGCCCGTTCTGGAGATGCCATGAGTTCTGCCGCGCCCCCGTGTTGCACGTCGCTGCTTGGCCTGTCGCTGAGCATGTTCGTCGCGCCGTGCACGCTGACTGCCGCGCCGCTGGAGATTCCGGTCGTCACTGCGCCCGCGTCCACGCCGCCCACGCCGGACCTGGCCTATCCCGAACTGTTCCAGGCGGTGCAGAGCGCAGACCTGTTCGAGGACCAAAAGCATTTCGTCGACTTCCTGCCGCTGCGCGACCCGGCGCTGATCAACGCCGACTATCTGGCGCAGCACGACCACCCCGGCTTCGACCTGCGCCGTTTCGTGGACGCCAACTTCGAAGAATCCCCGCCGGTGCAGACCGACGTGATCCGCCAGGACACCGCGCTGCGCGAACACATCGACCTGCTATGGCCCAAGCTGGTGCGCAGCCAGACCCAGGTGCCCGCATACAGCAGCCTGCTGGCGCTGCCGCACCCCTATGTGGTGCCCGGCGGGCGCTTCCGCGAGGTGTACTACTGGGACTCCTACTTCACGATGCTGGGCCTGGTGAAGAGCGGCGAGACCACGCTCAGCCGCCAGATGCTGGACAACTTCGCCTACCTGATCGATACCTACGGGCATATCCCCAACGGTAACCGCAGCTACTACCTCAGCCGTTCGCAGCCGCCGTTCTTCTCCTACATGGTGGAACTGCAGGCCGGCGTGGAAGGCGAGGCGGTCTATCAGCGGTATCTGCCGCAGCTGCAAAAGGAATACGCGTACTGGATGCAGGGCAGCGAGAGTCTCGAGCCCGGCGAGGCCGCGCGCCACGTGGTGCGCCTGGCCGATGGCAGCGTGCTCAACCGCTACTGGGACGAACGCGATACGCCGCGCCCCGAAGCCTGGCTGCACGACACCCGCACCGCCGCCGAAGTGAAAGACCGCCCGGCTGCCGAGGTCTACCGCGACCTGCGCGCCGGTGCCGAAAGTGGCTGGGATTATTCCAGCAGGTGGCTGGCCGACGGGCAGAACCTGCGCACCATCCGCACCACCTCCATCGTTCCCATCGACCTCAACAGCCTGCTCTACCACCTGGAACGCACCCTGGCCCAGGCCTGCGCGCAACCCGGCGCCGACTGCACGCAGGACTACGCCGCACTGGCGCAGCAACGCAAGCAGGCCCTCGATGCGCACCTGTGGAATGCGGCTGGCTATTACGCCGACTACGACTGGCAAACCAAGACCTTGAGCAATCAGGTCACGGCCGCGGCGCTGTATCCGCTGTTCACCGGTCTGGCCTCGGACGCACACGCCAAACGCACCGCCACTACCGTGCGTGCGCGTCTGCTGCGCCCCGGCGGCCTGGCCACCACTGCGGTGAAGACCGGCCAGCAATGGGACGAGCCCAATGGCTGGGCGCCGCTGCAGTGGGTGGCCGTGGACGGCCTGCGCCGGTATGGCGAAGACGCATTGGCCCGCACCATCGGCGAACGCTTTCTCAGCCAGGTGCAGGCGCTGTTCGCGCGCGAGCACAAGCTGGTGGAAAAATACGGCCTGGAAGCCAATGCGGCCGGCGGCGGCGGCGGCGAATATGCCTTGCAGGACGGCTTCGGCTGGACCAACGGCGTCACCCTGATGCTGTTGAACCTGTATCCGGACACCGCGAGCAAGCCGGCGCAGGTCAAACGCGTGCGCAAGCCCGAAGCGGCCACGCGCTGAGTATGCGCCAGCGCTGCCGGGCATTGCCTGGCAGCGCTGGCGGCCTTGCGGTTCTGGCAGTCGGCAACACCTGCGGATCGCCTCACCCTGCATTGCCTGACGGCTGCTCCAGTGCAGGGCGCAGCAGCGTGTTCGATTGATTGCTGCTACTGCACCACCGGCCAAGCGCTGCCGTCATAACCCAGTCGGTTGACGCCCAGCCGCGCGTCGCCGCGGTCGTCGTAGTAGTGGTAGACCAGGATGTCGCCGTCGCCATCGCGAAACACCGATTGCCCGCCCGGCCCATGCATGCTGCCCTGCCCGGCATGGATCACCGTGCCGCCGCCGTTGCGCATGTCCACACCGGCACGATCCAGATACGGCCCGGTCACCGACCGCGCACGCCCCACGGCGATCTTGTAGGTGCTGCTGGCGCCCTTGCAGCACGCATCGAAGGACACGAACAGGTAGTACCAGCCGTTGGCCTGCTGGATGAAAGGCGCCTCCACTGCGCCGGGCGCAGGCCGGCTCGCCAGGCTGTAACGCGCCATGTTGCTGGCCAGCTGTTTGCCGGTGCCCGGATCGAGCTGGATCAGCTTGATCCCCGACCAGAACGAGCCGAACGCAAGCCACCACTTGCCATTGCCGTCCACCACCAGATTGCCGTCGATGGCGTTGTAGTCGTCGCTGCTCTTGGAGGTGTAGACGATGCCTTGATCCTTCCACGAACCAGGCTTGCCGGTGCTGCTGCTGGCAAGCGCAATCGCCGAGGTATTGGTGGCGAACCTGGAGGCGGTGTAATACATCAGGTACTTGCCGCCGTGGAAGGACACATCCGGCGCCCACAGCTGGTTGTCCGGGTTGTAGCTGCGCACCCAGCTCGGCATGCTGCTGAAGATCGCGCCCGCATTGCTGAACTTGGTGCGGTCGGTACTGGTGACCACGCCGGTAGTGGCATAGATGTAGTAACGCCCATCGCTCAACTTGAGCATCGATGGATCGTGCACGATGGTGTCGCCGGTTACCACGCCAGGGCCAGTGGCCGCCCACGCCCCCGCACCATCCACACCAGACACCGCACCCACTGCTGCGCACAACAGTGCAAGCGCACCCACACGCAAGGCGCCTGCAGCGCGCACCGGTTCCCATCGATTGCCGCGACCTACGCGCATCGCTTCTCTCCCTTCGGTTCTCGAATATCCCCTGCCACGGCAATCTAAACCGGTAACGTCTGCTTGAACCCGACGCCGTTTGCAGAAGCGTGCAGGGTGCCGGGCAACGGGATGCGCTGCCAACGTGCACGGTAGTGGTGGATCGTGGATGGCCACCGACACATGGCGAATTGTTCGATGGCAGCCCGGCGTTACGCACTTGCGGACGCCAAGTTG
This sequence comes from Xanthomonas floridensis, assembly GCF_001642575.1. Lineage (GTDB taxonomy): Bacteria > Pseudomonadota > Gammaproteobacteria > Xanthomonadales > Xanthomonadaceae > Xanthomonas > Xanthomonas floridensis. Next base: position 41,102 of record NZ_LXNG01000020.1, on the reverse strand, counting down.
CGTAACAACAGCGCGCGATCGCGCCATCGCATCGATGTGCCTGTTGCTACTCCACTACCAAGCGCAGATCGCGTCGGGGGTTTGCCATGCGCTGCGCAATACGTAAGCGGCTTCTCACCACGGCGCCGGCCTGCGCGTATCATGCGCACTCTTTCACTCCAGGATGGAACGCATGGCCGTACGCTCGCTCAACGAATTTCTTGCCCACTCCAAGGAAAAGGACGTCAGCCCCGATCCCTTCGAGCTGGAAAATCCGCATCTACTGGAAGTGCGCCTCAATGGCATGGTGTGGTCCAAGGCCGGCGCCATGGTCGCGCGCACCGGCAACGTCAAGTTCACTCGCGAAGGCCTGCTGGAACAGGGCCTGGGTAATCTGCTGAAAAAAGCTGTCAGCGGCGAAGGCATGCAGCTGATGAAGGCCGAAGGCCAGGGCCGCGTCTATCTGGCCGATGTCGGCAAGCTGGTCACGCTGCTGCGTTTGAATGGCGAGGCGATCTTCGTCAACGGCAACGACGTGCTGGCGTTCGAGTCCGGCGTCGAACACAAGATCACGATGATGCGCAAAGTGGCTGGCATGCTGTCCGGCGGCCTGTTCAACGTGCGCCTGAGCGGCCACGGCATCGTGGCGATCACCTCGCACTACGAACCGCTGACGCTACCGGTGACCGCCGCCAGCGGCCCGGTGTTTACCGACCCGAACGCCACCGTGGCGTGGTCGGGCACCTTGACGCCGGAGCTGGTGACCGACGTCTCGATCGGCACGCTGTTCGGCCGCGGCTCGGGCGAAAGCCTGCAGATGCGCTTTGCCGGGGAAGGTTGGGTGGTGGTGCAGCCGTACGAAGAAGCCAGTTTCCAGGCCAAGGGCTGATCATGCATGCCCGGCTGCGCGTTGCGTGGCCGGGCAACGTGCTGGCACCGACTTCATGCGCAACGCGGCGTATATCGCGCTGATCCCGGGACTGCTGCTGGCGTTCGCCGGCGCTGCACTGGCCGTGCTCATGGCATCGGAACCATAGCAATGGACATGCAGTTGCGACGGCGCAGATCACTGGCATTCCATCGGTGCCGAGGGATCGCAGAAAGCGAGTCGCACTTCGCCGCCACCAGACACACCACATCCTGCAAACGCACGGATCGCGCCGCGCAGATCAGCGAGCACATAGACGGGCTTCTCTTCCCGGGCTGAAGATCTAGCGCGCCGGTCCAGTCGAAGCGGCCTGGATGCACTGCCTGATCACAAGCGCAGCGACCGGCCTCACACCCAGCCGCGCTTGCGAAACCATGCCAGCGGAATCACCACGCTCAGCGCGATGACGCCCAGCGCCCAGAAGTAGTTGTCGTGCCCCTTCAGTTCGGGCATGTAGGCGAAGTTCATGCCCCAGATGCCGACCAGCACGGTGGGCGGGATGCCGACCACCGAGGCCACCGCCATCACCTTCATCACGTTGTTCTGGTCCATGTTGATCATGCCCAGCACGCTATCGAGCAGGAACTCGATGCGGTCGTCCATGTGCTGCTGGAATTCGCTCAAGGTGGTCAGGTCCTTGTGCAGCATTCCGATGCGCTTGGCCGCATCGGCGGCAAACCAGTCCGGCGCGGCGCCATCCAGATAGGTGATCAGGCGCAGCATGCCCTGCCCGGCGTTGTGCAGCCCACCCAGCTGGCGGCCCATGCCGCCGACCTGGTGCAGCATACGCTCCAGGTCACGGGTTTTGTGCGGCTTGTCGAACACCTGCCGGGTGGTCTCGGTGACCTGGGCTTCGAGCGCCTCCAGCCGGTCTGCCAGGCGCCCGACCAAGTGATCGAACATGCGCAGCAGCAAGTCGTCGGAACTGTGGCAGGGCTCGTGCTCCAGCCGCGCAGTCAAGGCCTCCAGCGAGCCGATGCGCTGCTCGCGCAGGGTCACCAGCATGGTCGGCGACAGCGCAAAGCCCAGCGGTGCGGTCGGGCCATCGTCGTCCTGGAACCGCGGCACGTTGAGAAACAGCACATCGCCCTGGCGACGTACCCGGCTACTGAATTCGATCTCGCCGATGGCCGCACGATCCGGCAGCGCAAATCCCACCCGCTTGGCGGTGTCGTCCAACTCCTGCGGGGTCGGCTGGCACAGGTCGACCCAGTACCCCTGTGCGTGATGGGTTCCGGCAATCGGGTGGATCGTGATCATGCGGCAGGCCGTGGCGGTGGATGGCCGCGAGCATCCGGCCCCGCCTCATCGGCGTCAACGCCAACGCACCAGCACGCTCAGCTGACAGTGGCCTTCATCGCCGCGATGTGCAGCCGCGCCCGCATCGTCCGGTCGTGCCGGGCCTGCGTTGCAGTCCTCGTCGAGCAAGCTCGACTAAAGTGGCGGCGCACAGGGCGATGTCCGGATCGGCAGTGCAATACCGCAACGATCACGCCGGCACATTGCGCCGTGCCGGCCCTGCCACGCAGACCGCTCAGGCACGGATCTGCCGCTGCTTCACCGCATAGCCGATCGCCAGGATCAGGAACCACACCGGGCTGGCCAGCAGGGCCTGGCGCGTATCGGCCTGCAAGGTCAGCAACACGATGACGAAGGCAAAGAACGCCAGGCACACGTAGCACATCAACACGCCGCCAGGCATCTTGAACGCCGAGGCCGCGTGCTGCTCCGGGCGCTTGCGCCGATACGCGATGTAGGCGCACAGGATCAGCGACCACACGAACATGAAAAGCACTGCCGACAACGTCGTGACCAGCGTGAACGCAGTGACCAGGTTGGGAATCAGGTACACCAGCATCGCGCCCAGCAACAGGCATACGCAGGAGAACAGCAGCCCACGCGCCGGCACCGCTGCACGCGAGAGCTTGGCGAACCCCTTCGGCGCATGCCGTTCTTCGGCCAGGCCGTAGAGCATGCGGCTGGTGGAAAAGATGCCGCTATTGGCCGACGAGGTGGCCGAGGTCAACACCACGAAGTTGATCAGGCTCGCCGCGGCCGGCACACCGGCCAGCACGAACAACTCCACGAACGGGCTCTTGTCGGCCACCACCTGGCGCCACGGCGTGACCGCCATGATGGCGATCAGCGCCAACACGTAGAAGATCAGGATCCGCACCGGAATCGAGTTGATCGCCTTGGGCAGATTGCGGCGCGGGTCGGCGGTTTCCGCGGCGGTGGTACCTACCAGCTCGATACCGACGAAGGCGAACACCGCGATCTGGAAACCGGCGAAGAATCCGCCGATGCCCATCGGGAACATGCCGCCGTCGTTCCACAGATTGCTCAGCGAGGCCACGTTGCCCGACGGCGAGCGGAAGCCCCACGCCACCAAACCTGCGCCGGTGACGATCAATGCGCAGATGGCGATGATCTTGATCAGCGCAAACCAGAACTCCATCTCGCCGAACAGTTTCACCGTCACAAGATTCAGTGCCAGCAGCAACAGCACACACGCAATCGCCGGAATCCACGGCGCCAGGCCGGGAAACCAGAACTGCGCGTAGGCGGCAATGGCGATCACGTCGGCGATGGCAGTGATGATCCAGCAGAACCAATACGTCCACCCGCAGAAGAATCCAGCCCAGGGGCCGAGCAGATCGGTGGAGAAGTCGATAAACGATTTGTAGTCCAGGTTGGACAGCAGCAGCTCGCCCATCGCGCGCATCACGAAGAACAGCATCGCGCCGATGATGAGATAGACGAACAGGATCGACGGCCCGGCCAGACTGATCGTCTTGCCCGATCCCATGAACAAGCCGGTGCCGATCGCCCCGCCAATCGCGATCAACTGCAGGTGGCGATTGGACAGGCTGCGTTGCAGATGCTCGGGTGCGGACGGATCGGACATGGGCACGGCACCGACAAGTGAACAAGCCGTCAAAAATACGAGATCGCGCCGGCTGGCACCAGGGGTGATGAAGAACGTACGGCGCGGCAACCGTCCGGCCAGTCGCGTTGCTCCGTCATGGTGCGCAAGGATGCGTGTCCAGCAATCCGGCCCGCCATGCGCCGGCCAGACGATGGCGACGCCAATACCGGCCGACCACCGGACGATCAAGACCGGCAGCCCATGACCTCGAACCGATAGCACGCAACATTCGTGCACCATCAGGTACTTCCAGGCCTGAGGTGCGCTACGCGGCAGTTCCCCGCGGGCCGTGAACAACGGCACAGCGGGCCGCCCTGTGCTTGATTGCATCACAGCGGCGCCGCATCTCGCTTAAACAGCGATCCCCATTCCAGTGCGGCCCCATACCTGTCATCGCATACACACTCCTGCCCGCTTCCTTGACCCGGCGCACGGACCGCAGCCGGCAAGAGCTGGTTTCCTGCGCAGCCGTCACCCAGGAGACTCACATGCATCCACGCACCCCTCTGGTTCTCGCACTTGCGTTGCTGGCCCCCGTCACCGCCTTGGCCGTCCAGGTCGACACGCGCGGGCACCTGATGGACGCGCAAGGCCAGCCACTACAGATTCGCGGAACGACCTGGCCGGGGTTTGATCGCGCCGGACTTGCGATCGCCGGTTTGCGTAATAACACACTGGCACAACTGCTGGATCAGATGCAGGCGGCGGACATCAATGCCGTACGGCTGCCGCTCTGCGCAGCGGTGCTGCAGAGCAGGCCCGTCACCGCCTCGGATGTCACCGGCGACCGCGCATTGGCAGGCTTGAATTCGCTGCAACTGCTCGATGCGGTGGTACATGCAGCCAGTCAACGTGGGCTACAGGTCATGTTCGCACTCGCCGATGGCCGTTGCGACGACAGTGCGCCACAGCTTGGCACGCAACCGCAGGCATGGACACACGGCCTGACCACGCTCGCGCGCCGCTACGGCGCAAATCCTGCGGTGATCGGCGTCGATCTGGGGAGCAGTGGGTATCGCAATGCCAACTGGGCAGGCACTGTCGCAGACGCCGACTGGAACCGCGTGGCGTCGCGCGCCGCGGCAGCGGTGCTCGCGGTGGCGCCGCGCTGGGTGGTGGGTGTCGAAGGCGTCGGCAGCAATGCGGTGTGCAGCGACACTGCACGCAAGGCTGCGGGCAGTAATCTGCAGCCGCTGGCATGCGTGCCATTGCGCATCCCGGCGCGGCAGCTGGTCTTGATGCCCAAACTGGCCGGGCCGGATCGCGACGCGGCAGAAGCGTTTACAGCACCGGACTTTGCACAGGCACTGCCTGCCGCCTGGCAGCGCGATTTCGGCACGTTTGCGGCCGATCACGCGGTGGTGCCGGTCAGTCTGGGCGGTGGCCTGGGCGATGGCGATCCCCGTGACCCGGCATGGCAGGCCGCATTGAGCGGCTATCTAGCCAACAGCGGACTGCGCAGCGCGTTCCTGGGCAGCTGGGAGGTGGGCAATGCCAACAACGGCGGGCTGCTTGCGCCCGATGGCAGCCCGCGGCCAGACAAGCTGCAACTGCTGCACCGGGCGTGGGGCATGACACCCGTGGCAGGCGTCGCTGCAGTGGCAAACACCGCCAGTAGCAAGAACGCGAGTAAAGCCAGCACCTGGAACAGCACCTTCACCGGAACTGCGACGTACACCGGTTCGGGGTACTCGGGCGGTGCGCTGTTGCTGGACCCGATTCCCAGCACCGCTTTCATCACCGCGCTCAATCCAACGCAGCTGAACTTCGGCGGCGTGAAAGCGGCGATGGCCGGCGCCTACCTCGAGGTGACCGGCCCCAAGGGCAAAACCACGGTCTACGTGACCGACCTGTATCCGGAAGGTGCCTCCGGCGGGCTGGACCTATCGCACAACGCTTTTGCTGCGATCGGTGACATGGTGGACGGGCGCATCCCGATCAGCTGGAAGGTGGTACGCGCTCCGGTGACCGGCAGCGTGCAATACCGCATCAAGGAAGGCAGTTCCCGCTGGTGGGCAGCGATCCAGGTGCGCAACCATGCCTATCCGGTGGTGAAGTTCGAAGTGAAACAGGGCAGCACCTGGAAGAGCCTGCAGAAGATGGACTACAACCACTTCCTGGGCGAACAGCTGGGCAACCAGCCCTTGTCCATCCGCATCACCGATATTCGTGGCAAGAGCGTGGTCGATACCATTCCGGCGCTCTACGAAGATGGCAGCCACCCGGCGTACTTCCAGCCTGGGCATGTGCAATTCCCCTGACCGCTCTGACCAGGCGGCGTGCGTGCCGCCTGGTGCTCGGTCCGGAATCCCACTACTACGCCGCGCGACACGTGGGTGATGCAGGTCGCTGATTCGGTATGGGCATTTGCTGTAACAGGTTGGGCGTCGCCGAAAGAACAGCCAGTGTTCGAAGCGCAAATGGTTCCTGGATGTCAGCCGGAGTAATTTTCCATCGCTGTGAGAGAGCGCATCTCGCAGAGTTTGTCGTACTTCGCATCACTTCAAGTCATTTCCGCGCAACGGGTCAGGCGATACCCCGTACCGAAAGGCCCCGCTCGTGCAATGTGGGGCTGGGCAACGAAAAGTTGGCTGCCCGGCCCCACCCACTTCGACACGTAACCAGGCGCCGTGCTCCGGGGCGTGCAAACCCATGCAGCAGTGATGTGCACATGCCAACATGGAAAGCACCACTGACTCATACGCGCACGCGTCGTGCCGTCGCTATGGACAGCGTCTTCTAGAGCGCTTCCGCAGAAAGCGCGATACCAGCGTCTCACCACTGGCTGTTACGAATCGCATCCGGCACGTGCAATGCTCGACCAGTTACCCGCCTGCAAGACCTCCGCCAACACGTCCCGGCAGGGCGCTGTCATCGTCTTTCTCAAGTTCGCCGACCTCATCGCGCAGGCCGCCTTTTTGTGGCGGCTGCTCTTCCAATGGAATCTCGTCTTCGTTCGTATCTGGATCTGGTGTGCCGTGCATCGACATGGCGAACATGGACATCTGGCAATCGATGTGTGGAGTGAGATGCATGGGTGACTCCGTAGACGCGATGGGTAAAGCCACGCTAGGCCGGCTGGCGCTACCCGGCTGTGAGCCAGGCAGCGTGCGCCGTAACGTCGCGTTGACAGCCCGTCCGGATTGCAGCGCCCTCGAGGCGTGAACCAACGAGTTGGCCTGTTCACCGGTCTTGGCGCACCGCTGCATCTGCCCGGTGCGCCGTGGCTGCTGGCCGGCGTGCTGCTGGCGCCGTCGCACCTGGTCCCAATGGCGCGCTAGCACTTGCAGAACGTGTGGCCCAGCCGACAGCAGCTATTGATGGGCCAACGCTTCCGCCGGCATTCCAGGGTGCACCAAGGCGATCGCCCTCGCCTTGCCTCACTGCATCCGTGCCGATCTGCAAGCTGTCGCACCCAAAGGCATCGCTATCATGTGCACCCCTCTCGGAGCCATGCCATGCGCGCTCGCATCTTGATCGGATTACTGCTGACCTGCGGCATCGCGCATGCGGCTCCGCCAGCCTCACGCCTGGATGCAGTGCTCGCCTCCGGCGTGTTGCGCGTGTGCACCACCGGCGACTATCGGCCGTATTCGCTGCGGCGCGCCGACGGCACGTTCGAAGGCAGCGATATCGCGCTGGCGCAATCGCTGGCCAACAGCCTGGATGCACGGATCAGCTTCGTGCGTACCAGCTGGCCGCAGCTGTTGCCCGACCTGCTTGCCGACCGCTGCGAAATCGCCGTCGGCGGCATTTCGGTGACCTTGCAGCGGCAACGCCAGGCCAGCTTCAGTGCGGTGCTGGACGTGGACGGCAAGATCCCGCTGGTGCGCTGCGCCGAGCAGGCCCGCTTCCGCAGTATCGCCCAGCTCAACCGCCCGGAGATACGCGTGATCGAACCGCCCGGCGGCACCAACGAAGCCTTTGCACGGCGCGAGCTGCCGCGGGCGCAACTACGCCTGTTCGCCGATAACACCACCATCTTTCAGGAGCTGGTGGAGCGGCGCGCCGATGTCATGATCACCGACGCCTCCGAAGCGCTCTACCAGCAGGCCAGGCTTCCCGGACTATGCGCCGTGGCTCCCGATCACCCGCTGCAATACAGCGAAAAGGCCTTCCTGCTCCCGCGCGACGACGCTGCATGGAAAGCCTATGTCGACCAGTGGCTGCACCTGAGCAAGGCCAGCGGCGAATATGCGCGGATTGTGGACGGGAATCGGGAATCGGGAATCGGGAATCGGGAATGGCAAGAGCGGTGGAGCCAGTGGCGCTGCGGCTATGCTCTTACGATTCCCGATTCCCGATTCCCGATTCCCGATTCCCGCGCTGCCCTAAACGATCTTGGTCCGCCGCCACCAGCGCGAGACCTGTTCCTCGCGGATCAGCGTGAACAAGCCTGCACCCAGGATCAGTGCAATGCCCACGCCCATCGGCCAATCCAGATGGTCGTGGAACAGCAGGTAGCCGAAGCCGATCGCCCACAGCATCTGGCTGTACTGGGTGGGCGCCACCACGCTGACCGGCGCCAGGCGCGTGGCGTACATCATGCAGATGGCAGCCAGGCCGGCGAGCAAGCCGTAGCCGGCCAGCAGGCCCCATTGGTACAGCGAGGGCCAGACGAAGCTCGGCAACATCAGGATGCCACCCATCACCAACGGGCCGATGACGCCGGCGCCGTACAGCGTCAGGCGCTTTTCGCTATGCCCGGCCATGCGCAGGGCGATCACCGAAATGGCGCCGACCAGCCCGCAGACGATTGCCGCCACATGCCCGTGGGTGAGATGCCGAAACCCGGGCCGCAGCACGATCAGCACGCCGATAAAGCCGACGATCACCGCCGTCCAGCGCCGCCAGCGCACTTCCTCCTTGAGAAACACCACCGACAGTACGGTGACGAAGATCGGCATCAAGAAGATCAATGCAAACGCTTCGGCCATCGGCAAGGTGGTGAAGGCGATCACCGAGGTGAGATTGCCGATGGCACCGGTGAGCGCGCGCAACAGCCACAGGGCAGGCTGCTTGGCCATGACCAGTTCGCGCAGCTGGTCGTCGGGCTTCTTCAGGAACGGCACCGCCAGCAGCATCAGCAGGGCGCCCAGAAACAGCACCTCGTACACAGGCAAGCTGCCTTCCAGCAGCTTCACGAATGCGTCGCTGATCGAATAGGCCGCATAGCAGGCGAACCCCAACAACACACCTTTCAGCATTGCCGACACTCCACGGTAGATGCCGATCCAGACCAGGCGTGGATGTGGGCAGCTCGAAGTATGCGACGGGACGGATGTCAGCGGAACCGCCGCGGCCGCATCGGCAGTCCATCAGCGCTCGGCTTGAGCGTGTGACCCCATCCGCCGCACCCTGCTCCAGCGCCTGCAGGTCTGCCGCTGGCAGGCGAGCTCGGTTGCCGTGCTGGCCGCAGGATTCAGTACAAGAATCCTGCGACGCGCCTGCCTGTGCACGGGTTGCCCTGATCGCAACATCCAACAGGTCAGCCAGCAGCGCCTCGGCGCATGCCAGGCAAGCGCCGGACTCGAAGCTGACGCCCGCAGTGCCCTGGTGCATTCACCAGGCCCACCACCGCGCCCTGCTGGTTGCCGCGTCGCCGCGTCGCCGACGGATGCCCTCACGCAAGGGGTCGGTTACGATGCCAGTCCCTTTCACGCAACGGCGTGCGCATGCGCGTCCGCCTCCAGACCTGCAAGCCGTGACCCATTACTCCGGACCGTTGCTCACTCTCTCCGATGCCCAGGCGCTGCTGGCAGCGCGTAGCAGCGGTCTTGCCGCGTGGACCGGTTCGCTGGATCTGGGCCGCAGCACCGACACTGCACAGCTGGATGCACAGACCTGGCAGTGGCGCGGCCGGGGCTACCCGTATCCGGGCAAGCTCAAGGACCGCACGCTGTATTTCTGGGACAAGGACGACTTTGCGCCGATCTCGCGTTTTGGCGGTGCGTTGATCAAGCTGGTGCCCACCGAATGGGGCGCACCCACCTTCGAGATCGATGGCATCAAGATGCTGCCGTCTGCGCAGATATCGCCGTTCGAGGACGCACGCCGCAAGGTGGCGCTGGTGAACCCGCGCGGCAAGATCGTGCTGGATACCTGTGGCGGACTGGGATACTTCGCAGCCTGTGCACTGGAAGACGGCGTGGCGCAGTTGCTCTCCTTCGAAAAGAATGCCGACGTGCTGTGGCTGCGCACCCTCAACCCGTGGTCGCCGGATCCGGAAGCGGCAGCGGCCGGCGGACGCCTGCAGTTGCTCCATGCCGATGTCTCGCAACAGATCGCCACGCTTGCCGATGCGTCGGTGGACGCCATCCTGCATGATCCGCCGCGCTTCGGCATTGCCGGTGAGCTGTATTCGCAGGCCTTCTACGATCATCTGGCGCGTGTACTGCGCCGCGGCGGGCGGCTGTTCCACTACACCGGCGCGCCGAACAGGCTCACCAGCGGGCGCGATGTGCCCAACGAGGTGAGCAAGCGGCTTGCCAAGTCCGGCTTCAGTACCCAGCTCGCGCTCGATGGGGTGCTGGCCATCTTGCCGGTGCGCCGCTAACGCGCGGTGCGCGCTACGTGGCCGCGTGGCACCGGAACGGATCTGCGATACTGCCCCGCCCTCGACACGGACGTTGCATGCGCGCTCATCTCACTTTCCTGCCGGCCGCACTGCTGCTGGCGCTGTGCGCCCCGGCCTGCGCCCAGACGGCGCCAGCGCCGCCCATGTCCGAAGTGACCACGCGTTACCCGGTGACCACGGCACAGCTGGCCGGGCGCGAGATTCGCCTGGGCGAGCAGGCTGGCATGTGCACCCTGGTGCGCAGCGATGAAGTGCTGCGGTTGGGCGTGCATGCGCCGTGCTACTTCAGCATCAACCGGGAGCACAACGCCCAGGTGCATCATTTCCAGGGCAGCGACATCGTGCTGGTACAGCATGCGCGGCCCACCTCGCGCCCGGAGTGGGACAGCGCGCGCTATGGCCCGATCTGCACGTTCGAGTCGCAGGCGGTGCGCGAAGTCGGCGGCATCCTGGAGCCGGGTGTCGTGGCCAGCTCCTGGCATTGCGATCCCAGTGCCGGTGCCGACCAGAAGCAGTTTGTCTACAGCTATGACACCTGGCCCAAGCGCGACACGCAACAACCTGCGCGCAAGCAACGCACGCCATAGAGCGGCGTCCTGCATGCGGCCAACGCGCCCGCCGCGTTCGTGCATCGCAGTGGTTGCCGCCCGCTCAACACATGCCTGCCTGCAGCGCATGGACGAACCCGATGCAGCGAGCGCAGGCAACCCTTGCCAGGTTGACCAGCGCACTTACCGGCGCGTGCGGCGATGCGCGGCCCACCCGGCGTAAGCGAACCAAACGATGACTGCCAACAACGTGCAGGTCAGCGTGGCATCCCGGCCGATGGCAATCCAGAACCGCTGCGGGTCGCTGTCGGCATGGAAGATCCTGGTCGGGCGACCACGGAGGACGCTGATATAGCGCCGCTTGGAAATCGCCTCCGCCAGCAGCCATAGCCGCCCGCAACACGCGATTGCCACGACCAGCGCCAACGCGCGCACCAGCCACGCCTGGAGGGTGGACTGCGTCGGCGTGGGCGCCGGTGGCGAGCTGGTGCGACGCTTTTTCACCCTGGTGTCCAGGCAGTTGCGGGGCGCGCAGTGTACGTGGGCCATTGCGTGTGACGCTGCCGCTGACGACAGCGAGCACGTGTTGGCCGCAAGACGCGTGCCGCCACTGCCCTGGCGTTGCAACGTGCATGCACAAGGTGTGCGGCTATACTGCCGGCGCAGCGTACGCAGCCGCGTGCATGGAGCGCTCCACACTGCATTTGTCTCAAGGAAGATGGCCTGCAACAACGCGATGCCGATGTTCGGACGCTTCCTTGAGTTCCTGCGGATTAGCCACGCGATGGCAACCGCGTTGTATCAAGGACCTTACTTTGAAGACGTTCACCACCCTGTTGCTTGTCTCCCTCAGCCTGTTGCTCTCGGCATGCGGAGGCGGCGCCACCTCCGGCGCATCCAAGCTGTCTTCCAGCGATTACCTGCTGCACAACGTGTCGGTCTGGAATGGTGCCGTGACCATCATCGACCCGTGGGTCTCGGGCGAGCGCGGGCAGAGCCTGATTGCCGATGCCGTCGCGCACAAACCGTTGGACAGCTACAAGACCGCGCTGAGCAACCCGCGCAAGGCATTGGCGGCCAATGCGCAGGCCAATACTGCGATGGCCTCGGGCGTGCCGGATAACGCCAAGGACCTGGACACCAAACTATCGGCCTATCTCAAGAGCGCCGATGCGATGATGGCTGCGCTGGAGCGCTTCGCCTCGCTGCCCGACGGCTATACCAATGCCGAACTGGAACCGTTGGCCAAGGACCTGGAGGCGGCCTCCAACCAGCTCAATACCGACATGGAAGCCTTGAATACCGCACAGCGCGCGTATTCCACCGAGCACAAGATTCCGCTGCAGGAATCACGCCACTAACGGCTGCGGCCATCGGTCGCCCGCGCATGCCCACCCGCGCGGGCGGCCGATGCGTGCGCCGGCGATCAGTGGCCCAGGCCGAACATCAAGGTGCGATGGGTCGCAACACCGGCCATGGCGCCGCTGGCGACCGCAAACGCCACCGATGCCGCCGGGCTGGCAATGTCGCCGCAGGCAAACACTCCCGCGACGGTCGTGGCCTACATCGCGTCCACGGCAACATGGCTGCCCAATGGCCCGTCGCTGGTGGCGCATCCGAGCTGTGCCACCAACGGACTGATCTCGGTCTGCGGGGTGATGAACACCCCATCCAGCGCGAAGGTCTGTCCGCTGCGCAGGAGCAATTGAAGCGAATCGCCTGCGCCTTGCAGCGCGCTCACCGCACCGGTCACCAGCTGCACGCCGCGCGCCTGCAGTTGCGCATGTTGCGCCTGATCCAGCACCAGCGTGTCGTTCAAGAACAGCTGGGTCGCGCCCCAATCCGGCAACATGCTGGCCTGGTGCGCAGCAAATGCCGTTGTCGCCACCACGCCGAGGCGCCCTTGCTGCAGCTCGTAGGCATGACAGTACGGGCACACGAATGCCTGCCGGCCCCAGCGTTCTGCCAGGCCCGCAATCGCGGGCAAGCGGTCGACCATCCCCATCGCCAGGATCAGCCTGCGCCCGGTGTGGAGGCTGCCGTCGGCAAGCGTGACCTCGAACGCATCCGCCTGGCCGCGCAGCTGCGCCGCTGTTGCATCGGCCCATCGCACGCTGGGATAGGCGAGCACCTGGGCGCGCGCCTCATCTGCGATCTGCGCAGGCGATGCGCCATCGCGGCCCAGAAAGCCATGCGAGGTGGCGGCAAACCGGTTGCGTCGCTGGCCGCTGTCCACCAGCAGGACAGTGCGCCGCGCGCGTGCCAATTGCAGTGCGGCCGACAGCCCCGCATAGCTGCCGCCAATGATGATGACCTCGTGCTGCATGTCGGTTTCCCCGTCGCATCGTTTAATGTACTTTTCGATGTTACATGAAATGGCGCACAGCTCAACCCTTCCGCATCGATGCGCGAGACACTCCTGTTGCCGTGGTTCAGCGCTGCGGCGGGCGCTTGCGCTTGGTGGCGACCTTGGCGGCAGGTGGCGCGCCGGCGCTGCACAGATTGTCGAACTCGCTGGCCAGTGCGGCCAGGGTCACCGTGCCCAGGCGCTGCAGAAGCAATGCCTCGGCGTCGGCCAGGGCATCGGCAATCGCCGCGTTGACCACGCGTTCCACGCCGCACTGCGGGTTGGGATGATCGGCCCCGATCGCAAACAGATGCGGGCCGCCGACCGCGCGATGCACATCCAGCAGCGTCACCTGCGCCAGATCGCAGGCGATTTGCCAACCCCCATTGTGTCCCTTGCTCGATTGCACGTAACCGGCGCTGCGCAACCCGGCCATGGTCCGACGCACCACCACCGCATTGGTCGCCAGCATGCGGGCAATCTGCTCAGAGGTCATCGGTTGCGCGCTTCTGGCCATGTGCAACAGCACATGCAACATGCGGGAAAGGCGGCTATCGGTTCGCACGCGGTCTTCTGCTTCGCTCGATCGGTTCAAAGGGACGGCATGCCGTCGTCACGCCTGGATTGTGCCGTAGCCTCACGCCGTTGTCGCAGCGCAGTGCAAAACGGGCGCCGCAGGCTCAGCACACCGCCCATTGATCGCGCCCGGCGGTCTTGGCGGCATACAGCGCCAGATCGGCCTGGCCGAGCAGCACATCCAGCCCGCTCCCCGGGGTGACGCTGACCGCGCCCATGCAGAACCGCACCGGTTGCTCGGCGGGCAGACCCGGGATGGCGATGGCGGCCACGGCGTTGCGCAACCGCGCGAACACCGCCGGCAGTTCGTCCGGGCTGCAGCCCGGCAGCACCAGCAGGAATTCTTCGCCGCCCAGGCGGCCCAGGCGGTCCTGCGCGCGCAGTGCCAGCTTCGAAGCGCTGGCCAGGGCCTTTAGCACCGCATCGCCGGCGGCGTGGCCGTGCACGTCGTTGATCAGCTTGAAGTGATCCAGGTCGATCAAGGCCAGCATGCAGGGCGTCTGCGTGCGCAAGGCATGGTCGATCTGCTGCTGCGCCTCGGCGCGAATGGCACGGCGATTCGGCAGGCCGGTGAGCTCGTCGCGCATGGCCAGCCGCGACAGCTGGCGGCGATGGCGCGCACCGAATGCCAGCACCACCAAGGCACCGAGCAGCAGCAGGCAGGCCGCGCATAACGCGATCCAGAGCGCGCGCTGGCCGGCTTCGCGTGCCTGCAGTGCCAACCGTGCGGTTTCGCTGCGGCGGCGCAACTCGGCGGTTTCGGCGTCACGGCGCGCATCTTCATAGCGCGCCTGCAGCCGCAGCATCACGGTGTCGCGCTGGCGGCCCAGGTTCTGCGCGCGCAATGTGTTGGAGCGTTGCAATTCCTGGTACGCCTCGGCATGCCGGCCTTCGGCGGCCAGCGCCTGGGCGATGGCATCGACCAGCTCTGCGCGCCCGGTCAGGGCAAGATTCGGGTCGTCGGCGGCCTTGGCCGCGGTGATCGCGCTGCCCAGCTCGGGCGATTCCAGCGCGGTGAGCGCCTGCAACAGCACGGTGTGGCAAGCCGCCACGCGGCCGACATTGCCCTGCTTCTGCATCAACGGCAGCGCTTCGCGCGCCATCGTCAAGGCGGCCTCAGCATCGCCGGTCTTGATCAAGGCCTCGCTGGCATTGGTCAGCGCCGCCGCCACGCCAGCCTGATCGCCCAGCTCGCGGCTCAACGCCAGCGCGCGCCGGAAATGCAGCAAGGCAGCCGCCGGTTGCTGCAGCGCCAACGCGCTGCCGTATTCGTATTCGATCAGGCTGCGCTGGAAGCGCGCCGGCTGGTCGTGCAGGCGAGCCAAGGCGCGCTGCAGGTAATCCTGCGCATCGTTGTCGTCGGCTACCTTGCCGGCGACACGGCTGGCCAGTGAGCCGATCTGGGTCAGGCCATCCACCTCCAGGCCCAGCAGTCCTTCGCGCGCGGCGCACTGGTAACTGGTCTGCGCCGCATTCCAGGCTTCGTCGCTGCTACCGGAGGCCAGCATGCTCCACATGTCGATCGCTTCGATCTCGCACAACAGATCGCTGCGCCCCAGCGTGCGTGCCTGCTGCCGCAGGCCGTTCAGGCGCGCCACCATGCTGCGGTTGGGGTTCTCGCGTACGTCGCTGAGCGTCTGCACGATGTCCAGCCAGAGCCGTGCCTGCGCGGCGCTGCCGTGCAACTGATCGAGCAGGCCGCGCGCCTGGGTCAGCGCGGCCTGGCGCGCCTCGCTGTCTTCCAGCGAGATCAGCACCCGCGCTTGCGCCAGCAACGCCCAGAACTGCGCGTCGCTGTCGTGCTCGGCCCTGGCCCGCTGCAGGGCGCGCTGGGCGATCTGCAACGCGCCGATCGGGTCGTCGAGCGTGGCCGATTCAATGGTTTTCCACGGCTGCGGCTGCGCGCAGGCGATGGCGCTGATCACCAACAACAGGCACGCAATGAGCACATGTCGCCAGACGGTCGCAGGCATGCTCAACGATCGCTCATGGCCAACAGTGACCACCGCGCGGGCGCGCGCTGCCCACGGCGATGCAGCGGACCTGGAAACTGGCTGGTTGCTGCGGCATCTCAGGCACTCCCGTGGTCGCACAGCGGTGGAATCCAGTAAGCGAGACAGCAAGGCCTGCGCGCTCGAGGTGATGTGGCTGCCATCATGACCGGCGCAGCTGGCCGGTGACGTGATCGCCCATGAGGGTCGAGCCCGTTATCGGCCCGCGCGCAAAAGACTTGAATCGCCGTGCTGCCCTCACCTAGTGACATGAAGACGCCACGGCCTGCGCACGTACACTGCCACGGCAGTTGCCGCCCCGACCCTGCTGGAGATGCCGTGCCCTTTCCCCTGTTCCGTGTACTGCCCCTGCTTGCCGCGGTGCTGTTGTCGGCCTGCGCCACCCAGGCCCCGCGTGCGCCGCAACGCTCGCCGGACGTGGTCAAGGCCGATATCGCACGGCGCCTGCCGGCCACGCTGCCCGACCGCAACGGCTGGGCCAACGATGTGTATGTGGCGCTGTCGTCGCAGGCGCTGGACACCAGCGCCGAACAGATCTGCGCGGTGCTGGCGGTGACCGAGCAGGAATCGACCTACCAGGCCAACCCGGTGGTGCCCAACCTGGGCAAGATCTCGCGTACGGAAATCGATCGCCGCGCCAGCGCGCACCATCTCCCCGGCTTCATGGTGGAGGCGGCGCTGCGGATCACCTCACCGGATGGCCGCAGCTACGCCACCCGCATTGCCGCCGCGCGCACCGAGCAGGAACTCAGCCGCATCTTCGAGGACTTCACCGGCAGCGTGCCGCTGGGCGCACGCCTGTTCGACGGGCTCAACCCGGTGCATACCGCTGGCCCGATGCAGGTGAGCATCGCCTTTGCCGAACAGCATGCCGCGCGCTATCCGTACCCACTCGACGGCTCGATCCGCCACGAGGTGTTCACCCGCCGCGGCGGGCTATGGTTCGGCACCACCCATCTGCTGGGCTACCCCACCAACTACGACGCGCTGCTGTACCGCTTCGCCGATTTCAACGCCGGCTGGTATGCCAGCCGCAATGCCGCGTTTCAAGCCGCGCTGAGCAAGGCCAGCGGCATCGCGCTCGCGCTGGACGGCGACCTGCTTACCCCTGGTGCCAGCCTGGACGCCCCCGGCGGTACCGAACGCGCCGCACGCGCGCTGGGCAGCCAGTTGGCAATGAGCGACCGCCAGATCCGCACCGCCCTGGAAACAGGCACGACGCTCGAATTCGAAGACAGCGCGCTGTATCGCCAGGTCTTTGCGCTGGCCGACGGCAATGCCGGCAAGCCATTGCCGCGCGCGGTACTGCCGGGCATCACCCTGGACAGCCCCAAGATCACCCGCACGCTCACCACCGCCTGGTTTGCGCAGCGGGTGAACGAGCGCTGGAAGCGGTGCATGAGCAAGTAGGCACGTGACCAAGCCGGCTGCGTCGCTGACCGGCAAGCGCGTCTGGCTGCTGGACCGCGCACGTGGCGGGCGCATCCACCAGTGCCTTTGCGTTTGAGTCATCCAGCACCCCATCGACGAGGTGCAATCGCTCGCCGCCTGCCATCGTGGTTCCACGTCCTGCTCTCTGCAGGCCAGGCCGGTGACACCCACGTACAGCACTTCAACGTGTTGAATCGAGGATTGTTCGTCTCACGCACTGCTCGACGCATCGCCGCGTCGAGCTGCGTAGCGCCACCCAGGTCTTGCGCATGTGCGAGGCACCAGGGCCGTGTCAGAAACCAGAACCACTGCAACGCGCCTCGATCAACCTCGCATCGAACGACGCAACGCAGCACCAGTGCAACGCCCCTCTGCGGGCCCGATGCCTGCAGACGCCCTGCGAGCGGCAAACACAGTGCGCTGAGGAGGTGATCGCCGATGGGCGGCGCCAGCGTCAGCCTGCTCGCCGGCCCCACGGCACCTGCCGAGCGATCCCCGGCATTGATGCAGCCTACCGGCACCGCCCGCGCCACGACTTCTGGCAGAGGCACGCACTGCCGCGAGCCGCTAGCATCGGCCGGTCGCGCTGACCGCGCTTGCGTGCCCCTTTCGTCCTGGAGAGTTCCCATGCCCACCCCGTTGCCGATGCGCCGCCTGCTTACCGCCATCGCCCTGGCGGCCCTGCCGTGCATCGCCGCTGCGCAGGCACCCAGCGTCGGCGAGGCTGACTATGCGCGTGCAGAACGCTTGGTCAACTATCTTGCGCAACCGCTGATGGATCATGCCGTCACCCGCATCGACTGGCTGGATGCCACCCATGTGGTCTATGTCGATCACGATGCCAAGGGCAACCGCCTGCTGCAGCTGGATACCGCCACCGGCAAGACCGCGCCGATCTTCAAACAGGCGGCGCTGGTGGCCTCGCTCAACACGCTGCTGAAGACCGGCGACAAACCGCTCAAGGCTGACAGCTTCGCACCGGTGGTCAAACGCACTGCCGATGGCCGCTATCGCCTCAGCGTACGCGATACCGCAGTGGTCTGCGACGCGCAGGCACGCTGCAGCAAGCTCTACGCCAAAGACAAGCCCGAACCGGGCGTGCTGTCGCCGGACAAGCGCAGCGAAGCATTCATCCGCAACTGGAACCTGTGGGTGCGCGATGTGGCCAGCGGCCAGGAAACCCAGCTCACCCGCGATGGCGTGGAAAACTTCGGCTACGCCACCGACAACGCCGGCTGGCAGCACAGCGACAACGCCATCGTCGCGTGGTCGCCGGATTCGCAAAAGATCGCCAGCTTCCAGCAGGACCAGCGCAAGACCGGCGACATGTACCTGGTCAGCACCAAGCTCGGGCATCCGGAGCTGCAGTCCTGGAAGTATCCGCTGGCCGGCGACAAGGACGTGACCATGATCGAGCGCGTCATCGTCGATGTGCCCACGCGCAGCGTGCTGCGGTTGAAAATGCCGCCGGACCAGCATCGCTCCACCTTGTGCGACGACGTCAGTTGCTCGCCAGGCCTGTGGGATGACGTGAAGTGGGCGCCGGACGGCAAGACGCTGGCGTTTGCCTCCACTTCGCGCTTCCACAAGCAGACCTGGCTGCGCATTGCCGATGTCGCCACCGGGCAGGTACGCACGGCGTTTGAGGAAACCGCGAAGACCTACTACGAAAGCGGCCAGGTCGCCGCCAACTGGGCCTATCTGCCCGGCAGCAACGAGGCGGTGTGGTTTTCCGAGCGCAGCGACTGGGGCCAGCTGTATCTGTACGACCTGGCCACCGGCAAACCCAAGCACGCCATCACCACTGGCGAAGGCAATGTCACCGCGTTGCTGCGCGTAGACCCGGTGAGCCGCACCGCGTGGTTCATGGCGGTCGGCCGCTCTGCAGGCGTGGACCCGTACTACCAGCAGCTGTGGAAGGTCAGCCTGGACGGTGGAGAACCGGTGCTGCTCACACCCGAGGTGGCCGATCACACCGTCGCGCTGTCGCCCGATGGCGCGCGCTTCGTCGACACCTACTCCACCTCGGTCACACCACCGGTCACGCTGCTGCGTGACGCCGCCGACGGACGCACACTCAGCACGATTGCGACGGCCGACATCAGCCGCCTCAAGGCCGCCGGCTGGGTGCCGCCCGTGCCGATCACGGTCACCGCACGCGATGGCAAGACCACGCTGTACGGGCTGATGTTCAAGCCGAGCAACTTCGACCCCGCACGCAAGTATCCGGTCATCGACTACGTCTACCCCGGCCCGCAGACCGGTTCGGTGCGCGGGCGCAGCTTCCTCGCCGGCCATGGCGACAACCAGTCGCTGGCCGAACTGGGCTTCATCGTGATCGCCATTGACGGCATGGGCACGCCGTGGCGCTCCAAGACCTTCCACGACACCTGGTACGCCAACATGGGCGACAACACCTTGCCCGACCAGGTGGCGGCGGTGAAGGAACTCGGCCAGCGTTACCCATGGTTCGACACCAGCCGCGTCGGCATCTGGGGCCATTCGGGCGGCGGCAATGCCTCCACCGCGGCGATGCTGCGTTACCCCGATCTGTTCAAGGTGGCCTGGTCGGAAAGCGGCAACCACGACAACCGTGGCTACGAGGACGACTGGGCCGAGAAGTATCACGGCGAACACATCGTCAACACCGACGGCACATCCAACTACGACGACCAGGCCAATGCCAACCACGCCAGCAAGCTCAAGGGCCGGTTGATGCTGGTACACGGCACGCTGGACGACAACGTGCCGCCCTACCTCACCCTGCTGGTGGCCGATGCGCTGATCAAGGCCAACAAGGACTTCGACATGCTGATGCTGCCCAACGCCAAGCATGGCTACGGCGATCTGACGCCCTATGTCACCCGCCGCCGTTGGGATTACTTCGTGCAACACCTGCTCGGCGCCACCCCGCCGGCGCAGTACCAGATGAAGCCGATGCCGGAGAAGTAATCGGCATGGCCGCAGCAGCGCGGGTGATGCCGCGCTGCTCCAGTGATTGCGCAGGCGTTGCGGGCAGGCAGCACCCACACACGCCACCGGGCGGCTAACGGCACGTCGCGTGCAGTCGGCAGGCGAGGCTTACTGCGCGCTCAGAACCTGAGTGGACAAGTGCTCCCTGCCGATTCCGATCACTGGCCACGCCGTCTGGTAGCTGCGCAATCGTCAGTCGTCCTTGCTCGATGGCGCCGGCCGCCATGGCGATCGCTCGCCACGGTTGGCCTCGATCCGCAAACCAACCGGACGAGCAGCTGCATCACTTCGCCGTCCTGCCCCCAAGCTGCTTGCTCAAAAACGCCAGCAATCGCGTGTAGTACTCACGACGATGCGCCTCGGTGTAGAAGCCATGACCTTCGTTGGGGAAGTACAGCGACTCCACCGGCACACCGGCGCCCTTCAAGGCGCGCTCCATCGCCTTGGTGTGCTCGATCGGCGCGCGCTCGTCCTTGCCGCCGGCCGCCAGGAACACCGGCACCTTGATCTGTCGCGCCAGCGTCACCGGCGAGCGTGCCGCCAGGGTATCGCGGGCGCCCAGCCAATCCACGGTCCAGTTCCTGGCCCAGCGCGCGTAACGGGCGGTGTCGCGCGCCATCATTTCCAGGTCGTAGACCCCCACATAGCCGGCGGCGCAGCGGTACAGCGCAGGCTCCTTGGCCACGCCCATCAATGCCGCGTAACCGCCATAACTGGCGCCGTAGAGGCAGACGCGCTGTGCATCGGCAATGCCTTCGGCGATCGCCCAGCGCGTGGCATCGGTGACATCGTCCTGCATGCGCCCGCCCCACTGCCTGGCGCCGGCCTGGGTAAACGCATCCCCGTAGTTGGCCGAGCCACGGTAGTTGACACGCAACACCGCGTAGCCGGCTGCTGCCAGCAACTGGGTATCGTCATCGAACTCCCACTTGTCGAACACGCCAAACGGCCCGCCGTGCGGCATCACGATCAGCGGCAGCGGCTTACCGGCATCGGCATGCAGGGGCTTGGTCAGGTAACCGTGCAATACCAGGCCATCGCGCGCCTTGAAGCTCACCTGCCTGCTCGGCGGTACTGCATCGGGCGGGAACCATTCGCGGCTGCTGAACACCCGGTCGGCCTTCTTGCTTACCGTGTCGAACAGGTAATGGTCGCCGTTGTTGCGATCGCTCCACACATAGACCAGGGCCAGGCGGCGGTCGCTGGTGGCCGAGGTAATGTAGATCGCATTGCCGTCGAAAGCCTTCTCCAGGCTGCGGTACAACCGCGCAGTGGGCGATGTCTCGTCGAAGAACCGGCTGCGCACCCGATCGCTCATGTAGGACGCGCCGATCGGCGTGGTGCCATCCAGGTCGCGCAGGATGCGGTACGGGTCGACGGTGTCGTCGCGTAGCAACGGCGTGGACTTGCCGGTTGCAGGGTCCCAGGCCACCAGCACATCCGGACCGGCGGCCTGCTCCACCTGCAGATAGGCCAGCGCCCCATCGGCGGAAAACCCCAGTGGGAACTCGCGGTGCTGGCTGCTGGCCGAGTCGTTGATCAGCCGCCACGGTGCATCATCGTTGTCGCGGTAATACAGCTTGCTGACGTTGCTGATGTCCAAGCCCCGGGCAAAGCGGATCCGCCCCTGCTGATCGGTCGCAAAACTCGCCCGCCGCACCGGCGATGTGGCGACGGTGCTGCGCCGGCCGGTCTGGATATCCAGCTTGTCGATGCGAATGCTCGGGTCGCCCACGAATGGAACCGTGGACACCAGGATGTTGCGCGGATCGTCGCGCAAGGTGTCCAGTACGAAGGTGGCCGGGTCCAGATCCATCTTCAGCTGCGCACCGTTGATGTCGGGACTGGTGCCATAGGGGCTGGCCAGCAACCGACTGTTCTTGCCATCGGCATCGATGGCGTGCAGCTGGCCGATCGCCACCGGCTCGTCGCGTGAGCCCAGCCGCTGCGCCATCGATACCACCATGCGCTCGTCGCTGGCCCACCAGAAATCGTCCACCACGCTGTTGGCGCCACCGGTGATCTTGGCAGTGGCCACCTTGTCCTGCCGGCGCACGATGCCCAGCACGGTGCGGTCTTCCAGCGGCATGGTCAGCGCGAAATACGCGCCCGACGGCGAAATCTTGATGCGTTCGAATGGGTCCCGCTTGAGATACGGCGCCAGGTCCACCGCTTCCTGCGCCTGTCCCGGCAGCGCCGCAGCCAACGCAAACACACACCCCACCATGCTCCTCCAACACCGCATATCGCCCCCCGCGATTTGTCCTTGAGGCCGCCATGGTGGCAAAGGCATGGTACGGCGTCCATGCCCGGTGCCAGGCAGCGCTGGACTGGCAGCTGGTGGACTTGCGCAGGCCAGACGCCGCCTGCGGGAATGGCCTGTGACTGTAAGGGACAACACCGCCAGCTGCACGCCGTGCGGCACGCCATCGGTCAATGCCACCGGTCAGCGCGTGGTAGCGCGCTGCTGGCCCAACAAGCCAATCCGTCGGAACCACATTTCCAGCGGCACCGTCACCAGTGGCGGCAGCGCCGCCAGCAGACTCACTGCCCACGCCCACCACGGCCAGCGTAGCCGCAATGCGACGAGCACGCTGACCACCACGTAGAACACAAACGCCGCCCCGTGCGCGCGACCGAACAGCCACACCACAGACTCTGTGGTCTGCGTGCCGTACTTGAGAAACATGCCAAGCAACAGCCCGGCCCAGGTGATGCCCTCGATGAACGCAGCGACCGCAAACAGCCGGCCCATCGGCGACAACGCAGAGAACGACACACGCATGCACATCTCCAGACGGAAAGGAATTGCCGCGACGCGATGGCGGCGGCGACGCCCGCTGGCCTGCGTAGTCTAGCGCTGCTGCCACTCTCATCGGAGCTTGTCGCGCGCCGCTCGACAGCCTTTCGATGGACGCCTCACCCACATTCCCGCAGCGGCGCAGCCGACGCCGATCCCGGCGATAATGCAGGTCTTGCTGCTTCCTCAGGTTCACGCCGTGCGTCTTGCCTTGCTGCTCATTGCCTTCGTAGCACTCCTGCCGGCATCGGCACGTGCCTTGCGTGTCCAGGATGGCGACCTGCTGTTCGTCACTGCGGCCCGCACCGGGCTGAGCGGCGCCATCGATGATGCGACCGCCAGGCAGGGTGCTCCCAGCTTCGACCATGTTGCATTGCTCGCCCACGCCGGGCGTACGCAGGTGGTGCTGCATGCCGACGAAAAGGGCTCGCGGCAACAGCCATTGCGTGAGTTTGTCGAGCAAGCCATTGCCAAGCATCGGCAGATCGTGGTGTACCGGCTCACGCCCGCGCATCGCCCTGCCATTGCCGATGCCATCGCCCAGGCGCGCAGTATGTTGGGCAAACCGTATAACGATACCTATGTCCCGAACGAGAGCAGCTACTACTGCTCGGACTTCATCGAACGCGCGTTTCGCGCTCACCACGTCTTTGCCCTGCAGCCGATGAACTTCAAGAACCTGCAGACCGGCACCATCTCGCCGTACTGGACCGCGTTCTATCGCAGCCGCGGCATGGCGGTTCCGCAGGATGTGCCCGGCACCAATCCGAACGATATGGCGCGCGCGCCGGTGCTGGAACGTCTCGACGTATTTCCGGGCACCTGATCGCCCACTGCAAACCCACGCGCCGGTGCGCATGCAGGCGCTCTGCGTCTGTGGCTGTGCGACCGGCAACCTTGTACGCTCACGCACCGACCGTCCTCAAAGGAGTGGAGATGCAACTGTCACAAGGCCAACGCGTCCCGCTGTCCAGCCTGATCCAGGAGCGTGAGTTCACGCTGTCCATCAAGATCAGCACGCAGCGCACCATCGACTATGTGTGCTTTGGTGTCGATGCCGCCGGCAAGCTGTCGGACGACCGCTACATGGTGTTCTTCAACCAGCCAGGCAGCCCGTGCGCAAGCGTGCGGCAAGGGCCGGCCGACACCTTCACGCTGAACCTGGCGAGCCTGCCGGCAACCATCGAGCGCCTGGTGTTCACTGCGTCCATCGATGGCGCCGGCGCAATGCGCGACATCCAGGACAGCTATTTCGCACTCGCCACCGGTGGCACCGAGGTGGCGCGTTGCGCATTCTCCGGCGCGAGCTTCGCTGCCGAAAAGGCCATCATGGTGGCCGACATCTACCGCAGCAAGGGCGAGTGGCGCATCGTCGCCAACCTGCAGGGCTTCAACGCCGGCCTGGATGCCCTGGTGGTCCACTTCGGCGGTGAAGTCACCGACGCCCCATCGCCGCCTCCAGCGCCACCTGCTGCCGCGGCAGATACGAAGGTCTCGCTGGAAAAACGTGTGGCCAGTGCCGCGCCACAATTGGTGAACCTCGCCAAGAAGGCCCAGGTCAGCCTGGAGAAGGCGCAGCTGCTGCACGTCAAGGCACGTGTCGGGCTGGTGCTGGATGCTTCCGGATCGATGAATTCGCAGTACAGCCGCGGTCATGTCCAGGAAGTGATCAATCGGCTGATTCCGCTTGCCGTGCACTTCGACGACGATGGCGCGCTGGATTGCTGGGCATTTGGCGCCTCGCCGACGCAGTTGTCTGCGGTGTCTCTGCAAAACTTCTCCGGCTTTGTCGAACGCGATGCCGGTGGCTGGAAGAAGTGGCCGGTGGGCATGCGGATCAACGACGAACCCAAGGCCATACGCATGGTCATCGACTACTACAAGAAAAGCGGCGACCGGACACCGGTCTATATCCTTTTTATCAGCGACGGTGGCGTGCATCAGGATCGCGAGATCACCAAGCTGATGATCGAAGCGGCACACCTGCCGATCTTCTGGCAGTTTGTCGGACTGGGCGGCCGCGGATACGGCATCCTGGAGAAGCTGGACGATATGGGCGGGCGGGTCGTCGACAACTGCAATTTCTTTGCCCTCGATCGCCTGGATCAGGTGCCCGAGGAGAGGCTCTACGACCTGCTGATGGAAGAGTTCCCGCAATGGCTCAAGGACGCCAAGGCCAAGGGCATTGTGTGAGTGCGGCAGGCACGTGCCTTGGTGCTGTGCGGGTGGCGGTCCACATACTCCAGCACAGTGGAGGCAGGCGATGCAGGTGGATAACCACGTCTGCACCGGGCATGACCGCATGAGTGCAGGCAGATGCTGGTGGTGGCGATTCTGCATCGTCACGGGCATGGCAGTGCTGTGCGCCAGCTGCGTCCGCGCACCCGATGCACCGCAGGCCAGCGCATCCATGCAGCCGGCGGCGAAGACGTCGGCCGCCGACACGCCCACGGCGACATCCGGTGCGCAACGCGGCAATGGCATGCCCTATGAAATGCACGACACACAGGTGTGGGACGTGCCTGACCCGGTTTCCGGCCGTGGGTATCAGGTGTTCGTTGCCCTGCCACGCGGTTACGCCGACCACCCGCAACGCCGCTATCCGGTGTTGTATGTCACCGACGCCGACTACGCCTTCCCGTTGGTGAAGCAGATCGCGCGCCGCTTGAACGGCGAAGGCCCGGCCATCGAAGACTTCATCCTGGTCGGCCTGTCCTATGCCGTAGGCGACGAGCCGATGCCGAGCCGGCGTCGCGACTACACCCCCACTCCGGAAGATGGCGCCAATGCGGCTCCGGTGGCAACGCACGGCAAGAGTGCGGCCTATATCGCCTACCTACGCGATCAAGCGCTGCCCTTCATCGCGCGGCGCTTCCGGACAGACGAGCAACGCCGCCTGTTCCTTGGCCATTCGTATGGCGGCCTGCTCGGCACCCAGATCCTGCTCAGCAGCCCGGACATGTTTGCCGGGTACATCCTGGGCAGCCCATCGTACTGGTATGGCGAGCATGCGATGGCCGCGCAGGAAGCGGCATATGCCACCACGCATCGCGATCTTGCCGCGCAGGTGTATCTGTATGTGGGCGAATATGAGCAGCGGCGCTTTGACCAGCACTACGACATGGTGACCGATGCACAGGCGATGGTGCAGCGCCTGCGTGAACGCCATTACCCGTCGCTGCGACTGTCGATGGAGGTGCTCAACGATGAAGATCACCTCAGCGTTGCGCCGCGCGGCACGACGCACGGACTGAAGGCAGTGCTGGGGATCGCATCCGCGCACCGCGAGGGCCGTTGAGCCGGCGATTGAAGCGCGGCAGCTGATCGCTCCGCGCCGCCCCTGATGGCATAAAGCGTCCTTTGCGCAGCATTGAACAAACTCAGGACACCGCAGCCAGCTGCGGTGGCTGGGGGTGACCTGCAGCAGTGGCCGGTATTTGCGGCCTGCCGCGCCTGCCGTCGTCGTTCCAGCTTCGCAGCAGGCGGTATGCCGAGTAACAGTTGTCTGGATCGGCGCAGCGGCAGTGCGATGAGCGCATCGCCAGCTTGTGGAATGCGTGAACGCATTGACTCTCGAAGCCAACTGGCGCCTGCTCACTCCACATCGCTTTCCGTCACCCGATTGGGGGCGGTCCACCTCTGTCCGCCCAAGCCCCGCTGCCACGAACCTCTATCCGCGCGAACCGGACAACACCGGGCGACCGGCGCTGCCATTCCAGTCGCAGCTGCGCAGGCGGTGGTCGTCACTGCTTTAGGTCACCGAATAATTGCTCCCGCGCCGGCCGCCATCTGCCCCCGCCCCCGACTTCCGGCACATGGGACAGATACAACAGCGCTTATATATTTGTGCCATGAGCACCCCCACTCCTACGCTGGGCACCCTGGTCCGGCACTTGATCGAGCTGTTGGACGGCGATCTCGAAGCGGTCTATGCGGCCTCGGGGCTTGCCTGGCGGCCGCGTTACACGCCAGTGTTGCGCGTGCTGATGCGGCTGGGCCCTGCGTCGATCAAGGTGCTGGCGCAGGAGATCGGCATCACCCACTCCGCCGCCAGCCAGACCGTCGCGCAGATGGCCAAACAACGCCTGGTCGTACTCAAACCCGGTGCCGATGCGCGCGAACGCATCGTCGTACTCACCGCCAGGACCCGGCGCCTGGTTCCGGCCCTGGAGCAGCAATGGGCGGCCACCAATGCGGCGGCGGCACACCTCGATGCCGAACTGTCGGTGCCGCTGTCGGCCGTCCTGGTCGAGGCGATCGACGCATTGCACCGGCGCTCGTTCGCAACCCGCATCACCGCAGCCACTGCTGTAGCCCCCGGCACCTCCGCGCCATGACCGCTGTCTCCACAAGGAATCGCACATGCATGCAATGACGCAATCAGCACCCCGCATCGCCGCACCTGCCACGCATGCGCCCCAGGCCATTGTGCTGGGCGAGCACGGCATCCTGCGTCCCGGCCGCCTGCGCTGGCTGCGCGCATCCGCCTGGGCCGTCGCGTTGTTCTTTCTGGTTGCCATTCCCACCGGCGTGGTGACCCGGTTTCTTGGCAGCTTCTGGCCGAAAAGCAACGCGCCTGTGCAATTCGCTGTCAGCGTGGTGGGCGCGCTGCTGGCGCTAGGCATCTATGCGCTGGCCGTTCGCCTGGCCGAACAGCGCAAGCCCTCGGAGATCGCACTGCGCCCCATGCTGCCGCAGCTGGGGATCGGCCTGCTGGCCGGTGCGGCGATGTTTTCCGCCGTCATGGGCATCATGGCGCTGTTCGGTCTTTACGATATCCAGCCAATCGGCCCGGCATCGGCATGGACGCCACTGCGCAAGGCATTGCAGGCCGGCGTCGTGGAAGAACTGATGATGCGCGCGGCGATCCTGCGCCTGCTTTGGCGCGCATTCGGCCCCTGGACCGCCTTTGCGGTGTCCTCTGCGGTGTTCGGGCTCAGCCATCTGGGCAACCCGAATGCCACCGTCGTCGCCGCGATCTGCATTGCCCTGGAAGCCGGCGTCATGCTGGGTGCGTTCTACGCGCTCACCGGCCACGTGTGGGTATCGATCGGGGCGCATATCGCCTGGAACTTCACCCAGGGCTATCTGTTCGGTGCAGCCGTCTCGGGCATCGCGCCGGACCAGGCGATCGCCCGCAGCACGCCGAATACGGCCATGGCCGATGTACTGACCGGCGGTGTGTTCGGTCCCGAGGCGTCGCTGCCTGCGGCATTGGTCTGCCTTGCACTGGGCCTGGCGGTCGTCTGGAAGGCATGGCGTTCTGGCAGGTTCGCAGTGCGCTGATCGGGAATCGGGAATCGGGAATCGGGAATTGGGAATTGGGAATTGGGAATCAGGGATCGGGGATCGGGGATTGGGAATTGGGGATCGTCCCAATCTTCGTTGCGTAGCTGGCCCCGAACTGGGTTGTGGTTGTGGTTGTGGTTGTCGTTGTCGTTGTCGTTGTCGCCTCAACCCTGAGGCATGGCGGTCTCGACAATTGCAGCGGAGTACTTCCGCCATGCGACGCGCTGCCAGGCACCCTGGTGGCGCGTCATCAGCGCCAGGCGCTGCGGCCTCGGCACGCGGCTTCCACCACATCTTGCCAAGGCCCACACATGCCAGCTCCTAGGCTGCGGCATCGATCATCGTGCCGACACGCAGCGCATCCCGCCTGCGGTCGCGCGGTACGCGCAGAGGTGCTTATGGCTTTGATTCATTCCATCCTGATGGGCGCGGTCGCCGGCATGCGCTCGATGACCCCGCTTGCTGCGGTGACCAACGCCGCGCGCAGCGGCAAGCTCCCACGCGACAACGGCGCCCCCCGCCTGCTCGCCAATCCGCTGGCATCGGCCGGCATGCTCGCATTGGCCAGCGGCGAAATCGCCGGCGACAAGATGAAGACTGCGCCCGACCGCATCGTGTTGCCGGGCATGATCGCGCGCGTGGCCACCGGCATGATTGCCGGCGCCGCCCTTGCGCCCCGCCACCAGCGCGGCCTGGCTGCCGTGCTGGGCGCCACCGCTGCGGTCGGTGCCGCCTACCTCACCTTCAACCTGCGCATGCGCGCCATTGAACGCTATGGCCAGACCAGCACCGGCGCAGTGGAAGACGCCATTTCAGTCGGCGCGGCAGCGTTGATCGTGCGCAGTGCCGCCGAGGAATGACCGCTTCGCTGTCGCACGTGTTTGTCGCCAGGCGGCAGACACGTGGCGCAGCATCCGGCCACGTGCTGCACCGCGCGGTCGCTGCCGGGCAGGCATTTCAGGCCTCGCGATGGATGGCGCACAACTTGTTGCCATCCGGATCGCGCACATAGGCCAACCATGTCGGCCCCATGCGGCTGTCGCGCAGCCCCGGCGGATCTTCGATGGACGTGCCGCCCGCGGCCACCGCCGCATCATGGAATGCCTGTACCTGCTGCGGCGATGCGCAGCCGAAGCCCACCGTGGTGCCGTTGCCGCTCGCAGCGGGGGCGTCGTCGATCGGCTGGCTGACGCAGAACGTGCTGCCTGCGTGCCGGTAGAACAGGCGCAGATGCCCGGACTGTGCAGTGTCGACAATCGGCGCAGGCGCGCCGAAGACGCCGCCAAGCACCGCGTCGTAGAACTGCCTGGAGCGGGCGATATCGTTGGTACCCACCATCACATGATTCAGCATTGCGTGTTCTTGTCTGTCTGAGCCCGACAGCTTAGTCAATCTGCCATGCGTCCGCCCAGATGCAGCTGGGCAGCTGCATCGTCTGGACCGCCGCTGACCAGCACTTGCCGCGCCGCCGTGCCAGGGATCAGCCTCCCTGCAGATCGCCACGCCCATGCGGCGCGGTGAGATCGAGCACCGGACCCATCGGCACGATACCGGTGGGGTTGATCGTGGCGTGGCTCTGGTAGTAATGCCCCTTGATGTGCTGGAAATTGACGGTCTCCGCAATCCCCGGCATCTGGTAGAGCTCGCGCAACAATCCCGATAACTGCGGGTAATCGGCGATCCGGCGCAGATTGCACTTGAAGTGTCCCACGTACACCGCATCGAATCGCACCAGCGTGGTAAACAGCCGCCAATCGGCCTCGGTCAAGGTGTCGCCGCACAGATAGCGTTGCTGGCTCAGGCGTGCCTCAAGCCAGTCCAGCGACGCGAACAGCGGCGTGACCGCATCTTCGTAGGCCTGTTGGGTGGTGGCAAATCCCGCCTTGTACACGCCATTGTTGACGGTGTCGTAGACGCGCGCATTGATCGCATCGATCTGCGTACGCAACCGCTCCGGATAATAGTCGCCTGCGCGCGCGCCCACGGCGTCGAACGCGCTGTTGAACATGCGGATGATATCGGCGGACTCGTTGCTCACCACCGTCTCGCGCTCGCGGTCCCAGAGCACTGGCACCGTGACCCGCCCGGAATACTGCGGATCGGCCTTGAGGTACACCTCGTACAGACGGCGCGCGTGATTGACCGGGTCTTGCACGACACCCGGGCCCGGCTCGAACGTCCAGCCGTGCTCGCCCATCAACCAGTTCACCACCGACACGTCGATCAACGACTCCAGCCCTTTCAGGCGGCGAAAGATCAGGGTGCGATGCGCCCACGGGCAGGCCAGCGAGACATACAGGTGGTAGCGCCCTGCCGCCGCCAGGAATCCGCCCTCTCCGTGCGGGCCCGCAGCGCCGTCGCGCGTCACCCAGTGACGAAACTGCGATTGCGAGCGCTCGAAGCGCCCATCGCTCTTGTCGGTGTCATACCAACGGTCTTGCCACTTGCCTTCGACCAGCAGGCCCATGGTGCCTCCTTCCGCACATCAACAGGTGCCCACGGTAGCCCAGCAGACCTGGAGAGCATGTGAGTCGCCACGCTGTTGGACGCAGATGCGTTCGCAGTCGCCACCAGGCACTCCATGCGCCGGGACAGGCTGCGCGCGGCCTGTCCCCATACGCGTGCCATCTGGCAATCACCGATGTGCCGGACGGCACCATGGAGCAGGCCTGCGCCTTCTTGCAGGCCTAGGTAGTCGGATCCTGGCGAACTGCCCCGGAGTGCAACCTGTCGCCTGTCGGGCTGCCGGGTGTGCTGTCCGGCCGGCCGATTGGCGCCGCCACCCTAGAATCGGCGAAAATGTCCCCGCGGCTGCCCGATCGCTGGCCGCCAGCCGGCAGCACTGCCGTCCTCACCTGTTGCCTTCGCGCTTTCGCGGCTGCCCGCCGCCGCCACGGCCCGTACCGCTTTTTCCCGGATCTGCCTTGAACACCAACGCCCCGCCCTTGCCCGCCGACGACCTGCCGCTTACCGACCGCCTGCGCGCCGCGCTGGACCTGCTGGAGGCCATCGAGGCCGACCGCAGCGTGCTCGACACCCTGCCCGAGGCCGACCGCGTGCGCCTGCACCAGGTGGTGGCCAAGGTCTATCACCCCGAGCCCAAGGCACGGCGGCAGTTGCTCAAGCAGCGCGAGCGCGAGCGGCATCAGGAAAAGGTGCGCAAGGCCGAGGCATTGCTCGAGCAGCGCGGTATCCGTGCCCTGCGGCGCAAACCGGTGTTCAGCACGCCCAACTTCTTCCCGCCGCATGCCGCCGGCCTGCACGACGCGCATAACGGCGAGAACGCGTCCGCAACGCTGGAGCCGCTGCATTCGCCCGAGCTGCGGCATTGCTACGTGTGCAAGCAGAAGTTCACCCAGCTGCATCACTTCTACGACCAGATGTGCCCGGCCTGCGCCGAGCTGAATTTCTTCAAGCGCACCGAAACCGCCGACCTGCACGGTCGCGTGGCGTTGCTGACCGGTGGGCGGGTCAAGATCGGCTACCAGGCCGGCTTGAAGTTGTTGCGCGCCGGTGCCGAGCTGATCGTCACCACGCGCTTCCCACGCGATTCGGCTGCGCGCTACGCGCAAGAGCCGGATTTTGCGCAGTGGGGCCATCGCCTGCAGGTCTTCGGCCTGGATCTGCGCCACACACCCAGCGTGGAAGCGTTCTGCAGCCAGTTGCTGGCCACGCGCGAGCGGCTGGATTTCATCATCAACAACGCCTGCCAGACCGTGCGCCGCCCGCCGCAGTTCTACGCGCACATGATGGCCAACGAAACCGCCGCGCTGGATGCACTGCCGGAAACCGTCCAAAAGCTCGTTGGCCATTACGAAGGCCTGCGCACGCCCGAGCTATTGCGCGACGCCTCGGCCACCGCACTGCCGGCCGTGCACGGGCGCGGCCTTGCCGATGCCGATGGCCTCACCCGCGCCGCCGAGCTGTCGCAGGTCGCGCTGCTGGACGACGAGCTGGTCGGGCAGGAGCACCTGTTCCCCGAAGGCCGTCTCGATCAGGATCTGCAGCAGGTCGACTTGCGCGGTCGTAATTCCTGGCGCCTGCTGATGGCCGAAGTGCCGTCGGTCGAGTTGCTGGAAACGCAGCTGGTCAACGCCATCGCGCCGTTCATCATCAACGCACGCCTCAAGCCGCTGATGCTGCGCACGCCCGAGCGCGACAAGCACATCGTCAATGTCTCGGCGATGGAAGGCCAGTTCTACCGCAACTTCAAGACCACCCGTCACCCGCATACCAACATGGCCAAGGCCGCGCTGAACATGATGACGCGCACCTCGGCGGCCGATTATCAAAACGACGGCATCCACATGAACAGCGTCGACACCGGTTGGGTCACCGACGAAGATCCGGCCGACATCGCCGCACTCAAGGTGCAGCAGGAGCGTTTTCACCCGCCGCTGGACATCGTCGACGGCGCCGCCCGCATCGTCGACCCGATCATCCACGGCTTCAACACCGGCGAGCACGTGTGGGGGCAGTTCCTGAAGGATTACGCGCCGACGGATTGGTGAGTGGCAATACCGGGCCACGCATCCAGGACAGATGCGTGGCCCATGCTGGCAGCGCGGATGCGCTATACGTGGCAGTGAAGCGCTGGCGGGATGGCGTCGTGAATCAGCGCCGACGCGACGGCTCGCATCCCACGCCATCATGATCGCGATCCAGATGCGGGCCGTATCCTGGATCGCCGCGCCGCACCGGTGCAGCACCCGCTGCACGCGCTTGTGCGCAATTGCGGAAGACCGTCCCCGCCGATGGCATCCACGCGGACGGATCAACCGGCTCTGCAGCGGCCGCCGGTTTGCCTTCGCCACTGGCGGCGCGGTGACAGTGGTAGCCACCGTGCTTGCGGTCGTTGTGGCAGCCCTGCTTGTTCAATCCACCCGGATGCGCGACAGCTGCAGGGGTTACCCAGGCAATGGCGCTGATACACGCGGCCAGCAATGACAGGCGTAATGGCATCGAATCAAGCATCCGGGAATCGCCACTGCCAATCGTGCAGCGCCTGCGCTGCACCTGTCCTGTTTCTGCTGCGACGATGGGCTGCAGTCACTTGCAGTCTTTGGCAACCGGCGCCACATCCACCGGGCTGACCCGACCATTGGCATCCACACGGTTGACCGCCAACGTGCACACCGAGCTACGAAAATCCAGGTTCAGGGCCACTTCGTAATCTGCGCCCGGCTCCGGGACAAACGTGGATGCAAGCAGTGCGCCGCAGCTCCAGCCAACGTGGTATCCAGGCGCCTGATTCCAATGTGCCGGCGAACTCGCACCAGCCTCCACAACGACCGGCTTACCCGGCTCGATCGCGTATTCCTTGTAGAACGGCTTGGAGCCGATCATCTTCCGGTCGCCCAGACGACGCACATTGTCCGTCTCCGGGATGCCGATCGGCTCATTCTTCACCGAGCCCATCAACGACCCGAAAGCGCTCTTCAGCGAGCCGGATGCGCGCACCTTCTCGCCATACTTGGCCGTGCACACCGCATCCTTGTACAGCACGATGCCAACGCCATTCTGACCAAACATCCGGATGCGCGCGCCGGCACCTTCGGTGGATGAGGACGCAGGCTCTGCGGCCATGGCAGGCATCGCAGACGCCAGAGACAAGATCAGCAATCCACGCAATACGTTCAACGCACTCTCCACTATCCGACGATTCCATTGAGCTTGCGATAGCGGCGCGATGTGCCGGTTCTTGATCACAGACGATGACTTGAGCTGAAAAATGCGCAGCAGCGCACGAACAGGCAGCGCATCCGCGCCGGGCGGCACGGCTCCCGCCCGCGATCGTTCCCGCTCACGCGGTTGCCCGGACCACTGGCATGATGATGCCCGCACGTTGACCACTGACGCACAGGAGGCACGGATGTCACAACACGCCATCGAGGAGTTCATCGAGCGCTGCATCCAGCTGGTCGATCGCGGCAGCTTGAGTCGCACGCACACGGCAGCGCTCATGTGTGGCTTGCTGGGGCTGCAGGCGCGCTACGACACCGGCCTGACCTGGTTCCGCGTGCACACCGAGCTACTGCGCCATGGCGTGCTGGTGCGTGCAGCCGCCGAGGACATCGACGATGCGCCCCTGCGCGCGCAGGCCCTGGCCGCCGAAGCGCCCGGTTGGCTGGAGGACGCACAGGGCGAGGTCTATCTGCAATGGCAAGACCAGGCACGCGTGGTCTACTGCC
Organism: Xanthomonas floridensis; assembly: GCF_001642575.1. Taxonomy (GTDB): domain Bacteria; phylum Pseudomonadota; class Gammaproteobacteria; order Xanthomonadales; family Xanthomonadaceae; genus Xanthomonas; species Xanthomonas floridensis. The sequence continues at coordinate 6,522 of NZ_LXNG01000020.1, read as the reverse complement.
GACCAGACACCGGCCACACGCTACCGCTGGCAGAAGTGTTCGGCGACGTTCTGAACCTCGCCCACCAGGCCGATGACAGCGCGTTGTTCACCGACTGCTACGGCCTGTTGGTCAACGGCTGGCTGGACGAGACCTTCAACGCTGCCGACGGTATCGCCCCCACCCTGGACGGCCTGCTCGCTTCCGACACCCTGCGCGCCATCCGTGCGCTGGCCGCACTCCGCGGGCTCACCCCTCGCCGTGGCGCGCCCGAGGACCTGGCCGTGCCGCAGCTGGCCGACAGCGGCACCTCCGGTGAGATCGAGCGCGAGATGGGTCTGCGGTTTTTCCTGCAGCCCAAGCGCACGCCTGCGGCGTTACGCACTGCGCGTGACAAGGCCCGACGTCGGCAGGTGCGTCTGCGCGAGCTGCTCCCGCAACTGGTGGAGCAACACCTGGGCACATCGCTGCGCGCTGCCGGCTGGTCTGATGTCGCGGTTGAAGCGAGCCATCGTTGGCAATGGATCCGCGACCACGATGGCAGCCGTCAGTGTCTGTGGGCCAGCTATGACCCGACCCTGGGCGAGCTGATGGTCCAGGCGGGGCTGCAGCATGCCCGCCTGCTGGCCTGGCAGCAGCGCGCCGCGACCACGCAGCTGCATGACCTGCATTGCGTGGCCGATGCGGCCACCTTCCTGGGCAAGCAGGTCCTGGACAGCGCGGACGTGGGCGACTACGGCGGCTGGGCACTGAATCCAGCCCATAGCGATGCCGTGCTGAGCGCTGCCCTGGCTCGTCTGGCGACGGCACTGCCCGCACTGGATGTGCACTTCTTCAGGCGCATGACCGATCAGCTGGCCGGCCCCTGGTTCCAACGCTCCGCCGACACCTGGCTGCAGCTGCTGGAACACGGCGACGACAACGGCGTGGTGCCGCCCGAGGTGATATTCGCCAGCCCGGACAGCGTGCTGCTGGTATTCGTGTTCTTCCACCTGGAGTGCGGCGAACAGACACGTGCCAACGCACATGTCGAACAGTTGCGCCAGCGGCTGGCCGCACGCGCCCGTCCAACTGTCTGGCATCGCCAATGGCTGGCGCCATTTCTGCAGCAGTGGGAGCACGGGGCAGGCACTGCGCCCATGCCACCGCTACTGCACCCACTGCTGCTCGATCACCTGCGCGCAAACGATGGCGCCTGATTGCCGCACCACGCCGTCGATACGCGGCTGGCGCAGCGGTGCCGTGTACCGAGGCCGTGCAGTTCAACATCTTGCTGCCGCAAGCCGCGGCGCCGCGCAGGCAACGCGGTGCCGCATTCCAAGGCCTTGTCCGCTTGCAATGCCGGCAGCGCACAGGCATCGCGCACAGCCCCTCAATAGCGTAGCGCCTCCGCTGTGGGTGCCACCGGCGCAAACCGCGCCTTGCTGAAGTCATGCAGCAGCCGAGCCGCCTGCTCGCCCTGCTCGGGACAGCGCCGGAAATCGCTTTTGCACAATCGATACAGGCAGCCGCCTTGCGCGAACACCAGGTCGCCGCCATCCCAATCGGCCCAGTCGGTACCGGGCAACTCCACCAGCACGGCGCCGTCGCGATCCAGCACGCGATGATCCATCGCATACCACGCATCGTTCTGGCGCCCCACGGCATGCAACAGCGATTGCAGCCGACGCCCGCCACTGCCGTCTTTCTCCCACACGCGTGGGCGCGTGAAGCCGTAGAGCGCGCCGCTTCGCAAACCGCCGCGTTCGCCCTCACCGCCGTCGAGCGTTCGCCAGCCAGCGCGCTGCCGCAGCATGCTGTCGATCGGCTCGTCTTCGCCACCGCCGGACCATTGCCCGAACGGCCGCACCGTCATCCCGTGCTTCAGACCGAAGCCGGTCGGCAGCGGAAACGGCTCCCGGCCTGCCTGCGGGCGATGATTCAACAGCAGCGTCTGCTCGTCCTCAAACGCACCACCGCCGCCCCACGCATCCCCCTTGGGCCAGAGCGCCAGCGCGGTGAAGAACGGTGGGCGCGACAGTGCGGTCCAGGTTCCGAAATCGCCCTTGTGCTTGGCCGCGAAATACACCAACAGCCGCCCCGACGGCGACAGATCGCAACGCCGTTCGTAGATGCGGCCCTTGAACCACTGCCCGTGCGCAAACGTGTCCGTGCGCAAGTCCCAGCGGATCAGCTGCACCTGCTTGCTGGGCCCACGCCGGAAGATCACCCCGGTGCGTGCGTCCCGCGCCAGCAGGACATACAGCCGCGTGGCCGGGGTGAACCTGTCTTCCATCTGCGATGTCGATTGCATCTGCATCCTCCGTGGATTGACGCTGCTCCCGCACCGATGCAGTTCAGCCACATCTGGCTGCAGGCAGCACGTATCGCAGCCGCCACACGGTGTCGTGCCGATTATCGAGCCCGGGCAACAGAGCGCAAGGTCTGCGCTGCAGGCATTCCGCGGTCGCGCCCTGGTGTGTCGCGTATGCGTTGCCTGCTAAGGGGCACCGATCACCTCGCGGGTTATCCTTTGCTCCGAACGCAGCTGTCTTTTTCGCCTTCTGCGAGGAACCGCACCTGAGCGAGGTCACCCGTCGTCAGTTTCTCGAAGCCAGCCTCGTCGCCCTGGCCACAGCGGGCGTGCTCGGCGCCTGCACCACGCAGGACACCACCCTGCAGACGCGCTGGACGCACTGGCAAGCGAAATGGCGCTGGATGGAAGCCATCGCCCGCAAGCGCCGTTGGCAGGTGACGCCGCTACGGATCGCCCCGCCTGCGACAGAACGCCAGCTGCTATCGCTCGAACGCCGTCACCGCCTGCCGATCCCCGCCCAACTGCGTCGCGTCCTGCGCGAGCTGTCGGCGGAGGTGAGCTTCGGCTGGTACGTGCCCTCGCATCTGCGCGCGATGGAACAGCAAGACCTGCCGTCGATGAGCTGCAATCGCGACACGGTGTGGAGCCTGACGCACATCGATACGATGGCCCTGCCCGTCTTCCTGGACTGGAAGCAGGAGCTGGCCACGCGCGATCTGTCCGAGGCACCCAACAGTCCTGCACTGTGGGAACACCAGTTCGCTTTCTACACCCTCATCAACGGCGACTGGCTGACCATCGACACCACGCATGCGGATCCGGCCAGGCAACCGGTACGCTATTTCTCGCACGAACTGGAGATGCTGCACGGCCTGGCGCTGGCGCCGGACTTCTTCAGCTTCATCACCCAGATGTCGGCGCTAGGCATGGCCGGCACCGAATGGGCCTCGTGGATGCGCTTCGGCAACGGCCAGAAAGACGACACCTTCTACCTGGATACCGGCAACCAGGGCTCAACGGCGTGGCTGGCCTGGCTGCAACGCGACCCGGCGCAACCCGACCCCGATACGCCGCCGCTGCCGATCGTGGAGCGCAGCGCTGCCGATCGCGCATTGCTGGACGCCGCACGCGCCAATTCGCTGACCGGCATCGCTGCCGCATTGCTGGCAGGCGCCGTCCCAGACTGCACGCCGGACAGCGACTGGCTGATGGAACACACCGCTTCAGACCAGGAGTTTTCCACCTCCATCAATTACGCCACCCGGCACAACAACACGGCGATGATCGAGCGCCTGCTCAAGGCCGGCGCAACGCTCAATACACGGCTGCTGCCGCTCAATACCGCGGTCAAACACGGCACGCTAGCCACCGTGCGCTGGCTCATCGCGCACGGCGCACGCGTCAACGGCTGGGCCAATCAGCGGTACTGGCCGCTGCACGACCTGGTAGTCACCCGCGGGCCGATCGCCGCAATGACGCGCGCGCACTACCGCCAGCACCTGATCGACAGCATCAGCATCGGCAGCCTCGACTCACTGGATGGCATGATCGCCCAAGCCAAGGACGCACAGACCCGCGCGCGCTATCGCGCCGCCAAGCGCGCCCTGCAGCAGGCCAGCGAGGAGGCGGTGAAAGACGTCGACAGCAAGCTGCGCAACCACCTCAGCCTGCAGGACTATCTGGACATGCTGGAAGCGCTGCTGGACGCCGGCGCCGACCCGGACGCACGCTGGGACAACGGCACCACCATGCTCGGCTGGGGCGGCGTGGCCACCGCACGCGTGCTGCTGGCACACGGCGCCGATCCCAACGCACGCGACATCCACGGCACCACGCCGCTGCACACCGCCAGCACCGGCGAAAAGGTGCGCGTGCTGGTCGCCGGCGGCGCCGACATCAACGCGCAGGCCATCGCACAGAACACCGACGACTCGCAGCACTACACACCGCTGCAGTCGGCGCTGCTCTCCCACACGCTCGATGACGACAGCCCCATCACCGCGCTGCTGGAACTGGGCGCGGACGCCACCCGCACCGACGCCGATGGCCGTTCGTCGCTGGCCTATTGCTTCCAGCCGGACCTGGTGCGCCTGATCATGAGCAAGGGGCTGGACCCGCTGGCCCTGCAACCGGGCCAGCAAACCCTGCTGCATAACCTCACCGCCCGTCACTGGCTCCCGCGCCACACGTTCCCGAAGGAAGTGGCCTTTCTCGATTTTCTGCTGAGCCTGGGGATCGACATCAACGCGCGCGACGCCAGGGGCCGCACCCTGCTGCACTACGCCGCCGAACATGAAAGCAACGATGAGAGCGTGCCCAACTACGCGCTCGTCCTGGCCCGGGGTGCCGACAAAACCATCAAGGACAACGATGGCAAGCGCGCCGTCGACCTGTTTGCCACCTCGCTGCAGACGGTGCGGGCGGCATTGCGGTGATGTGCATCAAGGGTGATGCTGATGTCCATCGCTCCATCACCTCCAGGACACCACAGCAAACGCATGGATAGGAAAAACAAGATCCCCCTTCTGACGCTGGCCTGCCTGGCATCTACGGCACTTGCCACCACGCTGAGCCCCGCGCAGCCGCCTGCCGGCGCGCCCGAATTCGCACCAACCTTGGACGACCCCACAGCAAGCGTCGCCCTGGTGCCCGGCGAATACATCACCGAAAAGGGATGGGGGCATCTACTACTGACCAGGCACAAGCAATCGCTACGATTTTCGTTGGAAAGCACCACTAGCCAAGCCATGTGCTTCCTGGAAGGCGTGATTGATGGAAGACAAGGCATTGCCACAAGCGAGACGGGCCCCACGGATTGCCAAGTGCAATTCGCGAACACCGCCGAAGGTATCGACGTGACCACCACCACGCCGGTCGAGTGCAAGTCCTTGTGCGGCTACAACAGCAGTTTCGAAGCACCCTACCTGCGGGCCAAGGATGGTTGCAGCCGCAACGCCCTTGCCCGCACGCGCGCGGCTTTTCAGCAGCACTACGACCGCAAGGACTACAGGACGGCATTGACCACCCTGTCCCCGGTACTGGCGCAGTGCGCGCCAACACTGGAATGGGGAGAGGAGGGAGATCTCCGCAATGACCTGGCAATCACTCAATACAAGAACGCGCTATATGCGCAGTGTCTGGAAACCTTGAATGCCTACGCCGAAGACGCGGCGGCAGACGACGACGCAGTGATGGAGAACTGGCCACCGGTCCTTGCGGATCGCTATCTGGCGATCGTACGCGCAGCGCGAGCCAATCTTGCGTTATGCAGGAAAGGGCTGGCCAATCAAAGGAACTAGAGCATTTTCAACCGGTCACACGTGGCGTGAGGCTCAGCTCGTCGCGATACCAGCATACACCTGCAGAACCTCATGCCTGGCTTGCGCAGATTCGCAAAGTCGACCACGGCTCAGCCCACCTGCGCTGCCTTTTGAAACGCGATGGGCCCTTGATAGCCCGGAGACTTCTTCTTGATCAGGATGCGATCGGATGGCGTGACACAGCTGCCCTCAAGGGAATTGCTCACATGTGCCTCATCCACGAAGAACTCTTCATAGGGCAACGGCAGCACGGATGTCTCTCCGTTGCGGTCGAACTTCAGCAACAGGCTGTCCTCACGCTCGAAGCAAAGCCGCTTCCAAGCAAAAGTTGTCAGCTTGCCGGCTTCAACCACAGCCGAGTCCTTGCCGGCCAGCAGCGCCACAACATGTTCGGAGAACTGTTTTTTTGAGATCGGCGGCTCGGTCATGGCGCATCCTGCAAAGGTGGCAACAACCACTGCAGCCGATGTCGAAACGTAAGAACGGAAGATAGCGAATGACATACGGAGCGGCCCCTTCCTGCGGTAGAGCGATGTTTAACCAGAAGCGCAATGCACGCGCATCTTGGCAGGAGTAGCGACTTTCCCTCCTGATAAATTCCGGACCCAGGCAACTAAGCAAGTCGTTGACATCCTGATCGGGCAACTACATCAAATTTGAGTAGTCACCGATCTGATTGCAGATCTCCGAGGGCGGATCATCCACCTTGACGACTCTTCGCAATCCCTTCTCCAACTCCCCCTCAGGGGCGACGACATGATAGACGAGATAGAACTCCTCTCGACTTTTCCAGAGGCTAAGGAAGGTCTGAACAACTCCATCTGATACTGCCACAATGGATCAACGAACCGAGCGGACGATCTCGATGCAGCTGAGCTTTGGCGACGCGGAGTACAACGGCAAGCGCAAGCAGACACGGCGCGAGGT
>NZ_LXNG01000019.1 GCF_001642575.1 Xanthomonas floridensis | reverse complement strand
TGCCTGTAGCAGGGGCAACACCGCGCACATGCGCCGGAAACGGCCAAAAACCGCAGGCCTGAGCGTCATTGGCGCGACCGATGCGGCTTACCTCATCCTCCGATGGCGTTGATCAGACCATCCTTAGCGCGAATCACATCACTGAAATGATGAACAGCGTCGAGAATTGCATTCGACCAAGCTTGGCTCTCGTAGCTGCGCCGAACGGCTGCCCACAGATCAGGATTTACTTCGGTTGCGAGGTTCATAGTTCCTGCTGCCCAACACCAGAATTAAGCCGAGCCGCGAAGCGGCTACGGCTTGAATAAATTTTTGGGCCTCACCCAAGGTAATCCAAGAACAGCTTGATCTGACTTTTGGGAACCATGACTGGAATTTTTGTAGCGCCTAACTGTTGTAGGGCGACCGTGCGATGCCGTCCATCAACGAACCTGATTGAGCCGTCTGTATCGAGATCGCTGCACATAACTGGTGCGTCGATGGTTGTGCCAGATTGGATCGACGTGACATGGAATTGCAGACTAGAAGGCTTGGGTTTCCAAGTGAAATTGTCGCGAGTAGTTGTGAGCCATCCAAGAAGCTTATTTGAGTCCAGCTCAATGGCGCACCACTTTTCTTCACGTCCACTCAAGTTCCCACCCACTTCTCTACCAAGCACTGTTTCGCACTCCTTGTGCCATTCCCTGACCGTGGCCTGCCCATGGGAGATTTTAACTTTCAGTTCCATCCGAAGCTCCACACGTAGGGCCTAACTACTATTGTACCGCCTAAGCGCGGCATAACCTGATCCTCGCCGACTCCCTGAAAGCGGTCAATCACAAGCTCATCGCTTTCCAACTGTGTGCCGGTGTCTGACGGCAGGTGTTAGGCTGCGCCCTTGCGGGCTCATCCTGTTACGCCTAGTTACTTGCGGCGTAATACCGGGATCTAGACAACTCACCACTTGAGCCCGTTGCCTACTTTTACGGCACCGCCATCGTGTTGTTACGTTGAGTCACCTCAGCAACCTCGCCCTCCGTTACCAGACGCAAATGCGCTTCCTTGCCAGTACTAGCAGACGGCACCGCCAACCGGACAACAGCCGTCCTAGGCGTCAGGTTGCGTGGTGCCGCGAGTGCTGGGAAGGGAGCTCTTGCTAACTCCTTCCCACGCCCATCCTCCAAAACCACAAACCCGGCCGGTGCATCGGCGTGGCCGAGGCTGTGCACGGTCACTTCGATGGCGTCCGCGGTCACGCGCACATCGCCGTGGCCAATGCCCAGGTCCGGGCGTAGTTCGACCGGGGTGGTGGCTGCAATACGTTCGAGCTGCAGGACGGTGGTGCGGCCTGCGGGGAAGTCGATGTCGATGGCCGCGCTTTTTTCGAAAGCGATCTCTTGCGTTTTGGCGTTGCTGTCGAGCTTGCCGTCATTGCCTTTGCTCACGCCTTGGGTGATGCGCCATTGGCCTGGGGCGACGTTCCAGCCGGTCATGCTGGCGCGCTGGGTTTTACTGGAGGTGTTGTAGGCGATGACGGTGAAGCGGTCTTGCTGGGGTGCGGGGATGGCGATGGCGACCTGTGTCGCCGCTTCTGGATCGGCGAAGCGCCAGCTCACGGTGTGGCCGGGGTAGGTCTGGTTGCGCTTGAGCGCCACGCCGCCAAGGCGTGCGCGTTGCAGGTTGACCGTGGGGGATTCCACGCGGTCGCTCCACCAGTGGCCTTCGGTGTTCATGTAGAAGTTCTGCAGTTTCTCCCGCGCCTCGCTGCGGTAAATGGCGGCGAGATACTCGAGATTGCCGGTTTGCTCCCAGGCCACGTGGTGCGGGAAGTCCGGGGCGCTGCCGTCGTCTTTATTTGCGGCATCGATGAGCTTGCCGCTCCAATCGTTGCGCTTGCCCATGACATCGAGGAAGTTTTCGTTGAGCAGCGAGAGGCCGTTTGGGCCGCTGTTGGCAACGCGATAATCGATCGGCTTGAGATAGCGCGCATCGCCGGTGAAGCGGTAGGCGGCCCAGAAGGTGTGCAAGGTGTCGGCGCCGCCGCTGCCTTCGAACAGTTCGCCGCCGCGGGTTTTGCCGGTTTGCCAGTTGATCTCGTTGGGCAGCGCCCAGTTGCCCTTGGCGTTGGTGTAGGCGTGGGCGAGATAGCCGTCTGCTAACCCGGTGACGATGCGGCGGCTGTTGGGGTCGGCGTTATAGCCGCCCAGCAGGATGGCCGGGTGCACGATGGGGAAGGAATATGGCTTTTGCCATTGCCAGTTGGGCTCGCGGTAGACCTTGCGGCCGCCGAACCAGTTGCTGGCAAACAGCAGGTGGCCTTGCGGGTTGACCTGGATGATGGTGTCGAAGGCTTTGACCGTTTGCATCAGCCGCTCGACGGTGCGCGGGTCGCCCCAGTTGAGATATAGCAGGGCGCTGTTGAGGTTGATGCCCTCCTCGTACGAATGCAGCTCGTCGGTTTCGATGGTGGACAGGCCGTTGGTGAACATGCCGTTGCGGTAGTTGGCATCGGACAGCGCCAGCATGGAGGCGTTGAGTATGTCCGGGTCCACGCCCATCAGCGCGACGCCGGGCCATTGCTGCACCAGGTCTGAGTCATCCGAGATGCCGCCGCCGAAATCGCCGTAGGCCACCTGGCGCTGCTCGATCCACCAGCGGATGTAGCGGCGGGTGGCGCTGAGGTCTTGCAGCTGCCAGAACGCCCAGGCGGGCACGCCCTTGGGCACGCTGGGCAGTTCGACAGGCAACGCGCCCTGGTTGGCGTAGCTGATGTCGTTCCAGTACTGGCGGCCGAGGGCGTGGTCCGGGTCCACGCGCAGCAGGTCGGTGATGTCCGCATCCAGGCGCTTGTAGAGCAGCTGGCGCTTGGAGGTGGTGTGCTCTTCCACCAGAAAGCCCCAGTTGTCCTTGACCTGGTTGAAGCGGTCGGCGACGTGCTCTTTGATGGCCTCGGCGCGCGGCTTGAACACCAGCTGCAGCTGGGTACCGTCGAGTGCGTTGGCATCGAAGCCGGGCGCGGCGGCGGCGATGCTGAGCATCAGGCTGTCGTTGCTCAGGATTCTGTCGCGCAGGTCCAGCCACAGCGTGCGGGCCTGGCCGGGGGCGACCGCGACCGAGACGTCGATCATGTCGCGCGCGGGCCAGATGGGGTCCTTGATGCGGATGTTGAGCGGGATGCTGCCGTTGTGGGTGGCCGGCAGGTTGAGCGCCGGCAGGGTGATGGCGATGCCGTCCAGGCCGTCGTGCATGTTCTCCCAGCCGTAGGACCAGCTGCGCATCAGCGCCTGGTCCGGCGGCGGGTCGCCCAGGCTGGAGGGCACCAGGATGTGCACGATGGGCTGCTGCGCGCTTGCCGCGGCCTTGTCGCTGGGGCGCTTGCGCGCCGGTGCCTTGGTGGGCAGCGCGATGACGGTCTGGCGCTCGCCTGGCGGGTAGCGGCCGGCAATGACAGCGCGCAAGGGGGCGAGGTTGTCGTAGTCGGGCTGGATGTCGCTGCGCACGGTGTAGCTGAGTTGCGCGCTGCCCTTGGGCACCTCGCCCGGCTGCACGTTGTAGGCCCAGATTTCCTGGATGGGGGTTTCCTGCGCGGTGTTGGCAAAGCGCAGGGTGCCGCCGCGGCGCTCGGGGAACTGGTCCACGCTGCGCACCACGCCCTGGCTGCGCGCGAACAGCGGCTGCGCCTGTGCGTTGGGCGCAGCGTATGTGGCCTGGCCGTAGGCGGCGCCGCGCAGCTCGATGCGGTTGACCGGCTCGTCCGGCAGGGTGAGGTCGAGCGCCTTGCCGCCTTCGACATAGGTGTTCCAGTCCGGCAGCTGGAAGTAGTCGTCGCGCCCGGGCAGGCGCGAGCGGTTGTAGACGCCGGGCCAGGTGGTTTCGGCGATGCCGTCGGTGGCCTTCCACATCCATTGCTTGAGGTCGCGCGCGTCGGCGAACTCCACCTTGCGGATGCGGGTGACCGGTGCGTCCAGCAGCGGCGGTGCGTGGCCGTTGTCCCAGCCGTAGCGGTGCAGGAAAGCGGCGTGTTGCGATGCAAATGTGGTCGGCTCGGCGGTGGCGGGCTCCTGCAGGCGCGCGAGCGCGGCGGCGCCGCTGGCGTCGAGCATGCGGTCGTAGATGCGGATCTCGTCGAAGTCGCTGCCGCGCAAAAAGTTGTAGCGGCTCTGCACCTGGTGCGGCGACATCACGCGTCCGGCCAGGCCGAACTGGTCGAGTGCGGCGTCGAAGTCGAGCGCGCCGCCGTTGGCGCAGGGCGCACCGCAGTCCACGCGTGCGGCTTCCTTGCCATCGACATACAGGCGCACGCCGCGGGTTTCGTCCCAGGCAAAGGCGATGTGGGTCCAGTCGCTGGCGGACGGAGCCTTGTCGAGCTTGAAGGAGACGCGGGTGCGCGCGAGGTTGGCATCGGTGACGAAGGCATCGAAGCCGTGGCCGTTCCAGTCGATGCGCAGCCAGGCCATGTCCCAGCTGGTGTGGTCGGCGTAGCCGACACGGAAGATCACGAATGGCGCCTCGCCCACGGGATAACGCGCGCGCCAGAAGAAGCCGAGCGTGCCGCGCTGGGTGTAGAGGTTGCCGGGCGCATTCCACGACAGCACGCCGTCGTCGGCCCATTCGATGGCATTGCCACGCTTGCCGGTGGGCACCAGCGTGATCTTGTCGCGGAAGTTTGGCACGCGATCGCCGCGGGCTACATCGGCCTCCAGACTGCGATCGGCCGAGACCCGGAACAGCAACTCCGGCGCCGTGGAAGTGGCCGCACTTGCCGGCAGCGCGATCAGACACAACACACCCATCCAAACCTTCAGCACACGCACCTCGTCTGTTTCAAAACCACTGCCGCACCATACGAGCGACAGACACTGCAACGTGCCACCGCAACGCAGCACGCGACGCACGGGTGGCGGCGAGCACGCGGGCCGGCACGTACGAGAGTACATGCCGTGCCTGGGTGCTGCGCGCGCCAGCATGCGCCGCGTGCGGTAGTGCGATGGCTGCGTCCACTACAGCCCGTTTGCGGCCTTCCACTTGGGAATCTCATCCTTCAACAACTTGTCCGGCCAGGTGCCATGCCAGGCATAGCCCACGCGGCGTTCGTTGGGCACCTGCATGTAGTCGGTCAAGGCCTTGCCGTCGCGGTTGGCATACAGGGGGCGTTGATTCTGCAGGTCGTAGAAGCGTGCCCATAACGAGGCACCCGGTTGCGCGACGAGGATCATGTCCTTGCCGGTTTCCTGGGTGGGGTCGTCGATTTTCTTGGTGGCCAGATCGCGCATGCGATGGGTGTCGAACCAGACACCGGCCGCCTGCACTGCGGTCTTGATCTTGGCCGACGGGTTGGGCTGGCGCATCAGAAAGCGCACGATGCTCACCGACTCGCTGGAGGCCAGCGACGCGAGCTCATACGCACGCGCCTTGGCCGGCTTGAGCGTGACCTCGTCGTACTGCGCGCCCCAGATGGTGAGCGTGCTGCCGATCTTGACCTGGGTGGCGAGCACGCATTCCAGGCCCTTGGCCACCGCCTGCACGGCGCGTGCGCCGTGGCTGCTGCGCAGTTGCGCACCGGTATCGCCCTTGCCCTCGCCGATGTCCTGCAGCAGGTTGAGCACGCGCACCATCGCATCGTCGTTGTAGGTGATCTGATGGTGGTAGGACGACAAGTCCGGGTAGAACTGCGGCCAGCCGCCGTTGGCGTACTGCGCGGTGAGCAGGTAGTCCACGCCACGACGCGCGGCGGCGATGTACTTGGCGTTCTTCTCGTTCTTGAAGGCGGTGGACAGGTACGTAATTTCGTACGTGGTCGCCTTGTTGTCGATGGTGGCGTCGTCCTTGCGCCCGGGCTGTTGCAGCTCGGCGATTTCGGCGGCGGTGAAGGTGCGGGTGTAGTCGACCGCGACACCCTTGTACTGCTTGGACCAACCACCGGAGGCGGTCTGCAGCAGCAACATGTTGTCGGCGATCTTGTCGGCCATGGCCGACAGCGGCGCCAGCAGCAGCGCGGTGGTGAGGGCGAATGTCGTGAGCGTGCGCATCAGAATGGCTTCCAGTTGCCGAGGATGGTGTTGCGGTCCAGCGCGGCGGCCTGCGCAGCGGTGAGCTGACGCGACCACTTCACGCGGCGCGACGGGTTGGCACCGGCGCCGCTGCTCTGGTATTCGCTGTAGCGGGCGGTGGCCTCGTTGGCGGTGTTGCCCCAGTTGTTCCAGCCCTCGGGCAGGATGTGCGCGCCCAGCTGGCTGCCGATGAAGCTGACGCTGGCATACGGCCGCCACGGGCGCCCCAGGAACACGCGCGACACGCCGCTGGCAGCGGTGACGCGCGCATTGCGGAACACGAAGCCGCGTGCGCTCTCCTGCGGGGTGGAGGCGGCGGTGAGATAGCCATCGCCCAGCGAGTGCAGCTGCACGTTCTCGAACAGTGCGGTACCGGCGCCGAACACGAAGTCCACGGTACCTTCGACATAGCAGTCGAGGAAGTACGACAGCTTGGCGCCGCGCAGGTACAGCGTGTCCTGGTAGCCGAGGAAGCGCACATTGCGGAACGCGGCGCGGTCGCCATCCACACGCACCGCCACCGCCTGCCCGACCGGGCCGGCGTGATTGCCGAAGGCCAGTTTTTCGGCAGTGAAGTCGTTGCCGGCGATGATGACGCTGGACGAGCCGGAGGTGCCGTACTCGGTGCCGGTGGCCGGATTGATGCGCGAGGCGTAGTTGTCGTAGGTGATGATGGTCTGGGTGGGGCCGGCGCCGGTGAGCCTGAGCGCCGGTGCGTTGGACGGCACCACGATCAGTTCCTGGTAGGTGCCGGCGCCGATATTGATCTGCGCGCGTTTGCCGCCCTGCACGGCGGCGTCGATGGCGGCCTGCACGGTGCGGTAGCCGGCGCTGCCCTGCTTGGCCACCGTGTAGACCGGGTCGGCGGCGATGGCGGCGGTGCTGCCGAGCGATAGCCCCGCCAACAGGGCGGTGGCGGCGAGGGTGCGTAACACGATCCTGCGATGCGGTTGCATTGCTGTTCTCCTGTCAGAACTTGTAGCGCGCGCCGATGTAGTACTGGCGCCCGGTGACGGTGTACTTGTCGGGCAGTTCCAGCGTGGAATCGACGTAGCGGCGGTCGGGGGTGTCGAGCAGGTTGATGGCCTCGAAGGTCAGCGACAGCTGGTCGTTGAGCTTGTAGGACATGTTGAAATCCACGTTTTCCACGCTGTATTTGCCGGTCACGTCGGCCGTGACCAGGCGCTTGCCGTCCAGGTCGTAGACGTCTTCCTGGGCGAGGATGTTGTTGATGTAGCCATCGCGGTAGCTGGTGGACACGCGCGCACTGAAGCGGCCATCGTCGTAATAGACGGTGGCGTTGTAGGACTGCGGCGAGAGGTTGAGCAGGTCGCGCTCGGTGGCGGTGGTGGTGATGCTGGTATTGCTGCTGCCTGCGGTACTGAACAGGTAATTGATCTTGGAATCGACCTGGGTGTAGTTGAGCTGGATACCGAAGTTGCGCCAGAAGCCGGGCAGAAAGTCGAAGGCCTGCTGATAGGTCAGCTCGAAGCCCTTGAGCGGGCCGCCGGGCGTGTTGAAGTAGCTCTGCACGTTGAAGATGGTGTCCGGCGTGAAGCCGGCCGGCAGCAGGTCCAGCGAGTAACCCATCGCTTCCCAGGTGCTGAGCACGCGGGTGCGCTGCACGTAGCTGTCGATGTCCTTGTAGAACACCGCCGCCGACAGCAGCGAGCCCTCGCGGAAGTACCACTCGGCGCTGAGGTCGTAGTTGGTGGAGCGGAACGGGTCGAGCTTGGGGTTGCCCAGATTGATTGAGAAAAACCGCCCGTCGTCGAAATACTGGGTGGGGCCGCCGCTGACGCTGGGCGACAGATACGCCAGCGTGGGCCGCGCCATGGTCTTGGCCGCACCCAAGCGCAACACCACCTCGTCGCTGACATCCCAGGACAGGTTCAACGAGGGCAGGATGTCGCGATAGTTGTGGTTGACCGTGGTGGGCACCAGCAGGCGCTCGCCGGCCGCGGCGGTGGCGCTGGCCACGCCGAAGAACGACTGGCAGTTGGGCGAAATCGCGCCGGCGGCGGTGGCCGTGCATGGTGCATAACCGCTGGCGGCGATCTGCGTCTGCACATAGCGCACGCCCAGGTTGCCGCGCAGCGCGCGGCCCCACAGGTCGGTGTTGAAATCCAGCTGCAGGTAGGTGCCCAGGCTCTTTTCGTTGACGGCGAAATTGTTGTTGGACGAGCCGAAGTGGCCGACATCGGCCAGTCGGTAGTCGCCACCGGGCACGCCGGTGTCGCAGTTGCAATTGATGTTGAGCAGGTCGGCGACCTTCTGGAAATCCGGGATCACCCAGGTGGTGGGGAAGCTGCCGTTCAAGCTGCGGCCGAAGCCGTCCAGGTTGGTGCTCAGATCGTTGACACCGACACCTGCGGGCAATGCCTGCGCCAATCGCCCGTAGGAGATGTTGCGCGACTCCGACGTGTCCATGTCGTAGTTCTTGTAGGCCAGCCCGGTGCGGAAGGTGAAGGTGGGGCTGATGTTGAATTCCAGATCCACCTTGGCGGTGTCGAAGGTGTTGTTCACCGACTGCGGATTGAGCCGAACCTCGCTGATGTTGGTGCCGCGCGCGGTGCCATTGCTGTTGACCGGCACCGCGCCGTAGCCCAGCCACTGCCAGTTGTTGGGGTTACCCGCATCGAACGGGAAGGTCATGCTGGGGTAGTCGCCGCCACCACGCCGGTCCAGCACGAAGCCGTCCAGGTTGGTGTTGTCGAAACTCACCATCGAAAACTCGGGGCGTTCGTAGTCTGAGGTCGAGTGGCCGACCAATGCATTGACGCGCACCTGGTCGTTGAAGCGGTGCTGCAGGTCCAGGCTGAACTGCTTGAACTCGGTGGATTCTTCGATGTTGCTGGATTCGGTGCGGAAGTCGACGTTGTCGAACACGCCGTAGGTGAGGCGGTTCTGGTCGTCCACCTGCGCCTCGCGCACGGCGATCTGGGTCTTGCCGCCGAAGTTGGCGGTGCGGTGCAGGTTGGCACCGACCGAGTCTTCGCGCTGGTCCTTGTCCAGCTTGGAATACAGCATGTCGACGTTGAGCAGGGTGTCGTCGCTGACCTTGAATTGCAGCGCGCCGGTGACACCCAGCCGTTTGATTTCGTGATCGGTGCGGATGTAGCGCGGGTAGCGCGGAATCCAGGCATCGGTGGCGGTTTCGTAGGCCTGGATGTTCTCCGGCGTGTTGGCCGGGCGCGGGATGCCGGTGCCGCAGGTGGTGGCGCTGATGCCGTAGCTGCCCCAGCCGTTGTTGCGGTCCTGGTTGGCCTGCGAGCCGACCCCGGCACGCGTTTCGTTGGACAACGGGTTGCGCGGAGTCTGCGGGTTGTAGCCCACCGGCGAACAGAAGCCGTAGGTGCCGTTGTTGGTCGCGGTGCTTTGGTTGGAGTTGCGGTAGTTGCCGTGCTCCCAGCGCACCGGGTTGTAGCCTTCCTCGCGCAGGTGACGCTCGCTGTAGGACACCGACATCAGCGCGCCGACGCGGCCATCGGCCCAGATGTTGCTGATCAGGCCGGAAAAGCGCGGGTCCTTTTCGCGCGAGAG
Source organism: Xanthomonas floridensis (assembly GCF_001642575.1). Lineage (GTDB taxonomy): Bacteria > Pseudomonadota > Gammaproteobacteria > Xanthomonadales > Xanthomonadaceae > Xanthomonas > Xanthomonas floridensis. The sequence goes on along the minus strand of NZ_LXNG01000019.1, from coordinate 99,094 downwards.
ATCGTTGTAGCCGTATTGCGTGGACGCGGCCGCTTCGAAGCCGTCGAAGTCGAACGGGCGCGAGCCGCGCAGATCGACGGTGGCGCCCAATGAGCCTTCGTCCATCTGCGCGGACTGGGTCTTGCTGATGGTGACGCGGCTGAAGAGTTCCGAGGCAAAGGTGTTGAAGTCGAAACCGCGGCTGCGGTTGACGCCATCGCTGCCGCTGCCGGCGGTGGCCAGTGCTTCCAGCCCGTTGATGCGCACGCGGGTGAAGTCCGAGCCCAGGCCACGCACGGAGATCTGCTTGCCCTCGCCGCCTTCGCGGTCGATGGAGACGCCGGCGATGCGCTGCATCGATTCGGCAAGATTCAGATCGGGAAACTTGCCGATGTCTTCGGCATAGATGGCATCCACCTGCTCCACGCTGTAGCGCTTGGCATCGAGCGATTGCTGCAGGCTTTCGCGGTAGGTGGCCTTGACCTGCACGCGGTCCAGATCCACCGCGTCGGTGGCTGGCGTGGCCGGGGCGGTCTGCGCAACGGCGCTGGCCGCATGCAGTGCCAGGACGATGGCCACCGGCAGACGCGCGGTGGGCAGGCGAGCGGCCGCCAGTGAGGCGGAACGACGCGAACGGACTTGCATGGTGCACTCACTCCAATGGCGCGGCTGCAAAGACGCGTGCAGCCTCCCCACGGGCCACGGGCGTCGACTCGTCACATCACCGCCACCGTGCGGCGCGACGTTGTGTGGCGCGATGCGGTGTCTGCGGCTTGAATCACGCCCACCGCGTTGCATGCGCGCACGCACGGCGGGCGCAACAGAGCATCGCGATCAGGCGTTGGAATCAGGCCCGCTGCGCGTGCGCGCAGCGGGCGGACACGCGTTTAGAACTTGTAGCGGGCACCCAGCAGGAACTGGCGGCCGGTTTCGCCGTATTGCAGCGGCAACTGGCCGGTGCGCGGCGAGGACACCCACTCGTCGGAGGCTTCGTTGGTCAGGTTGATACCTTCCAGGCTCAACTCCAGCTGCTTGCTGATCTTGTAGCGCAGCGAGGCGTCGATCATGGTGGTGCCGGTCATGCCGTGCACGCCATCGACGTTGAAGCCGGCCTCCGAACCCGGTGCCTGGGTGAGGTAGTCGTCGCGGTTGGTGGCCGACACGCGCCCTGCGAAGGAGTCGCCTTCGTAGAACAGCGTTGCATTCCACGACGAACGCGACAACCCGAGCAGGTCGTTCTTCATCACCGGCAAGCCAGTGCTGGCCAGGTACTGGATCTGCGAATCGACCCAGGTGTAGTTGAGCTGCACGCCCAGGTTGGCCCACTTGCCCGGCAGGAAGGTGAAGGGCTGGGTGTAGTTGGCTTCCACGCCCTTCAATTCGCCGCCCGGCGTATTGAGCGGGATGCTGAAGGCGAAGTCGTCGTTGACGGTGGCGCCGGTACCGGCCAGCAATTCGGCAGGCAGGCCGCTGCTGGAATACGGGCGTACTTCGCGCGCGGTCTGGATGAAGCTTTCGATGTCCTTGTAGAACAGGCCGACACCGAGCATGGCGCCTTCGTTGAAGTACCACTCCAGGCCGAGGTCGACGTTGGTGGCTTCGATCGGGTCCAGGTCCGGGTTGCCGCCGGCCACGGTACGCGAGCCGCCGGCCACGGCCACGGTGACGCCGGGGGTGAGGCTGCCCAGGCCGGGACGCGACATCACCTTGGCGGCGCCAAGACGCAGCAGCAGGTCCGGTGCCAGCTCGGCGACCAGATTGAACGAGGGCAGCGTGTTGTTGTATTTGCGGCCGACAGTGGTCAGCGCCGGTGCGTTGTTGATCAACGCATAGCCGGTGGACTCCTGCTCGGTGCGCACGTAACGCACGCCGAAGTTACCCGACAGCGGGATCGAGCCCAGGTCGGTGGAGAACTCGCCCATCAACCACACGCCGCGATCCTTTTCCTCGACGCTGCGGCTGTTGTTGACGCGCGGCGCCACGGCAAAGGTGCCGCTGTTGCTGTAGATGCCGAACAGGTCGGCCACCGCATCCAGGTTGGGCACCACCCAATTGGACGGGCTGCCGTTGATGCCCTTGAGCCCGGCCTGTTCGGTCAGGTCGGCCGGCACGATGGTGCTGCCGTTGGCGAAGGTGGGCACGGCCAGCTCGTTGGCGCGGCGCAGTTCGACGGTGCTGAAGGTGTAGTTCTTGGCCAGCACGCCGCCCTTGAGGCGGAAACCGGGGCTGATGTTCCAGTTGAAGTCGATCTGGCCGGTGTCGAAGTCGTTGTCCACCGACTGCGGACGCAGGCGGATTTCGGCCAGTTCCCACCCGTTGGGATTGGTCGGGTCGATGCCGTAGTTCAGCACCGGCGCGCGGTTGTTGCCGCGGTAGTCGTAGCTGTACCCGTCGACGTCGTACTTGTCCATGATGATGGTGGTCTGGATCGGGTTCTCGTGCGCAGAGCGCGAGGTCCCGACCCGGGCATTGACGCTGAAGGCATCGTTGAAACGATGCTCCATGTCGAAGCTGATCTGCTTGAACTCGGTGTTCCACTCGTCGTGGCGGTTTTCGGTACGGATGTCGACGTTGTCGAACTCGCCGTAGACCAGCGCGTTGTTGCGGATCTCGCCATTGCGCACGATGGTGGCGGGCTTGCCGTCGCGCACCGCGCGGCGCGGGGTGAGCCCGTCGCGGTTGCGGCTGAAGGAGATCGCTTCGATGTAGTGCTCGTCGCGCTTGGCATCGATCTTGGAATACAGCATGTCCAGCGACAGCGTGGTGCGGTCGGACGGTTTCCACTGCAGCGAGCCGGTGACGCCCAGGCGCTGCTGGTCGTGGATCTGCTGGGTGTAGCGCGGGAAACGCGGGTGGTAGACATCGGCCGAGCGCGCGGCGGCGAACGGCGAGGCGGCACTGAAGCCGCCGTTGCTGGTGCCGTTGGCCCAGCGGCCGGTGTTGGAACCTTCTTCCAGCACTTCGCGCTCGGTGTAGGCCACCGACAGCAACGCACCGAAGGTGTTGTCGGCCCAGGTGTTGGCGATCAAGCCGGCCACGCGCGGGTTGGCCTTCTCGGCCATCGCGTTGTAGGCGGCCTGGCCACTGGCGGCGAAGGTGAAGCCGTTGTAGTCGAACGGACGTGCGGTGCGCAGGTCGACGGTGGCGCCGAGCGAGCCTTCTTCCACATCGGCCGAGGCAGTCTTGCGCGCGATCAGCTGCGAGAACAGGTCCGAGGCGAACACGTTGAAGTCGAAGCCACGGCCGCGGTTGGTGCCGCCGCTCTGGTCGCCGGCGCCCACGGTGGTGAGCGCTTCCATGCCGTTGATGCGCACGCGGGTGAACTCCGGGCCCAGGCCACGCACCGAGATGGCGCGGCCTTCGCCGGCCTCACGGGTGATCACCACGCCGGGGATGCGCTGCAGCGACTCGGCCAGGTTGAGGTCGGGGAACTTGCCGATGTCCTCGGCGACAATGGCATCGACCACGCCGGCTTCGCCGCGCTTGATGTCCAGGGCCTTTTCCACCGAGGCGCGGTAACCGGTCACCGTGACGGTGTCCAGGTCCACGGCAGGCTCGGCAGGTGGTTGGGCGGCCTCTTGTGCGGCGACATGGCCGCTCAGCGCCAGGCCGATCGACAATGCCAGCAAGGTAACCGGTGTCTTCCGGTTGGTGGTCCGAAATTGCATGTCCTCCCCTCCCAAGGGTCCATGAACAACATAAATGTCTGGTTGTGAGCGGCAATGACACCGCTGGTCAAAACGACGTTACCAGCTGAATCGTCGTTCAACATCTTGCAGCGCAGCAGAAAACGTCACCAAATCTGCCCCAAAGGGGTGCAAGCGGTCACTCCAGGTCGCATCATGCCCCTGGCCCGCCAGGTTTTGCGGCGGCTAGAATGACACCGATGGTCATCCTGACGCGCAGCGGTTTCCCCACACCGTGACGCACCACACAGCCGAGGTACTGCCGCATGAGTCGAGCCCGCATCCTGTGTTTTGGAGAGTTGTTGTTGCGCCTGGGGGCGCCCGGTCACGAACTGCTGTTGCAGCAGCCGCGACTGGACGTGCATTGCGGTGGGGCCGAGGCCAATGTCGGCGTATCGCTGGCGCATTTCGGCCACGACGTGGCCATGGTCAGCACCGTCGCCGACAACCCGCTGGGCGCCGCCGTGCTGGGCGAGTTGCGCCGCCATGACGTGGACACGCGGCAGGTGCGGCGGGTGGATGGCCGCATGGGGCTGTATTTCCTGACCACCGGCGCGATCCACCGCCCCAGCGAAGTGGTCTACGACCGCGCCGACTCGGCGTTTGCGCTGGCCCCGGCCGATGCCTACGACTGGCCGGCCCTGCTCGAGGGCGCGCAATGGCTGCATCTGTCCGGAGTGAGCCCGGCGTTGGGCGCCGATGTGGCGCAGGCCACGCTGGCCGCCGCCCGCGCCGCGCGTGCGGCCGGGGTCAAGGTGTCGTTCGACGGCAACTACCGGCCCAAGCTATGGCAACGCTGGCAGGGCGATGCGCGCGGCATCCTGCACCAGCTGTTCGACTGCGCCGATGTGGTGTTTGCCGACTACCGCGATATCGGCGTGGTGCTGGGCGGCGAGTTCCCGCAGGACACGCTGGAGGCGCGCGTGGAAGCGGCCGCACAGCAGGCGTTTGCCGCATTCCCGCAGCTGCAGCTGATGGCGTGCACGCAGCGCGTGGCGCACAACGTGGACCACCACAGCCTGGGCGCACTGCTGGTGCCGCGCAGTGGTGCGGTGGCGCGCGCGCCCAGCGAAGAACTCACGCCGATCATCGACCGCATCGGCGGCGGCGACGCGTTTGCCGCCGGCGTGCTGCACGGCCTGATCGAAGGCTGGTCGCTGGACGACACGGTGCGCTTCGGCCTGGCGGCCGGCTGCCTGAAGCACTCGATTCCCGGCGATTTCAATCCGCTGTCGGTGGCCGATGTGCAGGCCTGCGTGGGGGATGCGCGGTTTGATGTGCGGCGCTGACGCTACGGGAATCGGGAATCGGGATTGGGGAATCGTAAAAGCAGTTTTCTGGGGCTCTGATGATGTTGTGTGGCGGGCGCACATGGAGCGGTTGTTCCGGTGTGCGCTTGCTTGTGCGTTTTGTTGCGCGGGTTTTTTGCGTGTATGACGTTTGGAGGCTTGGGCACCTGCCGTGTGCCGACTTTCCGGGAATCGGGAATCGCAAAGTCGCGGTTCTGGCGGTTTGAGGCGATGCGTGGTGGTTTGAGCACCTGAAGTGGTTTGGTGCAGTGCTGCGCGTGCTTGTGGCTGTCGTTGGGCGGGTGCTGCTTGTTTCAGGTGGGTGCCATGGCGTTGCGAGTGCGCTGCGACCCTGGGACGGGCCGGGGTGGTTGCACGGCAGTGCTGCGGTGTTGCGCGGGTGAGCAGCCGCTTCAGACGGGGCTGCGGGTCCGGCGGCGTCCGGTGATCCACTTGATCACCGCGCTGAGCGTGACCACGCACACCGAGGCCGGGAGACTGAAAAACACCGCAATCAGCAGGGCGTCCTGCCAGGGCGGCGCCGTGCCGTCCTGCATCACCGCAGCGCACACCACGGCGGTAGTGATCGCAAGATTGGCGATGGCTTTCAGTGCGCCATGCCCGCGGATAAGGCGCATCAGCATGGCGCAGACGATGCTGACGAGAACGGCCAGGACGAGATGGGCGATCAGTTTGTCCATTGGGTGCCGGGATTGGGGAGTTGTCGTCAGGGATTGGGAGCGGCGGCGTTGCGGCGTCGGGGTGCGCGCCCACACTGTAGGCATGCCGCGCTTGAGATTACGGATAGCACCGGGACCGATCCTTCTCCCGTCGGGAGAAGGTGCCCGAAGGGCGGATGAAGGTGCGGCCGCTCGACGTTGCGCCATCCGTCGCATTGACCAAATGACGGCGTTACAGGACTCGTCGATCAACTCATCGGACGCCGCAACGCAAACACTGCAGCAGCGCGTCGTATCAGCGCGTCGATGACGCATCGCGCGCGGAGCCAACCACCACTGCCCGCTCCTATAAAAAACAGCCGACATCACTGCCGGCCGTTCTTTATCGCGCTATGCGCACGGAAGTTCAAACAATCAGGGCACCACGCTCTTGCGATTCCCCATTCTCGATCCCCGATTCATCACCCCAACTCGATGCAGTCGAACCTCACGTCCGGATCCACATCGGCGTCGTAATCCACATCGTCGCGCTCGAAGCCGAATAGCTTGAGGAACTCGTGCTTATAGCCGGCGTAATCGGTGAGCTGGAACAGGTTTTCGGTGGTGACCTGCGGCCACAACGCCTTGCAGGCGTCCTGCACGTCGTCGCGCAGTTCCCAGTCGTCCAGGCGCAGGCGATTTTCGTCGTCCACCTCGGCAGGCTGGCCGTCCTGGCGATACAGGCGCTCGCGGAACAGGCGGTCCAACTGGTCGATGGTGCCTTCGTGCAAGCCCTTTTCCTTCATGATCTTGTAGACCATGGAGATGTACAGCGGCATCACCGGGATGGCCGCGCTGGCCTGGGTGACCACCGACTTGAGCACCGCCACATTGGCGCTGCCGCCGCGCTTGGCCAGGCGCGCATTCAAGCGCTGCGCGGTGTGGTCCAGGTCCACCTTGGCCTTGCCGAGCGCGCCGTGCCAGTAGATCGGCCAGGTGATTTCGGTGCCGATATAGCTGAAGGCCACGCTGCGTGCGCCGTCAGCGAGCACGCCGGCGCCTTCCAGCGCGTCGATCCACAGCTCCCAGTCCTGCCCGCCCATCACGGTGACGGTGTCGTCGATCTCCTGCGCGCTGGCCGGCTCGATCGAGGCCTGGATGATGGTGTCCTTGTTGGTGTCGATGGCGGTGGCGGTGTAGGTGTTGCCGATCGGCTTGAGCGCCGAGCGCTTCACTTCACCGGTGCCCGGCAGCTTGCGCACCGGCGAGGCCAGCGAATACACCACCAGGTCCACCTGGCCGCCCATCTCGGTCTTGATCAGCTCGATCACCTTCTCGCGCGCGGCGTCGGAGAACGCATCGCCATTGATCGACTTGCTGTACAGGCCCGCGGCCTTGGCGTGCTTGTCGAACGCGGCCGAGTTGTACCAGCCGGCGGTGCCGGCCTTGCTGGGGCTACCGGGTTTTTCGAAGAACACGCCCAGCGTATCGGCACCGAAGCCGAACGCGGCGGTGATGCGCGAGGCCAGGCCGTAGCCGCTGGATGCGCCGATCACCAGCACCTTCTTCGGGCCGTCGTTGCGCACGCCGCGCGCGCGGGTGGCGGCGATCTGTTCGAGCACATTGCGCTCGCAACCAAGCGGATGCGTGGTGGTGCAGATGAAACCGCGCACTTTGGGATGGATGATCAACGTGGACTCCTGGTCAGCAAGATGCTGGCGGCATCTTAGTGCGTGTGGCGCATGCGAAACAGCCTGATGCGCAACACACGCTGCTGTATGGACACGCGTGACGGCCATCGGCCACCGCACCATCGCCGGCCCAGGCCGCCACGAACAGCGACCGCAATCGAAGTCCGCCCGTGCCGGCTATGCTACGTTTCCGTCCCTGCCGTGCCGTGCCTGGCCGCGCCTGTTGGCGATCGTCAAGGCCCCTTCCAGCTGTGCGACCGGTGTCCGAGTGCATGTCCCTTCGTAGCGAGCGTGTCACGCAACTTGGCTCGGTGCCACGCTTCCGCCTGGGCGCAGTGCTGGTGGAACCGGAACGGCTGCTGGTGATCGACGACGGCCAGGCCATCGCGCTGGAGCCGCGCATGATGGAGGTGCTGATCGCGCTGGCCGAACGCGCCGGCGAGGTGGTCAGTGCCGAGCAGTTGCTGATCGAGGTCTGGCACGGCAGCTTCTACGGCGACAACCCGGTGCACAAGACCATCGCCCAGCTGCGCCGCAAGCTCGGCGACGACAGCCGCCAGCCGCGCGTTATCGAAACCATCCGCAAGCGCGGGTATCGGCTGCTGCCGAAAGTGGTGTTTCCCGAGGACTACCGCGGCGCAGTACTGGGCACGCAGACCTGGAGCCACGGCAGCCCGTATGTGGGCCTGCAGGCATTCGACCCGGCGCATGCGCAGGTGTTCTTTGGCCGCAGCCACGCCATTGCGCAGGTGGCGGCAGCGCTGCGTGCGCAATTGCACAGCCAGCGCGGACTGGTGCTGATCAGTGGCGCCAGCGGCTGCGGCAAGACCTCGTTGCTGCGCGCTGGCGTGGTGCCGCTGCTGACCCAACCGGGCGGGCTGGACGGGCTGCAAGCGCTGGCGGTGGCGTATTGCAACCTGGCGCAATGCCGTGGCGGCGATGTGCTGGAGACCCTGGCGCGGGCATTGGGGGACTGGGCGCCGGGCCAGCGCGCGGTGTTCTCGCCGGCACAGATGGCGCTGCTCATTGGCTGGTTGCAGCGCCCTGCGCCGCTGCATGCGGCCATTGCCGAAGCGATGCGCCACGCCGCACCGCCCCGCGAAGGCGCAGCAGCGCAGCGGCATCTGCTGCTGGTGATCGACCATGCCGAGGCGATGGTGGCCACGCCGGGCATCACCGATGCCGATCGCGCCGCGCTGGCGGCGGCATTGCAGGCCTTGTGCGGCAGCGCGCAGGTGGCGGTGCTGATGCTGGCGCGCAGCGACTTCTACCCGCGCCTGATCGATGCGGTACCGGAGATCGTGGAACTCAAACGCGGCGATGGGCATGTGGACCTGCTGCCGCCGCGCGATGGCGAGATTGGCCAGATCATCCGCGTGCCCGCTGCCATGGCGGGGTTGCGCTTCGAACAGGAGCGCGACAGCGCCAGCCATCTGGACGATGTGCTGCGCGATGCCACCGCGCGCCAGCCCGATGCCTTGCCGTTGCTGCAGCACCTGCTGCATGCGCTGCATGCGCAACGCAGCGACGACGGCCTGCTGACCTTCGCGGCCTACCGCGCCCTGGGCGGGCTGGAGGGTGCACTCGCGCATCACGCCGAACGCACCTTCGGCGCATTGCCGGCCAGTGCGCAGGCCGCCTTGGGCCAGGTACTGACACTGCTGAGCGTGATCCACCCCGACAGCGATGCGGTGACCGCGCGGCGTGCGCTGTGGTCGGCGCTGCCCGATGCCAGCGCGGCGCGCACGCTGGTGGATGCCTTCGTGCAGGCGCGCCTGTTCGTCAGCGAGCTGGTGGCCGGCGAACCGGGCTTCGCGGTGGCGCACGAAGCGCTGCTGCGGCAATGGCCGCGCGCAGCCGAGTGGATCCACGAAAACCGCCGCCTGCTGCAGGCGCGCAAGCGGCTGCAACTGGCCGCACAGCGCTGGGCAGCCGAGGGCCGGCGCAGCGATCACCTGCTCAACAGCGGGCGCCCGCTGAGCGAAGCGCGCGAAGCCGCGCGGCGCATGCCCCAGGATCTGGACGCATCGGAACTGGCGTTCCTGCGTGCCTGCGAGCGCTCCCAGCAGCGTCGGCGCGGCCTGTATGCCGCCGCCGCCGGCTTGCTGGTGGTGCTGGCCAGCGCCTCGCTGCTGCTCGGTTGGCAAGCACGCCAGGCGCAGCAGGTGGCAGAAGAACGCCGCGACCAGGCGCAGCAGCTGGTGGGCTACATGCTGGGCGACCTGGCCGAGCAGTTGCGCACGGTGGGCAACCTCAAGCTGCTCGACAGCGTGGGCAGCCGCTCGCTGCGGTATCTGGAGGATCTGCCCAGTGTCGGTATGCAGCCGACCGAATTGGTCAACCACGCTCGTGCCTTGCGCACCACGGGCGAGGTATTGATGAACCAAGGCAAGCTCGATCAGGCACAGGCGGCATTCGTCCGTGCCGCGGTTATCGCCGGGCAGGCGGCGCAGCATGCTCCGGACTTGCTGGAAGCGCGGGCAGAAACGGGGCAGGCCGCCTACTGGCGCGGGTATCTTGCGTATCAACGCAAGCAGCCGGCAGTGGCGCGCGAGCACTGGTCGCGCTACCTGGCCATCGCCGAAGACTTGCAGCGCACCGTGCCGCACGACCCACGCTGGCAGCGGGAACTGTCCTACGCGCTGACCAATCTCGGTTCGCTGGCACAGAACCAGGGCGATGCGGCCAGCGCCATTCCCCTGTTCACCCGCTCGATCGCGCTCAAGCAACAGGTGCTGGCCGCCGCACCGGATGACACCAGCGTGCGCTATGAGTTGATCAATGGCCTGTCATGGCGCAGCTCCGCCCAAGAGACCCAAGGCCTGCTGGCGGATGCCGAAGCCGGGTACCGCGAGCAGATCGCAATGCTGCGTACGCTGGTGGCAGCCACGCCGGATGCCGACACGTGGAGACGGCGGCTGGCCGCCTCGTTGTTGCTCGCCTCCAACCTGGCGCTGGCACGTGGTCAAACCGTCCAGGCCCAAGCCGATGCGCAGGCCACGGTGGCGATCCTGCAACCGCTGGTCAGCCTGCAACCGGACAACCTGCAATGGCAGCGCGATCTGGCCCATGCCTATGCGCAGATCGGTTGGGTGGCGGCACTGGATGGACGGCCCGCGCAGGGACAACGTGCATTGCAACAGGCTCGGCAGCGCCTGGCACCGTTGCTGCAGCAGGGCCAGGCCTTACCGGAATGGCAATGGCTGGATGCGGTGATCGCCCTGCGTCTGGCGTATCTGCAGCCGGCCGCATCGGCCGCGCGTGCGTTGGCATTGCAGGCCAGCGTCGCCCGGCTGGAGGCCCTGCATCGCGCCCGGCCGCAGGATCCGCTGGGACCGACCACCCTTGCGCACGCGCTGGTGTGGCAGGGAGAGCAACATGCCGCGGCCGGCCAGACGGGGCCAGCGCGCCAATGCTGGGAACGTGCGTTGGCAGTGCTCGGCACAGATGCCGGCGCGAGCCATAACAAGGCTCTGCTCGACCCCTGGATCCGCGCGCAGATCCATCTGGGGCGGCAGGCGGTAGTCATGCAACAACTCGGGTGGCTGTATCAGGCGGGCTACCGCCATCCGGGGTTCGTTTCCTTCTATGCCCCGCTCCCCAAGGAACAGACCTCGTCATGACGGAACAGGAAACCAAGATCGCGTGCCACCCCGAAACGCACATTCATTGCGACATGTCGGTGGCGTATGTGGAAATCGGCGGGAATACCGGCCATGGGAAGTACCACTATCACTTCAAGCCAGGGCTGATGCTGGTGCCGGGCGACCAGCGCAATGTCACCATGTGCTACCGGTTCGACGATGCGGTGGGCTTCAACTTCAAGATTCGCAACCTGATCAGTTCCGATTCGCAGAACCAGATCAGCAACGTCAAGTACGACCGCGACGGCCGCTGGGTCTCGTTCCGCAATGCCAACGATCGTTCCACCTTGATCTTCTTCATGGTGGTCGTCGAGGACCTTCAACGCCACGACACGTTCAGCTGCGATCCCGAGGTGGGCAACGATCCGCAGATCACTCCGTGAGCCTGCCCTCGCTGGAGCGGAGGCGTTCATTCTCCACCGGCGTCGGTCAACGCACCACCGCGGGGGCCGCCGACGGCGGTCCTCGCTTGCCCATTTCCTGCCAAGCATCGACCACGGTCCAGTACGGCATCGGCGTCCAGCGTTCGCATCAGCGGCGGCGTGCAGCTCCCTCGACCGGTCGTCTCTGCTGTGGGTGACGGCAACCACGCTGCTACCGCCTCAGCCCTGGGCGTGAGCCAACAGAGCGGCCTGAACCCATGGACCGGGCAATTCCGCCTGAGTCGGAAACGACCAGACGACCATGACGGCGACAATTGACCGCAAGGCAATGTATCGGAAAGGGCGCATGACGGGCTCCGCAGCAGGCCGGAGCGCGACGCGGTTCCGGGCGGCTCCAGAGGCCGCCGGACGACCTTGCTGTCTGGGGCAACGCCTGACCTGACGGCAACCTTACGGTTGCTTACGGAGGCTGACGAACGCTGTAAATCCTTTTTTTGAACAGCAAGATAGAGCAGACGTGTCGAGCGAGGCGTGCCTGACGACCCAGCGTGTCTGGTGTCGCGGCTTACCCTCAGTCCGACTCCGCGAGCTATGGGAAAACGGACATTTCGAGTTAGCTCCTGGGCCAACCAAGCAGCAACCTGGAGCGACTGGTCGCTGGCGCCAAGCCATGCCGACTTGCGGCCGGGCTGTGACGTCTGCCTTCGGCAGCGTCTGTTCCGCAGGGATGGGGGGCAAGCTGAGGGCGAGGCTCCGGTTTGACGGATTCAGCGGGTGGCTTCGCCTCCGTGCCCTCCCCCCAACCCCTCTCCCGCAGGCGGGAGAGGGGCTTTAGCTGCGGTAGCGCTTTTATCAACCTCAGTCCCAAACCCAGTCTCAAGCCGCCCCGGGTAGCGCCCTTACCAATCCCGCTTCCCGATTCCCCAATCCCGCTTCACGCTTCCCGCTTCCCGCTTCCCGCTTCCCGCTTCACGCTTCACGCTTCACGCTTCACGCTTCACGCTTCACGCTTCACGCTTCACGCTTCACGCTTCCCGATTCCCGATTCCCGATTCCCGATTCCCGATTCCCGCTTCCCGATTCCCGATTCCCGATTCCCGATTCCCGATTCCCGATTCCCGATTCCGGCCCTCAAATCACCCGCAACGTAATGGCCTTCAACACCGCGCGCGTGCGATCGCGGGTGCCGAGCTTTTCCAGGATGGTGGAGACGTAGTTCTTCACCGTGCCTTCGGCCAGGAACAGGGTGCGGGCGATCTCCTTGTTGGAATAGCCGCCGGCCAGCAGGCGCAGGATGGCGACCTCGCGTTCGTTGAAGGTCTCGCGTGGGGCCTGCTGGTCGCGGAACTGGTAGCGCGCGCGCACCGGGTCGGTGCTGACCGGCTGCAGCAGGGTGTCGCCGGCGGCGACCCGGGCAATGGCGTCGCGCAGGTCTTCCGGAGCGGCGTCCTTGAGCAGGAAGCCCTGCGCGCCGGCGTCGGTGGCGCGCAGCAGCAGGTCGCCGTCGTCGAAGGTGGTGAGCAGCAGGACCGGGGTGCGGTCGCCGCGGGCGCGCAGCTGCTCCAGCGCCTGGATGCCGTCGATGCCGGGCATGCGGATATCGCTGAGCACTACGTCCACCGGGGTGGTGGCCAGCGCGTCCAGCAGGCCCTGACCGTCGTCGGCCTCGCAGACCACCTCCACGCCTTGCTGCTGCAGCAAGGCACGCAGGCCGGCGCGGACCAGAACCTGGTCGTCGGCCAGGGCGATTCGAAGTGGACTCATCGCGGCAGTGTAGCAATCAGATGCATGCCGCCTTGCGCGGTGCGCTCCAGCTGCAGCTGGCCGTGCAGGGCCGCCAGCCGCTCGCGCATGCCGGTGATGCCATTGCCCTCGCGGATGCGCTCGGCGCGGTGGCCGTCGTCGTGGATCTCCACGCGCAGCTGCGCGTCCTGGCACTGCAGGTGCACGGCCACTTCGTTGGCATCGGCATGCCGTACGGCGTTGGTCAGTGCCTCCTGCACCAGCCGCAGCAGCAGCTCGGCCACGCGGGCATCGGTCACGCGCACGTCGGCATCGATCTGCAGCCGCAAGGTCGGGCGCGGGAACGGTGCGGCCAGCGCGCGCAGGGCGGTCTGCAGGTCCAGGCCCTGGTCATCGCGCAAGGACTGCACCACGTTGCGGATGTCCGACAACAGTTCGGCAGACAGCTGCTCCACCACCCGGATGTCGCCGCGGCCCGCCAGTGCGGGGTCGGCGACGAGCAGGCGCAGATTGATGCGCATGGCGGTGAGCTTGTGCCCGGCCACGTCGTGCAGCTCACGCGCCAGCCGCAGGCGCTCGGCATCGCGCGCGCTGTCGGCCAGCAATGCGCGGGTGGCCAGCAGGTCGGCGTTGACGTAGGCCAGCGCGTCGCGCGCGCGCTCGGCACTGCGCGCGTAATAGGCAGTGAGCGCGGCAAACGCCTGGAAGCTGGCGTACACGGTGACCGACAGCAGCGCGTTGTCGAAACCGGCACGCACGAACAAGGCGTACATGATCGCGTTCATGGTCAGCGCCATCGCCACCACCCGCAGCGGCGGCCACACCATCGCCAGTTGCGCCACCAGCATGACCAGCAGCACCGGGCTGGTGCCGGCACGCGGCTGCAGCGCCGTCAGGCCCAGCGCCAATGCGGCCTGCAGCAGCAACGACACATTGCGCACCACGTACTGGCGCGGCAGCAGGTCGTGCAGCAGGAACAGGACGGTAAACCCGGCCAGAGCCACCCAACGCCAGCCACCGTGCGCCGACGGGATGGCGTTGAACGACAGCGCCACCGCCGCAATGGCCATCAGCCCGGCCAGGCTCAGGGGTTGGATCAACTCGCGCAGGACATGTTTCATGTGGCGATGCTGACCGCCGCGCCGCTGCCCGGCAATGGGGCGCGCGCAGAAAGTGACTTCTGGCAGGTGGGATCGATGACCTGCGGCTCCTGTGGGTCGCACCGGCGCTGGGCACACTGGCATCACTGGCTGCTGGACACCGATGCCAGATGAGACAGCGCAGCGTCTGGCATGGACCACGCGCTGGATGGCAGCGGCGCTGCCGCCATCTCAACTGCCTGCTGCCTGCTGTCTGCTGCCTGCTGCTTGCTGCCTCGGTCCTTGCCATCCCTCCACATTGTCTTCCATCCACTACGGAGCTCTCCCATGTCTGCATCCCCTCTGCTCACCGCGCTCAGCCTGCTGTGGATCGGTTACGAACTGTGGCTGCGCCAGCAGCGCCGCGCAGCCGATGGCGGCACGCACGACCGCGGCACCCTGGGCCAGCTGTGGCGGGTGCTGTCGCTGTCCATTGCGGCGGCGGTGGGGCTGGCGTTTGCCGGCGTCATGCACTGGCCGCACGCCTGGCAGGAACCGCTGCGATGGGCGGCGTGTGCGCTGATCGGCGGCGGGCTGGCGGTGCGCGTGTGGGCCATCACGGTGCTGGCACGCTGGTTCACGGTGGATGTCACCATCCAGGCCGGTCATCAACTGGTGCGCAGCGGCCCGTATCGCTGGCTGCGGCATCCGTCCTACACCGGTGCGCTGATGGCCTTCTACGGGCTTGCGCTGGGCATGGGCAGTGCAGCGTCGCTGCTGGCAATCGTGCTGCCGGTGACCTGGGTGTTCCTGCGCCGCATCCGCATCGAGGAAGCCGCGTTGCAGCGCGCCTTTCCCATCGCCTACCCGGCGTATGCCGCGCACAGCCATCGCCTGCTGCCGCTGGTGTGGTGAAACCGCCGCGTCCTGCGAGCGAAGCTGCTTCGCCGGCTCGCACACAGGTTCGGCCCTGCACGGCATGGGATCGATCGCCCTGCCGCAGTGTGTGGGCAGGCTGCGCGTGGGCCGATCTGCGACCGGCGCCACCGCCACGGTTGTAACGCGCTGCGTACCATCGGTCCCAGCCTTCGCTTTCCAACGCCGTCAGGAGAATTGCATGCTTGCCCGCACCCTTGCCTGTGCCGTCGCCCTGGTCAGCCTGCTCGGCAGCGCTGCCGCCTACGCCGCCGATCTGGACGTGGGGGTCAGCGGCCTGCGCTCGCAACAAGGCAAGCTGCGCATCGCAGTGATCGCCTCGGCCGCACAACTGGAGAGCGCCCAGCCACCGGTGCAGGCGCAAACGGTGCCGATCACCAGCGCGACGCCGCGCATCCAGTTCAAGGATCTTGCCCCCGGGCGCTACGCGGTGATGATCAATCACGACGAAAACAGCAACGGCAAGCTGGACACCAACCTGATCGGCATGCCGGTGGAAGGCTACGGCTTCAGCAACAACCCCACCGGCATGCGTAAACCCGGCTTCGACGAGATCGTCTTCGATCTGCCCGCTGCCGGCAAACGCATCAGCGTGCAGATGCGCTAAAGGCCTACGCGCAAAAGGAGCCATGCATGCACCGCCGCCGCTTCCTGCAATCGTTACTCGCAGCCACCGGCAGTGCTGCGCTGGGCGGCTTTGGCATGCGCAGCCTGCCTGCACACGCCGCGGAGGCTGCCGCCTTCCAGGCGCAGCTGCAGCGCACGCCTTGGCTGCTGGGCTGGCGTAGCGTGGTCAGCCCCACCCTGGGGCCGGCCACCGCAACACTGCAGGGCGCACTGCCCGAAGGGTTGGCAGGCAGCCTGTATCGCAATGGCCCGGCCTGGACCGAGCGCGCCGGGTTCCGCTACGAACACTGGTTCGACGGCGACGGCATGGTGCACCGCTGGCGTCTGGGCGGTGGGCAGGTGCAGCACCGCGGGCGCATGGTGGCCACCCACAAGTTCACCCAGGAGCAGCAGGCTGGGCGCTTTCTGTATCGCGCGGCCGGCACCTCCGTGCCCGACATGCAGCCTGGCCGCAACAACGACGACGTCAACACCGCCAATACCTCGGTGACGATGCTCAACGGCCGCCTGTTTGCGCTGTGGGAAGCCGGCTCGGCGATCGAACTGGCCCCCGACGCGCTAAGCACCATCGGCCCGGTCACCTGGCGCGAGGATCTGGCCGCGATGCCGTTTTCCGCGCACCCGTTGACCGACCACGACGGCAGCATGTGGAACGTCGGCTCGATCAGCGTGGTGGGCTCCACCGGCGTGGTGCTCTGGCATCTGGGCGCCGATGCCACGTTGCGCAACGTGCAGCTGCTGCAGACCGATGCGCCGGCCTACATGCACAGCTTTGCGATGACCGATCGCCATCTGATCCTGATCATGGCGCCGTATCGGCGGCTGGACGGCGACGGGGCGTTCTTCGAGCAACTGCGCTTCACCCCGGATGCCCCATGCCGGATTGCGGTGGTGCCCAAGGATGCGCTGGACCAACCACGCTGGTTCGAGGCCGACTTTGCGGTGGCCTACCACTTTGCCGATGCCTACGCGCAGCAGGACCGCATCGTGGTGCGCGCCATCGTGCACACCGATCCGGAAGAAGCCCGTTCGCCGATGCGCGCGGCCATGCACGGCGACCCGCAGGCCGCGCCGGCACCGGTGCAGCTACGCAGCCTGCATCTGGACCTGGCCAGTGGCCGCGCCCACTGGCAGGTGCATCCGGTGGACAACCTGGAACTGCCGCTGTTCGACCACCGCACCCCGCGCACGCAGGGCGCGCGCCTGTACGCGCCGTGCATCGATGGCCCGAACCGGTCGCCGTTTCTCAATGCCGTGGCCGGCTACGACCTGGAACGCGACCGCCGCCAGGTGCACCGCTACGGCCCGCATGTGCTGGCCGAAGAACATGTGTTCGTCGCCAGGCCCGGCAGCACCCGCCCGGACCAGGGCTGGTTGGTGGGAACGGTGCTCGACACCCAGCGCGCATGCACCGGGTTGATGGTGCTGGACGCGCAGCACATCGATGCCGGGCCGATTGCACAGGCATGGCTGCCTTATGCGATTCCGCTGGGATTCCATGGGCATTTTGTGGCGGCTGCATAGCACGGCCGATGAGCTGGCCGCGCTTGCGTCGGGTGACAGCTGACAGCCTGATGCACCGAACCACCAATGGAAGGTTGCGAACAACAAGGCCATCGCCGCACCGACGAACAGCCTGGCCGGCCTAAGACACGCGTTGCTACCGACAGACGCACCGCCCATCCCCGCAACACACCGATCGCCTTACACTCGACGGCTACCCCGCAGCTGTCGTCCGTCTTCGATGATCATCTCTGCCGCTTCCGATTACCGCGCCGCCGCCCAGGCGCGGCTGCCACCCTTCCTGTTCCACTACATCGATGGCGGCGCCTACGCCGAGCACACGCTGCGGCGCAATGTCGCCGACCTGGCCGATATCGCGCTGCGCCAGCGGGTGTTGCGCAACATGTCCGACCTGAGCCTGAGCACCGAGCTGTTTGGCGAAACCCTGGCGATGCCGGTGGCCCTGGCGCCGGTCGGGCTGACCGGCATGTATGCGCGCCGTGGCGAAGTGCAGGCCGCACGTGCGGCAGCCGCGCGCGGGATCCCGTTCACCCTTTCCACGGTGTCGGTGTGCCCGATCGAGGAAGTGGCGCCGGCCATCAGCCGGCCGATGTGGTTCCAGCTGTACGTGCTCAAGGACCGCGGTTTCATGCGCAACGCGCTGGAGCGCGCCAAGGCGGCCGGCGTCACCACGCTGGTGTTCACCGTGGACATGCCCACGCCGGGCGCGCGTTACCGCGATGCGCATTCGGGCATGAGCGGGCCCAATGCAGCGCTGCGGCGCATGCTGCAGGCAGTGACGCATCCGCGTTGGGCCTGGGACGTGGGCCTGCTCGGCAAACCGCACGATCTGGGCAACATCTCGGCCTATCGCGGCAGCCCCACCGGCCTGCAGGACTACATCGGTTGGCTGGGCGCCAACTTCGACCCGTCGATCGCCTGGAAGGATCTGGAATGGATCCGCGAGTTCTGGACCGGGCCGATGGTGATCAAGGGCATCCTGGACCCGGACGACGCGCGCGATGCGGTGCGCTTCGGCGCCGACGGCATCGTGGTGTCCAACCATGGCGGGCGCCAGCTCGACGGCGTGCTGTCCAGCGCACGCGCATTGCCGGCCATTGCCGATGCGGTGAAGGGGCAGCTGAAGATCCTGGCCGACTCGGGCATCCGCAGTGGGCTGGACGTGGTGCGCATGCTGGCGCTGGGCGCCGATGCGGTGTTGCTGGGCCGCGCCTTCGTCTACGCGCTGGCGGCCGGCGGGCAGGCCGGCGTGGAAAACCTGCTGGGCTTGATCGAGAAGGAAATGCGCGTGGCGATGACTTTGACCGGCACCCACTCGATTGCCGAGATCGGTAGCGATGCGTTGAGCCGGGTGACGCGCGAGGCCGCGGTCTCTGCGTAGCCGCAGTGCAACGCCGGTGGCCGCGCCGGCGCGCCGATGGACGCAATCGCCATGCATCGGCAGAGGTGTACGGGTTGCACGCGGCGTGCAGGTACCGCTGCCGCCGGCTTGCATCGGTCGCGATCACAGGCAAACGCGCCCGGCCAGCAGGCTGCACTGCTGGCCCGACCGGACTGGCTGAACACACCAAGCGCGTCCTGTCTGCAGTGACACAACGCACAGCGGCCCACGCAGCGGCGTCAGCCGGAAGGCATGCACTCCGACATGAGGCGCACCAGGTGCGCCTGCGCTATTGAATCTCCAGCATCTTGCCGGCCATCAGCGCCTGGGCAATGGCGAAGACGTTACGCGTATCGGCAACGATTCCATCGGCGCCGAGCACCACGCGCTGATCCTGCGCGCCGTCCATTGCCCGCTCCAGGACCTGGTTGTAGCGGAAACTCAGAAGCAGCGGACCCAGCAGCACGGCGCGCTGCGCTTCCGGCAGCGGGGCGCCGCTTGGCGATGCCTGGTGCTGGGCCGCATCGACCACCGCATTCCACCCGGCGATGAAGGCATTGGCCTCGATCGCCATGTTGTGGTTCAGCGCCTCCTGCGCCATCGGTGTCGCGTCGAACTGGGTTCCCTTGGCCCGTGCATCGCCGATACCGGCAGCCATCTTGCCCTCCAGCGTCCGCTCGAACTGTGCATGCCGTTCGGCGACCGCCGCGTGTACTGCCAGGTGGGCAAGCACGAACACCAGGTTGTCCGCAGCCAGGTCGCCACTGCGTAGCGCATGCGGGCGTGGGGCCTCACGCAGTTGCTGCAGCAGCCCGCTGGTGAGGATCATCTCCTTGTCCAGAACCGCCGCGGCGAACGGACGGTTCTTGATCACTGGCTGCGCGGTGTCGGCAACGACACGGATGCGCTTGAGTTGTCCGGCATCGACAAGTTGCAGCAACTGCCCACGTAGCAGCGGCGCGGCGCGGACCGATGCCCGCACCTGCTGCGCCTCGGCATCGCTGGCTTGAATGCCGGCCAGTACCGGGTCGAGCTTGTCTGCTGCAAAGGCCGGTAGCACGCACACCCAGGTGAGCATGAAGACGCAAGCGCGCATCACTGACATTGCAGAGTCCTTTCATTGCAGTCCATGTGTCCGCAGGCTAGCACAGTCTGCGCTGCCGCTCGCAGGCGGTGTGGATCATGCCCTGGGCAAACGTTGCTTCACCGCCAACACCTCCGCCCATGGGTCAACGCGCTGGCGCCTGGCTCGCTGCACGGCCTTGTCGATCGGGAACGCATCCGGCCCGCTGATCCTGCTGAGTTCTTCCCAGCGCAAGGGCACCGCGACGGTTGCCTTTTCGCGCGCGCGCAGCGACCATGAACACACGCTGGTATTGCCGCGGCCGTTGCGCAGCCAGTCGATGAAGATCACGCCGTGGCGCTTGGCCTTGCTCATGGTGGCCACGTAGCGCTCCGGCGCGTGTGCGGCCAGCGCCTGGGCGAAGGCCTCGCAGAAATCGCGCGCCTGTTCCCAGCCCGCTTCGGGCACGATCGGCACCACCACATGCAGGCCCTTGCCGCCGGACAGGCGCACCGCGCTCTCCAGGCCTGCGCTGCGCAGCTTGGCGCGGATATCGCGCGCGGCCGCTACCACCTCTGCCCAGGACACCCCGTCGCCGGGATCCAGGTCGAACACCAGGCGGTCCGGATGCTCCGGATCGTCGGTGCGCGATCCCCACGGATGCAGCTCCAGCGTGTTCATCTGTACCAGCTCGAGCAGGCCGGCTGCATCTTCGACGTAAATGTAGTCCTCGGTGCCGCTCTTCTGCTTGAGTGCAATCGCCGCGATGTGCGCACCCAGCTGCTTGCCCTGGTGCTTCTGGAAGAAGCAGTCGCCGCCGACGCCATCGGGGCAGCGCAGCAGCGACAAGGGGCGGTATGCGATCTCCGCCAGCACCAGCGGCGCCACTGCGCGGTAATAGTCGGCCACATCGCCCTTGCTGATGCCCAGGGCGGGAAACACCACACGTTCGGGATGGGTGATGGTGATGCCGTCCGTCGACGTGGCTGTGGATGTGGACGTGGTGGATCTGGATGCAGTGGACTTCGATGTGGTGGATTTGGATGCCGAATCCTTGGCTGTGGCGCTCGTCTTCGATGCGGTCGACCGCACGCGCTTGCTGGCGGTGCTGGTGGATGCGTCGACCGTCTTCCTTGAGGTTTTCTTCGTCGCTGTCTTGCGCGCAGGCGCAGCGGCCGTGGTCGCAGCACTGCGCTTCCCTGCAGCACGTGCCTTGCCCGGCGCGGCGCGGTCGCCACCCAGTTCGCTCATGGGTTTGTCCTCGCGCAGACGCTTGAATGCGGCCTGCCGCAGCAGACCTTCCTTGGCCCAACCGCGAAACGCGACCTCGGCGATCAAGACCGGCCGTACCCAATGCACATCGCGTGGTCGCCCGGGGATATGCGTCGGCAATTCCAGCGTGGCGGTGTCGCTGTGCAGCGCCTGCAGCCGCTTTGTGATTGTGCCGAGCAAGGCATCGTCGAAGCCGGTGCCCACACGCCCGACATAGCGCAGCGTCTTGCCCTCGCGTTGCGCCATCAGCAAGGCGCCGAAGCCGCTGCGCCCACCCTTGGGATCGGTGTAGCCCACCACCACGAACTCGTCGCTGTCTGCGTGCTTGGTCTTGACCCAATCGGCGCTGCGCCCTTCGCGGTAACGCGCATCGGCGAGCTTGCTGACGATGCCTTCCCAGCCGGTGCCGGCACTGGCCGCGAAGACCTCCGGGCCATGGCCGATCACATGGTCGCTAAACGCCAGCGTTCCCGGCACATCGCCCAGCACGTCGTGCAGCAACTGCTTGCGTTGCAGCAGCGGGGTGTCGCGCAGATCCACTCCGGCCACGCCGAGCAGATCGAACACGATGTAGCGCAGCGGCTGCGTGACGCTGCCATCGAGCGCGCGTTGCAGTGCCGAGAAATCGCTGCGCCCTTGCGCGTCCAGCACCACCAGCTCGCCATCCAGGCGCGCGTCGCGCACCGGCAGGGCCTGCACCGCGCGCACCACGTCCGGGAAGCGCTGCGTCCAGGCCTGGTCGTTGCGCGAGCGCAGCTGCACCTGGCCATCGACCATGTCGGCCAGCAGGCGATAGCCGTCCCACTTGATCTCGTGCAACCAGCGCTCGCCATCCGGGGCCTGTTCGCGCAGCAAGGTCAGTTGCGCGCGTAGCTCGGTTGGGCATGGCGCCTCGCGCGCACCGTCCAGCGCCAGGGCGCGGGTACGCCATTGCCTGGCGTCCGCACGCGCCGGGCGTGCGCGTTTGCCTGTCGCTGTCGCTGTGTCGGCGATTGTTTCTGCAGGCGCGCGCCGCGCACGGCTGGCCTTGGCACGCGTCGCAGAGACCGGCGCTGTCTTGGCACGTGTCGCTGGAACCGCAGCAGCCGATGCGCCTGCCGCCTGCTGCGCCACCAGCGCATCGGCATCCAGGTCGGCCGCGTAGGCATCGCTGCGCTTGAACAGCAGCCATTGCGGTTTGCCGCCGCGCATCTGCGTGCGCACCAAGGCGAAACCGCCGCGCAGCAGCGTGCCCTGCAGCTCGAATTCCAGCTTGCCCGCTTCCAGCGCCGCCAGCGCATCGCCTTCGCACTGCCAATGGCCGTGGTCGAACACATCCACATGCCCGGCGCCATAATGGCCTTGCGGGATGTCGCCTTCGAAGCTGGCATACGACAGCGGGTGATCTTCCACCTGCACCGCCAGGCGCTTTTCGCCCACACGCAACGAAGGCCCCTTCGGCACGGCCCAACTCTTGAGCACGCCATCGGCTTCAAGACGGAAGTCGTAATGGCGCGAGCTGGCGTGATGCAATTGCACGACAAAGATCGGTTGCTTGCTGGCGCGCGCAGGCATGTTGCCGGCCGGCTCCGGCGTCTGGTCGAAGCGGCGCTTGGCGTTGTAGTCGTGCAATGACATGGGCGGGGCCTATCCGGCCTTGCGGCGCGGCGGCGCCTTGCTGGCTGTGGTCCTGGCGGTCTTGGCTGCGGTCTTCTTGGTGGTCTTCTTGCCGGCTTTCTTGGCGACCTTCTTGGTTGCGGCTTTCTTTGCCGGCGCGGCGTTCGAGCCTGCGCCACTGCTCTTCTTGGCCGGGGTGCGCGTCTTTGCCTGCAGGCTCTTCTGCAGCAGCGACATGAAGTCCACCACGTTGGTGCTGGCGTCTTCGTGCTGCGGCGGCTCGGCCTCCACCTTGGTGGTGCCGCCCTTGGCCTGGATGCGCTTGCGCAGGATCTTCTCGAGTTTGCCGCGAAATTCGTCGTGGTAATCCTCCGGATGCCAGGTGCCGGACATCGACTCGATCAACTGCCTGGCCATCTGCTGTTCCTTGGGGGTGATGCGGTACTCGCCCACCGCGCCGGCCGGCAGCTTGTAGTCCTGCGGGTCCACCACTTCCTGCTGGTAGCGCAGCAGCAGCAGGATCAGCGCGTCGCCCTGCGGCATTACTGCGGCCAGGTATTCACGGGTGCGGATCACCACCTTGGCAATGCCCACCTTGCCGGTATCGCGCAGGGTTTCGCGCAGCAGCACATAGCCTTTCTCGGCTTTCTTGCCGGGTACCAGGATGTAGGGCTTCTCGAAATAGCGCGGGTCGATGTCAGCCGCGTCGACGAAGGTCTCCACTTCCACGGTCTCGTGGCTCTCCGGCGCGGCGGAACGGATGTCCTGTTCCTCGACGATGACATAGCTGCCCTTGTCGTACTCGAACGCCTTGACGATCTCCTTCCACGGCACCTCGTCGCCGGTGTCGGCGTTGACACGCTCGAACCGGATCGGCTTCTTGTCGCGCGAATCGAGCATGCGAAAGTGCAGATCCACCTTGCGCTCACCGGACATCAACGACACCGGTACATTGAGCAAGCCAAAGGACAGCGTGCCGGTCCAGATCGGGCGTGCCATCAGTGCGCTACTCCGTGTACGGCCGCGTCGGGAATGTGGTCCAGCGCCAGCCAGGCATCCTCGACGATGTTGCGCGCATGCGGCCAATCCAGACGCGAGCTGCCACGCATGCTTTCCCATTGCGCGGCCAGTGCCTGCTCGCACTGTGCATCCGGGCCGCGCGGCCAGTCGGCCGCATGTGTGACGCGCGCAAACGCGTAGACCGGCGACAGATCGCGCCAGGTTGGCCCGCCGCGGCGACGGCGGCGCTGGTAATCGGCCAGGCTGTAATAGTGGAAGTCCTGGGCCACACCTACCGGATCGGCAACAAGCACCTTGTGGTGTGCGCGCTTGGGCGATGCGGGGTCAAGGTGGACGCTGAACAGGCGACGATCGGGACGGCGGTCCAGGGTGCGCATGGGTCTGCTCCACGGTGCGGCATGGGGCCGTCATCAGTACCGCCGCCGCCGTGATCCATACGTGAGAAATACGCATACATTTTGCGATTTGCATGGCCTTCACCGTACGCGCGGTGAACTCGGGCATCCATCGAGTGCAGGAGACCAGCCATGACCCGTGACCCCCTACGCGAGCAACCCGCCCAACCGGGCGAGCAGCGTGGCAAACGCGATGCCGAACAGTACGAAGACCGGGGTGCTGGCGATGCGCCGGGCCGTTTGATACCGGCCGATGACCAGACCCCCGCAAAAACCCCGGGCAGCGCGCCATCCACGGCGCCGGATGACTGAATGCGTGTCGCTGAGAGGTGTCTTGTTGAAAGCGTGTTGTTGAAAGGCGAGCGAGCGGGCGTCAGCTCGCCATATCGCCAGTGCTGCTGATTGCAGCGCAGCTGGCTTAAGCCCTGCCGGCCTGCTGCAGCCGTGCGAATTCATCGTCGTCAAACAGCCGCGAGCGCACCAGAAAACGCACGCCTTCGCCATTTTCCAGCGAAAACATGCCACCACGGCCCGGCACCACATCGATGATCAGCTGGGTGTGCTTCCAGTATTCGAATTGCGGCGCGCTGATATAGAAGGGCGCGCCGCCAATCTCGCCCAGCACCACGTCGCGGTCGCCGACGATGAAGTCGCCGACCGCAAAGCACATGGGCGACGAGCCATCGCAGCAACCACCGGATTGATGGAACAGCAGATCACCATGGCGTGCGCGCAAGGTGTCGATCAACTGTAATGCTGGCAGCATGGCTATGACCTGCAATGGCAAGTCCGTCTGGGTGATCGTGCCGTGCATCATCTGCCTCCAATGGCCGCGTCAGGCTGCCATGTCTTGCACGATACGCCCTCGCGGTCATGCAGGCACGCATGCATACGGCCGTTGATGTGGCTGTCACGTGTGTCGGTCGCCACGGTCGTAACCACCCAGGTGTTCTGCAAGGGACGTGCACCGCTCGAGGTCAGGCGGCAGGGGGCAACTCAGATTCGGCCGTATCCGCGATCAACCATGATCCGAGCACCGGACCGCCACGCAGCCTGCGCGTGAGCCGCTCCCCACAGCCGCATGGAGCGCAGACGTAGCGGCACTCGCAAGAGGCACCGGCCGCACGGACGCAGCCGATAGTCGCCGCCCTCACATGCCACTCGTACACTGCGCCCCTGTGCGCCATCCGCCTCCGTCCGACGCCTTCGCGTCACGTGGTGCTGGTCACTGTGCGCTTTAACGCTCAGACGGAAGGAACCACACCATGAAGCAACGCCTGCTCACCGCCGCCCTGCTTGCCCTGCTACTGCAGGGTTGTCAGGTACCCGAGCCCACTGCCGCCGCCGATCCCGCTGCGCCGACCTCCACGGCCACGACAACCGCCGCCCCGGAACCAGCACCTCCGGCCACCCCGGCAGCACAGCGCCCCGCGCTGCCCCAGGGAGCCTGCGAGAAAACCGAAGACGGCTTCTCTACGTTTCTGGAAGCGATCGTCGCCGATCCGGCATTACGTGCGGCCTACAGTGCCCCTTACGTCGAAGAACGCGACCTGCGCGACCCGTCCAAGCCGGTGGACCGCCCCGGCGAGCCGTTCCGGCTGGTCCTGATCGATTCGCGCTGGTCCTACGACGAGCCCGACAAGCAGCCCGAGCAACTGGCGCGGGTGAAGCTCGAGCTCAAGCCCGACGGCGAGCGCATGCGCGCAGAGTTCATCAGGGCCGAGTTCTCCCCCGACGAAGAAGTCGTCAGGACCGTCGGGACGCCGGAGGCCTATGTGTTCGACTACACCCAGCAATGCTGGCAGTTGACCCAGCATCTGCGCTGATCGGCGACTGGCCTGCCCGTAGGCAGGCAGACTCCGTCACCCCTGGTTGTCTTGCTATCAATAAGGAAATTGCACATGCCCCGGTACACCATCGTCGAATCGGTCGGACGCGGCGTCCAGCACATCCACGACTACGAAGACATCGAGCGCCATCACCCCACGCGCGGAAACGAGCGCGGGCGCGTGTACGGCAGCGTCAACGGCGAACGCGAAGAATTGCTCGGCAACTACAACGGCGCGGCAACTGTCTCGCGCGATGGCGACCATTACGTGTCGAAGGATTTCGTGCTGCAGGCCGGTGGGACCAGTGCGGTGCCGGTGCCGGCCATTGCCAGCGGCTATATCGGCCGCGTGGATGCCAGCGACGGGATCGTACAGATCTACGACAGGCCTGCCTCCGACCCGAGCCGCGAAATGATCGCGCAGTACCGGCATCTGGACCTGCGCAATACCCAGCTGGAAACCGGCGCACGCATCGAATACGGGCAATCGGTGGGCATCCAGGGCGGCTTCAACAACGGCAATCCCAGTGCGTTCGGCAAGCACGTGCATGTGGACATCAACACCAGCTACCTTCCACAGGCCGAACGCTATGTGCGCGACATCAGCAGCGGCACGATCACCACCGATCAGCGCCCGCAACACGCCCAGCCCAACCTGACCGGTACGGCCCAGGTGACGGACATTTCAGGCAATGGCCGCACAGTCGCTGCGCCGGGCGGGGCCGCAGGGGTGAGCGCCGCGCTGCTGGCCGATGGCGTGCTGCGCAAGAACGAACATGGGCCAGACGTCACAGCGCTGCAGGAACGCCTCAATGCGCTGGGATACACCGATGCCCAGGGCCAGCCATTGGGCACCGACGGCAAGTTTGGCGATCGCACCCTGCAGGCTGTGCAGGCATTCCAGCGCGATCACCAACTGAGCGATGACGGCATCGCCGGCCGGGACACCTTCAAGGCGCTGGCCGGCGCCCAGCCGCGCCAGCCCGAGCATGCCGCCGCCGCGGAGCAACGTGACACGTCATCGCGCCAACCGCTGTTGTCCGATCAGGCGCATCCGCAGCATGCAATGTACCAACAGGCAGTGGGCGCGCTGGAAAAGCTCGGCCCTGCGGGCGGGTTCAAGGACCGCAAGGAGCTGGAGCAGGCCGCCGGCACCCTCACCCACGACGCCAGCATCAGCGGGCTGACCCGCATCGACCACGTCACGCCCAACAAGGCCGGCAACGGTCTGTTTGCGGTGGAAGGCAGGCTGGACGACCCTGCACACCGCCGCGCCTACGTCGATCGCGACCAGGCGGTGCAACAGACGCTTGAGCAATCCACGCAGAAACTTCGGCAGGATCTGCCGACCGGTATCGAACAAGAGCCTGCGCGCGAAACCAACCGCGCGATGGCGATGTAGCAGGTCATCGGTTATCGCAACATCCTGCAGACGGTAGGGTCTGCTGCCTGCGAGGAGCTGCTGCATGCGCGATTGATCGATCGGGACAGGCGACGAGCAGTTGCATCGTGACAACGGACTGCCTGCAGGCGCTGCGTTGGGGTGATGCGAGCCGCAGCGCGCAACGGCTATGCCGTCGTCCAAGGGTCACCCTGACACCCACGATGCGGAGGCGCCGTGCCTGCACTGTTGATGGCGTGCCGCCCGCACAGGCGGCACGCCATCGGCTCAGAAGAACCCTAGCGCCTTCGGCGAATAGCTCACCAGCAAATTCTTGGTCTGCTGGTAATGGTCGAGCATCATCTTGTGATTCTCGCGGCCAATGCCCGATTGCTTGTAGCCGCCGAAGGCAGCGTGCGCGGGATAGGCGTGATAGCAGTTGGTCCACACCCGACCGGCCTGGATCGCGCGGCCCATCCGGTACAACCGCGACGCATCGCGGCTCCACACGCCGGCGCCCAATCCGTAGAGCGTGTCGTTGGCAATGGCCAGCGCCTCCGCTTCGTCCTTGAACGTGGTGACCGACACCACCGGGCCGAAGATCTCTTCCTGGAACACGCGCATCTTGTTGTGGCCCTTGAAGATGGTCGGCTTGACGTAGAAGCCTTCGGCCAGTTCGCCATCGAGCGTATTGCGCTCGCCGCCGATCAGCACTTGCGCGCCCTCCTGCTTGCCGATGTCGATGTACGACAGAATCTTTTCCAGCTGCTCGCTCGATGCCTGCGCCCCGACCATGGTGTTGGGATCGAGCGGGTTACCCTGCTTGATCGCCGCCACCCGCTTGAGCGCCTTTTCCATGAACCTGTCGTAGATCGATTCCTGGATCAGCGCACGCGAGGGGCAGGTACACACTTCGCCCTGATTGAACGCGAACAGCACAAAGCCTTCCACCGCCTTGTCGAGAAAGTCGTCGTCTTCGGCCATGACATCGGCAAAGAAGATGTTGGGCGATTTGCCGCCCAGCTCCAGCGTCACCGGAATCAGGTTCTGGCTGGCGTACTGCATGATCAGCCGGCCGGTGGTGGTCTCGCCGGTGAAGGCGATCTTGGCGATGCGCGGGCTGCTGGCCAACGGCTTGCCGGCCTCAAGCCCGAAGCCGTTGACCACATTCAACACGCCGGGCGGCAGCAGGTCGCCGATGACCTCCATCAACACCAGGATCGAGGCCGGCGTCTGCTCGGCCGGTTTCATCACCACGCAGTTACCGGCCGCCAGTGCCGGCGCCAGTTTCCAGCACGCCATCAGCAACGGGAAATTCCACGGAATGATCTGCCCCACCACGCCCAGCGGTTCGTGGAAATGATAGGCAATGGTGTCGCTGTCGATCTCGGAGATGCCGCCTTCCTGCGCACGAATGGCACCGGCGAAATAGCGGAAGTGATCCACGCATAGCGGCACATCGGCATTGAGCGTTTCGCGTACCGGCTTGCCGTTGTCCCAAGTCTCCGCGTACGCGAGCAATTCAAGATTCTGTTCAATGCGATCGGCGATCTTGAGCAGCACATTGGAGCGATCGGTGGTGGAGGTCTTGCCCCAGGCTTCTTTTGCGGCATGTGCGGCATCCAATGCGGCTTCGATATCCGGCGCGGTGGAGCGCGCAATCGAAGTGAACACCTTGCCGCTGATCGGGGTGGTGTTGTCGAAATATTGACCACCGTGCGGCGCAACCCATGCGCCGCCGATGTAGTTGTCGTAGCGCGGTTTGAAGATCGATTGCGGGTCGGTGCTGAGCGGCTTGGTGGAAGGTTGCGCGTTCATCAAGGTCTCCGGCTGAAATGACGACCCAACGTGTATACCCGGCACAGTGCTAGCGCAATGTCAGCAGCCCTCCTGTTGCGCCGCGTCATCTTCCGACCGCTCTGAGGACTGCATTCGGCCTGGAATTTGGTTGCGTTGCATCATCGCCGGTAACACAGGGACAAGGCTGCACGACCGCAGGAGGGCGGAGTGCCCGATGCATCCGGGAAACGGCGATGCGCCCGCGCCGACGTGCAGGGTCGAGATCCTCAACAGCGGCGGCACAGCCAAGGTGCAGCCGCTAGCAGACATGCAGCGCGTACGCGGGAAGTTGCCGTAGCCCACTCGTGGCAGGCGACTTATCCGCCAGATTCGCTCACACGGACCCCGATCTGCTGCAGCCTTTTCCGTTGCTCTACGATTCCTGCGCTTGAGCGCCTGCCTCGGACAGCAACGGCTCGGCCGGAGATGTCTTGCAGTCGGCGACGGTCGTCTGGCGATAGGAACGCAGCTGCCATGCAGCAGCGCGATTGACGGGCTGCCAGGCGCAGACCCAGCGGTAGCGCTGGCCGGCCTTGCAGGCATCGATGGTGATCTCATCACGTGGCCGGCCGCTCACAGGCAACGGCGCGGCATCGTGCGCCGCGTCGGTGTGCGTCCCCAAGGGATTATCGAAGGACGCCGTGCTGACACGAACATCACCCAGGCCCGCCACGGTGGCCGGCGGCGGCATCTGCCTGGGTTGGTCACTCGACCGGGACTGTTGCAGCAACCAGCCGTGGATCTGCACGATGGCTGGCGAACCGGCGGGGTAGTCACGCACGATATGCAGGTCCATGTGATCCGCCCACGCCGCGCTGCAAGCCAGCAGACTGACCACTATCGCTGAAGCGCCGAGTTGCTGCTTCCACTTCATCATCGTCGTGCTCCATGCCCTCAGTGAGGGGCCAAGGCTTGCACGCAAGTCCGAGGGGCCTGCACCGTCGTGCGGCGCATCAGCCGGCCGCCATGCTTCCCGCGGCACGCCATGTCTGCACTGCCGCAAGCACATGCGTGCCGTGCACCTCGCTGCCATCGCGTGCGGCGTAGTCGTGTGGCCGGGCCCGGAACTGGGCTGCTAGCTGTGCGCAGGCACCATGTCGGTCTGCGAGCACAGCGGCATGCTCGGTTGCGCTCAATAACAGCAGGATCGAAAAGCCGGCGGCTGAGATCGAGCAGTTGATATCCAGCAAATAACGGTCTTCATCGCGCAAGAGAAACCAGTCTGCTGGTGCATGGTCGACGACGATCATAGAGGAACCTGGCGTGTGTGGATGGAAAGGCGCTGCATGAGACGATCGCCGCCTATCGCGCACCACGTAATTGATCAACGGCGCTTCAGCGCGCCCGCAAGTACGTCTGCGGTGTACCCAAATCAGCGATCCGGTTGAGCCACCAAATGCGCTTGACTTATAAGCAATGGAACAGACGCGGTGAAGCAGAATGCGCGTTGTAGAACACGCACCGCCGCCACAGGCTCACCCTCCAAAATCCCACTGCAGCCCCACCGTATAGGTGCGGTCCGGGCCCGGCTCGTAATAGCGCCCGTTGCCGTCGTTGACGATCACCGAGCCGACGTATTGCCGGTCCAGCGCGTTGTCGATGCGGGCGAAGGTACGCAGCCCGCCGAAGGTGGTGGTCCAGCGACGCGAGGCTTCCAGGTTGAACAGCGCGTAGCCGGGCGCGCGCTCGGTGGCCAGGTCGTTGACCACGGTGGCATCGGAGGCCACCGTTTCGGCGGCGAACTGCCACTGCGCCGGCTGCCACTGCCAACGCGCGAACAGCTGCTGCCGCGGCACGCCCGGCAGGCGTGATCCGCTCGCCACCGGCGCAGTGGGCGTGGCGCAGCCACTGCTGGCACAGGTGAGGTAGCCATCGCGCACGGTGGCATCGACGAAGGTGTAGGCCAGCTGCAACTGCTGGGTGGCACCCACCGGTTGCTGCCAGCTCAGCTCCGCGCCCTGGCGGCGGGTGGCGCCGATGTTGCGGAAGGTGCTGCGGCCGTTGGTGTTGCTGGCCACTGCCAGCTCGTCGTCGGTGTCTGCGCGAAACAACGCCAGCTGCAGCGCCGCGCCGCTCTGCGCGCGCCACTTGCTTCCGATCTCATAATTGCGACTGGTGGCCGCGCCCAGATCCAGCGCCAGGCCCGCGCCGCCGTCGTTGCGATACCCCAGCTCATTGAAGGTGGGCGTTTCGAAGCCGCGTCCGGCCGAGGCGTAAAACCGCAGATCGTCGGTGGCGCGGAACACGATGCCGGCCACCGGCGTGGTGGCCGAGTACTCGCGCCGCCCACTGTCGTCGGGATTGCGGCCCACGATGTAGTGGTCGTCCGACTTGAAACGCACCTGGCTATGCCGCACGCCCAGCAATGCCGACCAGCGCTCGCTCCATTGCCACCAGGCCTGCGCAAACTGATCCACGTTCTCCACTTGGTCGCGCTGATTGCGGCGCAGCGCGCCCTGCACGCCCAAGGTATCGCCGACGAAATTCTCGTAGCCGGTGCGGTGCTGCCGTTGGCGATCGACATTCGCGCCCACGGTGAGCTGCAGCGGCCGGCCCAGCGCCTGCCCCTGCCAGGCCCAGCGTGCGTCGGCGCCTTCGTAGTTGCTGTCCAGATCGATCACCCCGCCGGCATGCAGCGGATTGCGCTGCACCGCCACCGGCACCGCCAGGAACTGCTCCACGCTGCGCTGCCCACCATAGGCCATCAGCCGCACCGTCTGGCTGTCGAACTGCTGGGTGAAGATCGCCCCGGCCTGCGATTGGCGCACCGATTTGCGGGTGGTGAACTGGGTGGCCACCGATGTGGCCTGGCGTGGGTCGGCGTCGAATTGCGCGCGGGTCAGGCCGAGCGGGTCCTGGGCGTCGGGTGCGTCCAGATAATTGAGCACCAGGTCCAGCCGGCGGCCCTCGGCAAGATCGAAGCCCAGCTTGGCGTTGACCGACTCGCGCTTGGCGCGGCTATGGTCGCGGAAGCCGTCGGTTTCGAAATGATTGGCGGCCAGGTTGTAGTGGACCGCGCCCTGCTGGCCGAGCAGTTGCGCGCCCACATTGACGGTGGCATTGCTGCCGTAGGTAGCGCGCAGCCGCCACGGGTCGTCCGGCTTGCCGTCAGCGCTCCACAGTTGCAGCACGCCGCCGGAGGAATTGCCGTACAGCGCCGAAAACGGCCCGCGCAGCACTTCCACCCGCTCGGCACCCAGCACGTTGAAGTGCGACAGCTGCCCCTGGCCATCGGGCATGCTGGCCGGGATGCCGTCCACCAGCAGCCGCACGCCGCGCACGCCGAAGGTGGAGCGCGCACCGAAGCCGCGAATCGACAGCTGGGTGTCCTGCGCGTAGTTCTGGCGATCGCGCGCCACCAGCCCGGGAATGCCGTCCAGCAACTCAGACACCTGCGCGCCGCGGCGGTTGTCGTCGTCGGCCGCCACCACGGTGAACGAGGCCGGCAGGTCGAAGTCGTCCACCCCGTGCACGCGGGCGGCGTCCACCTGCACGGCCGGCAGTGTCTGGGGCGCGGGTGCCGGCTCGGCGGCCAGGGCGGGCGCGACGGCGCTCGCGACGAACAGGCCGCACGCGGCGGCCAACAAAGGGGGTCTGGGCATGGGCGTAGTGTCCCTTATCCGTACTGTGAGCGCATTGTTGCGTACGGAACGAAGCATGCTACGCCGGCCATGGGCTGCTACGATGAAGTGGTTTGGCCCAGCCGCGGCCGAGCATCCCGGAAGTACCCCACTCTTTCGTCCTTCAGCGAGTCATGCCGTGTCCTTCTTTGCAAACGTGGAACAGGTTCCAGGCGACCCCATCCTGGGCCTGACCGAGGCCTACAACGCCGATAGCCGCCCCAACAAGGTCAACCTGGGCGTGGGCATCTATTACGACGAAAACGGGCGCATCCCGCTGTTGCGCGCCGTGCACAAGATTGAGCAGCAGCTCGCGCAGGACGCCAAACCGCGCGGCTATCTGCCAATCGACGGCCTGGCCGCGTACGACAAGGCCACCCAGGAGCTGCTATTCGGCGCCGAGTCCGCGCTGGTGGCCTCCGGCCGCGTGGCGACCTCGCAGACCGTCGGCGGCAGCGGTGCGCTGCGCGTGGGCGCGGACCTGCTGAAGAAGCTGCTGCCCACCTCCACCATCGCCATCAGCAACCCGAGCTGGGAGAACCATCGCGCGGTATTTGGCGCAGCCGGCTTCGAGGTGGTGGATTACACCTATTTCGATGCGGCGACCCACGGCCTGAACTTCGACGGCATGCTCGCCGACCTGGCAAAACTTGAACCGGGCACGGTGGTGCTGCTGCACGCCTGCTGCCACAACCCCACCGGCGCGGACCTGACCAAGGACCAGTGGAAGCAGGTCGCCGGCCTGCTGAAAGAGCGCAACCTGTTCCCGTTCGTCGACATCGCCTACCAGGGCTTCGACAAGGGCATCGAAGCCGACGCCTACGCGGTGCGCCTGCTGGCCGCCGAAGGCATCGACAGCTACGTGGTGGCCAGCTCGTATTCCAAGTCGTTCTCGCTGTATGGCGAGCGCGTGGGCGCGCTGTCGGTGGTCTCGGCCACCGCGGCCGAAGCCAAGGCGGTGCAGTCTCAGGTCAAGCGCATCATCCGCACCATCTATTCCAGCCCGTCCACGCACGGCGCCGCGCTGGTGGCCGGCGTGCTGACCAGCCCGGAATTGCGCGATCTGTGGGAGCAGGAACTGACCGAGATGCGCGAGCGCATCCACTCACTACGTGCAGGCCTGGTCGAGAAGCTGGCCACGCTGGGCGCGCCGGAGTTCGCCTTCATCCAGCGCCAGGCCGGCATGTTCTCGTACTCGGGCCTGACCAAGTCGCAGGTGGATCGCCTGCGCGACGAGTTCGCCATCTACGCCGTGGGCACCGGCCGCATCTGCGTGGCCGCACTGAGCCAGCGCAACCTGGACTACGTGGCACAGGCCGTGGCGACCGTCAGCCGGATGTAAGCGATCGCATCGCGATCGACCGCACCGGCCAATGCCAGCAAACCGGGAGCGCGCCAGCCTCCCGGTTTTTTTTGTGCCCGCAGACGCCGCTCCCTTCCCCCGCCTGCGGGGGAGGTGCCCGAAGGGCGGATGGGGGCAAGCACAGCCCAACCATCGCCAACCCACCATCACCACGCACCGGCATCGCTCCCTTCCCCCGCCTGCGGGGGAAGGTGCCCAAAGGGCGGATGGGGGCAAGCGCAGCGCAACCATCCGCCCCCATTCGCGCATGTTCGATCAATCACGCTACAAAACGCGCAGCAAGTGATCGAAATCTAACGACGCAATGGCGACAATGGCGGCCCACTTCCTACACAGGCTGCCCGCCCCCATGTCGCGTCCCTCGCTGACCCGCTTCCTGATCGAAGAACAACACGCCGGCCGTATCGATGCGGAATTGCGCCAGCTGATCACCATCGTCTCGCGCGCCTGCAAGCGCATCTCCATCGCCGTGAGCAAGGGCGCGCTGGGCGGCGTGCTTGGCGATGCCGGCACCGGCAATGTGCAGGGCGAGGCGCAGAAAAAGCTCGACGTGCTGAGCAACGACATCCTGCTCGAAGCCAATGCCTGGGGCGGTCACCTGGCCGCGTGCGCGTCCGAAGAAATGGACCACAGCCAGCCGGTGCCCGACCAATACCCCAGCGGCGATTTCCTGCTGCTGTTCGACCCGCTGGACGGCAGCTCCAACATCGACGTCAACGTGTCGGTGGGCACCATCTTCTCGGTGCTGCGCGCGCCCAAGGGCACCGAGAAGCCCGGCGACGAGCACTTCCTGCAGCCGGGCACGCAACAGGTGGCCGCCGGCTACTGCATCTACGGACCCAGCACGATGCTGGTGCTCACGCTGGGCCACGGCACCCACGCCTTCACCCTGGAGCGCGAGGAAGGCAGCTTCCTGCTGACCCAGGCCAACATGCGCGTGCCCGAAGACACCGCCGAATACGCCATCAACATGTCCAACCAGCGCCACTGGGAACCTGCGATGCAGGCCTACGTGGGCGACCTGCTCGCCGGCAAGGACGGCACCCGCGGCAAGGACTTCAACATGCGCTGGATCGCCAGCATGGTCGCCGACGTGCACCGCATCCTCACCCGCGGCGGTATCTTCATCTACCCCTGGGACAAGAAGGACGCGTCCAAGCCGGGCAAGCTGCGCCTGATGTACGAAGCCAACCCGATGAGCATGCTGGTGGAACAAGCCGGCGGCGCGGCGACCACCGGGCGCGAACGCATTCTCGAGATCCAACCCACGCAGCTGCATCAGCGCGTGCCGGTGTTCCTGGGCTCGAAGAACGAAGTGGCCGAGGCGACGCGGTACCACCTGGATGCGGATAAGGCGTAAGGCTGCCGGTCTGATCCAGTGACTAGCAGCGGCATTTGACCTGGGACACCCGCAGACCGCGGGTGTCTCTTTATGTACCCGCTGCCCCACGACTCATGGAAGAAGAAGTCCTTTGAAGCAGTTCAGAATGCCGCATAGCTGGTACACAGACTCGCCCGCCGGGTTGGTGCTCGACGATATCCATGGAAGAAGTGCAGGCGAACAGCCAGGCCTCAAGCAGGACCTGACTTTCCAATTGCAGCATGGCGGCCGCATTCTCATCGGAGAACCCGCTTGCTGAGCGCAAATAATGTTTCCCCATCGCAATAGCCGGGATGACCAACGTCTTGTTCGCAACCGCACGCGCCACAAAAGCCGGCTTCATCTTTCTGGGCTCGGTGCTTTTTTCATGTGTCGCAGCAACAGTTTTGAGCGGATTTTTCTTTGCGCTTCTTCTGGCAATATCAAGCGATAGCGGAACGGCCGGTGCATTTTTTTCGTATTACTGCTTTTTCTCCTTTTGCATTGGCTCACCGATATTTTTCTTCTTGGGTGTCCCAATACTGCACTTTGTCCCCGGACTAAAGTATGCACACCCCTACATCGCAGGAATTGCGGGGGCTGCAATCGCAGGAAGCATCGTTTTCATCCTGCGCTTGATGCATAATTCCGTAGCGCCACCTTCTTCCTTCAGCTCTGTTGCGTTGTTTATCGCTTGCCCGTCACTTTGGGCAGCAATCGCAAGCTGCATCTATCAGCGTAGCAAAGAGCTCGCGTCGGCAACGTAACTGCTTTGTACGAGGGTCATGGTTCGAATCACAGAGCGCGTATGAAAGACGCGCCAGATTGCAGTACCCGCCTGAGGCACTGGGTGGCGACAGCAACATGGATATGACCTTTTATCGCCCGCGCGCATCGCCATGTTCCGGGACCGGCCCCCCGCTCGGGATCCACCGTCAGAATTTCCCCGACAGGCGACAGCAGTTTGCTTTGTTACGCTTGATCCCCGGCCGGCAAGCGGCCGGCTCGAATGGATGCCACGGGGGACATAGATGAAGAAGCTTGGTTGGGTGCTCGCAATGACGAGCGCTGCGTTGCTGTGCGCCTGCTCCACCAACAGCGTGGTGCGTCAGAGCTACAAGGCCGATGCTGCCACGACGTATTGGTATGAGATCAAGGGCAACGAGGATACCGATGCTGCGAGTCTGGCGATGTTTCGACGTCAGCTCGATGCAAAGCTCGGCGAGGCCAAACTCCGCGGCGTGCAAGGTGCGCCGGGAGCACGCGAACTGGACATCAGCGTCACCCATTACTACATGCGCAGCAACGGCGCCCGGTTCTGGGCCGGCATCATGGCAGGACGCGACAAGGTCAAGACCTCCATCGAGGTCAAGGATGCCGGCAAGACGGTAGCCGCATTCGATGTGGAATCGACCAACACCTCGGCATGGGGGACCTCGGAAGGCCTGATCGAAACGCATGCCGAAGAAATCGTCGAACGCCTGACCCAGATGCGATAACGCGTGCGGGTGGCGGCACCACACTGATGCACAGTGGTGCCCGAACTCAGCACCACGTGGTTTGCACAGCACCCACCTCATTTACACGCCACACTGGATGCTGTCACTGCCCGGAGCGGCAAGACATCTCTTCAACAGAAAAGATCATGGACGTCAGCAATCTGTCTTTCAATAAATCGCACAAGCAGCAGGCCAATGCCAGGGATGCCGTCAGTGGGCTGCGCTGGATCCTGTTGGCATGCCTGGCGGCCGGATTGAGCTTCGGCACTGCGGTCGCGATGACCGCCACGGGGGGCTTGGGAACCGCCACCACCATCGTTTGCCTTGTGCTGAGCGTACTGGCAGTCGGCTGCGGCGCCTATGGCGGCTACCTCACTGCAACCGCACTGGGTTGGTCGTCGTTCGTCACCGGCGCGATGGTGGTATGCGCAATCGTCCCGTTGCTTAAATATGTGTGCTTTGCGGTGCTGGCAGTACAGGCATTGACGCAGATCCGCGCGGCGGGATACCTGTTTACCCCAATGGGACCACTGCGCAGCGCCGATCCTTGATCGAAGCAGCAGATGCGCGCGCAACGTTACTGACAGATCACAGCTGGCTGCCCGCCGCGATCCGGTGCTCGAGCACACTGAGTGCCTCAAGTTGCTTGCCGTCCTGCCGCTATCGCTTGCATCAACCGCGTCAACGCAATGGGTGCCTTGCACATGGAGCAGTACTGGTATGCCCAGGAAAATGGAGCATCGAGCGGGGCGACCCGGATGCAGGCACAGGCGTGGTTTGCCGAAGGACGTATCCACGCGGACACGCTGATGTGGACGGCAGGCATGTCGGGCTGGGAGCCGTATGCGCGCTGCTCGCTGTCGCAAGCCACTCCGCCACCGATCCCTGTTGATGCAATGAGCTTAGTGGCGCTGCATGCCGGGCAAGCCGATGGCAGCACCCCGGCAACACGCAACTTCGACTCCACCGACTTCCTGGCGACGATCAGCCGGCCACAGCTTGCGGTCCCGGCCGATGCGCCGCTGCTGCACGTGTACGCCGATGGCTGGCAAGACATCCGTGCGCATCCATGGCGCCGCTGTTTTGCACGCAGCTTCGACACCCTTGCGCTCGGCCTGCTGCTGTGGTTTTCCATCGGCATTGTCGTGGGCACGGTCAGTCCACCGCTGTACTCGGCGCTGGTGGCGCCGGTCTCCAGCAAGGCGCTGCTCTCCGGCATTCTGACGAGCCTGTTCCTGATGCCGATGCTTGCCATCTGGATCGGCCTATGCGGCACGACGCCCGGCAAGTGGGTGTTCGGCGTCCGCGTTCTGCGTGCGGATGGATATGCGCTGGGCTTTGCAGATGCACTCCGCCGCGAGGGACGGGTGTTCGTGTTCGGCATGGGCCTATGCGTGCCGTTGATCAGCATGATGACGCAGTTATTTGCTCTCGTGAAACTGATCAATGCAGGCAAGACCTCCTGGGACTTGAAAGCGGGCTGGGTGGTCACGCACCGGCCGACAGGCCGCTGGCAGATCACTCTGTATGTGGTCGCCGGCATCTCGGCGATGGCATTGGTGGCGCTGATGCGCTGGATGCAATGAGCATGCAACACCTGCATTTACGCGACAGGCGCGGCTATCTCGGTGTGTGGGAGATGGCCCAGGTGCAAGCCGAATTCGGACGTGGCCGCTATCGTGCCGACACCATGTCGTGGCGCCCTGGCGAAACAGCGTGGACCTCCCTCGGACGCCGCTGGAGCCCGCGCATGACACCGTGGCTGCCCGTCCTGGGGGCACTCGCACTGTTTGGCTGTCTGGTCCTTGGCGTCGCGCTGCCGTTATGGGGTTTTCACATTCCCGGGCGGCTGCCATTGCCGCTGGCCTGGCATCTGAGCCTGTTTGCCGTGTCGCTGATATTGACTGCAACGGTGCTGGGTATCGCGATCAAACGCGACCCCGGCTACGGTCCCTCGCGCGCGTGGACGTCGGTGTGGTTGCTGATCTTGGCACTGCCATTGATTGCTGCATTGCTCTACCAGGTGGTGAGTAACGATCGTGCACGTCACGAAGATCCAGACGCACGAATGGTGCTGAGTGCCGACAGGCGGGTGCTAAGCATCGACGGTAGTATCGCGGCGAATTTTATCGATGACTTCAAGGCTGCCATGGCGCGTGCGCCGCATCTGCAGCGGATCGATATCCGCAGTGGCGGCGGGTTGGTCGGCGACGCACTTGAAGTCGCCAAGATCATCCGTGCCCGCGACCTGGTAGTGCGCGTGGATGACTATTGCGCCAGCGCCTGCAGTTTGCTATGGGCGGCATCGCCCGAGCGTGAGCTCGGACTGCGAGGCTCCATCGGGTTGCACCAAAACAGAATGCTGGGTAACGCGCCCAAGGAATGGCGCGAATCTGCGCTGGCGCAGGGGGATGCGCAATCGCGTGCCATCCTGCTGCGCGCCGGATTCGGGCCTGGCTTGTTGTCCAAACGCAGCCATACGCCGCCCACGTCGATGGCCTGGATCGATGCCACCGAGTTGGTCGAAAGCGGTGTCAGCGTGCGTATCCTGGATGCGCACGGCAAGCCAGCAACGCCTGCCGCCATTGCCATGGCGGGTGCCTTGCACCAGATGGGCGCAAGCGATGCGTCCTGGCGCACCTATCTGGCTTATGCGGCCAAGCAGCCGGACCAGGTCCTGCAGCGCGCACCGTCGATTCGTCAGGCGCTGCTTGCCAAGGACAAGGACATTGCTGTTGCGTGGTTGGGCAGGCTGTACGCTGACATGACAGCATTCGCATTTGGTCGCTCGACCGATGCCGACATGCTCCGCTGGGGCAAGGATGTGTCCGCGCTTTGGGACGACACGGTGCGCACCCAGGACAAGGCGCAATGCAACACCTTGCTGGATAACGGCGAGCGTCCGCAGAGTGAGCAAACGCGCGCACGCGTGCGTGACTTGCTTGCCGACTTGATCGCCCGCACCGCGGTGCAGGCGCCGCAACGCGCGGTGTCCGACGCAGAAGAACAGGCCACACGCTTGCGCTACAACACCCTGTTCTGGACGGCACTCGCATCACAGCCGCGCCCGGTCGAGTGGACGACATGGTCGCAGCCACAGCGCTGCAAGGTATCGGCACAACTCTATCAAGAAGCGCTTTCGCTACCGCCTGCGCAGGCGGCGGCCGCGCTACGCGCCTTGCGCATCATCCATTTCGATTGAACCACGCATCGCCGGCTGCGCTTGCACCGCCGCCGGCGTGCCGCAGAAGCGGGGCCGCCGACTCGATACGCCGGCGGTTGACTCACCACCGTTCGGCGGTGAGTATCGCCCTCGGGCCGGAGTGGAACGGTCTACGGGAAGTCGATCTCTACGCGCAATGCCTTGCAAGCAGTCGCCTGACTGCCCGCAGGGATCACATATCGATCAGGGAGTTCTCATGAAGACCGCATGCGTTGCACTGGTGGCTGCCGTCATGTTGCAAGCCACGCCCGCCTTCTCCGCGCCAACTGCGCCGTCGCCACTGGTCGGAACCTGGCTACTGGACACCAGCAGCCTGCCGATGCCACCGGCTGCACGACCCAAACGCGTTGTCCTGGAGTTCAAACAGGTTCCAGGCAACAAATGGGCCACCAGCGCCGAGATCGTCGACCACGACAACAAGACGCTGCAGGCACAATCCACGCTGTTGCTGGATGGCACGCCGGGCAAGGCCTCGGGCACCTACCTGGTCGATCGCGCCGCAGTCAAGATGCCCGAGCCCGGCGTGCTGGTGATGCAGTTGATGTATCAGGGCGTCCCCGCATCCACACGCACCTATACGGTCAGTGCCGATAACAAGGTGATGACCGAGATCGAAGCCTACTTCAAGGACGGCAACCCGATGATGCGCACGGCGTATTTCAAGCGCGCGCAACGGCAGAGCAAGTAAGCGACATCGAGTCGCGCCGTAGCATGGCGCGACTCGATGTTTTGAGAGACCTCGTTTGAGAGACCTCGCAGTTCGACCGCTGGCCTGCGGTGCGCTGCGTTCTCCGCTCGACGAAGTGACAAAGCCGAGGAGACCCCCGTGAGGGAAATCTGGAGTATCACGCCGAATAGGGGCCTGGGACCGCTTGAATTCGGCATGACGCAAGCGCAAGTTGCCGCGTTTGAAAGTGTCATGGGACGCGTTTAGGAGACGACCGAAGAACTGCTGCCCGACGGTAGCCTGGCAATCAACCAGTTCCGTCATCGCGACGCGCCGTTGTGTTCGTTTCAACGGGGACGATTGACCTATCTTTCGATTGGACAGTCCGACACGATCAACATCCGGTTCCAGGACGTTTCTGTCTTCGACGACGATCCGAAGCTTGTCTACTCGACGCTCGGGCGAGCGGCAGGTGCGGTCTTCTGGCATCGCAACAGTGTCATCATGCCATCGCTGGGACTTGAACTGGCCGGTTTCGTGATCGAATACAGCCCGAAAGGAAAGCCGCCCGTGTTCGTCAGCAAGACACCGGCATTGACCTGGCCGCAGCTGGTGCTCGCTCAACCCGGCCAGGAACATTTCAGGAATTAGGATTTGATCGAGATTTCCAGCTTGGCAGAGTGATACCAAACCAGTCCGGAAACATTCTGATCGTCACTGTGTCACGACCTCGGTCCAGTTGATTGGCGGGCGCACTATGCAGAGAGTTGTCGACGTGCGTGTGGATCTCCCTCTCGCCCATGCAGGTGAGCTGCTGTTCTCCAAGCAAGATGTGCATGACAGGCTTGATGACGGCGGCCGCATCCTCATTGGAGGACTGGTGTGTTGATTTCGAGTACGACCTGCAGTGCGATGCGGCCGGCATGACGGGGCCGGTTCAGCGCAAGGCGCTATTGCCAGCCATGGCACAGGGGGCGAAGGCGGGCTTGAAGATTCTCGCCGTCTCGATCTACCTTGCCTACATTCGGGCAGGCCGGCCTTCCGGTTGGCCGGTTGCCACATGACCCTCAATCTCGATGCCGCCCAGGCATGCGGTTGGGTTCAACCGCCGGGAACCGACCTAAGCTGCCTGTGTCGTACGTAAACTGTCCCGAGACCGTCGTTGAGCCGACCAGAGCACCCATGACCGAGATCACATTCACAGAAGGCGAGCGGGCGGCGATCATCCGCAAGGTCCAGCTTTACTTCAGCGAAGAACTGAAGCAGCAGATCGGACGCTTCGATGCAGAGTTCCTGCTCGATTTCTTTGCCGAGGAGGTCGGAGCGTACTTTTACAACCGCGGCGTCTACGATGCCCAGGCGATCATCGCCAAGCAGCTGGACGATCTGGGAGAGTCGATCTACCAGCTGGAACGCCCGACCGAGTTCAAGAAGTGACTTGCCTTACCGCGCGGATGCGATGATGAGAGCCGACAACCGCGTTCCTACAGGCAGGGACGGCGTGCGAATGAGCATGCGCAGTGCCCGTTTCGTTATTGTGCTGGTTGGCGTGTTGCTGCCCTATGCGGCGCGCCTGCCGCGCGGGGCGCAATGGCTTGCGCAATAAACCGACACGGCTATCGGCGGCTGGCTGTTCTTGGGCGCGTTCAATGCGGTTGCATGGGGCGCGCTGCTCGGCATCAGCTTCCTGTACCGGCGTGCGATCTCGCTACTTGTCCCCTGCGCGTTCGGCTTCGGTGCACTGGCCTGGGCGCACGCCACGCTGGACCTGCGTGCCGACGCGCAGTCGGCACTGGCGCTGATCTTCATTCCGATCTATGCACTGCTGCCCATTGCGGTGGGCGGAGCACTGGGCTACGTGCTGGATCGGCGGCTGCGCCGCACGGCAGCACGCTGATGCGCTCAACGCATACATCCTGCCAGCTGCGGCGGTTGCTGCCGCGTGCGATGGCCGGCATGAGCGCTCCCACGCTTTGAGCGACAGAACGACCACACCCTGCCGGGCACCATGGCGCTGACCGCCGGCCAGGCGGCTGGCGGTCAGCGCCATCGTCCGGATCAACGCGCCTCGAATGCCCCCAGGTCCGGTGCACGCCCGTTGAAGGCCTCACCGGTATCGGCGCCGGCGTCGATCAACGCGCTGCCCGGTGCCAGGTTGGCGAAGGTGATGATGGGGAGGTCGCCGTTGGCCTGGCGCGGACGCATGAGCTGGCGCTCGTCCAGGCTGACGAAATCGCCCGCACTGACGACAAGGGGAAGATTGAACGAATTGCGGCCGATATCGTTCTCGCTCGTGGACCCCAGGTTGATCATTTCGATGCGCGTGCCGAATCCCAGGTTATTGGCCAGATCGTGATCGTATCCCGGCACGTCGGTGAGGTTGTCGCTCAAGGTGGACTGCATGTCGTAGCTGGCGCGGCCGTTCTTGATCGATGTGTTACTGATCCACTCCTGCCCACCGATGTGGTGATTGGCGTAGAGGCCGTTGGAGCGATTGCCCACTGCCAGATTGAACCGCACGCTATGGCGCGGCACCGGCTTGGGATAATCGCTTCCGTTGCGGCCGTAGCCGCCGGCCTTGAAGCCTGCGCCATTGCCCAGCGGGGTGAATGCGCTGTCGTAGCCGTTATAGAACGACCAGTTGCGTTGCAGGGTGACTGCAGCAGCGGCATTGATCAGGTCGAAGCCATCGTCGCTGTTGAACCATGCGCGGCTGCCTTCGATGAGGTTTCCGGTGCTTCCCGCAAGCGTCGGGTGCACGCCGAAACCGTCGATATTTCCATCGGAGAAGGCATTGAGTCCGCGGTTGTTATAGGCATCGACGTTGCGGACCCGGTTGTTGCTGCCGGAAACCAGGTACCAGCCGATCGCCTGGCCGTCGTGAATCGCCAGATTCTCGAACAGGTTGCCGTTGCCGCGGTCAACGCGGAATGCTTCGGACTGGGTCAGGCGGTCTGCAATGGTGATCCGCACACCCACCACCTCGAATCCGCGAAAGACGCAGTTGTTGCTGGCCACCCGGAATGCGGCCACGCGCAGGCCGGTGGGCGTCACTGCGGAGAAGTCGAACACCGGTCGCTCGTTGGCGACGTTGACGTAGGCGAGGCCGGGCTTGGTGATCTCGTTGACCACGGCGTAGGGCTGCCGGACCACGCTGATATTGGCGCTGGTCAGGCGATAGGTGCCGCCGCGCAGGTAGACGGTATCGCCACTGGACGCGGCGGCCTGCGCAGCCATCACGCTGGCAAAGGGGGCGGCGCGGGTGCCGGGATTGCCGTCGTTGCCGGTGGGCGCGACGTACCAGTCGGCGGCCACGGCCGTGCACGGCGGCACGCAGGCGGCAACGGCGATCGCCACGATGGTGCCAAGAGAAAGGTTCATCGGATGTCCCTGGTGGACTGCATGAAAGTGGCTGCGTGCCGCCTTTGACCGGGGCGTGGCGCATGCCGCGAGTCGCGCAGCCTGCGGCAGCCGGTTTGCGCTCGCCAGTGGTCGTGCTCGGTTCTGCTACGGCGGTTGGCGTTTCGATGTGCCGCAACGCAGAAGTGGGCAAACCGGACGTGGGTATCTGGATCGATGCGGACGCTGCCTCTACCCGCACGGCGGCGCGAGGCTCTACGGCCGCCCCGTGTCCGGCATCGCCTCGCCGCCCGCCATGCGCTCTGGACGCGGACACCGGCCCGCCGGCGCTGCCCCTTGACCACCAACGCCCACACCGGCCAGTCTCGGGGGCTGGCACGGCGGGGGTCGTGTCGCTCGCCTTCAACGGAGAACCGCCGTGGACCGTCGTACCTTCCTCACCCTGTCTGGCATCGGTGCTGCCGGCTTGCTGTTGCCGAATACGCGCCTGATCGCCGCCGAGCAGTTGCTCACACCCAACGATGCCGCGCGCAGCCGGCGCTTGTCCGATACCGCGCTGAGCACCGCCAAGGCGGCGGGTGCGAGCTATTGCGATGTG
Source organism: Xanthomonas floridensis (assembly GCF_001642575.1). GTDB lineage: Bacteria > Pseudomonadota > Gammaproteobacteria > Xanthomonadales > Xanthomonadaceae > Xanthomonas > Xanthomonas floridensis. Next base: position 54,389 of record NZ_LXNG01000019.1, on the reverse strand, counting down.
CGCGTGGGCCGGTATCTGCGCCAGTTCGTGATCACCCGCGAGGCGCAGGTGGAGAACGTGGTCAACGCCGAATCCAGTGGGGTCGGCGTGCGCGTGCTGGCCGATGGCGCCTGGGGGTTTGCGGCCACCAACACGCTGACCAGCGACGGCGTGGCCACCGCCACGCGGCAGGCGGTGGCGATCGCCAAGGCCAATGCGCGGCTGGGTGGCACGCCGGTGCAGCTGGCGCCGGTGACGGCGGCCGGGCAGGTGCGCTGGCGCACGCCGATCAAGAAAAATGCGATGGAAGTGCCGCTGCAGGACAAGGTGGCGCTGCTGATGGACGTCAATGCAGCCGCGCTCAACGCCGGCGCCACCTTCGTGGCCTCGCGCCTGTTTGCGATCAACGAGCAAAAATACTTCGCCAGCAGCGATGGCTCCTATATCGATCAGGATGTGCACCGGCTGTGGCTGCCCTTCACCGTCACTGCGGTGGACAAGGCCAGCGGCAAGTTCCGCACCCGCGACGGGCTGTCTTCGCCGATGGGCATGGGGTACGAGTATCTGGACGGCGATGCGCGCGAGAAGCACGCGCTGCCCGGCGGGCTTGTCGGGTATGGAAAGAGCTACGATGCGCGCGAAGACGCCATTGCCGCCGCAAAGCAGGCCCGCGCCAAGCTCACCGCGCCCTCGGTGAAGGCCGGCAAGTACGATCTGGTGATCGACCCGAGCAATCTGTTTCTCACCATCCACGAGTCGGTCGGCCACCCGCTCGAGCTCGATCGCGTGCTCGGGTACGAGGCCAACTACGCCGGCACCAGTTTCGCCACGCTGGACAAGCGCGATGCGAAGTTCCGCTGGGGGAGCGAGGCGGTGACCTTTGTCGCCGACAAGACGCAGCCAGGCAGCCTGGGCGCAGTGGGCTACGACGATGAAGGCGTCAAGACCAAGCAGTGGGACCTGGTCAAGGACGGCATCCTGGTCGATTACCAATGCACGCGCGATCAGGCGCACCTACTCGGCAAGACCGCCTCCGATGGCTGCAGTTACGCCGATTCGTGGTCCAGCGTGCAGTTCCAGCGCATGCCCAATGTGTCGCTGGCTGCGGGCAAGACGCCGCTGGCGGTGGCGGACATGATCAAGAACGTCGAGCGCGGGCTGTACATCCACGGGCGCGGCTCGTACTCGATCGATCAGCAGCGCTACAACGCGCAGTTCGGTGGGCAGCTGTTCTACGAGATCGAAAACGGCCAGGTCACACGGCTGGTGGAAGACGGCGCGTATCAGATCCGTACCCCGGAATTCTGGAACGCCTGCAGCGCCGTCTGCGACGCGCGCGACTTCCGTCTGGGCGGCTCGTTCTTCGATGGCAAGGGCCAACCCAGCCAGGTGTCGGCGGTGTCGCATGGCGCGGCCACCGCGCGCTTCGATGGCATCAACGTGATCAATACCGCGCGCTCGTTGGGGTGATAGCTGCCAACAGGCGGTTGGTAGGTTCTTTGATAGAACTGTCCTGCTTGCAAGTTGGCACACCTTCAATCTCAATGACTCGTAGTCGTCGTTATAGAGGCGATCAAACGCTTGGTTGGTCGATGGCGCGGTGCCCTCGCCGCTCGCGGGACACGCCGTAAACCCGTCTAAATCACGTCGGGACAACCGAAATCTTGCGTCGTGGCGTCGCTTGGATGAAGCCAAAAGCTTGGTCAGTCGAGCGCGCGGTGCCCTCGCCGCTCGCGGGACACGCCGTAAACCCGTCCCTGGGGGCTCGGTGGCGGCATCCATGCCGCCACACGGTCCCGCAAGCGGCGAGGACACCGCACCAAAGAGTTGGTCGGCTGCTTTGCTGAAGACCATGCACACCGACCATCTCCACTGGTCCTTGCCCGCTCACCGTCGCGGGACCTTACGCGGCATGGATGCCGCGTAAGAGCTTACATGGACGTACTTGCAGCGTGTCCCGCGACGGTGGGCGGGCAAGGGCCCTGCAGTGACCCCGCAGACCACCGCTTCATTCTTTAACCGCTCTGAGCCATGTGAAGCAGCTGCTCCGCCCGATGGCATACGCGTCGCGCATGACACGAACGCTAATGAGACAGAAACGTGCAGCATCGATCGCATCGCGTATGACACGATCGCGCAGCAAGTACACGCAACCAGCCCCGCTCGCCACACTTGCACGCAGGCATCTTCTGCCACTCGATTCATACCAGCACAGCGTTTACCCCGTACCCCTGCCGAAAGTCATTTGACGCCGCATTCGCTGCCCGGCAAGAATCGGCGATACCGTGCAGATACCCATCTGTGCGTCACCAGATCACCTGCGCGCCGCGCGGGACTATTGGGGAGTTGCCGTGCAGCGACGTGATTTCCTGGCCCTGACCGGGCTGACCATGGGCGGGCTGATCGTGCCGGCCACCTTCGGCAAGGCGATTGCCGCCGAGCAGCTGTTGACGCCCTTCGATGTCGGCCGCAAGAAGCGCCTGGCCGATGCCGGGCTCACTGCCGCGCGGCAGGCCGGCGCGAGCTATTGCGATGTGCGCATCGGCCGCTATCTGCGCCAGTTCGTCATCACCCGCGAAGACAAGGTGCAGAACGTGGTCAACACCGAATCCATCGGTGCCGGCATCCGCGTGATCGTGGGCGGGGCATGGGGGTTCGCTGCCACCAACGAGCTGACCGAGCAGGGCGTGGCCAAGGCCGCCGCGCAGGCTGCGGCCATCGCCAAGGCCAACGCCAAGGTGCAGGGCACACCGGTACAGCTGGCGCCCACGCCTGGCGTGGGCGAGGTCAGCTGGAAGACGCCGATCAAGAAGAACGCGATGGAAGTGCCGATCAAGGACAAGGTGGACCTGCTGCTGGGCGTCAACGCTGCCGCCACCGCTGCCGGCGCCAACTTCGTCAACTCGATGCTGTTCGTGGTCAACGAGCAGAAGTATTTCGCCAGCACCGACGGCTCCTACATCGACCAGGACGTGCACCGCATCTGGGCGCCGATGAGCGTCACCGCCATCGACAAAGCCAGCGGCAAGTTCCGCACCCGCGACGGGCTGTCCGCGCCGATGGGCCTGGGCTACGAATATCTCGATGGCGCAGCGTCGGGCAAGTTCGTCTCGCCCAACGGCGTGGTCAATTACGGTCTGTCCTACGACATGAAGGAAGACGCCATCGCCGCGGCCAAGCAGGCGCAGGAAAAGCTCAAGGCGCCGTCGGTGAAGCCGGGCAAGTACGATCTGGTGCTGGACCCCTCGCACACCTGGCTCACCATCCACGAGTCGGTGGGGCACCCGCTGGAGCTCGATCGCGTGCTCGGCTACGAAGCCAACTTCGCCGGGACCAGCTTCGCCACGCTGGACAAGCTCAAGGCCGGTTTCCAGTACGGCAGCGACAAGGTGCATATCCTGGCCGACAAGACCCAGCCCGGCAGCCTGGGTGCGGTGGGCTACGACGATGAAGGCGTCAAGACCAAGCAGTGGGACCTGATCCGCGACGGCAAGCTGGTGGACTACCAGGCCATCCGCGACCAGGCGCATATCCTCGGCAAGACCGCCTCCGATGGATGCTGCTATGCGGATTCGTGGTCCAGCGTGCAGTTCCAGCGCATGGCCAATGTGTCGCTGTCCGCCGGCAAGACGCCGCTGAGCGTGAGCGATCTGATCAAGAACGTGGAAAACGGCATCTACATCATCGGCGACGGCTCGTTCTCCATCGACCAGCAGCGCTACAACGCGCAGTTCGGTGGCCAGCTGTTCTACGAGATCAAGAACGGCGCCATCACCCGCATGCTCGAGGACGTGGCCTACCAGATCCGCACACCGGAATTCTGGAACGCCTGCAGCGCCGTGGCCGACCAGCGCGACTACCGCCTGGGCGGTTCGTTCTTCGACGGCAAGGGCCAGCCCAGCCAGTCCTCGGCGGTCTCGCACGGTTCGTCCACCGCCCGTTTCGACGGCATCAACGTCATCAACACCGCCCGCTCGCTCGGCTGACAGGAGAAACCCACATGAGCATCCTTACCGAAGCGCAGGCCAAGGCCATCCTGGACAAGGTCATCAAGTTGTCCAAGGCCGACGAGTGCACCGCCACGCTCAGCGGCTCGATCGACGGCAATATCCGTTTCGCACTCAACAACGTGTCCACCAGCGGCATCGTCGACAACACCGACCTGCAGGTGCAGGTGGCGTTCGGCAAGCGCGTGGGCATCGCCACCATCAACGAGTTCGACGATGCCTCGCTGGAGCGCGTGGTACGCCGCGCCGAAGATCTGGCAAAGCTGGCGCCGGAAAATCCGGAGTTCATGCCGGCGGTCGACAAGCAGACCTATCGGCCTAGCCCCACCTTCAGCGACTCCACCGCCGCAGTGGACCCTGCGTTCCGCGCGCAGGTCGCCGCCGATTCGATCGCCCCCTGCAAGGGCAAGGGACTGATCGCCGCCGGCTTCCTGGAAGATGGCCAGAGCTTTACCGCGTTTGCCAACAGCAAGGGCAACTTCGGCTATCAGCGCGGCGCACGCTTCGACTACACCTGCACCGTGCGTACTGAAGATGGCCGCGGCTCGGGCTGGGTGGGCCGTAACCTGAAAGACGCGGCCGACTTCAAGGCCGAGCAGGACATCCGCATCGCCATGCGCAAGGCCAGCGATTCGGCCGAAGCCAAGGCGTTGGAACCGGGCAAATACACCGTGATCCTGGAGCCGGCGGCAGCGGCCGGGCTGATCTCGTTCATGATGCGCTACTTCGATGCGCGCATGGCCGACGAGGGCCGCAGCTTCCTGTCCAAGAAGGGCGGCGGCAACAAGCTGGGCGAGCAGGTCTACGACCCACGCGTGAACATCACCGCCGACCCGTGGGATGCGCGTGCCGCCGTGCTGCCGTGGGACGAGGAAGGCCTGCCGCGCGAGAAGATGTCCATCGTCGAGAACGGCAAGGTCGCCAACCTGCAGTATTCGCGCTATTGGGCGCAGAAGAACGGCAAGCGTGCGATCGGCGAGCCGGGCAACCTGCTGATGGCCGGTGGCGACAAGAACATCGCCGAACTGGTGCGCGGCACCGAGAAGGGCATCCTGGTCACGCGCACCTGGTACATCCGCATGGTCGACCCGCAGACCGTGCTGCTGACCGGGCTCACCCGCGATGGCACGTTCTACATCGAGAACGGGCAGATCAAGTACCCGGTGAAGAATTTCCGCTTCAACGAATCGCCCATCATCATGCTCAACAACATCGACGAGCTGGGCAAGCCGGTGCGCGTGGCCGGCGATGAATCCAGCTACGTGATGATGATTCCGCCGATGCGTCTGCGCGATTTCACGTTTACCTCGTTGTCGGATGCGGTGTGAGTAGGAATCGGGAATCGGGAGTCGGGAATCGGGAATGGGAGAGCAAGAGCGGCTTCTCTCAACCTGAGTGTTCACGAGTGCTTCCGGTTCCCGGTGTCCTCCCGGCGCCTGCAACGCGCCGCCATTTCCTGCAGCTATTGCTTGGCAGCGCGACCAGTTTGACGCTGCCATGGCCGGCACTTGCCGCCGGCAACTACGACTTCTGGTTCACGCGGCTGCGCTACGATTCGGGCGACTGGGATGTGGATGCGCGTATGCCGTCCAATCTGATCACCTCGTTGATCGACTACACGCAGCTGAGGGTGGACCCGCAAGAGCACGTCATCGATCTGGCCGACCCGCGCATGTTGCAGGCGCCGTTCTGCTATCTGTCCGGGCACAAGCTGGTGGAATTCAATGCGGCCGAGCGGCGCCATTTCGAACGGTACGTGCGCAATGGCGGCTTCGTGTTCGTGGACGATTGCAACCACGATATCGATGGATTGTTCGCTACATCGTTCGAAGCGCAGATGACCTCGATCTTCGGCAAGACTGCGCTGCAGAAGCTCCCCAAAAGTCACCGGCTCTACAGCGCATTCTTCAAGTTCCCGGACGGCCCGCCGGCGACCAGCTTCGAGCTCAATGGCTGGGGCGACGATCTGGTGCACGACTATCTCAAGGGCATCAGCATCGACGGACGCCTGGGAGTGCTCTACAGCAACAAGGATTACGGCTGCGAATGGGATTATGACTGGCGCAACAAACGCTTTCTGGCAGAAGACAACACCCGGTTCGGCGTCAACATCGTGATGTATGCGCTGACCAACTGAGATCGCTCCGTAGGCGCGCGCTTGCGCGCGATGCCTTGCCGGTAACGCCGTATCGCGCGCAAGCGCGCTGCTACGCCACATCGCATGAGATCCTTGCAAACACTTCCACGCCATCCATCGCCAACCGCCTGCCGTTGCACACGCGAGCCCTGCACGCTCAGCAGCAGGCGCGTTGGCGCGCGATAGGGATTTATCGATAAGGCAGCGCACGTCAACGCGCTCCTACGCAAGCTGCCACATAACCAGAGACGTTCGCATGACCTCACCCAACGAAGACACGCTCACTGCCCAGCTCTCGCAACTTGATGCGCTGCGCGCCGCGTTGGCCCAGGCGGTGGTGGGCCAGGCTGCGGTGGTGGAGCAGTTGTTGATCGGCCTGCTCGCCGGTGGCCACTGCCTGCTGGAAGGTGCACCGGGGCTGGGCAAGACGCTGCTGGTGCGCTCGCTGGGGCAGGCGCTGGAGCTGCAATTCCGCCGCGTGCAGTTCACCCCTGATCTGATGCCCAGCGACATCCTGGGCACCGAGTTGCTGGAAGAAGACCACGGCACCGGGCACCGGCATTTCCGCTTTCAACAAGGGCCGATCTTCACCAATTTGCTATTGGCCGACGAACTCAATCGCACCCCGCCCAAGACCCAGGCCGCGCTGCTGGAAGCGATGAGCGAGCGCACCGTCAGCTATGCCGGCACCACCTATGCATTGCCGGATCCGTTCTTCGTGCTGGCCACGCAAAACCCCATCGAACAGGCTGGCACCTACCCGCTGCCGGAAGCGCAGCTGGACCGTTTTTTACTGCATGTGCGCGTGGAGTACCCCAGCGAGCAGGAAGAGCGCGACATCCTCAGCCAGACCACCGGCAGCGCGAGCGCGCAAGTGCCCAGGGTGATGGATGCGGCCAGCGTGCAGGCGCTGCAGCGGCAGGTGCGGCAGGTGCATGTGGGCGCGGATCTGCTGACCTGGATCAATCGCCTGGTGCGCGCCAGCCGGCCCGGGCCGCAGGCCAGCGATGAGGTGCGGCAATGGATCAAATGGGGCGCCGGCCCGCGTGCGGGGCAGTCGTTGGTGCTGGCGTCCAAGGCGCGCGCTTTGCTGCACGGCCGGCTGGCGGCCACCCGGGAAGACGTGATGGCGCTTGCGGCGCCGGTGATGCGGCATCGGTTGTTGCTGTCTTTCGCTGCCGAAGCCGAACAACGCAGTGCCGATGCCGTGGTCGCCGCGCTGCTGCGCGCGGTGCCGTTCCCGGGCTGAGCGCAGCAGCATGCACCCACCGCTGCCGCCCCTGATTCCCGCCGATGTGCGCAGCCGTTTGCGCGGCCTGCAGCTGCGCGCGCGTCAGGCGCAGGGCGGGCACGGGATTGGCCAGCACGCCAGCCGCAGCCGCGGCGCCGGGCTGGAATTTGCGCAGTACCGCGCCTACGAGCCGGGCGATGCGCTGCGCCAGATCGACTGGAAGCTCTACGCACGCTCGGACCGCTTCTTCGTCCGCGAAGCCGAGCGCGAAAGCCCGCTCACGCTGTGGTTGCTGCTCGATGCCACCGCATCGGCCGGGCAGGCCGACAGCGCGCGGCCGGAACATACCCGCCTGCATCCGATGGCGACACTGGCCGCCTGCGCAGCCGAAGTGGCGCTGCAGCAAGGCGATCGCGTCGGCTTGTATGCGCTGCATGGTGGCGGGCTGGTCGCGGTGCCTGCCGGCGTCGGCAGCCGTCAGCGCGACCGTCTCTGGCTGGCCCTGCATGGCTTGCGCGCCGGCGGCCGCTGGCCCGGGCTGGAGGCGTTGCGGCCGTTGTGGGAACGCATCGCCGCGCACGATCTGCTGCTGTCCATCGGCGATGGGTTCGATGAAGAGCTGGCGGGCGCACTGGAAAAATTCGCCGCCGCGCGCCGTGAGGTGCTGCAGCTGCAGGTGCTCACCTGCGACGAACGCGATTTTCGATTCAGCGGCGGGCACCGCTTCCGCGACCCGGAAACCGGCGAAGAACTGCTGGGCGATGGTGCGGCCATGCGCGCCGACTATCTGCAACGCTTCGCCGCAGCCCAGCGCGCGCGGCAGGCGCGCTGGGCTGCGGCCGGCATCGCGCATGCGGTGCATTACCTGGATGCGCCGGCCGATGCCGCCCTGCGCCAGTTGTTCGGTCAGGGCGCGTCCCGATGAGCGCGTGCCTGTGTGGCGCGGTGATTGCGTTTTTCGTTTCGCTATCGATCATGGCGTTGCAGCCATCGCATCGGCAATGGCGTGTTGTTGCCAGCAGGCACAGCCCGCAGTGGCCGCCGCGCGTACCGGCGTGCATTGCGTGCTGCATGCCGGTGCCAGCGCGGCATGCAGCGCCGTACGCGATGCATCTGCCTTGCCCCGGCGACGCACGCGCATGAGTGCAGCGCTTGCCGACGTCGAATGCGCGCACGCCGTGCAGCTCTGCATGCCACCGCTGTTGCGATTGCAGTCGCCGTTGCCCGTGCGAGGTATTTGCGTGGGTGCACCGCTGCCTCTCTTGGTGCGCGCGCTTGCCATGCAACTGTGCGTGCAACTGATGCTGCATTTACAAACGCAGTTGCGGCTACAGTCGGATGGGCGAGGTCTTCGCATCGGTGCGACGCCCGCTAATGTCGCGCGTGCGCTCGCCACGCAGCGCTGGATGCAACTGCTGTTGCGATTGCCGTTGCGGCTACAACCGCAGCTGCAGATGCGGCAGCAAACCCGGCATGCCTTTGCAAGCCCCCACCCTGGCAACGCGATGCACGCACGCGTGCACGGCGTCGGCGCGGGAGCATCGGCATGAACCTGCTGTTGCTGTTCCCCGCCGGGCTTGCGGCATTGGCCGCACTGCTGCTGCCGCTGTTGATCCATCTGGCGCGGCGCAGCGAACACCGGCCCACCGAGTTTGCCGCGCTGCGTTGGTTGCGGGCGGTGCCACGCCCGCGCCACCGCGTGCGCCTGGACGAGCTGCCGTTGCTGCTGGTCCGCCTGCTGCTGGTGGCAGCGTTGGCGCTGCTGTTGGCCGAGCCGGCGTTGCGCGCGCAGCAGGATGCACGCCCGCGCATTGCGGTCAGCCCGGGCGTGGATCTGGCCGCGGCACGCGCGCTGCCGCAGCCCGAGGAGGCGCTATGGGTCTGGCTGGCGCCTGGCTTCCCGCCGATCGATGCCAAGGCTGGTGGCGCCAACAGCAAGGGTGCGCAGGCTGGCGGTCCGCAGCCGGTCAGCAGCCTGCTGCGCGAACTCGATGCCAGCCTGCCGGCAGACGCGCCGCTCAGCGTGATCGTGCCCACGCAGTGGGGCGTGGTGGATGCGCAACGGGTGCTGCTCTCGCGTGCAGTGCAGTGGCAGGTGCTGCCCGGTGCGTCGCCCGTGGCCGCCACGCCTGCCACCGTGCCGCTGCGCTTGCAGGCAATTGCCGACGACCGCGCCGCACCTGCCCTGCGCTATCTGCGCGCGGTGCATGCCGCCTGGGTGCTGCCGGGCAGCTTGCCGGTGGGCACACCTGCCGATGCCGTGCCGGCGCGTTGGGCACCGGGCACGGTGGTGGCATGGCTGTCGCCCACCGCCCCGCCCGCGGCAGTGCTGGACTGGGTTGCGGCGGGTGGCCAGCTGCTGCTGGATGCGCGCACCCCGGTGCCGCCCGCACTCGCTGCCGCGCTGCAACCTGCACTTGAACTCCAGGCGCAGCCCGTCCTCGACGCCGCTGTGGTCGGGCGCGGGCGCCTGCTGCGCTGGGTCGCGCCGCTGCAGCCGCAGCAGCTGCCGGCGCTGTTGGACGCCGAGTTCCCCACCCGCCTGCACGCTGCACTGCAGCCGCCTGCCATTCCGCAACGCGCCCTGGCGCAGACCCAGCAGCCACTGCGTGGCGGCGCGATCCGGCTGACCACGCCGCCATGGCCGCTGGCACCATGGCTGATCGGTGCGGTGTTGCTGCTGTTTGCGCTCGAGCGCTGGCTGGCCACCGCGCCGCGCCGGAGCAGCGCGGCATGAGCACACCTGCACTGCAGCACGCGTGGCAAGCCGCACGCCGACGGCGCGCTGCCGGCGTGCTGGTGTTCGGCTGGCCGCTGGCATTGCTGCCGGGTGCGCTGGCCTGGCGGATGGGCGCCCACGCAGCGGTGGTGCCGCTGTTGCTGGCCGGCGTCGTGATATTGGCCATCATCGCGCTGCACGCAGCGCGGCAGCTGGACCAGACCTGGCTGATCCGCCGGCTGGATCGCGACCCGGACCTGGACGACAGCAGCGACCTGTTGTTCGTGCCGGCCGCGCAACTGGGCCCGCTGCAGGCCCTGCAACGGCAGCGGCTGGAACAGCGCCTGCGCAGCACGCCGCGCGATCTGCGCCCGGCCTGGCCGTGGCGGCGCGCGTGGCCCTGGAGCCTGCTCGGCCTGGTTGCCTGCGGCGCGTTACTACTGTGGCCGCCGCGTGCGCTGCCGCCGGCCGCCCCTACCGACCGCGTGGCTGCCGCGCGTGCCAGCAGCGGCGCTGCGCAGCTGCGCCGGGCCCAGCTACGCAGCACACCGCCGGCCTACACCGGCCTTCCGGCCGCGCGGCTACCCGGCCTGGATGCGCGCGTGCCCGCCGGCACCCGGCTGGACTGGCAGCTGCAGGTCAGCCCGGCCCCGCGCAAGGTGGCACTGCGCCTGACTGACGGCCGCCTCATCCCGCTGGCTCGGCAGGGCGGCAGCGATCAGTGGCAGGGTCAATGGACCGCCACGTACGCCAGCCTGTACCGCATCCTCATCGACGGCACGCCCGCCGACCGCCAACTGCACCGGCTGGACGTGTTGCCCGACCGAGCGCCGCAGGTGCGCGTGCTCGCGCCCGAGCAGAGCCTGGTGCTGTGGACGCCGGCCAATGGCCCCTGGACCCTGCGCTTCGAAGCCAGCGACGATTACGCCGTGGCCGCCGGCGCCGAGCTGCGCCTGACCCTGGCCCAGGGCAGTGGCGAAAACATCACCTTCACCACCCAGCGCCGCACGCTCACCGGCAGCGGGCCAGCCACCCGCCGCAGCTTCGCCACCACGCTGCAGCCGCAGGCGCTGGGCATGGCCGCCGGCGATGACCTGATCGCGCAGCTCATCGTGCACGACACCCGCCAGCCCGACCCGCAGGAAGGCCGCAGCGCCAGCGTGATCCTGCGCTGGCCGCCAGCGGAACAGACCATGGCCGCCGGCCTGGAGGCCAGCGTCAAGCAGACCTTGCCGGCCTATTTCCGCAGCCAGCGCCAGATCATCATCGACGCGCAGGCGCTGCTGAAGGAAAAACCGCGCCTGGACGATGCCACCTATCTCAAACGCTCCGACGCCATCGGCGTGGACCAGCGCCTGTTGCGGCTGCGCTACGGCCAGTTCCTGGGCGAAGAGAGCGAAGGCGCGCCCAAGGGCCCGCCGACCGCCGACGCACCGCCCACCAGCGACGACCCGGCCGATGACCTGCCCACGGCCGACATGCCCACCGCCGATGCGCCGGCAGAGCACGTCCACGACGCCGCCCAGCCACACGCCGATCACGATCACGATCATGCCGCTGCACCCGCCAGCGGCGCGGCAGCCCTGGACGACCACGACCACGATCACGCCGATGGGGGCCACGCGCGCAGCGGCTTCGGACAGGCGCAGGACGTGCTGACCGAGTTCGGCCACACCCACGACCACGCCGAAGCGGCCACCTTGCTGGACCCGCAGACCCGTGCCCTGCTGCGCGCCGCGCTCGACCAGATGTGGCAATCCGAGGGCGAATTACGCCAGGGCCACCCCGAGCGCGCGCTGCCGTTCGCCAACAAGGCGCTGGGCTTCATCAAGCAGGTGCAGCAGGCCGAGCGCATCTATCTCGCACGCGTCGGCACGCAATTGCCGCCGATCGATCCGAGCCGGCGCATGAGCGGCAAGCGCGACGGACTGGGCGACCGCCCCGCCGCCCTGGACACCCGCCCGCCACCGGACCCCTCGGCGCTGGCGCTGTGGACCGCGCTGGGCGAAGACGGCGCGGTACCGGAGGCCATCCTCGATCGCTACACCCGCTGGCTGGAGGGCGCCCAGGACCTGGTGCCGGACCCGCTCAGCGTGGCGGCCGCGGTGGAAACCCTGCGCAGCGAGCCTGCCTGCCTGCGCTGCCGCGCGCAGCTGCGCGCGCTGGTGTGGCCCACGCTCAGCGCGCCACCGGCGCCGGTGGGCCGCCGCCCGGCCGCCGACGCGCGCGGCCAGCGCTACCTGGATGCCTTGCGTGAGGAGCCACCGCCATGACCACCGCACTGCCCTGGCTGGTGGCTGCCGTGCTGGCGCTGCTGGTGGTCGTCGGCTGGATCCGGCTGCTGCGCGCGCAGGCAGCCCGGCCGCGTGCGCGCGGCCGGCTGTGGTGGTTGCTGGCTGCCCAGCCGGTGCTGGCGACCCTGCTCTATCCGGTGCTGCTGCCGCCACCGCGTACCGGTACTGCCGGCGTGCTGCAGGTGGCCACCGCAGGCACCGACCCGGCGCAACTCCGCCCGGGCGCGCAGTGGGTGGCGTTGCCGGAAGCCCCCCGCCTGCCCGGAGTGCCGCGTGTGCCCGACCTGGCGACTGCGCTGCGTCGCAATCCCGGCACCGCCAGCGTGGTGGTGCATGGCGACGGCCTGCCCGCACGCGACCGCGATGGCCTGGCAGGCGTGGCGGTGCAGGCCGCGCTGGGCCCGCCGGTACGCGGGCTGGTCGCGGCCTGGGCACCGGCCACCGTCGCGCCGGGCCAGGTGGTCACCATCACCGCGCAGCTGCAGGGCGTGGCCACTGCCCAGGTCGAGCTGCTCGACCCGTCCGGCCAACGCGTCGATCGCGCCCGCCCGGATGCGCATGGCCAGGTACGCCTGCGCGGCCTGGCGAATGCGCCAGGGCAGGTGCTGTTCGCGCTGCAGCTGCGCGATGCCGCCGGCGGCAAGCTGGGCCGCCTCGCTGTCCCGGTGCAGATCGCCGCCGTGCCGCCGGCCCGGGTGGTGCTGCTGGCCGGTGCGCCGCAGCCGGAGTTCAAGTACCTGCGCCGCTGGGCCAGCGATGCGGGGCTGGTGGCGCGCAGCCAGGTCAGCGTCAGCGCGGGTCTGCAGCTGGGCGATGCGGTCAGCCTGGACGCCGCCAGCCTGGACCGGATGGATGTGCTGGTGCTCGACACCCGTCGCCTGCTGGCCATGCCCACACCGCAACGGCAGGCGGTGAGCGCAGCGATCGCGCGCGGCCTGGGCGTGCTGGTGCAGGCGGCCGATCCGGCCGACGCCGCCACCCGCACCGCCTTGGCCGCGCTCGGGCTGGCGGTGACCGGCGGCGACGCCAGCAGCGCCGTTGCCCTGGCACCGGCAGGCACGCCTGGCGATGCCGGCGCACAGACCGCCCCGCCGCCGCTGCAACGCCGCAACCTGCAGCCGCAGGCCAGCGATGCGGTGATCGCCGCACGCGCCAGCGACGGCACGGCCCTGGGTTGGTGGCGCAGTGTCGGGCGCGGGCGCATCGGGGTCAGCGTGGTCCAGGACAGTTACACCCTGGTGCTGGCCGGCCAGCGCGCGCTGCATGCGCAGCTCTGGGCACAATTGCTCGGCGCGGTGGCGCGGCCGGCAGGTGCGCCAGCATCGGCGGTGCAGGAGGGCTGGTCGGGACAACGCATGCGCCTGTGCGATCTGGCGGCCGACGCGGCCGTGAGCGCGCCCGATGGCAGCCGCCAGCCTCTGTTGGTCGAACGCACCGGCAACGCAGCGCGCTGCGCCGGCTACTGGCCGGCAGCCACCGGCTGGCATCAGCTGCACGCCGGACCCGGCCCACGCTGGATCTATGTGCGCGCGCCCGACGAGGCGCCGGCGCTGTACCGGCAGCAACTGCGCGCGCGCACGCTGGCATTGGCCGCAGCGCACGCATCCACGTCTGCAACGACGCGCCCCGCCCCGCAGCCCGGACCACGCTGGCCATGGCTGCTGCTGTGGCTGGTGGCGGCAACCACCACATGGTGGCTGGAGCGCAGGCGCGCCTGACTACCGGCGAGGCCGTCGCTACGCGTGCTGCGGCCGATGTGTTCGCCGCTCTTATCTGCGCAACACCCTGATGTCCTGCACAGAGATCGCCTTGCTGCTCGGGTTTGAAGATCCCAACGCGTTCGTTCGCGCGTTCCGGGTCTGGACCGGCAAGACACCGCAGGCGGTGCGCCGCGATCCACCGCAGCAATGACATACGTGCCCCGCCGCGTGCGATCCGGCGCGCAGTGCGTCGTGGCCACGACGACGACACCGCAAGCGATAACGCAGCGTTGCGTACTCGGCAATGCGGGGACCGCAGCCGCTGGCGCGGATGCGATGCAGCGTCAGCAACGGCACCGCCTGGCGCGCGGCAAGCGTCAATAGGCTCTAAGAGTGGCTAACAAAACGTAGCGAGCAGTCGTCAGGCGGGTGTGAACGGCGCGGAGGAACCGGAGTGTACGGGTGGTACATGCCGATTCCGAGCACCGGCCGCGCCCGCCTGGCGGCTGCGCAGTAGTTTTGTTAGCTGCTCTAACTCCGACGCCATACCCGGCAGCGGTTGTTGGCTGGCATTTCCACGTCTTCCAGCAGCTGCAAGCCCACCTGCGCGGCCAGCGCGTCCACGTCGGCCGCATCGCGAATCCCCGATGCCGCATCGCGCGCGCGCAACATCGCATCGAAGTCGCGATTGCTGTCGCTGGTGAACCGGCCATCGCGGTTGAAGGGCCCATAGATCGCCAGCACCGCCTGCGGCGCCATCACCGCAGGCAGGCCGGCGAACAAGGCCTGTACCTGCGGCCAGCCCATGATGTGCAAGGTATTGGCGCTGTAGATCGCATCGAAACCCCGCTGGCCATCGGGCAGCACGGGCAAGCTCGGCAATGGTGCCAGCCCAGGCGTGGGCGTCAGCACGGCCTGCATGGCGACCGGCGCCGGTGTGTTGGGCAGCGCCGCCTCGTCCAGCCACTGCTGCATGCCGGGCAGATGATCGGCGTGGTCGCTGGCCTGCCACTGCAGCCACGGCATCGCGGCAGCGAAGTGTACGGCGTGCTGGCCGGTGCCCGCGCCGATTTCCAGCACGTGGTGGCGATCGGCGAAGTGCCGCTGCAGCACCGCAAGGATTGGATCGCGGTTGCGTGCGGAGGCGGGTGAGAAGGGCTTGGTCATCGTACTGGAATGCTTTTTGAGTTCCCGATTATGCCTGGTGACGCGCCATGCGAGGTCAAGTGACCAGATTGCCGATCAGGACGTCTCTGGTAATAAGCAGATGAAAGATGGATCTACATCCCATCTCTTGATGTGCCAACGATGCACTATCTCGCCGGGGGGACTTACTCACGAGGACATGTGCATGAACAAGGCCGTTGCTTTTTGCACCACAAGTATCTTGTTGGCGGCTGCCAGCCTGACCTACGCGCCGAGCGCTAACGCACAGGCATCAACCGTGCTGCTTGATTGCACAGGCAGTGATTATTGCTGGGCAGGGGTAGATAGTCCCGGGTCTCCGCAGCCATTCAAATATGCATGGAGTTTCAGTAACACGGCCGGTGCCATTTTCCCTAGAAACTGCACAAATAGTTCCGACTGTTCTTTCTATTGTCTGCGGGGCGATACCTTCATCAACGCCACGGTGATGGTGAGTGACGCCAATAACCAGTTCATTGGATCGGCCACCGCACGCGCGCTGTGTACGGCGCAACCGATTTGACGGAGGCCTGACGACAGCTTGCATACGTTAGGGATCGGGCCGATCAGTCAAGGTACGGCTGATCGACCCGATGCGTTACCTCTCAGCGCGGCGATGGCAGCGCCTCATACGCACGCCGCACCGCGTCGGTGCCGAACTGTCGCTCCAGCCGGCGCACGATGAAGTGGCCGCGTGCCATCGCCTGGAAGTGGCGAATGAAGACCGTGTTGAGCGTGGCACCGCTCACTGCGCCCACCAGCGGCACCGCCTGCACGGCGAGCTTCTCGCCCACGTTGACCGAGAACTTGGCGGCGATGCGTGAGACCAACGAGACCAGCGCCGGTGCGCCCTTGCTGGCAAAGCCGTGCGCGGCGACATGACGGGCGGCCGCACTGAGCTGTTGTGCCATGGCCGTGCGCACCGCGAAGTAGCCCGATTCGGCGCCATCGTCGACCGCGCTGCGGCCGCCGTGCGCCAGCACTTCCAGGCAGGCCAGCGCGGTGTCCGGGTCCTGCAGCGATTCGCCTTCGGCACGGGCGATATCGGCGATCGAGCGCAGCATCACCGTGGTGGTCAGCGGCAGCTCCACCATCAACCCGGGCAGGCCGAAAAAGCCGCCTGCGCCGCCGGCCACCGCCACCGCCAGGGTGTGGCGGGCGGTGGATGCCGGCTGTGGCGCGTCGGTCTTGCCGCGCAGGCTCAGCAGCGCCGATTTCATCGCCACCTGCAAGGCGCGGCGGGTGGCGGCATCGATGCTGCGGGTCACCAGCTTGGGCAGCCGCTTGCTGATCAGGCTCTCGATCGGCGCGCCCAGCGCATTGGCCAGTTGGGCCGCCACACCGGGGTTTTCCAGTAACGCATGGGCGGTAGTCAGGTCGCGCTGCGCGGCAGCGTCCATCACCGGTATCGGAAGCGTCGTCATGCCTGCTCTGCTCATCGAAGGACCGTGCCGATGGTACCCAGCGCCATGTGAGCGTTGGACGAGCGCCGTACCCGCACACCGTGCAAGGCTGCAATTGGCGGGCAAAATGCGCCATCATCGGCATCTACGCAGCCAATGCCCTCGACATGAAACACGAGATCCGCCATAGCGTGGTGATTGCCGCCGCACCGGAGGTGGTCTCCGCCGCACTGTCCGAGCCGGCGCAACTGGCACGTTGGTGGACGCGCGAGGTGAGTCAGGTCGACGGCCGCGTCTGCCTGGACTGGAGCGGCCACGGCTGGCGCGTGGAGCTGCGCATCGATGCCGGCGCCGACCATCGGCTGGTGTGCTGGCGCTGCGAGCGCTCCAACATGCTCGACACCAGCGCCTGGGAGGGCACGGTGATGCGCTTCGATCTGGTCTCCACCGGCGAAGGCACGCGCGTGGACTTCGTGCAGTCCGGCTACCGCGAGTCGCCGTGCCTGGAGCTCTGCCGCCAGGGCTGGCAGTTCTTCCTGGGCAGCAGCCTCAAGCGCCACGTCGAAACCGGGCAGGGCATGCCGTATCCGGACATGCCCGATACCCGTGATCCGGCGCTGCGCTGAGCGCCAGCGCCAGGCCAACAGCGGCTACCACAACGTAGCGAGCGGGTCGTCAGGTCGGCGCCCAGGAACCGGAGTGGGCGCGTGGTCCATGCCACACCAAGCGCCGACCGCGCCCGCCTGGTGGTGAGCGCCGTCGGTGGGCCAGCCGCTCTCAAGCGGTACGCGGCTGGCCCACCGACGGCGGGTTGGCCAGCGGCAGCTGCGCATCCACCGTGACCGGGCTATCGGTCTGCAACAACGCACGCGCTTCCGCATCGCTGGCCACCGCCGGCGGCGAGCCGCGCAGCGGCAGGCCGGCGGTTTCGCGCACGAACAGCATCGTCACCAGCCCGATCGCCGCCGCGCCCATCAGGTAATACGCCGGCACCAACGGGTCGCCGGTGCGCTCCACCAGCCAGGCGGTCACCAGCGGCGTGGTGCCGCCGAACAACGACACCGACACATTGAAGGCGATCGACAGGGCGCTGTAGCGCACCGGCGTATAGAACAGCGCCGGCAACGTGGACGGCATCGAACTGGTAAAGCACACCAGCGCCAGGCCCAGCAGCATCAAGCCAAGGAAGATCAGCGCATCCGAGCCGCTGCCGATCAGCAACAGGCACGGAATCGCCAGCACAAACAGCGCAATGCAGGCACCGATGATCATTGGGCGGCGGCCCAGCCTGTCGCTGAACAGGCCGCCGACGATGTTGAGCGGCATCATCACCAGCATCACCAGGATGATCAGCAGCAAGCCCTTGCTCTCGGCATAGCCCATGGTGACGCTGAGGTAGCTGGGCATGTAGGTCAGCAGCATGTAGTCGGTAACGTTGAACACCAGCACCAGGCCCACGCACTTGAGCAGCTGGGGCCAGTGCAGGCGCAGCAGCGTCATCAGGCCCTGGCCGGCGGTTTCACGTTCGCGCTGCTCCGACTGCTCGGTGTAGGCGCGAAATGCCGGGGTTTCTTCCAGCTTCATGCGCATGTACAGGCCCAGCAGGCCAAGCGGGCCGGCGATCAGGAACGGCACCCGCCAGCCCCAGTCCAGCATCTGCGCCGGAGTCACGCTCATGTGCAACGCGGTCACCGTGGCGGCGCCGGCGATGTAGCCGCCCAGCGTACCGAATTCCAGCCAGCTGCCCATCAGGCCGCGATTGCGGTCGGTGGCGTATTCGGCGATGAAGGTGGCCGCGCCGCCGTATTCGCCGCCGGTGGAAAAGCCTTGCAACAAGCGCGCGAGCAACAGCAAGGCCGGTGCCCACAGGCCGATGCGTTCGTAGGAGGGAATCAGGCCGATACTGAAGGTGCCCAAGGCCATCAGGATCATCGTGGCCGCCAACACCTTCTGACGCCCGTAGCGGTCGCCCAGCGGGCCGAACACCATGCCGCCGATGGGCCGCACCAGGAACGCCACGGTGAAGGTGGCGAAGGTGGCGATCAGCTGCGCGGTGGGGTTGCTGGCCGGAAAGAACACCTGGCCCAGCGTCACCGCCAGATAGCCGTACACGCCGAAATCGAACCACTCCATCGCATTGCCCAGCGCTGCCGCGCCAACGGCCTTGCGCAGCATGCCGCGGTCCACCACGGTGACCTCGTCCAGTTGCAGCTGGCGACGCCGTTTGAACCAGCCAAAGTGCGATCGAATCGCGCGCGTGTCGTGCATGTGCAATCTCCAGAAACGGCCACCGCTACCTGCTCGTCCTGGCAACGCACAGGACACGGCACATCACACGCACGGCATCAGCACATGCATTGCAACAGCCGGAGGCATTCCCGGACGGCCGCGTCAACTCAGCGGCGCTGCGGGACAGATGACCAAAGGGATGGGCGTAGACCCAAGGGCTTGATCAGCGCGCCATGTTACACCAGCGTGCCGATCGCTGCAGGCACGACCGCGCAAAGTGCTCAATTTGCAGGGATTTCGGTAGTGGAGAGTGCGCTCACCTCTGCGTGGAGCGGCTGGCAGACCGTAGCGAGCAGTCGTCAGATGAATGTAGACGATGCGCTCACAGCCACAGTATGGCCGTGGTGCTGTCGATGCCGAGTGTCGCGCAAACTGCCCAATTTCCGGGGATTACGGCGGTCGGCGGGGGTGGGTCTCACGGTCGCATAGGGCGCCGGACGCAACATAGCGAGCAGTCGGCAGATCAACGTGGACGACACGTTCAGCGCCGCACTGTATGCGGAGTGCTGTCGCGCCAAACACCGACTCCATCCGCCTCGCGGCATTGCAGTTGGCTGTCAGCTGCAATGCGTCGCGTTTGACCGGGTGCACCGCGGACTGCACGCCAAACGAGACGTCAAGGTTAGTTACCCACGCCGAGACCATTACCCGTGTTGGGCAGGCTTACGCGCAATGCGATGTCACTGCGCATCCAGCGCCGAGAGCAGGTCCTGTAGATCCTCGCGCGTCTGTGGGCGCACGGCACGCGCTACTTCTTCTCCATCGCGCACCAGGATCACGGTTGGCCACAGCTTGACGTGAAAAGACCGTCCCAACGGCCGCCCTTTTCCGTCTTCGATCTTGCGGTAATCCACTGCGTCGTAACCGCCCAGCAATTTCTGCAGCAGCGGCTGCGCGGCAATGCAGTGCCCGCACCAATCGGTGCCAAATTCCAGGACCTGCAAGCCGGATTGCGCGTCGACGGCGCTGCGCTCCGGTGCCTGCGTGGCGTACTCGCGAACAAACCCCATCGGCGCTGTCTCCGTGACTGAGCGTGATTGATGCAGACAGCCTGCCACCTTTGCGTGCCTGGCATGCGCTCAGACACTGATCCTCAACACCTTCGAAGCGCAGTTCAACGGCGGCTGGCATTCGTAAGGCATCTGACACTTTTTTTCTTGGTTCAATACGCCACGCATCTCTGCATACCGACGCCCACTTCGCGCGAGCCGCGGTCATCAGGCAGGCGCGGTAAGCAGCGGAGCAACAGAAAGTGATCCAACGTTGCCCCGTCCAAGCTTCAACCGCGCCCGCCTTACATGCAACCTAGCAACCTAAAAGACCGTTGCCCTTAGGACAACGCGCGCTGGATATCTTCCAACGGCAGGTTGGTCAGGTCCTTGGCCAGGTCGCCGACCAAGCGCTGCTGGGTTTCCTTGTGCAGCAACGGGCGCACACGGCCCAGAGTGGTCGGGTCGGCGACCAGTACCAGATGTGCGTATTCCTGCTTCAGGGCACCATCGTTCAGGGCCTGCGACAGTTGCTTGGCAAAGGTCATCTCGTCCAGGTCTGTCTCGGTGAGATCGCGCGGCGCCTTGCCTGCCGGGCCTTCGTCGTCGACGTTTTGCACGTCGGTACGCGCGTGCTGGCGCAGGACCAGCTTGGCTTCGTTGCCGGTGTTGGTAAACCAGCGCGCTTCGCCGCCGTCGGCGACCACTACCAAGGCACCCTGAGGGATTTGCAGACTCATCCGATGTTCTCCTGATCTCTGTCGGCACGGCACGTGCTGCACCGCGTCGACTTCCAAGCTAGGCGAGAAGATGTAAGCGTTGCGCCTAGCCGGCGTCAGCGTGGCGTTAGCGCGTGGTGGCTCAAGGCAGGCAAAGGCGGCCCCAGATGCAGGCAAAAAACGTGATTGCGCGCGATGCTTTCCGGCTTTCGGGCGCTGCAATGCTTGCGGGCCGATCCGCGGCGCGTACGCTGCACCCGCGCGCGCAGCCACTACGGCTGTTTTTGCCCCGGGATCGAGGTGGGCGTGCCCAGCGCCTCCTGCACGTACAGGCGTTTGATCAGCACAAATCCCACCACCGTCAGCGGCGCAGCCAACAGTACGCCGGCCGGGCCGAGCAGGATGCCGATGCCGAACAGCGAGAACAGCATCAGTACCGGCGGCAGGTCCACGGTGCGTTGCTGGATCAGCGGGATCAGCACATTGCCTTCGATCTGTTGCACCACCACGAACAGGGCCGCCGTGGCCAACGCCATCTGCGGACTCACGGTGAAGCCCAGCAGGATCGCGGGAATCGCTGCCACGATCGGGCCGACGATCGGCACGAAGTCCAGCAACCCGGCGATGATGCCGAGTGCCAGCGCCCCGGGGATCCCCAATGCCCACAGGCCCAGGCCGGTGAGCACGCCCACCACCGCCATGGCCAGCAGCTGGCCGCGCAACCACAGCCGCAGGGCGGTGCCGCTGGCCTGCAAGGCGTCGTCGGTGGTTGCCCGCACATGCGCCGGCAGCAACAGCAGCACCCCGCGCCGGTACAGCTGCGGCTGCGCGGCCAGATACACCGCGCCGGCCAGCACCAGGAACAGGTTGGCCACGCTACCGGTGAGACCCAGCGCAAACGCACCGGCGCGTGGCGCCAGGTTGGACACGCGTGCCGGCGCCTGCCGGGTCAACTCCTCCAGCGTCGGTCCCAGCGGCCCGGCCGCGATCCAGTCGTGCAGCCGCGTCCATGCCTGCGGCAAGGTGCGCTGCAACGCGCCCACTTCCGAGGCCAGTTGCGAGCCGAACAGCCATAACAATGCGGTGAATCCCAGTGCGAGCACGATGACCACCACCGCCAGCGCCCACCCGTCGGACAGGCGTGTATGGCGTGTCACCCAACTGGTCAGCGCACGCAGCAGGACCGCTACCACGATCGCGCCGAACACCATCAGCAGCAGGTCCGAGAGGGTCCACAGCAGCCATGCGCAGCCCACCAGGGCCAGCACCACGATCACACGGACGACAAAGGCACGAAGCTCGGAAGAGGGCATGTGCGGCTCACACCAAAAACGGCCGACAGCCTAGCGAGGACGACGAGAAGGCCATGTGCCCGCGCCTGCGCAGGGCCGGCCGTGAGGCCGGCGCCGCTGGTCCGACAGCACGCGCCTCAGCCCAGATACGGCCGTTCGCTACTGAACAGCAACTGCTTGGCGCCCTCGCGCCATGCCTGCGGGCAACGCTCGCCCAGCCATACCGCTGCCATCGCATACGCCAGCCCACGCCCGACCAGGCTGACGCCGGTCAGGGCCGCATCGGCGCGCTGCTGGTCGGCACCGGCCTGCACGGCAGTGAAGAAACGCATGATGCCGGCGGCGTCCTCGCCGGTGGCGCGCACGGTGGCGTCGCGCAACGGCTCCACCGGCCAGCCCTGGCGGGCCGCCAGCGCCCAGGCAGTGGGCGCAGTGAACATGTCCAGCCCGGCCTTGGCATCGAGCGCGCGCGCCTGTTGCAGCAGCGCCGCGCTGGCGCCCTGCGAGGCGGCCGCCAGCCGCACGATGCGTGCCTGGACGTCCGGGTTGGGTGCCGCCTCGGTGACTGCAGCATCCAGCTGCCCGCCGGCCAGCGCGTGGTAGCTCTGGTACGGCGTGCCTTCGGTGCCCTTGCCGGTTTCCAGCGCCAACGCAGATGCCAGCGACGGCGAGCGTTGCGCCAGCGCCGAAAGATCGGGTGCCTGGCCACGGTAGCGCTGTAGACGCGCCAGCATCGACACCACCTCGTCAGCCATCGCCGGAGACTGTGCGGCCTGCTCGTACAGCGCCTGTGCCTCAGGCAAGTTGTGCTGTTCGGCGTGCACGGTCGCCGCGGCGCGCTGCAACCAGGGATCCTTCGGCCAGCGCTGCTGGGCGCTGAGAAACGCCTGGTCGCGCGCGGCCGTATTGGGTGTGCAGCGGATGGCCGCGTACTGCAGGCCGGAGACAGCCGGATGCGCGGCGGCCAGCGCGGTCTGCTGCGCACACACCTGCGCGCGCTGCTCGGGCGCGGCGACGTCCTGCTGCGCACGCAGTGCCACCACATCCTGCGGATTGCGCTGCAGCCGCTCGGCCACGATGGCCGGCAGCGCCTGCGGCGCGGCGCTGTGCAACTGCTGCATCCATTGCTCCAGATAGACCGATTGCGCGTCATCCCAGCGTGCATGCGCCTGCATCAGCGCCAGGTCCTGCGCCGGAGTGAGTTCGCCCAGCAGCTGGTATGGCGGCCGCTCGGCGACGGCGGTGAGCACCTCGCGGTACTGGCTGCCCTTGTCGCTGACCTGCGCGGGCGGCTCTTCGAAGACCGCATCGGCGGTGGTGCGCTCCCAGCGCGCGTTGGCCAGCCGGCGCGTGCGGTCCTCGGCGGCCGAGCCGTAGCTGGCGCGCCAGTTCACCAGCAGCGCCGCACCGGCCACGTTGTAGGCAAACTGGCCGCCATGCCCGCCGCTGGGCGCATCGAAGCGTTCGATCACGGCGCCATCGAGCGTGCGCGTGCTGATGTGGTGGCTGGCCTGTTCGGGCAGCTGGAACACATGGCGCCCGTTGGCCGGCAGCGAGGCGGTCTGATCGTCGATGCTGACCGTCACCGTCTGCTGCAGGCCGTTGTAGGCCACCACTTCGGCCAGACCGACGCTGCCGCCGGCCCACAGCACGCCGGCCACGATCGAGGCTGCGACCGCCACGCGCGCGACGGACGGAAACAGCCCGTCTGCCGCCAGAAACCGCTGCCACAGGTTCTGCTTGAGATTGCGCTGCCGCACATCGCCCGGCAGGCGTACCGGGTAATCGCCGGGCGCCACGGCCGGGGTGTCGGTGGTGGGCGTGTGCTCGCCACTGCGCAGGCGTTGCGCCACCGCATCTTCGGCCTGCAGCAGCTGCTCCAGGCTGGCATCGCGAAGCGCCTCCAGGGCCTCCATGGTGACCTGCACCCAGCCCTTGGCGACCTTCATCCAGGAATCGATGTTGTGCTCGTCGGCCTCGGCCAGACGGAACTCCGGCAGGCACTGCTCCCAGCACTCCTGGCCCAGGGCTGCCGACAGCGGTGCATTCAAACGCAGCCTGGGCGCCTGTTCGTACACGTGGCGCAGGGCGCGTTGCACCTGGTTGCAGGCCGCCACCAGCTGGCGCAGTTCCTTGGCAGACACGCGGCCATCGGCAATCACCGCGTGGAAGGTCTGCAGCTGCAGCAGATACGCATCGTCCAGGTCGGCGATGGTGTGGTCGGTGTAGTGCAACACCGCCAGATAGCCACGCAACAGGGCCGGCCAGTCGCCGCCCAGGCGGTTGGCGGCGGCCAGATGCACGCTGCGGCAGCGGCGGTCGTGGCCGCTGACGCGGGCGCGCAGCACCTGCAATTCGCCATCGAGCTCGGCGATCACCGCCGGCAGCTGCGCACGCGACAGGTTGGTGCCTTTCCAGGTCAACACCCCGCCGGTGGCGCGCAGGCCGCCGTCCATCAGGCCCTGCAAGGTGGCGCGCTGGCGTTCGCGCTCGCGCAGCTGCTCGATGGCCTGGCCATCGGCGGGCAGGTACAGGCCATCGAGCGCCTGCAGCAGATCGCCATCGGGCAACGGGTCGGCGTACAGCTCGGCCAGGGTGCGGGCATTGCGCGTGCAGGAGCGGCCCAGGTACAAGCCCTGGTAGCGGCGCGACAACGGAAGCGCCGCAAATTCGCGCTCCAGTGCTGCCAGCGAGACGGCGGTGTCGACGAAGCCGCTCACCTCGCCGGTCAGCAGCCGGCGCGAGACCTGCTCGCGCAGCGCCTGCGCGTTGCGCAACAGCTCCATCGCCGGGCGCGCATCGATCGGGCAGGCGATGTAGCGGCGCTTGAGATTCTCTTCGCGTGCGGCGCTGGGCGGATGGGTGGCCCACATCTGCGAGGCTTGTGCGATGTCGTTCTGGAACAGGCGATGCGCCTGGGCGGCCTGCGCCGGCACGGTAGGCGTGGCGCCATGGGCGGGGTCGTTCAACACCACGCGCATGTGTTCAATGATGCGCGACTGGATCGCGAACAGGTCCTTGACCGGGCGCTCCTGCGCAAATTCGCGCCCGGCAAAGCGCAATGCGCGCTGCCAGCCGTCGTCGGCCGCTTCCAGCTTGTGCAGCGCATGCACCAGCGCATCGCTGCCGGTGAGCGAGGCGGCCACCAGGTCGGCCTGGTATTCCATCTCGCGCGAGAGCGCACGCTGCGCCAGCACCACGCCGCGGAAGGCGATTTCCACCAGCGAGCGGATCGACCACACGATCAACGACAGCCCCCAGCCGATCCACGCCACGCGCAGGTCGATCCGCGACAGCGTGGCCAGCAGCTTGTCCAGCGCATCGCGCTTGCCGACGATATGCGCGGCGATCTGCTGGGCGATGTAGACCCAGCGGCCGACCGCCATGGTGCGTTGGGCGAAATGGCCGAACTCGTGCGCCAGCACGGCCTTCAATTCGCCCAGGTTGAGCACATTGACCAGGCCCAGGCCGATATCCAGGTTCTTGCGCGACGGCAGCAACAGATTGAGCAGCGACAGGTCGTAGAACACCCCGGCGTTGACCTGCGCCGACAGGTAGACCTTGTGCGGACGCGGCGCGCCGGCCTCGTCGGCCAGCCGATGCAGGAAGGCGAACAACTCCGGTTGCTCGGCGGGGCTGAGCTCCAGCGCGCGCGTATCGCGTTCGGCGCGCTTGTTGAAGATCAGCGCCTTGGTCATGAACACCGCCAGGAACGCCGCGCCGATCGCCACCAGCCAGAGCCATACCGCCTGCTCGCCGCCCGAGCCCTGCACCAGCCCGGACACCAGCCGGTAGGCGGTCCAGCCGAACCAGCCCAGCAGTCCCAGATACACCGCGATGAAACCGCCCAGCCCCAGCATGGCCAGCCACGCATGCCGGCGATACCTGCTGCTGGGCGCGGTCAGCCGTTCCGGCACCACCGCCGGCCCTTGCGGATAGAGCGATTCCATTCTTCGTTCCTTGATGAGTGACCGGGCGCTCAGCCGTCATCGGCGTCCCGGCCGAGTGATTCGACACGTGTGGTTCGACATCCGCAGGCCAGCTCCCCTGGCCGCGGCAGTGCGACGTTAGCCGAGCGGCGCGGCAAAAGCCATGTGCTGCCGCAGGGCGCGATCACCGGCGACCGGTAGCGGCGGCGCACGTCGTGGCGGGTCGGAGTCGGGCGCGCAAGGTACGCCGGGCACCGACCCGATGCGGTGATCACCGCCTGGCGCCACCGCCGGCCTGTCAGCCGGCCGTGCCGCGCTCGGCCTGCAGCTGTTGCACCGCCTGCAACGCCGAGCGGGTCAGCGGCGTGGGCAAGGCGTCCAGTGCGAACCAGCCGATGTCGTGCAAGACGTGCGGCTCGCGCAGCTGCGCCTGTTCGCTGCCTTCGATGCGGGCCAGATACACCGGCGCCACCCAGTGCTGCGGCGGGTCCATGTCCGGTTCGAAATGACTGACCACGCACAGCACCCGTTGCGGATGCACCTGCAGGCCGGTTTCTTCCAGCACTTCGCGTACCACGGTGGCTTCCACCGTTTCCATCCAGTCCACCTTGCCACCGGGCAGGCCCCAATGCCCCTGCTCGGGCGCACGTCCGCGCAACACCAGCAACAGGTGGCCATCGGCCCGTTGGATGAAGGCGCCGCAGCCAACGCGCGCGCGCAGATCGGAAGTAGGCATGAGCTGTCTCGTGAACGGGCTGGCAATTGTCACAGATGTGGCCCTAGGAGCAACTCGGCCACGCGCGGGCTGGCACTGTTCCGGCGTGGATGGCGTCTCTGCCCCCCTGACCTCATCCGGGTGCAGCTCACTGGCGCCATGCCGGGGTGTCGGCACCTGCCTTGAGGCGAACCGCCACCACGTCCTGGCACCGCGCGCTACGGCCCTCGCACGCGCTAATGGCCAGGAACCGCTGCACGCGCGCCGGCCGCAAATCCGTGGGTTCGGGCAGACCACGCAATCGCCCACCCGATGGCCAGCAACACGGCCATGGCGGTCGGGAAGCTCTGCGCTCCCCAATGCTCCAGCAGCACCCCGCCCAACACGCCACCGCCGGCGATGACGCTGTTCCAGGCCACGACATTGAGCGACAGCGCCACATCGGCGCCATCGCCTGCGCTATCGGCAAGGGCGGTTTGCAACAGCGTCGCTGCACCGCCGAAGGTCAGCCCCCAGATCGCGACGCACGCATACACGACCGGCTGCACGCCCTGCAGCAGCGCCAGGACCACCGATACCCCGAAGAACGTCGCCAACGAAACCAGCACGGTGCTGCGCAAATGCTGTTCCACCAGCTTGCCGGCGACACCGATGCCCACCAGTGCTGCCGTGCCGAAGGTGAGCAGCAACACGTCCACACGCTGGCCCAGCCCTGCGCGCGCGGCGAACGGTGCCACGTAGGTGTAGAGGATGTTGTGCGCCAGCATCCAGGCCATCACCGTGGCGAGCACCGGGCGTACGCCGGGCGTGCCAAGCACCTTGCGCAACGGCACCCGCTGCGTTGCCGCCTGGCCGGGATAGTCCGGCACCTTGAGCAACACCCAGGCGATCAGTGCGACCGTCAGTGCCGACATCGCCGCGAACGCGGTGCGCCAACCGATCAGCCCACCCATCCAGGTTCCCAGCGGCACGCCGAGCGACAGCGCGATCGGCGTGCCTACCATCGCAATCGCCATGGCCTTGCCCTGCTGTTCGGGTTGCACCATGCGCCGCGCATACCCGGCAAGCAGGCTCCACGCCAGGCCCGCCGCTGCGCCAGCGAAGAATCGCGCCACCAGGGTCAGACCATAGTGGGTGGACAGGGCGGTGACGGAGTTGAACACCAGGAAGCCGACGATGGTGAGCAACAGGACGCGACGACGACGCCAGTGCTGGGTGGCGATGGTCAACGGGATCGCCGCCAGCAGCGAGCCCACTGCATAGGCGGTCACGGTCTGCCCTGCAAGCGCGGGGCTCACCCCCAAGCCTTCGGAGATCTGCGGCAGCAGGCCGGCCGGCAGCGTTTCGGTCACGATGCAGATGAAGCCGGTCATGGCCAATGCCAGCAGGGCGGCAATGGGTAATGGAGCAGCAGGCGCGGGTACCGGCGAGGCCTTGGAAGCGGTCACAAGATGTCCTTGGTCATGAGCAATTAGGTCTTTACTTTTATGTATCGAACGGTACATATCTGGAGAAAAAAATAACCCGCTGCGCGGGTTTGTCGCCATTTCCTTCTCGCAGTGCCGCGAGATATATACCGATAGATATAAATCTAGGCCGGCAGCATCCGGTTGTCAATGACATATGTATCGAATAGTATCGATCTAGGCGGCGGAGCGCGTTATGGCACAGATGGGTAGACCACGAACCTTCGACCGGGATGTGGCGGTCGAACAGGCACTGCACCTGTTCTGGGAGCAGGGTTACGAGTCGACTTCGCTGAGCCAGCTCAAGGCGGCAATCGGCGGCGGGATCACCGCGCCCAGCTTTTATGCAGCGTTCGGCTCCAAGGAAGCGCTCTATACCGAGTGCATGGAGCGCTATCTGGCGACCTACGCGCAGGTCACCCAGTGCTTGTGGGATACGTCGCTTGCGCCTAGACAGGCGCTGGAGCTTGCGTTGCGGCGCTCGGCCAAGATGCAATGCGAACGCGGACACCCAAAGGGTTGCATGGTTGCCTTGGGGGTCATGAGCGCGCCCTCTCCGGAACTGGCTGCGATCTCGACCCCGCTGACGCGATCGCGCGCGCGGACACGTGCGGGCATCCGCACCTGCGTGGAGCGCGCCATTGCCAGCGGAGAGTTGGTCTCCGGCCTGGATGCAGCCGCCTTGGCCTGCGTCTTCGACAGCTTCCTGCTTGGGCTGTCCACGCTCGCCAGGGATGGCGTGGGCTTCAAGCTCATGGATGCAGCGATCGCACAGGTGCTGCAGCTTTGGGATCACAACAGCGCTGGATAGGCCGTGCCTGGCGCTATCCCGGTGCGGTAGCGCATGCATCGTCCGCCACGCCCTCACTGAGCGGTAACAGCACAGGGCGGGCGGCCCTCAGCGCAGATAGAGGATGTCGTGTCTTCGCAATGGTGCACGCTGCACCCTGCCTCCGGTCGCTGACAGGGTGCTTCGCGCCAGCACGCGTTGCCCGCTCGCTTCATCGAAGAACGCGCTGGCCAGCCCACCACTTGCACGCGCGTGCGCTGACATCGTCTTAGCGTCGCATTGGCGAGGATGATCATCCTCGGCGCTGTGTCGGCGCGCATCGGTTGGAGTTGTGCATGTCTCGTATCCTCGTCATCGGCGGCCACGGCAAAGTGGCGCGGTTGCTCACTCCACTCCTGTTGAACGGCGGTCATCACGTCACCGCGCTGTTCCGCAATCCCGAGCACGAAGGCGATGTGATTGCCGATGGCGCCACGCCGTTGGCGTTCGACATCGAGCACGCCGATACCGATGCCATTGCCGCGCAGCTGGCAGGCCACGATGCGGTGGTGTGGTTGGCCGGTGCCGGCGGCGGCGATGCCGCACGCACCTATGCGGTGGACCGCGACGCGGCGATCCGTTCGATGCAGGCCGCCGAACAGGCGCGCGTGCGCCGCTACGTGATGGTGTCCTATCTCGGCGCCGGGCTGGAGCACGGCATCGGGCCGGACGATCCCTTCTTTGCCTATGCCCAGGCCAAGGCCGCGGCCGACGCGCATCTGCGCGGCACCGCGCTGGACTGGACCGTGCTCGGCCCCGGCCGCCTGACCCTGGATGCGCCCACCGGCCGCATCACCCGCGACCCCGGCAGCGACACCGAAGGCAGCGTCTCGCGCGCCAACGTGGCCCAGGTGATTGCCGCCACGCTGGCGACGCCGGCCAGCATCGGCAAGACCATTGGCTTCATCGATGGTCAGACCCCGATCCAGCAGGCACTCGCGCAGCTGGACTGAACGGCAGGCGGTATCCGGTGCGCAGTGGCGCTGCGGTCTAACGATTTCCTAAAGCCGGCATCGGCATAGTCGCCCGTGCCGCTCTTGTGGAGGTCGCTGATGTCTGCGTTCGTTTCGCCGCGCCGTGCCGGGATCCTGCCGCCCTACCTGCTGGACCATGTTGCCCAGGCAGCACCCGAACATGCCCGTCGCTGCGCGCTGTTGTCGCGCCAGGTCACCGCGCAGTTGCGCCAGCAGCGTGCGCTGGGCCTGCTGGCGCAAGCCGATGACGCGTCAGCGCCAGCCGCACAGGCCGCGCACGCGGTACAGCGCAGGATCTACGACGCCAGGCAAGGCACCACCCTGCCCGGCACGCTGGTGCGCGACGAGGGTGCCGCCGCCACCGACGATGTCGCCGTCACTGAAGCCTATGAATATCTGGGCGCCACCCATGACTTCTACCAGACGGTCTACGGGCGCAATTCCATCGACGATGCCGACATGCCGCTGATCGGTACCGTGCATTACGAACGCGGTTACGACAACGCATTCTGGAATGGCGAGCAGATGGTGTTCGGCGATGGCGACGGCGAGGTCTTCAACCGTTTCACCATTGCGCTGGATGTGATCGGCCACGAACTCACACATGGCGTTACCGAACGCACCGCCAATCTGATCTACCAGGGGCAGTCCGGCGCGTTGAACGAGTCGGTGTCGGACGTGTTCGGCATCTTGATCAAGCAGTACAGCTTGCGCCAGAGCGCGCAGGAAGCGGACTGGATCATCGGCGCGGGCTTGTTGATGCCGGGCATCCAGGGCGCGGGCCTGCGCTCGATGCGCGCACCCGGCACCGCCTACGATGACCCGGCCCTGGGCAAGGACCCGCAACCGGCCACCATGGCCGGGTATGTCGACACGCAGGAAGACGATGGCGGGGTGCACTACAACTCCGGCATTCCCAACCACGCGTTCTATCGCGCGGCGGTGGCGATCGGCGGCGCAGCCTGGGAGAAGGCCGGCCGCATCTGGTATCGCACCCTCACCGGCGGCGCGCTGACCGCCAAGGCAGACTTCGCCACCTTTGCAGCGCTCACCGTCAGCGTGGCCAGCGCCGACTACGGTGCGGACAGCGCCGAGACACGTGCCGTTCAGCAGGCGTGGCGCGACGTGGGTGTGCGCGTATGAGCGCGCAGCGGCCGCCCGTGGAGGCCGGCGTGACCCTGCGCCTGGCCCGCGAGGGCGGTGTGGCCGCGTTCCCGGCCATGCGCCGCGAACGCCAGCTGGTGATGGACGACCTGGACGATGCGCAGCGCCTGCAACTGCGCAGCCTGCTGGACCAGTGCCTGGCGCATGCCTTGCCGCCGCCGCAGGCCGGCGGTGGCGACCGCCGCTACTTCAGCATCGCCTGGGAGGGTGCCAGCGAACCGTTGCGTATCCCCGAAGAACACGCGCCGGCCGAAATCGTACGGCTATGGAAACAGGGCACGCTGTAGCGGCGGATGTACTCGCGCGATATCCGGTTGCCTGGTCGGTCTCTGCGGTTGGCGGCGTGGTTGTTCGGTTGATGCTCCAGCGCGCTACCCGGCGCCTGGTGCCACTGGTGTTTCTGTCACTGGCCGTGCAACGCGAGCGCTGGGCTGTGTCTGATCCGTGCCGAAGTCCCTGCACTACAGTACCCCGTGCCTGTGGCGTCACCAGGCCACACCAACGTTGATCGCCTGGCCTCGCGTGCTGGTCGATGACAGTTGCCCGGCACGATCTGCCTGCGTGCCGAGGCAAGGTCTAGCGTCTATAACAAAGCGGGCGTCATACGTGGCGTCGTGTCCGTCGCACGCGAAGGTTGCCCCACTCGAATGCACCGCGTCGCACTGTCAGGACCTATCGACGGTGAGCGCATTGCCCCGCGTGCCCTGGGTGACTTCAACCTCCTCGCAACAAGCTGCCTGCGTACCGTGGCAGCATTTCCCGGCGCGCATGGCAAAACGGACACCACGCCTGGCGTGATGTCCGTTGAAAGTGGTCCAACTGCGGATGCCTGCACCCTTTAAGCTGCCTAGATGCTCTAGAACTGCACAGCTGGTAACGCATAGTGAGGGCCGGTGCGTTAGCGTGACGTGCAGCGCAGTGGTCAGCTTGACGACACCCCGCTCATTGCTGCGTTGCAGCTTGTCGTGGGTGCGCACTTGCGATCTCGTTTTCCGCACTGCGTCGATACGCCACAGGGCGCGCCGTCGCCAGCAACGGTGCCCACAGCCTCTGGGGAAACACGCCGCATCCAATCACTACGGTGCCGCGCGCAGCAATCGCCTGTTCACTCGCGCCGCCGGCGATGGCACGGCGGCGGCACGGGAACTGAAACTGGTACCTCGACTGCCAGACGTGGTGCGAACCACATTAACCCGGACAAGCCCGGGTCAGGCTTGCGGCTGCGCTTCCAGCAGATGCGCCAGCAAGGTCAGCGAATCCTGCCAACCGAGATAACAGGCGTGCAGCGGAATCTGTTCGGGAATGCCTTCCTGCACCACGTGCAGATCGGTGCCGCATGGCAGCGCCTGCAGCCGCACGGTGGTCAGCATGGTGCCCGGCAGGGACGGGTCGTCGAACACATCGTTGTAGCGCAGCAAGGCGCCAGGCTGCAGCTCCAGGTAAGTGCCGCCGAAGGCATGGCGCTGCCCGCTGGCGAAATGGGTGAAGGCCATGCGGAAGGTACCGCCAACGTGCGCATGCAGGTGCTCGATGCTGCCGGTGAAGCCGGCCGGCGGCAGCCACTTGACCATCGCATCGGCATCCAGGAAAGCGCGGTAGACCAGCTCGGGGCTGGCGCGCAACACACGGTGTAGCGTAACGGTGGACATAGGCACTCGCTCGGCTGGCAGTGGACGTTGCGCATGCTACCGGGCAATGGTGACAGCGCGCATGTGGGGGGGCGACTGGCCCTGCGGGGCGACCGGACGCAACGCTTCTCGCCAGCACCTGCTCGCCTCGCCGCTCGCCTCGCCGCTCGCCTCGCCGCTCGCCTCGCCGCTCGCCTCGCCTGCGCGACGCGGACCCGCGGTATGCCGGGTCGCGCAGGCATGACACCGGCCAAGCGTTCGCGACCTGGCGGCGCGCCTGCGCGCGCGCTCCACATTGCCGCCGCGCCCGCCATCACCGATAGTCGCGGCACTGAGTCAGACAATTACCCATGATCCTCGCCACTGTGTTGCTGCTTGTTGCCGGCCTTCTCGCTGTCGCGATGATCGTCGGCGCCGTCGTCTGGATGCGGATGCGCCAGCGCGCGCAGGACCCTGCCACGCCGGCGGCGACCGGCAGCGCGGCCCCCATCGCCTCGGTACCGGCGCCCGCAACGGAGCCGGTCGTGGTCCAAGCACAACAGGTCGAACCGCAACCACCGTCGTCCCAGCCAGTGGCCGCCCCCCTGCAGGACGCGCCACCGCCGATGCGCCCGTTGCTGCGACGCATGTACGCGGTGGTGATGGACACCCCGTCATTGGCCGATGACAGCCTGCCCACCGACCCGGCACAGCTGGCGGTGCTGGAGGCAGTGGGCGGTGCACTGGCGCATGTCGACCTGCGTCCGCAATTGTTGCCGCGCCGCCCGCACCTGTTGCCGCAGCTGATGCGCGCGGTCAACGACCCGGACGCCTCCGGGCGCGGCATCGCCGCGATCATTGCGCAGGACCCGGCGCTGGCCGCCAACCTGCTGCGCATCGCCAACAGTGCCCTGTATCGCCCGCAAGGCGCTCCGCTGGAAAGCCTGGAACGGGCGGTGGTGCATATCGGCACCGAGGGCGTGCGCCAGATCGTTGCTGCAGCAGTGATGCAGCCGGTGCTGAGCCTGGACGGCGGCCTGTATTCGCGCCTGCCGGCCGCGGTGTGGGACTACGCCCTGCGCACCGCCACGGCGGCGGCGGCCTACATGCGCGAGCGCGGCGGCGACACCTTGTCGGCCCAGCTGGCCGGCCTGCTGCAGGGTCTGGGCGCGGTGGTGATCCTGCGGGTGCTGCGCGATGCCTACGCCGAACGCCCCGGCCTGCCCTACAGCCTGGAGGTAGCCGCCGCGCTGGTCGAACGCCACACCGCCGCAGTGGCCAAGACGATCGCCACCACCTGGGACCTGCCGCCGGTGCTGGGCACCGCGCTGGACGAACAGCGCCCCGAGCACGACACCACTCTGCTGGCCACCACCCTGGGCCGCGCATTGCGTTACGGTCGCCTGGCCGCCGCGCTGGCGATGCTCGCCCGCCATGGTGCCGAGCAGCAAGACCACGCGCTCGGCGTGCTCGCGACGCTGGAACCGGACGACGCGGCCAACGCCGCGTTGTGGCAACGGCTGGTGGCGGCAAGCGTGGAGTGAGTTGCTGTAATGCAATGGCGATTGCTTGAACTCACCATCCAGCGCCAGTCAGCCGATGACCATGTCGACTAACCGCGCTGGAAGATTTCATACTATGCTTCGATGCACGCCCTGCGAGTCATTGGAATGCGCGAATGGGATCCTGACGGTGCGGCTAGCAACCCTCACGGGCTGGCATTCGCTAAACATCTAGGATGTAAAATGCCGGCACTGCACACGCATATTCCATCAGCGCAGGTCATTGCGCTCGCGGTTCTTTTATTTTTCACTCCATTGGCCGCGTGTACCATGCAAACCACACAAGACTTCGATGCAACCGTATGGAAATCGCAACGCGGCGTCGGCCTTGAAGAAAACAAGCGAATTTACATGGTGGGAGCGCTGAAACAGGCTATTCATGTGGGAATGCGCAGGGATGACGTCATCTCGCTATTAGGCCCGCCCGATTACACAAGAATTGGTGAAACGACTTCCAGGGACGTGTACTACCTCGGCGTTTCACCCTATGCAGTTGATACACAGAAATACGATATCGAATATAAAGACGGGAAAGTGATCAGTCACCACACCGTACAGGGTTAATGAGGGAAACAAGGATGTCCGACAAATCTGATTTGGATCAAATCCGTAACCAGTTTCAGGTGCAGGACGATCAGATGATCCAGTATCACCCACGGTTTGCGGGGATGGTAAACATCCCATTTACGCCCTCGATCGAGGTCACCAGGACTGAGGGAAAGCTCATGGACGAGATGACCTGGAGTCGGGGCCTGCAAGGCCTGCTCGAACTCAAGGAAACACATGATCTGGCGTTTCGCGAGAGCAAGCGGCACGTCCCGGACCAGCCAGTTCCCGAAGGGATTCCAAAAGAGCAGGCTGAGGAGTGGCAACTCAATGACGGGCATCGCGATGCCTTTCGTCATACCTACTGGAATGCGCTGCTTGCCAAGGAATTCGGCAACGAATGGGCGCAGGCATTCGCCACCGCGCACGAGGGAAGGCCGGGCAATCCTGCAAACCGCGAGGCGATGGACTTGTACAACAACCAAGTTGGAAGAGGCATCGCCGCAGCCCATCCCGGTGCGTCCAAAGAGCAGCTCGCGCAGCTGGTAGGCGAGGCCATGAAGGAAGGCAAGTTGATCCTTATGGATCACCAGGGAAAGCTTGCCTGGAGTGACCAGGTCAAGGTAGGGCAGCATGGCCTGTCACCCGAGGACGCAATCCAACCATTTCTCCCCACACCAGCGGTTGTGCCTGCAGCGCCGCGTACGTCTGGTTTGTTCAGCGCTGCTGGCCCGACAGACACTTCGCTGACACCGGACCAGCCCGGCCATCCGCGTCACGCGCTGCATCAACAGTGCCAAGCAGGCGTCGCAGCGCTGGGCCAGCAGATAGGACACGAGCGCGACGAGAAGAGCGCTTGTATGACCGCGAGCCTGACCAATCTCGCCGTGGCCAATGGCCTTGAGCGCGTTGACCATGTGATGTTGAGCGATCAAGGCAAATACGCCAATCAGGCACAGCAAGTCTTCATCGTCCAGGGTGATCCCGGCAACCCCGCTCATTTGCGGGCGCAGATGCCCGCAGCTCAAGCGGCCTCAACTCCCGTCGAAACTTCGTTCAGCGAACTGGCGCTTCTGGAACAGCGCACGCCTGATGTGCAAAGTCGGCAAGCTGCCACGCAGCAACAGGATGAGCAGCTCAAGGCGCAACGCGTCTAGCGGCGAGAGTGTCTGGTCGCTGACGCAGTCCGATCGGCTTTTTCAGCCGTCGCAGACCTTGTCGTCGATCGCGTCGAGGCGTCGTCGCTCGCAGGTCTGCATCTGCACAGGGCTGCGAAAATGAAATGCAGCAGACAAATATGACGCGTTGGCGCAGCGCATGAGCTTCCTTTGCGCAGCGATCGCATTGGCATCGGCTTGCAATCCAGTGTTTGAAGCGGGCGTGGGATGCCTGCGCTCCTGCCCGATACCCTGCCAGACCTGCTGGGGGCGCTGCGCCTGAATCCGGCGCTCAAGGTGTTTGCGGTCAGCGGTTATCACGATCTTGCAACGCCGTTCTACAGCACCGAAAAGCAACTCGCGCGGTTGCGCACCATCCGCAATCTCGATGCCGATGTGCAGGTGGCCACTTACGCGGGCGGCCACATGACCTATCTCGACGACACCTCGCGCCCGAAGCTGCAAGCCGACCTGACCGCCTACTACGCCAACGCGCCGATCGCCGATGCGGTGCCGCTGGCCTTGCTGGATTCGCCAGGGCCGGACAATCGCAATGTCGATGCCGCTCCTGCGACGGCAACGCCATGATCGCTCCGCTCATCCATCGTGAGGAACTTCTGATGCGCCTGCTCCGCTGCGTCCGTTACTCCACTGGCATGCTCGGCGTGGTGGCAACCACCGTCGGGGCACAAGCGTTGCCACCGCAACGCGTCGCGTCCATCACAACCACCACCGCCCGCCACGGAGGGATCGACGGCCCCTTCATGCCTACCGGTCACGTCGGCGTGGAAACGGTACGCACGGACAGCACCGGCGACACCCTGGAAGATCAGGCGCAACAGCGCATCGCCAGCACGCTCGGCGTCGACGGTGCATTGGCGCATGGCGATGCACTCACCAAGCAGCAGGCTCAAGCGCGCGGGCTCGGGTTTGTCGCCACGCACTTCGAGCAGATCGATCGCAGCGGCAGTGGGCGCGTCACGCTGCAGGATGTCGAGGCGTACTTGCGCGATCGACGCCGCGACAAGTGAAGCAGACCGCTGCAACCGGCAACCAACGCAGCGTGCCATGGACGCACGCTGCAGTGGTCGCGGTGCAGGATGTCGCAGCGCAGGTCAGTGCGTGTGCCTGTGCACTCACGCCTGCGCGGCGATCAGCTCCTTCACCCGCGCGGTCAGCACGCTCACGCTGAAGGGTTTGGTCAGCACTGCCATGCGCGGTTCCAGGTGGTGGTCGTCCAGTAGCGCGTTCTCGGCAAAGCCGGTGATGAACAGCACTTTGAGACCGGGGCGATGCGCACGGCTGGCGTCGGCCATCTGGCGGCCGTTCATGCCGCCGGGCAGGCCGACGTCGCTGATCAACAGGTCGATGCGCACCTCCGACTGCAGGATGCCCAGGCCGGCCACGCTGTCGCCGGCTTCGATCACGGTGTAGCCGAGCTCCTGCAGTATTTCGCCCAGCAGCAAACGGATGGACGGTTCGTCGTCGACGATCAGCACCGTCTCGCCGGCATCGGTGGGGGTGAGTTGCAACGGCTGCTCGTGTGCGTCGGTTTGCGCCGTAGCGCCCAGATGCCGCGGCAGATAGATGCTCACCCGCGAACCCTTGCCCACTTCCGACTGGATGCGCACCTGGCCGCCGGACTGCTTGGCAAAGCCGTAGATCATCGACAGCCCCAGCCCGGTGCCCTCGCCCAGCGGCTTGGTGGTGAAGAACGGGTCGAACGCGCGCGCCACCACATCCGGTGGCATGCCGGTGCCGGTATCGCTGACGCACAGCGACAGGTACGGGCCCTGGCGCATGCCCAGTTGCCGCGCCAGGCCGTGGTCGATCCAGTGGTTGCTGGTGTCGATGCGCAGCTGCCCGCCATCGGGCATGGCATCGCGCGCGTTGATGCACAGGTTGAGCAGCGCGTTTTCCAGCTGCGAGGCATCCACCAGTGCCGGCCACAGCACCGGGTTGGGCACGCTCTCCACCCGGATGCCCGGCCCTACGGTGCGCTGCACCAGCTCCAGGATGTCGACGATCAGCTGGCTGACATCGGTCGGCTTGGGCAGCAGCGTCTGCCGCCGCGCGAACGCCAGCAGCCGGTGCGTCAGCGATGCCGCGCGCGTAGTGGCGCTTTGCGCGATGCCGAGGTAACGCGGTAGCTCGGCAAAACGCTGCTGCTCCATGCGCAAGGTCATGAGTTCCAGCGCGCCGGAAATACCGGCCAGCAGGTTGTTGAAGTCGTGCGCCAGGCCGCCGGTGAGCTGGCCCACCGCTTCCATCTTCTGCGATTGTCGCAGCGCCTCTTCCACCACCATCAGCTCGCTGGTCCGTGCGGTGACACGCTGTTCCAGCGTCTCGCTCAGTTCGCGCAACGCGGCCAGGGCGCGGTCGCGTTCTTCGGACAAGGCGTGGCGCGCATCGATATCCAGCAACACGCCGGGAAACCGCAGCGGCGTACCGTCCGGCGCATGTTCCACCCGGCCGTTGGCTTCCAGCCAGTAGTACTTGCCGTCGCGGCGCCTGACCCGGTACTGGTGCGCATACGCACCACCGCGTGCCAGTACCTCGTTGATCGCTGCGCGCAGGCCGTCGCGATCGTCGGGATGCACGTTGGCTATCACCAGTTCCAACGGCAAGCCGGTACGGCTGCTGGATGGGTCGAAGCCGAAGTTCTCGGCAAACGCCTCGTCCACCGAAAACGCATCGTTGGGCAGGTCCCAGATCCAGGTGCCGATGATGGCCCCGGCCGCCAGCGCCAGCTGCACGCGCTCGGCGTTGCGGCGCGCGGCGGTTTCCGCTTCCAGCGCCCGATCGCGTTCGGTGGTGCGGTTGACCACCTCGTGCACCAGATGCGTGTTCTGGTTGCTCAGCATCGCGTTCTGGATGTCGCGATGCCGCTCGGCCGCGACTTGGGCGGTGGTTTCGATGGCGATGTTGAGCAGCCCCACGATGCTGCCGTCCTCGCCGCGGATGGGGGATGCGGTGGTATTCCAGTAGGTGGTTTCGTAGACGCCATTGCGCAGCATCGGCAGGGCGATGGCTGCCTGGGCGTACCCATCGCCGGTGCGCATCACCCGTGCGAAATCGTCGGCGATCGGTGCATAGGTTTCGCCCCACACCTCGGCCACCGGCTGGCCCAGCGCATGCGGGTGGCGGTCGCCCAACGACTGCAGGTAGACGTCGTTGTAAAACATGCGCAGCTGTGGCCCCCACAGCACCGCGCCCAGCAACCGCGCATTGAGCATGATCGACAATGCCGAGCGCAGCGACTGCGGCCAGGTGTGCGGGTCGCCCAGCGGCGTGGCGGCCCAGTCGTGCGCGCGGATGGTCGCGCCCATGAACCCACCGCCAGACAGAAACTCCAGACCGCTCGGCGCAACGACGGGGTGGGCTGTACTCACGTGGCGGCCGTGCCTGGTAGGAAGTGGCGGCATTGTGGCACGCAGGCCGGGCAGGACGCGGGCTGCAGCGGCGAGCGACATGCGCTGCGGCCAACGTGTTTAGGCACGCCGCAGCCAGCCGCTGGCGTGGTGCACCGCATGGCGGTTGGCGCCACTCCCGTGCTGCGGACGGCGCAGGTGTGGCGGCCGCGCTGTGGATGAAAAAACACCGGGCCATCCCTAGAGGGCCCGGTGTCGAGCGAGCCGCGGCATCCGTCGCCGCGAAGGGTTACCCCGGTGCCTTGCTCAGGTCCACTCCCTGGAACGTGGCGCCGTCTCCCGCCGCGGCGCCTTGCTGCGGGCAGCGGCATGCCAGCGCATGCCCGGAGCCTGCAGGGCCTACACCACGACGATCGGGTCGGTACGGCGTCCCGCACGGCCGGCGCCAAACGCGATGCCTGCGCCCAGGATCAGCAGCACCAACGTGGTCCAGGCCGCGCGGGAGATACCGCGTGCGGCCACGTCACCGGCCTGGCGCGCCTTCTGCTCGGCGCTGCGCTTGAGCGCGGCGTACTGCGCCATGGCCTGCTGATAGGTCTGCGCGTAGTTGTCGGCAATCTGCTCGGCCTGCGCGCGCGGCTTGCCGCTGCGGGCCATGATCAGGTTGACCAGCGCATCGCGGTCGGCGGCATCGATGGCCGGCTTGGCCTGGGCACGTACCCGGTCGAACCAGGCGGCGAAGGCGTCGGAGGCCTGCTGCGGGGTCTGCGCCGCATCGCCAGCGGCGGCCTTGCCGTCATCGCGCACATCCTCGGCCTGGGCCTTCAGACGTTCGGGGTCAAGTTCGGCCTTGCCGGTCTGGCGCAGCAGCGTGTCCAGCTGGCCGCGCAGGTCGCCCCAATCCAGGTCGATGCCCTGCTGTTTGAGCGCATCCTGCACCCCGTTACCCAGGCTCGGCGCGGCTGCGGCGATGCCCTGGCCGGTCAGCGACAAGCCCTTGCCGACCACGCCCGACACGGTACCGACCGCACTGCTGGCCAGCCCGGCCACCAACCAGGTGGTGACCAGCGACGTGACTGCCCAGCTGAGCAAGCCGTGGGTGCCGCCACGCGCGGTGGCCAGGCGGCCGGCGACGAACGCGCCCAGCGCCACCGACACCAGCGTGCTGAGCCCCAGCCAGATGCCGGCGCCGGTGCCCAGCCCGCTGACCGGGTTGGCCTCGCGCAGCGGGTCGATGGTGGACGCGCCGATCGCGGTGCCCAGCACGCTCAGGGTCAGATACGTCACCAGCGCGATGGTGCAGCCGGCGAGCACGGCGCCCCACGACATCTTGGGGGCGTAGGAAGGACGGACAACCTGTGCCATGGAGTGGCCTCATTGCAGTGAAAGTGGGGCCAGTGTGGAAGCGGCGCCGGCTTGACGCCTGAGCCGGATGCACCAGTGCAGCTAGTGCATTCGCGTCAGGCAGCCGCTACCGTGAGCGCCCACTGTTGCTCTCTACCGCCGTTGTTTGCCCGAGGGTCACCCATGTCGTCAGGCAGTGAAGCCACACTTCCCAGCAGCCCGCCCAGTTCCACCAATCGCCGCCAGTTGCAGCAGATCATCACCGGCTTGAGCGAAGGGGTGATCCTGATCGAGCCGGATCAGACCATTACCTGGGCCAACGAGGCCGCGCTGGCCATGCATGGCGCCAGCGAACTCGCCGAGCTGGGCGCCACCGTCAGCGACTACCGCGCTCGCTTCCAGCTGCGCTATCGCAACAACCATCGCTTGAACGCCGGCAACTACCCCATCGACCGCGTGATTGCCGGCGAAGTGTTCAACGACGTGGTGGTGGAAGTGTTCCGCGAAGGCACCGATGCGCAGTGGGTGCATCGCGTGCGCAGCCTGGTGCTCACCGACGCGCAAGGCGAGCCGGATTGCCTGGTGCTGATCGTGGCCGATGCCAGCGACTGGGC
Source organism: Xanthomonas floridensis (assembly GCF_001642575.1). Lineage (GTDB taxonomy): Bacteria > Pseudomonadota > Gammaproteobacteria > Xanthomonadales > Xanthomonadaceae > Xanthomonas > Xanthomonas floridensis. The sequence continues at coordinate 13,167 of NZ_LXNG01000019.1, read as the reverse complement.
CAGCGCCGAACAGCGCTTCGAACGCACCTTCAATGCCAATCCCGCGCCGGCCTGCATCTGCCGGCTCGAGGACAAGCGCTATATCAAGGCCAACCAGGGCTTTCTGGAAATGACCGGCTACACGCGCGAAGCGGTGGTGGGCAAGAGCGTGTTCGAAGTGGACGTGATGGAGATGGCCGACCGCCGTGAGCTGGGGCTGGAACGGCTCAACGAGGGCGCCACCATCCCGCAGATGCAGGCCGAACTCAGCCTGCCCGATGGCACCACCAAACTGGTGGTGGTGGCCGGCCAGCCGATCGAGATCGGCGAAGAAGCCTGCATGCTGTTCACCTTCATGGACCTGGAGCCGCGCCGCCGCGCCGAGGTGGCGTTGCGTCAAAGCGAGGAACGCTTTGCCAAGGCGTTCCGCATCACCCCGGTACCTACCTTGATGTGCAATGCAGAGACCTTGCAGATCGTGGAAATCAACGATGCCGTGTCGCAGATCACCCAGTACGCCACTGAAGACATCGTCGGCAAGCCCATCGAGGAAATCGGCCTGTTTCCCAGCCGCCAGGCCTACCAGCAGTTTCATCGCGCACTGGCCGAAACCGGCAGCATGCTCAATGTCGAATACGCCATTGCGCGCAAGGACGGCGAGCAGCTGGACTGCCTGGTCTCCGCAGAAACCGTCAGCATCCACGGCGTGCAGTGCTATCTGCTGTCGCTGATGGACATCACCGACCGCAAACGCACCGAGATGGAGCTGGTGACCGCCATCGAAGCGGTGATGCAGGACGCGTCGTGGTTCAGTCAGAGCCTGCTGGAGAAACTGGCCAACGTGCGGCGCGCCAACCGTCCCAGCCAGGCCAACGGCTGCGGCATCGCCGAGCTTACCGACCGCGAACGCGACGTGCTCGGGCACATCGCCGAGGGCCTGGCCGACAAACAGATCGCGCAGGAACTGGGCGTCTCGCCCAACACGGTGCGCAATCACGTGGCGGCGTTGTATTCAAAGATCGACGTGCATAGCCGCGGTGAGGCCATCGTGTGGGCACGCGAGCGCGGCTTTGCCGGCCGTAGCAGCAAACCGGCAGCGCGCAAGAAGTAACTGCACACGTTGGAGCGAATGCACTAACGCGGTTAGTGCATTGGCAACTGGGCCGGCCGAACGCGAGCGCACATCATGCTCACACCGGCCCAGACAGACTGGCCGGGTTCCCAAACTACGAGAAACGTCCCATGGATAAGAACCGTATCGAAGGTACCGCCAAGCAGGTCAAGGGCTCGGTCAAGGAAGCCATCGGTCGCGTCACCGGCGACAAGAGCACCGAGCTGGAAGGCGCCGCCGAAAAGAATATCGGCAAGGTCCAGGCCAAGGCCGGCCAGGTTGCCGACAAGGTCCGCGACGCATCCAAGTAAAAAGCAACCTCCGTGTCGCGTGGCGTATTGGCCCGCATCGAGGCCGCGCCGCGACAGCAGTAATCAACTGTTACGGGTAACGCGTCGCGACGCAGATGGATTTGCTGACTTGTACGAGAGATCGCACCGGCGCCCCGACTTGATCGGGGCGTCGGCGTTTGTGGGGTCTGGAGCATCTCGCTCCATCGGCCTGAATGCGATGAGGGCGTCTCCAGCGCGGCCTGCGCTCGCCAGCAGCTGCGCCATCCACTGCGTCGCGCAGCGTGCAAGCTCTGCCAGACGGGACCACGCGACCGGAACAACCAGGGCCCTTCCGACCACCAACGCCTGCTTTGCCAACTGCCTGGCCAGCACGATCAGCGCCACCGCTTTGTGCTGAGCTATGGTTCCTGTGATGATCCGCGAACCCACTAGCTGCCACAGTAGGCGAACCGGATGACGCGTCTCACGCTGCTTGCTGCCGCCCTTCTGCTCTGGACTGCCACTGGCTGGTCCAAGCCAGTCTCGCCGGCCCCGACACCCGAGAAGATCTTCCATCGCTGGCTCACCGCCTTCAATCAGGGCAGCACGCAGCAGCTGCAGGCGGTCATCACCACGTACAAGATCGACCGTAACGCACAGCACGATGCCGACCTGCATGCATCCATGGGCGATTTCAACGTGCTGACCGTGAAATCCAGCAGCCCCAGCAAAGTCGAAGTGATCGTGCAGGTACAACCGAGCGAACGTGCCCTGTTGGTGACCGTCGAGCTGGATCAGACCGATCCCGTCGATGTGCGTCTTTTCCAGATTGAAGGTGTGGAATTACCTGCAGCATACCGTCCCAAACGCATGCAGATTCCAGCGCTTGCGCAAATGGCAACCCAGCAATTGGAGGCACTGGCCGTCGCAGACAGCCTGTCCGGCGCGCTGGCGGTAACCAAAGACGGCAAGCCGCTGTTGCAGTGGCAGGGCGGATTGGCAAATCGATCGGCCGCACTGGCGGTCTCGCCGGAAACACGGTTCAGGCTTGCATCGTTGAACAAGATGTTCACCGCCGTGGCAGTGTTGCAATTAGTGGATGCCGGCAAGCTATCGCTCGATGGCACCATCGACCGCTACCTGCCTGCTTACCCCGACCAGGCCATCGCCGGTTCCATCACGGTGCGCCAACTGCTCAACCACACCAGCGGACTCGGCGAGATTTTCGGCGACGATTTCAGCAGCTATTCGCAAACCCTGAAAACGCACACCGATTACATCAAGCGATTCGGCGCGACGCCTCCAGAACAGATACCCGGCAGTCAGGATGGCTATTCCAACTTCGGCTACATCGTACTTGGCGCGATCGTCGAGGCGGTCAGTGGCCAGTCCTACTACGACTACGTCGAGCAACACATCTACCGCGTGGCAGGTATGGCATCGACAGGGTCGGAGCCGGAGTCGACGCCAGTGGCGGGCAGGGCGATCGCATATACCAAGCGAGACGGCACCTGGCAGGCGGAAACCGCATCGCTACCATGGCGCGGAATGGCGGCCGGTGGCGGCTACAGCACAGTAGCGGACATGCTCAGATTCGGCGAAGCACTGCGTACGGGCAAACTGCTGTCGCCTGCATTGCTGGAAGCGGCCACCTTGCCGCAGAACCATAAACACTGGTACGGCTATGGCTTCATGGTCAGCGGACAAGGGGAAGAAAGACAGTACGGACACGAGGGCGGAGCGCCGGGCGCGAATACTGCATTCGTGGTAGTGCCCTCCAAGGGCTACGTAGTGGTGGGTTTGAGCAACACCGATCCCGGTGCGATGGAGAACGTGGTGAACTACATCGTGCGGCGGCTTCCGCTTTGAAGGCAGCGGTATCGAACGTTGTTTGATGCCCCAACGCCGGTCTGTACTTGCGAAACGGCGAGTCAACTTCGCAGTCAAGCCCCCGGCTTGCGCCCGCGCGACGCAGGCCGTTTCGCGACGGTGTCTCCGTGCTGCTGCCACCACGCGGTCAATGCCTCCATCGTCGGACCAAGTCCGCGTGCCTTGGCCGTGATTGCGTATTCAACGCGCGGCGGCACTTCTGCAAACACCGTGCGGGTGATCAACCCATCCGCTTCCAGCTCGCGCAACTGCGCGGTCAGCATGTGCTGGGTGATGCCGGGGATCGCCTTGCGCAGCTCGCCGAAGCGATACATGCGTTGATTGAGCAGCCACATGATTTCCAGTTTCCACTTGCCCGACAGCAGCGAAAATGCGCGCCGCATTTCCTCGTGCATGTGCTTCCGCCCGCGGCAATGGTCTGCTTTTTCATACTAAGCACCAGATATTCATCCTACTTTTCAATAGTCATCTTAGACGACATTCTGCGTGCACTTGGCAACCGCCTGTCGCACACAAAACCCCCATGACCGCCATTTCTGTTTACTGGATCAGTACCGCCTTGCTTTCGTTGCTCTATCTGACCTCTGCCGGGCTGTACATCGCCAAAGGCGAGTTCGTGCGCAAGGCACAGGCAGAGCTGGGCTATTCGGCACCGCTGCTGGTGCCTTTCATTATCGCAATCAAGCTGCTGGGCCCGCTCATCATCCTGTCGCGCTTCAACCTGGCGCTCAGTGACCTGGCCTATGCCGGCATCCTGTATCACCTGCTGTTGTCCGGCATGGCTCACCTTGGCGTGCGCAAGCCCAAGGGCGCACTGCCGGCGGCGTTGGGCCTGGTGTTTCTGGCCGCTTCGTTCGGCACGCAAAACGCCGCACGCCAACCATCGTCGCCCTATGCGCCTGCCGCCGCCGAGCTGCACGCCTTGCTTTCTCCATCAGACGCCGCACCGCTCTAGAGCGTGTTATGCACTTTGAGATGAGATGCGTTGGCCGTCAGCGGTGCGGAGCGGGTGCTGCGTGGCGCCGGCTTGGCTGGCGCCAAGGCAAGCCGCGCGGCGCCGGCTCCGTGCCGCTGACGGCCAACCCTCCGGGAAGCGCCCTGTGGCGCGCCGATACCGCGTTGCGCGCCTTGTCTCGACGCGCCACAGGACGCTTCGCACTCACCTCAAAGTACATAACACGCTCTAAGCAGGGCTGTCATCGCGGCAACCCTCATCGCGCGGCAGACGCCGTCCCCGCTGTGCGCTCGCTGCCAGCCGCGACGTACCAGCACTGACGCTGACGCACTTGCTCACACCGGCCGATACGTTTGCGCCATGAATCCGCTGGGGAAGGTCTTGGTACCGACCAGCGTCAGCGGACGTGGGGTGGGCAGGCCATCGAAGATCGGCAAGCCCTTGCCCAGCACGATCGGGTACACGCCCAAGACATACTCATCCACAAGATTGTGCGCAATCAAACTGCGCGCAAACGCCGCACCGCCATGGGCGATGATCGGTTTGTCGCCCTGTGCCTTGAGCCTGGCCACCTCCTCGGCAAGATCGCCACTGGCCACATAGGCCTGCGACCAACTCCGGGCGCCAGCCTGCAATGGCACGCCGGTAGCAGCGGCCTGTGCCTGCGCCGCCGCGAGCACGGAGACGGCCGCTTCCAGCACTCCCGCGCCCTGCGCAGAAAATACCGCCTTGGGGATCTGGTTCATCGGCGGCGCAAACGGCGAGTCGGCGGTCGGCCAGAACGAGGCCATTCCTGCGAACACACGGCTGCCCATGATGTGCAGGCTGGCCTCCCACGCAGTGGCGACCTTCCAGGCAATCGCCTCCTGGTCGCCGCTGAATATCCAGTCCACCTCGCCATCCGGCCCGCTGACAAAGCTGTCCAACGATACCGACATCATCAATTTCAGCTCGCGCATTGCAGTTTCCTTGTGCGCCCCGGCAGGAGCGATACGTGGTGGGCAGGAAGACAGCCTTGCAACAACGACGAACGGACTGTACGGAATTGGACATGCGCGTGCACTGACTGCCTGCCGCCATGTGGACCGTCCGGCGGCGGGCGCGGCAGGGCCGGGAGAGCCTTCGTTCCCGCCTCTGACGATCGAGGGAGCTTCGCCGGCATCTTTTCGGGGTGCTGCAGCCTCATAGGTCCAGGCACACCTCATCGGCTCGCGAGCGAGAGCGGCGGGCAGGCACCTGCAGTAAGCTCATCGCCACGACACGACCGCGTCTGATGGGGTCCCGCGCCATGCCGGCAGCCGTAGACACCAGGCATGACGTACCTTCAGCTCGGCGTCCGCGACCAAGATGGCGATGCGCACCCATAAGGCCCATTCGATGACGTACGCAGTGCCAGCACCCATGCGATCCAGCACTGCGCTGCTGGTGATTATCGTGGCGCAGTTGCTGGGCACTTCGTTATGGTTTTCGGCCAATAGCGCGGCCGACGACTTGATGCGGCAATGGGGCGTGGGTGCAGCGGCAATCGGGTGGCTGACCATGGCCACGCAGGTGGGCTTCATCCTGGGCACGTTGAGCTTTGCGCTGAGCGGGTTGGCCGACCGGTTTGCGGCCAGCCGCATCTTTGCCAGCTGCGCTGTCGCCGGGGCGGCGTGCAATCTGGGTTTTGCGCTAGTTGCCAGCGATGTCGCCACCGGAATGGTGTGGCGTTTTGCGGTGGGGCTATGCCTGTCCGGCATTTACCCCATCGGGATGAAGCTGGTCGTGCAGTGGGCGCCGCAGCATGCGGGCAAGGCGCTGGCGTGGCTGGTCGGCATGCTGACGTTGGGCACGGCATTGCCGCAAGGCATCAAGGCGGCGGGTGGCGCGTTGCCGTGGCAGACGCCGATGGTGGTGGCATCGCTCCTGGCAGTGATTGCGGCGGTAATGATCCTGCGCCTGGGGCAAGGCGCGGCTGCACCGGCTCGGGTGGGCGGCACGCTGGCGTTCGGCGCGGTATTGCAGGCGTTTTCGTTGAAGGACTTTCGCGCGGCCACGTTCGGTTACTTCGGCCATATGTGGGAGTTGTATGCGATGTGGACGCTGACGCCGCTGCTGATCGCGCGCGCCGGATTGGCGCAGGCGCTTGGGGTGAGCACGGCCACGTTGGCGTTTGCAGTGATTGCCGCAGGGGCGGTGGGCTGCGTGCTGGGCGGGCAGTTGAGTGCGCGCATCGGCAGCGCGCGCGTGGCAGCACTGGCGTTGCTGATGTCGGCACTGTGTTGCCTGGCGTTTCCGTGGCTGGGTGCGCAGTCGGGCCATGCGGCACTGGCGTTGATGCTGGTGTGGGGCGCCAGCGTGGTGGCGGACTCACCGCAGTTTTCCGCACTGGCTGCACGTGCATGCCCGCCTGCCATCGTGGGCAGCGCGTTGTCGATGCAGAACGCGATTGGCTTTGCGATCACGGTGATGGCGATCGGCGTGACCACGCGGTATGTGGACGCATTGGGGCTGCATATCGCGTGGGTGCTGCTGCCTGGCCCAGTGCTTGGGTTGGTCGCGCTGATGCCGTTGTGGCGCAAGCGGCCAGCAACCTCGGCGTGATGTGAGGTGGGAAATGCATGCCATGCGCGGTGGCATAGCGCCCTACCCGGCAGGGATGATCGCAATCGGCAAACCATGCGCGGTGGGCATAACCCAACTGATGCGATGCACCTCGCCCATACCGGTAGAGCGGCCCAACGCTCAACCCGTCGCGTTGCGCGCCTCGCCCCAGGTGAGCATGGCCTCCAGTGCGGGGCACAGTGCCTGGCCCCATGCGGTGAGGCGGTAATCCACCTGCGGCGGCACTTGCGCATACACGGTGCGTAGCACCAGGCCGTCGCGTTCGAGCTGGCGCAGTTGCTGGGCCAGCATCTTTTGCGAGATGCCGGGGACCAGGCGTTCCAGATCGGAGTAACGCTGCACCTGCCCGTCGAACAAGTGGAACAGCAACACCAGTTTCCAGCGTCCTTCGATCAGTTTGATCAGCGCTTCGACATCGCATGCAGCGGTGTCCGGAGTGTGCGGCTTTCCCATGGGTGCGTGACTGACCTTTGCGTGCGTGTTTGTGGGCGGCGATGCCGGTGCCGATGATGGCATAGACGTTTTGTCGTGGAGAACACGCCGTGGTACCCGCCTCGCCCCATGCGGCGCGTCGATATGCGTCATCGGCTGCGCTGATCGCTGTACTTGCTGCGCCGCAGGACGATGTCCGCATGTGGTTGCCGCGCACACGATTGCGTTGGGCGACCTTGCGTCGCGACATCGTTGTGTCGTAGCGGCGACAGACGTCAGAGACGGCCCTGAGCACCAAGCGGACTGAACCACCCGCATCGCCAACGCGTGGGCTAGGATCGGTGCGGACAAGGGGGAACACCATGGACAGGATCACCATTGCGCGCCGTGTCGCGCTGACGCTGACGGCGCTGTGCATTCTCGCGTGCGTACAGGTCGCGCCGGCGCAGAGCATGCGCTCGGCCACGGGCAAGGCCACGAGCAAATACATCCCGCCAACGCGGCAACCGTACAACGCGATGGCGCGCGACACCACGCCGTTCAATTGCGAAAAATACCGCGCGCACCCGCATCCGGGCATGGTGGGTTACTGCCAGGGCATCGAAAACATGATGCTGCGTCACGAGGCGCGCAGCCAGGGGCGCCCCGCTCCGTCGGACTCCATCATCGCGCTGCCGGGCCTGGGCACGGCAGAGGCCAAACAACTGGGTTACGCCTGCGTGGGCGGGCAAGCGATGAAGCGGCTGCGCAATGGATGGGAGCAGGTGTCGGCTGCCGCGGGTGGGTGGCAGCGGTGTCAGGGTGGGTGAGCGCGTTTGACCACGTTGTCTGGTGGACTCCAAGGGCGGATCCTGGCCGTCGCCAGCGTCGTTGTGCCACCGCACGAAGGGGGCAGCGAGGCCCGTCAGGATGAAGTGCTCGACGGCCTTCATGACGATCTCGGTTGGGTAGGCCCACGCCGCCGGATAGCTATCTACCTGGCCATTGGAAAGAACGTAGTCGATGGTCGCATCAGCCGGGCCGTCATAATCTGGGTTGCGAGAACTAAAGCCTACACCCTCGGGGTCGCGCAGATACATCAGCCAGCCCCTCCTATCGTTGATGAGCGCACAGAGTTGCTCATCGTTTGGACCGGTGTACCAAAGTTCCTTGCAGCGGGTGTCGCTCATCTGCGGCCTGCATACCAGGCAATCGGAGGGACACAGCACGTACGGGCGGGTTCGGCCCTTTTCGTCGGCAAGGTCATCGCCGCATACCCAACCAGATGACGGCCTCCGTGGAGGCGGACACGATGGGCGACAGCAGCCAGGGCCAGAACGTGCCCGCCTGGACGTGGCTGGCGGAGTGATCGTGGTGCTGCTGCTCCTCCGCAACGATGGAAGAGATCGCAGCGACAGCGGCGTGGTCACTCCGCTGCAACGCCACCAGCTGCTGTTGCAGGTGCCGGAGTACGACGCTCTCCACCGCCACCGTCGTGGCCGCGATGGCGCCGGATCCCATAAGACCCGTGATGAGGCCAAGGACCAGGCCACCGAAGCCGCAAAGCCAATAGCTGCGACAGCGTGGGCGGTGACGACGGCGCAACTCCGCCCAAAAGATGGAACGATGGCGCTGCTCGTGCGAACGGAACGCCTTGAGTTCATCGACCAGGCCGGGTGCGGTCAAGCGCGCCATGAAGATCTGCCCGCTATAGATGCTGATGGCGCCATGCTCGCCGGCGTGATTCACCTTGAGGATGCGATCGCCCAGGTCATGCGGTGCCGAAGAGCGCGCGATTGTGTCCATGCAGTCAAACACCAGGTGAGCGTACCCGCCAGGCGGGTGCGGCTTGAGCGATTGGCGGGGCGCGCCTGCGGCTTTGCACATGGCCCACGCCCGCACGATGGGCCCAACTTGGGCGGATGATTCGACACACGACCGTCAAGACGCTATCGCGTCATAGCCAGCAGCACTGAATTCAAGCAGGCAATAGCCATGCCCGAACGGATCTGCCATCAGCGCAATGCGCCCCCATGCGTTGTCGCGAATCACTGTCTCTTGCGTAGCGCCGGCGGCGATCGACTGCTCAACCGCCTGCTCAAGGTTGTCTACAACGAAGTCCAAGTGGACCGGCGTCCAGTGTCGCGCATAAGAGCGCGCTAGCTGCGCGCCTGGAAATGCCGGGGTTCCTTCCTGCTTGGCCAGAAGATACAGCGTGGAGGAGCCGCCAATGAGTTCAACCGCATCTGCACCGAACCGGCGTGCGGGGCGAAGTGCAAACGCCGCGCAGTAGAAGCGCTCGGCAGCTTCAAGATCATTGACGTCGATGTTGACGAGCATGTCTGACATGGCGCCTGACTCCGAGGATCGGCCAAGTGCGAAGCAAGGTTGACTTGACTGTCGCGTGGAAGAGCTTGCTGCCGCAGTCCCGGACTGGGCTGGCGCAAAGAGTACCACTGCGGAAAACGAGACCCTGTCATCGACGCTCATTCGATGGCGCCGGTGATTGGGAGCACCGCAACGACGTGAATTTGCCAAGGAAACTACCCGGTGTCTTTCGGCCTCGATGTGATGGCCAGTCCCTGTTGAAGTGCCGAACGCAGATCAGACACGATCCCGTCAGGCATCGTTAGACCGCGCTGGTACCGACCCAGAACCGTGTCAGGAAGACATAGCCGATAAGCGCCAGCGTAGCGAAAACAAGTCCATTCGCAATGGCATGATGCCTGCGCCCATCAGTGCCAGCCGCGGCGCGCTGCGCCACCTGTGCCCGATTAACACGGTATAGCAGGGACCCCAAGCCGATCATTGCCGCTGCGCCACATGCGAATGCAACGGGATGATGGGAGATGAGATAGCCCTGCAAGAACTTGCCGTGGCTGGGAACCGCAGCTTCCCAAGTGGCTGGCAGGGACTTACCTTGAAGGTCGAGATCGGCGACGGGCTTGGATGAAAGAAACTGGGTGACGACGTCAAAAGAGATGAGCAATGGCAACCAGATCAGCAGCTCAAGTATGTAAATGAAGGGAAATTTGATTCTTTCAAGCATCATGCTTAGGTTCTCCCGGGATGCATCCTGCTGTGTGAAAAATAGCTTTGTCGCGGTAAAAGTAGCGGACATAATAGCTTTGCTTCAACTGACTGTTGTAGGGCAGCTTGAGGCGACCTATGAACGAACCGTCTAATGACACACTGTATGCTTCACACCTCATCTCTCAGGATCTGCTGATGCGCTTCTCCCGAGCCGCCCTGCTCTTCCTAACCGCACTCAATGTTCCTGCACTGGGCGCTTGTGCTCATACAGTGTCCCAACCCTCGAAGCCGCTTGCGAAGGAGCACGCTGACATGACCTTGCCGGAGGCCGTCACGGCCGACAGAATTACGCTAAGCGTTGAGGAAATCGGCAATCGGTTCTTAAAGCTGATCGAGGGGCTGAAGTCTCGTGATGACCTAAGTCCTGAGCGCATTCGGGACGTAATGGGAATCACGTTGAAAAAGCCAGAAGCAGGACGACTGGCGGTGGGATACTGGAGCGCGGATCTGGCTGATGGTTGGCGATATGCTTTCACGTACGTGCCAGAGTCTCCTTCTTTGTTGAAAGGCGTCGACCTGACATTTCAGAACAGCGCAGATGATGGGGCGAGCATGTTCGCGATATGTTCGCTGGATTTCAATCACTTTGACAAAGCACTCCGAGCGATGGGCTTTGATGCTGCCCCCACCTATGGCCCGATTGGTCAGATAGAAGACTGGCGTTATACAAAGCTCGCTAACAATGGTGCTGGGGGAAACATCGTCATATCGGTGATCACTCAGAATTTGAATGACCGCGAACCAACGCAGCTTTGTGTCAAGTCGATTGGCACATTGAACGGGCGCTAGGTCACTCAGGAGAATAAGACATGGCCAAGCCAAGCCCACAGCTGGAAGCCGCGCTCTCACAGTTGTCTGCTGGGCAAGGCGTCAGTGGCGACCAAGTAGCACAGGTCCGCAATGCGCTAGCTTCCGATTCCAAGTTGCTCGCTCAGTTTGAACAGCAAGCGCAGGCCGGGCAGCTTCGAGGTTTCGCTGTGCAAGCTGCGAATGACCCGCAGCCAAATTTGACAGGAACCTACGATAAGCAGAGCGGGGTCGTTACGCTACCTGCAGCAAGCCTGCAGCCATCTAGCACTGCGGCAACAGCCGATTTGAAAGCTGTATTGCAGGTTCAGCAGATGTCGGTGTCGTTCGCTCACAGCACGTATCAGGACTCAGCCAGGAACCATCATCCGGTCACGCAAGACATGCTCGACAACCTTCAGTCGAGCATCAACAAGTCACCCTACCTTGCGGACGAGATCAAGAAAGCTGCTACGACTATCGATACATCCGATAAGAGCCATCCGCAAAGAGCTCAACTTGAAGGATTTGGTTTCGTTGGGCCTAGCGTTGCTGCCGGAGGGACGTATGACGGAAATCAAAAGGTCATGAACCTGCCCACGATTGGACTGCAGTCGGCATCACCCTCCACACCGGGCGGGCGCTTCAACCCACAAGATCTCACATTCGTCTTAGGCCATGAAATACAGCACAGTTTTAACCACAAGGCCAAGACTCAAGCAACAGCACAATTCTTAGCTGATGTTGATCGTCAAGCCAAGGTCGCCGGCCCGGTACATGACTATACAGATGAACTGGCGGCCTATATTCAGGCGGGATGGGAAGACGAGGCGAAGGCAGAGATTGCGGGTTGGAACGCTTTGCTGAGCCGCGAGAAGCAGCTTAACCCCGCTGCGAACGGCTTGGACTTGATGATGGCCGCCCGAACCACAAGGCAGATGGACTTCATATCAAGGGACCCTGCAAATCCCGCCGGGGCGATAGCGAAGCCGAATCTTGCCTTCAACCAAGACGGCAGCCTTTCACAGACGCCGGGAAACATCGCGGCGATGGGGCAGCATTATTTTGATCGGCCTTCACCGCTTTACGCGCAGCCAGGTCAACGCCCGGTGGGGCTTGGCGAGCACCGCAATCAGGCCGGGCAACTGCAGCCAACTGCGGACTACCCCAACTACTACGGGGTTTGGGCTGTGGAGCAGATCGTGCAGGCCGAAGACAAGGCGAACGTGTTGTATCAGGGCTCCCGGCCAAAGGTGACCATCGATATGGCGGCGTTGGGCTTGAAGGAGCGCCTAATCGAGAACGAAGGCCTGGACCGGGGCGCCAACAAGACGCCGTTTCCGTACCACGACAGCAGCACCGCGCCGCCCACCCTGCACCATTTCGATCACACCCAAGATGGCAGCGTGAGTCCGGCGCAGGACCATACCCATGTGCCGGTGGTGCCCAGCGCGCCTGCGTCAACCGCGCTGCGTGGCCCTGACGATCCCGCGCACCCCGACCACACCATGCTGGAGCAGATCCGCAGTGGCGTGCGCAAGATCGATGAAAGCGTGGGCAAGCCCTACGACGCGATGAGCGAGCGTGTCAGCCGCAGTCTCTTGGCGGTGTGCAAGGACAACCGCGATGCCTATCCGGGTGCAGGCGACCGGTCGCTGGCAGACAACGCGCTGAGCCGCGTGGACCATGTGGTGATGGGCAAGACCGGCAACGTGTTTGCAGTGGAGGGACGGCTGGATGACCCTGCACACAAGCGGGTGCATGTGGACATCGATCAGGCGATCCGTACGCCGGTTGAACAGTCGGACCAGAAGCTGCTGGCCGCCAATCAAACCATCGCCCAGGAACGCGCAGTTGCCCAACAGCAAGAACTGGCACGCGGGATGAGCGAACCGACTCAAGGCGCGCCCACTCGATAGGGCATTAGGGAAGGTCTGAACAACGCCATCGGAGGATGAGGTAAGCCGCATCGGTCGCGCCAATGACGCTCAGGCCTGCGGTTTTTGGCCGTTTCCGGCGCATGTGCGCGGTGTTGCCCCTGCTACAGGCACACCTTCCCCACGGCA
>NZ_LXNG01000018.1 GCF_001642575.1 Xanthomonas floridensis | reverse complement strand
GTGGCAAGCCAAGCCATTCGCTGTCCTTCTCCCGCAAGCGGGAGAAGGGTAATTCGCGGCGCACGGTGCGTATGTGTGGCAAGCCAAGCTATTCGCTGTCCTTCTCCCGCAAGCGGGAGAAGGGTAATTCGCGGCGCACGGTGCGTATGCGTGGCAAGCCAAGCCATTCGCTGTCCTTCTCCCGCAAGCGGGAGAAGGGTAATTCGCGGCGCACGGTGCGTATGTGTGGCAAGCCAAGCTATTCGCTGTCCTTCTCCCGCAAGCGGGAGAAGGGTAATTCGCGGCGCACGGTGCGTATGCGTGGCAAGCCAAGCCATTCGCTGTCCTTCTCCCGCAAGCGGGAGAAGGGTAATTCGCGGCGCACGGTGCGTATGCGTGGCAAGCCAAGCCATTCGCTGTCCTTCTCCCGCAAGCGGGAGAAGGGTAATTCGCGGCGCACGGTGCGTATGCGTGGCAAGCCAAGCCATTCGCTGTCCTTCTCCCGCAAGCGGGAGAAGGGTAATTCGCGGCGCACGGTGCGTATGTGTGGCAAGCCAAGCCATTCGCTGTCCTTCTCCCGCCTGCGGGAGAAGGTGCCCGGAGGGCGGATGAGGGCTCACTTGCCGCGTCACGCCGCCAACTCCTGCGCGCCGGGCAATTGCCGCGGTGGCAGATCGGCGACCGCTTCGGCGATGGCGCGGATATGGTCCGGCGAGGTGCCGCAGCACCCGCCGACCAGATTGAGCAGGCCGGCCTGGGCGAACTCGCGCAGCGTCTGCGCCATTTCTTCCGGGGTTTCGTCGTATTCGCCAAAGGCATTGGGCAGGCCGGCATTCGGATGCGCGCTGACGTAGCCATCCGCGATCTGCGCCAGCGTCTCCACATGCGGGCGCAGGTCCTTGGCGCCCAGCGCACAATTCAAACCCACCGACAGTGGCCGGCCGTGCGCCACGGAGGCATAGAACGCTTCGGCGGTCTGCCCGGACAGGGTGCGCCCGGACGCATCGGTAATGGTGCCGGAGATCATCACCGGCAGCCGTCCGCCGCGCGTTTCAAAGACTTCTTCGATGGCGTACAGCGCGGCCTTGGCATTGAGCGTGTCGAAGATGGTTTCCACCATCACGGTGTCGGCGCCGCCGTCGATCAGGCCTTCGATCGCTTCGCGATAGGTCTGCCGCAGTGCGTCGAAGCTGGTATTGCGATACCCGGGGTCGTTGACGTCGGGGCTGATCGAGGCCGTGCGGCTGGTCGGGCCGAGTACGCCGATCACGAAGCGCGGCTTGTGCGGGGTCAGCGCTTCGACCGCATCGCAGCAATCGCGCGCGACCTGGGCGCCGGCCTTGTTCAAGTCGTAGACCAGATGTTCCAGGTGATAGTCGGCCTGGCTCACCGAAGTCGCGTTGAAGGTGTTGGTCTCCAGCAGATCGGCACCGGCATCCAGGTAGGCGCGGTGGATGCCGGCGATGATCTCCGGGCGCGTCAGCAGCAGCAGGTCGTTGTTGCCCTTCAGGTCATGCCCTTCCGGCGCGTGTGCGTGATCGCACCCCGGCCCATGCACGTGCGCGCTGTCGTAGCCGTCGGCAAAACGGGTGCCGCGGTAATCCGGTTCCTGCAGGTCGTGGCGCTGGATCATGGTACCCATCGCGCCATCGATGATGAGGATGCGCTCGCGCAACGCGGCAGTAAGCTTGGCGGCACGCTCCGGATGCAGCCACGGCAAAGTAAACGGGATTGGAGATTGGGGATTGGCGATTGCTGCGGGCGTCATGATGCGATTCTCCGTGAGGCAGTGGTGCTGCTTTCAACGATTCCCGATTCCCGACTCCCAATTCCCGGCTTCACCGCAATCAACGAGATCACTTCGAAATGCGGCGGCCGCTTTTCGCGTGTCACCGTCTCCAGGCTGGACACCTCCAGCCCGGCTTTCTCGACAAATTTGCGCAATTCCTTGGCGGCAAAACCCAGGTTGACGTGGCCATAGGCATGCACGGCCGCGCGGTGTTCGTGTTTGGCCAGGCTGCACAGCAGCAGCCGGCCGCCGGGGCGCAGCACACGCGCCGATTCGGCCACCGCCTGCGCCGGCTTGGCGGCATAGGTGAGTGCATGCATCAGCACCACCAGGTCGAAGCTGGCGTCGGGGAAGGGAAGCGCATGCATGTCGCCTTCGCGCACTTCCACATTGCGCAGCTTGCGCAGGCGCTCGCTGGCGGCGGCCACCACGCGCGCACTGGTGTCGATGCAGATGTAGCGGGTGGCGTGCGGGGCCACCAGCTCGGCCAGCACGCCATCGCCGGAGGCGATGTCGAGGACGTCGCCGGTTTCAAGCAGGGGCAGGGCGGTGCGTGCCAGCGCTTCCCAGGTGCGCCCCGGGGAGTAATGCCGCTCCATGTCGCCGGCCACCGAATCGGCCCAGTTCTGGTCGGCGGCGCGGTTGGCGAGCACGGCGGCCACGCGCTCGGCATCCTGGCGCAGAAGCGGATCGTCGCTGCCGGTGCTCAGCGCCAGCCACAGCGCACGCTGGGCCGGGTCCAGCGACACCTCGTCAAAGCGGTAATACGCGGACACACCGGCGCGGCGGTCGCGCACCAGCCCGGCTTCCTTGAGCTTGGCCAGGTGGGTGGACACCCGCGGCTGGGCCAGGCGGGTGATGGCCGACAGCTCGGCCACGGTGAGTTCTTCCTGTTCCAGCAGGGCCAGCAGGCGGACACGGGTGGCGTCGGCGAATACTTTCAGGCGGGCCGACCAGTCTTCCAGATCCATGAATATCTCTATATCGCGATATGGAGATATTTTCGGCCGGGCAGGAGATGGGGTCAACTACATACGCATGCGAATGGTTGTGGCTACAATGGGTGCACAGCCAATCCCCGGGAGGGGTCGAACGTGGATTTCAGCTTTACCGAAGAACAACTGATGATCCAGGACGTAGCCCGCCGGATCGGCCAGGAAAAGATCGCCCCCAGCGCCGAGCAGTTCGATCGCAGCGGCGAATTTCCGCTGGAGAATATCCAGCTGCTGGGTGAGAACGGTCTGATGGGCATCGAGGTGCCGGCCGAGTACGGCGGTGCCGGTATGGACCCGATCAGCTATGCGTTGGCAATGATCGAGATCGCCGCCGCCGACGGTGCGCATTCCACCATCATGTCGGTCAACAACTCGCTGTTCTGCACTGGCATCCTGAAGAACGGCACCGAAGCGCAGAAGCAGCTCTACGTGCGCGCGATTGCCGAAGGCACCCACATCGGCGCCTTCGCACTGACCGAGCCGCAGTCCGGCTCCGATGCCTCGGCGATGCGGTGCCGCGCGGTCAAGCAGGCCGACGGCAGCTTCGTCATCAACGGCAAGAAGAGCTGGATCACCTCCGGCCCGGTGGCCAAGTACATCGTGCTGTTCGCGATGACCGAACCGGACAAGGGCTCGCGCGGCATCACCGCCTTCATGGTCGATACCGAGCGCGCCGGCTTCCATCGCGGCAAGACCGAGCCCAAGCTGGGCATTCGCGCCTCGGCCACCTGCGAGATCGAGTTCGCCGACTACGTGGCGCAGCCGGACGAAGTGCTGGGCGCCGAGGGCGAGGGCTTCAAGACCGCGATGAGCGTGCTGGATGCCGGGCGCATCGGCATCGCCTCGCAGGCGGTAGGCATCGCGCGTGCCGCCTATGAAGCCACGCTGGCCTACGTGAAGGAGCGCAAGGCGTTCGGTGCGGCGATCGGCACCTTCCAGATGACCCAGGCCAAGATCGCCGATATGAAGTGCAAGCTTGATGCGGCGCTGTTGTTGACGCTGCGCGCGGCCTGGCTCAAGGGCCAGGGGCAGAAATTCGGCACCGAGGCGGCGGTGGCCAAGCTCACCGCATCCGAAGCGGCGATGTGGATCACCCACCAGGCGGTGCAGATCCACGGCGGCATGGGCTATTCGAAGGAAATGCCGCTGGAGCGTTACTTCCGCGATGCCAAGATCACCGAGATCTACGAAGGCACCTCGGAGATTCAACGCCTGGTGATCGCGCGCGCCGAGACCGGCCTGCGCTGAGGTCGGCCGCACTCCAGCGCTGCCGCAGATGCGGCAACGCTGGAGCGCTCTCCGCGATGCCAGGATCACCGAGATCTATGAACGCACCTCGGAGATTCAACGCCTGGTGATCGCGCGCGGCGAGACCGGCCTGCGCTGAGGTCGGCCACACTCCAGCGCTGCCGCAGATGCGGCAACGCTGGAGTGCTCTCCGCGACGCCAGGATCACCGAGATCTACGAAGGCACCTCGGAGATTCAACGCCTGGTGATCGCGCGAAAGACCGGCTGTGCGGAGAATGGGCTGTGTGCCGTCTGCGCGCCATCGGTCAGCGCACCATCTACTCGTGGCCGCTCCGGTGCTGGGTCGCGTTCACTGTCAGGTATCGCTTGGTAGGAGCGTGCCCGCGCGCGACGAAGCGTTGTCGATCAGTCCACATCGCGCGCAGGCACGCTCCTGCACCAGCTGGCGCGCGTGGCTTGGATGCAGTTACGTTGCGTGAGCCGCCGAGCCGCCCGTACACATCAGCCATCGCACATCGGCCAACGCACATCGGCTGAACACAGGCGCTGCGTGTGCGCGCTTGTCGTTCGCTGCGCCCGCGGACCACAATCGCCGCTTCTCCCCGCTGCTGGTGCGCGCATGTTCCGCTCGTTGCACGCTGTGCTTTGCCGTCCTTTGCTGCCTGCCGTCGCGCCCGCGCTGGTGTGCTGGGGGCTGTTGCTGGTCTGCGCCGCGGCAGGTGCGCAGACCTCGCCCTCGATCGTGCCCTCCGACCGTCTGCAGGAGCCCTGGTGGGCGCAGCGGCATGCACAGGTGCTGGAGCAGGTGAAGCAGCACGCCAACACGCCGTTGCTGCTGATCGGCGATTCGATCACCCAGAACTACGAGAAGGCCAAGGCGCCGGACGAAGACTTCCAGTCCACCTGGCAGACCTTCTACGGCAGCCGTGGCGCGCTCAACCTGGGTTTCAGCGGCGATGGCACCGAGAACGTGCTGTGGCGGCTGGCCAATGGCGAAGTGGACGGCCTGAATCCCAAGGTCGCCTTGGTCCTGATCGGCACCAACAATACCGGTCACCTCGGTCAGAGCGCCGAGCAGACCCAGCTCGGCATCGATGCGGTGGTCGCGGCGATCGAGCAAAAGCTGCCGCGCACGCACATCCTGCTGCTGAGCGTATTGCCCACCGATATTTCCGCGGAGAAGTCGCGCCGCGATGCGCAGGTCAATCAGGGCCTGGCGGTGCGTTACGGGGACAACCCGCGTGTGACCTATCTGGACGCGGGTACGGTCTTCCAGCGTGCGGGCAAGCTGCGGACCGAGCTGTTCTACGACACCCGCTTTCGGCCTGCCGCCGGCGCCCTGCATCCGGATACCCGGGGGCAGCGCATGCTGGCCGAGGCAATCGAGCCGACCCTGGCGCGGCTGCTCGGCGAGCCGCCGGTCAAGCCAGTGGTCGAGCTCGGCCGCGATGCGGCGACGTCGTTGATGCCGGTCGATTGGCTGGAACAGGATTCCTACGACTGGTATGCGCGCCATCATGCTGCACTGGCGGCGGCACGCACGCTCAAGCCGGAGGTGGTGATGATCGGCGATTCGATCACTCATTTCTGGGCCGGTCCGCCGCAGGCCACCCGCGTCAGTGGCCCGGAGTCCTGGCAATGGTTGTACGGCAAGCGGCCGGTGTTGAACCTGGGCTTCGGCTGGGACCGCACCCAGAACGTGCTGTGGCGCATCCGCCAGGGCGAACTCGACGGCCTGGATCCGCAGTGGGTGGTGTTGCATATCGGCACCAACAATCTCACCGGCACCGCGCAGTCGCGCGCCAGCACGCCGGCCGAGGTTGCCCAGGGCGTGGAGGCGGTGGTTGCCGAGGTGCGTCGCCGGTTGCCCAACAGCAGGTTGATCCTGATGCAGATCATGCCGCGCGGTTTCCGTGCCGATAGTCCGCTGCGTGCGCCGATCGCCGAGACCAATCGCCTGCTGGTCGCCCGCTTCGCCAAGGACCCATCGGTGCGTCTGCTGGACATCGGCCCGCAGATGCTGCAACCCGACGGCTCCCTGCCCGAAGCCCTGATGCCCGACAGCACGCATCCCAGCGAAGCCGGTTACCGCATCTGGGCGCAGGCACTGCGCGCGGCCGGCATTACGGCAGCGCCATGACGCGGTGGGGCAGGGCCGTCTCTGTCGCGGGCCGGCGAAATGCTGATGGCGGCGCTACCGGTGCTGGCGAGCCGTGGGCGCACTGCATGTCGTCGCTTGCGCTCGCTTGTGGCAGTCGAGATCCCGTAGCGCTGCAAATCAGGGCGCGCCGATGCAACGACGTCGGCGTGCAGGCCTCTGGTGGAAGCGCTTGGCAACGGTGATCTGAGCGCCAGTCAGCGCGATGGCAAGGCAGGCCTGCGGATGGCTCGTTGGTACGCGCGGCAGGCGTGATGACGGGCGAGTGCACTGTGGCTTGCCTGGGCGTCTCGCTCAACACGAAGCGTCATGCTGCTGAGGTTGCATGGCCCGGCGCGCGCCGATCGAGGCGGTGAGGCTGCAGGCGTGGTTGCAGGCTGCGGTGTCGTGCATCGCGTAGATGCCAAGCACGCTGCCTGCCGCAGTGCCATGCGCGTCTTGTCTTCCCACGCAGCGTGCAACCGGCATCACAGGGGCTGATGATCGCCGGAGGGGCTGGCGATCCCTGCGGCCGATGATCGATCGCGGCACTGCAGGAACTCCGACCCCAGAAACCAGAAGACCCCCGATCGCTCGGAGGTCTTTTTAAACTGGTGCCCAGAAGAGGACTCGAACCTCCACGAAGTTGCCCCCGCTAGCACCTGAAGCTAGTGCGTCTACCAATTCCGCCACCTGGGCAGGTGAGCCGCGAATTTTGCAGACTCCTGGCAGCCTTGTCAACGGGTTTCGCGCATCTGTTGCGGACCACCGGGGCCCGCCTGCTGCCCACGCCAGGACCGCAGGGGGTACCATTAGGGCAATGACAAAGAAAACCCCCCAAGATTCCGCCCGGCCCAGCCGCCGTAAATCCGCCAGCCCGGACGACTCCTCCACCGCCGAACAGCAGAAACTGCCAGGGTGGATGCCAGACTTCCTGGTCCGCGCCGCCGCCGGCGCATCGACCAAGTCCGCCAACAAGCGCGCTGCCGCCAAGGCGGCACCGGAGCAGCCTTCCGCTCCACTGCCTGCCGCCCCGCGCGCGCCGCATCCGCGCAAGAGCGGCCCGCCGGCACCGCCGCCCGAGCGCTTTGCAGAGGCTGCCCCGGCTCTTGCCGCCGGCTTCAAGGACCCGCATGCCGACCGCGAGGCGCTGCGCTATGCCGAGCCGATCGCCAGCCGTGAGGCCATCTTGCAGCTGCTGGAGGCCTGCGACGGCCCGCAGACCGCCGAAGAGATCGCCGAGCAGCTTGGCCTGAGCGACCGCATCGATGCGCTGGGCAAGCGCCTGGCTGCGATGGTGCGCGAAGCGCAACTGGTACAGAACCGTCGTGGCGGCTACGCCCCGGTGCAGCAGACCAGCCTGATCGCCGGCGTGGTGATCGCCAACCCCGAGGGCTTCGGTTTCCTCAAGCCGGACGAAGGTGGCGACGACCTGTTCCTGCCGCCGTTCGAAATGCGCAAGGTGATGCACGGCGACCGTGCGCTGGCCAACGTCACCGGCATCGACCGCCGCGGCCGCCGCGAAGGCGCCATTGCGCGCGTACTGGAACGGCGCATGTCGCGCATGCTCGGGCGGTTCTTCTACGAGCACGGCGTGGCCTATGTCGACCCGGACGACAAGCGCGTGCAACGCAATGTGCAGATTGCGCCGGACGGTATCGGCGAGGCCCGCGAAGGCCAGCTGGTGGTGTGCGAACTGATCGCGCCGCCGGATGCGCGCCGCCCGGCGATCGGCAAGATCATCGCGGTGCTGGGCGACAAGCTGACGCCGTCGCTGGTGGTGGAAATGGCCATCCATGGCCACGAACTGCCGCACGAATTTCCGCAGCAAGTGCTGGACGAAGCCGCTGCGGTGCCGTTGGTGGTCGAACCGCAGATGATCGGTGGACGCGTGGATCTGCGGCAGATGCCGCTGGTCACCATCGATGGCGAAGACGCCAAGGATTTCGACGACGCGGTGTACTGCGAACCCAATGCCGACGGTTTCCGCCTGGTGGTGGCGATCGCCGACGTGTCTAACTATGTCCGTCCCGGCACGCCGCTGGACGACGAAGCGCAAAAGCGTGCCACCTCGGTGTATTTCCCCGGGTTCGTGGTGCCGATGCTGCCGGAGACCTTGTCCAACGGCATCTGCTCGCTGATGCCCAAGGTCGACCGCATGTGTTTCGTCTGCGACATGCAGGTGGGACGCGACGGCGAAGTGACCGGCTCGCGCTTCTACGAAGCGGTGATGAACTCGCATGCACGCCTGACCTACAACCAGGTCTGGAAGGCCGTGGGCGAGGACGATGCCGACACCAAGGCCTTCATCGGCCCGTTGTTGCCGCAGGTGCAGCGTCTGCATCAGCTGTATCACCTGCTGTCGAAGGCGCGCACGCACCGCGGCGCGATCGAGTTCGAAACCTCCGAAGTGCGCTTCGTGCTCGACAACGCCGGCGAGGTCACCCAGGCCGGCATGCTGGTGCGCAACGATGCGCACAAGCTGATCGAAGAATGCATGATCGCCGCCAACGTCGAGGCCGCGCGCTATCTGCTGAGCGTGCATGTGCCTGCACCGTACCGCGTGCACGAGCGCCCGCCGGAGAGCAAGTACGAAGACCTGCTGGAGTTCCTCAAGGAGTTCCAGCTCAGCCTGCCGGCCTGGAGCAAGGTGCGCCCGGGCGATTACACCAAGCTGCTGAAAAAGGTGCGTGCGCGCCCGGATGCGGCGTTGCTGGAATCGGTGCTGCTGCGTAGCCAGAGCCTGGCGGTGTATTCGCCCGACAACAACGGTCACTTCGGCCTGGCGCTGGAGGCGTATGCGCACTTCACCTCACCGATCCGCCGGTATCCGGACCTGCTGGTGCACCGCGCGATCAAGCACGCGCTGACTGGCGCCAGCCCGGAAAAATTCATCTACACGCCGCGGCAGATGGCGGCACTGGCGCTGCAATGCTCCGAGCGTGGCCGGCGTGCCGATGAAGCCGAACGTGAAGTCGACGAGCGTTATCGCGCCGCCTGGATGGAAAAGCATGTCGGTGGCCAGTTCGATGGCGTGATCAGCGGTGTGACCGGCTTCGGCCTGTTCGTGGAATTGAACGAATCCAAGGTCAACGGCCTGGTGCATGTCACCCAGTTGCCGCAGGACTATTACCAGTTCGACCCGATTCGCAAGACGCTGAGCGGCGAGCGCCGTGGCCGCGAGTTCCGTCTGGGCGACCCGGTGCGCGTGCTGGTGCTCAAGGCCAGCATGGAAGAGCGCAAGATCGATTTCCGCCTGGCCGAAGAGCGCGACCCCGGCGAGGCACCATTGCCGCCGCGGGAAAAGCCCGCCAAGCGCAAGAAGAAGTCGCACTGATGTGAGCAGGACGTTGCCGGTGGCCCCGTGCCGCCGGCAACCCGTTGGATCGGCAGGCGTAGTGTGGTGCCGCCAGGGATGCTCCATGTCCGCAGCGGCGATCCCGGCAGACTGGCGTGTGGAGAGGGCAATGGACGCAACGAACGAATACAGCGGCGGTTGCCAGTGTGGCGCCGTGCGTTTTCATGTGCGCGGGGCACTGACCGACGCCTCCATCTGCCACTGCCGGATGTGCCAGAAGGCCTTCGGTGCGTATTACGCACCCCTGGTGTCCGTGCGCGGCACCGAGTTTCGCTGGACCCGTGGCATGCCCAGGCGCTTTGCATCCTCGTCGGTGGTGCAGCGTGGTTTCTGCGCCGACTGCGGCACGCCGTTGACCTATGAAGCGCCCGACGGCGTGGCGATTGCTGCCGGGGCATTCGACACCCCGCAACAGCTGCCGCCGCATATCCAGTACGGGCTGGATCGCAAGCTCCCCTTCGTCGATCACTTGGCCCAGCTGCCCACGCGTCCACCGGAAAACGATGCCGCTGCGGAGGCCTTCCTGGCCAGCGTGGTGTCGCGGCAGCATCCGGATCACGACACCGACCAATGGCCGGTATGAGGCCAGGTCCGGGCGCTGCGGTGCGGCTGATTCGGGCATCTGAGCCGTCTGGTTCGAGGCGTCAGGACGCTTGCTACCGTGGGTCGCCGCAGTCGGACACCCTCACGGCCGGTCTGACGGCCGATCCATCGGCACGATGATTGGTACGGCAGGCAGTCAGGCGTTCAAGCCAGGCGCGCGTCAGCGAAATCCGCACATGCCTGCGGGCAGTCCCGCTGTCATCGCCGCACCGTTACGCCGGTGCCATCCGGGGTTTCCATGCCCCGGCCGTGACGTAACCGGCCGCAGGCCCTACCATTCCCCCTCCATTTTCGTAGTGCCGACGCAATGAGCAAGCAGAACCAGTGGATCGTCGGCGTCAACGCTGTCGCCTCGTCCGTCGAGAACGACGCCGACAACGTGCGCGAGGTCCTGATCGAGGCCGGTAGCAAGAACCCGCGCCTGACCGAGATCGAGGAACAGGCGCGCCGCAAGGGAATCGACGTGCGCCGGGTCAACACCCAGGCGCTGGACGGCGTCGGCGGGCAGGTGCGCCACCAGGGCGTGGCCGCACGCTATGCGGCGGCGCGGCTATGGGCCGAAAACGAGCTGGAAGGGCTGGTCGAGGCCGCCGAAGGGCGTGCGCTGGTGCTGGTGCTCGATGGCGTGCAGGACCCGCACAACCTGGGCGCCTGCCTGCGTAGCGCGGCAGCGGCGGGCGTCACCGCAGTGGTGATCCCCAAGGACAAGTCGGCCACGGTGAACGCCACCGTGCGCAAGACCTCGGCCGGTGCCGCGGACCGCATTCCGGTGGTGGCGGTGACCAACCTGGCGCGCTGCCTGCGCGATCTGCAGAAGCAGGGCGTATGGCTGTATGGCCTGGCTGGGGAAGCGGAGGCCTCGCTGTACAGCGTGGACCTGCGTGGAAATGTCGGACTGGTGCTCGGGGGCGAGGCCGATGGCCTGCGCCGGCTCACCCGCGAGCATTGCGACGGCCTGGTCAAGATTCCGATGCCGGGCGATATCGAAAGCCTCAATGTGTCGGTGGCCACTGGCGTGACCCTGTTCGAGGTCGTGCGCCAGCGCCTGGGCAAGTGACCTTCCAGGGTTCGCACCGCGGGTGAAGCGCTGAAAGCAGCGAACAAACCTGGTGCGCTCACCACCAGGTGGGCGCAGCCGGTGCTGGGTGCGGCATGTACCGCTCCGGTTCCTCCACGCCGTCCGCACCCACCTGACGAGCGCTCGCTCCGTTCTGGGTGGCGCTCTCCGGCTGCCGGGTGCGTGCCGCCCACGTGCGTGCGTGACAATCGAATCTGCGCAGATCGTCGCCTGGATCCGGCTGATGCGGTCACGCGGGATGCGCGTGCAACGCTGCTGGATCAACGCTTCCGGTGCCCGGTGCCGTCATCGCGCCAGCGCGCACGCGGCTTTTTGCCTACCATAACGGCAGCAAACGGCGTGTCGTGTCTGATGAAACTTGGGGTGGGCGCCTGCGGTAGGGGCGAGAATGGGGGCGCCGGCCAGGCGTCGGCACGACGGCATAGGCAGTGGCGGCGCTGGCTCGGTGTCGGTGTGTGCGTGTTGCTGATGCTGTGCTCGCTTGCGGCGACCGCAGCGCCGGTCGGCACTGCGCCACTGCGCGATTACGCCATCGACAGCTGGAGTTCGCGCAACGGCCTGCCGCACAACTCGCTGCGCGATATCGCCCAGACGCCCGACGGCGCGCTGTGGTTCGCCACCTGGGAAGGGCTGGTGCGCTACAACGGCCTGGAATTTGCCGTCATTGATCGCAGCACCCGGCCCGGACTGCCCGACAACGGCGTGGGCGCACTGTACGTGGATCGCGATGGCGCGCTATGGCTCAGCGATGCGCGCGGCAATCTGGTGCGCCGGAGCGCCGATGGGCAATGGCGGCACTGGCAGCGTAGCGGGCAGTGGCCGCAGGCGCTGATCCACGCGATGACCATGGATGCTGAAGGCCGCATGTGGCTGCTGTTTGAGGGGCATGGGCTGGGCTGCCTGTGGCCGGATGGGCGCTTTGACTATTTTCCGCCGCGCGATGGCGTGCCGCTGCAGAGCAGCTTTCCGCGCATGCTGTTCGACGACCGTCGCCGGCTGCTGATCGGCACGCTGGACGGGCTGATCTATCGCGAGCCGGACGGACGCATGCACCGCGCGCCGGCGGCATTCGGCTTGCCGCCCGGTCTGGCGTGGCCGTACCGCGCCCCGGACGGCACGGTGTGGGTGGTGGCGGGCGAGGGGTTGTACCGGTTGCACGATGAACACGCCGAATTGGTGCATCGGGTGCCGGGGCAGGGCCACTTCACCGCGATGCTGCAGGATCGCAATGGCGATCTGTGGCTGGGCAGCGAAAACCAGGGTCTGCTGCGCATCGGCAGCCATGGCGTGGAGTATCTGCCTGCTGGCCGCAGCCTGCCCACCGGACGCATCGTCAGCCTGCGCGAGGATGCCGAAGGCAGCATCTGGGTGGGCGCCAACGGTGGCCTGTTCCGGCTGCGCGAGACCTTGTTCAGCAGCTACAGCCAGCGCGACGGCCTGAGCGGTGACTACGCCCGCGCAGTGCTGGAAGACCGCGATGGCAGTCTGTGGATCGCCGGTACCGCGGGCCTGGACCGCATGTTGCCGGATGGCCGGATCGTCCAGGTACCGGTGGCCACGCCATCGGGGCGCCGGCTGTCGGTACTCAGCCTGGCGCTGGATCGGCGCGGCGATCTGTGGGTGGGCACCTACGCCGACGGCGTCTTCGTGCTGCGTAATGGACAACTGCTGCAGCACTTCGGTGAGGCGCAAGGCATTCCCAATGGCCATATCCGTGCCATTGCAATCGACGCGCAGGAAGCAGTGTGGCTGGCCACCCAGCGCGGCGTGGTGAAGCTGGTGGATGGTAAGCGCATGCCGCTGGCGATCGCCGGCATGCCCGATGGCGTGATCACCGCGCTGGCCAGTGTCGATGGTGCGTTGTGGATCGGCTCGGTCGACGGGGCGGCGGTGTTGCGCGATGGCAGGTTGCAGCAACTGGAGCTGGAACGCCTCGGCGGCGCGCGCAGCGTGTTCGGTTTCCAGGCGGTCGGCGACGTGGTCTGGATCTCCACCGATCGCGGCCTGTACCGGGTGCGTGGCGGCACGCTGGCGCGCGTGGGCCTGGAGCAGGGCATGCCGGTGGACACGGTGTTCCAGCTCATCGACGACCGCCTGGGCAATGCCTGGATCAGCAGTAACCGGGGCGTGCTGCGCACCGAGTTCGCCGCGCTCAATGCGGTTGCCGACGGACGCGACACGCTTGCCATCGAGCGCTATGGCGAGATCGACGGCATGGGCAATGCGCAGGCCAACGGCAGTTCCGGTCCAAGCATGATCGAGCGTGCGGACGGGTCGGTGTGGGTGGTCACGGCCGGTGGCGTGAGCATGGTCGATCCCGCGCGGCTGCAGCGGTTTCGCGAACGGCGCCCACCGCCGGCAGTGATCGAAAGCGTGCAGCAGGATGGCCGCCCGCTGGCCTGGCGGCAGCAGGCGCAGTTGCCCGGTGGCGACCGGCTCAACATCTCGTATGCGGGCATGAGTTTTCTGCTGTCCGAGCGCATCGAGTACCGCACCCGCCTGGATGGGCTGGACAACGCGTGGATCGATCGCGGCCGTCAGCGCAGCGTGGAATTCATCGGCCTGCCGCCGGGGCATTACACCTTGCGGGTGACCGCACGCCACCCGGGCGGTGCATGGAGCCGGCAGGAAGCGCGCTGGACCTTCGACGTGCTGCCGCTGTGGTGGCAGCGCCAGGACGTACGGTTTGCCGCCGTGCTGGGCGCGCTGTTTGCGCTCGCCCTGCTGTATCGGGTGCTGCTGCATCGCTACAAGACCCATAACGACCGCCTGGCCGAGCTGGTCCGCAAGCGCACGCAGGACCTGCAGCTGCAGGCGCAACGCCTGCTGCAGGCCAATCAGGAAAAGAGCGAATTGCTGACCCGGCTGCGCATCAAGTCCGATGTGTTCGAACGCCAGGCACACGAGGACGCACTGACCGGGTTGCCAAACCGCCGCCATTTCGATGAAGCACTGGCGCGCGATCTCAGCCGCGCCCGCCGCAGCGGCCGGCCGCTGGTGCTGGCGATCCTGGACATCGACCACTTCAAGCGCATCAACGACCGCTATTCGCATGCCAGCGGCGATGCGGTGCTGCACGAGGTGGGCGCGCTGCTCACCGCGGCCGCCCGCGCCTCGGATCTACCGGCCCGCCTGGGCGGCGAAGAGTTCGCCCTGCTGCTGGCAGATACCACCCTGGCCGACGCACGGGCGCTGTGCCTGCGCATTCGTGCGCTTTTCCACGCGCGAAACGACTGGGGTGGCGTGGAAGGCCTGCAGGTGACCTTCAGTGCCGGCATCGCCGAACTGCGCGACGACGACACCGGCTCATCGCTGATGCAGCGCGCCGATCACGCGTTGTACGAGGCCAAGAGCGCGGGGCGCGACCGGATCAGCGCGGCTTAGGGGCGGGGAATAGGGAATGGAGAGTCGGGAATCGTAAAGCGGGCGCCGTCGGCGTTTTTACCGTTCGGGAGGAACGATTACGCCTTGCAACGATGATGTGCCTTATCCGATCGCCAGGGCAAGGCCTTACGCCCACGCGAGGCCTTGCGCCAGGCATTTGCTATGCCAGCCTGAGGACAAGCGTGCAGCAGCCAGCTGCACGCTCTTGCCATTCCCAATTCCCAATTCCCAATTCCCATCTAAACCGGCCCCGGCCAGGCATTGGCGATCGTGCAGAACAGCCGTGCGGTCTGCTCGGTGTCGTAGACCGCGCTGTGCGCGTCTGCCGTGTTCCAATCCAGGCCGGCGGCCTGCGCGGCGCGCGCCAGCACCGTCTGCCCGTAGGCGACGCCAGCCAGGGTGACCGTATCGAACACGCTGAAGGGGTGGAATGGGTTGCGCTTGTGTCCCACGCGTGCGACTGCCGCGTTGAGGAAGTTCAGATCGAAATGCGCGTTGTGGCCCACCAGGATCGCGCGTTGGCAGCCGTATTTCTTCACCGCCGCGCGCACGGGCGCGAACACGTGGTCCAGCGCGTCCTTCTCCTGCTTGGCGAAGCGAAACGGGTGATCGAGCACGATGCCGGTGATCTCCAGCGACTTCGGGTCGATCTCCAGTCCGGGGGCCGGCACCAGATGCGCGCTGGCGGTCTGACCGGGGAAGAATCGCCCCTGGTCATCCATCTCGATCGGCACGCAGGCGATCTCCAGCAGCGCATGCCTGTTCCAGTCGAAGCCGCCGGTCTCCACATCGACCACCACCGGCAGATAGCCGCGGAAACGCCGTGACATCGGCAGGAAGGTAGGGGCAGGCTGTGGGTCGACCGGTTCGTTCATCCGCATAGCCTAGCAGGTCGCACCGCGCGCTCGAGCCTGGACCTTTGCGCTTGCGCATCCAGCGCGGGGTGTAGCGCGGTGAAAGAGAAGGCCCGACCCGTGTGGTCACAGGCCGAACCAACCTGACGACACCTGGGGCGGCCGGTCAGCGGCCGGCGACCACGCTGGCGACCAGGCCGTTCGCCGCGGCAATCAACACGTACTGGTTGTCCACGCGGCGCCACTCATGCCCGCGCGGCGGTGCCTTCAGATGATGCTTGCGATAGTCGGCGACGCGGTTGCCGCGATGGTCGGGCGCCAGACGCTCGCCACGTCGGAACGGTGGGCCGTGACGGTCATTGCGATGGTCGTCGTGGCGCGCGTTGCGCTGATCGTCGTGCCTGTCGTCGCGATGATCGTGTCGGTCGTTGGGGCCGTGCTCGTCATGCTGCTGCGCGCTGCGCCCACGATCGTCGTGCTGTTGTGCGGCCATCGCAGCGGTGGATGCCAGCAGTGACAACGCCATGAAAGATCCGATGATGCGTTTCGTCTGCGTACTCCTGCTGCACAGGAACGGCCTATACGCCCACACCATCGGTTTTTTGGATGAATACGTAATGAAGCAAGGGATTCTGGCGTGTTTGTCTAGCGCTGGCAGGGAAGGGCGTGCGAGGCCTGCGTGATCAGATCACGCCGGTGGTGCTGGTGTCGTCGCGCTTCACGCGCGGCGGCAGCGGCTGTTCGCCATGCACCAGAAACCACACGTTCTCGGCGATGTTGGTCGCATGGTCGCCGATGCGCTCCAGGTTCTTGGCCATGAACAGCAGGTGCGTGCACGGCGTAATGTTGCGCGGGTCTTCCATCATGTAGGTCAACAGCTCGCGGAACAGGGCGGTGTACTGCGCGTCCAGGCGTGCATCCTCGTCGCGCACACGGATCGCGGCATTGGCATCCTTGTCGCGGTAGGCCTGTACCGCTTCGCGCACGGCATCGGCGGCCATCTGACCGAGCGCGCGCAGGCCTACCGTCTGCGGCAGCGGCGGTGCGGAATTGAGTGCGATCGAGCGCTTGGCCACGTTGGCCGCGTAATCGCCGATGCGCTCGATATCCGCAGGAATCCGCAGGCCGGCCAGAATTTCGCGCAGATCGCGCGCCATCGGGCCGCGCAGTGCCAGGCGCATCACGTCGTGACTGATCGCGTGTTCCAGTGCGTCGATCGCCTCGTCGTTGACCACGATGCGATGGGCGGCATTGTCGTCGCGACGCTCCACCACATCCAGCGCCGCTTCCAGCTGCGCCACCGCCGTGTCGCCCATGCGCACGATCTCGGCAACAAGACGGTGCTGCTCCTCGTCGTAGCTTTTGACGATATGGTCGTTGAGGTGCTGGTTCATCGTGTTCTCGATTCTTGGCAGTGGTGGATGTCCGCCTTGACCCTGGCGGTATGACACGTGATGCAATTGTCGTGCCGATGTATGCGATGGCGCTGCGTCAGTGGGCGTTGCGACGGCTCCCCTTACATCAACCGAAGCGGCCGGTGATGTAGTCCTCGGTCTGCTGCTTGGACGGCTGGGAAAAAATAGTTTCGGTGCGGTCGTGTTCGATCAGGTCGCCCAGGTACATGAAGGCGGTGTAGTCGGATACGCGCGCGGCCTGCTGCATGTTGTGGGTCACGATCACGATGGTGTAATCGCGCTTGAGCTCTTCCACCAACTGTTCGATACGGCTGGTGGAAATCGGGTCCAGTGCCGAGGTGGGTTCGTCCAGCAGCAGCACGTCCGGCCGCAGGGCCACCGCGCGTGCAATGCACAGGCGCTGCTGCTGGCCACCGGACAGGCCCAGCGCGCTTTGCCCCAGCTTGTCCTTGACCTCGTCCCACAGTGCGCCCTGGCGCAGCGCCTGTTCGACGCGGTTCTGCATGTCGGCTTTGGAGAGTTTTTCGTGGTGACGGATGCCGTAGGCCACGTTCTCGAAGATCGTCATCGGAAACGGCACCGGCTTCTGGAACACCATGCCCACCTTGCTGCGCAGGCGGTTCATCGGGTACTTCGGCGACAGGATGTTTTCGCCGTCCAGCAGCACCTCGCCGCGTGCTTCCATCTTCGGGTACAGCGCATAGATGCGGTTGAAGATGCGCAGCAGGGTCGACTTGCCGCAACCGGACGGACCGATCAGCGCGGTGACGCGCTTTTCCGGGATCTCCAGGTTGATGCCTTTCAGCGCGTGGTACTTGTCGTAGTAGAAATCCAGATTGCGTGCGGCCACCTTCACCGGCGCCTGCGCCGTCGGCGCCCCCTTGGCGGCCGGGACAGCGATGCGATGCATCGGCTTGGCGTTTTGGAGATCGTTCATGTCGGGTGTCCGGAGGGAAAGGTCAGTCATTGGAAATCTTGTTGCGCAACAGCAGCGCACGCGCGCCCAGGCTCACCAGCAGCACGAACACGGTCAGCACCAGTGCGCCGGCCCAGGCCAGCGTCTGCCAGGACTCGTACGGGCTGCCGGCGAACTGGTTCATGATCACCGGGACGCTGGCCATCGGCTGGAAGATGTTGCTGTTCCAGTACTGATTGCCGAACGCGGTGAACAGCAGTGGTGCGGTTTCGCCGCTGATGCGCGCCAGCGCCAGCAGCACGCCGGTGACGATGCCGGCCGAGGCGCTGCGGTACAGCACCTGCACGGTCACCTTCCACTGCGGAATGCCCAGCGACAACGCCGCTTCGCGCATCTGCGCCGGCACCAGCCGCAGCATCTCGTCGGTGGTACGCACCACCACCGGCAGCACGATGAAGGCCAGCGACAATGCACCGGCAAATGCCGAGAAGCGCCCGCCGGTCTGCATCACGTACAAGGTGTACACAAACAGGCCCAGCACGATCGATGGCGCCGACAACAGGATGTCGTTGACGAAACGCACCACGATGCCGGCCTTGCGCGCATTGCCGTACTCGGCCAGCCAGGTGCCGGCGGCCACACCCAGCGGGGTGCCGATCGCCAGCGCCAGCCCGCACATCACCGCGCTACCGAAGAAGGCGTTGAGCAGGCCTCCTTCCTGCATCGGCGGCGGTGTCATCTTGGTAAACAGGTTGAGATCGATGCCGGGCATACCCTTGGACAACAAGGTCCACAGGATCCAGGCCAGGAAGAACAGCCCGAACAGCGCGGTGATGCACGACAACAACAGTGCCACCACATTGGTGATGCGGCGCCGGTTGTACAGCGATTGCGAGACCGAAGACGCAGACATCAGTTGCCCTCCCGACGCGACAGCTGTATCAGCATGAAGCGCGCGATCGCCAGCACGATGAAGGTCACGATGAACAATACAAAGCCCAGCAACAACAAGGCCGAACGATAGGTTTCGGTGGCCTCGCCGAAGTCGTTGGCGATCAATGCGGCAATGGTAGTGCCGGGCTCCAGCAGCGACGGCGACAGCCGCACCGTGTTACCGACCACAAAAGCGACCGCCATGGTTTCGCCCAGCGCACGCCCCAGGCCCAGGAATACGCCGCCGATCACCGCAGAGCGCGTATACGGCAGCACGATGTCCCAGCTCACTTCCCACTTGGTCGAGCCCAGCGCGTACGCCGATTCCTTCAGGCGTGTCGGCACGGTCAGGAACACTTCGCGCATCACCGAGGAAATGAAGGGGATCACCATGATCGCCAGCACGAAGCCGGCGGTGAGCAGGCCGATACCCAGCGGCGGACCTTGAAACAACGGGCCGATCACCGGCAGCGTGCCCAGGTGATCGTTGAGCCAGGGCGTCACGTGTTCGGTCATCACCGGCACCAGCACGAACAGGCCCCACATGCCGTAGATGATCGACGGAATGCCTGCCAGCAATTCGATTGCCGTGCCGACCGGCCCACGTAGCCAGCGCGGCGCCACTTCGGTGAGAAAGAACGCGATGCCAAAGCTCACCGGCACCGCGATCACCATCGCAATCAGCGCGGTGACCAAGGTGCCGTAGATCGGTGCCAGCGCACCGTATTTGTTTTCAACCGGATTCCAGTCGGCGGAATAGAAAAAACTCAGGCCCTGCATCTGCAGTGCGTGGCGTCCGCCCCACAGCATCGACAGTGCCGCGCTGCCGAGCGCCAGCAGCACGAAGACGACAGTGGCGGCCAGCGCAAGCTTGAACAGGCGATCGGCGCGCGCATCGCGCAGGTCGCGGCCGCGGGGGGCGGTCATCGCTTCGGGAAGGGCGGTGGCATTCATTCGATTGAACTCGTCACCCGCGCATTGGCGGGAGCGTGAGACATCAGGAACGGTGAGGCGCCCGCAGGCACCTCACCGCCGCGCAGCCCGCCGTGCAGGCGGGATGCAGGCATTACTTGAACTCGCTGCCCCAGTAGGCTTCGATCTGCTTCACCAGCTCCGGCGGCAGCGGCACGTAATGCAGCTCGCTGGCCTGGGCCTGGCCGTTTTCCAGCGCCCACTTGAAGAAGTCCAGCGTCGCCTTGCTGCGCGCCGCGTCCTTGGCCTGCTTGTGCATCAGCATGAAGTTGGTGGCGGTGATCGGCCAGGCCTTCTCGCCCGGCGCATTGGTGATCACCAGGTTGAAGTCCTTGGCGTTGGCCCAGTCGGCGCTGGCGGCCGCAGCGGCGAAGCTGTCGGCATTCGGCTCGACCCACTGGCCGGCCGCGTTCTGCAGCGAGGTGTAGGGCATCTTGTTCTGCAGCGCGTAGGCCAGCTCGACATAGCCGATCGAACCCTTGATCTGCTGCACGTACGATGCCACGCCCTCGTTGCCCTTGCCGCCGACGCCGCCCGGCCACTGCACGGAGGTGCCTTCGCCGACCTTGCTCTTCCACTCCGGGCTGACCTTGGACAGGTAGTTGGAGAAGTTGAAGGTGGTGCCCGAACCATCCGAGCGATGCACCAGGTTGATCTTGGTGGCCGGCAGGGTCACGCCGGGATTGGCCGCGACAATGGCCGCGTCGTTCCACATGGTGACCTTGCCCAGGAAGATGTCGCCCAGCAGTGCGCCGGTCAGGCGCAGCTTGCCCGGTGCCATGCCTTCCAGATTGACCACCGGCACCACACCGCCGATGGCGGACGGGAACTGGCCCAGACCGGCCTGCTGCAATTCGGCGCTATCGAGCGGCTTGTCGGTCGAACCGAAATCCACCGTGCCGGCCTTGATCTGCGCGATGCCGCCGCCGGAGCCGATCGACTGGTAGTTCACCTTGTTGCCGGTGGCGGCGTTGTAGTCGGCCGACCACTTGGACACCAACGGGTAAATGAAGGAAGCGCCGGCACCGGAGATCTCGGCGCCCTTGCTGTCGCTGGCCGTGGCGCCGGCGCTGGGTGCGCCCTTGGCGGCGTCGCCGGACTGCGCGTCCTTGCCGGGCGAGCACGCAGCCAGGGCAAGGGCGATGGTGAGGGACAGGGCGGTCAGGCTGGCCGACTGCAATTTCATGGAAGCTCCGAGGCTGGATTGGCCGGGTGTCCGGCAGGCCACGCTATGAAATGATGTTTTTGTTACACGTGCATGACAGTGCCTTCTGGCGAAGGCATCACAAAAAAAGACGCGGACCACGGAGGGCGTCGCACCCTCCGGGATCCGCGTCCCGGTCCCGACGCCGGGGAGAGAGACGGCGTCGTTCCTGTCGTGCTGAGAGTGGCCAGTCAACGTGACACGCAGGTGTCAGCCCGGCCGGGTGGGGCACGCCAAGCCTGTGCTCGCTCGCAACCACCGTCTTCGACGGCAGCCGCATGCACCTGGCGATGCATGCGGCAACCTCGCTGCACGCGATCAGTGCGGCAGGTTCTTGGCCCAATACCCTTCGATCTGCGTCACCAGGCTGTCCGGCAGCGGCACGTAGTCCAGCGCCTTGGCTTGCGCGTCGCCCTTGCTGTAGACCCAGCGGAAGAACTCCAGGGTGTTCTTGAGGCCAGCGGCGTTCTTCGGCTTCTTCTGCACCAAAATGAAGTTGGTGGCGGTGATCGGCCAGGCGTTTTCGCCTGCGGCATTGGTCATCACCAGGTAGAAGTCCTTGGCCGTGCCCCAGTCGGCGCTGTTGGCGGCGGCGGCAAAGGTTTCATCGGACGGCTGCACGAACTTGCCGGCGGCATTCTTCATCGCGGTGTAGGCCATCTTGTTCTGCAGCGCGTACGACAGCTCGACGTAGCCGATGCCGCCCTTGATCTGCTTCACATAGGCGGCCACGCCTTCGTTGCCCTTGCCGCCGATGCCGGTCGGCCACTGCACGGCGGTGCCTTCGCCAACCTTGCTTTTCCAGTCCGGATTGACCTTGGACAGGTAGTTGGTGAAGTTGAAGCTGGTGCCCGAGCCGTCGGAGCGATGCACCACGGTGATCTTGCCCTCGGGGAGCTTCACACCCGGGTTGAGCGCGGCAATGGCCGGATCGTTCCAGGTGCTGATCTTGCCCAGGAAGATGTCGCCCAGGGTCTTGCCATCGAGCTTGAGCGTGCCGGCGGCAATGCCCGGGACGTTGACCACCGGCACCACGCCGCCGATCACCGAGGGAAACTGCGCCAGCCCGGCAGCGGTCAATTCTTCCGGCTTCAACGGGGCATCGGAAGAGCCGAAGTCCACGCTGGCTGCCTTGATCTGGGCAATGCCGCCGCCCGAACCGATCGACTGGTAATTGACCTGCTTCTTGGTGGCGGCGTTGTAGTCGGCCGACCACTTGGACATGACGGGGTAGATGAAGGACGCACCGGCGCCGGTGACATCGGCAGCCTGGGCACACAAAGCCAGCGAAGCGGCAAGGACGCCCACGGCCAGGCGGGTCTTGAAGGAATGGATCACGGAACAGCTCCAATAGGGTTGAGGTCAGGACGTCCCGCAGGCCTGCCATTGCAGGGCAGGGGCATGACCGCGCGGTGTCGAAGAGATGACAGTGCAGTGACGTGCAGGCGCAGGCGCCTGCTGGACCGAGCGCGGCGCGGAGGGTGCCGGGAATGCTCAGCAAGCACCCCCGGCAGCCGGCGCAGCGGATGGCTTACCAATAGAACTGCGCGCGTGCTTCGATGATCGACGGATTGTCGTCAACCAGGCCACGGGTGGCACTGTTGTAGCGGGTGCTTTCCACCTTGGCGTAGTCCAGTGCGAACTTGAAATTCGAACGCCAGTACCAGTTGGCGCCGACCGTCCACACATTCATCTTGCCGCCCAGCACGCCATCGACGAACGGCGTGGTGCCGTTGGAGACCAGGTGGCCGTCGTTGAGGTCCAGGGTGTCGTAGCGCACTGCCAGCTGCCACATGCCCGAGGCGGGCTCGTTGGGCAGCGGGGTGGTCGGCACGCCAGCCTTGTAGCCCCAGGTTTCGCCGGTGATGTTCCAGACGCCGCTGACGTACCAGCCGTCACTCTTATAGTCATGCGCGTTGGCGCCGATGCGGTTGGCGTTTTCCTGGAAGTACTCGCTCTGCAGCTTGAACGGGCCGGTGATCCACATTGCCTCGGCACCGGCCACGCCCACGTCGTCGACATTGGTGATGGCGCCGCTGTCGATCAGGCGGATGGTGGTCAGGTCGGCGTCCGGGCGGGCACGCAGGCGCAGGGTATCGTCGTCTGTGTCGTAGGCCAGGTAGCTGAGGCCGAAGTGCAGCACGTTGCCGGTCTCGTTGATCGGCGCCCAGGTGCCGCGCGCGCCGTAGCCGCTGCCGTGTGCCTGGTTACGGGTCAGTTCGCGGCCGAACGCACTGGCGGTCAGGCTCCAGTTGTTGTCGCCCATGCCGTAGGCCACGCCCAGACGGCGCGAGATGCCGTAGGTATTGGTCACCGACGCCTTGGAGACGAAGTCGTTGTTTTTGGTGCTGGACAGTTCTTCCAGGCTGTTGGGCTGCTTGAACTGGCCGATCTGCAGGTAATTGTTGGCGTTGCCGCCAAACTTGTACTTGATGTTGTTGTCCAGGAACCGACCGGTGCTGCGGATGGTGGTGCCGCGGATGGTGACTTCCTTCAACACGCTCGGGTCGTAGCCGGCCACCCATTCGACGTTGCCCGGACCCTTGCCCTTGAGCACCAGCTCGGCGCGGCGGATGCTGAATTCGGAGTTGTCGCCATTGGCACCGATCGGGCCGTTGAGGTCCTGCACGTCGTTGTGGAACCAGTTGCCGTCGGCCTGGACCAGGCCTTCCAGCGAGACCTCGGAACCGCCGATCACATCGATGGCGATTTCGGCATGTGCTGCCGGAGCGGCCAGCGCCAGCAACAGTGCGGAACCAAGCAGGGTGGGAGCGAGTTTCATAGATGCCTTGCGACCTGAGAAAGTGGGCGCAGGCTATGGCGTGAAAGTTGCGTTAATGTGACAAAACGAAAGAAACGTCACAATTGATTTTTGCCAATAAAGACAAGAGTTTACGATGGTTTCAACTATGTCATCGTGTGTCAAAGATCTGAACGGGGCTGGTTTATGACAGGGCGTTGATCGCGCCGATTCGACCTGTTTTGAGGGCTACGTCACTGGCGACCTGAACCGTAACCATTTCAGAATGAACATATATGTCAGTTTGTGCGACGCACCACTTGCGCATGCTGCGTCTAAATTGTTAGTTTCGAGGCCATGTTTCCTCGATTCCTCCAACTGTTGCTGGTCTGCCTGCTCGCGCTCAGCGCGTGGTCGGCCGCCAGTGCACACACACGCATCCAGGATGCGCTGGTGGGCGACGGTCTGGCGGTCATGGTGGATGCTGGCGAAGAACGCGATGCAGCAGAAGATCCGCAGGACGATGGCGATACCCAGAGCCAAGTCGATACCCAGCCTGCAGACGATATCCCCTTGCTCTCCCAAGCATGGCCGATGCTGGCGCGGTATTCCCCTTCGTGGCACGCGCATCACGCGCCGGCAAATCAGAAACGCGACCTGATCCCGCAACTGCGTCCTCCAAACGCGTTGATTGGCTGATCCCGCTGTCGCTGCACCCGGTGCTCTGCGCGCCGGATTTCCTATTGATTTGTTGTCTTTGCAGTTTGCGGTTTGCGCCGCGAACGGCCATTCGTTGCCTAGAGGAATCTCCCATGGAAAGTTTGCTAGAAGGTTTTCGTCATTTCCGTAAGGAAGTGTATCCGCGCCAGAGTGCGCGCTTTCAGGAGCTGGCCGGGGGCCAGAGCCCGCATACCCTGTTCATCACCTGTGCCGACTCGCGCGTCATGCCGGAGCTGATCTTCTCCGCGCAGCCGGGCGAACTGTTCGTCTACCGCAATATCGGCAACGTGGTGCCGCCTTACTCCCAGCACGTCAGTGGCGTGGTGGCGGCGATCGAGTACGCCATTGCGGTGCTCGGCGTGCGTCATATCGTGATCTGCGGCCACACCGACTGCGGCGCGATGAAGGCCGTGCTCAAGCCGGAATCGCTGGAAGACGTGCCGTCGGTGGCGGCGTGGCTCAAGCACACCGATGCGGCGCGTCACGTCACCGCGCATCACGGGCATGATCCGGCCAGCCAGGACGCACTGAGCTGCATGACCGAAGAGAATGTGGTCTCGCAGCTGGACCACCTGCGCACGCAGCCGGTGGTTGCTGCGCGTCTGGCCGCCGGCACCTTGCGGATCCATGGCTGGATCTACGATATCGCCCACGGCGAGATCCGCGCCTTCGATGCCGAAAAGGGTGGCTTCCGCCCGCTGCTGGCCGAAAGCACCCCCGAAGCCACTCCGCGTCCGCGACTGCAGCAAGTCGTTCGCGCTGAACTCGCCTGACGGAGTCGATCATGAACACATCAGGTATCGGCGGATATTTCCGCCAGGGACTGTTCGGGCGTGATTTGTTGGCGTCTGTCGTGGTCTTTCTTGTCGCGCTGCCGTTGTGCATGGGTATTGCGATCGCGTCCGGCATGCCGCCGGCCACAGGCCTGATCACCGGCATCGTCGGTGGACTGGTTGTTGGCTTCCTGGCGGGCTCTCCCTTGCAGGTGAGCGGGCCGGCCGCCGGCCTGGCTGTGTTGGTGTTCGAACTGGTTCGCGAGCACGGCGCCGCTGCGCTCGGGCCGGTGATCCTGGTGGCCGGTGCGATCCAGCTGATTGCCGGTCTGTGCCGGGCAGGCGTGTGGTTCCGGATGACATCGCCGGCCGTGGTGGCCGGCATGCTGTCGGGCATCGGCATCCTGATCGTCGCATCGCAGGCGCATGTGCTGATGGATGCCGCGCCCAAGGCGCGTGGTCTGGAGAACTTCGCTGCACTGCCTGCCGTGGTATGGCAGGCGATCAGCGCAGGCACCGGCCGCACTGCATTGTTCGTGGGTCTGGCTACGATCGGCATCATCCTGGCATGGGACAAGCTGCGTCCGCAGCGTCTGCGTTTCCTGCCCGGTGCGTTGATCGCAGTGGTTGCGGTGACCGCGACAGCGCAGCTGCAGGGCCTGGACGTCAATCGCGTCGACGTGCCGAGCAACCTGTTCTCCGCGATCAGCATCCCGAGCTTCTCCGACATCTTCGGGGTGTTCAACCACACCCTGCTGGTGTCGGCGGTGACCTTTGCCTTCATCGCCAGTGCCGAGACCTTGCTCTCGGCGGCAGCGGTGGACCGTATGCACCAGGGCGCTCGCACGCAGTACGACCGTGAGCTGGCGGCGCAGGGCGTGGGCAATATGCTGTGCGGCTTCCTGGGCGCGTTGCCGATGACCGGCGTGATCGTGCGCAGTGCGGCCAATGTGCAGGCCGGTGCGGCAACGCGTACGTCGACCATCCTGCATGGTAGCTGGCTGCTGGTGTTCGCGATGTTGCTGCCGTGGTTGCTGCGGATGACGCCGGTGGCGTGTCTGGCCGGCATCCTGGTCTACACGGGCGTGAAGATGATCAAGATCGGGCAGGTCAAGGAGCTGGCGACCTACGGTCGCGGAACGGCTGCGATCTACCTGGCCACCACCTTCGCGATCGTGGCGACCGACCTGCTGACTGGCGTGCTGATCGGTTTCGGCCTGTCGTTGTTCCGTCTGGCGCTGCATTCCTCGCGTCTGAAGGTCGAAGTGCGCGAGCACGCCGACAAGAAGGACGAGATGCACCTGACCCTGCAGGGCTCGGCCACCTTCCTGAAGGTGCCGGCGATGGCGCGTACGCTGGAAAGCGTGCCGCCCAACACCGCACTGCATCTGGATGTGGCCAAGCTGCACCACGTAGACCACGCCTGCATCGAGTTGCTGCGCGACTGGAGCCGCAATGCGGCGTCACGTGGCTGCGAGCTGGTGGTGGACTGGAAGGAGCTGGACCGGCGCGTGGAAGGCAAGCGCGCCGTCGAAGGTGCGCCGTTGCCGGAACCCCGCAAGGCCGCGTAACCCTGTTGTCATCCCGGCGTTTGCGCCGGGAGCACTGCTGTCGTGACCGGATGATGCATGGCGCCGCAAGACGCATCATCCGGTCACGATTTTTTTTTTGGCCGGGAATCGGGAATCGGGAATCGAGAATCGAGAATCGAGAATCGAGAATCGAGAATCGAGAATCGGGAATCGGGAATCGGGAATCAGGAATCAGGAATCAGGAATCAGGAATCGCAAAAGCATACGGCTGTGCGTTTGCTGGGTGTGGGTTGGGGTTCTCTACTGCGCTGTCGTCTTGCTGCGGGCTTGTGTGGATGCCATAGCTGCATCACTCCTCGTTTTTGTTTGCCGCTCTGGGGTCGGCGGGGTCTTGTCGCGGTAGCGGCACAGGTCGTGGATCACGCAGCCCGGGCAATCCGGTTTGCGGGCCTTGCAGACATAGCGGCCGTGCAGGATCAGCCAGTGATGGGCGTCATGCAGGAATTCTGCGGGAATGACCTTGACCAGCGTGTCCTCCACCACACGCACGTCCTTGCCGGGTGCAAGGCCGGTGCGGTTGGCGACCCGGAAGATATGCGTATCCACCGCCATGGTCGGTTCGCCAAAGGCGGTGTTGAGTACCACGTTGGCGGTCTTGCGGCCGACCCCGGGTAATGCCTCAAGCGCTGCACGATCGTGCGGCACCTCGCCGCCGTAGTGCTCCAGCAGGATGCGGCAGGTGGCGATGACATTCTTGGCCTTGGCGCTGAACAGGCCGATGGTGGAGATGTAACGCTTCAGGCCTTCTTCGCCCAGGTCCAGGATGTCGCGCGGGGTATTGGCCACCGGATACAGCTTGCGGGTGGCCTTGTTGACGCCGACATCGGTGGCCTGCGCCGACAGCAACACGGCGATCAGCAGTTCGAACGGCGTGGTGTATTCCAGCTCGGTGGTGGGATGCGGATTGAGTTCGCGCAGCCGCGCGAACATTTCCTGGATCTCGGGTTTGCGCAGGATGCTGCCGCGGCGTGGCGCAGCGGCGGAGCGAACGGTCTTCAAGACTGCGCACCTCCGGCAGCTTTGGCCTTGGCGCGCGCCAGGATGGCGGCAGCCAGCGGCGGCAATGCGGGCGCAGCCGCCTGGCTGGGAGCCGGGGCAGGCGCACGTCGCGCCTCGCGCTCGGCGGCGCGGCGTTGCAGGCGTGCTGCGCGTGCGCGGTAACGTTCGCGTGCGGCCCAGGCCGTGCGCAGGCGCTGTTGCGCGGCAAGCAATGCAGCGACGACGTCGGCTGGCGTGGCGTCCGCACCGTCTTGTTGCGAGGTCGGCTGGTAGTCCATCAGTCCGAGTGCAAGCGCACGATCGAGGTCGTCCGCCTGCACGCAGTCGAACAGCTGCAGTGGCAACGCGGGTATGGCTTGCGTGGAGTCGGGCAGCATGATGTGTCAGCGATTGCGGAACTGGGCGGGGCGCTTGTCGAGAAAGGCGCGGGTGCCCTCGCGCATGTCCTCGCTGGCGAACAACAGCGCAAACTCCGCGGTTTCCAGCTGCAATCCCTCTTCCAGCCCGCATTCGCCACCGAAGACCACCGCGTCCAGGATGCCGCGTACCGCCAGCGGCGCCGAGTCCGCCAGACGCTGCGCCACTGCCAGGGTTTCTTCCTGCAGGGCATCCGGTTCGACCACGCGGTTGACCAGGCCCAGCTGCAGGGCGCGGGCCGCATCGATGGGCTGGCCGAGCAGGCACAGCTCCAGCGCGGCGGCACGTCCGGTCAGGCGCAGCAGCCGCTGGGTGCCCCCGAAGCCGGGGATCAGGCCAAGATTGATTTCCGGCTGGCCCAGTCGTGCGGTGGAGGCGGCGATGCGCAGGTGGCAGGCCATGGCCAGTTCCAGCCCGCCGCCAAGCGCGAATCCGTTGACCATCGCAATGACCGGCTTGGGCATGCGCTCGATCCGGCGCATCAGCTGCTGCCCCACCAGCGAGAAGTCACGGCCCTCCATCGCCGACAGCTCACTCATTTCGGCGATGTCCGCACCGGCCACGAAGGACTTGGGCCCGGCGCCGGTGAGGATCACCACGCGCACGTCGTCGGCCTTGGCTGCGTCGGCGAAGGCCTGGTCCAGCGCCAGCATGGTGTCGCGGTTCAAGGCGTTCAGTTTGTCCGGCCGGTTGACCGTAATGGTCCGGACACTGGCGTGATCGGCGATCAGAATGACGTGATTGGACATCGACAACCCTTGTGAACGTAAAAAAATAGTAAATGCGGAACTTCCGAAAGCCTTACTGGTCATAGCTTTCGTGATAAGTAGCGGTTCGGTATCGCGGCCGCTATCCTAGCGCGTCATCTCAGGCGGCAGACCCGTCCTGTGCCACCACCCTGGAGAATTGTTTGATGAAGTTGCGTTCTATCGCGGTCGCTGTGGCGGCCCTGGCCCTGACGGGCAATGCACTGGCCCAGGACACGACGTCCGAAAAGGGCAAGTTGAGCTATTACTTCGGTTACGACTACGGCAACAACCTTGCCGAACTCACCGGTCGCGGCGAGCAGCTCGACATCAACTCGGTGGTCAAGGGTCTGCAGGACGCCTATGCCAAGAAGCAGCCGGCGATCACGGCCGACCAGCTGAAGCCGGCGGTCGAAGCGTTCCAGAAGCGTGAGCAGGGGCGTGCCCAGCAGGCCAAGGCCGAGTACGACAAGGCCGCTGCGGCCAATAAGACCAAGAGCGATGCGTTCCTGGCCAAGAACAAGAGCACCGCTGGCGTGCAGACCTTGCCGAGCGGCGTGCAGTACCGCGTGATCGAAGCCGGCAAGGGCGCCAAGCCGACCCAGGCCAGCACCGTGCAGCTGGAAGTGGCCGGTCCGTTCCCCTTCGGCGACCGCGAGAAGGCGCGTCCGGCCCAGCAGATCCCGGCCATCAAGGTCAGCGAAGTCGAAATGAAGGCCATGCGCGAGACCCTGCTGCAGATGCCGGCCGGCTCCAAGTGGGAAGTGACCTTGCCGTCGGATCAGGCCTACGGCGCCGACCCGCGTACGCCGTTCCCGCCGAACGTGGCCGTGCAGTTCGAGATCAAGCTGGTCAGCGTCAAGTAAGTGCGTTTGCTGTTGCAGTGACAACGCCGGCCACCAGGCCGGCGTTGTCGTTTTAGATCGGCAGACGGGCGCGAGCAGAGCGATGGGAATACCGCACCAGGGTGTCAGGAGCGAACGATGAGCGATACCGATTCGGCCGGTGCGCAGCTGGCCAGCCCGTGTATCGGTGTATGTTCGTTGGACGCGCAGTCGCACTGCGTCGGCTGCCTGCGCAGCCTGGATGAAATTGCACGCTGGATGAGCATGAGCGACGCCGAACGCCAGGAGTTGTTGCACACCGTCTTGCCGACGCGCGCGCTGCTCGCTGCGCT
Source organism: Xanthomonas floridensis (assembly GCF_001642575.1). Lineage (GTDB taxonomy): Bacteria > Pseudomonadota > Gammaproteobacteria > Xanthomonadales > Xanthomonadaceae > Xanthomonas > Xanthomonas floridensis. Next base: position 79,513 of record NZ_LXNG01000018.1, on the reverse strand, counting down.
GCCCGAATCTGCGCGGTTGCGGCGCGCGTTGTATCCACTGGACACCGCACCCGACGGGCCGGGCTGGAACCATGCCGAGCTGATCGATCTGAGCGAAGGCGGTGCCTGCGCCGAAGCGGCGGTGTTGTGCGGCCTGGTGCCGCGCGAGCAGGGCACCACGGTGCTGCTGACCCGACGTACTGACAGCCTGCGCCATCATGCCGGGCAGGTCAGCTTTCCGGGCGGGCGCATGGAGCCATCCGATGCCGACGCGGCGGCGGCGGCCTTGCGCGAGAGCTGCGAGGAAATCGCGCTGGGCGCCGGGCAGGTGCACGCGCTGGGCTATCTGGATCCGTTCCTGACCGTGAGCGGCTTTCGGGTGACCCCGGTGGTGGCGGTGGTGGACCCCGGTTTCGTGGCGGTGCCGCAGCCGGAGGAAGTGGCCGAGGTCTTCGAGGTGCCGCTGGCTTATTTGATGGACCCCGACAACCTGCGCAGCGTGGAGCTGGAGTTTCGCGGGCGGCCGCGCCGCGTGCTCGAATACGACTGGCCGGGGCAACGCATCTGGGGTGCCACGGCCGCCATTCTTCTCAATCTTCGTCGTCGCCTGGAGCAGGTTGCATGAGTGCAGAGCCGAACTGGACCACGCTGGTGGACAGCGCCACGCTGGCGGGCGCCTTGTCGTATCCGCAGCTGCGCGTGCTGGACGCGCGCGCCGCGCCGCCGACCGCGCCGGACCCGGATGCCGCACGCAAGGCCTACGCGCAGGGGCATCTGCCCGGTGCGCAGTACGTGGATCTGGAGCAAGACCTGGCCGATCTGTCGCGGCCCGGGCAGGGGCGGCATCCGTTGCCGCACAGTGCCGATTTCGCCACTCGTCTGGGCGCATGGGGCATCGCTCCGGAGAGCCAGGTGGTGGTCTACGACGCCGGCGATGGCAGCATGGCGGCCGCGCGCGCCTGGTGGATGCTGCGGCTGATGGGGCATCGCCGGGTGGCGGTGCTCGATGGTGGGCTGGCTGCCTGGCGCGGCGCAGGCCTGGCGGAGACCACCGAGCCACCGGCATTGCACGCCGGCCCTGCGTATCCGGGATGTTTCGATGTCGATGCGGTGGTGGAGGCCGAGCAGATCCAGGCCCGGCTGCAGCAGGCGCCGGGCTGGCTGCTGGATGCGCGGGCCGGCGAGCGTTTTCGCGGCGAAGTAGAGCCGATCGATCCGGTGGCCGGACACGTGCCCGGTGCGCTCAGTCGCCCGTTGGGCCTGAGCCTGCGCGATGGGCATTTCAAGCCGGCGCACGAGTTGCGTGCGGAGCTGTCCACGTTGCTGGGCACGTATCGGCCCGAGCAGGCGGTGGTGATGTGCGGATCCGGCGTGACTGCCTGCCATCTGTTGCTGGCGCTGGAAGAGGCCGGGCTGCCCGGTGCGCGTGTGTACGCCGGTTCCTGGAGTGGATGGCTGCAGGATCCGTCACGTCCGGTCGCGACCGCTGCCTGATCAGGCACAATGCGGGCAGGAATGGTGTCTGTGGGGACGCAGGCTCGCGGCGCGGAGCGCGATTTCTTGCAGGGTTGGGTATGACATGCGGTTGCATTCGCAGGCTGGCGTCGTGTGCGCCGCGGTAATGTCGATGGCGGCGTGTTCGGCGGGATCCACTGCCGACACCGACGGTGTGCGGATAAGCGGCCGCCATGACGCGGACCAGGTGCAGGTCTATCAGGTCGCACTGAAAGAGGCGCGCGCCCGGCGACTGGACCAGGTGCGCGCACCCGATGGCTGGCTGAGCTACACCGGCTCCGGTCGTCTGCGCGCAGGACGTTACCGGGTAGGCAGCGATCGGCACAGCGATCTGGTGCTGCCGGCCGGGCCGACGCAGTTGGGCGAGCTGAGCCTGGATGCCGAAGGACATGTGCGTTTCCGCGCTGCGGCCGGCGTGACGGTGCGCTTGAACGGGCAGCCGGTCGATGAGGTCAGTCTGGAGCCCGAACGCGCAGGCCGGCGTGGCGACCGGCTCGAGGTGCAGAACCGGCAGTTCTATCTGGTGCAGACCGGCACCTTGTTCGGCTGGCGCTTTCGTGACCCGGGCGCAGCGGCAATCAGCCGTTTTCAGGGTTTCGACTATTTTCCCACCGATCCGCAATGGCGCCTGCAGGCGCGCTGGCAGCCGTATGCCACGCCACGCAGCATTACCTTGCTGACATCGATTGGCACGCCACTGACGGTGGAGGTTCCGGGGGAGGCCGTGTTCAAGCGCGATGGCCGGGAGTATCGCCTGCAGCCGATCGTGCAGGATGACGGCAGTGGATTGTTTTTCCTGTTTGCCGACCGTACCAGCGGCAAGGAGAGCTATGGCGGCGCGCGTTATCTGTTCACCGCGATGCCACGCGACGGGCAGGTGAGCCTGGATTTCAATCTGGCCGAAAATCCGCCCTGCGCCTTCACCACGCATGTGGTCTGCCCGATCGCGCCGCCGGAAAATCGGCTGGACGTGGCGGTGAACGCGGGCGAAAAGACCTATCGCGCGCTGGACCCCTGATCACTCTGGCGTTGCACGCCCTGACCGGGCATGCGTTCAACGCAGCGCATGCGACCAGGTGACCGCCGCTTCGATGCGTGACCACGGAAACAGGGGGCCAGGATCGAGCTTGCGCTGGATCTTGCGCGCCGGATCGTCGCTGGCCGCCTCCAGCGTGGTATCCAGTTCCTGGTGACCGGCGATGCGACGCACCGCAGGCAGTTGTTGTTGCAGCCAGTGCAACAGCGTGACAAGCGCTGCGATCTGCGCCTCCGGATACGGCTCGCGCATCTCCTGATGGCGCGAATCCAGCCAGTGCGGATACCGCCCGCTGTTGACCAGTTCGATGCCCAGCGTGTGCGGGTTGTGCCCACGCACATGATGGGCGACGCGCTCGAGCGCGACGTACTGCTGGATGCTGCCATTGCGATCGATGTAGTAATGGCCGCTATTGCCGGTGCCGCTGTCGTAGAGCACGCGCTCGCCGTAGTCGCGCGCCATCGCCATGTCCGGCAATTCGGTGCAGTGGATGACCACCATGTCGATCTGGCCAAGCGCGCGGCGGGCCAGGCGCGATTCGTAGGGCAACGGCGCGTAGGTGATCGGCGGCGACGGCAGGACGGCATCGGACATGAAGCGGATGCTAGCATTCGACGATGGCTTTGAATCCCGACAGCCCCCTGGGCAAATTGATGGCGACGCTGCCGCAGACCGGTCAGGTGACCTGGATCGGCGTGCGTCCGGCGCGTGATGTGGAGATGCTGGAGGTGGACGCCGCGCAGGCCACCGCCGGCATCGGGTTGGTGGGCGATCGCTACCAGGGCGGCAGCGGCAAGCGGGGGATCACCTTGATCCAGGCCGAGCATCTGCCGGTGATCGCGGCGCTGGCCGGGCACGCGGCGATCGCGCCGGCCACGCTGCGACGCAATCTGGTGGTCAGCGGGATTCCGCTGATCGCATTGAAGGGGCGGCGTTTCCGTATCGGCGATGTCGAGCTGGAAGGAACCGACCCGTGCGACCCGTGTTCGCGCATGGAAGACGCGCTGGGCGCGGGCGGCTACAACGCGATGCGTGGACATGGCGGGCTGTGCGCGCGTGTCTTGCGGGGCGGTGTGCTGCGTGTTGGCGATACGGTGCAGGCGCTATGAGCCGCGGCCATTGCATTCTGGCGCACGGGTTCGAGAGCGGCCCTGCGGCACGCAAGGTCAGCGCATTGGCCGAGGTTGCCGACCGCCTGGGCTGGACCCACGAACGCCCGGATTTCACCGATCTGGATGCGCAACGCGAGGTCAGTCCGCTCGGCGACGTACGTGGACGCTTGCAGCGCCTGCTGCAGATCGCACGCGACGCCGCGGGCAAGGGGCCGTTGGTGCTGGTCGGGTCCAGCCTGGGCGCCTATATCGCCGCGCAGGTATCGCTGCAGGTGCCGACGCGCGGACTGTTCCTGATGGTGCCGCCCACCACGATGGGCCCGATGCCGGCACTGGATGCCGCGCCGGTACCGATCTCGGTGGTACATGCCTGGCGCGATGCGTTGATTCCTGCCGCCGATGTCATCGCCTGGGCGCAGGCGCGTCGGGCGCGGCTGTTGTTGGTCGACGATGAGCACGATCTTGCCGCGCATGTGGAGACGGCAGCGAGCGCGTTTGCCGAGCTGTTGCAGCGCCTGTGATGCACGAGGCCGACGACATGCCGCCCGCGCAGTCCGAGCCGCCGATGGCGGTGCTGATCCGCGAGGCCAGCGACGGCGACGCGGCGGCCATCGAGGTATTGACCATGGTGGCGTTCATGCGCGCCGAGCACAGCCGCCATGACGAGCAGCATGTGATCGCCGCGTTGCGCGAGGATGATGCGCTGGCATTGTCATTGGTCGCCGACCACGATGGGTATGTGGTCGGCCATCTGGCAGTGTCGCCGGTGAGCTTGTCCGACGGTTCGTCCGGCTGGTTCGCGTTGGGGCCGCTGGCGGTGGGCCCGGGCCACCAACGCCAGGGCCTGGGCACTCGCCTGGTGCACGCAGCCCTGGCCACCTTGCGCGAGCGCGGTGCGGCGGGATGCGTTGTGTTTGGCGAACCCGACTTTTTCCGCCGGTTCGGGTTTGCGGTGGAGCCGGGCCTGAGCGTACCCGATGCCCCCGTATCGGAATTGCAGGCGCTGGCGTTCGGGGACCGGCTGTTGCCGCTGGCCGATGTGGCCTATCACCCGGCATTCGGTCTGGGCTGAGTCGCGCTGCGGCGCACATGCGTGTCCGGTGCCGTCGCGACCCTGCGCGCACGCCGTGCCCGTTCGCTCAGCCGCACCCTGCATCGCGCTTCCGGCCGCAGCGCAGCGCCGCCATCGTCACCATGGTCGGCACCAGCGATCAACGCTTGCCGAGGTGAAGGATGCAACGTGACGAGCCACCGGTGCCGCCAGCCGCACTGCATGCGCGCCTGATCTCGCACGCGGGCGACACCTTGCAGGATGATGCGACCCTGCTCACGTCGATCAGGTCGCGACTGCGACAGGACGCCAGCCGCTCTGCTGCCGACGTGGAGCGTTTGCTGCACTTGGTCGATGCGCTGTGGGCGATGGAACTGGGCCGGTTCCTGTTACGCAATCGCGGGCTCAATGCGGAGTGGACGCATCGGTTGGTCACCTATCAGGCCGGCACCCTGCCGCAGGACACCACGCCGGCACTGGAGTACGAAATTTTCGAGAAGACGCCGGCCGTGCTCGCGACCCGCGAGCGGTTCGGGATCTTCCGTGCGCAATTGCAGGCCTTGTTGCGGCCCGGGATGACCATCGCGTCGGTGCCGTGCGGTTGGATGGGCGATGTGCTGAGCCTGGATTACCGGCAGTGCCCGGATGTGCATCTGATCGGCATCGATCTGGACCCGCAGGCGCTGGACGGTGCGCTGCAGCTGGCACGTCGGTACGGCCTGGAGCAGCAGCTGTCGCTGCGTCTGGAAGACGCCTGGGCGCAGGGCGATGCGGACAGTGTGGACGTGGTGACCAGCAACGGCCTGAATCTTTATGAGCCCGACGATGCGCGCGTGGTCGCGCTGTATCGCGCGTTCTTCGACAGGCTGCGGCCGGGCGGTACGCTGGTGGCGAGTTTCCTGACGCCTCCGCCCAGCCTGTGTGCGCACTCCCCGTGGAAGCTGGCGCTGTTGGATCAGGCGTCGCTTGTGCTGCAGAGCCAGGTCTTCATCGATATCGTGCAGGCGCGCTGGGCCTCGTTTCGCACCCATGCGCAGACGCGCGCGCAGCTGGAAAGCGCCGGCTTTGCGAGCGTGCGCTTCATCGACGATCGGGCGAGCATTTTTCCCACGGTCATTGCGCAAAAGCCGATGGGCCACTGACGGCAGCGGCCAATCACTGCCGCTCACGCCGCATGGAGTGTTGTTGCGTTCCCGGGGCGTGTCCGCTGCGTCGGCGCGGGCCTGCAGGCACCGCTGATCGCCACTGCGCTGATCTGCTGTGCCGGCAAGGTGGCGGCCAGGGCGATCCACCGCGCAGGCGGGTGCTTGCTGCGGCCAGGAGTGGCTGACAAAACCACTGTGCTCCCCGCCAGGCGGGCGCGGCCAGCGCCCGGAATCGGCATGTACCACCTACACTCCGGCTCCTGCACGCCGTCCACACCGACCTGACGACTGCTCGCTAGCTTTTGTTAGCCGCTCCAAACCACCGCAGCGAGCCGCCCTGCGGCGCATCCGGGCCCGAGGGTTTCGCCGCAGCCGCAGACCGGCCTACACTTGGGCCGCACCCCCGATTCGAGGATTGGTCCAATGCGCCATTGATGCCGCCGTCGCAATGACGGCCATACCCGTTGCTGTTCCGTCTGGAGCGCGACGTGTCCTGGCATGCAATGGAGACACTGATGACCTGTCCGTTGGTGACGCTGGAAAGCGTCGCATTCGTGCTGCCCGATGGCAGTACGCTGTTTTCCGATCTGACCCTGCAGCTCGATCAGCGCCATACCGGCCTGGTCGGGCGCAATGGCGTCGGCAAGAGTGTGCTCGGCCGTTTGCTGGCCGGCCAGCTGGCCCCCAGTAGCGGGCGCTGCGTGCGCGGTGGCAGCGTGCATTACCTGCCGCAGCGCGTGAGCGCAACGCCGGGGCAGCGTATCGCCGATCTGGCAGGTGTGGCGCCGCTGCTGGATGCGTTGAAGCGGATCGCCGCCGGGAACGCGGCGCCTGCCGATTTCGAGCGGGTGGGCGAGCGCTGGAACGCCCACGCCGAGTTCGCCGCAGCGCTCGATCAGCAGGGGCTGGGTGGCCGCGATCCGTCTGCTCCCGCCGCGCATCTGAGTGGCGGCCAAGCCATGCGGGTGGCGCTTGCCGGTGCCTGGCTGATGCAGCCGGACATGTTGATCCTGGATGAGCCCAGCAACCACCTGGATGGCCAGCAGCGACAGCGGCTGATGGCGCAGTTGCAGGCGTGGACTTGCGGATTGCTGATCATCAGTCATGACCGGATGCTGTTGGACGGCATGCAGCGCATCCTGGCGTTGTCCGCGCACGGGCTGCGCAGTTATGGCGGCAACTACGCCCACTACGCGCAGCAGCACGCATGCGAGCAACAGGCGGCCGGCGAGCTGCTTGCGCAGCGCAAACAGGCGCGCGCACGCGGCGAACAGGCACTGCGCGAGCAGCACATGCGTCAGCAACAACGCCAGGCGCGCGGTGCGCGGGCGGCAGCGCAGGCCAATCAGGCACCGATCCTGCTCGGGGGCCAGCGGCAGCGCAGCGAGGTCAGTGCAGGCCGGCTGCAGCAGCAGCGCCAGGCCGAACAGGCGCGCCTGGCGGCGGCGGTGACGCAGGCCGCCGCCCAGGTGGAGGCCCCGCAGGCCATTGCATTGCTGGCACCGGCAATGCCGGTGGGCGCGTCGCACCGCCTGGCGACCCTGCAGCAGGTGGAACTCGCGGACGGGCGGCTGGGTGGGCGACGCGTGGATCTGCTGCTGCACGGCCAACCCCGCATCAGGCTGGTCGGCCCGAACGGCAGCGGCAAATCCTCGCTGTTGCAGCTGTTGGGCGGGCGCCTGACGGCACAGTCCGGCCAGTGCGAGGTGCATGTGCCAGTGGCCTATCTGGATCAGGACCTGGCCCTGCTCGACCCGGCCCGCTCGGCCGTCGCGCAGCTGTGCGATGCCCACCCGGCCACGGCCGAGCACGTCCAGCGGCTGCGGCTGGCGTTGCTGGGGCTGGACCGGCAGCGCGCCGACCTGCCCACCGGTCAGCTCAGCGGCGGCCAGCGGCTCAAGGCGGCGCTGGCCTGCGCGCTGTACCGGGCACGGCCGGCGCAATTGCTGTTGCTGGACGAACCCACCAATCATCTGGATCTGGCGTCCGTCGAAGCGATCGAGACGCTGCTGCGCAGCTACACCGGCGCGTTGCTGGTGGCCTCGCACGATGCCGCCTTCCTCGAGCGGCTGGCCCTGCAGCAGCGGCTGGACACCGGGCAGCCGCAGTGGCGGCTGGCGCCGTGGTGAACCGCGCGGCGGGCGATGCGGCCGGCGGGGGTGGTAATGCCGGCCGCGATGGCCGACCATTTGCGCCCGTCCCCGGCGGCCACGGCACTGCCCCTGCGGGCGCCGGCCCGCCGTCCTGCTCCCACGCTCGCCGCCGCGGCCAGCGTCTTTATCGATACCTGCCCACGTGAAATTCTTCGCATCCTGCGCCAAAGGCCTGGAATACCTGCTTGCCGACGAGCTGCTGACGCTTGGCGCCAGCAAGGCCACCGCCACCATTTCCGGCGTCAACGTCGAAGGCGAACCGCGCGATGCGCTGCGCGCCGTCATGTGGTCGCGCCTGGCCAGCCGCGTGCTGTGGCCGCTCACCGAGTTCGACTGCCCGGACGAGGACGCGCTGTACGCAGGTGTTGCCGAACTGCCGTGGGACGAGCATCTGTCGGTGGGCCACACCTTGTCGGTGGATGCGCACGTCTCCGGCACCGCGATCACGCATGCGCGCTATGCCGCGCAGCGCATCAAGGATGCGGTGGTCGACACCATGCGCCGGCAGGGCCTGGAACGCCCGTCGGTGGATGTGGAAAGCCCCGACCTGCGCTTGAACCTGTCGCTGCGCAAGGGCCGCGCCACCATCTCGGTGGACCTGGGCGGCGGCCCGTTGCACCGGCGTGGCTGGCGCATGGCGCAGAACGAGGCGCCGTTGAAGGAAAACCTGGCTGCGGCGGTATTGATGCGCGGCGGCTGGCCGCGCGCCTATGCCAATGGCGGCGGCTTGCTGGACCCGATGTGCGGCAGCGGCACGCTGTTGATCGAAGGTGCCTTGATGGCCGCCGACGTGGCGCCTGGCCTGCAGCGCTATGGCAGCGATCTGCCCAGCCGCTGGCGCGGCTTCGACCGCGAGGGCTGGCAGCAATTGGTGAACGAGGCGCGCGATCGCGACAGTGCCGGGCGTGCCGCGCTGAAGCAAGTGATCCACGGCAGCGACATGGACCCGCATGCGATCCGCGCGGCGAAAGAAAATGCGCAGGTGGCCGGCGTGGCCGAAGCGATCTGGTTCGGCGTGCGCGAGGTCGGCGACCTGCAGTCCCCGCCGCAGGCCGCCGGCGTGGTGGTGTGCAACCCGCCGTACGACGAGCGCCTGGCTGCCGATGCGGCCTTGTATCGCAAGCTGGGCGACACCCTGCAGCGCGTGGTGCCGCAGTGGCGCGCGAGCCTGCTGTGCGGCAACGCCGAGCTGGCCTATGCCACCGGGCTGCGCGCGGGCAAGAAATACCAGTTGTTCAATGGCGCGATCGAGTGCGCGTTGATCGTCTGCGACCCGATCGCGGTGCCGCGGCGCACCCCGCGGGCGGCGCCCACCGCGCTCAGCGAAGGCGCACAGATGGTCGCCAACCGCCTGCGCAAGAACCTGCAGAAGTTCAAGAAGTGGCGCGCCCGCGAAGGCATCGAGTGCTTCCGTGTCTACGATGCGGACCTGCCGGAGTATTCCGCTGCCATCGACGTGTATCAGCAAGCCGATGGCGACCGACGCATCTTCCTGCACGTGCAGGAATATGCCGCGCCGGCGACCATTCCCGAGGCGGATGTGCGCCGTCGCCTGGGCGAGCTGCTGGCGGCTGCGCGCGAAGTGTTCGAGGTGCCGGCCGAGCGGGTCGCATTGAAGTCACGCGAGCGTGGCAAGGGCGGCAGCAAGTACGGCCGCTTCGAGCAGCGTAACGAAATCGTCAACGTGCGCGAGCACGGCGCGCTGCTGCGGGTGAACCTGTTCGATTATCTGGACACCGGCCTGTTTCTGGATCACCGCCCATTGCGCGGCACCATGGCGCAACAGAGCAAGGGCCGGCGCTTCCTCAACCTGTTCTGCTACACCGGCGTGGCCAGCGTGCAGGCGGCGGTGGCCGGTGCCAGCGCCACCACCAGCGTGGATCTGTCCGGCACCTATCTGCAATGGTGCGCCGACAACCTGGCCTTGAACGGCCAGGCCGGGAGCAAGCACAAGCTGGTGCAGGCCGATGCGCTGGCCTGGCTGGAAGCCGAGCGTGCGCATTTCGATGTGATCTTCTGCGACCCGCCGACCTTCTCCAACTCCGCGCGCGCGGAGGATTTCGATATCCAGCGCGAGCATGTGCGCTTGCTGCGCGCGGCGGTGGCACGCCTGGCGCCGGGCGGCGTGCTGTATTTCTCCAACAACTTCCGCCGTTTCAAGCTGGACGAGGAAGCGGTGGCGGAGTTCGCGCAATGCGAGGAAATCAGCCCGCGTACCATCGACCCGGATTTCGAGCGGCATGCGCGCATCCATCGCGCATGGCGGTTGACGGCTTGAGCCCAGCCTGGTTGTGTCCGATGCAGTGCTGCGTGCTGTGGCAACGTCGCCAGCACGCGCAGTTGCCGCATCGACACACGGCGCAGAGCAGCTACCAAAACGACTGCGCTCACCGCCAGGTGGGCGCGGCCGGTGCGCGGTGCGGCATCTACCACGCATGCACGCCGGTTCCTGCGCGCCGTCTGCACTGACCTGACGACCGCTCGCCACGTTTTGTTTGCCGCGCCAAGGCGTGGCAATGCCTGAACGCGCGAACGCAGCTACGGCTGCGCAGGCGAGGGCAGGGCGCGGCGGGCAACAAGCCCGCCACGGGGCTGCGGTATGCTGATTCGCACGTTCTGGAGTCGACGATGACCGCACCACCCCGTATCGCTTTCCTGGCCAGCCCGACCGAGCCCGCGACCACTGCGCGCGCGCGCCTGGTGCAGCGCTACGGCGATCATCCGCTGGAAACGGCCGACGTGGTCTGCGCCCTGGGCGGGGACGGCTTCATGCTGCAGACCCTGCATCGCCATGGTGCTGCCGACAAACCGGTATTCGGCATGAAGCTGGGCTCGGTCGGGTTCCTGATGAACCAGTACCGCGACGACGAAGACGATCTGTTGGCCCGTCTGCAACGCGCCGAGCCCGCCCACCTGCGGCCGCTGGAAATGCTGGTGCAGACCGAATCCGGTACCAGTGCCGGCTCGCTGGCCTATAACGAGGTCTCGCTGCTGCGGCAGACCCGTCAGGCTGCGCATCTGAGCGTGGATCTCAATGGGCAGACCCGCATTGCCGAGCTGATCGGCGACGGCGTGATGGTGGCCACCCCGGCCGGCAGCACGGCGTACAACTATTCGGCGCATGGTCCGATCCTGCCGCTGGGCTCGCACACCCTGGCGCTGACCCCGATCGCACCGTATCGCCCGCGGCGCTGGCGCGGCGCCATTCTCAAGGCCGATACCGAAGTGCGCTTTCGCGTGCTCGATCCCTACAAACGCCCGGTCAGCGTCACCGCCGATTCGCACGAGATCCGCGATGTGGTGGAAGTGACCATCCGCGAATCCACCGAGCGCCGCGTGACCCTGCTGTTCGACCCCGAACATAACCTGGAAGAACGCATCTTCAGCGAGCAGTTTGCGGTGTGAGTGGCCGGGATGGGGCAGTGGGGATTCGGGATTGGCAGCGGCAGCAGCGCGAGGTGCAGCCGAGCCTGCGCGTGCCCAAGGTACGATGCAGTGCAGGTAACGATCTCAACTCCCAGAAACTTCGTTGTCGCTCCACCCCATTCCCCCATCCCGATTCCCCATTCCCGGCACCCAAATGGCTGACAACTCCCCCAGGTTATTGACCGTCGCGGTGACCTCGCGCGCGCTGTTCGATCTCGAAGAGGGCCATGCCTTGTTCGAATCCAGCGGGGTGGAGGCCTACTCGGCGTTCCAACGCGAGCACGAGGACGACATCCTGCAGCCGGGCGTGGCGTTTCCGGTGGTGCGCAAGCTGCTGGCGCTCAACCACGACGTGCCCGAAGAAACCCCGCGCGTGGAAGTGATCCTGCTGTCGCGCAATTCTGCCGATACCGGCTTGCGCATCTTCAATTCGATCCAGCATTACAACCTGGGCATCGTGCGCGCGACCTTCACCTCCGGCGAGCCGACCTGGCCGTACGTCAAGCCGTTCGGCACCGATCTGTTCCTCTCGGCCAACCCGGACTCGGTGCGGCGAGCGCTGACCCATGGCATTGCCGCAGCCACCATCATGCCGCGTGCGCCGGGCGAACGCGCGGAGGCGGCTGCAGCGATTGTGGACAACGACGAAAGCCGGCTGTCCACGCAGTTGCGCATCGCCTTCGACGGTGACGCGGTGATCTTTGGCGATGAGAGCGAACGCATCTCGCGCGAGCAGGGTGTGGAAGCCTTTGGGCGGCATGAGCGCGAACGTGCGCGCGAGCCGTTGTCGGTGGGGCCGTTTCGCAACTTTCTCTCGGCACTGCACACGCTGCAGGCGGCGTTCCCGCCCGGCGAAGCCTCGCCGATCCGCACCGCGCTGGTCACCGCGCGCTCGGCGCCGGCGCATGAGCGGGTGATCCGCACGCTGCGCGAGTGGGGCGTGCGCCTGGACGAAGCGCTGTTTCTCGGCGGCCGGCACAAGGGGCCGTTCCTTGAAGCCTTCGGCGCGGATATCTTCTTCGACGATTCGCAGCACAACATCGACAGCGCACGCCAGCACCAGCATGTGGCCGCCGGTCATGTGCCACATGGCGTGGCCAACGATCCGCCGAGCCGATGAGCGAAGCGCCGCCGCCATTACGCGCGGCGTTGCGTCGCAGCTGGCGCGCGCTGGAGCTGTCTTTCAGCGACGACACGGTGCAAACCCGCATGGCGCGCTGGGCACCGCATCGGCTGGTGTTGCCGTATACGCGCAGCATGCTGGCCGCAGTGTGGTTGCAGCCGCATCCTGCACGTATCGGCTTGATCGGCGTGGGTGGTGGCGCGCAGTTGAAGTTCTGCCACCGCTATCTGCGGCACGCGCGTATCGAGGCGGTGGAGGCCGATGCGCAGGTGCTGGCACTGCGCGATGCGTTTGCGCTGCCGCCCGACGATGCGCGGCTGGAGATCAGCCTGGGCGATGGTGCGCAGTGGATCGGTGGGCGTGACGGGCGTTACGACCTGTTGCTGCTGGATGCCTACGATGCCGATGGCATCCCGCCGACGCTGTGCACCTCCGAGTTCTACGCACAGTGCCGTGCCGCGCTGACCCCCGGTGGCGTGATGGCGCTGAATCTGTACGACGTGCCGGTCGCAGAGCCGCTGGCGCAGCTGCGTTCGATCTTCGACGGGTTGGTACTGGTATTGCCCGAGCAGGATCTGCGCAACCAGGTGGTGATCGCCTGGAACCGCCGAGGTACCCCGGGAACGCCGGAGCAGGCCCTGGCCGGGTTGCCGTGGGCGGCACGCCGCCAGCTGCGTCCGGCGATGCAGCGGCTGCAGGCAGCGTGGCTGGAGCGTGCCTGGCGGTTTTCCTAACCGGCCAGTGCCGAAACGATCTGGCTGGTTGGCGTGGCGCCGACGCAGCGTGGCCGGTGGGTGGATCGCGACAGCGTGCGATATGCCGCATCTGTGCTGAGGCTAAACGGTCACCGCAGTTGCCCGGCAATCATCCAGCGGCGTGCGCGTGCCATTGAACAGGCACGCCGACCTGCGAGGGATCACACCCCAAGGCAAGTGGTCATCAAGTGGGTGCGGCTGGCATTGCACGCGCCGGAATGTACGGGTGGTCCAGAAGGATTCCGGGCACCGGGCCGGATCCGCCTGACGGTTGCCTGGTCGTTAGGTCAGCGGCTCTTGTGCGCGACGCTCCTGCTCCCGGCAACGCACTGCTGCGCCGCGCGCTATCGTGCTGGCGCTGGGGTGGCGTCGGTCAGCGGCAACTGGATATCGGTCAGCCGCCAGCGCAGGCCCTGACGGGTCAGCACGAAGGTCACCGGCGCGCCATTGGCAGTGCGCGTGGTGGCGGTGAAGCGTCGGGTGGATTCGAAGCGCTGCGTGGCGCCTTGCAGCGGACGCGCCGGTGCCGGCGCCGCGTAGGTGTCGGCACTGACAGTATCGCCGATCATGCGATTCCACACGCTATGGCCTTGCAGCAAGGCACCGATGCCCAGCGGCGTCACCAAGGTATCCACGCCTGCGCCGCTGATGCCGCTGGCCAGTTGCAGGGCGAAGCCGCCAAGCAGGCTCGATTGCATGCCGCTGCCGGCCTGGCGCACCAGGTAATTATCCAGCTGCGCCTTGAGATTGACGCGCAGGCTGGGGAAATCCACGTAGCGGTCCAGCTGCGCAGCATCGCGTTCGGCGATCGCGTGGCTGATGCCACGGATGGCCAGATACGGCCCGGCCACCACATAGCCGGCCAGCAGGACCACCAGTGTCAAGGGCACTAACCACCAACGCTTCTTCATCGTTCGCACTCCGTTGCCAGGGTCGTTGGGGCGGTGGTTGCGTGCAGCCAGTGCGTGCAGGCATGGGCCGGATCACACGTGCCACGGCAACGGCGGCACTGCGCATGCCGCCTGCCGCATCAGAATTCCAGATCCAGCGCCGCACACAGGTAATCGACGAATGGCGCCAGCGTCACCAGGTCCGCCTCGATGGTCTGGCGCAGGCGTGGCCCGGTCATGACGGCGTCGTCCAGGTGGCGCAGGTAGGCCCAGTTGCGGTGCTTGAGATCGTCGATGAACTCGAAATCGTTGGGAAAGCCGCGCGGCGCACGCACCAACTTTTCGCTGTCGTCCAGCGCAAACTTGCGACGCAACTTGGGGGCGTGCGCGGCCGCTTTCCAGCTACCGGGGTTGTCGAAGATGAACTGCCGCAGCTTGCGCTGGGTGTCCGGTTCCGGATGCCAGAGACCTGCGCCAACGAAGCTCTCGCCCGGCTGCAGATGGAGATAGAACGAAGGGGCCGGTACTTCGCGCCGGCGCGCATGGAACAGGCGCGCGCCCTGCCAGTTCTTGTACGGCGATTTGTCGTTGGAAAAGCGCGCGTCGCGGTAGATGCGAAACAGCGAGCCACCCTGGGTCCTGGGGTCGGCGCGATAGTGTTCGCTCACCTGCGCCAGGCCCGGTTGCAAATCGGTGATCAGCTGCAGGAACGGCTGGCGCACGTGCGCCTCGTACTGATGCCGGTGGTCGTTGAACCAGGTCTTGTCGTTGTGGCGGGCCAGAGCGCGCAGGAACTTGAAACTGGCGTCGGAAAAATAGGTGGTCATAGCGTGCGTTGGAGGTCCGAACCCCAGGCGGCGAGCTGGTCGAGTAGGGCTTGCTTGGTAGCATCGTCGGGGTGAGCAAGCCGTAAATCCGCAATCTGCGCGCGGTACTGGTCCAGGGTGACTTCGCCCAACCCGTGGTCTTCGAGCAGGCGCTTGCGGCGATACTGGGTCCAGCGTTCCTGCTCGTCGAACGACAATGTGTGCGGCCAGTTGCGCGCGCGGTAGCGGAACAGCAACTCGATCAGGCGTGGGTCGCGGAACCGCGCTTCCAGCGCGCCCAGCTCGGCGGGTGCACTTGCGCGCACCTGGGCCAGCAGGCGCTTGTCGCCTTCGGCCAGGAAGCCGTCGTAGAGCGAGGCGTCTGCATCGTTTGCATCGTTGCCTGCGGCATCGGCGCCACGCTCGCTGGCGTAGACCTGGCGGACCTTCTCGGCGAGGGCGGGGCCGAGGCCGCGCAGGCGTTCGGCCTTGGCCAGCACTGCGTCGCGGTCCACGCCCAGGCGCTGGAAATCGGCGTCGCGCAGATGCTGCCAGGCGACCAGTGCCGGCGACTTGTTCAGATGCACTTCCTTGAGCGGAATGCGGTGTTCGCCCTCGGGCAGATCGGCGGCGCGAATGTACAACCGCTCGGCGATTTCCTCCGGACTCAGCCGCAGCAGCACCTCCGGGTCGCCGTCCAGATCGAACACGATCACCCGGCTGTCGATGCGTGGGTGCCGTGTCAGCGGCAATACCACTGCCGCGCACAGGCGCGAGGCCGGATAGCGCTGGGAGATGTGCAGCACCGGCTGCATGCCGATCACATCCAGCAGCGTGGCGGCAAAGCGCTTGTCGCGCAGGCGCAGCGCGTAGTCCCACAACTTGGGCTGGTGCTGCTGGAATTTGCGCGCCATGCCGATGGTGGCGTACACGTCGGACAGCGCTTCATGCGCATCGCCCTCGCGCACGTCGTTGGCATTGGCCAGGTGTTCGAGCTTGAATGAGGTGGCGCCGTCCTCGCGCTGCGGCCAGACGATGCCGTCCGGGCGCAGTGCATGCACCAGGCGCAGCACGTCCAGCAGATCCCAGCGCGAATTGCCGCCGCGCCACTCGCGCTCGTACGGGTCGTAGAAATTGCGGAACAGGCCGCAGCGCACGAACTCGTCGTCGAAGCGGATCGAGTTGTAGCCCAGCGTGCAGGTCTGCGGGCGGCTCATCTGCTCGGCGATCCGTGCGAACGCCTCGGCTTCGGTCACGCCTTCGCGCAGCGCATGCTGCGGCGTGATGCCGGTGACCATGGTGGCGTAGGGCGAGGGCAGCAGGTCGTCGGCGGGCTGCACGAAGAAGCTGATCGGCTCTTCGATCACGCGCAGCTGCGCATCGGTGCGCACGGCTGCAAACTGCGCAATGCGGGTGCGGCGCGGGTCCTGGCCGAAGGTTTCCAGGTCGTAAAAGAGAAAGCTCTCGGGCATGCGGTTGCGACATCCAGATCCGCGGCGCACGGCGTATGCGCCGCCTAGTGATCGCTAGTATCCCTCATCGCGGCGCTGGCACGCTGAGGCACAGCTGTGCGGGTGGCCCGGCACATGCCGGCAGCGCAGGAACAGTCATGCAGTGCATGCGGTGCAGGCTCTTCCACCAAGTGGCAATTGGTTGGACCATCGGCGATGAGCGTGGCCGGCGGGGCGGTTTGCATGACCGGTGTGGTAATGGCCTGCCTGCCCGCGCGGCACGCGTCCACGGCCGCCTTGCAGCAGCAGGCATGGCTGTGCCACGCGTTTGGCAAGGCGAGGCGGTCCAACCTGTTGAGCGGGCCAAGGGCCATGCTGCGGATCCGTCTACCCTGGAGGCGCCACCACGCCTGCCGGGCGTCGGCACGTCACCGTTGTCGGCGCGCGAGGTGCCGATGGCCGTTCGGGGGGAGAACGGGCATGGTGCCCGCACAACTCCCGCCCCGCCCATGCCTGCCTCAGTGCGCGCCTTCCAGCGGCTCCAGGCGTGCATGCACCACCGCTTCCAGCGCGGTCCAGTCGATCCGCGACAGGTCGTTGTGCCCACGCGTGGCCTCGACCAGGATCTGCCGCTGGATCTCGCTGCGCGCCAGCGCGATCGAATAGCGTGTGCGCAGGAAGGTCACCATGGTGTAGTGCGGCACGAAGCGGGTGGGCCAGCGCGCCTGCAGTTGCTGCTCGAGTTCGCGTTGCAGCAGGAAGTCGGCATCGCCCACGCGGTCGCGCATTTCCAGGTAGTTTTCCAGCGCCATCTGCTGGATCGCGGCGGCATCGTCGCGGCGCGCTGCTTCGAACGCGGCGAATGCGCTGCCGATGTCGTCGTGCGCATCCATCTGTTCGGCCAGCGCTACGCAATCTTCGAACGCGCAGTTCATGCCCTGGCCGTGGAAGGGCACCATCGCGTGCGCAGCATCGCCGATCAGCAGCGCGCGGCTGTCCAGGTGCCAGCGCTCCAGGGTCAGGGTGCCGAGCAGGCCGGGCGGATGTTCCTCCCAGTGCTCTTCCAGCTGCGGAATCAGCGGTAGCGCATCGGGAAAATCGCGGGAAAACAGGGCATGCGCTTCTTCGCCAGTGCGGGTGGTGGCGAAGCTGGGCTCACCGGCGTTGGGCAGGAACAGGGTGACGGTGAAGGTGCCGCCATCGTTGGGCAGCGCGATGCACATGTAACGCCCGCGTGGCCAGATGTGCAGCGCATTGCGTTCGATGCGGAAGCCGCCATCGGGCAGCGGCGGAATTTCCAGCTCCTTGTAGGAGTGATCCAGGAACTCGATGCGCTCGCCCAACGGCGATTTGCGCTGCATCGCCGCGCGCAGCGCCGAGCCGGCCCCGTCGCTGCCGATCAGGCTCTGGAAGTGGATCTCGTGCGGCTGGTCGTCGCGGTCGTCGATGAAGCGCGCATAGCCCGCATCGAAGTCCACCGTGTGCAGGCGGCGATAGAAGTGCACGCGTGCGCCGGCCTGTTCGGCCAGATCCAGCAGCGCAATGTTCAAGGCGGCGCGATGGATCGACCAGATCACCTCGCTGTCGTCGCGGCCGTAGCGCTGCAGCTGCGGCTCGCCGCTGACCGGGTGCACCATGCGCCCGCGCATCATCACCGCCTTGGCCATCACTGCGTCTTCGGCGCCGGCCTGGCGCAGCGCGTGGCGGCCGCGCTCTGCCAATGCCAGGTTGATCGAGCGCCCGGACTCATAGCCCTTGATGCGCGGGTCGCCGCGGCGTTCGTAGACGGTGACCTGCCAGCCGCGACGCGACAGCAGGATGGCCAGCAGGCAACCGGCCAGGCCGGCGCCGATCAGGGTCAGGGAGCGAGGGGAGACTGGGCTCAATGCAATGTCCGGCAGCAGCCGGACGCAGCGCCGGCAAAAAAGGGGGAGACAGCAACTGGCAATGGCGGCCGCCCTGGCATCAGCCCTGGGCGGGGCTCGGAGTGTACGTGGGCATGCAGCGATTCCGCGTGCCGGCCACGCGGCCTGGTGGCGCAGCAGTCAGCCTGCCGCGCTCAGGTGGCGGCCCAGGCTTCCACCTGCTCCACAAAGGTGTGCAGATCGCTGAAACGGTTGTACAGCGGTACCGGCGCAATGCGGATCACGTCCGGTTCGCGCCAGTCGCCAAGCACGCCGGCGGCATGCAGATGCTCGAACAGTGCGCGTCCCTGCGCGCGCCCGCCGGCCACCCGCAGCGACAGCTGGCAGCCGCGCCGCGCCGGTTCGGCCGGGGTGACGATCTGCAGCACCTGCGGCAGGCGCGCGTGGATCAGCTGTTCCAGATGGCCGGTGAGCTGTTCGGACTTGGCGCGCAACGCGGCCATGCCGGCCTGGTCGAACAACGCCAGCGAAGCGCGCAGCGGTGCCAGTGCCAGCACCGGCGGGTTGCTCAGCTGCCAGCCCTCGGCGCCGGGCGAGGGCACGAACTGCGGCTCCATGCGGAACCGCGTGGGTTGCTCATGTCCCCACCAGCCAGCCATGCGCGGCAGATCGCTGGTGGCGTGACGCGCATGCACGAAGCAGCCGCCCACCGCGCCGGGGCCGGCATTGAGATATTTGTAGTGGCACCACACTGCGAAGTCGGCGCCATCGTCGTGCAGGCACAGCGGGAGATTGCCCACCGCGTGCGCCAGATCGAATCCCACCGCGGCGCCTTGCGCGTGCGCCAGGCGCACGATCTCGGCCAGATCGAAGGCCTGGCCGGTGCGGTACTGGATGCCGGGCCATAGCACCAGCGCCAGCCGCGGACCATGCGCGGCAATGGCCTGGGCGATGGCGGCCATCGACAGCGTGCCATCGGCTTCATCGGCCTGCACCTCGATCAGATGGGTGGCCGGATCCAGCCCGTGCAGGCGCAACTGCGATTCCACCGCATGACGGTCGGATGGAAACGCGCCGGCTTCGATCAGGATCGCGCCGCGCTCTGCAGTCGGGCGATAGAAGCTCGCCATCATCAGATGCAGATTGACGCTGAGGGTGTTCATCGCCACCACTTCGCCAGGCTGCGCGCCGACCACGCGCGCCAGTCCGTCGCGCACCAGCTGGTGATAGGTCAGCCATTGGGTGGGGCCGGTGAAGTGGCCTTCCACCGCCAATGCGCCCCAGAGATCGAGCACCTCGCTCACCATGGCGCGCGCGTTGCGGGGTTGCAGGCCCAGCGAATTACCCACGAAATAAGTCTGATCGGCGCCGGCATGCTGCGGAAACAGGAAGGCATCGCGCAGTGTGTGCAGCGGGTCGGCGGCATCCAGCGCCGCGGCATGGGAGCGGGACAGTGAGTCGGTGGTCATCGGGCTCGCAGTGGTCTGAATCGATGCGGCAGTTTACCCGCCGGCTTCCTGGGCGCCGTCATGCGCTGCCGCCGTGTCGGTCGAGGTCGCTCGGACGGGGCGCAGCAGATGGGTGAGCGTGCCGATGCTGTCGGTGACCCGGTCGATGGTATCGGCCAGCGCAGCGGTGGCTGGCGAGCTCTCGGGCAAGGCGGCCAGCGCATCGGAGAGCGTGCGCTCGGCGCTGCGCAACGTGGCTGCGGCCGGCGTGCCGCCGTTGGCCAGGCAGGTAATGAGCTCGGCCAGGGCCTGGTCGGCGCGTTCGGCAAATGCCGGCAGCGCATCCAGCGTGGGCAAGCGATGCCCATCGCGCAACACCGCTTCCAGCAGCAAGGTCGCGCGGATCAGCCGGTTGCCGTTGGCCAGCAGCGACTCAGCGAGTTTGAGCTCCTGCAGGTTGCGCCGGCTACGTGGCTCGCCACGCAGCCGTTCGATCGAGGCCTGCGTATTGGTGCGCGCCACGCGCGCGGCGGCGCGACTGTCGCTCAGGTGCTCCATCCGCCCGAGCAGCAGATTGTGCAGGTGCTCGCGGTAGGCAGCGAGCAACTGCGCCAGCGCGCTGCGGATATGCCGGCGTTCGCGCGTGGGCCACAACGCATAGGCGATCAACGCCAGCGCGCTGCCGGCCACGGTGGCCTGCAGGCGCGCACCGACGGCTTCGCCGGGCGTGACGCCTTCGAAGGACAGCAGCAGCACCAGCATGCCGGTGAGAAAGGCCACGCCGATGCCATAGTTGACCTGGGTCAGCAGCCGGAAGCCCAGGCAGAACAGTGCCAGCAGGGCCAGGCGGATGCTGGCGCCATCCATCGCCAGGTGCGCCAGCAAGGTGGCCAGCAGCAGGCCGACGAAGGTGCCCGCCACGCGCAGCGCGCCAAAGCTGAAGGTGCCGCCGAAATCCGGTTTGAGCACGATGGCGGTGGTCATCGGGATCCAGAAACCGTGCGGAATCTGTTGCCAGCGCTGGAAGGCGATCGCCAGCGCCAGGCACACCCCGCAGCGCAGCGCATGCCGGAACGCCACCGAGGACAGATCCAGATTCGCACGCAGGGTGGCCCAGGTCGCGGCCGGCCGCAGTGCCGCGGGAAGCCGCGCTTCGGCCAGCTGCGCCTGGATTTCGCCGCGGCTGCTGGCCCAGTGCGCATTGCGGACCAGGGCACGCAATTGGCCGCCCAGGCCTTGCGCACGGGCCACTGCCACGCGCACCAGCCGGCGCTCGCGGGTGTCGGCGTTGTCGTGCTGAAACTGCGCCAATGCGGCGATCAGATCGTCGAAGCCGGTCATCGATGCATCGGCCGCCCGCGGGTCTTCGCCTGCCGTCATTGCATGCGCCAGCTGTTCCAGCACGATGGCGCTGCGTTCGAGCAGGCGTTCGATCGCCGGGCGCGCCTGCGAATCGCTCAATCGGGTGTCGGCGTCGGATAGCGACAACAGCTCCAGCCGCACGCGGTCGCAGAGCTCGGCGATGATGCGAAAGCTTTGCACCGCGATCGCGCGCGAGCGATGTTCGCCGTGCAGCATCACCATCGCGTCCAGCACTTCCTGGGTGGCCGGTGGTGCGGCGCTGGCTTCAGGACGTTGCCGTGCGATGGCGGCCAGTTGCCGCATCAGCTCGGCCAGCGCAAAGCGTTCCGGGCGATAACGTTGCAAGGGCCAGGCCGCCAGTGCGAGCAACACCTGCAGCAGTCCGCCGGCAAAGATCAGTGCGGCCACGCCGGGTGCCTGGTCGACCGGCAGCCGCATGTCGGCACTGACCACCAACAGGATCATGCTGGTCAGCCCGACCCGTGCTGCCACCGGGCCCAGCGCGACCAGCAGGCCCCCACCCAGGCCAAGCAGCAGCCCGGCCAGGACCAGGGCCGGCGTGTCGTGCCCGACCCACACACCCAGCAAGGCCGCCAGGCCGGCCGCCAGTGCGGCCATCAGCATGCGCTGCAGGCGCGCACGATACGGGCCGGGCTGGTCGGAGAACATGGTGTTGAGCGCGCCACTGCACACTGCCAGTCCGGCCGCGACATGCCCGGTAGCAACGCCTGCCGCCAGCGGCAGCACCACCGCAGCCGTATTGCGCAAGGCAACGCGCAGCGGCACATCGCGCGGCTTGAGGTCGATCAGTGCGCGCAGCATGGTGCCGATGACGGAATTAATGGCGGTGCCAGGCAGACGTCGGGTTTCGCCAGGCGGCGGCTAGCGGTGCGCTGCATCGGGCACCTGGCGGCGTGGGGTGCGCAAGACATGCGGCGCGGCGCGAGGAAAGCGCGCGGCGGCGGGCAAGCAGCGCCGAGGCAAGGGGCGCGGGCAGCATCGTCGCCAGTGCGATCGAAACAACCGCGTGGCCGGTGCGCGCAAGCCCGATGCGGGCGATGTGGCCGAACCATGACAAATTCGTGGGGCAGGTTCCTTCCCATTCCGCAGCCCTGCGGTGCCTCTGTGCCGGCTGCTTGGCAGGCTGCGCCGTGGCGCTGAACACCTTCGCGCGCGGGGCCCGCGCTCACTTCAGCACGCTCACTTCAGCACGGGCGATCGCCTGCATTGCGCTGCGTGTGCCCGCCATGACCCCATGCCGTTGCCCACTCACTGTTCGGCGGTGGCATGGCGCTCGGGCGCAGGATGCACGTGGCCGCATTGCGTGCAGGTCCGCAGCGTCAGCGAGCGATAGAAGTGATCGAACACCGGCGGGAAATCGGTTTCGATATTGCGCAGCGGGAACATCGCCGCATACAGCTGGTGATTGCATTGCGGGCAATACCATTGCAGCCCATCGTGCTCGTGCGGCAGACGCTCGCGCTCGATCACCAGGCCCACCGAACCGGCAGCGCGCTGCGGCGAATGTGGCACTTTCGGCGGCAGCAGGAAGATCTCGCCGGCGCGGATCGGGATGTCGCGTGCCACGCCGTCGTCCTGCACCTTCAGCACCATCTCGCCTTCGAGCTGGAAGAACCACTCCGGGCCTTCGTCGTAGTGATAGTCGGTGCGCGCATTTGGCCCGCCGACGATCATGATGATGAAGCCGTCCTGCTGGATGCACTTGTTGCCCACCGGCGGCTTGAGCAGGTGGCGGTGTTGCTCGATCCAGGCATGCAGGTTGATCGGCGGGACCAGCATCGACATTCCTCGGCGAAGAAGGCCACCAGCATAGCCAACCGCGACGCCGATGGGCGCCGCGGTCGATCAAGCATGCAGCGCCGACTCAGCGTTCGGCGTGATCGGCCTGGATTTTCGCCAGCGCCGCGTCGTAGCGCTCCTGCAGCAGGTCGGCGCGGTCGATGGACATGCCCAGATCGTGCGCATGGCCATCGCGCAGGCTGTACACCCAACCATGCACGCACAGTTCCTGCCCACGCTCCCAGGCATCGCGCACGATGGTGGTGCGGCAGACATTGACCACCTGTTCCAGCACATTGAGTTCGCACAGCCGCGCGTGCTGCACCGGCAGGTCGCCGGCGTCGTGCAGGCAGGTTTCGTGCTTGTCGGCCACATCGGTGACATGGCGGATCCAGTTGTCCACCAGGCCCATGCGCTTCTGGGTCAGGCTGGCGAACACGCCGCCGCAGCCGTAGTGGCCCACCACCAGGATGTGCTTGACCTTGAGCACGTCGACCGCGAACTGGATCACCGACAGGCAGTTCAGATCGGTGTGCACCACCACGTTGGCGATGTTGCGATGGACGAAGACCTCGCCCGGCGCCATGTCGATGATCTGGTTGGCCGGCACGCGCGAATCCGAGCAGCCGATCCAAAGATACTCGGGCGTCTGCTGGGTGGACAGCTTGGAAAAGAATTCCGGGTCTTCGCGACGGATACGCTCGGACCAGGCGCGGTTGTTGTCTAGCAGATGGTTGAGCTCGTTCATGGGGGCAGTATTCCAGAAAACGCGGTCGTGGTGGCTCCTGACGGGGGCCGGAATGAATCAGCTTTCAGGCTCGATAGTATCTGCGACGGCGAATGTCCAGCCATTGCATTGATGCGGACACTGGCGCCGCAGATCGACTCGACCGGAGGCTCCGATGGCTGACTTCAACCACCCAGCAGCCCCGCGGGATCTCCGTGCCGCCGTACGCCTTTGCACGCGATGAAAATCGGCGATCAATGAAGCGAATGTCCGCGTGGCGTGCTTTGGTTTGATGGCATTGCATTGAAACAGTGGCGGCTTCATCTGTCCGTGGACGTGCCACTGTGTGGGCTCGGCACGGTGCCATGAGGTCGCTGCTGTCAGACGCCAATGCCCGTGCGGTAGCCGAGCGGCTGGCGACCGATGTGGCCGCCTTGCATGCAGATCTTTGTCGGCGGTCTCGGTGCCGGCGGCGATCCATCTTCATCATAGGCCTGGCTGCCGTTCTGGTGAATGCTACAAATGGCGTGCTGAGCAGTAGCGTGATCGGGCTTTCCATGTCCAACTTCCTCTCGGAGCTTTCCCATGTCTGGCCAAGGTCAACGTCACATCTTCCGCGTCAGCTCGGCATTGGCCTTTTGTCTTTCGCTGACTGCAGTACAGGCTGCTCCGGCTGACGGCATACCGGCCGGTGACTGGCGCGGCGTCCTGTCCTCCAGCGGCGGCGCCGGCCCGGTCTATGTCCGCCTGAGCGGGCGCGCGGCGGGAGCCGACGGCATACAGACGGCGGACTTGCGGTTTGGCCCTCCCTTCAACTGCGCGCTTGAGCTACGCGCGCAGCCGGACGGCTACGCGCTGTCGTCGCGCAATGGCGGCAGGTTTTGCGATGCGCTGACCGGTGGGCGTGCCCAGCTTCAGGTGTCCGATGGTGCAAGCTCTAGCATGCAACTCACGCTGCCAGGCCGCGACTCGCCATTGATCGTTGTCCTGGACCAGAGCAGCGCAGGGCTGGCCGAAGCCGGGCGCTGGCTCGGGGCGGGCCTGATCTCTGCACAGCTGGAGATCGTGGCGACCACAATCCGCCCGGGAGACGTGCTCGGTCGCCTGCGGTACGGCGCCCCTCGCGATTGCCAGGTGGAATTGCGCTATGCCGGGCGTTCGGCAGACGCGTTGAATGCCTGGATCGGGGCCAACGATAGGGGCTATTGCCGTCAGCTCAGCGATAGCCAGGCCAGTCTGCGGATCCGTGCCGATGGCAATGCAGAGCTCGCGCTTGTTGTGAGAGGGCAGCGCGATACGGCGCTGTTCGAGCGGATGCCCTGAGCTGGATGCAAGGGCGCGTCTGCCAGTCAAGGATATTTCCTCAGGCAGTACGCTGGGCTGCAATGTGATGGTCATTCTGGCCGGTGCCGGACTCGGCGCAGAGGCGGTACATTTGGGGTCATTGCGGTACAGTTCGCTAACGTGCGTACCACGCGCTGGACGCACGAACCCGTCGCGGCGCCGCATCGCTATCTGCACCATTGCGAACACCAGCATCTGACGAAGGCTCCATCAGTCCGGAACCGACAGTCCCTGGTGAGCGCATGACAAGCTCGCTCGCGTGCTCCTGCCTAGCATCCGTCGATTCGCTGCAGCATGCGCTCGGATGTAGCCGACGCGGCGCGGCGGTCTGGCGACAGTCGTCCAGGTGCGCGGCCGAGGTTGTCTCAGCGTGTCGTATCGGCATCCACTCCCGCCTGCATCAACGCTCCGATCGCGTGCGAGGCTTGGTCGGGTTGCTGCACCAGGAATTGACTGACGCTGCGCTGATTGGCAGCCGGATGGTTCTGACTCAACTTGAAAGTGAGTTCGATACGGCTGGGCACGAAGCGGAATCCGACCAGGCCGCGCAGCTGGCGGCGATGGCTGTCGCGCTGCATTTCGAACCGCCAGTCGCTGCCGACACGGTGCTCGAAATGCTGGCTCATGCGGTCGATCAGGTCGCCCAGGGTCGCTTCGTCGTCGACCCGGCTGCACTGGCCATGCAGGTGTGCGACCGCGTAGTTCCAGGTCGGTACGCGTGCGGCGGCCTCCTTGTCCGGATACCAGGTGGGCGACACATAGGCGTGCGGCCCGTGCACCACGATCACCGCATCGGCAGAGGCACGGGCTTGCGGATTGGGGCGTGCCCAATGGCCTTCGATGGTGATGGCCTCGCCATCGCGGTGGTACAGCACCGGCAGGTGCGAGATTGCCGGCGCTCCGTCTTCGCCCTGGCTGATCAGGGTGACGAACGCGTCGCGTGCCAGCAGCCAGTCCAGCAGCGCCAGATCGGTCTGTGCGAAGGCGCGCGGCGCGTACATCTCAGGCGCGGCCGCCCATGCTGATCACCATGCGTTCGCGCAGGTCGGCATCGTCGGTACCCTGCGGCGGCGAAATCTCGTGCAGCGAAAATCCGCGGATCAGCGCGTCTTCTTCGTCCAGCCCGTCCAGTGCGACAAATTCCGCGTCGAACAGCGCGGCGCGTGCGCTGTCTTCGCTGTCGTAGGGCAGCGTCTTGCCATCGCTGTCCAGCACTTCGGCGGTGCCGGCGGCCTTGATGCGCAGGCGTGCCCAGATCAAGGTGCGGCCGATGGTGGCCAGCCACCATTGGTCGCGATCGAGGTCGGTATCGGGTGCAGCGTGAGTCATGTCAGAACCTTGGAAAGCAGCCCGAGCAGGGCCGCCATGCCCAGGCCGAAAAAGATGGTGAGCAGCGAGAGCCAGGCGGGCGTGGCCAACCCGGACAGCGCACCGTCGCGGTAGCTGCGGTAGCGGCGCGCCAACAACCAGCGCCACGCGGTGGGGCTGATGAAGGCCGGGTCGCCGAAGCTGGCCAACGCTTCCGGATGGCGGTCGCGCATATGCACCAGGGTCAGCGGCCAGAAGATCAGCAGCGCGGTCAGGCCTGCGACGGCCAGGCCGACGAAGCACAGGGCGAAGAACAGAATCATGCGGCCGCCAGCATCAGGAAAAGTTTCGGGAGCGCCGCGCCAATGATCAGCGCTGCAATGGCCCAGCGCATCGGAGCCGTGGCATGCCGGGTCGCGGCACGCGCGGTGTTGGTCTGCCACCAGCGCTGCGGATCGAGTTGGCGCGACGCCAGCCGCGCCAGCAACACGCTACGTATCGCTGTCAGCCCGCCCGTGATCGCCGCCAGACCGAAGGCCAGCGATTGGAGTATGGGGGTGGCGGCCGGCACGCTCACCTCAGAACTCCGCGCTGCCTGGCGCGCGCGGGTAGGGGATGGCATCGCGGATATTGCCCAGCCCGCACACGTAGACCACCAGGCGCTCGAACCCTAAGCCGAAGCCGGCATGCGGCACCGAGCCGTAGCGACGGAAATCGCGGTACCAGCTGTAGTGCTCCTTATCCAGCCCGAACTGCGCCATGCGCGCATCCAGCACGTCCAGGCGCTCTTCGCGCTGGCTGCCGCCGATGATCTCGCCGATGCCCGGCGCCAGCACGTCCATCGCCGCGACGGTCTTGCCGTCCTCGTTCAGGCGCATGTAGAAGGCCTTGATGTGCTCGGGATAGTTGGTGACCACCACCGGGCGGCCGATGTGTTCCTCGGTGAGCCAGCGTTCGTGCTCGGTCTGCAGGTCCAGGCCCCATTCCACCGGGAAATCGAACTTCTTGCCCGAGTTCTGCAGCAGCTTTACCGCTTCGGTGTAGTCGATCTGCTCGAACGGGGCATTGATGAAGGCTTCCAGCTTGCTGATTGCGTTCTTGTCCACGCGCTCGGCCAGGAATGCCAGATCGTCGCCACGCTCATCAAGCACCGCGCGGAACAGGTACTTGAGGAACTGCTCGGCCAGGCGCGCGTCCTCGGCCAGATCGGCGAAGGCGATTTCCGGCTCGATCATCCAGAATTCGGCCAGATGGCGGGTGGTGTGGCTGTTCTCGGCGCGGAAGGTCGGCCCGAAGGTGTAGACCTTGCTCAGCGCCAGGCAGTACGCCTCCACGTTGAGCTGGCCGGACACGGTCAGGAAGGTTTCCTTGCCGAAGAAGTCGCGGCTGAAATCCACGTTGCCGGTGGCATCGCGCGGCAGGTTGACCATGTCCAGCGTGGAAACGCGGAACATCTGCCCGGCGCCTTCGGCATCGGAGGTGGTGATGATCGGGGTGCTGATCCAGTTGAAGCCGTTCTGGTGGAAGAAGCGGTGCACCGCCTGCGCCAGGCAGTTGCGGATACGGGTGACCGCGCCGAACAGATTGGTACGCGGGCGCAGGTGCGCCACTTCGCGCAAGAACTCCGGTGTCATCGGCTTGGGCTGGATCGGGTAGGTCAGCGGGTCTTCGACCCAGCCGACGATCTCCACGCCGCTGGCCTGGATCTCGAACGACTGGCCCTTGCCCTGCGACTTCACCAGCACGCCCTTGGCGATCAGCGAGCAGCCGCTGGTCAGGCGCTTGATCTCGTCGAAGTTGGGCAGGGTGTCGTTGGCCACCACCTGGATCGGAGCGAAGCACGAGCCATCGGTCACGTTGATGAAGGCCAGTCCGGCAGATCCGCGCAAGGTGCGCACCCACCCCCGTACCGTGACTTCGCCGCCTTCGGGGAGCTTTCCCGCAAGCGCATGTTCAACGCTGACCACCGTCATGACTGTTCCTCGCCGTAGCGACCTTGAATGACCTGCGAGTTTACTGGCTGCGACCGCGCCGGCGCGAGCATCTGAACGGCTTGCCGACGACCGCGCTTGTCGCAGGCGCGCACCGCCCCCATCTGTCGCAGACATCTTGGCTCAGCGTCCCGCCTGGTTGTTGCGGTCTCGCTATACTTGTCACCACTGTTTTGGAGTGCCCCCATGGCTGTCAGTCTCACCCCCGCCGCGCTGGAGCGCGTGCAGCGTTTCGTGCAGCAGACCCCGGGTGCGTTGGGCCTGCGCTTTGGCGTCACCAAGACCGGGTGCTCCGGTTGGGGCCATATCACCGATCTGGCGCGCGAGCAGCGCGACGACGATGCGGTGTTCGAGCAGGGTGGGGTCCGTATCTTCGTCGACCCGACCAGCCTGCCGCTGGTGGATGGCACCTGCATCGACTTCGGCAAGCACGGCCTGAGCGAGACGTTCACCTTCAGCAATCCCAACGCGACCGCCGAGTGCGGCTGCGGGGAGAGCTTCACCACTGAAGCCGAGCACCGCTGAGCCAAAGAGTCAGCCGAGCGGCGTCGGAATGTTTCCTTCTCCCGCCGGGAGAAGGTGCCCGGAAGGGGCAGACGAGGTTACGGGGCGAAGCCTGGCGCGGTCGAACGTCGCTAGGGCTTCGCTTCCGCACCATCATCCCAACCTCTTTCCCGGCGGGAGAGGGGCTTTAAGCGACAGTTCGGCTGTTTCTTACAGTTCGGCTGTTTGTTGTCCTTTTGTTCTTCTCCCGCCAGGCGGGAGAAGGTGGCGCGCAGCGCCGGATGAGGGTGGGCCCAGCCCGGCGCAGGTTGAGACACGAAAGTTTCGCCCGTACCTTCACCCCAACCCAACTGGCGGCTGGCGTCATTAGTCGATCAAGCCGGTGCTCTCCCAGTCGGAGAGTGCTTCAAAGCCTCCGCCGCAGTGCCCGGTTGCGGCTAAGCGCCTGTACTGCCATACTTTCCTGCTTCCTGCCTGATTCCGGGCGGAGACCCTTGCTCCACCGGCCGCTTGCGCGGACCACCGGGGAGCTGTCCGGCCCACGTGGCCACATCCGAAAGGTAAAACAACATGAGTCGTCATTACGAAGTCGTGTTCCTGGTCCATCCGGACCAGAGCGAGCAGGTCCCGGCCATGATCGAGCGCTACAAGTCGCTGATCGAGGGCGGTAACGGCACCATCCACCGTCTGGAAGACTGGGGCCGTCGTCAGCTGGCCTACCCGATCCAGAACCTGGTGAAGGCGCACTACGTGCTGCTCAACATCGAAGTCGACCAGGCCGTGCTGAGCGAGCTGGTGGAAAGCTTCCGC
Organism: Xanthomonas floridensis; assembly: GCF_001642575.1. Lineage (GTDB taxonomy): Bacteria > Pseudomonadota > Gammaproteobacteria > Xanthomonadales > Xanthomonadaceae > Xanthomonas > Xanthomonas floridensis. The sequence goes on along the minus strand of NZ_LXNG01000018.1, from coordinate 49,912 downwards.
TTCAACGATGCGGTGCTGCGTCACCTGGTCGTCAAGCGCGATGGCCCGGATACCGAGCAGTCGCTGATCATGAAGAGCAAGGACGAGAAGGGCGACAAGCCCGAGCGTAGCGAGCGTCGTCGTCGTGACGATGAAGAGGGCGAAGCCCCCGCTGCCACCGATACCGACGGCGACAACGCCGAAGCCGCTTAAGGAGCGCTGTCATGTCCAAGTTCTTCCGTCGTCGCAAGTTCTGCAAGTTCACCGCCGAGGGCGTGAAAGAGATCGATTACAAGGATCTCAACACCCTGCGCCAGTACCTCACCGAGAACGGCAAGATCGTGCCGAGCCGCGTGACCGGTACCAAGTCCAAGTACCAGCGCCAGCTGGCCACGGCCGTCAAGCGCTCGCGTTTCCTGGCGCTGATCCCGTACACGGACAACCACGACGTCTGAGTAATCCCGCGTTGGGAGTCCGCCATTTACGCGGCTCCTTTCGCAAGATACGCACGATGTTGCGTGAATCCCTCACAGAAGCCCGCACGGCTGTATGTGAGGGACTCACAGAAGCCCGCGCATCCATGTGCGGGTCATCAAATTGATAGAAGCCTGGTCATTGAAAGGGCGGCGGCAGGCGGGGCTTTTACGACTCCCGATTCCCCAATCCCGATTCCCGGCTTCTCCTATTCGGACAGCACCCGTTGCGCCAGCCCACGTGCCGGCGCTAACGAATAACGGAGTACCACCATGGATCTGATTCTTCTGCAGAAAGTGACCAACCTGGGCAATCTGGGCGACAAGGTCAGCGTCAAGCCGGGCTACGGCCGTAACTTCCTCGTGCCGCAGGGCAAGGCCGTGCCGGCCACCGCTGCCAACGTCGAAGCGTTCGAAACCAAGCGCGCCGAGTACGAAGCCAAGGCCAACACCATCCTGGCCGACGCACAGGGCCGCGCCGCCAAGTTCGAAGGCGCCAGCGTCACCATCGGTGCACATGCATCGACCGAAGGCAAGCTGTATGGCTCGGTCGGCCCGCGCGACATCGCCGAGGCATTCACCGCCGCCGGCCTGCCGCTGGAAAAGAGCGAAGTGATCCTGGGCGAAGGCGCATTCCGCAATGTCGGCGAGTACGACGTTGTGCTGCACCTGCACGCCGATGTGGAGACCTCTGTCAAGGTCATCGTCGAATCCGACGCCTGATCCACGCTGCACGCTGTACCCGAAGGGCGCCTGGTTAGGCGCCCTTCGTCTTTCTGCGGCCACGCCGGCGATGCCAGGCCCGCTATACTCATGCTCCATTGCCGGTTCCACGGCCCATAGATCTTGTGGATCAAGGGCTTAGGGGCGGCTTCACAGGAAAAAGCGCCTGCCGGCCCCGCCCGTGCGGTGCCCGGAATCTTCACTCCCATGCGCCTGTCCACGATCAAGCTGTCCGGTTTCAAGTCGTTCGTCGACCCGACGACCTTGCACCTGCCCACCAACATGACCGGCATCGTCGGTCCCAATGGCTGCGGCAAGTCCAACATCATCGACGCGGTGCGTTGGGTGATGGGTGAGAGCTCGGCCAGCCGCCTGCGCGGCGATTCGCTGACCGACGTGATCTTCTCCGGGTCCTCGGCGCGCAAGCCGGTATCGCAGGCGACGGTGGAGCTGATCTTCGACAACTCCGATCACACCATCAGCGGCGAGTTCGCCTCGTTCAACGAGATCTCGGTCAAGCGCCTGGTCAGCCGCGACGGAAACAGCGCTTATTACCTCAACGGCACCAAGTGCCGGCGCCGCGACATCACCGACCTGTTCCTGGGCACCGGCTTGGGGCCGCGCAGCTACTCGATCATCGAGCAGGGCATGATCAGCCAGATCATCGAGGCGCGCCCGGAAGATCTGCGCGTGTACCTGGAAGAAGCCGCCGGCATTTCCAAGTACAAGGAACGCCGCAAGGAAACCGAAACCCGCATCCGCCACACCCGCGAAAACCTCGACCGCCTGGGCGACCTGCGCGAGGAAATCACCAAGCAGCTGGCGCATCTGCAGCGCCAGGCGCGCCAGGCCGAGCAGTACCAGGCCTTGCAGGAAGAGCGCCGGATCAAGGATGCCGAGTGGAAGGCGCTGGAATACCGCGGCCTGGACGGGCAGCTGCAAGGCCTGCGCGAAAAATTGAATCAGGAAGAGACGCGCCTGCAGCAACTGATCGCCGAACAGCGCGATGCCGAAGCGCGCATCGAAACCGGGCGCGTGCGTCGCGAAGAGGCGGCCGATGCGGTGGCCAAGGCGCAGGCCGATGTCTATCAGGTGGGCAGCGCGCTGGCGCGTATCGAACAGCAGATCCAGCATCAGCGCGAACTCTCGCATCGCCTGCACAAGGCGCGCGACGAGGCGCACAGCCAACTGCAGGAGCTGACCCAGCACATCAGTGGCGACTCGGCGAAACTGAGCGTGCTGCGCGAGGCCGTGGCCGATGCCGAACCGCAACTGGAGCAACTGCGCGAAGACCATGAATTCCGTCAGGAAGCGCTGCGCGAGGCCGAAGCGCGGCTGGCCGACTGGCAGCAGCGCTGGGAAACCCATAACCGCGACACCGGTGAAGCCTCGCGCGCCGGCGAAGTGGAGCGCACCCGCGTCGATTACCTGGACCGCCAGTCGCTGGAGGCCGAGCGCCGCCGCGAAGCGCTGGTCAATGAACGCGCCGGGCTGGATCTGGACGCCCTAGCCGAGGCGTTCGAGCAGATCGAGTTGCGCCACGAAACGCAAAAGACCTCGCTGGACGGGTTGAACGAGCAGGTGGAAGCGCGCAAGCACGCGCTGGCCACGCTGCAGGACCAGCAACGCGCCAGCCAGGGCGAGCTGGCCGAGGTACGCAAGCAGGCGCAGGCCGCGCGTGGCCGGCTGTCCTCGCTGGAAACCCTGCAGCAGGCTGCGCTGGGCCAGGAGCAGGGCGCGGCAGTGGCATGGCTGAAGTCGCGTGGGCTGGATTCGGCGGCGCGCGTTGGCGAACGCATCACGGTGGAAAGCGGCTGGGAAAATACCGTCGAAAGCGCGCTGGGGCAGTTGATCGAAGGCGTGCTGGTGGAGGCGCCCGAGCAGCTGGTCGATGCGCTGGGCGAGCTGGGCGAGGGCCGTATTGCGCTGGTGTCCAGCGCCACCGACAGCGCGAGTTTCGCGCCGACCTCGCTGGCCGCCAAGGTGCAGGGGCCGATCGCGATCCGCCGCCTGCTGGCGCGCCTGCACACCGCCGAGGACCTGGACGCCGCGCGTGCATTGCAACCCGGTTTGCCCGAAGGCGACTCGGTCATTACCCGCAATGGCGAACGCCTGGGCGAAGGCTGGGTGCGCGTGTCGCGCTCGGGCGCGGCCAAGCAAGGCGCGCTGCTGCGCGAGCGCGAAATCCAGGAGCTACGCACCCAGATCGAAACCCTGCAGGAGCGCGAGGCCGATCTCGAACACCGGCTTGCCGGCTTCCGCGAGCAGTCGCTGGCGGCCGAGCAGCAGCGCGAAGATGCGCAGCGCCAGTTATATATGGCCCACCGCAGCGTCTCCGAACTGGCCGGCCAGTTGCAGAGCCAGCAGGGCAAGGTCGATGCGGCGCGCACGCGCATCGAGCGCATCGAAACCGAGTTGTCGCAGCTGCTGGAAACGCTGGACACCAGCCGCGAACAAGCCCGCGAAGCACGCGCGAAGCTCGAAGACGCGGTCACCCTGATGGGCGACCTGCAGGGCACACAGCAGGCGCTGGAAAACGAGCGCCGCCAGCTCACCGATGCACGCGATCAGGCGCGTGATGCTGCACGCGGCGTGCGCGATGCGATGCATGCGCTGGCGCTCACGCTGGAATCGCAGCGTACCCAGATCACCTCGCTCAGCCAGACCCTGGAGCGCATGGACAGCCAGCGCGGCCAGCTGGATACGCGCCTGGAAGACCTGGTGGCCCAGCTCAGCGAAGGCGATTCCCCGGTGGAGACGCTGGAACACGAACACCAGGCCGCCCTGAGCGAGCGTGTGCGTACCGAGCGCGTGCTCGGCGAAACGCGCACGCTGCTCGACAGCATCGACGGCGAGCTGCGCAGCTTCGAGCAGACCCGCCAGCAGCGCGACGAACAGGCACTGGCGCAGCGCGAGCGCATCAACCAGCGCAAGCTCGATCAACAGGCGCTGGTGCTCAACGCCGAGCAGCTCTCCGCTGCCGTGGTCAAGGCCGGCTTCGTGCTTGAGGACGTGGTCAACGGCCTGCCCGAGGCGGCCAATGCCGCCGAGTGGGAAGCGGCGGTGAACCAGATCGATGGCCGCATGCGCCGCCTGGAACCGGTGAACCTGGCCGCGATCCAGGAGTACGGCGAGGCCGCGCAGCGCTCGGAATATCTGGACGCGCAGAACCTGGACCTCAACACCGCGCTGGAAACGCTGGAAGAAGCCATCCGCAAGATCGACCGCGAAACCCGCGGCCGCTTCAAGGACACCTTCGATCGCGTCAATTCCGGTGTGCAGGCGCTGTATCCGCGCCTGTTCGGCGGCGGCCACGCGTACCTGGAACTTACCGGCGAGGACCTGCTCGATACCGGCGTCACCATCATGGCGCGCCCGCCGGGCAAGCGCGTGTCCAGCATTTCGCTGCTGTCCGGTGGCGAAAAGGCGATGACCGCCGTGGCGCTGGTGTTTGCGATCTTCCAGCTCAATCCGGCGCCGTTCTGCCTGCTGGACGAGGTGGACGCGCCGCTGGACGAGGCCAACGTCGGTCGCCTGGCCAACATGGTGCGCGAGATGAGCGAGAAGGTGCAGTTCCTGTTTGTCAGCCATAACAAGGCCACGATGGAAGCCGCGCGTCAGTTGTCCGGCGTGACCATGCGCGAGCCGGGCGTCAGCCGCCTGGTCAGCGTGGACCTGGAAGAGGCCGCGCGTTTGGCGGGTGCGGCATGACGTGCCATGCTTGCCGGAATGACGACACCTGTCACTTTATTGCGGAGGCATGCTGAATGTCCGACATGGCCATGATCCGGATCGGAATCCTGATCGCCGGGCTGCTGCTGGTCGCAGCCATTTTCCTGTTCGGCCGCCCGAAGAAGTCGCCACAGGGGCGTCGGGTGGACAAGGACGAGGGGCAGCCACGCGAGCGCCGCGAGCCGGTGATTTCCGGCGATGCAGGCAGTGAGGGTGAAGCAGTCGAACGCAGCGAGCGCAGTGCCGAACAAAGCGAACTGGAGCTGGATGCGCAGGATGCCGGTGGCGGCAATGACGTCGGCAAGCGCCCCAACCAGGATTTCGACAAGATCGTGTCGCTGTTCGTGGCGGCCAAGGCCGGCCAGATCCTGCGCGGCGAAGACGTGGTGGTGGCCGCCGAAAAGACCGGGCTGGTGTTCGGCCATATGAATGTGTTCCACCGTCTGGTCGAGGGCCATCCCGAGCGCGGACCGATCTTCAGCATGGCCAGCATCCTCAAGCCAGGCAGTTTCGACATGGCCAACATCCGCGAGATGCAGACGCCGGCGATCGCCTTCTTCCTGACGTTGCCGGCGCCGATGACCGCGCTCGATGCCTGGGAAAAGATGCTGCCCACCGTGCAGCGCATGGCCGAATTGCTGGATGGCGTGGTGCTGGACGATAGCCGCAATGCGCTGGGCCGGCAGCGGGTGGCGCATATCCGCGACGAATTGCGCGCCTACGACCGCCAGCATCAGGCACCGCCGCTGACCAAATCGCCGCGCTGGTGAGTTGAGCCCATGCTGAGCCTGCAGGGCGTGTTGGCGGTGGCGTTGCTGTCGGTGCTGTGGGCGATCCTGGCGATGCCGCTGCTGTGGATCTTTTCGGTGATCGCCGCGCGCCTGCGCAAGCGGCCGCGTAACTCGCCCTGGGTTGTGGGCGGCTTTGCGCTCGCGATCACCGCACTGGTCGCGCCGGTGCCAACGCCATTCATCGGCGTATTCATGCCGCACGCGATCGCGCTGTTCGATTCCCGCTATTACACGCATCTCCTGCACGGCACGCCGATGCTGCGCGAGCTGCTGCTGTGGAATGCCGGCTCGATGCTGCTGACGTTTGTGATCAGCTACCTGTGGATCCGGCGCACGCTGCGCGCTAAAGCCCCTCTCCCCGCGGGGCGAGAAGGCACGGCTCTCGCGCCGTAGGCGCCCGGGCCTTTGAGCTTCCGCGCCGCAAGCGCGAGCCGGGGCGCGGAGCAGGGGGTGGGGTGAGGGTACGGGGCGTGGCAGCGGAGCAGTCGGTGATTCAATGCTGACGGCGCGTGGCGACGCGTTTGCCATGACAGACGCTGGCAGATTCCCGAGGCGCACTCTCATCCGCCCCTACGGGGCACCTTCGCTCCCATGAAGCAGGACCATGTCCCGATGGGAGAAGGGCTAGCGTTTGGCTTTGGCGAACGCCTCGCGGAAGCGCAGCATTTCCGCCTCGGTGCCCACAGTCACGCGCACGCGCTTGGGCCAGATCGGCCAGCTGCGTCCAACGATGACGCCCTGCTTCTGCATCGAGTCGGCGAACACCTTGGCATCACGCTTGATGTCCACCACAAAGCAGTTGGCCTGCGACGGCAGGCAGGTGTAGCCCTTGCCCTTGAGCCAGGCGATGGTGTCCTCGCGCACGCGCGCGTTCTCGGCGCGCCGGGTCTGCACCAGCAATGGGTCGCGCAGGCTGGCGATGCCGGCCGCCATGGCGGGCACCGGCAGCGGGTTGCCACCCAGCGTGGCGAGCTTGCTCAGCAGCCCCGGAGCGGCGATGGCCGCGCCCAGGCGCAGGCCGGCCATGCCGTACAGCTTGGAAAACGTGCGCAGCACGATCAGGTCCTGGCGCTGACGCACCAGGTCCACCGCCGAGGTCTCGTTGCTGTACTGGATATAGGCCTCGTCGACCACCAGCACGGCGCCGGCCGGTTTGTTGACCAGCAGCCATTCGATGTCTGCACGCGGAGTTATCGAACCGGTGGGATTGTTGGGGTTGCACACGTAAATCAGGCCGGCGGTTGGATCGGCCTTGGCCATTGCCTTGACGTCGTGCGCACCATCGGCACGCAAGGGCACACGGCGCACGGGTGCGCCATGCGCGGTGGCGACATCGGCCAGTGCTTCGAAGGTCGGGTCGGCAATGACCAGGCCTGCGCGTGGCGAGGTGAACAGCGACCCGGTGCGGTTCAACGGGTCGCTGGAGCCTGGGAAGAACGCGATGTGATCGTTCGGCAGCTGCAATTCGCCGGCCATCAGGTTGCGCAGATCCTGCTCCATCTCGAACTGATAGCGGCCAGCACGCGCCAGCGACCGCGTTGCTGCGTCCAGGGCGGCAGGCGAGGGGCCGAGCGGATGTTCGTTGTAGTTGAGGTACACCGTGCCGGAGGCCGGGGCGACGCCGGGGGCGGCAGGCGCGGCTGCGCGTTTGCGGGCTGCCTCGGCCGGCGACGTCAGCCCCAGTGCGGACACCGCCACGCCGGACGTGGCGAGGCTGAGAAACGAACGGCGCGAGACGGGCAACGACACGGGTGAGCTCCAGACGGACAGGGCAAAGAGGGCGCCACGCTAGCGGGTTTGGGGCGCTCTGCCTATCGGGAAATCTCCTGACCACCCGGCTTTTGCGGCGATGGCAGAGGCGTCGGGCTGTTGGCAGTGGCAAATTGGGCGTGTTGCCTGCCGGCAATGCGTCGTGCCCATGCCGGTCAGGCTTGCGGCGGCGGCAGGGCGACCAGCCTGCGCTCAGTCATCGCCATCCCGGTGAGTCGGCGCCGAAGACCCTGGGGCAACGTGCGCAGCCGCCGCTTGTGCACCGGCATGGCCCGTTAGAATGAGCGGCCCAGAGTCAGCCCAGCGATCAGTATGACTGTCAGCCCGGATCCCGCGCAGCGCATCGAGGCCTTGCGCCGTCGCATCGAAGACGCGAACTACCGCTATCACGTGCTCGACGAGCCGCAGATGGCCGACGTGGATTACGACCGCCTGATGCGCGAGCTGGAGGCACTGGAAGCCGAGCATCCGGCGCTGGCCAGCGCGGATTCGCCGACCCAACGCGTGGGCTACCTGGCCGCATCGCGCTTTGCCGAAGTGCGGCACGCCCTGCCGATGTTGTCGCTGGGCAATGCCTTCAGCGATGAGGAAGTGAGCGAGTTCGTCCGCCGCATCAGCGAGCGGCTGGAGCTCAAACAGCCGGTGTTTTGCGCCGAACCCAAGCTCGATGGCCTGGCGATCAGCCTGCGCTATGAAGACGGCGACTTCGTGCAGGGTGCCACCCGCGGCGACGGTGCGACCGGCGAGGATGTCAGCGCCAATCTGCGCACGGTCAAGGCGATTCCGCTGCGCCTGCGCGGGCAGGGCTGGCCGAAGGTGCTGGAGGTGCGCGGCGAGGTCTACATGCCGCGCGCGGCGTTTGAAACCTACAACGCGCAGATGCGCGCACAGGGCGGCAAGGTGCTGGCCAATCCACGCAATGGTGCGGCCGGTTCGCTGCGTCAGCTGGATGCGCGCATCACCGCGCAGCGCCCGTTGAGCTTCTTCGCCTACGGCGTGGGTGAGGTGCGTGACGGAACGCTGCCGCAGACGCATTCGTCCATCCTGGCGCAGCTGCGCGAATGGGGCTTTCCGGTCAGCCAGCTGGTCGAAGTGGTGCAGGGCAGCGCGGGATTGCTGGCGTATTACCAGCGCATCGGTGCCGCGCGCGACGGGCTGGCCTTCGACATCGACGGGGTGGTCTACAAGCTCGACGATCTGGCCGGCCAGCGCGAGATGGGCTTTGTCTCGCGTGCGCCGCGCTGGGCGATTGCGCATAAGTTCCCCGCGCAGGAGCAGTCCACCACGGTGGAGGCGATCGAGATCCAGATCGGCCGTACCGGTGCGGCCACGCCGGTGGCGCGGCTGAAGCCGGTGCATGTGGCGGGGGTGATCGTTACGAACGCGACCTTGCACAATGCCGACCAGATCGCGCGGCTGGATGTGCGCGTGGGCGACACGGTGATCGTGCGGCGTGCCGGCGATGTGATTCCGGAAGTGGCCGGCGTGGTGGCCGACCAGCGCCCCGCTGGCACGCAGGAATGGCGCATGCCTACCCAATGTCCGGTGTGCGGCTCGGAGATCGTGCGCGAGGAGGGCCAGGCCGTGTGGCGCTGTTCCGGCGAGTTGACCTGCCCGGCGCAGCGCAAGGAAGCGTTCCGGCATTTCGTGTCGCGGCGTGCGATGGATGTCGACGGCCTGGGCGAGAAATTCATCGAAGTGCTGGTCGATAGCGGACTGGTGCAAGGTGTGGCCGATCTGTATCTGCTCACCGTCGATCAACTGCTGCAGTTGCGCCTGATCAGCACCGCCGACAGTCCGCACGCGTTCCTGCGCGAGGCGCGCGAGCACCTGGCCAGCGGCGCGTATGCGCAGCTGGAAGCCACCGTCGCAAGCATCGGTGTGGATCTGGCCGGCGAGCGCGATGCTCCGCCGACCTGGCAGGCCGACCTGCTGCGCGCCGGGTTGCCAAGCTTCGACTGGAACCGCCGCAAGATCGCCACCAAGTGGGCCGAGAACCTGATCGAGGCGATCGAAAAATCGCGCGATACCACGCTGGAGCGTTTCCTGTTCGCACTCGGCATCGAGCATGTGGGCGAAAGCACCGCCAAGGCCTTGTCGGCCTGGTTCGGCGATCTGGAGCTGATCCGTCATCTGCCGTGGCCGCTGTTCAAACGCGTGCCGGATATCGGCGGCGAAGTGGCACGCTCGCTCGGGCATTTCCTGGATCAGCCCGGCAACCAGCAGGCCATCGACGACCTGCTGCAACGGGGCGTGCGCATCGGCGATGCGCATTCGCCATCGCCCAGGCTGCGCGATGCGCTGAGCTTTGCCAGCGTGCTGGAAGACATGGACATCCCCAAGGTCACGCCGGTGCGTGCGCAGCAGCTGGCCGCCACAGTGTCCTCGTTCGATGCGCTGCGTACTGCCGGCTCCGATGCCCTGCAACAGGCCGGCGTGCCGGCGCCGGTGGTCGCCGCGCTGCTGCAATGGCTGGATCGCCCGGAGAACGCCGCCCTGGCCAGCGCCGCGCAGCAGGCGACGGAGACCGTGCTGGCGCGTCTGCCGGACGCTGCCGCGGTGCAGGCCGGTCCGCTGGATGGCCAGACCGTGGTGATCACCGGCACGTTGGCGGCATTGACCCGCGATGCGGCCAAGCAGCGGCTGGAAGCCCTGGGTGCCAAGGTCGCCGGCAGCGTGTCGAAGAAGACTGCGTTCCTGGTGGCGGGCGAGGAGGCCGGCTCCAAGCTCGACAAGGCGCAGTCGCTGGGCGTGGAGATCTGGGACGAGGCACGTCTGCTGGCCTTCCTGGGCGAGCACGGGCAGCAGCCGTGACCACTGCGTCGCTGGACCTGGCCGCGTTGCAGTTGAGAGCGCGGCTCAATGCCACGATCCGCGACTTCTTCGCCGAGCGCGGCGTCATCGAAGTGGAAACGCCGGTGCTGTCACAGGCCGGCAACACCGAGCCGAATATCGAAAGCTTCAGCACCCGCTTCAGCGGGCACGTGGATGCCGGTGCACCGGTGCGCTGGTTGCGCACCTCGCCGGAGTACCCGCTCAAGCGCCTGCTCGCCGCCGGCCTGGGCGATTGTTACGAGCTGGGCCGCGTGTTTCGCAATGGCGAAGCCGGCGGCCGGCACAATCCGGAATTCAGCATGCTTGAGTGGTATCGGGTGGGCTGGGAGCACCGGGCGCTGGCACAGGAGACCATCGCGCTGGTGCAGCGTGCGCTGGCCCTGGTCGACCGCGAAGCCACCGTGCAGGTGTTGAGCTACCGCGAGCTGTTCGTTCAGCGGCTGGGCGTCGATCCGTTGCTGGACTCGATCCAGGCGCTGCGTGCGCCGTTGCAGGCGATCGCCATCGATCCGCAGGGGCTCACGCGCGACGATTGGCTGGACCTGCTGATGACCCACTGTCTGCAGCCCGGCTTTGCCGCCGATACGCTGACCGTGGTGCACGACTGGCCGGCCAGCCAATGCGCGCTGGCGCGGATCCGCCACGACGATCCGCCGGTGGCCGAGCGCTTCGAGCTGTATCTGGGTGCCTACGAGGTGGCCAACGGCTACCACGAGTTGAACGATGCGCACGAACAGCGTGCGCGTTTCCAGCGCGACAACGCGGTGCGGGCCGCGCGTGGACTGCCACAGCTGCCGCTGGACGAACCGTTGCTGGCGGTATTGCCGCAACTGCCCGATTGCGCCGGCGTGGCGGTAGGCGTGGATCGGTTGTTGATGGCCATGCGCGGCACCACGCGCATTGCCGACGTGCTGGCCTTCGAGTTCGCCCGCGCCTGAGGCGCGCCGGCAGCGCGGCCAGCGCGAACGCTTACGCTGCGCACTGCATCCTGGGCCGCAGGGGCAACTCCGCGCCGGGACCTGCGCGCCCGTAGCTCAACGACTGCCTCGCACCAAATACTGCAGTTGATACTTCGCCGTGCGCAGGCTGGCCACGCCGGGTTGCCACGGCCTTGTCATGCCCACCGTATTGCTATCTTCACATCGATGGTGCTCTCATCTTCACGTCCAACGGGGGCGCGACGTACATCGTTTCGGGGTGAGGATTGTTGGCATGAAGTGGCTGATCAGCTTATGCGGTCTGTGGTGCTTGCCGCTGCTGATGCTCGCCGACGCACGCGCTGCGGATCGCGGCTCCGGCGTGGTGCGCTGCGAGTCCAAGGACATGGCGCGCGTGCATTGCCCAATGGCAGTGGCCAGCGGTGTGCAGCTGGTGCGCCAGCTGTCCGAGACCAGCTGCATCCGTGGCAGCGAATGGGATGTCGACCGCGAGGGCGTGTGGGTGGAGCAGGGCTGCCGTGCCGAATTCGCCAGCAGCGCGCCCACGGCCACCGTGATGCGCCGGGTGGTGCGCTGCGATTCCAATGGCGGCAAGGTGGTGTGTCCAGTGGTACTGCGTGGCGCGCCGGTGCGGCTGCTGCGCCAGCGCTCGATGTGGCCGTGCAAGGAAGGCCGCACCTGGGGAACGCGCCGTAACGAGATTTGGGTATCGCGCGGCTGCGACGGCGAATTCGAGGTTGGTGCCGAAGATGGCTCCGGCTTCGTGGCCATGCCGCGCATGGTCACCTGCGAGTCGAAGAAGAGCGCGCGGCGCACCTGCGGGGTGTCGGTGGAACGTGCCGTGCGACTGGGCCGGCAGATGTCCAAAACCCCGTGCGTGGAAGGCCAGACCTGGGGCTGGAGCCGCGATGGGGTGTGGGTCAACGACGGTTGCCGCGCCGAGTTCATCGTCGACTGAGCGACTGACAGGGCTGCTGCGCTAGCAGGCGCCGGTCTATTGCTGGACGGAGGATTCAGGTCTTCGCCGCGCGGCGGTTGCTCTGCGGTTCTGGCTGCAGGGCCCTTGCCCACCATCGCAGGACACGCCGTGAATCCATCCCTGGAGGTTCTGGCGCGGCATCCATGCTGCTCAAGGTCTCGCGACGGTGAGCGGGCAAGGACCAGTCGCGACGGTCGGCGTGCGTGGTGTTCAACAAGCAATCGACAAGCCGCGACGCGCTCCTCGCTCTTCAACAAAACCACCAGCCAACCGTCTGGTGCGGTGCCCTCGCCGATTGTGTGACCGTGTGGCGGCATGGATACCGCCACCGAGCCTGTATGGACGTACTTGCGACGTGTCCCGCGAGCGGCGAGGGCACCGCACCCTCGATCAACCAGGCTCTTGCACGTGACGCTTTGCTGCACCAGGACGACGGGCTAAGCAATGCCGGTCCACTGACTGGGCTGCCCGCGCGCCTTACAATAGGGGCATGAACGACAGCGCCCATATCGATTACGCCCGCTACGACCACATTCGCCCCCTGTTGTGGACCGGCGATGCCCTGGAATTGCTCGACCAACGCAAGCTGCCTTTCGTGGTGGAGCATGTGCGTTGCGAGAGCAGCGATGCCGTGGCCGAGGCCATCCATTCGCTGGCCGTTCGCGGCGCGCCGGCAATCGGTATCGCAGCCGGGTGGGGCGTGGTGCTGGCGGCGCGCGACATCGAGGCCGACGATGGCAGTGCGGCTCTGCAGAAACTCGAACCGGCGCTGTTGCGGCTCAACGCCGCGCGCCCGACCGCGGTCAACCTGGCCTGGGCATTGATGCGCATGCGCCGGGTATTGGGCGTAGCCGGTGCCGACTGGCGCGCGGTGCTCGCACGCGAAGCGCAGGCCATCGCCGATGAAGACCTGGCCGCCAATCGCCACATGGGCGCGCTCGGTGCCGGGCTGATCGCCCCGGGTAGCGGCGTGTTGACCCACTGCAACACCGGCTCGCTGGCCACCGCCGGTTTCGGCACTGCGCTGGGCGTGATCCGCGCCGGCATGGCGCAGCAACGCATTGCCAAGGTGTTTGCCGGCGAAACCCGCCCCTGGCTGCAGGGCGCGCGCCTGACCGTGTGGGAACTGCAGCAGGACGGCATCGATGCCACCCTGATCGCCGATTCGGCGGCCGCGCACTTGATGAAATCCGGTCTGGTGCAGTGGGTGATCGTCGGTGCGGACCGTATCTGCGCCAACGGCGATACCGCCAACAAGATCGGCACTTACCAACTCGCCATCGCCGCCCGCCACCACGGGGTCAAGTTCATGGTGGTGGCGCCCTCGTCTACGGTGGACATGGCCACCGTGGACGGCGACCAGATCGAGATCGAGCAGCGCGATCCAGGCGAATTGTTCGGCGTGGGCGGGGTGCGTACGGTGGCCGAGGGCATCCATGCCTGGAATCCGGTATTCGACGTCACCCCGGGCAGTCTGATCGATGCCATCGTCACCGAACGCGGGGTAATCGAGCAGCCCGACCAGGGGCGCATGCAGGCCGCGTTCGGCAGCTGAGCCCGGCGCCGGGGCGGGACGCCGCAAACGTCGCGTAAAGTCCCGCAAGTGCTTGTTTCTGGCCGCTAAACCGGCGGCATCCGGCTGTCCCTTCATGGTACAATCCGGCGCTTGAATCGATCGGCGGGAGCGTGGGGTCGGCAGCCTGTCACCAAGGCGCCCCCGACGCGGCTTTCCGGCTCGCCCGCCACCTCACTTACGGAACCCGAATGGCAGAAACCGCCAAGGAAATCATCCAGGTCAACCTGGAAGACGAGATGCGCAAGAGCTATCTCGATTACGCGATGAGCGTGATCGTGGGCCGCGCACTCCCCGATGCCCGTGATGGCCTCAAGCCTGTGCACCGCCGCGTGTTGTTCGCGATGCATGAGCTGGGCGCCCACAGCAACAAGGCCTACTTCAAGTCGGCGCGTATCGTCGGCGACGTCATCGGTAAATACCACCCGCACGGCGACCAGTCGGTGTACGACACGCTGGTGCGCATGGCGCAGCCGTTCTCGCTGCGCTACATGATGGTGGACGGCCAGGGTAACTTCGGTTCGGTCGACGGCGACTCTGCCGCGGCGATGCGTTACACCGAGTCGCGCATGTCGCGGCTGGCGCATGAGCTGATGGCCGATATCGACAAGGAAACCGTCGATTTCCAGCCCAATTACGATGAAAAGGAACTGGAACCGACGGTCATGCCGACGCGGTTCCCGAGCCTGCTGGTCAACGGCTCGGCCGGTATCGCGGTGGGCATGGCCACCAACATCCCGCCGCACAATCTGAGCGAGGCGATCAACGCCTGCATCGCGCTGATCGATACGCCCGAGCTGGACGTCGACGGCCTGATGGAATACATCCCGGGCCCGGATTTCCCCACCGCCGGCATCATCAACGGTACCGCCGGCATTGCCGCCGGTTATCGCACCGGCCGTGGCCGCGTGCGCATCCGGGCCAAGGCCGATGTGGAAGTGGCCGACAACGGCCGCGAGGCGATCGTCGTCACCGAGATCCCGTACCAGGTCAACAAGGCGCGGCTGATCGAAAAGATCGCCGAGCTGGTCAAGGAAAAGAAGCTCGAAGGCATCAGCGAGCTGCGCGATGAGTCCGACAAGGACGGCATGCGCATCTACATCGAAATCAAGCGTGGCGAGTCGGCCGAGGTTGTGCTCAACAACCTGTACCAGCAGACCCAGATGGAGTCGGTGTTCGGCATCAACATGGTGGCGCTGATCGATGGCCGCCCGCAGTTGATGAACCTCAAGCAGATGCTGGAGGCGTTCATCCGCCACCGGCGCGAGGTGGTCACCCGCCGCACCATTTACGAACTGCGCAAGGCGCGTGCGCGTGCGCACGTGCTGGAAGGCCTGACCGTTGCGCTGGCCAACATCGATGAAATGATCGAGTTGATCAAGACCTCGGCCAACCCGCAGGAAGCGCGCGAGCGCATGCTGGCCAAGACCTGGGAACCGGGTCTGGTCGGTGCGTTGCTGGGTGCCGCCGGTGCCGAAGCGTCCAAGCCGGAAGACCTGGCGCCGGGCGTGGGTCTGGCCAATGGGTTCTATCAGCTCAGCGAAGTGCAGGCCTCGCAGATCCTGGAAATGCGTCTGCATCGCCTGACCGGCTTGGAGCAGGAAAAGCTGACCGACGAGTACAGGCAGTTGCTCGAAGTCATCCAGGGCCTGATCCGCATCCTGGAAAATCCGGACGTGCTGCTGCAGGTGATCCGCGACGAGCTGATCAACGTGCGCGAAGAGTACGGCGATGCGCGTCGCACCGAGATCCGTCACAGTGAAGAAGACCTGGACATCCTGGATCTGATCGCGCCGGAAGACGTGGTGGTGACGCTGTCACACGCCGGCTATGCCAAACGTCAGCCGGTGAGCGCGTATCGCGCGCAGCGGCGTGGCGGCCGTGGGCGTTCTGCCGCAGCGACCAAGGAAGAGGATTTCATCGACCAGCTGTGGCTGGTCAACACGCACGACACGCTGCTGACCTTCACCAGCAGCGGCAAGGTGTTCTGGCTGCCGGTGCATCAATTGCCGGAGGCCGGCTCCAATGCGCGCGGCCGCCCGATCATCAACTGGATTCCGCTGGAATCCGGCGAGCGTGTGCAGGCGGTGCTGCCGGTGCGCGAATACGCCGACAACCGCTACGTGTTCTTCGCAACACGCAACGGCACGGTCAAGAAGACTCCGCTGAGCGAGTTCGCCTTCCGTCTGGCGCGCGGCAAGATCGCGATCAATCTCGACGATGGCGATGCGTTGGTCGGCGTTGCGCTGACCGATGGCGATCGCGACGTGTTGTTGTTCGCCTCCAACGGCAAGACCGTGCGCTTTGGCGAGTCCACCGTGCGTTCGATGGGCCGTACCGCCACCGGCGTGCGCGGTATCCGTCTGACCAAGGGCGAGGAGGTGGTCAGCCTGATCGTGGCCGAGCGTGCGGGAGGTGTCGAAGACGAGATTGAAGGCGACGAGGTCGATGACGTGGTGGAAGCCGCCGATGGCGGCGAGTCTGCCGTGATCGAGGTCGCCGACGACGGCAACGTGGCCTACATCCTCACCGCCACCGAGAACGGCTATGGCAAGCGCACGCCGCTGGCCGAGTACCCGCGCAAGGGGCGTGGTACCCAGGGCGTGATCGGTATCCAGACCACCGAGCGCAACGGCAAGCTGGTGCGTGCGGTGCTGCTCGGCGCCACCGACGAAGTGTTGCTGATCTCCGATGGCGGCACCCTGGTGCGCACGCGCGGTTCGGAAATCTCGCGCGTGGGTCGCAATACCCAGGGCGTGACGCTGATCCGGCTGTCCAAGGGCGAGAAGCTGCAGGCGGTGGAACGCCTGGACGCATCGCTGGATGAAGTGGACGACGTGGCAGAAGAAGCGAGTGCAACCGCAGAGTCGGTGGCGCTGCCACCGGCAACCGAAGAATGATCGGGTAGCGCCATCGCTGCAGTTGAACAAAAAACGCCGGCAAAGCCGGCGTTTTTTATTGCAGGCGTTTTTGTTGTGCGCTTGGTTTATTGCAGGCGATGACATGTGCAACGCAGTGTTTAAGCGCAATCCCCTCGAAAAACGCGGTGTTTTCACCGTTGCAGGTCGAAGGTAAGTGGCGGTGCGGCGGCGTTGCGTTGCCGCTGAGTCGAAGAGGAACAACTGATGACGAATGTGGATCGTCCTTCCGGTCGCGGCCATTGGGCGCTTGCGATCCTGGGAGGCGTGATTGCCGTGCTGGGCGCGGTGTTGCTGTCCGGTGGCGTGTGGTTGGCCGCGCTGGGTGGCTCCTGGTATTACGCACCGGCGGGTGCGGCGATGCTGATTTCAGGCGTGTTGCTGTTCCGTGGCCGCAACGCGGGCGCGTGGTGGTTTGCGGCCGTGGTGGCTGGCTCGCTGCTGTGGACCTGGTGGGAGTCCGGCAGCGATTACTGGCGTTGGGTGCCGCGCCTGGGCCTGATCGTTGGCCTGGCGTTGGTGCTTGCGCTGCTGCTGCCCAAGCTGCAACGCCCGGTATCGCGCGCGGTGTCGCGCAGCGTGGCGGGTGTGCTGGCGGCCGTGTTTGTGGTCGCGTTCGCGCTTGCGTTCATGCCGCACGGCGTGACCGAGGCTGATGGCGCGTTGACGCATGCTGCAGGGATGGTCGGTGGCCTGGTCAATCGCAGTGCGCCGGCAGCGTCTGCCGCACACGATGTGCAACCGGCCAACGCGCCCGCCGATGGCGATTGGGCCGCATACGGGCGTAGCCAGGCAGGCCAGCGCTATTCGCCGCTGCAACAGATCAACCGCGACAACGTCGCACAGCTGGAGCAAGCGTGGGTCTTCCACACCGGTGATCTGCCTAGCAAGCGCTGGGGCGCGGAAACCACCCCGTTGAAGGTAGGCGACAGCCTGTACCTGTGTACTGCGCGCAACCAGGTAATCGCGCTGGATGCGTCCAGCGGCAAGCAGCGCTGGCGCTACGACCCCAGGGTCAAGGACGAGGCGATTCCATATACCGCCGCGTGCCGTGGCGTGTCGTATTACGAGGTGCCGGCGGTGGCCGCAACCGCCGCTTCGGCGTTGTGCCGCACGCGCGTGATCGAAGGCACGCTGGATGGGCGCCTGATTGCGCTGGATGCACGTAGCGGTCAACTGTGCCCGGACTTCGGCAGCAATGGCCAGGTCGATATCACCGCGGGTATGGGCGAGACCCCGCCGGGCTACGTGTCGATCAATTCGCCGCCGGCCATCGTGCGCGGCGTGGTGGTCACTGGCCATCAGGTGCTCGATGGTCAGAAGCGCTACGAACCCTCCGGTGTGATCGAAGGTTTCGACGCGATCACCGGCAAACTGCGCTGGGCCTGGGACATGACCCACCCGGACTGGAATGGCGCACCGCCGCCGGGACAGACCTGGACGCGTGGTACGCCCAATATGTGGACCACCGCCGCTGCGGACGAGCAGCTGGGCTATGTGTACCTGCCGATGGGCAACTCCACCGCCGATTACTGGAGCAGCTCGCGTACGCCGCAGGAGAATCGTTACGCCACCTCGCTGGTGGCGCTGGATGTCACTATCGGCAAACCGGTGTGGAATTTCCAGACCACCCATATCGATGCCTGGGATTACGACCTGGGGTCGCAGCCGAGCCTGATCGACTTCCCGAAGGATGGCGTCAACGTGCCGGCGGTCTTGCTGCCGAGCAAGCAGGGTGAGTTGTATGTGCTGGATCGACGCACCGGCAAGCCGCTGGTTGGCGTGGAAGAACGTGCGGTGCCCGCTGGTGGGGTCGAGCCGCAGATGCGCGCAAAGACCCAGCCGTTTTCGCTGTATCACACGCTGCGCAAGCCGGATCTGACCGAGCGCGATATGTGGGGCATGACCCCGATCGACCAATTGGTGTGCCGTATCCAGTTCCGCGCCGCCAGCTACAAGGGCATCTACACGCCGCCAGAAGCGGACCGGCATTCGATCGAATACCCCGGTTACAACGGTGGTTCGGACTGGGGCAGCGTGGCGGTGGACCCGCAGCGCGGCGTGGTCGTGGCCAATTACAACGACATGCCGAACTACAACCTGTTGGTTCCACGCGCCAAGGCCGACAAGCTGGGCTGGGCACCGCGCGACCAGGTGCGCAGCGATGCCGGTGGTGCAGAAGGCGCGGGCGATCCGCAGGCCGGCACGCCGTATGCGATCAACGTCAACGCCGGCTGGCGACTGCCGTTTACCAAGCTGTTGTGCAAGGAACCGCCGTATGGCGGCATCCGCGCCATCGACCTGGCCAGCGGCAAGACGTTGTGGGATCGCCCGTTCGGCAGTGCGCGTGGCAATGGCCCGTTCGGCATCCGCTCCGGCCTGCCGATCGAGATCGGCACGCCCAACAACGGTGGTTCGGTAGTCACTGCGGGCGGGCTGATCTTCATCGCCGCAGCCACCGACGACCTGATTCGTGCCATCGACCTGGCCACCGGCAAGGAGCTCTGGCATGCCAAGCTGCCGGCCGGCGGGCAGGCCAACCCGATGGTGTATTCCTATGGCGGCCGCGAGTACCTGGTGATCATGGCCGGCGGCCACCACTTCATGGAAACCCCGGCAGGCGACGCGTTGATCGCCTATGCCTTACCGCAACATTAGTGCTGGACGCACAAACAAAAACGCGCCGATAACGGCGCGTTTTTGTTGCGCCAGCGAAGCGCGGCTTGAAGGCCCCCCATCCAAGCGCACGCGTTGACTGCACAGTTAGCGGCACACACGCTCTTACGATTCCCGATTCCCGATTCCCGATTCCCGATTCCCGATTCAGCCCGTGCTGGCCGCCGCCACCGCATCGTCCTGCACCGCGTCCTGCACATCCTGCGCCAGCGTCGCCTTGACGATGATCGAGCGGATGGCGTCGGTGGCTTCCGACAGCGGCACATCGCTGCTCAGCCGCTGGAAGGTATCGCGGCTGTTATAGCCGGAGCCGTCCTTCAAATAGTGGTCGTACATCGACAGCAGATCCTGGCAGGCCGTGATCAGTGCAGCGATATTGCCGCGCAGCAGTGCGTGGCCGATCTGGTCGAAGCTGTGCAGGCAGTCCGCCAGCCAATGCAGGTCGTACCGCGCAGTACTGGGCTCCGGCGCGCTGTGGCCACGGCTATAGGCGCTGTAGCGGCGCAGGCTGCGCGCCACGCGCGCGACATGCGCGAACAGCGTGCCGATCTCGTTGGCGATATCCAGCCGCTGCACCATGACTACCGGGATGACCTGGCTGGCGGCCGGGTCTTCGTGCTGGGCGGCGGTCTGCTCCTGCTGTTCCAACGACTGCTTGAGCACGGTGTAGCTGCGCTGCAGCGATTCCAGCTCCAGTGCGCTGGCGGCCGCGCGTGCCTTCAGCTGCGACAGGGCCGCCTGGTAGCGGCCCAGGCTGTCCTGGGTGCTGGCCAACTGCCCGGACTCGGCACGCAGTTGCCGACCGCGCACAAAGGCCAGCGCGGTGGCGATCAGGGCCCAGAGTGCGAATGCAGGCACCAGGTAGATCAGGATGCCCATGGGAGATTCCTCGAAACGTTGCATACCTTGTCGGCCTGGCAGCAACGTTCTTGAGGGCAATCGACGTGAACCGTGGAAGCCGCACGTGGGGACGCGCGTCAGGACGCCATCCCGCACGCATACAGTCGCTTCAGGGCAGTCGAGTGGTGCCTGGCGTCGGTTCCGTTGCCAGCGGGGCGGGACTGATCGCGGCCACCGGCACGACAGGCGCGCTGCGCGGACGCAGCAACAGCCACGTCCCGAGCCGGCGTAGCACGGTATTTCCCGGCAGTTCGATCAGGCGGTACATCGTCCAGGCGGCCACGATGGTGATCGCGATGATCGGCAAGGCCAGGGTTGGCCTTGGCGGCAGGCCATCCATGACCACCAGGGCGGCGTAGATGATCGGAATATTGAGCAGATACATCGAGAAACTGCATTCGCCGCTGAGCATCATCAAGCGGTTGCCGAGCAGACGCTTGCTCAGCCCGGTGTCGAAGGAGAACAGGAACACGAAGATGCCGGCGAAGCCGGCTGTCTCCAGCGTGAGGTAAAGCTCGCGCTTGGAACCGAGATCGACATCGATAATGCCCAGGATGACCGCAAGCAGCAGCCAGATGACGCCAGCCTGTAGTACCGCCAGGGTAGTCATGTTGACGCTGGCGCCAACCCGGGTGCGCACCAGCCCGAACACCACGCCGGCCAGGAAATAATGGATCTTGGAGCCGATAAAGGTGCCGGGCAGCTGTGCCCTGTAGGCGATGAGCATCAGGACGGTGCCGAGCACCGCCACCATCAAGGTGACATTGCTGCTGGTGCGGAAGGCACGCAGCGCAAACCAGATGCCCACGAAGATCACATAGAACTGCACTTCCGGCGGAATGCTCCACAGTGCGGACACATTGCCGGAGAACAGCAGATGGCGTAGCAGGTTGTCGTGGCTGATGGCGTAGACGAACTGCGGATCGACCAGGTTGTAGATCACATAGGATGCCAGCACGACGGTCAGGTAGGCCGGCGCAATGCGCGAGAACCTGGAGATGGCGTAGCGCGCCACCGAAGGGTAATTGGGGTCTTTTTCTCCGTAGAGAAAGGCCATCAGAAACCCGCTCAGGGTAAAGAACACCATAACGCCCATTTCACCGGGAAACAGGTGGGTATCGGTGAAGAATTTTTCTTCCGCCAGATGCGCGTAGACGACAAGCAAAGCAGCAAGACCGCGAATGCCGGTCAACGAATCGATGCGCTGTTCCTGCTGCATGAGTGGGGGCTCTCAGTGTGATCCATACGAAAAACCCCGCGCCTGCTGAGGGCGCGATGTTGTTTGCGTGCGTTGCCAAATCAGCAGGGCCAGGCGCTCCCCCCGGTTGCCTGACTCGTCGCAAGCTTACTCGATCGGCAGAATCCGCGTCATCGCCGTGCGCGCCGATAATGCGAGCCGTGATCAGGATCACTCTGCGTCCAGCTCGCCCGCATACCTGCAGTCAACGAATGCATAGCGAGCTGATGTGTGCGGCACGATGCAGCGCAGTGAAGCGCTGCATCGGCGTCACTGCATCAGCGAAGTAAATCCGCGCCTGTGTGCGGCGATTCAGTGGCGACCATGCGCACGATGCAATCGTTTAAAACGGCGGCTGCCGTCGAATGCGACGAGGACGCTCGGACGCTGCAGTGTGTAGCAGCGCCCGCAGCCGTTATCCGCTCCCGCCGCATCAGCGAAAGTAAGAACGTCAGGACAGGATGGCAGGTAAGTCCAGGCCCTGCTCGCGAGCGCAATCGGTTGCAATGGCATAACCGGCATCGGCGTGTCGCATCACGCCGGTCGCGGGGTCGTTCCATAGCACGCGTTCGATGCGTCGGTCGGCGGCCTCGCTGCCGTCGCAGACGATGACCATGCCGGCATGCTGCGAGAAGCCCATGCCGACGCCTCCGCCGTGATGCAGCGACACCCAGGTTGCGCCCGACGCGGTATTGAGCAGGGCATTGAGCAACGGCCAGTCAGACACCGCGTCGGAGCCGTCGGCCATGGCTTCGGTTTCGCGATTGGGCGAGGCCACGCTGCCGGAATCCAGATGGTCGCGGCCGATCACCACCGGCGCCTTCAGCTCGCCGCTGCGGACCATGGCGTTAAAGGCCAGACCCAGCCGGTGGCGATCGCCCAGGCCGACCCAGCAGATCCGCGCCGGCAGGCCCTGGAAGGCGATTTTCTCGGCGGCCATGTCCAGCCAGCGGTGCAGATGCGCATCGTCGGGAATCAATTCCTTGACCTTGGCATCGGTCCTGGCGATGTCTTCCGGATCTCCGCTCAGCGCCACCCAGCGGAACGGGCCGATGCCGCGGCAGAACAGCGGGCGGATGTAGGCGGGCACGAAGCCGGGGAAGTCGAACGCGTCGGACACGCCTTGCTCCAATGCCATCTGGCGCAGGTTGTTGCCGTAATCCACGGTGGGCACGCCGAGTGCGTGGAAGGTGAGCATCGCGCGGATATGGTTGGCCATTGTTTCGCGTGCGGCGGCTTCCACTTCCTTGGGCACGCTGACGCGCTTGTCGTCCCATTCGTCCACGCTCCAGCCCTGCGGCAGGTAGCCGTTGACCGGATCGTGTGCGGAGGTCTGGTCGGTCAGCAGGTCCGGTTTGATCCCGCGCAGCAGCAGTTCGTCCAGCACGTCGGCGACATTGCCGAGCAGGCCGACCGAGAGTGGCTTCTTCGCCGTGCATGACTCCTCGATCAGGCGCAGCGCCTCGTCCAGCGAATCGGTCCAGGTATCCAGATAGCCGGTGCGCAGGCGCATGTCGATGCTGGAACGGCGGCATTCCACCGCCAGGCAGGACGCGCCGGCCATCACCGCAGCCAGCGGCTGCGCCCCACCCATGCCGCCAAGCCCGCCGGTGAACAGCCACTTGCCGGCCAGGCTGCCGCCGTAATGCTGGCGGCCCATCTCCACGAAGGTTTCGTAGGTGCCTTGCACGATGCCTTGCGCACCGATGTAGATCCAGCTGCCGGCCGTCATCTGGCCGTACATCGCCAGGCCCTTTTTATCCAGTTCGTTGAAGTGGTCCCAGTTGGCCCAGCGCGGCACCAGGTTGGAATTGGCAATCAGTACGCGCGGGGCGTCGGCATGGGTGCGGAACACGCCGACCGGCTTGCCCGATTGCACCAGCAAGGTCTGGTCGTCGTCCAGGCGGGTAAGTGCGGCGACGATCGCATCGAAGGAGTCCCAATCGCGCGCGGCGCGGCCGATGCCACCGTAGACCACCAGTTCCTGCGGGCGCTCGGCCACGTCCGGGTCCAGGTTGTTCATCAGCATGCGCAACGGCGCTTCGGTCAGCCAGCTCTTGGCGGTGAGCGTGCTGCCGGTGGCGGCGCGGATGACGCGGGTTGCATCGTGACGGGTCATGCCGGGTTCCTTGCAATCAACGGTGGGCCGCGGGCGGCGCGGCATTGGGTGAGGGCACATTGGCAAACTGCAGGCAGGCCAGCAGTACATGCCGCAGCACTGCGCGCAATGCGGCCGCGTGCACCGGCTGCCACGGCGTGGGCCAGTTGTCCGGGGTGATGGTGTCCGGCTCGCGCATGTAGCCACGGCAGGCCAGCTCCATCTGCAGCGTGTGCACGCCGTGCTCGGGTTGCGCGTAGTGGCGGGTGATCCAGCCGCCCTTGAAGCGCCCGTTGCGCACCGTGCTGGAGCCGCTGCTGCGGCAGAGCTGTTCTACGGCGTCGACCAGCACCGGGTCGCAGCTGCGGTCATCGTTACTGCCGATGTTGAACTGCGGCAGCTCGCCGTCGAACAGATGCGGGATCACCGAGCGGATCGAGTGCGCGTCGTATACCACGATCCTGGAATGCAGCTGGCGCAAGCGCGCAATTTCTTCGGCAAGCGCCGCGTGATACGGGTCGAACCAACGCGCGCGGCGCTGATCGATCTGCGCCTGGTCCGGCGCCAGGCCGTCGGCATACAGCGGCTGGTCGTCGAAGGTGGTCAGCGGGCACAGGCCGGTGGTGTTCTGGCCGGGGTACAGCGATGCGCCGCTGGGGTCGCGATTGACGTCGATGACCGAGCGCGAGATCGCGGTGCGCACCGTCGTGGCACCCAGCGACTGGGCGAAGTCGTACAGGTAATGCACCCACCAATCCGCATCGCGCCGCGCCAGCCACGGCGACACGAAACGGTCGGCCACGTGATCGGGCAGCTCGGTGCCGGTGTGCGGGAAGCTGATCAGCAGGGGCGCCTGCCCTTGATGAATTTCCAGCCAGTCGGGCAGGGTGCTCATGGCTGGACTCCGGTTGCCTGCGTAGCGGCGCGCGATGCGTGCCGGTGATGTGCGGGGGGGTGGTCATCGCGCCGCGCGACCCTTGCACCCGCAGTGCCGGGATGTACGGCATCCGCCAGAGGGGCGATACCAGGCAGTGCATGGCGGGAGGCGAACGCGCTGCGCAGGCCGTCTGCAGATCGCCGCATCATGCATGCTGCTCCACGCCCGGCAAGGCGATCGCCACTGCGTCGGCCAATGCGCCGGAACGCACCAGTGCGCTGGCAGCCAGCATGTCCGGGTGGAAGTAGCGGTCGTCCTGCAGCGTCGGCACCTGTGCGCGCAGCAGGGCACGTGCGGCTTCCAGCGCGGCGCTGGAGCGCAGCGGCGCGTGGAAGTCGCAGCCCTGCACGGCGGCCAGCAGCTCGATGCCGATCACGTGCGCGGCGTTCTCTGCCATCGCCAGCAGGCGGCGCGCGCCATGCGCGGCCATCGACACGTGATCTTCCTGGTTGGCAGAGGTGGGAATCGAATCGACGCTGGCCGGATAGGCGCGCTGCTTGTTTTCCGACACCAATGCCGCAGCGGTGACCTGCGGAATCATGAAGCCCGAGTTCAAGCCCGGGCGCGGGGTGAGAAACGCCGGCAATCCGGACAAGGCCGGGTCCACCAGCATCGCGGTACGGCGCTCGCTGATCGAGCCGATCTCGCAGACCGCCATAGCCAGCATGTCGGCGGCAAACGCCACCGGCTCGGCATGGAAGTTGCCGCCAGACAAGGCTTCGCCGGTGTCGCTGAAGACCAGCGGATTATCGGAGACGCCATTGGCTTCGATTTCCAGGGTGCGCGCGGCCTGCCGCATGATGTCCAGCGCCGCGCCCATCACCTGCGGCTGGCAACGCAGGCAATACGGGTCCTGCACGCGCACATCGCCAAGCCGGTGCGACTCGCGGATCGCCGAGTCGGCCATCAGGGCGCGCAGCGCGGTCGCGGTGGCGATCTGCCCTGGCTGCCCGCGCAGGGCATGGATGCGCGCATCGAACGGCGTATCCGAACCCTTGGCTGCTTCCACCGACAAGGCCCCGGTGACCAGTGCCGCCTGCAACACGGTTTCGATCTCGAATAGACCGGCCAGTGCGCAGGCGGTGGAGAACTGGGTGCCGTTGAGCAACGCCAGCCCTTCCTTGGCGCCGAGCACGCGCGGTTGCAGCTGCGCCTGCGCCAAGGCGTTGGCCGCCGGCAGCCGTTGTCCATCGACGAAGGCTTCGCCAACGCCGATCATCACCGCCGCAAGATGCGACAGCGGCGCCAGATCGCCGGATGCCCCAACCGAGCCCTGGCATGGCACCACCGGGGTGACCCCGGCGCGCAGCATCGCCTCGAGCAGGGCCAGGGTGTCCGGCTGCACCCCCGAGGCACCCTGGGCCAGGCTGGTGAGCTTGAGTGCCATCATCAGCCGTACCACCGGCACCGGCGTAGGCTCGCCGACGCCGGCGGCATGCGACAGCACGATATTGCGTTGCAGGGTGGCCAGGTCGTCGCGCTCGATGCGCACGCTGGCCAGCTTGCCGAAGCCAGTGTTGACGCCGTAGACCGGCTCGCCGCGCGCGACGATCGCTTCCACCGTCTGCGCACTGCGCAAGACCGCCGCCGCGCAGGCCGGATCCAGCGCCGCCTCGGCGCCGCGATACAGCGCACGCCACTGTGCAAGCGTGACAGCGCCGGGTTGCAGAACAACAGAAGCACTCATGACAACTCCAGAGATAATCAGGTCAGATGCCCGCGCCAGACGCGGGCATGCAGCGGGTTGAAGCCCATGCGATACACCAGGTCGGCCGGCGCCTCGATGTCCCAGATCGCCAGGTCGCAGTCCAAGCCGGTGCGCAGCCGTCCCAGCCGCGCAGCGCGGCCGAGCGCGCGCGCCGCTTCGCGGGTGAACCCGGCGATGCATTCGTCCACGGTCATGCGGAACAAGGTGGCTGCCATGTTCATTGCCAGCAGCGGGCTGGTGAGCGGTGAGGTTCCCGGGTTGCAGTCGGTGGCCAAGGCCAGCGGAACGCCGGCCGCACGCAGCGCGGCGATCGGCGGCAGTTGCGTATCGCGGGTGAAGTAGAACGCGCCCGGCAACAGCACCGCGACCGTGCCGGCGGCGGACATTACCTCGATGCCGGCCTGGTCCAGGTATTCGATATGGTCGGCCGACAAGGCGCCATGGCGCGCGGCCAGCGCTGCGCCGTGCTGGTTGCTCAATTGCTCGGCATGGATCTTGACCTGCAGGCCGTGCGCCTGCGCGGCGACGAATACCTGTTCGGCCTGCGTGGTCGAAAACGCCAGATGCTCGCAGAACACATCCACTGCCTCGGCCAGCCCTTGCGCGGCCACGGCGGGAATCATCTGCGTGCAGACCACATCGATATACGCCTGTGCATCGCTTCCCGGCGGCACCGCATGCGCGCCCAGAAAGGTGGGCACCACCTCGACCCGGCGCAAGCTGGCGAGCTGGCGTGCCACGCGCAGCTGCTTGGTCTCGTCTTCCAGGGTGAGCCCATAGCCGGATTTGATCTCCAGCGTGGTCACGCCTTCGGCGAGCAGCGCATCCAGGCGCGGCAGGCTGGCAGCAAGCAGCGCCGCGTCGTCGGCAGCGCGAGTGGCGCGCACCGTTGCCACGATGCCGCCACCGGCCGCAGCAATCTGCGCATAGCTGGCGCCACGCAGGCGTTGTTCGAACTCGTTGGCGCGATTGCCGGCGTAGACCAGGTGGGTATGGCAATCGATCAGGCCCGGGCTGATCCAGCGCCGCTGGCAATCGTGCGCGATGCCGGCGGTCAATACCGGCGCCTGCGCGGCCGGGCCGGCATAGACGATGCGGCCGTCCTGGCTGGCAACCACGCCGTCGTCCACGACGCCCAGGCCACCATCGGCGGCGTCCAGGGTCATCAGTTGCGCGTTGTGCCAGAGAACGTCGCAATGCATGGCGCAGGCTCGTGGTGTCTGATATGTATATACAATAGGGTCGTCAATCGGAGGTGTCCAGTGGCAGACGAGCAGGCACATGCGCAGGTGTTTTGGGCTGCCCGGGCCTTGTTGCCGGAAGGCTGGGCCAGCCAGGTGCGGATCACGCTGGCGCAAGGGCACATCGTCTCGGTGCAGCCGGAGACCGCGCCCGGCGGCGCCGACCTCCGCTGCGAGGTGTTGCTGCCCGGCCTGGGTAATCTGCACAGTCATGCCTTCCAGCGCGGCATGGCCGGGCTGACCGAAGTCGGCGGGCGCAGCGGCGACAGTTTCTGGAGCTGGCGCGAGTTGATGTACCGCTTCGTCGACCGGCTGGACCCCGACAGCCTGCAGGCGATCGCCGAGCAGGCCTACGTTGAAATGCTGGAGAGCGGCTTCACCCGGGTTGGCGAATTCCATTACCTGCACCACAGCCCCGGCGGCACGCCCTACGCGCAGGCTGGGGAGATGTCCGGGCGCATCGCAGCGGCGGCGGCCAATACCGGGATCGGGCTGACCCTGTTGCCGGTGTTCTACGCGCATTCGGACTTCGGCGCTGCCGCGCCGAACATCGCGCAGCGGCGGTTGATCCACGACATCGACGGCTTCGCGCGCCTGCTCGACGACTGCCGACACAGCCTCAAGGCGCTGCCGGACGCCGTGCTCGGGCTTGCGCCGCACAGCCTGCGTGCGGTCACGCCGCAGCAACTGGTGGACCTGCAGCCACTCACCAATGGGCCGATCCACATCCATATCGCCGAGCAGCAGCGCGAGGTCGACGCCTGCCTGGCGTGGTCAGGCCAGCGTCCGGTGGAGTGGCTGCTGGCCAATGCGCCGGTGGATACGCGCTGGTGTCTGGTGCATGCCACCCATGTCACCGCCAGCGAGGTGCAGGCGATGGCGCAACGCGGCGCGGTGGTCGGGCTTTGCCCGATCACCGAGGCCAACCTGGGCGACGGGATCTTTCCGATGCAGGCCTTTGCCGCGGCCGGCGGTCGCTTCGGCGTCGGCTCGGATTCGAACGTGTTGATCGATGCCGCCGAAGAGCTGCGCCTGCTCGAATACGGCCAGCGGCTGACGCTGCAGGCGCGCAATGTGCTGGCGCCGGCCGATGTTTCCAGCGGTCGCTGGTTGTACGACCGCGCCGGTGCGGGCGCCGCGCAAGCGCTGGGTGTCGCCCAGCACGGGATACGGGTCGGTGCGGCGGCCGACCTGGTGGAGCTGGACCTGACGCATCCCGCCTTGCTGGCACGCAGCGACGATGCAGTGCTGGACAGTTGGCTGTTTGCCGCGCGCGGCACTGCGGTCCGTAACGTCTGGCGCAATGGCCGGCCGGTGGTGCGCGACGGACAGCATGTGGACCGTGCGCGGATCGCCACGCGTTTTGCCGAAATCCTGCGAACAGTGCTGGGCAGCTAAAAGCGGCTAGCACAAGTGGCAAGCAGTCATCAGGTGGGTGCGAATGGTGCGGAGGAATCGAAGTGTACGAGTGGTATGCCGGTTTGGAGCACGCGTCGCGCCCGCCTGGCCGTGAGCGTAGTCGTTCTGTTAGCCGGTCTAAGCGGATGCGCGCACAATGCAGGTCTGACCGGAGACCTCTGCTTTGACCGCCATCCCCATCGCCGCGCCCGGCACCTTGCACCAACGCATCCGCCAGGATCTGGAGCAACGGATTCACAGCGGCGACTGGCCGCCCGGGCACCGCATTCCGCCGGAGCACGAGTTGATGGCCCGCTACGGATGCTCGCGCATGACGGTCAACAAGGTGCTCGGCCTGCTGGCCGACGCCGGCATGATCGAACGCCGCCGCCGCACCGGCTCGTTCGTGGCGCGGCCGCATCCGCATCTGGAACAGGTGGCGCTCTCGATCCCGGACATCGAGGTGGAAATGACCACGCGCGGTCACTCCTACCGTTTTTCGCTGCTCTCGCGGCGGCTGCGAAGCGTGCGTCAGCGCGTGCCGCAAGAGCGTGCGCTGGGCAGCACCGGCAAGCTGCTGGCGCTGGAAAGCGTGCATCTGGCCGATGGCAGCCCGTTCGCGCTGGAGCAGCGCGTGATCGATATCACCACCGTGCCGGATGCCCTGGCGCAGCCGTTCACCGAGGTGGCGCCGGGCAGCTGGCTGCTGCGCAACGTGCCGTGGACGCGCGCCGAACACCGCATCAGCGCTGTCGGCGCCGACGCCGCGCAGGCCAGGCAATTGCAGGTGGAAGAAGGTGCTGCCTGCCTGGTCATCGACCGCCACACCTGGCGCGGCGAACAGCCGGTGACCTACGTGCGCCAGCTGTTCCTGGGCGGCTCCTACGACCTGGTGGCGCGGTTCGCACCGGGAATGCGCTAAGGCAGCGCGCAGAACGGCGTACAGCATCTCCGCGATGCGGTAGCGCCGGCAGCGGCGCCATGCATCCGCACCACCAGATCGTCCGCGAGCGAGCGCTCGTGTGCGGTCGCAGTGGCTAATGAGGGCCGCCTGGCGACGGTCACGCAAGCGCCGCGGCGATGGCTGCTCACGCACGGTTGCTGCAGCGTTTTTCATCAACAGCCATTGGGAACACAGCCAACGAGTCGCACCGTCTCGAGTCGCACCCTCTGTCGCGCAAACACCACACCGCACGCAGTGGACCAACTACGGCAACGACCTCGTGCCCTCACATCGCAACCGGGCCGGCGCACTGACGCAACATATCTCTCACCGCGAAAATCTTAATCCCGATTCCCGATTCCCGATTCCCGATTCCCGATTCCCAAATCCCAAATCCCAAATCCCGAATCCCAATTCCCAATTCCCAATTCCCAATTCCCAATTCCCGATTCCCAATTCCCGATTCAAATCGTCGTGCACTGCCGCCATCGCACCGGTTCTGCCACCCCTGCACGTGGATTGAGCTGCACCCGCACGGTGCGCAGATACGGGTAGCGCTTGAGTTCCTCGCAGATCAGCGGCCACGCGGCGCTGTCTTCGATGGTGCGATCCACCGCCAGCGTGGCCTGCGTGATCCAGATGCCGCGCACCAGGCCCGGTGTCTGTGCCAGGGCCTTGGAGACGTCGCGCCGGTAGCCCTGCAGCGTTTCCGCGTCCGGTTCGCCGGCGTCCGCTGCCGGCGGGGGAGCGGGTACCGGTGTGGCCGCAACCGGCGGCGCGGCGGGCGCGGCTGGCGTCGCCGGCGGTGTCTTGCCCGCCGCTGCGCGCTGGGCCGCTGCAACGGGGGCTGACGTCGGGGTGGGCTCCGGCGGACGCAGTCCCACAACCGCCAGCAGCGCCAGCGTGGCCAGTGCCGCACCGGCGATGATGCTGTGGCGGATGGCACGGCGCCTGGCCATGCCCACCACGCCGGTCTCCACATCGCCTGGCAGGTAGGGCTTGAGCAGGGGCCACAGGCGAGTGCCGTCCAGTACTTCGATGGATTGTTTTTCGGCCGCAGCCAGACCTTCGCGTTCCATGCGCCCTTCGGTCACCATCACGCCGCCACCGGCGCCGGCCAGGCGGGCCATCGCGCCCAGCTCATTTACCGCGGCCACGCCGATGCGGTAACCGCGGCCATGTTTGCAGGCCACCAGGCGGCTGCCGTGATCGGTCTGCATCATGAAGTCTGCAGTCGGCAGGCCATCCTGCGGCAGCTGGGTCGGTTGCCAGCCACGCTGGTCCTGCAGGACACGCAGCACCACGGCGGAAAAGTCGCGCCAATGCATGGCCGCCAGGGCGCGCACGCCTTCCGTGGTTTCGTTGGCGCGGCGTCGCACCAACCAGAGATAGGCACACACTGCCAGCCAGAGCAGCAGTGCAGCCGGGAGCGCCAAGATCCAGGAAGGCATAAGCATCAAGCGAAGGTATGGCGCGTATTACGAGTCGATGCCCCTAGAAGAATCCTTCGCGCCGGATTCGTCAATGGATCGCTGGCGGAGATATCGCGAGCCGTGACCCAGACAGCGAAAGACCCGCCAGTCCGAAGCCGTGAGGGGAGGGGAGCAAACGGACTTCGTACAACAGGACTGGCGGGTCGTTCCCGATTGTCTGAAAAACCATGCTGCTTTGCAACATCGCGAGGCGCGAAGCAAAACCGCCGTCCGTTCAATGCCGGAACCACGCATGGAGCGCGCGCCGCGCCCAGCTCGGACGCGGCGTGCCAACGCTGACGGCCGGTCCGCATGCCCGCACGAGCCGGGTCTTATTCGCCGTCGAAGGCCGCGGCATTGCCGGTGGGGGATGCGCCGCTGGCACCGGTCGAACTGCCGCTACCTGCGGAATCGCTGCTGGCGGCCTGCGCGGCCTGGTTGGCGGTCCGGTTGGCGCGCTTGGTCGCCGCCGTATTGGCCCGTACCTGGGCCTTCAGCGACTCGACCTCGCGACGCAGGTTTTCCAGCTCTTCCTGCTCGGGGATATTGAGCGTGCGCAGCACACCCTTGACGCGCTCGTCGAAGGCCTTGCCCAGCTTGTCCCAGCCGCGCACCGCGGTATCGCGGGCCTGCTCGAACTGGGTCTCCACTTCTTCGCGCAGCTCGTCCACGCTGTCGGCGGCTTTGCGCTGGCCAGTGCGCTCATAGGCGGCGCCTTCGCGCACCAGCGAGTCGAACAACTTGCCGCCTTCGCTCTGTACGCGTCCAAGTGCACCTAGCCCGGCCAGCCACACGGTCTGCGCCGATTCGCCGAGCCGGCGCGAAATCTGCTCCGCCTGGGCCTGGAAGCCCGAAGCCGCGGTGTCGCGGTTGCCGTTCTGATCGTATCCGGTCGTCATGCGATGCTCCTGTCGATTGCCGAAGTGACGTTGGGTTCACCCTAGTGCCGGCCTTGCATCGGACAGGTGAAACGCGGTCCGGTCAGGCCTGCCCAAGCATCCGCCCATCCCGCGCGGGGCGGGTGACTTGGCGCTGAAGCAGCGGCAGCGACGACGCGCTCAGGCCAGCTTTTCCGACAATAGCCGACGGATTTCCGATTCCACCATCGGCTGCATCGCCGATAGCAGGAAGCCAAGCTCGGCCGTCACATGCACCTGCTGCGGCAGCAGGGCAATCGCGCCATCCACGCCTGACCGCGAGATGCGCAAGGTGTCGCCTTCCCACTGCGAGGCCACGCCGTAGCGATCGGTGAGCTTGCGCGCCGCCTCGTCGATCGCTGCGCGGGCCTGTGCCGGCGTCAAGGAGTGGTCATGGCGGATATCGATGCTGGACATGAGGGGCCTGGGTGATACGAAAGTAGGCGCGCATTGTGCGCATGCGCGCGCCTGGCTCCAAGTGCGGCCGTATGTCGTGCGGCCGTACGTCGCGCCTCGCCAGCCTGGCGGCATGGGCCACCGCGAACTGGCGCAGGCCCTGGATCCGGCTGCGAATGCGGCACCTCATCAACCATGCTGGCCGGCGGCGCGCAGGCGCGGTGAGGTTGTTGGCCGCTCTCAACGGCAAACCTGCTAGGCTGCGGCCGGTGCGCGACCTGCAAGTTCATTTCACCCACCGGCAGCAGCCGGACCATTCCCTCAAGCCCGGCGTCCACCGGATCGTACGGCATGCCTCCGGCAGCGTGCGGGTGGTGGCCGATGCGCAGGGGGCGCTGCTGTTGGCGCAGTTCTGCCTGGACCAGCGCGGGCTGTGGCTGCAGGTGGCCAACGGCATCCGCGGGATCCACGTCAACGGACGCCCGGTGCGTCGCATGGCCTTGCTGCGGCCCGGCGATGCGATCTACGCCGACGGCGTGGAAATGCTGCTGCGCAGTGCCCCCTCCAGTGCGCCAGCCAACGATCTGCCGCCCGACGATGCCGGGCTCAGCGAGGTCTGCCTGCTGCTGCGTGGGTTGGGCGGGCGCCATCACGGGCGCAGCTTCACCCTGGATCGCTCACGCCTGGTGGGCAGCGACCCGGCCGCGGACATCGTCATCGACGATCCGGCCTTCACCGCCCAGCACGCGCGCCTGGAACGCCATGGTGACCGCGTGCTGATCCGCGATCTGGGCTCGGAAGAAGGGAGCTGGATCAACGGCGTGCAGGTGCGCGATGGCTGGCTGCAGGCCGGCGACCAGGTGGTATTCGATGCCCGCCACCGGTTTGTGGTGGAAGTGCCGCGCATCCATCACGGCACCACATGGGATATCCCCGATTCCGAACCGCCCCTGCCACCACGCGCAGTGGCCGAACCTTCGCGTGCGCCGATGAAGGTCGCCCGCTGGCCGTGGTTGCTGCTCAGCGCGGTGCTGCTGGCGGCTGCGCTGAGCGCCTTGCTGTGGTTCGGCGCGCGCTGAGTTTTTTCCAGACCCGCCAGCCCAGCAGGGCGGCAAGAATGCCGGCATACAGCGCTGGCTCGCGGATATCGGACTTCACCAGCCACCAGAAGTGCAGCACCGCCAGCACCCCGATCGGGTAGATCAGCTGGTGCAGCCGGCCCCAGTTGCGCTTGAGCCGGCGCATCCAGCCCTGGGTGGAGGTGATCGCCAGCGGCAGCAATAGCAGCCACGCGGCAAAGCCCACGGTGATGTAGGGACGCTTGAGGATCTCTTCGAAGATCTGCGTCCAGAAGCCGCGCAGGTCCAGGCTGAGATACACCGCCAGATGCACGCTGGCGTAGAAGAATGCATACAGTCCCAGCATGCGCCGGAAGCGGATCACTACCGCCTGGCCGGTGAGCTGACGCAGTGGTGTGATTGCCAAGGTGATCACTACGAAGCGCAGCGCCCACAGCCCGGTGCGATGCTCGATCTCGGCCACCGGATCGGCACCCAGCGCGTCGCTACCGGTTTGCCACACCTGCCAGAACTGCCAGGCGAGCAATGCGATCGGCGCCAATGCAGCCACGTGTACCGCAGTCTTGGCGGCGATCAGGGGGACGGAAGTCTTGGCCATGCGATCTCGAAGAAGGAAGCGATGCCCAAGCGCAGGGGCGCGCCCGGGCGCGACGGGCTTTGCTGGTCATGCCTGTCGCGCCCGGGTGCGCTCCTGCGCAGGTCGATAGCAAGGTGCGTGTTGCCTAGAACCACTTTTTCAGGTCCATACCCGCATACAGCGAGGCGACCTGATCGGCGTAGCCATTGAACGGCTTGGTCGCAATCCGCTCGGCAAACAGCTTGCTGGCGGTACCGGGGATGCGGCGCTCGGTCTTCTGGCTCCAGCGCGGGTGATCCACGGCCGGGTTGACGTTGGAAAAGAACCCATATTCGGACGGCTGCAGATCGTGCCAGGCGGTTTCGGGCATCTTCTCGACGAAGCGGATTTCCACGATCGACTTGATGCTCTTGAAGCCGTATTTCCACGGCACCACCAAGCGCAGCGGCGCACCGTTCTGCTGCGGCAGTGGCTTGCCGTACAGGCCGGTGGCCAACAGGGTCAGCGGGTGCATCGCCTCGTCGATCCGCAGGCCTTCGCGATACGGCCAATTGATGGAGCGGTAGCGCACGCCCGGCATCTGCTGCGGGTCGGCCAACGTGGTGAAGGCCACATACTTGGCCTTGGAGGTTGGCGCAAAGCGCTTGAGCACCTCGCCCAGCGGCATGCCGGTCCACGGGATCACCATCGACCAGCCTTCCACGCAGCGCAGCCGGTAAATGCGTTCTTCCGACGCCACGCCCTTGAGCAGCTCATCCAGCGACAGGCTGCCGGGCTTTTCGCATTCGCCGCTGACCTTCACCGACCACGGCGACAGCTTGAGCGTCTTGGCCGCCTTCGACGGGTCGGTCTTGTCGGTGCCGAACTCATAGAAGTTGTTGTAGCTGGTGACGTCTTCCAGCTTGGTCAGTTCTTCGGCGGTGCGGAAGCCGCTGCGCGCCTGCGCCGGGGTCACCACGGTCCTGGGCGGCGGCGGTGGGTCGGCTTCGGCGCAACCGGTCACGCCGATTGCCGGAGTCAATGCCAACAGCTGCAGCAGCCGACGCCGCTCGCGGTAAACGGACTCATCGGTGATCTGGCTGGCGGGCAGTTTGAAGGCATCGCGAAACGACATGGCAGGCTCCGGCAGTGGCTGCAGCGTTGAGAGTAACCAACCGGGACAAAAGTTCGCTCCGGTGCACCACCACGTTACGTCACGCTCAGTCAAAAGGATGCAGCTGCAACTTTTTTGCCCGCTGCCAAGCCCGATGCGCTGCGGCATACTAGAAGGCTAGCTCGACAAGGTGTGCCATGACTCGCGCGTTCAATTTCAGTGCCGGCCCTGCGGCATTGCCGGAATCGGTCCTGCGCCAGGCGCAGGCGGAGATGGTCGAGTGGAATGGCGTGGGCGCCTCGATCGTGGAAATCAGCCACCGCAGCGCCGATTTCATGGCGGTGGCGGCCGCGGCCGAAGCCGACCTGCGAACCTTGTTGTCGATTCCCGACGACTACGCAGTGCTGTTTACCGCCGGTGGCGCCACCACCATCCAGGCGCTGTTGCCGCTGAATTTCGCCGCGCCGGGCCAGGCTGCCGACTACGTGATCAGCGGGCACTGGGGCAAGACCGCGATCAAGCAGGCCGCGCCGTACGTGGATGCGCGCATCGCTGCCGATGCGCAGGCCGAAGGCTTCATCGACATCCCGCCGGTGGCCAGCTGGACCTTGTCGCCGCACTCGGCCTATGTGCACATCACCGCCAACGAGACCATCCACGGCGTCGAATTCCGCGACATTCCGGCGGTGGGGACACTGCCGCTGTTCGCTGATTTCAGCTCCTCCATCGCCTCCGAGCCCCTGGATATCTCGCGCTACGGGCTGATCTATGCCGGTGCGCAGAAGAATCTTGGGCCGGTCGGGATCTCGGTGGTGATCGTGCGGCGCGACTTGCTGGAACGCGCCGGCCAGCCGCGTGCGGACATCTTCAACTATGCCTCGCACCTTGCGCGCGACTCGATGCTCAACACGCCGCCGACCTGGAACTGGTATGTGCTCGGGCTGACCGTAAAGTGGATGCTGGAGCAGGGCGGGGTGGAAGAATTTGCGCGGCGCAATGCGGAAAAAGCCGCGTTGGTGTACGGCGCCATCGATCGTTCCGGCGGCTTCTATCGCAACCTGGTCAAGCCGGCAGTGCGCTCGCGCATGAACATTCCATTCTTCCTGCCCGATGAGCAGCTGGATGCGCGATTCGTCAGCGAATCCAAGGCCGCCGGCCTGCTTGCATTGAAGGGCCACAAGGCGGTGGGCGGTATCCGCGCCTCGCTCTACAACGCCATGCCGGTGGCCGGCGCGCAGGCGCTGGTGACCTTCATGCACGACTTCCAGCAGCGTCACGGCTGAGCCCACTTCCATCCGCGGCGCAGGCCGCGCAGGCGCATGCGCCGTCTTTTCGAGGAACGCCCAGCGATGGCATCCAGATCCAGCAAATCCACGCCCACCGCCGGCGGCAAGCGCGCACCGGCGAAGACCGCCGACGAGGCGGCCGCGAGCGCGCCGGTTGTCAAGCCGGCAGGCAAACAAGCCAAGCCGGCAGGCAAACAGGCCAAGGCGGCAGTCAAACAGGCCAAGGCGGCCGGCAAGCCGGTCACCGCGGCACCGGTATTGGCCGATGTGCGCGCCAAGATCGACGAGATCGACCGCAACATCCAGGCGCTGATCGCCGAGCGCGCCAACTTCGCCCATCAGGTCGGCAAGGCCAAGGGCAAGCTGGCCGCGGCGGTGGACTACTACCGCCCCGAGCGCGAAGCGCAGGTGCTGCGCATGGTGGTGGACCGCAACGAGGGCCCGCTCAGCGATGAAGTGCTGGTGCACGTGTACCGCGAAATCATGTCCGCGTGCCTGGCCCAGCAGGAGCCGTTGAAGATCGGCTACCTGGGGCCGGAAGGCACCTTCAGCCAGCAGGCGGTGCTCAAGCACTTCGGGCGCTCGGCGGTAGGCCTGCCGATGGCGACCATCGAAGAAGTGTTTCAGGAAGTGGAAGCCGGCAACGCCGATTTCGGCGTGGTGCCGGTGGAAAATTCCGGCCAGGGCACCATCCAGGTCACCCTGGACATGTTCCTGACCTCCAACCTGAAAATCTGCGGCGAAGTCGAACTGCGCGTGCATCAGTATCTGCTCTCGCGCAATGGCCGGCTGGAAGATATCGAACGCATCTACGCGCATTCGCAATCCTTTGCACAGACCGCCGGCTGGCTGCGTTCGCACCTGCCCAAGGTGGAAAAGATCGCGGTCTCCAGCAATGCCGAAGGCGCGCGCCGCGCACGCAATGCCGAAGATGCTGCAGCGATCGGCGGCGAGAGCGCCGCGCACGTGTACGGCCTGAAGAAGGTCATCATGAAGTCGATCGAGGACGACGATGACAACACCACACGCTTCCTGGTGATCGGCCGGCAGATCTTCCCTTCGTCCGGGCATGACCGCACCTCGGTGCTGGTGTTCATCCACGACAAGCCGGGCGCATTGTTCGACGTGCTCAGCCCGTTCGCGCGCCATGGCATCAGCATGAACCGCATCGAATCGCGGCCTTCGCATCAGGCCAAGTGGGAATACGGCTTCTTCATCGATCTGGTCGGCCATGTGGAAGACGAGGCGATGAAGCAGGCGCTGGCCGAGCTGGAAGCGCATTCGGCACAGATCAAGGTGCTGGGGTCGTATCCGGTGGCCATTCCCTGAGCAAGCGTCTCCGGCCCCAGTCCGGCCGCCACCGGCGCGCCGCCGCCCCGGCGATGACGGCGCCGCCATTTCTTACCCAGCGCATCGCCCGGTACGGCGATGCCGCAGCACTCGGATCAATCGCATGAGCAGCAGCACCCAGCACTGGATCGCGCAGCAAGGCAGCGCCTTGCGCGGCACCCTGGTCATTCCCGGCGACAAATCGGTCTCGCATCGGGCGGTGATGTTCGCCGCACTCGCCGATGGCGTGTCGCAGATCGACGGCTTTCTGGAAGGCGAAGACACCCGTTCCACCGCGGCGATCTTCGCCAGGCTGGGCGTGCGCATCGAAACGCCATCGGCGTCGCGGCGCATCGTGCATGGCGTGGGTGTGGACGGGCTGCAGGCGCCCGGCCAGGCGCTGGACTGCGGCAATGCGGGCACCGGCATGCGGCTGCTGGCCGGCCTGCTGGCGGCGCAACCCTTCGATAGCGTACTGGTGGGCGACGAGTCCCTGTCCAAGCGGCCGATGCGGCGCGTGACCGGCCCGCTGGCGCAAATGGGCGCGAAGATCCAGACACAGGACGATGGCACGCCGCCGTTGCAGGTGCAGGGCGGGCAGGCATTGCACGGCATCGACTTCGTCTCGCCGGTGGCCAGTGCCCAGGTCAAATCGGCGGTGCTGCTGGCTGGTTTGTATGCGCAGGGCGAGACCTCGGTGAGCGAGCCGCATCCCACGCGCGATTACACCGAACGCATGCTGTCGGCATTCGGCGTGGAGATCGACTTTTCGCCCGGCAAGGCGCGCCTGCGTGGCGGCCAGCGCCTGCGTGCCACCGACATCGCAGTGCCGGCAGATTTTTCCTCGGCGGCATTCTTCATTGTCGCCGCCAGCATCGTTCCCGGCTCTGACGTGGTATTGCGTGCGGTCGGCCTGAATCCACGCCGCACCGGGCTACTGGCAGCGCTGCGCCTGATGGGTGCGGACATCAGCGAGGAAAACCATGCCGAACATGGCGGCGAGCCGGTGGCTGACCTGCGCGTGCGTCACGCACCGCTGCGTGGCGCGCAGATTCCCGAAGCGCTGGTGCCGGACATGATCGACGAGTTTCCCGCGCTCTTCGTGGCGGCGGCCGCAGCCTCCGGGCAGACCGTGGTCACCGGCGCGGCCGAACTCCGGGTCAAGGAATCGGACCGCCTGGCCGCAATGGCGACCGGACTCCGCACGCTGGGCGTGCAGGTGGACGAAACGCCCGATGGCGCCACCATTCACGGCGGGGCCATCGGCAGCGGCGTGATCGAAAGTCACGGCGACCATCGTATTGCGATGGCATTTGCGATTGCCGGGCAGTTGTCTACCGGGAAGGTGCAGATCAACGATGTGGCGAACGTGGCCACCTCGTTCCCGGATTTCGACACCCTGGCGCAGGGCGCCGGCTTTGGCCTCAGCGCTGCGCGCTGAACTCCACCGGCACCTGCACGGTGCTGACCACGGCATGCCCGTCGCGTGTGGCGGGCTCGAAGCGCCATTGCTGCAAGCTGCGCACCACCGCTGCGTCCAGGCGGGGGTCGCTGCTGCCCTCGCGCTCGACGATGGTCACCTCACGCACGTGCCCTTGCATATCCAGCTGCAGCCGCGCCGTCCGGCTGCCTTCGAGATCGGCACGGGCCAGCTCGGCCGGGTAGGCGGGCAGGGCATTGCCGGGGAGCGGAATGGCTTCCTTGCTGCTGACCGGTGCACGCATCGGCTGATGCGCCACCATGGTCATCGCGCGCGGGCCATCGGCGCTGGGCAGGATCTGCCTGCTGGCCGCCGGGGCAGGGGCCGTGTCGGTGGCGAACGATTCGTCACTGTGGCGCGCCCACCACCAGGTCGGGATCACCACCAGCACGGCAACCAGGGTCGCCCAGAGCCAGGGCGAGGCTCCGTCGTTCTCCATGTCCTGCCTGCGCGTCTCTGCAGC
The DNA here is from genome assembly GCF_001642575.1 of Xanthomonas floridensis. Classification (GTDB taxonomy): domain Bacteria; phylum Pseudomonadota; class Gammaproteobacteria; order Xanthomonadales; family Xanthomonadaceae; genus Xanthomonas; species Xanthomonas floridensis. The sequence continues at coordinate 9,971 of NZ_LXNG01000018.1, read as the reverse complement.
ACGTGGCAGGGCCGGACTCTGGGTTGAAGGATTCGAGGTGAAGGACATGGCCGACCTCCTGGCGCATCTGTGGGATGACCCAGGCAGTCTGGTCGGCATTGCCTGAGGGGCAGCTAAGGCAGGGCGGACTTGCTCCACCCAGGCTGTGTCGTGATTCAGCTTAGTGACGCTAACGGGCTACGGTGCGAGACGTGAGTGGGCCGCCCAAGTTCACGATTTAACAGCTCTTTCATCGATTGCCGGGGCCGGACGACGCCTGGTGCCGCCAGTGCCCAGTGCATGCTGTTAGCCCCGCTTACTGCGCAGGCTTGAACTCGAAGGGGATGTCCAGGCTGCCGGCCACCGGCTGGCCATTGTTCTGCGCCGGATGGAAGCGCCAGTGCCGCACGGCCTCCATCGCCGCGCGGTCCAGGTCGCGCGAGCCGCTGCGCTGCACCAGGGTGACTCCGCCCGGATTGCCGGCCGCGTCCACATCCACGCGCACCACCACGTCGCCAGCGTCGCCGCGGCGCAAGGCCGCCGAGGGATAACGCGGCGGCGGCATCTGGCCCTGCATCGGAACCGGGCGGTTGCCGCCTGCCATCGGTGCAGAAGGCGCTGCCGTGCCCGGCGCTCCGGGAGCAGCGTCTTCAGGCAAGGGAGCCGGTGCTGGCGGGGGCGTTGGCGCAGTTTCCACCAGGGTGGGGGTGTCTTCCTGCGGCTTGGCCTGCGGCATGTCGCTGGCGCTGTCCTGCGCCGGCAGTGGTGCAGGCAGCGGCTGCAGCGTGTCGTCCGTGGCGGTCGCGTTGGCGCTCGGCTGGGTGGGCGAGGGCTTGTAGAAGTCGTCCTTGCGGCCGGTGGCCCAGACCAGCAGGAACAGCAGCAGGCCGGCGCCGAAGGCAATGCCGGCAATTTTCAGGGTGTGGCGGGGCAGACGCAGGACGATCTGGCGATCGGACGCAGGGCGGGGCGCGGGCATAGGACTCACCTGAAGGATCGCCGCAATTCTGGCATAGCCCCGGTGAATCGATCGCAGCAGGTGGCGGAACAGGCGATAATCCCAGGCTCCCACCGACACACAGACTTCCGATGCTAGATCCGGCCCTGCTTCGCCAACATCCCGCCGACCTTGCCGAGCGCCTGCGCAGCACGCGCAGTTTCTCCCTGGACACCGCGGAACTGGAGTCGCTGGAGAGCGAGCGCAAGCGTATCCAGGTGCGCACGCAGGAGTTGCAGAGCCTGCGTAATTCGAAATCCAAGGCGATTGGGCAGGCCAAGGCCAAGGGCGAAGATGTTGCCGCGCTGATGGCCGAGGTGGCCGGTTTCGGCGACGAGCTCAAGGCGTCGGAAGAGGCCCTGGATGGCATTCGCGGCAAGCTGGAGATCATCGCGCTGGGCTTGCCCAACCTGCCCGCCGACGATGTCCCGCACGGCCAGGACGAGGCCGACAACGTGGAGCAGTCGCGCTGGGGCACCCCGCGCACCTTCGACTTTGCGGTCAAGGATCATGTGGAACTCGGCGCGCCGCACGGCTGGCTGGATGGCGAAACCGCCGCCAAGCTCTCGGGCGCACGTTTCACCGTGTTGCGCGGGCCGATTGCGCGCCTGCACCGCGCGCTGGCGCAATTCATGCTCGACCTGCACGTCGGCGCGCACGGCTACGAAGAAACCAATGTGCCGTTGCTGGTCAACGCCGATTCGATGCGCGGCACCGGGCAGTTGCCCAAGTTCGAAGAGGATTTGTTCCAGACCGAAGTGGGCGAATCGCGGCGATATCTGATCCCCACCTCAGAAGTGCCGCTGACCAATATCGTGCGCGACGAGATCATCGATGCCGAGCGCCTGCCGCTGCGCATGACTGCGCATTCGATGTGCTTTCGCGCGGAAGCCGGCAGCGGCGGCCGCGATACCCGCGGCATGATTCGCCAGCACCAGTTCGAGAAGGTCGAGCTGGTCACCGCCTGCGCGCCGGACGACAGCGATGCCGAACACCAGCGCATGACGCGCTGCGCCGAAGTGGTGCTGGAACAGCTCGGCCTGCCGTATCGCAAAGTGTTGCTGTGCACCGGCGACATGGGCTTTTCCGCGATCAAGACCTACGACCTGGAAGTCTGGCTGCCGTCGCAGAACACCTATCGCGAAATTTCATCGTGCTCCAACTGCGGCGATTTCCAGGCGCGGCGCATGCAGGCGCGCTGGCGCAACCCGGCCAGCGGCAAGCCGGAACTGCTGCATACCCTCAACGGCTCGGGCACGGCGGTGGGCCGCGCGATGATCGCGGTGATGGAGAACTATCAGAACGCCGATGGCTCGATCGATGTGCCGCAGGTGCTGCGTCCGTACATGGGCGGGCTGGAAAAAATCGGTTGATGCCACCCGCATCGGAGCCGGTGCGCCACGCACCGGCTCCGATACGCGGCAACGGGTCTGCGTGACGTCGATACCGCTACGCGCGGCCGATCCGCAGCCCGGTTGATGCTGGCTGCTGCGCAGGAGTCTGCAGCTCGCCACTACCAGCAGCATCCAGAACGACGAACAAAAAGGGGCCTGCAAAGGCCCCTTTTTGTTTGCCTTGCGATGCGCACGCGCGATTGGAGGTATTGGTGCAAGCGTCAACCAGGATCTCGCATGCCCGCAGCAGGACGCGCAGATATGCGGGCAACGGAGGCACGGACACGAGCCATGCACATCCCGCATTGCGCGATGTGCTGCGACGAATGCCGAGAAACCGTGCGCTCAAGAGCGGCTAACACCATCTGGCGAGCAGTTGTCAGACGGGTGCGGGCGGTGCGGCCAGCACCGGAATCTGCGCGTCGTCCATGCCGATTTCGAATGCCGGCCGCGTCCGCCTGGCGGCTGCGCAATCGTCCTGCCACCTGCACTAGGCAGCCATTTCTTCCGGTTGCTGCAGTGATGCCAGCGCCTGGGCCAGCGCGTCGTTGCGATGCTGTGGCGAATAGGCACCGCCTTCCGCACGCACAAAGCTCACCTCGTCGATGCCCAGAAAGCCGAACACCTGGCGCAGGTACGGTTCCTGGAAATCGTTGCTCGTCTCGGGGTAGATGCCACCACGCGCGCTGGCGATGATGAGGCGCTTGCCGCCGGCCAAGCCCTCCGGCCCCGTGGCGGTATAGCGGAACGTGCGCCCGGCCACCGCGATCCGGTCGATCCACGCCTTCAGCGTGGAGGGAATGCTGAAGTTGTACATCGGCGCACCGATCACGATGACGTCGGCATCCAGAAACTGCTGCATCACCTGCTCGGCGGCGGCCGCCTAGGCCGCATCGGCCTGCGCCAGCGACTGGCCGGTGAGATGGGGGATCGGGTCCTGGTCCAGGTCGCGGTAGCTCGCCTGCAGGTCCGGGTGAAGCAGGCGCTGCTGCGCCACCACGGCAGCACTGAGTTCGCGGCTGATGGAGTTGGCGCCCAGGGCACTGGAATCGAGATGAAGCAGCTTCATGGCAAGGACCTGCTGGCACGCGGCGGCGCCGCGGAGGCGTGCAGCTAGGTCGTTGCTCTGTTGGGATAAAGATGGTTAAATATCACTTATCGTTCTATCCATGGATACCTGCGCCATGCACGACCTGAATGACCTGTACTACTTCGCGATGGTGGTCGACCACGGCGGCTTCGCCGCAGCCGAGCGCGCGCTCGGCATCCCCAAATCGCGCCTGAGCCGGCGCATCAGCCAGCTCGAAACCGACCTGGGCGTGCGCCTGCTGCAGCGCTCCACGCGCCGTTTTGCGGTCACCGACGTGGGCACCAGCGTGCACCGCCATGCCCAGACCATGCTCGCCGAGGCCCAGGCCGCGCGCGAGGTGGTGGATCGTCTCAGTGCCGAGCCACGCGGTCTTGTACGTGTGAGCGTTCCTGTCTCGCTCGCGCAGATCCAGTTGCCCAAGCTGCTTCCGGAATTTCTGGCCAAGTACCCCAAGGTGCGGCTGCAGCTCAACATCAGCAACCGCCGCGTCGACGTCATCAATGAAGGCTACGACATCGCCCTGCGGGTACGGTCGCGCCTGGACGACGACGGCAGCCTGGTGATGCGCAGCTTCGGCCAGGTGCAGGAACTGCTGGTGGCCAGCCCCAAATATCTGGACCGCGCCGGACGCCCGAAAGACCCGAGCGAACTGGCTAACCACACCACCATGAGCACCAGCGAAGACGAAGCCCATCAGCGCTGGGAACTGCATGGCCCGAACGGCGAAATGCGCCGCGTGGACCTGCAGCCGCGCCTTGCCGGATTCGATTTCCCGTTGCTGCAATCAATGGCGCGCGATGGCTTCGGCATCACCATGCTGCCGGAAACCGTGTGCGCCGAAGCGGTGCGCAGCGGCGAACTGGAAGTAGTGCTCCCGCACTGGTCGTTGCCGCAAGGCATCTGCCACGCCGTGTTCGCCTCGCGTCGCGGCCTGCTGCCGGCCGTGCGCGTGTTCATCGACTTCCTGGCCGAACACCTGCCGCAGGAGATCGAACGCTCACGCCTTGACTGCGGCGGCAATTGCGCCGAACTGGCCGAAAAGCTCAAGCGTGCCGCCGGCACTGCGCCGCGCCTGGCGGTGGCCGAGGCAGGCTGAGCACTCGTTGTCGAAGCCGGCTGAGGGCTGTGCTTGGATGCTGCGCTGGCTGTCCGGTTGTTTGGCAGCCCGCGAGGTGCTCGGCAGTCAGTTCACTTCAGACGTTCGGCCGGCTGCGTCCATCTTGGGTGCATCCCGCCGATCACCACGTGTAGCGGCCGGCCACGAGTAGCGCCGCGCTACGCTGCGCCAGCCGGCCAGCTAGCCAGCTAGCTAGCCCGCCACAAGCGAGTGGTGCCACCAAGCAAAACGCGCCCGGGCATGCGAGAATGCGCGCCCGGGAGCACTCCTGGGAGTGGTGGCCCAGCACAAGATGCCCGTGTGGCCACCATCAGGCGTCACCCGCGCAACGCGGGTCGCCAGCGTGACAGCCGATGCCTTCGGCGATCATGCGTAGCAGCATCGGAGAGATGGCCGAGCGGTTTAAGGCACCGGTCTTGAAAACCGGCGAAGGGTCAAACCTTCCGTGGGTTCGAATCCCACTCTCTCCGCCAAGTTGGATCTAAGTTGTTGATTTTTAACAATTATTTCTAGCTTGATGAAGGTCTTCGGCAGGACACAAATCGGGACACATCTCCCCGATGCGTATCCCTCATCACCTCACTCGCTCTCCAACGGGTCACTGGGCTTTTCGTCAGCGCGTGCCTGTCGATCTGCAGCGTGTGCTCGACCAAAAGGTCATCAAACGAACCCTCCACACCAGCGAGCTTGCCAGTGCGCGTCTGCGCGCATTGCTGCTTGCCGCAGGCTATGCTCAGGCCTTCGACGTGTTGAGGGATCGACGTGTGGATAAGCTGGGCAAGAAAGACATGGAAGCCTTGGTCGAGCGCCTAGGCCATGGAGCTTCGCTTCGTGAGCTCACCTTGCATCGCACGCAAGCACCGGATGGCACGATCAGTGAGCGCTGGCAGATCGACAACGACGAAGATCTTCGGCTCTTCCGCAAGAGTCAGACATGGGCCAATGCGGCAGAAGTCGCCGCCATCGGCGCTCTTGACCCTGGTCTTACAGTTCAACCGAAAGCTTCTCTGCCGCAGGTGGCCGAGGTCATTGTTTTGTCGAAGGCGCGCGAGGCTTGGTTGGCAACCATCAAGAGTCGCACCCTCCCCAAGACCTATACGATCAAGATGGCGGCTGTTGATTCGCTGGTCGCTTTTTTGGGGGCAAAGACCAAGCTCCACACGATCACGCGACCTGATTTGGCTCGCTGGTATCAGCACATGCGGGAGAAGGGTGCTTCGACACCAACACTCACAAACAAGCAAAGCTATGTGGGCGGGAAGGGCGGCTTCTTTGATTGGGCGATTGCCTCTGGCTACTACCCCAAAGGCGACAACCCCGCATCCGGACATGTGAGCTACTCCGTGCGAGAGAAGCGTGCCAGGCGCAAGCTTGGGTTCAAAGCCTATGACCGTGAGCAAATCAAAACGATCTTCTCCCCGGTCAACTTCGAACGACTCTCGGCCAATGCCCGATGGGCAGCTTTGATTGGTCTTTATACGGGGGCGCGAGCATCAGAAGTCGGGCAGCTGTTGGTGGCTGATGTGTTCAAAGAGGGCAAGATCCCTTGCATCCGGATTTCGGATGAAGGCGAGCACCAGAAGGTCAAGACCGAAGTGAGTTTGCGCACGGTGCCGCTGCATCCGGATCTTTTGGCCCTAGGTTTTATGGAGTGGGTCGATACCTGTAAGGCGGCTGGACACAAGCGACTGTTCCCCCAAGCAAGGGCGGACGCCAAGAATGGAGCCGGCAATTGGATCACCAAGGCGTTCAGTCGCCATCTCGCCGAGATCGGAAAAGAGTGGCCGAAGGCAAAGCGTGGTTTTCACTCGCTTCGCAAGTCGGTGATCCAGGAGTTGCAGGGGGCTGGGTGTCCTTCGGAGTTGCGCGCTCAGATCGTGGGTCATGAATTGGACGACGAGCACCACGCGACGTATAGCCGTGATTTCACCGTCGCAGAAAAGCTCAAAGGCTTGAGCAAGCACTCTCCTGGTTTGAAATCGTTGCACTATGGCTTGAACGTCGAGCTTCTTCGCAAATGCCTTGGTGCAGACGGGGGCATGAAAGCTGTATCGTTTAGGCGTGTTCGGCCATTTCCCTAAACTATTGCGAAAACATGCTACTAAAGCCAAAGAGTTGAGCTTGCTGACTTGACCAGACACAGCTTTGCTGCGATAAATTTCTCCCGAATAATTTGCTAATCAACCGTCAACCGATTGGAATAGTCCTGAATGACAACCGCGTCTTTGAGTGCCCTTGCCGCTGCTAAAGAGAAATTGGCAGAAGAAATTCGGAAGTTGGAAGAGCAGGAAGCTCAGCTACGCCAGCAGCAATCATCTGAAGCTTATTCGGAGATCGTCAAGCTTCTCGACCAATACACCGAGCATTTCAGTGCAAAGCAGAAGTCCGAGATTGCGGCTCTGATCGGCGCTGATGTGGTCAAGCCGAAAAAGGCTGCTTCCACAAGAAAGGAAGTAGCGCCCAAGTATTGGTTGCCACACAATCAGGAGACATGGTCAGGGCGCGGTCGTCCGCCTAAGGCCTTCACCATTTGGCAGGGGAGCGCGTCTTACAAAGAGTGGAAAGCCAAGCATCCCGACGAAAAGTTCCCTAAGTATCCTGGGTGAATTTGAAGAGGCCTCGCACGGCGAGGCCTTTCTCCAAGTGCGGAGCTTTGGGGAATATCGGGAAGAGTTCTCTGACACTAACTAAACTCATAGCATTCCCCAGAAGGTGCTATTCAACTTTGCAATCGTCTACCGTGACTTTGCCTCAGCACGCAAACCAACCACGTCTTTTACTCGACCTAGCTCTGGCGGCACAGAATGTCCCTTCGGCACGGTGGCGCGATGCATTTAAGTAAATGTAGGGGCTAGAAAACCGCCCCGTCGGAAAATCTCCAGTTCAGGTCTTATAATTGCCCACATTTCATGTAAAGGCTCGAGAAAATCTAGCGCGATCAACTCGCCCGAAAATTGGTATTCATATGTGGATTTGTCATCCTTAAGATCATAAATCTCTGTATTAGCTGCAATGGGATGGCAAAGATTGTCCAAGCTGCCACTTAGACTCACAAAAGCATTGGTTAGTGCCTCGCGGACATCATCAGGGAGGTGAAATTGATCAGGGAACTGCCTGATGTAGAATCTCTTCAAAACATATATGGATATCATGAAGCGGGAATAGGTGATTGGGTGTGCTTTCGGGAAGTAGTCGAGTGTTAATGCGTCATGATAGAGGTGCGCTATATATATTCCTAGAACGTATCCAGCTCTAATTGATCGTTCGGCGGTGTCGCGCTCAGATTGAGGGAGGTCATTTTGAATTCTTACTTGTTCGATCATGGGTTCAAATACTTTTATGACCGACGAGGTCGCAGTAGTGTCGGCATCCATTTCAAGTGTTTTTAGAGTTAGCGCTTTCTCTTCAATCGTATTTGAGTGGTGAATAAATCCTACGGATTTTATGAAATCCAGGTGTCCGTTGGAAATATGTGCAAGTTCGTGACCCACGATGAAGCATAAAGCTGCCTGATAGATGTATTTTGGCTGTGATGGCAGTAATAGATATTTGGGGTCTTTGGTGTGAAATACAATTTCTTTGGCAATATCCATCAAGAATTTGCCTGAAAAGTCTCTCGGCTCACTTATGTGAGGTGCTCCAATTATCTCGTTAAGAGCTTCTAGAGATTGAACTCGTAAACATAGGGAAAGCAATGTTTCGAACGTGCGGGTGTCAACGAGTATTACAAAGTCGTCTTGTCCAACGTGCATGGCTTGAAAAGGACTTTGGGATGACACTACTGCAAAGGTCACATTTGCATTTATTTTTGCCGAAACAAGTAGGCTGCTGACGACCCGGTCAAGTTCGTTGATTAATCCTGGCCATTTTTCATTTGCTTCCTCTTAAGAATATGCGTATTCCAAAGGTTTAGGTTTTAGCTTGAGTGACATTACTTTGAATATTGAATCATCAGGTGCGTAAAGCATTTAAGACTCCTATTAATTGCTTGGAAGGTGTGTTTATGTTTTTTACTGTTTTTAAGCGTGGTATTAATGGTTGCTCAAATAGCGTAATGCAAGTGTCATAATGTTGGACGTGACTTCCCCACGGTCCAAGCCATGCACCATGGCTATCCGGCACGATTTGCTGCACGATAAACCAAAGCGGGCATAAAACGGGTGCGTGTGTCGGCTGGTATCCAGCACGACTCGCTCAATGTCCGGCGTAAGACGTATCGCTTCAAGGCGAGCCATGAGCAGCTGTGTTACCAAGCCCTGGCGCTGTAGCAGCGGATGCACCATGCCCCAGCCGAGGCTTTCTGTCGTGCCACCCGTGCTGATGGAGTAGCCCGCACAGGCCACCAGCTCGCCCGCACGCTCAATGACGTGATAGTGCCAGGCGGCAGCGTGGTGCGTTAGAAAGCGCACGAATTCTGGTCTTTCCTCAGCGCATAAAGACGCCGGCACATTGCCATCGAAGACCGCCATGCACGCGTCAAAGTCGCGAGAGCGGTAGGTCCGAATCGTATCCAGCCGGTCAGTTTGCCTCAGACACGTAAGCGCACTGCAAAAGCTAATGCGCAAGCGCAAGCCTGGGCCATGCGCACGGTGCTTTGTCCCATAGACCCAGTGACCGATAACCCTGCAGCTGTCCTCTTTACTCAGGTAGGTATCTGCCAGCTAGCTTGGGTCTCAGCGTTTTCATCTCCACCAGCGCTGGGCCTCTTGAAGGGAATCTTGGCTTCGCTGTCCCGACCGCAAGGGCAAGCCTCCTTCTCGACGCTTGCGCTTTGTTACGGCCCTGCGCTGCGCGCTGCTTGCGCAGTGCTCGCTCTCGGGTGCGGTAGGGCCGGACGCTTCGCCTGTCGGTTCCCACGAGGCGCACAACGCGCTGGTGGAGAAGAACCGATGAAGCTTGATACGCCCAGGCTTTCCTAGACATCTCAAGGCCATGGAAAATGGCAGATTCGGAGGTGTCCATGAGCAGCAAGCGGTATACGGATGAGTTCAAGATCGAAGCGGTCCGGCAAGTGACCGATCGTGGGTTCAAGGTGGCAGAGGTCGCCGAGCGACTGGGTGTCACGACGCACAGCCTGTACGCCTGGCTGCGCAAGTTCGGCAAGCCTGGCGTGGTGCATCGCGCCGAGGTGGACCAGAGCGCCGAGGTTCGGCGGCTGAAGGCAGAGTTGCGTCGCGTGACCGAGGAGCGCGACATCCTAAAAAAGGCCGCCGCGTACTTTGCCAAGGGGTGAAGGCAAAGTACGCGTTCATGCAAGACCATCGCAGGGAATTCAGGGTATGCGCGATGTGTCGGGTATTGCGCGTCAACCGGGCGGGTTATTACGCCTGGTTACGCTCGCCTGACAGTGAGCGCGCCAAGGAAGACCAACGCCTGCTGGGATTGATCAAGCAC